>UBMP01000020.1 GCA_900466575.1 Hyphomicrobiales bacterium | reverse complement strand
TCATTTTTCGCCACCGGCGCAAGATCAAGACGAACGATGTCAGGATGGGCGTCATCAAGAGCGGGCCAGCGGAGGCGCACGTCCGGGTCATGGCCGGCAATCAGCAGGTCAGGGTTCTGTCCGGCCAGCCGCTCGCAGCGGTCGAACCCCTCCAGCATCTCGCCAAGATGATAGACAATGGGAAACGGTGCGCGCCGCAGCCGGTTCTCGTTGAAGTGAAACGCATCAGACGCCAGCACCAGCCTGCCCCGCTTCGTCGCGACCCGCACGACCTGCAAGCCGCCCGAATGCCCGCCGATGCGGAAGAGTTCGATGCCCGGAAAGATCGTCTCGTCGCCATCGTGAAAGACGATCCGATCCGCGAAGACCAGTTCGACGGCCTTCGTGACGTCGCGGCACTCGAAGGGCGCGCGCAGGCAGGAATGCCGCATGTTGCGCCCGGTCGCAAAGCGCATCTCGTCATCCTGGAGATGGAAGTGCGCCTTCGGAAAGGCTGAAAGCCCGCCGGCATGGTCGTAATGCAGGTGCGTGAGGATGACATCGCTGACATCGTTCGGCTCGATGCCGGCGCGCCGCAGCAGTTGCGCGGGCTCGTGCAGAAGGATGCGCTTGCGCGCCTTCGCCGCCTCCGCGCCGAAGCCCGTGTCGACAACGATTACCCGCCCTTCTCCGCGGATCGCCCATATGAAATAGTCGAGCGGCATTGCGCCGTCATGCAAATCCATGCCGGGAAAGAAATTCTCGTGCCGGGGACGATTCAAATCTGTTGTCGCGTAACGAAGGGCCAGGACCTCGTAATGCGGCTCGTCATTATCCCTCATGTCCGGCATCCTCCCACCTGTTAATACCCTTGATATGTCATATCATCATGTTGTACGACAATATGAAATCGAGGCTTGCGCGTAAATATCCTGCGGCACGCCTCCATGAAAGCGAGGAGACAATATCAGATGAGCGATCAAGACGGCCTGCCGAAAGTCGGCTTTGTTGGACTCGGTGCGATGGGAGCCCCCATGGCGAAAAATGTGGCGGCCGGCGGCTACGCGCTGACCGTTCTTGATGCCAATGCCGAGACGACACAAAAGGTCGCCGCCGAGATCGGCGCGACGGCTGCCGGTTCGGCCACGGATGTCGGCCGCACTGCGGACATTGTGGTGACCATGTTACCCACCAGCGGCATTGTCGAAAGCGTTCTTTTCGGCGAAAGCGGCGTCGCAGCCGCGCTCAAGCCGGGCAGCATCATCGTCGACATGTCGAGCGGCGCGCCGACCCAGACGCGCGCGATTGCCGAGCGGCTGGCCGCCTTGAACATTGCTCTCGTCGATGCCCCCGTCTCCGGCGGCGTGCCGCGCGCCAGGACCGGCGACCTCGCCATCATGTTGGGCGGCGATGCCGACGTCATCGAGAAGGTGCGCCCGCTGGTCGCCCGCATGGGTTCGAGCCTGACCGTCGTCGGCGGCATTGGCGCCGCGCACGCCATGAAGGCGCTGAACAATCTCGTCAGCGCCGGCGGCTTCCTGATCGGCATTGAAGCGCTACTGATCGGCAGCCGCTTCGGCCTGTCGCCCGAAACCATGGTGGACGTACTCAATGCTTCCACCGGCATGAACAATTCGACGCAGAAGAAATTCAAGCAGTTCGTCCTCTCGCGCAAGTTCGACGCCGGCTTCGGCCTCGACCTCATGGTCAAGGACCTCGGCATTGCGCTCGGCGTCGCATCGGAAACCGACACGACGACCCCCTTCTCCTCGCTCTGCCTCGAACTCTGGTCTGCGGCCCAGAAGACGCTGGGTCGAGGACAGGATCACACCGCCGTTGCGCGTTTCCAGGAAATGATTGCGGCCACGGAGCTCAAGCCCTGACCCGAGGGAGGTCCTGGACAGGCATGGGCCCACAGGCTGCCTGTCCATCACCCGCCGCTGTGTGATCGGCCTCCCGAGACCACCAACGGCCGATCACTCAGCTCCCCGTGGACAAACAGGGCGCATAATCCGCGTGGTAGAATAAGTAACCGCGCTCATCCTGCCTTCACCGTGCAAACGGAAGCAGGACTCGCGCCTTGTCCTCCGCGAGGAGGCGCTTTCCAGAAGACGGTGGAAGAAGAAGGCCTCCACAGCAATTAAAACACCACGACCTGCCGGATGGCCTCGCCGGTTGCCAGCCGCTCGAAGCCTTCATTGATGTCATCGAGCGTGATCCGGTGCGTCATCAGTTTCTCGATCGGCAGCTTGCCAGCCTGCATCATCGCGGCAAAGCGCGGGATGTCGCGCACCGGCACGCAGGACCCGACATAGGAACCTTTCAGCGTCTGCTCGCCCACCGTCAGCGAGACGGCCGGGATCGTGAATTCGGCCTTCGGATTGGGCAGGCCGCCGGTCACGGTCGTTCCGCCGCGCCGGGTGATTTCATAGGCAAATTTGAGGGCGGGCGCCGCCCCTGCCAGTTCTACCGCCAGATCGACACCACCCTTGGTCAGCGCCTTCACCTCGGCCACCGCACCCTCCTTGGTCGGGTCGATGGCATGCGTCGCCCCCAGTTCCAGCGCGAGCGCCCGCTTGTGTGCGGCCATGTCGACAGCGATAATCGTCTCCGCGCCCGCTGCCACTGCACCCAGAAGTCCGGCAAGTCCGACGCCGCCGAGGCCGACGATGGCACAACTCTCGCCCATCTTCAGCTCTCCCGAATTCAGCACCGCGCCGACGCCCGTCAGCACCGCGCACCCGAGAAGGGCCGCGCGATCGAGCGGGATCCACTTGTCGATCTTCACGCAGGAGTTTTCCGACACCACGGCATGAGTGGAAAAGGCCGAAACACCGATATGATGGTTGATGGCCTCGCCCTTGTAGCGCAGCCGCCGCTCGCCGCCGAGAAGCGTACCCTTGACAGCCGCAGCGGCGCCGGGTTCGCAGAGCGCGGGCCGGCCAGAGGCGCAGGGAACGCAATGGCCGCAGGACGGCACGAAGACTAGAACGACGTGATCGCCGGGCGCGAAGCGTGTGACGCCGGCGCCGACGGCTTCGACAACACCCGAGGCCTCGTGCCCCAGCGCCACCGGCATGTCGCGTGGACGGTCGCCATTGATGACGGAGAGGTCGGAGTGGCAGAGCCCGGCCGCGGCCATCTTCACGCGCAATTCACCGAAACCCGGCTCCTCAAGATCAGCCTCGACGATTTCGAGCGGCTTCGTGTCCTGATAGGGCCGCGCCGTTCCCATCGATCTCAGCAGGGCAATCCTGGCTTTCATGTCACTCCTCCCTTGATAGTCATGTGTCCTGTCGGCGGTCGAAGGCGCGCGTGCTGATGGCGCATCAAGGCTCGACCCATCGCGCTGCCGGATGGCACTCTTTTATTTCCCAATTCCGACGCCACGCCCCAGCCGACCGGAAGCCGCAGTCCTTCGGCGCCCTGCTTTTGAGACGGGCGATCTCGACTCTGCGATCGTGCATATTAAGACATGCGGGGTTCCCGTCCAGCCCGTGCGCCGCGAACCGTCCGCCGGCAAGCGCTTCACATTCTTCGCCGACGCCGATGGATTGCCGCTCGAACGCTACGAGAGACAATAATCGCAAATGGGAGCCCTGGCGCGTTCCATCCCTATTCGCGCGGGCGCCTTAACGACGTCTTTTAATCGCAACGCATTCCCGTGGCGCGATCGAAAAGGCACATGGCCTCAGGAGCAAAACCCAGCCTGAACGATTGACCGGCAGCCAAGGCTGAACGCGGCGGCAGGCAGGCCATCAGTTGCTGCGCCCCCGACCGACCGGTGACGATCAGCTCTGGCCCGGTCAATTCCGCAACCTCACAGACGACCTCCAAGGCCCCCTGTTCGTCCAGATGCAAGGCCTCGGGCCGAATGCCGACGACGAGCTTTTGGCTGTCCGCGAGAGGCTTTATCGTCTGCGGAAGCGGCAGGACGATCGGTGTTCCATCGATCGACAGCGCCCCGCCCGTCACGGTCGCGTCCAGAAGGTTCATCGGCGGCGCGCCGACGAAGGTCGCGACATAGAGCGTCTGCGGCCGGTTATAGATCTCGTCCGGCGTGCCCAGCTGCTCGATCTTTCCGTCGCGCATGACGGCGATGCGGGTGGCGAGCGTCATCGCCTCGATCTGGTCATGCGTGACATAGACCACGGTCGTCTTCAGCATCTGGTGCAGGCGCTTGAGCTCGGTGCGCATTTCCATGCGCAGCTTGGCGTCGAGATTGGACAGCGGCTCATCGAAGAGGAAGACATTGGGCTTGCGCACCAGCGCCCGACCGATGGCGACACGCTGGCGCTGCCCACCGGAGAGCTGGCTCGGCTTGCGGTCCAGAAGCGGCTCGATCTGGAGGAGCTTCGCCGCCTCGCGCACCGCCTTGTCGCGCTCGGCCGCGGGCACTTTGCGCATCTCCAAACCGAAGCCGATGTTGCGGTGGACGGTGAGGTTCGGATAGAGCGCGTAGGACTGGAACACCATGGCGATATCGCGATCCTTGGGATGCACGCCGAGCACCGAACGGTCGCCGATACGGATATCGCCGCTGGTTGCTTCCGCCAGGCCCGCGATGATGTTGAGCAGGGTCGACTTGCCGCAGCCGGACGAGCCGAGCAGCACGAGGAACTCGCCGCTTTCGAGCGATATGTCGATGCCCTTCAGCGTCTCCACGTCGCCATAGCTCTTGCGAATATTGGTGATTTCGAGCGCGCTCATTGGAGGGTTTCCTCAAGGGCCGCGGAGGTGAAATCCGCCGGGCCATAGCTGCGTGGCAGGGTGGAAATGGCGCGCGAGGCGACGGCTGTCCCGGTTTCGAGACATGTTGCGATCGGCTCGCCACGGGCAAGAGCCGCCAGGAAGCCGGCATTGAACACGTCGCCCGCGCCGATCGTGTCGATCACCGTCACGCGCGGCGCGGCGACCGTGTGAACGCGTCCGTCGGAGTTTATCGCCAGCGCGCCATCGGGACCGCATTTCGCGACGAAGATCGCGCCCGGCGGCATGAGGGCATGGAGCGCACGTGCGGCGGCTTCCAGATCCGACGACCCGGCCAGCGTCGTCGTCTCGACCTCGTTCATCAGCGCGATCCCGCAGCGGCCGAGCCAGCGTCTTGTGGCAAGGCAATTGGCCTCCGTCCACCCTTCCAGCGGCCAGCCGGTGTCGAGCGCCAGCGTGATTGCATGCGCATCGGCCCAGTCGAACAGCGCGTCATAGTCGCGCGTCAGGTCTTCCGTCAGGAAGGCCGCGGAGAGAAGCGCATAGCCGCCGCGCAGCCGTTCTCCGTCAAGGATCGCCAGCACGTCATCGAGGGAGAGGCGCGGCAGATGCCCGCGCGTGGTGAAAAAGGTGCGCTCGCCATCTGGATGGGTGATGCCGACCGAGAGCGTGGTACGCTCCGGCCGCACCCGCCAGCGCGCAGCGCGGTCCCCGAAGGCGCTCGACAGCCAGCGGCCGAACTGGTCGTCGCCGACATTGGCGGCGATGTCGTAAGGCACTCCGAGCCCGTCCCAGGCAAGCGCCGTGTTGCCCGCCTGCCCGCCGACGCGCAGCTCGTCATGATCGACGATGATCTCCGTGCCCGCCTTCGGCCATGGCGCGGCCGGGCCGAGGATCAGGTCGACATTGACATTGCCGATGACTGCGAGCGGCTTCATTCACTCGCTCCGGGTGATCTTGGTGGAGCGCACCGGCGTGCCGGCATTCTCCACGCGCGCGGCGGCGAAGGCGACCATCAGCGCCTGCGCGACGGGCAGCATCTGCAAGATCGCCGCAACTCCGGTCGCGGGCGGAAACTTCAGCGTCACGCAGTCCGGCACGGGCGCCTCGGCGGAACCATCAAAGACAATGACGGGCGAGCCCGTCTCGACCGCGGAGGCCGCCATGGCCGTGACCAGAGGCCCGGTCGGATCGTTGCCCCGGAAGAGAATGACGCCGACCTTGGGGCCGAGCATTTCCATAGGCCCATGGCGCAGTTGCCCACCTTCCAGCGAAAAGCATGGCAGGCGCGAAAGCTCGGTCAGCCCCAGTGCAAGCGCCTCGGCCACGCCCTGCAGGCGGCGGCCGGAGGTGACGACGGTCGCAACACCTTCCAGTGCGGCCAGCGCTGGCGCGATATCGAGCGTCTGCGGATCACGAAGGATGGCGAGCGCTGCCGCCGGGTCTTCGCCGAGTGCGGCAAAGATTGCGAGATGCAGCGCAAAGGTGATCGTGAGGCTGCGGGTCGCCGCAAAAGCATGCTCGGTGCCGCCGACGCCGACGAGGCTGGGCGCGGAACGTGCCAGGAAGGAGCTGCCCTCCAGCGTCAATCCGAACGTGTCACCCGTGCCGCCTGTTTCATCGAACCAGCGCAACACTTCAGCGCTTTCGCCGGATTGCGAGGTGACGAAGATCGTCCGCCCCTTCAGGGGCAGAGGCTGGCCCAGCTGTTCGGAAAGCGGCAGCGCGATCGCCTCGATGCCGGCGGCGCGATAGAGCGGCTCGACGGCCCGGTTGACGGCATGGGACCCGCCCATGCCCAGCAGCAGCAGTTTGCCCGTCTGTTTCAGGGATGCGGCGGCCTTGCACACGATGTCACCGCTTGCCTCATAGGAGGCGAGCGCATCCGCATGCTGGCGCGCCATTTCGCGGTCGATGGCGACGAGGCCCGGGGCCCGTGTCTTTTCTGTGTTCATGATCATCCTTTGACGCCGCCATTGGTCAGGCCCGAAATCAGGGCGCGTTGCATGACAAGACCGATCAGCACCGGAGGCAGGGCGGCGAGCACGCCTGCGGTTGCGATCAGTCCGTAATCCGACACGCGGCCGCCGGCGAGATCGGCGATGGCGACCGTCAGCGTCTTGGCGCGCTGGTCGGAGGTGAAAAGCAGGGCATAGAAGAATTCATCCCATGCCAGCAGGAAGGCGAAGAGCGCCGAGGTCGCCATGACCGGCATGGCCAGCGGCAGCGTGATGATGCGCAGCGTCTGGAAGAGCCCTGCCCCGTCCATCATCGCCGCCGCCTCGATTTCCTTCGGTATGGAGTCGAAGCCGGATTTCATCAGCCATGTGGTGAAGGGCGCGAGGATCGTGAGGTAGACGAGCGCCAGGCCGAAGACGTTGTTGAGCATGCCCAGATGCGCCAGCCCCATGTAGAGCGGCACGGCAAGCGCGACCGGCGGCAGCATGTAGGTGGCGATGACGAGCGAGAGCGACCAGCCGATGGAGGGCGTGCGCGACACCGCCCAACCGGCGGGAATGGCGAGCGCAATCGCCGCAAGCGTCGCCATGCCGGCGACTTCCAGACTGTTGCGCAGCGATGCGGTGAAGGCGGCGCCTGCGCTGTTTTCGAGCGTCGAGAGCAACGTGGCATAGCGCGAGAAGTCCGGCGTCTCAGGCCACCAGCGCAGCGGCTTGGCGGCGAGATCGGCGGCCGGCGAAATGCTCATGACGAAGAGCCAGAGGATCGGCGCGAGGATCACCACGGCGAGAAGCAGCGCCGAGACATAAAGAAAAGCGGCAAAGAGTGGGCTCTTGCGTTCCATCAGGCGGCACTCCCCGCAGCCTTGCGTACCAGCGCTCCATAGGCGAGCGCCAGCACCGTGACGAAGAGCGTGACGATCAGCGCAAGCGATGCGCCGGAGCCTGCCCGCTGGAACGAGAACGCCTCCTGATAGACGAGGATGGACAGCGTGCGCGTGCTGTTGGCCGGCCCGCCGCGTGTCATGACCCAGATGATGTCGAAGACCTTGAAGGCCTCGATCGTGCGCAGCACCAGCGCCACCATGAGAGGACCTGCGAGATAGGGCAAGATGACGAAGCGGAAGCGGGTGAAGGGACCCGCGCCATCGACGAGCGACGCTGCGGTAATGTCGCGCGGCACCGCCTGCAGGGCGGCCAGCGCAATCAGCGCTACGAGCGGAAAATTCTTCCAGCAGTCTGCAACAATGAGCGCTGTGAGCGCCGTGCCCGGCTCGCCGAGCCAGGAGCGGTACGCGTCGAGGAGGCCCAGTTGCGTCAGCGCGGCATTCAGCGCGCCATATTCGGGATTGTAGATCAGCCGCCAGAGCGTGGCATTGACCACCGTTGGCAGCGCCCAGGGCAGGATCATCAGCGCGCGCAGCACGCCGCGGCCCTTGAAATCCTGGTTGAGCAGTAGCGCAGCCAGCACGCCCAGCACCATTTCTGCCGCGACGGAAATCACTGCGAACATCGCCGTGATGATGAGGCTGCGCTGGAAATTCGCGCTCGCCAGCATCTTCGCATAGTTCTCGAAGCCGACGAATTGGCCCGCCGTCCCAACCAACTTGGCATCGGTGAAGGAGAGGCCGACCGTATCCACCAGTGGCCAGCCGATCACGGCGATCATCACCACCAGAAGCGGCAGCATCAAAGCCCAGGCGCGCGTGGTCATAAAGGTGCCGGACATCGGCAAGCCCTTCCTGTCGTCGTCTTGAAGAGTGAGAGTGAAAAGCAGAAAACGGGCGGCGGCAAGCGCCACCCTAGTCGCTAAGTCAGAGACCGCTGTTCTGCGCCGCCGTCTTCAGCGCGTCTTCCGGAGAAGACTGGCCGAGCAGCGATTCCTGGATCGCCTGCTGCAGGGCGGTCGACAGTTCCTGATACTTCGGGGTCGTCGGACGCGGATACATCACGGCCAGCCCGACCTTGGCGGCAGCGATCAGCTCTTCCTGGCCCTTGGTGACAGCCGGATCGTCATAGGACGACGCCCAGATCGGCAGGCTCAGCTTGGCATACTGGTTCTGCGTTGCTTGCGACGTCATGAAGGCGATGTATTTCCAGGCTTCGTCCTGATGCTTGCTCGCAGCGGTGATGCCGAGACCCATCGAGCCGTTGACGGCGGATGCCTCGCTCTTGCCGGCAACGCCCGGCGCCGGCACAACGCCGACCTTGCCGGCCACCTTGCTGTCCTTCGGGTCGTTGGCCATGTTGTACATGTAGGTCCAGTTCAGCGCGAAGGCTGCATCGCCGTTTTCGAAGACCTTGCGGACATCCTCTTCGAGGAATTCCTTGGAGTTCGGATTGGTGAGCCCCGACTTGTAGCTGTCGACCATGTATTTCAGTGCATCGAGCCCGCCGCCGGTCTGGAAGGCCGGCTTGCCGTCCTTTAGGAACTCGCCCTTATAGGCGCTGACCAGCGTCGTGTAGTCGCAGATCGCGGCTTCCGCCTGCGACCAGCTCCAGGCGATCGGCGTGGGGAGAAGCCCCTTGTCCTTGATGATCTTGGCCTGCGCGTTCAGCTCGTCCCAGGTCTTCGGCGGCGTCTTGATGCCGGCCTTTTCGAGGATTTCCTTGTTGTAGAACAGGTACTTGGTATCGAGGATCCACGGCATGCCATAATACTTGCCGTCATACTGCACCGTCGTCCAGGCGCCGGGCAGGACGCCCTTCTTCATCTCGTCCGAAATGCGCGACGAGACATCGACCAGAACCTTGTTGGTCGCATATTCTGCCGGCCAGATCACGTCGAAGAGGACGACGTCATAACCGCCGCCGGAGCCCTGTGCCAGCACCGTCTTGTCATGCAGGCCCTCGTAAGGCACGAATTCCAGATTAACCTTGATATCCGGATTGGCCTTGGTGAAGGCATCCGTCATGGCGCGCACATCGGCTTCGCTATAGGCGGCCTGCGCCATGAAAAGCGCGTTGATCGTTGTCTCGGCAAAGGCATGCGAGGCAAAGGACGCGCTGACCAGCGCCGCGCCGAGCAATGTCTTGTGCCATGATGTCATCGGGGATTTCAGCATTCCGTCCTCCAAGTTTTTGGCAAGTTTTGGATAGCAAGCAGTTTTCCGGCCGTGGGCACCACGCCGCCGGCCAAAGTGAATTTCGAAGCTGCGAGGCCTCCGGTCGTTCCCTCAGAAACTCTGTGGTTTCTTTTAAGTCAAATGTCTTGACTAATTAGTTCTTCAATATTCTATTTCTGTCAAGGGGGAAATGCGGATGAGCGGAATGCGCCCGATCAGGGCAAAGAGCGGGACGAACCACGAAGGCACCAGCGCCCATAATCGCCGGGTGATCATCGATGCGCTGCGGCGCAACGGTGCGCTGTCACGTGCCGATCTGGCGCGCGCCACGCTGCTGACGAAGCAGACAGTGTCCAACATCATGGAGGAGCTGGAAAACGACGGGCTGGTGACATCGCGCCAGAGCGTGCGCCGCGGACGCGGCCAGCCTTCGACCCCTTATGCGCTCGTGCCCGAAGGCGCCTTCGCCATCGGCCTGCAGATCGACCGTCAGGTGACCCGTGCGATTGCCGTCAATCTGGTGGGCGACGTGCTGATCCGGAAGGAAGCAAGATTGCCGAACAGCGGCCCGGAGGACGGAACCCCGGTCGTGCTGCGGCTGATAGCAGATGTGCGCGGCGAACTCACCGCACAGATCCCCTACGCCGAGGAACGGCTGGTCGGTCTCGGCGTTGCCATGCCGGGCCCCTTCGGCGTGCGGCAGCAGGACGAGACCGACAATCCGTGGATGATGGGCGCATGGCAGCGCTATCCGTTGCTCGAACGGCTTGCCGCGGGCACCGGCCTCAGCGTGACGCTCCAGAACGACGCGGCGGCGTGCGCGACCGCCGAACGCATGGTGGGCGTGGCCCACGATGTCGACCATGCCGTCTGCCTCTATGTCGGCTACGGCATCGGCGCCGGCCTCATTCTCGATGGCGAGCTCTACACCGGCGCCTATGGCAATGCGGGCGAGATCGGCATGGCGCTGCTGACCACAGGGGCGAGGACCACGCAGCTGGAACACCGCGCGTCGCTGGCCTCACTCTACGAACATCTCGGCCTCGACGCCATGGCATCTGATCTCCACGAGGAGATCAACCGCCGCGCGGCTGCAGGTGATCCCGCAGTTCTTGAATGGATCGAGCGGGCGGCGACCGACTTGCGCTGGGCGATCAATCTGATCGAGACGGTGTTCGATCCGCAAACCGTCATTCTCTGCGGCGGCGCGCCGATCGAACTCGCAACCCGGCTGATCGCCGCCATCGAGCCGCTTCTACCGTCCAATGCCGACCGGCCGGACCGCACGCTGCCAAGGCTTCAGCTGGGCATGACCGACCTCTGGGCTGTCGCGCGTGGGGCGGCGGCCGAACCGATCGGCCACGCCTTCGATCCGCGCTTCGCAGCCATTTTAAAAGCGTGAGGCGGCCGGCGCCGATACCAACCGAAGTTGAAGATTGTACCGCCGCCACTGGAAAGGCGGCCGACCGGCTTGCTGTTGAATCAGATGCAGGCTTCGTTGCAGGAAGCGGTCGATGTCAGTCTTCTTCCGACAGATGCCGCTGGGCGGATTCCTTGACCGCGCCAACCTCGGCCAGGAGCCGCGTGAGAATGGTGGGTTCGACCTCCGCCATCATCTCCTTGATCCAGCGTTCGTGAGCTTCGGCCATGCCTTCGAAATAGGTGCGGCCCTTTTCCGTCAGCCGCGCAACGGTCACGCGTTTGTCGTCTTCCAGACGCTCCCGGATGATCGTGCCGTCAGCCTCGAGCCGCTCGACGAGACCCGTGACATTGCCGTTGGTGACCATTGTGCGACTGGAAAGCTCGCCGAGACGAAGGCCGTCCTTCTCGCGATAGAGCTGGGCGAGCAGGTCGAACTGCGGCAGCGTCGCGCCGAACTCGCGGCGCAGACGCCTGCGGATTTCCTGCGACATGAGCTTGGTCGTGGCGAGCAGGCGCAGCCAGAGCTTCAACTCCTGCTTCTTGCCCTCCTGGGCGTCGCTGGCAACCAGTTCGAGATCCATCGCTTGTCCGTTATGCGCGTGTTAAGTCGAACCTTACCTGCGGGAAGCGCAGTGCCACGTCAAGACTTTCCTTGAGGCCTGAAGTAATTGCCCCCATCTCTCGTCCGGGAGCTAGCCTGCGAGCATCTTCGCGAGCATATAGCCGGAGCCTGCCCCCGTGCCCGCGCCAGGCCAGGTGGCAGCGCCGCACATATAGAGACCTTCCACCGGGCTCTTGTAGCGCGAGTAGCCGGCAACCGGACGAAAGAGGAAATTCTGGTCGAGATGATGCGAGCCGGAAAGGCTGTCGCCCCCGATCAGATTCGGGTTTTCGGCCTGAAGATCGAGCGGCGACCAGACGGCGCGGCCGCGGATTTTCGAGCGGAAGCCGGGGGCGTAGCTTTCGATGATCGAGAGAGCACGATCGGCATAGGCCTCTTTCACCGAGGGCCAATCCGTCGCGGTGATCTCGCCAGCCGCATCGCCCCTGATCTCGGCGGGTAGAACACGGACCTGAACCCACAGCACGTGTTTCCCCGCCGGCGCGCGGGTAGGATCGAGCGTCGTGGGCTGGCCGACGACGAGGGCAGGCTCGCGCGGCAGCAGGCCGGATACGGCCTCGTCATAGACCCTGTTCATCATGGCAAGGTTCGGCGCGATATGCACATAGGCGTAGGATTTAAGGTTCGGCGATGCCGACCAGTCGGGTAGCCCATCCAGCGTCAGATGGATCATCATGGCGCCGGGTCCAGCGCGATAGGTCCTGAGGCCATCCGCGAAACGGCGCGGCAAGGAACTGCCAGAAACCATGCCGTCAAACAGCAGCTTGGGGTGAATATTGGAAATGACTGCACGCTTCGCCGTCAGTTTGCGCCCATCCCCGAGCGTCACCGATCTGGCGCGCCCGTCGGAAACCTCGACCGAGGCGACCGGGGAGCTGAAGAAGAGTTCCCCGCCCCTGGCCTTCAGCAGACCAGTCATAGCCTTGACGATCGCATCGGCCCCGCCCTCACCGATCACCATGCCGAAGGCCTGGTTGGTCATCGTCTCAAGATAGGGAAAGAGCGCACCGCCGGCAGCGTCGGGCGGGAAGTCGAGATGCAGCCCCCACGCGGCCATCATCGCCTTCAGCTTTTCATTGTCAAAATGCCGGTCGAGGAAGCCACGCGGCGAGGAGAGGAGGAGGCGGAGAAGGTCGGTGAGCAGCGGCACGCCGCCGGCGCGCCATGCCTTCCAGACCGTCTTGATGCTTCCCATGGACGGCATCGGATTGCCCAGCAGGCCGAAGAGATGGGGCGCCATCGTGCCGAACTCGGCGGACATGGCGGCGAAGCTTTCCGCGTCCTTCGTCGAGAGCGCTGCAATCCCCGCCTTATTGGCTGCGGCATCCGTGCCGATACCGAGATGGGTACCGTCCGGGAAGACGCTGGCGAAGCAATTCGGCGCAGGCACGAATTTCAGCCCCTGCGCGGCCAGCTCCCCTGCATAGGCCTGATGGAACGCAGAGCCCGCGAACATGGAGAGGTTCATGGCGGCCAGATCATGGCGGAAGCCCGGCTCGATGAGCTCCTGCGTCTTCACCGCACCCCCAGCGCTCGCCTTGGCCTCGACGACCGCAACCTTCCAGCCCTTGGCCGCCAGATGCACGGCAGCGGCAAGACCATTGTGACCTGCGCCCAGGATGACAGCGTCGAATTCAGACATCTCGTTCCCCCGATTTCTTCGGATTTATTTCTGTATGCATACATCTTCTCAAAAATGCATCAAGCTTAAAATAATTCGGGAGATTGCAAGCGATGCCCATCATCGCCTCGACTCCCGCCGGATAGGTAGCTGCGCCACATTGCAAGCCAGGCAAGGCGGTAAGGCAATGGGAAAAGTTCACCGGAAAATTACTTGCATTTACATATTTTACGAGCTAGCGTCGCCTCAATGCAGGACCCGGCCGGGCTTCCGCCGGGTGCGCATCCGCCAATAAAAGGGGATCACCATGTCGGATACAAGCTCACTTTCCCAACTCGCCGCCCAACTGCTGACGGGCAAGGTCAAGGTCGTCGATCTCACCGCACCGCTCGGTCCGGAAACGCCGGTTCTCTATCTGCCGCCGCAGTTCGGCAAGAACACGCCGAACGTCAAGGTTCACGAGATTTCAGCCTATGACGAGAACGGTCCGTTCTGGGCCTGGAATTGGCTGGAACTGGGCGAACATACCGGCACGCATTTCGATGCGCCCTGTCACTGGGTCACCGGCAAGGATCATCCCGGCAACACGACTGACACGATCCCGCCGCAGAACTTCGTCGCCCCGGTCAATGTCATCGACCGTTCGAAGGAAGCCGCTGCCGACAACGATTATCTGCTGACGGTTGAGAGCATCAAGGAATGGGAAGCCGAGCATGGCGAGATCGAAGCCGGCACCTGGGTCGTCATGCGCACCGACTGGTACAAGCGCAACGGCTCATCCGAAACCTTCCTCAATGCCGACGAGACCGGTCCGCACACGCCCGGCCCGACGGCAGAGGCTATTGAATACCTTCTCTCCAAGGGCATTATCGGCTGGGGCCAGGAAACCATCGGCACCGATGCCGGCATGGCCGGCGGCATGAACCCGCCCTTCCCGGCACATAACCTCATGCACAAGGCCAACAAATACGGCCTCGCCAGCCTGTCGAACCTCGATCAGTTGCCGCCGAAGGGAGCGATCCTGATTGCCGCACCGCTGAAGTTCGTCAAGGGCACGGGCTCGCCGATCCGCGCGCTGGCGCTGATTGCGTGAGGTCAGGGCCGTCCCCCGAGCGTGCGGCTTGAGGTGAGGTGGCGGCAGAGCAGAACGCTCCTCCCATCCGTCCCCCCTGTGGGGGAGATGCCGGCAGGCAGAGGGGGTCTTGGCCGCAAGCACTGAGCAAGCGGAGAGAAAGACCCCTCCCCAACCCTCCCCACATAAGGGGAGGGAGAGTTGCCGCAGCGGCAAGTTCCTCCCCAACTTCTTCCGCAAAGTTAAGACGCGGGGCCAAACCAACCCATCCCCCCACGGAGATGATCCATGACCACCAATCCGGACTATATTATCGTCGGCAGCGGCATCAATGCGCTGGTGGCGGCGGCCGTTCTGGGCAAGAAGGGCAAGAAGGTTCTGCTTCTTGAGCGCAATTCGCAGATTGGCGGCTGCCTGCGCACGGAAGAGATCACCACACCGGGTTTTGTCCACGATGTGATGGCGACCACCATGGTTCTCTTCATAACCTCGCCGGCCTTTGCGGCACTCGGCAAGGATCTGGAGGCGCGAGGGTTGGAGTTCTGCCATTCGGCAACGCCGACCGGCGTTTTGCGACCCGACGGGTCCCACGCAATCCTCTCCATGAATCGGGCGGAGAATATCGCGAATTTCGACGGTCTCGCCGCCGGCGACGGCCAGGCCTTCGACCGCGAGATGAACCGCTTCGGCGGCAATGCGGGTTTCGTCTTCGGACTGCTGGGCGGAAATCTCTGGTCCATGGCCACGGCGAAGCTGGTTGCCAAGGAAGCGTGGTCGCGCGGGCTGAAGGGCTTGGCGTCCTTCTTCGGCGAAGCGCTGGCACCAGCGCGCTCCTACCTGGAAACCACCTATCAATCCGACGAGATGAAGGCGCTGTGGGCGCCTTGGACGCTGCATTGCGGTCTGGGTCCTGAAAGCAGCTATTCGGCGGAAATGGTCAAGGTCATCGGCTTTGCCATCGAGCTGGCGGGCTGCCCCGTCGTCAAGGGTGGCGCGGTCAACCTGCTGAAGGCGTTTGAAAAGCTCATCAGCGATCAGGGCGGAGAGATCGTGACCGGCGCCGACGTCGATGAAGTGATCCTCGGGCCGGGCGGCAAGGCCACCGGTGTGCGCCTCGCCGATGGCCGCAGTTTCAAGGCCGGTGCCGGCGTGATTGCCTCGATGACGCCCGACCAGATCTACAAGCGGCTTTTAAAGAGCGGCGCGGCCGCCCTGCCCGACTATGTCAAGGACGGGCTGAAGGCCTATCGCTATGGCAAGGGAAACATGCAGATCCACTACGCCCTGAAGGCGGCCCCGCGCTGGAAGGCGGGGGACGCTCTCGGCAAGGTCGCGCTGTTGCACCTGACGCCGGGCCTTGACGGCGTATCACGTTCAGCCAACGAGGCGGAGCGCGGTCTGTTGCCGGCCGAGCCCACCGTCTGCGTCGGCCAGCCCACCTCCTTCGATCCGAGCCGCGCGCCGGAGGGCCAGTCGATCCTCTGGCTACAGCTGCCCGACACGCCACGCTTCATCAAGGGCGATGCGGCGGGCGCGCTCGATTGCCCGGCGGATGGGCGCTGGACCGAGACGCTGCGTGAGGCTTTTGCCGATCGCGTGGAGGCGATGCTGCGCCACCATATCGAGAATTTCGACGAGGCGGTGATTGCGCGGCGCGCCTATTCGCCGGCCGATCTCGAAGTCATGAACATGAACCTCGTCGGTGGTGATCCTTACGGCGGCTTCTGTGGACTAGACCAGTTTTTCCTCTGGCGCCCATTCAAGAGACCGAATAACCACATGACGCATGTGCCGGGGCTCTACCATATCGGAGCGTCCACCCATCCTGGTCCGGGCCTTGGTGGCGGATCCGGCTTCCTGCTCGCATCTTCTCTGAAGTGAACAGGCACTGAAATAAAAAGAGACCTGAAACCGATTGGGTCGCTGCCTCGTTTTGAGGTGACGACCGAGGCATGAAATGGGAGAAGACTGGATGGAGAGCGGCTTTTCCGGGGATGTTCTCGGCCCACCCGGCAGCGAGGATGGCCGCATGCCGAGCCTGGGCGAGATGGGCCTGAACCATTTCGCGCCCTATATCATGAACCGCGTCATGGCGCGGTGGAACGCAAATCTTTCCGAAGAGCTTCGCGCCCGCGACATCACCACCGCCAAGATGCGGGCGCTGGCCGTGCTCTCCGTCTCGTCGTCGCTGACGATCAATGAGCTTTCCGTTCTCGGCGTCACCGAACAGTCGACCATGAGCCGCACGGTGGATTCGCTGGAAGAGCAGGGGCTGATCAGCCGTACCCCGCGTGCCGACGACCTGCGGGTGCGCGATGTCGCCATTACCGAAGAGGGACGCGCCGTGTTCAACGAGGTCTGGCCGGTCATGTATGACGGGCTGCGCCAGATGTTCCGCGATATCGACGAGGACGAATACCGCGCCTTTCTCAACACGTTGCACAAGATCCTGCGCAACGTCCGCAAGAACGAACTATGAAATTCATTTTATATTTGTTATCTATTTAAAACAATTTTAAGCGACTTTCTTTAGAATCTCTCCAAATAATGTTTTGAACAATGGAGAGCGGGCGTGTTCAAGAACTTTTTCAGCAAGCCGGAGAATTTCCGGCAGGAACTGGCAAGCTACATTTTCGAAAAATCGCCGGACTGTGTCTGCGTGTTGCGCGAGGGTAGAGTTGTCGAGTTCAACGACGCTTTTGCCCATATCATGCGGCAGCCACGCGAAACGTTGATGGGCCTGACGCCCCCGGAGTTTTCGCCCGAGTTCCAGCTGGACGGCAACCGCTCCGATGCGATGGCGATGGAATATATAACCAAGGCGATGCAGGACGGGCATTACCGTTTCGAATGGCGCGTCCGTCGAGCCGACAACAGCCAGTTTTCCGTCAACGTGACGCTGATCCGCTGGCAGCGCGGCGAGGAAACGCTGCTCATCTTCGTCTGGCAGGATATCGAGGAAGTCATTGAACTCAGAAGCCGCGCGGCCGAGCAGATCGAACGCATGAACAGCCAGGCGGCACAGGACCAGCAGACCATCACGGCGCTGGCCGAAGGCTTGAAGGCGCTGGCCGCGGGCAGGCTCTTCGTCTCCATCGACCAGGCGTTCGATCCCAAGACCGAGGCACTGCGCAAGGACTTCAACGAAGCCGCCGCTTCGCTCTGCCGGGCGATCGAAGAGATTGCCTCGGTTGCCGGCTCCATGTCGAAGAGCTCGCGCGAGATCGGCTCAGCGACGCGTGATCTCGCATCGCGCACCGAGCGGCAGGCAGCAAGCCTTGAGGAAGCCTCAGCCTCCGTCAAGCAGATCGTCGGGAGCATCGGCGCGACCGCAGACTTCGCCCGCAAGGCCAAGGGTCTCGTCGACATGGCACGTGGCGACAGCGCGACTATTGGAACCATCGTCGAGCGCGCCGTCGCCGCGATGGAACAGATCTCCCGCTCCTCATCCGAAATCGGCAAGATCATCGGTGTGATCGACGAGATCGCCTTCCAGACCAACCTGCTGGCGCTCAATGCCGGTGTGGAGGCTGCACGTGCGGGCGAAGCGGGCAAGGGCTTTGCCGTCGTTGCGCAGGAAGTGCGCGAGCTTGCCCAGCGCTCGGCCTCGGCCGCCAAGGAAATCCGCCAACTCGTCACCACGTCCGAACGGCAGGTCACGGAGGGCGTGGGCCTCGTCGGCGAGACCGGCGGCGCACTCTCGCGCATTGCCGGTCATATCGAGGAAATCGGCCAGGCCGTCGGCCAGATCGAAAAATCCGCGCAGGAAGAAGATGTGGCGATCCGCGAGATCAACAGGATGATCGGCGAGATCGACCAGGTCACGCAGCACAATACCGCCATGGTCGAAGAAACGGTGGCAGCCATCCATTCGCTCAACGACGATGTCAGCGACGTGGAAGGACGCGTGGCAAAATTCGAACTGCATCGGCAGGCGCAGCAGCCGCAGCAGATGCGACGCTACGGCTGAAGCTGCCTCTCCTGATATACACCGAAAGTTGTGTCCTTTAGGGCAAAGAAATATTGAATGAATCAGCTTTCGGCTGTATTTTCTATGGCGCTGCGAGGGCGTCACAGAGGCGGGGCGGGATTTGAACAATTTCCATGATTCGGGCGTATCTCCGACGCCCTTGTCCGCGCCGATTGCTGCCAATGTCGACCTGATCCTCAACATGATCCGATCCCACATGGGGATGGACGTAGCGTTTCTGGCGGAATTCGCCGAAACGGCCCGCGTGTTTCGCGGCGTTTCGGCGAGGCCGGAGAATCCCCCGATCCGCGCGGGCGATGTTCATCCGCTCGGGACCGGCTACTGCCAGAAGATCGTCGATCGCGCGCTACCGGAACTCATCCCGGACACCGCCGCGGTTCCGCTGACGGCGGAGATTCCCGAAACCCGTGATATTCCAATCGGTGCACATCTGAGCGTGCCTGTCCGGTTCGGTGACGGTCAGGTCTACGGAACCTTATGCTGCTTCAGCTTCACGCCAAGGCCACGGCTGGGCGCCGGCGACCTCACGCTCATGCACCAGCTGGCCGACCTCATGGCCAATATGCTGGCGGCCGATTTCAGCGCGCACCAGAAGCGCCGACGCAAGCGAAAGCTGGTCGAGAGTGCACTCTCAGCCGGCGACCCGGCAATCGTGTTCCAGCCGATCGTGAGTCTGGCCACGCGCACAGTCACCGGATACGAGGCGCTGTCGCGTTTTGCGACCGAACCGCTACGCAGCCCCGACAAGTGGTTCGCCGATGCAGAAGCGGGCGGCATTTCCGGACGGCTCGAAATGCTCGCCGCGAGCCGCGCGATCGCCGAGAGCCGCAGTCTGGCCGATGGGCTGTCGATCAACATCAACCTCTCGCCAAGGACGATCCTGGGGAGCAATCTGAAGTCGTTACTTTCGCTGCGCAATCCGGCGTCGCTCGTAGTCGAGATTACCGAACATGCGCCGATCGACAATTACGAGGACGTCAAGGCGGCGCTGAAGACTCTGCGCGACGCGGGGGTAAAGATAGCCATTGATGACGCCGGGGCGGGCTATGCGAGCCTGCAGCATGTGCTGAAGCTGGAACCGGACATCATCAAGTTTGACATCAGCCTCACACGCGGCATCGACACCGATCCCTTGCGCATCGCCATGGTCAGCGCGCTGACAGAATACGGCCGCCGCACCGGCACGGTCCTCGTCGCCGAGGGTGTCGAAACGCTGGAGGAGGAACAGGCGCTGCGCGATCTCGGTGTCGACAAGGCGCAGGGCTATCTGTTCAGCAAGCCGAAGCCGGCGGGGGAGTTTGCGGGGGTGGCGCAGGCGGGGTGAGCGCTTTTGACGACGTTCCAGAATGAGCTTGCGGATGGTCGTCGGAAAACTATGCTCCTGGAATGGAAAACTCTCCGTATCCTGTTTTTCTTTTCCGAAGCGAAGGCTTCGCGCCTTCTGGCGATACCGTGGTCAGCGTTGCGCCGCTTGAACCGGTGATGTCAGTGTATGGGAGCGGTGGAGTCGTCGGTGAAGGCGGATTGTCTTCAGCCTTTGGTGCCGCGGCTGTTTTCAGAAATGAAAACACGGGTGAGTGCTTTATCGGTGTCTGGGGAGCCCGTAACGCTTCGCGATTTCGCAGGGAGCTTCGGGACCATATGGACATCAGCGTTGTAAAAGAAGCCCCGGATGCCCGTCTTGTTTTCTGGGGCGCGGAAAAAGAGCGGCGGAAAAGGCCGTCTTGAATCGCGCCCCGATCAATTGCCTCAGAGCGTCGCGACCGTCTTCAACGCACCATCGAGCGCAATTCCGCCCTCGTCCAGGAGCGCGGCTTGACGCAAACGGCGCATCCACGCCGCGCCATCCTCGCGACCCGTCAGCATCGGCAGGGCCGACATGACGCGGTCGAACTTGGAGAGGCCGCGGACATGAGTGTCCGAATAGCCCTTGACCAGACGGCGATTGCCCAGAACCTCGACGGCGAGGTCATAGTTCTGCGGCAGGACGTTGAGCGCGGTCCTGATCCAGCTGTTGCGATGCGCTGTTTCGATGGAATGGCGGAGACTGCCGCGGCGGAAGCGGCGGAGCGACGCGATGAAATAGAGGCCGGTGAACCAGAAGAGCGTGCCGGTCTTGACGCGGCGGCCCTTGTCGATGCGGCGGTTCAGCCAGTTGAACAAGGCAGGACGGTTCTCGATGAAACTTCCGATGCCCTTCGGCAGCGTGCCGCAGACCTCTTCCATGCGCGGATGCATGTATTCGGTCGTGTAGAGAATCTGGTCGGCCTTGACGCCGACTTCCTTCTTCACGCGGTCGAAGCGGGTGCCGCGCGTCTTTAGATCGGCAACGCGGATCACGTCGTCATAGGCCATGGCGATGGCGACATATTTGGCGGCCTGTGCGGTGAAGGCGAAATCCTTTTCCTCCCCGCCGTTTGCCTTGTCGGCGGCATGAAGCTTGCCGACTTCGCTCAGATATTCGTCGGCATAAGCCGGGTCCTGGAAGTCGGTGAGCTTCTTCACGCCGGCATAAAGCATCGGCTGGATGCCGACCGGGAATTCCTTGCGGATGCGGGTAAGCAGCTTGTCCAGCACCGGGTGGCCGGCGGATGCCGGGATTTCGGAGAAGGTCTTGGTCGGCGTGGCGGAAACCTTGTCATTGCCGCCGCGCAGCACACGGTCATAGGCCGCGTTGAAGGCGCGAAGGCTGGCTTCCACGCCCTTGCCGCCCTTGCGCACCGTCGCCTCGAAGGCTTCCTTGGAGAAGGGCAGCGCGCCGGAGGCCGCGAGCGAACCGAACATGGAGGCGGAAATGACGCTGCCGTTCTTCGTCGCCAGCGTATCCATGTCGAAGGCGATGGTCTTCTTCGCGGCAAAATCGGTGGCATCGACCACGATGGTCGGGTTGCCGATGCCGTCGCCGGGCTTTTCCTTTTCGCCGACCGCGAAGGAGCGGTGGGTGGAGGCGATGAGCATCGTCTTGTCTGGCGTGACGAGACCGCGCAGCACCGAGCGGCCGGCTTCCATCAGCTCGGCGGCGAGCACGACATCGACATCGCCGGGCGTCGGCATCAGCGCCAGAACCGGATGCGCGCCGTCGCGGGCCTTGATGAGTTCGAGATAATAGATCGTCGCGCCGGTGCGCTGGGCAACGCCCGGCACGGAACTGGTCTGCGCGACCCAGCCTTCGGATTCAGCGAGATCGACGATCCAGTCGGCGAGAACCCCGCCGCCCTGGCCGCCCATGGCGAGGATGGCGAGCGTGAGCGGCTTGTCGTGGGAGAGAGCGGCGAAGGCATTATCAACGTGAACGTTCATGGTTCTTACCCCTCTCAATCTGCGAAGACGACGCGGCCGGAGGCGCGGCGCGACTGGAGCCAGCCGATGACGGCCTTGCGCACACGATGCGCGAAGCGGTCCCAGCCTGTGGGATTGTGGATGACATCGGCACGGTAGAAGGACGGGCAGAGCACGGCTGCTTCCGAGACCTCGCCGCAGTTGCCGCAGCCGACGCAGGAATTGTCGATGGCTGCGACCGGATCGTCCTTCAGCGGATCATCCGTGTGCTTGACCGACAGCGACGGACAGCCGGAGAGGCGGATGCAGGCGTGATCGCCCGTGCAGACATCCTCGTCGACGCCGAAGCGCTCCTTGACCATGCGCTTGCCGTCCTTGACGGCCTTGGCGAATTGCGGCTTCACGCGGCGCTGCTTGTTGAGCATGCATTCGGACGAGGCGACGATGATCTTCGGACCCGGTTCCTTCGTCGTCAGCGCTTCCTTCAGCGTGTCGCGCATCTTGGCGACATCATAAGTGCGGTCGATCTGGCGGACCCAGGTGGCGCCGATGCCCTTCACCGCATTGACGATGGAATTGTTCGTCTTGCGGCGCGGGTTGAGCGCGCGGGACGACATGACGTCCTGGCCGCCCGTGGCTGCCGAATAATAGTTGTCGACCACGAGGATGACGCCATCCTGCTTGTTGAAGACGGCATTGCCGACAGAGGTGGCAAGACCGTTATGCCAGAAGCCGCCATCGCCCATGACCGAGATGGAGCGCTTGTCCGCCTCGACATTGAAGGCGGAGGCCGAGGCAGGCCCAAGGCCGTAACCCATCGTCGTGCCGCCGAGATTGAAGGGAGGCAGGATGGAGAAGAGGTGACAGCCGATATCGGCCGAGACGTGATGTTCCCCGAGTTCCTTCTCCACCAGCTTCATCGCCGCGAAGATCGGGCGCTCCGGACAGCCGGTGCAGAAGCCGGCGGGGCGCGGCGGCACGACCTCTGCAAGCGCCTTGACCTTGGGATCGGTGAGGATCGGATCGGGGTTCGGCACCGGCGGGCGGTTGCCGAGCAGGCCCGGCGCATTGGCCTCGATGAAGGCGCCGAGACCCTTGATGAGAACCGGCGTCGTATATTCGCCGCCGAGCGGCAGGACGTCCTTGCCCGACACCTTGGTCTGGATGTCCTTGCGGCGGAACAGCGTGTGCAGCGTGTGCTCGATATATTCCGGTGCGCCTTCCTCGACCATGAGGATGGCCTTCTTGCCGGCCGCGAAGGCGATCAGTTCGTCATCCACCATCGGGTAGGAGACGTTCATGACATAGAGCGGCACGCGGCAATTGCCGTAGACGTCCGCCAAGCCCAGATGCTGGAGCGCGCGCATCGCGCCATTATAGACGCCACCCTGCAGGACGATGCCGATCTCGCCTTCAGCCGGGCCGAAATGCTCATTGAGCTTGTTGGCCTTGATGAACTCGACGGCGGCGGGCCAGCGCTTTTCGAGCTTTTCCTTCTCATGCGCGAAGGAGGCCGGGGGCAGAACGATGCGGCTGAGGTCACGCCGCGGATTTTCCAGCGCTTCCTTCAGCGTATAGTCGGGGCGCTTGTTGTCCTTGGCGACGAAATGGCCGTGGACGTGGCAGGAGCGGATGCCGACCTGCAGCATGACCGGCGTGTTGGAGGCTTCCGACAGTTCGAAGCCCTTTTCGACTGCTTCGACGATGGAGGGCAGGTTGGGGCGGGGCGTCATCAGCCACATCTGCGACTTCATCGCAAATGCATGGCTGCGCTCCTGCATGATCGAGGAGCCTTCACCGAAATCCTCGCCGATGATGATCAGCGCGCCGCCGGTAACGCCACCGGAGGAGAGGTTGGAAAGTGCGTCCGAGGCGACATTCGTGCCGGCCGTGGACTTCCAGGTGACGGCGCCGCGCACCGGATACATGACTGAGGCCGACAGCATGGCGGCGGCGGCCGCTTCGGAGGCTGACGTTTCGAAATGAACGCCCAGCTCTTCCATCACGTCCTTGGCGTCCGCCAGCACGTCCATGAGATGCGAGATCGGCGAGCCCTGATAGCCGCCAACGTAAGAGACGCCCGATTGTAAGAGCGCCTTGGTGATGGCGAGGATGCCTTCGCCTCTGAAAACATCGCCCTCACCCAGCTTCAGGTCTTCGACTTCACGCGCAAATGATCTCTCTGCCATGACGTTCCCCATCTTGTTGGCAAGTTATATGCAAATGCATATTTCATCTCCTGGATTGTGTCAATTGCATAAATCTCCGGCCCTTGCGCGCGTGATTGCCTTTATATGCGGCGGCAGGGAAATATTCCATTTCATATTATTTTTGCGAAACTACCGAAACGACCCTTGTCAAAATCCAGATTTTCATTTTAAGTTTCAAACAATCACAAAATCCGGAAACCACCGGAATTCCGTTCAAGGGGAACTTAGGAGTCCAAAATGACTGACATCACACGTCGTGGCGTACTGGGATTGGGTGCGGCTACCGTTCTGACCGGCATTCTCGCCGGCCGGATCCCGGTTCAGGCCGCAGAAACGAACACCCTGACGATTGCCTTCAACTCGAACCTGCCGTCCTTCGACGGCACGGTCGGCCTCTCCGGCGTGAACCCGGCGATCCAAGCGATCTATCGCTCCATCTATGATCAATATATCGGCCAGAAGCCGGATCTGTCCTTCGAGCCCGGCCTGCTGACGGCCTGGGGCTGGAACGATGACAAGACCAAGGTCTGGATGGATGTGCGCGAAGGCGTGAAGTGGCATGACGGCTCGGACCTGACGCCGGAAGATGTCGTCTGGTCACTGACCCGCGCCGGCAAGCCCGAAACCGGCAACCCGGTGGCGAGCGTCTGGGCGAGCATCGGCAACTTCAAGGTCGATGGCAAGCGCATCAATGCCGACGTCATCAACTTCGATCCGACCATCTTCAAGTGGATGGCCTTCCTCACCGGCTACGTTCTGCCCAAGGCCTATTATGAAAAGGTCGGCGCGGAAGGTTTCGAAAAGAAGCCGATCGGCACGGGGCCCTACATGTTCGACGCCTACGAAGGCAATTCCTTCCTGCGTCTCAAGGCCAACCCGAACTATTGGGGCGCCAAGCCGGCCTTCGACACGGTCATCTTCAAGTTCGTGACCGACCCGACCAGCCGCGTTGCCGAAATCGAGTCCGGCTCGTCCGACGTCACGCTCGAAATTCCCTATGAAGAGTTCGACCGTCTCAAGGCCAAGAAGGGCTATGCCGGCGTTTCCTCGCCGATCTCTGATATCGGCATGATCTTCATCACCAATGTCGATCCGATGCTGGACAAGAATGTGCGCCTCGCCGCCCATCACGCCATCGACAAGGCCGGCATCATCAAGAAGCTGCTGCGCGGCTATGGTGTGCCGATCGACACGCTGGAAGCCCCGGAATATGCCGCCTTCGATCCGTCGATCAAGGTGACTTACGATCCGGACAAGGCCGTGGCGCTGCTGAAAGCCTCGGGCTATTCCAAGGACAAGCCGGTCAAGTTCAAGATCCAGACCACGCGCGGCCTGAAGCCCAAGGATTATGAAATGATCCAGGCCATTGTCGGCATGTGGCGCAAGGTCGGGATCGACGCCGAAATCGAAGTCTACGAAATCGCCAAGCACTTTGAGCTCCGTGCCGGCCACAAGCTCGCGCCCGCCGCCTTCTACAACTGGGGCAACGCGATCGGCGATCCGACGACCTCGACGGGCTTCGCCATGTTCTCCAAGTCGCCGCATTCCGGCTGGAAGACCGACGACGTAGACGCGCTGATCGGCCCGCTTTGGGGCGAAAAGGACGAGGCCAAGCGCATTGCCGGCTGGAAGGCCGCCGACAAATATATTGCTGAGCAGGGCTATGTGATCCCGCTGTTGCAATATGTGCAGCCCATCGTCTTCAAGTCGACGCTCAAGGTCACGCCGAACGTTTCGAGCGCGCTTCAGCCGACGCTGGTCTCCAAGGCCTGACATAAAGAAAGCAGCGTCGTGCCCTTTGGCGCGGCGCTGCTTGCCCCTGTTCGCAGACCCGTGCGCCCTGCCACCCCCGGCGCTGACGGCAACAGGAAGGTTTCATCATGACCGCTTCCGATCTTCTCAATCGTCTTTTCATGGCGGTGCTGACGCTTTTGGGCGTGGCCGTCATCGTTTTCTGTCTGCTGCGCATCGTGCCGGGCGATCCGATCGCCATGATGATTTCGCCGAGCGCCACACCCGCCGATATTGCGGCGCTACGCGCCCATTACGGCCTCGATCTCGGCCTGCCGCAGCAATTCGGCATCTGGTTCATGGATGTGCTGAAGGGCAATTTCGGCACCTCGATCTCGCAGCGCCGCGATGTCATGGAGCTGATCGGCGAGCGCCTGCCTGCGACGCTGGAGCTGGCCTTCGCCGCCCTCGTCTTCGGCGTGGTCGCCGGGGGCGTGATTGCGACGCTCGGGACACTCGCCCGCCGCACCGCGCTCGACCCGGCGCTGGATTTCATCAACGGCCTGTTTCTGGCCGTGCCCGATTTCGTCTGGGCGCTGGCGCTGGTCCTGCTGCTGGGCGTGTTCTGGCCGGTGTTTCCGCTGTCGGGCCGTATCGATCCGACGCTTTCGACATACTTCCACACGGATTTCTACCTGATCGAAAGCCTGGTCACCCTCAACTTCTCCGCCTTCGGCGATCTCATCGCCCATATGGTCATGCCCATGCTGGCGCTCGGCCTGCCGCTCGCCGCCATTGTCGTCAGGACCCTGAAGGAAGCGCTCGCCGAAGCCATGGTGCAGGATTACGTGCTGCTCGCCCGGCTGAAGGGCATGTCGCCGCTGCGCCTCGTCTTGCAGGAGGCGCTGCGCAATGCGGTGGGCCCGACGCTGACGCTGACGGGCGTGCAATTCACCTTCATGATCGGCGGCACGGTCATCGTGGAGCGCATCTTCTCCTATCCCGGCCTTGGCAATATGGCGATCGACGCGGTGATCAACCGCGACCTGCCGCTGATCCAGGGCATCGTGCTGACCTTCGGCGCGATCTTCATTCTCGTGAACATTCTCGTCGATCTCATCGCCGGCTGGCTGAACCCCCGCGGTGCCGTCCATGGCTGAGATCGTCACGACCACCACGGACGCCCCCGTCCCCCTCCGGAGCCTGCCGATGAAAACCATCAAACCGCTTTTGCGTGAACCGCGGGTGGTGATCGCCGGCGGCTTCCTTCTCCTCCTCCTGCTGATCGCGATCTTCGCGCCTTACATCGCGCCGAAGGACCCGCTGGAGCAGGACCTGATGCTCGGTAACATGCCCCCCGCCACCTCCGCCGGTGCCGAACCCGGCTATTACCTCGGCACCGACGATCTCGGCCGCGACGTGCTCTCGCGCGTGCTCTACGGTTCGCGCATTGCACTCACCGTCGCCTTTGTCGCCGCAAGCCTTTCCGCCATCATCGGCACGCTAATGGGTCTCGCCGCCGGCTGGTATGGCGGCTGGGCAGACCGGATCATTTCCCGCCTCGTCGATATCTGGATGGCCTTTCCGCCGGTTCTGCTTTCGGTGCTGCTCGTGGCCGTGCTGGGCTCCGGGCTCCATTCGGTCATCGCGGCCATCGTCATCATCGACTGGACGCGCTTCTGTCGCGTGGTCCGCGCCGAGACGATGGCGCAGGCGCAGCTTGATTATGTGATGGCGGCCGAAACGATCGGCTTTTCCCGCAGCCATATTCTCTGGCGCGAGATCCTGCCGAATGTCGCGCCCGTGCTCATCGCCCTTGTCAGCCTGGAAATGGGCATCGCCGTCATTGTCGAGGCGATCCTGTCCTTTGTCGGTCTCTCGCTCTCCTCGGATATCCCGACCTGGGGCGGCATGATCGCGCAAGGCCGCCAGATGATCCATCAGGGATGGTGGGTTTTCGTCTTTCCTCTCATTGCGCTCTTCGCCACCGTTCTCGCCTTCAACCAGTTGGGCAACGGTCTGCGCAAGGCGCTCGACCCGGTGATGCGCCGATGACCCAACCACTTGTTGCTATCGAAGGCCTCAGCGCCATTTCCACCCGCGACGGCGGCGCGCCCGTGCTGCGCGACGTGTCCCTGACGCTCGAAAAGGGCGAGGTGCGCGGTCTCGTCGGGGAATCCGGCGCCGGCAAATCGACCATCGCGAAGGCACTCCTGGGCATCCTGCCCTCGACCGTGAAAGTCACCGGCGGCTTCATCCGCTTCGAGGGGCGCGATCTGCTCGCCATGCCGCGCCGCGAGCTCTCCGACATCATGGGCCGCGACATCACCCTGATCCCGCAGGACCCGCAGACGGCGCTGAACCCGGCGCGGCGCATCGAGGCGCAGCTGACGGACGGCCTTCGCCTCAAGCTCGGCATGAGCAAGGCGCAGGCACACGAACGCGCGCTACAGCTTCTCGACGAGGTGCAGATCCGCAATCCGGAACGGGTTCTGAACGCCTATCCGCACGAACTCTCCGGCGGCATGCGCCAGCGCATTCTCATCGCCTCGGCCTTCGCGCTGAACCCGAAGCTGGTCGTGGCCGACGAGCCGACGACGGCGCTGGATGTGACAGTGCAGAAGGAAATCCTGCGCCTCATCCGCCGCATGCAGGAAGCGCATGGCACGGCGGTGATCTTCGTCACCCACGATCTCGGCGTGGTCGCCAAGATCTGCGACCGCGTGACGCTGCTTTATGCCGGCAAGGTGATTGAGGACGGCGCGACGGCCGACATGCTGACCGCGCCCAAACACATCTATACCAGCGCGCTGATTGCCGCCGGCCCGCGCTATGACCGGCCGAATGCCGGGCTGGAGCCCGTGCCGGAAGCCGTGTTCCGGCAATTGCGCGCCGAGATCGGCATTGCCGAGAGGAGAGTGTGAGATGAGCGATCTTCTCTTTGAGGCGAAGGGCGTCGAAGTCACCTATGGCATGAGCAAGGGTCTCTTCGGCCATGGCCGGCCGGGCGTGCGCGTGCTGCATGGCGTCGATCTTGCGATCCGGCGCGGCGAGACGGTGGGCATTGTCGGCGAATCCGGCTCGGGCAAGACGACGCTCGGTCGGGCGCTGCTGAAGCTCGTGCCCGTTTCCGGCGGCACGATCCGGTTCGACGAGCAGGACATCACGAACCTTTCGCCCGAGGCCATGCGCCCCTTGCGCCGGCGCATGCAGATGATCTTCCAGGACCCGATGGCCTCGCTCAACCCGCGCCACTCGATCCGCCAGATCCTCACCGAACCGCTCTTCCTGCACGGGCTTGCCACCGACCGGCGCGATGCCGAGCGGCAGGTACGCGCCATCCTCGACCGCGTGTCGCTGCCGCCGGTCACGCTGGAGCGCGCGCCGCACGAACTCTCCGGCGGCCAGCGCCAGCGCATCGGGATTGCGCGCGCCGTGCTGATGAAGCCAGATTTCGTGCTCGCCGACGAGATCGTTTCCGGTCTCGATGTCTCGACGCAGGCGCAGGTGCTGAACCTGCTGAAGGCGCTGTCGCAGGAAATGGGTCTCTCCATGGCCTTCATTAGCCACGACCTCTCCGTCATCCGCGCCGTCTGCGACCGCGTCACCGTGATGCGCTTCGGCGAGATGGTGGAGGAGGGGCCTTGCGAAACCGTGTTCGACGCCCCGCAATCGCCCTATACGCGCCTGCTGCTCGACGCCATTCCGCTGCCCGAAATCGACGACGGCTGGCTGACGCGGCCCGCCCCGACACTTGAAACCGCCGCCTGACCGGAGGATTGCCATGACCGCTCAACCGCAAAAGGGCCTGCCCGGCCTCGTCGGCCACGACCACACGGGCCTCACCGTGCCGAACCTCGATGAGGCGATCGACTTCTTCGACCGCGTGCTGGGCTGCACCCATGTTCTCACCTTCGGCCCCATCGGCGATCCGGAAGGCAGCTTCATGACGGACGCGCTGGGCGTCCATCCCCGCGCCCGCATCGAGCGCGTCGCCATGATCCGCTGCGGCAACGGCTCGAACCTCGAACTCTTCGAGTACACGGCCCCCGACCAGCGGGATCTCAAACAGAAAAACAGCGACATCGGCGCCTTCCACATCGCCTTCTACGTACGCGACATCGCGGCGGCGAAGGCCTATCTCGACGACATGGGCGTGGAAACGCGCCTCGGGCCCCTTCCCATCGAGGACGGCCCGATTGCCGGCCAGTCCATCCTCTATTTCCAGGCTCCCTGGGGCCTGCAATTCGAGGCGATCAGCTATCCGAAGGGCATGGCTTATGAGCCGACGAGTGCGGTGCTGCTGTGGAATCCGGAGAAGCCGGGGGTTTGAGCCAAAAAATAGCATTTATTGCGCGGTTTCTGTTATCGGCATACAATCGTATCGTCGAAGGAGAAACCCATCATGAATGTTTCACTGGGCGAACGCTGGGAAAAATTTGTAGAGCAGACCGTGCGCGAAGGACGTTACGGCTCCGCGAGCGAAGTCGTGCGCGAGGGGCTTCGGCTGGTCGAGGAGCGTGAGGCACGGCTGAACGCACTGCGCGATCATCTCAATGCCTCCATCGTTGCCGGTGGCGACAATGACGACGAGGCGCTCGACGCAGCGCTGGCGGAAGAGGCCAAGGCGCTGAGCGCCAAGGGTTTCTGATGTGGCGCGCCTCAGCTATCTCGACAGCGCCAAGAAAGACCTCGTCCATATCCTTCGTTACATCACCACGCAGAGCGGCTCGCTGGCCGTGGGACAGGATTTCGTCGCCGCGCTCCGGCAGAAATGCTGCCATCTCGCCGGACTGCCCGGTCATATGGGACGTCCGCGCCCGGAACTGCGCGAGGACGTCCGCAGCTTAGCCTTCCGGGGCTATGTGATCTTTTTCCGTTATGTCGGGGACAGGTTTGAGGTCGTCAATATTCTGGAAGGGCATCGCGATATCGACGCCTATTTCGACGATGCCGAATAAGAAGGAGGCTACCGCCCCCGCACCCGCCGCAGCGTCTCCGAGGGGCTCTCTCCATAGACCTCGCGATAGGCTGCCGCCGCCCGCCCCAGATGCCCAAAGCCGGATGCCAAAACTGCATCCGCCACATTCAGCGACGGCGTGGGCTTGAGGAGCGCATTGCGCAGGCTCTCCAGCCGCGCCTGTTGCACGCCGTCGAGGAGGGTGCGGCCGAGTGCCTTGCGGTAGGCATCCTGCAGCGTGCGGAGCGGGATGCCGGCGGCGTTGGCGATGTCGGCCATGGAGATGTTTTCGGCCGCGCGGGCGCGGATGAATTCTTCGGCCTTGCGCACGGCGGCGGAGCCGGCGTCAGCTGCTGGCAGGTTGAGGGCGGCGGAGACGTTGTTGCCGAGGCCGTTGAGCAGCAGCGAGATCAGCCCGTCGCGCAGCATGGCGCGGTAGGCGTCCGGCAGACCGGACCCGCCTTCGGCCGCCTCGACCATCATGCGCGCATGCGCCATGAGGCTGCGGCCAACGGGGGCGGTGAGGTCGATTGCGGGCGTAAACTCTATTGCCCCGCGGGGGCGATGCGTCATCGTCTCAAAGAAATCCTCCACCATGCGCCGGCGCATCAGCACGATCAGCTTCTCGCAATCCTGCTTCCAGACCATGCGCGAGGCGAGCGTCGGCGAGAGGATCGAGGCGCGTTGGCCTGCGGCGACATCGACGGTCGCGGTGCCGCTGCGGACATGTGCCGCGCCATGGACGGGCAATTGCAGGAGGAAGAAATCGGAGAGTTCTCCGGGGTCGATCTCCACTTCCGCGCCGTAGGCGACGAAATTCACCGAATAGCCGGGCTGCTCCACCGCATTGTGGACGGCATGAAAGCCTACGCCTGAGCGGTCGCGGACATCGAGAAAGTGGGGGCAGAAGATGCGGCCGATGGCATCGCGCGCCTCATCGACGGCGCGGGTGTCCACCAGACCGTGATGCTGAAGAGGCTTCTCATGCGCATCGAACATCGGCGGTTTCCCCGTGACGAGCCGAAATCAAACCATATCTGCCGGATCTGGACAAGCGCCTGCGCAAAGTGGATTGCCGATTGTCAAATCCGGTTCATGATTAGTTTAAACATAAAATGAATGGAAAATCCATTCGCTAGCGCTTCGGCGCTTTAAAAACGGGAACATGACAATGGGTAGCGATCTCTTCCGTGCCGGAATGCGCCGTCTTGCAGGCGGTGTCACCATCATCACCTCGCTCGATGCCGAAGGCCGTCGTTGCGGGATTACGGCGACTGCCGTCTGTTCGCTCTCGACCGAGCCGCCGTCGCTCATTGCCTGCGTCAATCGCTCGACCTCCATTGCCGCCGTCGTCGAACATCGCGGCGTCTTTGCCGTCAACGTTCTGGCCGAGGACCAGCGCCCCGTCGCCGAGACGTTTGCGGGGCGCACCGGCCATGCCCGCGAAGACCGCTTCGCGGTTGGTGAGTGGATCGACGATGGCACCGGCGCGCCGGTCCTGGCCGACGCCTCCGTGTCCTTCGATTGCAAGCTCGCCGAAATCCACGAATTCGGCACGCATATGATCCTCATCGGCGAGGTCGTCTCGACCCGCTGCGCCGACGGCGAAACGCCGCCGCTGATCTATGGCGACGGGGCGTTCCTGACGGCCCGCCTCGCAGCGGCCTCGGCCTCTGCTGCGGCCTGAGCCACATCATAGAAGTCATCGTTAGAACGACAAGGGGAAGCCATCATGAATGGACTGAACGGGAAAACTGCGATCATTTCCGGCGGCGCGACGCTGATCGGACAGGGCATCGCCGAAGTTCTGAAAAACTACGGCGTGACGGTCGTGATCGCCGATATCAACAAGGACGCGGGCGAGAAGGCTGCGGCCAATGTTGGCGGCAACACGCATTTCATCGCCACCGACATCACCAATGACGCCGAGATCGAGGCGTTGGTGAAGGCCACGGTCGAAAAGACTGGCCGGCTCGATTTCCTCGTCAACGTCGCCTGCACCTATCTCGACAATGGCGCGGACACGACGCGCACCGACTGGCTGAAGGCGCTCGACGTCAACATCGTCGGCTCGGTCATGCTGATGCAGGCGGCGCGCAAGCATCTGGCCGCCAACAAGGGCGCGATTGTCAATTTCGGCTCGATCTCGGCCCGCGTGGCGCAGACCGGCCGCTGGGTTTATCCGGTTTCCAAGGCCGCGATCCTGCAGCTGACGCGCAACCAGGCGATGGATCTCGCCCCTGAAGGCATCCGCGTCAACGCCGTGTCGCCGGGCTGGACCTGGTCGAACATCATGCAGGAACTGACGCATGACACGCGCGCCAAGGCGGATGCGGTGGCAAAGGACTTCCACCTGCTCGGCCGCACCGGCAGCCCGAGCGAAGTGGGCGAGGCCATCGCCTTCCTGCTCTCCGACAATGCCAGCTTCATCACCGGCACGGATGTCCGCGTCGACGGCGGCTACACGGCCATGGGTCCGGAAACCAACGTCCCGGCCATCCCGCGCCTGATGGACTGAACCTCACCTCTCAAAGAAACGCAAAGCAAAGGGGAATGACATGACGAAATCCAGACATTTCACCATCGTCGGCGGCGGCCAGTCGGGCCTTCAGCTCGGCATCGGCCTTCTGAAAGCCGGTCACGAAGTGCGCATCGTGCAGAACCGCACGGGCGAAGACATTGCCAAGGGCAAGGTCATGTCCAGCCAATGCATGTTCGATAACGCGCTGCAGAACGAGCGCGATCTCGGCATCAACTTCTGGGAAGCCGAATGCCCGACGGTGGACTCGATCAGCTTCACCGTGCCGTCTCCGGAAGGCAATGGCGCCAAGGCCATCGACTGGAACGGCAAGCTCGACAAGAGCGCCCAGAGCGTCGACCAGCGCGTCAAGATCCCGCACTGGATGAAGGAATTCACCCGTCAGGGTGGCGAGATGGTCATCCATGACGCCACCATTGAAGACCTCGAAACCTATGCCAAGCAGAGCGATCTGGTGATCGTCGCCGCCGGCAAGGGTGACATCGCCAAGATGTTCGAGCGCGACGCCTCCCGCTCGCCCTTCGACAAGCCGCAGCGTGCGCTGGCGCTCACCTATGTCAAGGGCATGGAAAAGCGCCCCGACCATTCGGCCGTCAATTTCAATCTCATCCCGACCGTCGGCGAATATTTCACCTTCCCGGCGCTGACGACGACCGGCCCCTGCGACATCATGGTGTTCGAAGGCATTCCCGGCGGCCCGATGGACTGCTGGAAGGACGTCAAGTCGCCGGAAGAACATCTGGCGAAGTCCAAGTGGGTGCTGGAAACCTTCACGCCCTGGGAAGCCGAGCGCTGCAAGGACATCGAACTCACCGACGATAACGGCATTCTCGCCGGCGCCTTCCCGCCCACGGTGCGCAAACCCGTCGGTCGCCTGCCTTCCGGCGCCATCGTGCTCGGCATGGCGGATGCCGTCTGCCTCAACGACCCGATCACCGGCCAGGGCTCCAACAACGCGTCGAAATGCGCCAAGGCCTATATGGACGCGATCCTCGCCCATGGCGACCGCGCCTTCGACGAGGCCTTTATGGTCGCGACCTTTGAAGGCTATTGGGCCTATGCCCAGTTCGTTGTCGGCTGGACCAATGCGCTCCTGATGCCGCCGCCGCCGCATGTTCTCAACATCATGGGCTCGGCACAGGCATATCCGGACCTCGCCAAGCGCATCGCCAACGGCTTCAACGACCCCCGGGACTTTTTCCCCTGGTTCGCCGTTCCCGAAGAGGCAGACGCCTATCTCACGCGTCTTGCCGCCTAAGGGAGACCTCCCAAACAAAGGCGAACCCTTGGCCGCGTTTCGACGCGGCCTTTTTTGTCTCAGTCTGCGGAGTCGCTTGCGAAATCAGATGATCCGTTGCGGCCGGCGATGCGCCGCGACCGCGAAATCCCGGTCAATGAAATCACGAACAGGAGGCCTGCAGCGACCATAAACAGCCAGCCGGCGATGGCCTGATAGGCAATGACCCCGAGAACGCCGCCCAGCAGGAACGCGGAAATCGTATAGAGATGCAGGCGCAGCTTTGAGCGGTTGTGTGCCGCATCCGTTTCGCGATCGCGCCCGCGCAGGATATCGAGCGCGATGCCGAGTTCGATCCCGATATCGGTCGCCATGCCGGACACATGGGTGGTGCGGACACGGGCATCGGAAATCCGGGTCACCACCGCATTCTGCAGGCCCATGAGGAATGCCAGGCCGAGCACAACAACCGACGTGCGCCAGGCCTCAAGCAGCCAGAGATCGGCGCCTCCGAGCAGTGCCAGAAGAATGGCTTCCGTCAGGACACTATAGGCGTAAATGCCATGGATATGACGCCGCCGCCCGGTGTTGATCAGGAGCGTCGAAATACCTGCACCGAAAATGAATGCGAAGACGATGCTGAAATAAAACAGGGCGGACCGCCACTGGCCGATGGCGAGATGGTCGGACAGCGTCGAGACATTCCCGGTCATGTTGGCGGAAAAGAAGCCAACCGAATAGAATGCGGCCGCATTCAGCGCACCTGCAGTTCCTGCCAACGTCACCGCGAGGTTGAGATCAACGCGTTCATCACGGGCTTGGCCTTGCTGCAAGAGCATGCGGTGTTCTTTCTGGGAGACGTCAGAGGATCATCGGCGCATACACCCGTTGGGAGTGGGCTGCAACGTTGATATTCTCATGGGGAGGAGAGGACAGCGCGCCACTTCCACCTCGATCACCGCGGCAACCTTCTATGCGTCGCGGCCGTCCGGGCCACCTGCTCGTAAATCCCCGTCAGCAGATCCAGCGTTTCCGTCGCGTCCTCCAGCCGCTTGCCGAGGTTCGGTACCGATTGCACGGCCTTGACCAGTAGCGAGGCGCGCACATCGGCGTAGCGGTCGGTGACGTCGCGCCCGGCTTCCGTCACGGTGTAGGTGACGCCGGAGCGGCCGCTCCCGGTGCGTTCGACGAGGCCCGCGCCGATCAGCTTGCGCAGGCTGTATTGCATGTTGGGAATGTCCTCGCGGTTGGAGAGACGCGCGATGTCCTTCAGCGTCTTCGGCCGGTCGTTCATGCGGATGATGTGGAGCATGGCGTTTTCCGGGCCGCTCGCGGTGAGGTCGAGAACGGTCGAGAGGCATTCCGTCTGCCAGCGACCAAAGGCTTCGAAGGCGCGCATGAGCGCATATTCCAGCTCGGCGACATCCATTTCGACAGGTGTGCGCGCCAGATGCCAGTGGCGGTCGAGGCCGCTGTCCTTTTGCCCATCGACTGCCTTGCCGGCTTCCTTGTTCTCGTCCTGCATGTCCCGCTCCTCAACCCGACTCGCCCCCGACACTAGCCGCACCGCGAGGCGGGCTCAAACACCGCTTTTCCGCCCGCCCGGAAAAATAGCGATTTGCGAATTTCGACCGTTGACAAAGTTTAGACTTCAAATAAACTTTCTATCGTAAATTCTAACAAATCTTCTGGGGAACTACCATGACAGAGAACTCGATGTTCGCTGAAGGCCAATTCGTGCTCGGAACCTTCGCGTCCAACTGCTCCGGCGGCATGTCCGTCACCAAAGTACCCGAGCGCTGGGTCAATTCCTGGGACAACAATCTCAAGCTCGCCCGCCTGCTCGATGATGCCGGCATCGACTTCATGCTGCCGATCGCCCGCTGGATCGGCTATGGCGGCGAGACCAATTTCCATGGCGGCGTGCTGGAAACCATGACCTGGGCGGCGGGGCTGCTGGCCAGCACCCAGAACATCAATGTGTTTGCCACGATCCACACGGCGGCCAACCATCCGGCGGTTGTGGCCAAGCAGATCGCCACCATCGACCAGATCAGCCGCGGCCGCATCGGCCTCAACATCGTCGCCGGCTGGAACGAGCCGGAATACAAGGCGCTGGGCCTCGACCTGCCCGCCGGCCATGAGGAGCGCTATGCCTATGCGCAGGAATGGTTCGACGTCATCAAGGCGCTGTGGACGCGCACCGAGACCTTCGACTGGGACGGCGCCTTCTTCAAGCTGAAGGGCATCCTCGGCGACCCGCGCCCCTCGCGCAAGGTGCCGATCCTGAATGCTGCCGGCTCCGGCGAGGGCCGCGCCTTTGCGGTCAAGAATGCGGACTTCCTCTTCACCCCCGCGATCGATCTCTCCCGCTCGGGCGAGGAAATCGCGGCGCTGAAGCAGCAGGCGCGCGATGTCGGCAAGAAGGTCGGCGTGCTGACCTTCAGCCATGTCGTCTGCCGTCCGACGGAAAAGGAAGCGAAGGACTATCTGCAGCATTTCGGCCAGGACAATGCCGACTGGGCAGCGGTCGACAATCTCGTGCGCCTGCAATTTGCCCACGCGCATTCCTTCCCGCACGATCTGCTCGCCCTCATCCGCGACCGCATGGCGGCAGGACACGGCGGCTTCCCGCTGGTCGGCACGCCGGAACAGGTGGCGGAGGGGCTGATTGCCCTCCACAAGGCCGGCTTCAACGGCACGACGCTTTCCTTCGTCGATTATGCGGAAGAGTTCCCCTACTTCCGCGACACCGTGCTGCCGATGCTGGAAAGCGCCGGCATTCGGCGGGCTGTGACGAAAGCGGCGAAGGCTGCTTGAGGCTGCAGGTTTGCCCCACTCTCAGGTCTGAGCGTGGGGCAAAGACCCCTCCCCAACCCTCCCCACAAGGGGGAGGGAGAGTGACCGTTGTGCCTTCCGGGTGCCACGAGTCGTCTCCCCCCTTGTGGGGGAGATGGCCGGCAGGCCAGAGGGGGTCTTTCCGCCGACTTGCATGAGACAAAAAACCCTCATCTGTCCTTCGGACATCTTCTCCCCAAGGGGAGAAGAGGGAGCTCGCCCCCCCCCCGCAACAAGGAACAATAGCATGACATTCAATGAGCAGGACATGAGCGACACCTTCCGCCAAGCCATGCGCAGTTTCGCAGGCAATGTCAGCGTGATCACGGTGGGGACGGGCGATGAGCGCTCGGGCCTTGTGGCTACCTCCACCGTGTCGCTCTCAGTCGACCCCGCGATGATGCTGGTCTGCGTCAATCGCAGCGCGTCTTCCTGGCCGCTTTTCGCGCGCTACCGGCATTTCGGCGTCAATGCGCTCCGGCCCGACCAGAAGGCGATTGCCGAAAGGTTCAGCGGCAAGGGCGGGGTGAAGGGGGCCGAAAGGTACGCCCTCGGGACATGGCACAAGGGCGAGACGGGCGCGCCGCTTCTGGAGGGTGCGGCGGTCGCCATCGACTGCGAGATCGAGGACATGATCGAGTGGACAACGCACTCCATCCTGATCGGTCGAGTCCGCTCGGTCCAGATCGGCGATGCAAGTGCGGCGCTGGTCTACTGGCAGGGAGCCTATCGTCCCTTGCTGAGCGAAAATCAAGGCGCTGCAACGGGTTGAAGAAATCGGTGCGACAGGATGTCAGGGCGTCATTTTTTCCTTGACGCTTAAAGCATCTCTCGATACTTTAAACTTAAAATAATTTCTGGAATGAAGGGAACGCGAACATGCGCATCGTTTGCATCGGCGGAGGTCCGGCTGGCCTCTATTTCGGACTTCTGATGAAGAAGCTTCATCCCGCCCACGACATTACCGTGGTGGAGCGCAACAAACCCTATGACACGTTCGGCTGGGGTGTCGTCTTCTCCGACCAGACCATGCAGTCGATGCGCGTCTGGGATCCGGAGAGTGCGGCCGAGATCGAAGACTCGTTCAACCATTGGGACGATATCGAACTCCTCTTCAAGGGCACCCGCCAGCGCACCACCGGCCATGGCTTCGTCGGCATCGGCCGCAAGAAGTTGCTCAATATCCTGCAGGCGCGCTGCGAAGCGCTCGGCGTCGAACTGAAGTTCGAGACGGATGTCGACAGCGACCTCGATTTCCCGGATGCCGATCTCGTCATTGCCTCGGACGGTCTCAATTCCAAGATCCGCAACAAATATGCGGAGATCTTCCAGCCCGACATGGTGGTTCGTCCGAACCGCTATATCTGGCTCGGCACCAACAAGCTCTACGATGCCTTCACCTTCGATTTCCGCAAGACGGATCATGGCTGGTTCCAGGCGCATATCTACAAGTTCGACGACAAGACCTCGACCTTCATCGTCGAGACGACCGAAGAGGCCTATCAGGCCCACAAGCTGGGCGAGATGTCTCAGGACGAGTCGATCAAGTTCTGCGAAAACCTCTTTGCCGAAAGCCTTGAAGGTTCGTCGCTGATGACGAACGCCCGCCACCTGCGCGGCTCGGCCTGGCTGAATTTCAGCCGCCTCATCTGCGGCAAGTGGAGCCATTTCAACGGCAATTCGCATGTCGTGCTGATGGGCGACGCCGCCCATACCGCCCATTTCGCCATCGGCTCGGGCACCAAGCTTGCCATCGACGATGCGATCGAGCTTGCGAACCAGTTCAACATTGCCGGCCACGGCAAGGATGCAATCCCCGGCGTTCTCGCGACTTACGAAGAGATCCGCCGCGTCGACGTGGCCCGCATCCAGAATGCGGCGCGCAATGCCATGGAGTGGTTCGAGGTCGTCGGCCATCGTTATGCCGACACGCTGGAGCCGGAACAGTTCATGTATTCCATGCTGACCCGCTCGCAGCGCATCAGCCACGAAAACCTGCGCCTGCGCGACAAGACGTGGCTGGAAGGCTACGAGCGCTGGTTTGCCGCCAAGCAGGGCCTGAACGTCCAGGAGGGCGAGCGCTGCCTGCCGCCGATGTTCACGCCCTACAAGGTGCGTGGCGTGACGCTGCCGAACCGCATCGTCGTCTCGCCCATGGCCATGTATTCGGCCAAGGACGGCCTGCTCGACGACTTCCACATGGTGCATCTCGGCAGCCGCGCGCTCGGCGGCGCGGGCCTCGTGTTCGCCGAAATGACCTGCGTGTCGCCCGATGCGCGCATCACCCCCGGCTGCCTTGGCATCTGGAACGATGAGCAGATGGAAGGCTGGAAGCGGCTTGTCGCCTTCGTCCATGGCAATTCCAATGCCAAGGTCGCCATGCAGCTCGGCCATGCCGGGCGCAAGGGCGCGACGAAGGTTGCCTGGGAAGGCATCGACCAGCCACTGGAAAGCGGCGACTGGCCGCTGCTTTCGGCCTCCGCCCTGCCCTACCTCAAGCACAGCAAGGTGCCGAAGGCGATGGACCGGGCCGATATGGACCGCGTGAAAGCCGATTTCGTCGCCGCCACGAAGCGTGCGGTCGAGGCCGGCGTCGACTGGCTCGAATTCCACGCCGCCCACGGTTATCTCTTCTCCAGCTTCCTGTCGCCGCTGACCAACCGGCGCGAGGACGAATATGGCGGCAGCCACGAGAACCGGGCGCGCTATCCGCTCGAAGTCTTCCGCGCCGTGCGCGAAGCCTGGCCGGCCGACAAGCCGATCTCGGTGCGCCTCTCCTGCCATGACTGGTTCGAGGGCGGCAACACGCCGGACGATGCCGCGATTTTCGCGCAGATGTTCAAGGATGCCGGTGCCGACCTCATCGACTGCTCGTCGGGTCAGGTGTGGAAGGAAGAACAGCCGGTCTATGGCCGTCTCTTCCAGACGCCCTTCTCCGACAAGATCCGCAACGAGATCCATGTTCCGACCATTGCGGTGGGCGCGATCTCGGAAGCCGATCATGCCAACTCCGTCATCGCGGCCGGCCGCGCCGACCTTTGCGCTGTCGCCCGTCCGCATCTGGCAGACCCGGCTTGGGCGCTGCACGAGGCGGCCAAGATCGGCCTGAAGAATGTCGCGTGGCCCAAGCAGTATGTGTCGGGCAAGTATCAGTACGAGGCGAACCTCGCCCGTGCTGCAACGCCGGCCAAGTGAGGCTGACGTGGCCGGATCGCTCGAAAACAGGCACGTTCTCGTCACCGGTGCCGGTAGCGGCATCGGGGCGGCCATCGCCCGGCGGCTGTCGGTCGAGGGTGCGCTGCTGACGCTGGCCGGCCGCCGCGCCGAGCCGCTGGAGGCACTGGCGCAAGAGCTTGGCCTTGAGCGGACGTTTGCCGTCTCGGGCGTCGATGTCACCGATGCGGCAGCCATTGCGCGGGGTTTCGAGGCGGCGCGGGCGAAGTTCGGCCCGGTCTCGATCCTCGTCAACAATGCCGGCGAGGCCCCGACCGCGCCGTTCGAAAAGACCGAACTCGACCTTTGGGAAAAGGTCATCGGGGTCGATCTGACGGGCGTGTTCAATGTGACGAAGGCAGCGCTGGCGGACCTGAAAGCCTTCGGCAAGGGCGCGCGCATCGTCAACATTGCCTCGACCGCAGGCCTCACGGGCTATGCCTATGTGTCTGCCTATTGCGCCGCCAAGCATGGCGTTGTGGGGCTCACGCGGGCGCTGGCGCTCGAACTGGCCAGAACCGGCGTGACGGTGAATGCCGTCTGCCCCGGCTTTACCGATACGCCGATCATCGCACGCTCGGTGGAGGCGATTATCGCCAAGACCGGCCGGACGGCGGAGGCCGCCTTGGCCGAGTTTACGAAACACAATCCGCAAGGGCGGCTGGTTGATCCTACCGAAGTGGCCGACACGGTCGCCTGGCTTTGCGGACCCGCAGCGCAATCGATCAACGGCCAGGCCATCGCGGTCGCCGGCGGCGAAGTGCTGGCGGGTTGAGACAAAATCCAGAAGGGGAGAGCTTATGCCATTCAAGATATCCAAGCCGATGCGCTTCGGCGATTGCGATCTGACCGGGATCGCCTATCACCCGGCCTATCTGTCCTATCTGGTGGATGTCAACGAGGCGATGTTTGCCTCCTTCGGCATCACCTGGAAGGAGATCATGTTCGAGCGCCGTCTCGGCCTGCCGACCGTGACCATGAATCTGCAATTCATCAAGCCGGCCGTTTATGGCGACGTTCTGGACTTCTCGGTCCATGTCCGCGCCATCGGCCGCTCGTCGCTTGACCTCGAAACCGATGTCCGTGTCGGCGAGGACATGATCTGGACGGTGCGCCAGCGCATCGTTCTGACCTCCACCGAAGATCACAAATCCCGCGCCTGGCCGGACGATATCCGCGCCGGCCTCACCCGCTATCTGGAGCAAAAAGATGCTGCATGAAATTATTCAACCCGATGGCTGGGCAAAGCCGGTCGGCTATTCCAACGGCATTTCCGCGCGCGGCCGCATCGTGCAGGTCGGCGGCCAGATCGGCTGGGACGAGAACTGCCTGTTCCACTCCGACGATTTCGTCGACCAGGTCCGCCAGACGCTGATCAACATCGTCAAGGTTCTGGAAAAGGCTAACGCGAAGCCGGAACATCTGATCCAGATGACGTGGTATTTCACCGACCGTGAGGCCTACAAGTCGCGGATGAAGGAAATCGGCGCCGCCTATCGCGAGATCATCGGCCGCCACTTCCCGCCGATGGCCGCCGTTCAGGTCGTCGCCCTGATGGAAGACCGCGCGAAGATCGAAATCCAGGCGCTGGCTGTCGTTCCGGATTGAGGAAAACATTCCATCCCCGTGGAAGTGCATAAACCACTCAAATCCCAGGAGGAAACCATGTCCAATAAAGTCATGCCCGTCATCACCCGCAAGGGCCAGGAAGACAACAATACCGGACAGTCCGGCGGCTGCGTTCGCATTTCGGGCGTCGGCCCGCAGCACACGCCGGCCACCAAAATCTGGTTCGGCAAGGTCTCCAACGATCCGGGCTACCGCTCCTATCCGCATCACCATGGCGAAGCCGAAACCGGCGGCTATGTGCTGAAGGGCAAGGCGCGCATCTATTTCGGCGAGAACTGGCAGGAATATCTCGACATGGAAGAAGGCGACTTCATCTTCGTGCCGCCCTACTGGCCGCATATCGAAGTCAACATGTCAACGACGGAAGAGCTGGTCTGGATGACCACGCGCACGCCGGACAATATCGTCATCAACCTGCCGGATGTGGACGATTCGATCCTCGTCGGTTTCCGGCGCGCCTGATGAAACTCCTGCGTCATGGCCCGGCGGGCGCCGAGAAGCCCGCCCTTCTCGATCACGACGGCAAGGTCCGCGATCTGTCGGGCGTCGTCGCCGATCTCGGCGGCGACGTCCTTTCCGATGCGGGCCTTTCGCGCATCGCCGCCATCGACCCCAAGACCCTGCCGGAGGTTTCCCCCGGCAGGATCGGTCCCTGTGTCGCCGGCACGCGCAAATTCATCTGCGTCGGCCTCAACTACAGCGACCATGCCAAGGAAACCGGCAAGGCACCGCCGGAAGAGCCGATCCTCTTCATGAAGGCGACCAGCGCCATCGTCGGCCCCAATGACGACGTCGAAATTCCGCGCGGCTCGGTCAAGGCCGACTGGGAAGTCGAACTCGGCATCGTCATCGGCACACGGGCAAAATATGTCAGCGAGGACAAGGCGCTCGACCATGTGGCCGGCTATTGCGTCGTCAACGATGTCTCCGAACGCGCCTTCCAGTCGGAGCGCGGCGGCCAGTGGACGAAGGGCAAGAGCCACGACACATTCGGCCCCATCGGCCCCTATCTCGTCACGCGCGACGAGGTGCCGGACCCGCAGAACCTTGCGCTCTGGCTCGATGTCGACGGCGTGCGCCGCCAGACCGGGACCACCGCCAACATGATCTTCGGCGTCCGCCATCTGGTGAGCTATATCAGCCAGTTCATGACGCTGGAGCCCGGCGACATCATCGCCACCGGCACGCCCCCCGGCGTCGGCCTCGGCATCAAGCCCGAGCCGGTCTTCCTCAAGGTGGGGCAAGTCATGACGCTCGGCATCGAGGGCCTTGGCGACCAGAAGCAACACACCATTGCAGCAAGGGACTAAAGCCATGAGCGATTTTGCAGGCAAGCTTGTCATCGTCACCGGCGGCGCGCGCGGGCAGGGCGAGGCGGAAATCCGCCTCTTCGCTTCGAAGGGTGCTGCCGTCATCATCGCCGATGTCCTCGTGGACGAAGGCGAGGCGCTGGCGGCGGAGCTGACGAAAGAGGGCAAGCAAGCCCGCTTCATTCGCCTCGACGTGACCGACCCGGCCAGCTGGGCCGCCGTTATCGATCTCGCGAAGTCCTGGAAGGGCCGGCTCGACGTGCTGGTCAACAATGCCGGCATCATCAACCGGACGCTGGTCGAGACGACCTCGCTCGAAGCCTGGGAACGCGTGCTGCGCGTGAACCTCACCGGCTCCTTCCTCGGCATCCAGGCGGCGAGCCCGCTCATGGGAGAGACCGGCGGCGGCGCGATCGTCAACATCTCGTCCAACAGCGGTTATTCCGGCCATTACGACCCGGCCTATACGGCGAGCAAATGGGGGCTTCGCGGCCTGACCAAGAGTGCTGCGATGGAGCTGGCCCCGAAGAACATTCGCGTCAACGCCGTCTGCCCCGGCCTCGTCGTCACGGGTCTCAATGCATCGAGCCCGCATCTCAAGCCGATGATCGGCATCACGCCGCTCAAGCGCGCCGGCAAGCCGGAAGAGATCGCCGATCTCGTCTTCTTCCTGTCGTCCGACGCCTCCAGCTTCATCACCGGCGAGGACTTCGTCATCGACGGCGGCTTTACGGCGGGCGCGGCCTATCGGCGCGTTGCCACCGAGACGGGGATTTTCCCGGAATAAGTGCGGCAATCTACCGCCTGTGAAGATCGAGGCCGGCGCCGTACACGCGCCGGCCTCTTCTTTTCGAACATGCTAAAATTCAACTTATGCGAGTTTTCGGCGACTGGATTTCAGTGAATCGTAAGAATTATAAGGCAGGAATAGCATGTCAGAAGACACAGACTTTTCGGGATGACAGATGCTCTCAACCGGCTTTTTCAGGGTGGAGGCTACTAGCGGCATCAAAAGCGCGCCTACGCCTGACGAAAAAGAGCGATCATGGCTCCCTCTCGTCACGAGCGTCAATCTGTACACGCTTGGCGCCGGCATCCTTTACCCCTCCGCCTTCTGGCACATCGTGCGGACGACTATCTCGGAAATGCTCCTCTTTTCGCTCGCATTCATCATGCTTGCGCTTTGTGTCGAAGGCCTCCTGAAGGCGCCGGGCCGCCCGCTGGGACAGGTGCTGACCAGGGTCCGAGGCAAGGGGCGGTTCATCGCCGGCGGTCTCATGATGTTTATTCTGGGATTGAGCGCCTATACGACCTACAAGATCAACATCCCGGATGTGGTTCCCTTTTACGCCGATCCCTATCTTGCGGGCATTGACCGGTTTTTCTACGGCCACAACGCCTGGCGGGTGATGCATGAAGCGCCCATTGAGGTCGGCCTGGTCATTGATTTCTTCTACACGCGCGTCTGGCCGGTCATGTTGCTGTCTGGCGTTCTTGGCGCCCTCACCTTCGTGGAAGGCGCGCGGCTGCAACGCTATGCCTGGAGCCTGTTCTTCGTCTATGCCGTTATGGGCACGCTGATCGCCACACTGTTCTCCTCTGTCGGCCCCATCTTCTACACGGACTTTTATTCCGGCACGCAGCAGTTCACGCATCTGAAGCCGGCCATTGAAGGCAATCCGTACATTTCCAATATCCTGATTTATTCGGACTACCTGCTCGACGCCTATCGCAGTGGCCAATACATGTTCGCTTCGGGCATCTCGGCGTTTCCGAGCGTCCATGTTGCCGTAGCGACGCTGTCCGCCTGGTTCCTCACCAGTTTCGGTCGCCGATGCGCAGTGCTCGGCTGGACCAATGCCCTGATCATTCAGTACGGCTCGATCTATAGCGGCTGGCACTATGCCATCGACGGCGACGTCTCGCTGATCTTGGTCAGCGCCTTCTGGATCGCTATCAGCCGCTTTTACGGCTTGCCGCTTATGCCCGCCACACGCCCGCTCGGGGGCTGAGTTTAGCCCGGCACGGCCCACCCGGCTCGCTTCATTCCGGAACGCCCTGATCTTTTTTGGAACAGAAACAGCAGGATCGTTCAAATTTTAGAGAATGGCTTAAGCGGCACTCAAACTGTCCTTGCTAGGGTTGTCACAACAATGAAACCCTGATCACACGAAGAGATGCCCCGCAGGCATCCGGAAACGAGGCAGAGATGTTCAAGTCTGTTCTGATCGCTCTTTCGACACTCTCAGCCGTCACGCTGCCGGCCGGGACAGAGGCCAATGCATTCGGCCTCGCCTCCGCCGCCCGCACGATTGCGCCCAAGCCGGTCGCGGTCCACGCAAAGCAGTCCGATATCGCCTGCGACACCGATGCCGACGGCTGCCGTCGCGGCCGCATGTTCTTCCTCACCTATGACGCGCGGGTCAGGAGCCTTCTTGTCATACCGACGGGTTCGGGCGAGGCCGTTGTCGATAGCCTGCGACGCGAGATTGCCGCACATCAGATGAGCGCCAATCTTTTCGCCAGCATTTCGAACGGCAAGGCGCAGGCACTTCGCCTCGGCTGAAGCCGGGGTTTTGGAACGCACGATCTCTCGCCCGGCGTTGTCGACCAGCGCGGACGTCAGATCGAAGACAGCTCGTTTGATCGGCGTCTTCGACCTGACGATTGCGGCATCCGACGCGCACCACCCAACCCGCTCCTGGCTCCTCCCTGTGGACCACCGCCGCGTTGATACGGACGATCAAGAACCCGTTCGGCTCCTGCAGGTCAGCCACGGGAACTTGGTCAAACGCTGCGCCTCATTCCTGTCGTGAAGAGATGACGACGGCGCGGAAGTCGTTGACATTGGTGAGTGTCGGGCCTGTCACAACCTGGGCATTGATGGCAGCGAAAAAGCCGTGAGCGTCATTGGCTTCAAGGGCCACGTCTGGATCAATACCGGACTTGCGCGCCTCTTGAAGAGTTTTCGGACCGATCACCGCGCCCGCGACTTCGGCCGCCCCATCGACACCATCTGTATCACAAGCCAGCGCGTGAACTCCCTCGGCTCCTTCCAAAGCGATGGCAAGCGCAAGGCAGAATTCCGCATTCGGCCCGCCGACGCCGTTGCCGCGCCGCGTGACCGTCAACTCCCCGCCCGAAAGCAGGAGGACGGGGCGATCGCCGGCGCGGAGCGAGGCGCGGATCTGCAAGGCCTGTTGCGCCTGCGCCCTTGCTACATCACGTGCCTCGCCCTCCAGCGCGTCGCCCAGCAGACGCACATCATAGCTCGCCTTCTCCGCCAGTTCGGCAGCGGCTGCCAGTGACTGTTTTGGGGCGGCGTAGATGACGTTTTCAACGCGCGAAAGGCGCGGGTCCCCGGGAGAAAGAACGCGGCGCGGCGCAGCAAGCGCGGCCCGCACGCTCTCCGGAACCTCGATCTTCCACTGCTTCAGGATCGCCAGCGCGTCATCCGGCGTCGAGGCATCCCCCACGGTGGGGCCAGATCCGATAAAGGCGGGATCGTCGCCCGGGACATCGGAAATCAGAAGCGCCAACATGCGCGCCGGATAGGCGGCTGCCGCCAGTTGCCCGCCCTTCACGCGGCTCAGATGCTTGCGCACCGTGTTCATTTTGTCGATGGGCGCACCGGAGGCGAGAAGGGCCGCATTGACCGCCTGCTTTTCGGCAAGCGTCACGTCTTCAGCCGGGGCGACCAGAAGCGCGGAGGCACCACCCGAAATAAGAGCCAAGACGAAATCGTCTTCGCCGGCGGTCTCAAGAAGATCGAGCATGCGGGCCGTCGCGGCGAGCCCGCTTTCATCCGGCACCGGATGCGCGGCTTCGACGATTTCGATGCCGCGGCACGGTCGACCATAGCCATAGCGCGTAATGACCAGCCCCTCGCACGGCCCCCAGGCAGCCTCGACAGCCTCGGCCATTCGCGCACTCGCCTTGCCGGCGCCGATAACGATCACCCGACCGTTGGGCCGCTCCGGCAGGAAGCGGGCGAGCGAGCGCATGGGGTCGGCCACCTCCACCGCCTTGTCGAAGAGTTGCCGCAGAAAGGCTTCCATTGTCATCGCTGCACTCCGACGCTGGACTCGCGAACGATCAGTTCGACCGGCGTCCGGTGTTCGGTGATCGGGGCCTGACTATCCTCCAGCCAGTTGAGCACCGTCGAGGCGACATCCTTGCCAAAGCCGGCAATGTCGCAGCGCACGGAGGTAAGCGGCGGATAGACCTGCGCGCATTCCTCGATATCGTCGAAGCCGACGATGCGGAAATCCTTGCCCACCTTGCGGCCGATGCGGGCGCAGCCGGACAAGAGGCCCAGCGCCACAAGGTCGGAAAAACAGATCGCCGCATCAATGTCGGGATGGTCCCGCGTCAGGATCGCCGCCGCCTCGTCACCGAACGCGCGGCTCGCACGGCCCGGAAGCACGAAGGGTTCGATGCCTGCTTCCGCCATCACCTCGAAATAGCCGGACATGCGCTCCTGCGCCACCGCCCGGCCCTCAAGCCCGCCGACGAAGGCGACCCGCTTCGCCCCACCCTTCACCAGATGTTCGGCGGCAAGGCGGCTGCCGGAGAGATAATCGGGCGCGGCAAACGGAAATATCTCCACGCGCGGATCGACCTTGCGCAGCACCTGCATGGTCGGAATATTAGCCCGCGCAATGGCGTCAAACGTCGCGGCCTCCTCGCCATAGGCGGGCGAAATGATCAGCGCCGACACGCCGTGTTCGATGATGGCGGAGACCACCTGCGCCTGAATGGCGGGGTCTTCCTCGGTATTGGCCAGCACCGTCGCATAGCCCCGCGCCGAAAGCGCCATCTGCAGCGAGGTCGCGAATTCGGTGAAGAACGGGTTTCGCAAGTCGTTGATGACAAGACCGATGAGACCGACATTGGCCGAGCGCAGGTTGGCCGCCGAGCGATTATAGACATAGCCGAGCCTGTCCATCGCTTCGCGGACGAGAACGCGCTTTTCCTCCCGCACCAGCGGGCTTTGCTGCAACACGAGGCTGACGGTCGATTTCGACACCCCCGCCTCGCGCGCCACGTCCACAATGGTCGGTCTGCGCTCCATGTGGCGACCCTATTCGATTCCGTGAAGCGCAAGCAAGGTTCGCATCCTGTGGACCGCAAGGTCGGGCTTTGCCAGCAATCCCGCCTGATCCGCCAGCCGGAAGACTTCTGCATAGTGCGTGATGTCGCGGCTCGACTGGAACCCCGCCGGCATGATGAAGTGCGTCTGGGTGCCGTTGAGCCAGGATAGGAACGCGATGCCGGCCTTGTAGAAGCGCGTCGGCGCACGGAAGATTTCGCGGCTGAGCGGCACGGTCGGGGCGAAGAGCTTGTGATAGGTTTCCCGGTCGCCTTGCGCCAAGGCTTCGAGGGCCTGACTTGCCGCCGGCGCGATGGCCGCGAAAATGCCGAGCAGCGCATGCGAATAATGCTGCCCGTCACCTTCGATCAACGCAGCATAGTTGAAGTCGTCGCCGGTATAGAGCCGCACGCCCGAAGGCAGCCGGGCGCGGAAGGCCTCCTCATGCGCCTGATCGAGCAGTGAAATCTTGATACCATCGACCTTGGCCGGGTTCTCCGCGATCAGGTTCAGCACGAAGTCGCTCGCCTCCGCGACATCGCTCGTGCCCCAATAGCCGGCAAGCGCGGGATCGAACATGTCGCCCAGCCAGTGCAGAATGACGGGCTGTGCCGCTCCGTCGATCAGCCGGCGATAGACCTTGCGGTAGATGTCGCGCCCGGCGCCGATGGCCGTGAAGGCGCGCGAGGCCATGAGGATAAGCTGCCCGCCCGCCGCTTCGATGGCCGAGGCCTGCGTTTCGTAAGCCGCGAGAATGGCGTCAGCATCCTTGAGATCAGCCAGCGCAACATGATCGGTGCCCGCGCCGCAGGCCACGCGCGGCTTCTGCGGATGGACCTTGGCGGCGGTCATAGTCCGCTCGATCAGCTCCTTCGCCGTCAGCCAGTCAACACCCATGCCGCGCTGCGCCGTATCCATCGCCTCGGCAAGGCCGAGACCCTGATCCCAGAGCCCCTGCCGGAAGGCGAGCGTTGCCTCCCAGTCCACCGCCGGCCGCGTGTCCCACGGGCTGCGCTCGCGCAAGGGATCGGAGACGACATGGGCGGCGGCAAAGGCGGTGCGGGTGAAGGGCACGCGTGGTGCGCGCGGCGTCAGCGGCGTTCCAGTGAGCGAATAGGCTTCGAGCGTGTGATCGGCCTTCGGCAGTTTCAGCATGGGGCGCTCCTATTCGTTGACGGGCAGATCGAAGACGAGAATACCGTCGAGCCCGCCTTCGGCATGGGCGACGAGCTTTGCGCCCAGCGCCTTGTGATCGGGATGGGTCTGGTAGGCTTCGAGCGCATCCCAGCCGTCGAAATCGACGACAAAGCCGTGCATGTAGCCGCGCTCGATCTTTTCGGGGCTTTCGCTGCGGCCGGAGGTGATGGCAAGCACGCCGGAAATCTTCGTGCGGATCGCTTCCAGCTCCTCGAACATCGCGGCGATCTGGCCTTCGCTTACCTCGGCGCGAAAGCGGATGAGGACGATATGGCGGATCATCATTGGAGCGTTCCTCTCAGAGGCCATGAGAAGCGCGGATCATGTCGGCGGCTTTTTCCGCAATCATGATCGTGGGCGCATTCGTGTTGGAAGAGACCAGCGTCGGCATGATCGAGGCATCGACGACGCGCAACCGCTCGATGCCATTGAAGCGCAGTTGCGGATCGACGACGGCGGCGGGATCGGCGCCCATGCGGCAGGTGCCGGCGGGGTGGTGATCGGTCTTGGCGTGGCGGCAGGCATAGTCGAAATAGTCGGCATCCGTCCGCACATCCGGCCCCGGCAGGCGCTCGGCCTTCACATAGGGCTTCAGCGCATCCTGCCGCATGATCTCCTGCGCGAGCTTCAACCCGCGAATGGACATTTCGCGGTCGTAAGGGTCGGCCCAGTAATTGGGATCGATCAAGGGTGCTGCGAGCGGATCTGAGGAGGCGAGCCGCACCGTGCCGCGCGAGCGCGGGCGCAGATAGGCGGAATTCAGCGTCACGCCGCCATTCTCCATCGCCGCGACACCCGCCTCGATGCCCGAGCCAAGACCGAGATGGAACTGGATATCCGGCGAGCGCGCCTCCGGGTCGGCATACCAGAAGCCGCCGGTCTCGAAGAGGCTGGAGGCGACGGGGCCCTTCTTCTGGAGCAGATATTGCAGGCCGGCAAGAACCGACAGATGCGGCTTGGCATAGCGGTCATAGGTATGCGGGCCGGTGCATTCGGCAATGACGAAGAGATCGACATGGTCCTGCAGGTTCGAGCCGACGCCCGGCTGGTCGAAGACCACCGGAAGCCCGAGACCGCGCAAATGATCCGCCGGGCCGATGCCGGAGAGCATGAGCAGGCGCGGGCTGCCGATGGCACCCGAGGACATGATGACTTCGACATCGGCGCGGATCGTCCCCTCGCCCGCCACCTCGACGCCCACAGCCTTGCCGTTCTCGACCAGCACGCGCAGGATCTGCGCGCCGGTCTTGATCGTCAGGTTCGGCCGGCTGCGGGCCGGATTGAGATAGGCGACCGAGGCGGAGGAGCGGCGGACGTTGCGCTGCGTCAGCTGGTAGTAGCCGACACCGTCCTGCTTCTCGCCGGTCATGTCGTGATTGGTCGGGATGCCGAGCTGGCCGGCGGCTTTGAAATAGGCCTCGCAGATCGGCAGCGGGGCGGCCGGCTTGCTGACGCCTAGCGGCCCGCCCTTGCCGTGGTAGCGGTTGTCATAGGTGTCGTTGTCTTCCGCCTTGCGGAAATAGGGCAGCACGTCCTCGTAGGACCAGCCCTCGCAGCCCATCTGCCGCCAGTCGTCATAGTCCAGCGCATTGCCGCGCGTGTAGATCTGCGCATTGATGGTCGAGCCGCCGCCCAGAACCTTGGCCTGGGTGTAGCGGATGACCATGTTGTTCATGTGTTTCTGCGGCACGCTGTGCCAGCCCCAGCTGCCGATGCCCTTGGTCATTTTCGCAAAGCCCGCCGGCATGTGGTAGAACGGATGCCAGTCGCGCCCGCCGGCCTCCAGCAACAGCACGCGCGCCTTCGGGTTTTCGGAAAGTCGCGCCGCCAGCACCGAGCCGGCCGACCCGCCGCCGCAGATGATGAAATCGTAAGACGTCTGCATTTTGTGAACCTCTACAATCGCGGCAGCGACAGACCGCCATCGACGGGGATCACCGCGCCCGTCGCAAAACTGAATTGTCCGGTGGCGAGCGGGACGATGGCCGCTCCGATATCGCCCGGCTGTCCCCAGCGCGCGGCCGGCACAAGCCCACCCTCGATCCGCGCCGTGTATTTGTCCTTCACGCCCGCCGTCATGCCGGTCTCGATGATACCGGGGCGAAGCTCGAAGACACCGATCTGATGCGGCGCCATGCGCACGGCAAAAAGCTGCGTCATCATCGAGGCCGCCGATTTCGACATGCAATATTCCGCCCGCTCGATGGAGATCATTTCGGCGCTGACGGAGGTCACGAAGAGCATCGAGCGATAGTGGTCGCTGACCGTCGCCAACATGTGCCGCGCCGCCGCCTGAGCCAGGAAGAAGGCCCCGCGCAGGTTGATGTCGAAGACGAAATCGAAGCTTTCCGGAACCATGTCCAGCATATCGCCGCGCACCTTCGCGGGCACGCCGGCATTGGACACGAACGTGTCAATCGGCCCCAGGACGCGCACGACATCGGCGATGCAGGTTTCCGCGTGGGCGACATCGCGGAGATCATGCTGGAAATAGCGCGCCTCGCCCCCAAGTACCGCCAGCGCCTCGCCGACAACCTCGGCCTCGGGCGCAACTTCCGCCACCAGCGCGACGCGGAAGCCGGCCTCGACCAGCACCTTTGCAATGCCGAAGCCGATGCCCTGCTGGCCGCCGGTGATGAGAGCGAGCGGGCTCATGCCGTGGCCTCCGTTTCCAGAATGTGCCTAGCCATGCGCAGCGAAAGTGCTGCAATCGTCAGCGCCGGGTTGACCGCCGCCGAGGTGGGCAGGACGGAGGCGTCGGCGATGAAGAGGTTGCGGTGGTCGTGGCTACGGCCGAAACTATTGACGACGCTCGAAGCCGGGTCGCTGCCCATCCGCGCCGTGCCGCATTGATGCGAGGGCGTGCGGCGATCGAAGGGGCGTGACATGACGACCGGATAGCCGGCCTTGCGCAGCAGCGCCTTCAGTTTCTCAACCAGCTGTAGATGCGCCTCCCAGTTGGAACGCTTCCAGTCGAGCACGATCTGCCCATTGCGCAGTGTCACGCGGCTTTGCGGATTCGGCAGGTCTTCCGACATGGCATAGAGATCGACGGCGCGGGCCGCGATCCAGTCGGCCAGCGGCCCCGGCAGCGGCGAGTTCGCCTTGAGGATCGTGCCGGTGATCTTGCCGAGAAGCTGGATATTGCCTAGCGGCTCGCCATTCGGCCCGCCGGTCAGGTAGAAGTCGTTGACCATCAGGGTCTTCTGATAGACCGAATTGTTCTTCCGGAACGGATGTAGCGCCAGCACGGCGGAGCAATTGTGGTTCATGAAATTGCGGCCGACCTGGTCAGAACTGTTGGCAAGCCCGTTCGGATGGCGCTCACTGGCCGAGGCGAGCAGGATCGAAGCGGAGCGCACCGCGCCTGCCGCGAGCACGATCACGGGCGCTTCAAGCACCTGCCGGCTCCCAGCCTCCAGAACCTCGACGCCGGTAATCCGCCCATCGGCCCCGGCAATCAGGCGCGTCACTTCACAGCCGGTCCTCAGCGTCACGTTCGGATGTTTGAGCGCCTCTTCCAGTCCCACCGTCTCGGCATCCATCTTGCCGCCGCAGGTGTTGGGATAGGCGTCCCAGGTCGTCTGGCCCGCTTTCAGCCAGCGTTCCAAATCGACGCCCAGCGGCAGCGAGGCCGGGTGCAGGCCGACGCGCTTGAGGCGCTGCCGCAGGTCGGCAATCGGGGCCTCGTCGGGCAGAGGCGAATAGGGATAGGTGCCGGAATGGCGCGGCTCGGTCGGGTCCTCCCCGATCTGGCCGCGCACGCGATAAAGCCTCTCGGCCTGCTGGTAAAAAGGCTCGATCTCGTCATAGGCCAGCGGCCAGCCGGGCGTCGTGCCGCCGATGTGACGCAGAGGAGCGAAATCCTCCTTGCGGTAGCGGATCAGCACAGCGCCGTAGAATTTCGAATTGCCGCCGACATTATAATAGTTGCCCGGATTGAACGGCCTACCCTCGCCGTCCAACCATTCCTCCTTCGGGCGGAAATGGCCGCGGGCGAAAATCGAAGCCGCATCCCGATCGGCGGGAGAGGGTTGCAGCCGCTCGCCCTTTTCAAGGATCAGGATGCGGCGCCGGGAGGTGGCCAGAGCAGCGGCCAGCGTCGCGCCCCCCATGCCGGAACCGATGATGATGATGTCGTGCTCGCTCACGGCTTGATCCGTTCCTCGGATGCGGGATCGAAGGCCACTGCCTTGTCCATGTTGACGGCGAAGTCAAACCGCTGGCCGGCGCGGATATCGGTGTCGGCGCGCATGCGCGCGATCACGTCCTTGCCTCCCAGCGACATGGTGACGAACGTATCGGAGCCGGCCGGTTCGGTCACGATGACATCGTTGACGAGCGGCACGATATTGTTGGACTTGCGGTCCGCCCCTTCCGGATCGGTGATCGCCTCCGGGCGGATGCCAAGCAGGATATTCTTGCCGTCCCAGGCAGTGAGGTTCTGCTGGCTGAAGCGCAGATGCTGGGCCTCGCCCTTCCCATCCTTCACTTCGGCATAGGGCATGCCGTCCTTGACTACGACCCTGGCGGAAATCACGTTCATCGCCGGGCTGCCCATGAAGGTGGCGACGAAGACATTGGCCGGCGTGTCGTAGATTTCCTTCGGCGTGCCGAGCTGCTGGATATAGCCCTTGTACATGACGGCGATGCGGGTCGAGAGCGTCATAGCCTCGATCTGGTCATGCGTCACATAGACGATGGTCGTCTTCAGCTTCTCGTGCAGCTTCTTGATCTCGGTGCGCATGTCGACGCGGAGCTTCGCGTCGAGGTTGGACAGCGGCTCGTCGAAGAGGAAGACGTCCGGGTCGCGCACGAGCGCCCGGCCCATGGCGACGCGCTGACGCTGGCCGCCGGAAAGCTGGCCGGGCTTGCGGTCGAGCAGGTGGTCGATCTGCAAAAGCTTCGCTACATCGCCCAGCGCCTTATCGCGCTCAGGCTTCGGCACGCCATGCATTTCGAGCCCGAAGGTAATGTTCTGCGCCACCGTCATGTTGGGATAGAGCGCATAGCTCTGAAACACCATGGCGATGTTGCGCTTGGAGGGATGCACGCCGTTGATGACGCGGCCCTTGATCGAGATGTCGCCGGACGAAATCCCTTCAAGGCCGGCGATCATGCCGAGCAGAGTGGACTTGCCGCAGCCGGAGGGACCGACGAGGACGAGGAACTCACCCTCCTCGATGGAGATATCCACGCGATGCAGCACTTCCAGCTTGCCGTAGGACTTGGTGACGTTTGCGATGTCGAGAAAGCCCATGATCTTATCCTTTGACAGAGCCCGCCATCAGGCCGCGCACGAAATAGCGCCCGGCGACGATGTAGACGAAGAGAGTGGGAAGGGCGGCGATGATCGCGCCCGCGAAATGAACGTTATATTCCTTCACGCCCGTGGAGGACTGGACGAGATTGTTCAGCGCCGCCGTCATCGGCTGGCTGGTGCCGCCGAAGGAGACGCCGAACAGGAAGTCGTTCCAGATATTGGTGAACTGCCAGATGACGGAAACGACGGTGATCGGTCCGGAAATCGGCAGGAGAATGCGCCAGAAGATGCGGAAGAAGCCGGCCCCGTCGATCTGCGCCGCCCGCACCAGTTCGGTCGGGAACGTGGCATAGTAGTTGCGGTAATAGAGCGTCGTGAAGCCGATGCCGTAGACGACATGGACAAGCACGAGACCCGGAACCGTGCCGGCAAGCCCCAGCTTGCCGAGAACCATGGCCATGGGGATCAGCACGATCTGGAACGGGATGAAGCAGGAAAACAGCATCAGGCCGAAGACGATCGTGTCGAAGCGGAAGCGCCATTTGGTCAGCACATAGCCGTTCAGCGCGCCGATGACGGTCGAGATCGCCACGGCCGGCACGACCATGAGGATGGAATTCAGGAAATAGGGTTCGAGACCGGTGGGCGACACGCCGATCTGGGCGGTCGACCAGGCGGATTTCCAGGCCTCCAGCGTCCAGGTCTGCGGCAGCGCCATCATGTTGCCGCCGGTGACTTCCGACAGCGGCTTCAGCGAGTTCACCACCATCACATAGAGCGGCAGCAGGTAGAACAGCGCGAAAAGCAGGAGCAGGAGATAGATGAAGGTGCGGGCGATCCGGCCGGTGTTGACGGCGGTATCCTGGCTGACGGCGGACATTATTGCTTCTCCTTCAGCTCGGCATAGAGATAGGGAACCATGATGGCGGCAATCGTCATCAGCATGATCACGGCGGAGGCCGCCCCGATGCCCATCTGGTTGCGGGTGAATGTGTAGGAATACATGAAGGTCGCCGGCATTTCGGTCGCCCGCCCCGGTCCGCCGCCCGTCAGCGCGATCACGAGGTCGTAGGACTTGATGGCGAGGTGGCTGAGGATGACGAAGGACGACAGGAAGGCCGGGCGCAGCATCGGAATGACGATGCGGCGATAGAGCTGGAAGCTCGACGCGCCATCGATCTGCGCGGCCTTCAGGATCTCGTTGTCGATGCCGCGAAGACCGGCGAGGAACATCGCCATGACGAAACCGCTGGTCTGCCAGACGGCAGCGATCACGATCGTGTAGATCGCCATGTTGTTGTCCTTGATCCAGGTGAAGGAAAAGCTCTCCCAGCCCCACAAATGCATGACATGTTCGAGCCCGATGCCCGGATCGAGGAACCATTTCCATGCCGTGCCGGTGACGATGAAGGAGAGCGCCATCGGGTAGAGATAGATCGGCCTGAGCACGCCCTCGCCCCGGATCTTCTGGTCGAGAAAGATCGCCAGCATCAGGCCGAGCACCGTGCAGATGATGATGTAGAGGCTCGCAAAAATGCCGATATTGACGATGGCGATGTGCCAGTTTTCCAGCGCCCAGAGCTTGTGATAGTTCTCCCAGCCAATGAGCGTGTAGTTCGGCAGCATCTTGGAGCCGGTGAACGACAGGAAGACGGTGAAGAGAATGAAGCCGTAAACGAAAAGCAGCGTCACGGCGAAGGACGGCGCCAGCACGATCTTGGGCAGCCAGTCCTGTATGCGCGTGCGAAGATCGGCCTCTGCTGAGCTGGCCATGTCGGGTCTCCCATGGAATGTCGTTTTGCCGGTTCGAACCGGAATTCTCCGCGCGAAACGGGCGGAGATGGAGGGCGGCAGCGTGCCGCCCTCTCCTCACGTTCTAGGCTTACTTGGCCGCAGCAACCGCGTCGGCAAGAGCCTTGGCAGCTTCCGCACCGGTCTTGAAGCCGCCGTTGAAGGCCTTGGTGACGACGTCATAGACGGCGCTCTTCACCGCAGCCGGCGCCGCATGGCCATGCGCCATGGAGCCGAACAGCGTGCCCTTGGAGCTGGCTTCTGCCAGATCCTTGATGCCCTTCTTGCCGCAATCGTCAAACGCGGTATCCGGAACGTCCGTGCGGGCCGGAACCGAGCCCTTGACCACGTTGAAGGCCGACTGGAACTTCGGGCTTTCGATGGAAGATGCCATTTCCATCTGCGCCTTGATCTTGTCATCGCCCTTCACGTTGAACATCGCGAACTGGTCGGAGTTGAAGGTGACAGCGCCTTGCGTGCCGGGGAAGCGGATGCAGACGAAGTCCTTGCCCGGCTTCTGGCCAGCCTTCAGGAACTCGCCCTTGGCCCAGTCGCCCATGATCTGCATGCCGGCCTTGCCGTTGATGACCATGGCAGACGCCAGGTTCCAGTCGCGGCCGGAGAAGTTGTCGTCCACATAGGTGCGCAGCTTCATCAGGCGCGTGAAGGCATCCGCCATCTTGTCGCCGCTAAGCGTCGCCGGGTCGAGATCGATGAAGGCCTTCTTGTAGAAATCCGTGCCTTCGGAAAGCACGACGCCGTCGAAGATCGTGGCTTCCTGCCAGGGCTGGCCGCCATGCGCCAGCGGCGTGATGCCATCGGCCTTCATCTTGTCGAGAACGGCGATCAGCTGATCCCAGTTTTCCGGGGCCTTCAGGCCGGTCTTGTCGAGCGCTGCCTTGCTGATCCAGATCCAGTTGGTCGAATGGACGTTGACCGGAGCGGCGATCCAGTGGCCGTCATACTTTGAGAACTTCTGAAGTGCTGCTGGAATGACCTTGTCCCAGCCTTCCTTGGAGGCAACGCCGTCGAGATTGCCGAGTGCGCCCTGCTGGGCCCAGTCGAGAATGTCGAAGCCCAGCATCTGCACGGCGGTCGGCGGGTTGCCGGCCGTGACGCGGGCGCGCAGAGCGGTCATGGCCGCTTCGCCGCCGCCGCCGGCCACCGGCATGTCGACCCAGCCGATGCCCTTGGCCTTGAGGTCTTCCTTGAGAACGTTGAGCGCTGCCGCCTCGCCGCCCGATGTCCACCAGTGCAGGACTTCGACGTCGGTTGCGTGGGAAAGCGTGGTGGTGGCTGCGAGCATGGCCGCGGTGGCCAGTGCCGTCTTGATGAAGCTACGCATGTACTCCTCCTTGATTGGTGCGTTGCGTGACTTGATGCGTCCTGAAAGGGTTTGTCAGCTCCTCACCCAGTTCGGCCGTGTCCGGCCGACCCGCATGACGACGGTTTTGACTTCCAGGAATTCGTCGAGGCCGTAGGGCCCGATTTCGCGGCCCTGGCCGCTTTGCTTGAACCCGCCGAAGGTGAGTTCGGGGAAACCGTCCATCCAGGTATTGGTCCAGACGGTTCCGGCCTGCACGCGGCGGGAAAATTCGAGGCAGGTATGGACATTCTCGCTCCAGACGCCCGCCGAGAGGCCATAGGATGCGTCATTGACGAGATCGATCGCCTCTTCGAGCGTGCGGAATGTCAGCACGGAGAGAACCGGGCCGAAGACTTCCTCGCGGGCAATCGGCATGTCGGACGTCACGCCGGTGACAACAGTCGGCTGGTAGAAACGCCCGGGCAGCTCGGCGATCGGCAGTGTCGCGCCGCCGAGCTGAACCTTTGCGCCTGCTGCGACGGCGGCGCGCACATAACCGTCGATCTTGTCCTGATGCGCCGACGAGATGATCGCGCCGACCTGCGTATCCGGATTGAGCGGATCGCCGAAAGCGACCTTCTTCGACAGTGCGACGACGCGGGCGACGAAAGCCTCGGCAATGTCTTCATGCACGATGACGCGGCTGCCGGAATTGCAGCATTCGCCGGCATTGAAATAGACGCCGAAGGTCACTGCATCGGCAGCGGAGTCGAGATCGGCATCGGGGAAAATCACCTGCGGGTTCTTGCCACCCAGCTCCAGCGCCACCTTCTTCAGCGTGCCCGACGCGGCTGCCATGATCGCCTTCCCGACTGCGGTCGAGCCGGTGAAGGTCACCATGTCGACATCCGCGTGCTCCGCCATCACCTGCCCGACCGGCTGGCCGAAGCCGAGGACGATATTGACGACGCCGGCGGGCAGGCCCACCTCGACGAGAAGATCGGCCAACATGACGGTCGTCGAAGGCGTCATTTCGGACGGCTTGACGACGCAGGTGCAGCCGGCGGCGAGCGCGAAGGGCAGCTTCTGGCTGAGAATCCAGAAGGGGAAATTCCACGGCGTGATGATCGAGACGACGCCGATCGGCTCCTTCAGAACCACGCCGAGCATGTCCTGCCCGAGCGAATTGTGGCTGTCGCCATGCAGCGTGCGAGCAAGTGACGCGGCATAGCGCCAGAGATCGGCAGCACCCGAAACCTCGCCGCGCGCCTGGGTGATCGGCTTGCCGCTTTCCAGCGTTTCGAGGATCGCCATCCGCTCGACATTAGCCTCGATCAGATCGGCGACCTTGAGGAGCACGGTCGCCCGCTCCTTGCCCGAAAGGCGGCTCCAGATGCCGGCGTCGAAGGCCTTGCGGGCGGCGGCAATGGCGCGCTCCGCATCGGCGCGGCCGCCCTTGGCCGAGCGGCTGACGACGACACCATGCGAGGGCGAGGCGCGCTCGAAGGTTTCACCATCGGTGCTGTCGCACCAGGCGCCGTCGATGAAATGGCGGCCTGCGAACGGGCTTTCCGGAAGCGCGATGCTGGCGGTGGTGATGATGGTCAGGTCATTCATGGTCATTGTCCGGAAAATGTGGGTTTGCGCTTTTCCCTGAAGGCGGCAACGCCTTCATTGCGGTCGTCGCTGGCGGAGATGGCGGCGCTGCCCAGGGCTTCGATCATCGCGCCGGCGTCTTCGTTTTTCGCCGCGTGGATCATGGACTTGGCGATCTCGACGGCGCGCGGCGAAAGCTCGGTGACGCGCGCGGCGATGGCTTCGGCCAGCCCGCGAACATCCTCGCCCACCTCGGCCGCGAAGCCGAATTGCAGCGCCCGCTCGGCGCTGATGCGGCGGCCGAACAAAGCCATTTCCTTCAGCACCGGTTCGGGCAGCAACCGCGCCAGCCGCTGCGTGCCCGACCAGCCGGGCACGATGCCGACGGCAGCCTCAGGCAACGCTATCGTCGCGCGGGGCGTCATGACCCGGAGGTCGCAGGCCGCCGCCAATTCCAGCCCGCCGCCAAAGGCGTGACCGTTGAGCACGGCAATGGTCGGCTTGGAGAGCCGCGCCAGCCGGTCGAAGATGCGGTGGCCGCCGCGCACCCAGTGGCGGGCGAATTCGGCAGGCGTCAGGTCGCCCCAGCCATTGATATCCGCGCCCGAGCAGAAGGCCTTCTCACCCTCGGCGGTGACGAGAATGCAGGCGATCTGCGTGTCGCGCTCGATCGTGTCCAAATGGGCGGCAAGCCGCGCCAGCATGTCGACCGTGAAGGCATTGAGCTTCGCCGGATTGTCGAGCTGGATTTCGGCGATGCGGCCGCGAATGTCGAGATGCACGTCGCTCATGGCGTCCACCCCATGGGCTCTGCGCCAAAGAGGCTTGCCGGCATGGTCGTGGCATTTTCGGCGACGCGCACCCGGCCCTGCGACGCGCCGACGATATCGGCCTGAGCATCGATGCCCGGCATGATCTCGGTCGCGACCAGCCCGACATCGCCCAGCCGCATGACGCAGCGCTCGGTGATATAGAGCACGTCCTGCCCCTGCGCGCGGGCGCGGTTGCCGGAGAAGGTCACATGCTCGACGCGTTTGACCATCTTGGTAAACTTGCCGGGCTTTGCGACGCGGATGCCGCTGTCGCTCAGGGCAATCTCCGCGCCCGCCTCGAACCAGCCGGAGAAGACGATCTTCTTGGCATGCGCCGTGATATCGACAAACCCGCCGCAGCCGGCCGTCAGATATGGCTTCTTGCCGAGCTTGGAGACATTCACATTGCCCTCGATATCCACCTCGAGGAAGGAGAGGAACGAGACATCGAAGCCCGCGCCCTGAAAATAGATGAACTGCTGCGGCGACGGCACATAGGCATCCGCATTGGAGGCGCAGCCGAAGGCGAAATCGGTGAGCGGCATGCCGCCGACGGCACCCTGCTCGATCGCCCACGTCACGGCGTCCGGATGGCCCTCTTCGAGCAGGATACGCGGCACCTGCGCGCTGATGCCAAAGCCGAGATTAGCCGTCATGCCGCCTTTTAGTTCCATGGCCGCGCGGCGCGCGATGACCTTTTCCACGCCGTGTTCGGCCAGCTTGAAGCTCGACCACGGCCGCATGATCTGGCCGGAAATCGCCGGATCGTAGGGCGTCTCGCACGTCTGTTTCTGATGCGGATCGACAACGACGAGATCGACGAGATGGCCGGGCACGCGCACGTCATGCGGGCGGAGGCTCCCCGCCGCCGTGGTGCGGCTGACCTGCGCAATCACGAGACCGCCATGGTTGCGCACGGTGATCGCCTGTTCCAGCCCGCCGAGATAGGCGCCCTCGTGCTCGTAGGTCAGGTTGCCGCGCTCATCCGCCGTGGTGGCGCGCAGGATGCAGACATTGGGCACGATATTGGGGAAATGCAGCCAGGTCTCGCCGCCGAATTCCACGCGCGACACGATGGGCTCGGCCGCGCCCTTCGCATTCATCGCGCAGCCTTCGCGGATGGGGTCGACGAAGGTTTCGAGACCGACGCGGGTCAGCACGCCGGGGCGGCGGGCTGCGGCTTCGCGATGCATGTCGAACATGACGCCGGAGGGCACGTTATAGGCGGCAACCCGATCCTCGACGATCATCTTCCAGATTTCCGGCATCGGCAGGTTCGACGGACCGGAGGGGTAGGAGCCGGCGAGCACGCGCGTCAGCAGCCCGTCCTTGGCGATATGGTCCATGCCCTTGACGCCATACATGTCGCCGGCGGCGATGGGATGCAGCGTGGTCAGCCCGCGCGGATGGCCTTCCGCATCGAAGCGTTCGCCCAGCGCCTTCAGCACCAGGTCCGGACAGCCGAGGGCGGAAGAGGAGGAGACAGTGACCACCGCGCCATCGGGAATGCGCGCCACGGCTTCCGCCGCGCTGACGACCTTGTTCACTTCATGCCTCCATAATTGATTGTCACGCGCGCCCCGGTTTCGGCGGCCTCGCGCACGGCGGTAGCCACGGCCAGCGACTTGACGCCATCGATCCCGGTCGCGGCCGGCTGGCCCTCGCCACGGACGGCGGCTTCGAATTCCGCGACGCCGGTGATGTAGAGATCATGCGCATCGAAGGGAATCGCGTGGCGGCCGCTAGCATCCACCAGTTCGATCTCGCCGACCGGCTTCTGGGTCATCACGCCGCGCGCGAAGATCGAGCCCTGCGTGCCGTGGACTTCGAGACCGCTGCCGGCGAAAGGATGCGTGAAGCTCTCATGGCTCATCACCATGGCGCCGGAGGGCATCGCCCAGACCGACATGGCGGAATCCTCGACGCCCTGCCCCATGCCGGAACTCGTAGCCTGGGCGACGACCGAGACCGGGTCCTCGTTCAGCAGGAAGCGGACGACATCGGCATCGTGCACGGTGATATCCGGAATGACCCCGCCGCCTTCGGCTGCCGAATTGATGCGCCAGCCCTGCAGGTTTTCCGGCAGATGCACCGCATGGAAGACGCGCACCGACAGAACCTTGCCGACGCGACCGTCGCGGATCAGCGCGCGGACGGCGCGGTGGCTGCCGGAGCAGCGCAGATGATGGTTGGTGGCAAAGGTCACGCCCGCCTCGTCGGCCGCACGCACCATGGCGGCGGCATCGGGAACCGTCATCGCCAGCGGCTTTTCGCAGAGCACATGCTTGCCTGCGGCAATGGCGGCGAGCGCCTGCAGAAGATGCTTCTCATTCGTCGTGGAAATATAGACGGCATCGATGGCGGGATCGGCCAGAGCCTCGTTCAGATCGGCGCCGAAGGCGGGAATGCCATGCTCGCGGGCATAAGCCTCGGCGCGGTCGCGGGAGCCGCTGACCACACGCGCAATCGCGCTGCCACCTTGAGCGCGGATCGCCCGGATCATATGTTGAGACGCGATCGTGCTCGCGCCCACCAGGGCCCAACGCATGCTTTCCTCCCGAAATGCTTCTTATTTGGATCGTTCCAATATGGATATGGAACGATCCAAATAGAGTCAAGAGAAATTTTCGCCGCTCTGATTCCAATGGAAATTGAGAGGGAGAGCTGTGCAGATCTGGAACGCATCCGCCGGAAACCTCTCGCGAACCTGCCCTCGTGGCCGCAGTTTCACCCATGGCGTACACAGGCATTCGATCCACGTTCACAACACAGGGGAACATTTGCGCTCACAGGATGTTTCACCGAAAGATTTTCGGGAGTACCCCATGGACAACAGGCTGTTGTGGGCTGTAGCCGCCATCATCGTCATCGGCGCCGCCATCCTATATTTCGCTACCAGTGGATCGGTGAACCAACCTGCCAAGGAGCCCGCTACTCCCCATGCGATAGATCAGGGGCAAGGTTGACCATGCTCACGACCGTGACATCCCTTCTGCTGGCAATCATTGGACTCATCATCGGCGGAGGTGGCGTTTGGCTGCTCCTTCTCGGTGGAAGCTGGTTCTATGCCTTTTCCGGCATCATGTTCCTGTTGACGGCATTCTTCCTCTGGCGGCGTCGAGCCGTTGCGCTCTGGATCTATGCTGTGTTTGTCCTCGCGGCGCTGTTATGGGCGCTGTGGGAAGCCGGCTTCGACTGGTGGGCACTCATGCCCCGCGGCGGCATTATCATCCTTCTCGGGCTTTGGCTCTGCATGCCATGGGTGACCCGCCGGCTGGACGATAGACTGGCAGAATTGCCCGCCCGCAAGCATACCGTTCCGCTCGTGGCCAGTGTGGCCATCGCCATCGTCGTCGCCGTCATCTCCATGTTCAATGACCCTCACGATGTCGGCGGCAGCCTGCCAACCGAGGTCCTGGCTCAGACGCCAGATCTTGGCGACGCGATCCGGGCGGGGGACTGGCCGGATTATGGGCGGAACGAATTCGGGCAGCGTTACTCGCCGCTGGAGCAAATCAACGCTACGAACGTTGGTACGCTCAAGGAGGCATGGCGCTTCCAGACGGGGGACATGAAAGGTCCTGACGATGTGGGCGAAACCACGTACGAGGTCACGCCGCTCAAGATCGACAACACACTTTATCTTTGCACACCGCACAATCATGCCATCGCGCTCGATGCGACGACGGGCAAGGAAAAGTGGTCTTTCGACCCGAAGGCAGGTCTCAACGGTGACCGCCAGCATCAGACCTGCCGCGGCGTCAGCTATTATCGAGACGCTGCATCTGCACCGGACACCCCTTGCGCACAACGCGTCTATCTGCCGACCTCTGATGCGCGGCTGATCGCCCTCGACGCGACGAACGGGCAGGTTTGCAGGTCGTTCGGGGTCAATGGCGAGCTGCATCTCGAACAGGGTATGAAATACGATCCGGCGGGATATTATTATTCGACCTCGCCGCCACTCATCGTGGACAACAAGATCATCATCGGTGGTGCGGTCAATGACAACTACTCGACGACCGAGCAATCAGGTGTCATTCGCGCCTTCGACGTGACGACTGGCGCACTGATCTGGAACTGGGATTCCGGCAACCCGGATCAGACGGCCCCCCTTCCACCCGGAAAGACCTATACGACGAATTCGCCCAACAGCTGGTCGGTCTTCAGCGCCGACCCCAAGCTCGGGCTCGTTTACGTGCCGCTCGGCAACAAGGTTCCCGACCAGCTCGGAATGGGGCGCGACGCGAATGTCGAGAAATACTCCTCCTCCATTGTCGCCCTCGACATCAATTCGGGTGAGGCACGATGGGTCCGGCAAACCGTGCATCACGATCTCTGGGACATGGATGTTCCGGCACAACCGGCCCTTGTCGATCTGACTGCAAAGGACGGGGCGACTGTCCCCGCGCTTGTTGCACCGACGAAGCAGGGCGATATCTACGTGCTGGACAGACGCACCGGCGAACCGATCTTGCCTGTCAAGGAGGTTCCTGCCCCCGGGGGTACGATACCGGAAGATCGGGCCGCGCCCACGCAGCCACTGTCCGCGCTGACCTTCAATCCCCCGCCCCTCCAGGAGCGGGACATGTGGGGCCTGACAATCTTCGACCAGTTGGCGTGCCGTATCGAGTTCCATCAATATCGCTACGAAGGTCGGTATACGCCGCCATCTCTCGCCGGAACGATTGTCTATCCGGGCAACTTCGGGACGTTCAACTGGGGCAGTATCGCCGTTGATCCGCAGCGCCAGGTGATGTTCGGCATGCCGACCTACCTCGCCTTCATTTCCAAGCTCGTACCGCGTGCCGAAGTCCCCCCGAAAGGGCAGGCCAAGGGAAGCGAGCAGGGTCTGAACCGCAACGAAGGCGCCCCCTACGCCGTGATACTGAAGCCATTTCTCGGACCCCTGCAGGTCCCCTGCCAGGCCCCGCCATGGGGATATGTCGCCGGAGCAGACCTCAGCAGCGGCAAAATCGCCTATATGCACAAGAACGGCACGGTCTATGACATGACGCCGCTGCCTCTCCCCTTCAAACTGGGAGTGCCGGGCATCGGCGGACCGATCATCACACGGGGCGGAGTCGCCTTTCTGGCCGCAGCCGTTGATGACTACTTCCGTGCCTATGACCTGACGACCGGCAAGCAGCTGTGGCAAGCGCGGCTTCCTGCCGGCGGACAGGCAACGCCGATGACCTATACCGGCGCCGACGACAAGCAATATGTTGTGCTGGTAGCGGGGGGTCACGGGTCGATCGGAACCAAGCCTGGGGACTACGTCATCGCCTATCGCCTGCCGTGAGCGGAGACGTGGAAGACACCCTTCAGAACGCCTTCTTTGACCGAGGTTATTTTCCGTGGTCCAGCAGATGTACGATGTGAATATCGTCCTGGAACGCGACGGGTGACCGCAGAGTGATGCAGCAGCTCATATGCCCAGCCCCATGACGCCGAGCGTTGCTCCGGCCGCGAGTGCGACAAGAGGATGTATTCTTGTTGTCAGCATGGTGATGGCCACACCGATGGCAATGGCAGCGAGGCCCCAGGTTCGCGCAGTTGCTTCGTTGATGACAATGGCGCTGGCGGCAACGAGGCCCGATGTGACGGGGACAAGACCAGTTTGGACGATGCGCCGCCATGGACGTTCCTTGAACCGCTCCCAGGCTCTGAGCGCGAAGGCGGTGACCAGTGAAGATGGGCCGAACTTGGCGACTGAGGAGACCAGCAAACCGGAAAGCCCCGCCACATGCCAGCCGACAAGCGGTACGACCATCAGGTTGGGACCTGGTGCTGCCTGCGCCAGCGCGAAAAGCGCACTGAACTCCTGCGATGTCATCCAGTGATGGACTTCCACGACCCGCCGCTGCATCTCGGGCAGGATCGTGTTGCCGCCGCCAAAGGCGATCAGTGACAATTCGGTAAAGATGAGCGCGAGAGCGAGCAGGGCGTTCATGCGTTCAGTCTCCAGGTGGCGAGAATGCTAATTGGTGCGAACACGAGCATCGTCGGCAACAGGGGTAGTTTGAGGATGGCGATGGCAACGGCGCATAGTCCCGCGATGACAAGGGCCAGCGGCCGTCGCCTTAGCGGCCAGGCAATTTTGACTGCCGTGGAAATCAGCAGCCCCGCTGCCGCTGCCGCGAGGCCGGCGAAAAGATGGCGCAGGACCGGGTCGTCCTGATAGCGGTCATAGACGATGCCAAGCACGATGACGATTGCCGTTGGCGCCGCAATCAGTCCCAGGATCGAGGCCAGGGCACCGACTGGTCCCCTGAACTTCAGTCCGACTGCCACGGACATGTTGATGATGTTACCGCCCGGAAGGAACTGGCACAGTCCCAGCAGATCGGTAAACTCTTCACCGCTCAGCCAACCGCGATCCTCCACCATCATGCGCCGGGCGAGCGGCAATACGCCGCCGAAGCCCGTGAGCCCCAGCATAAGGAAGCCGCGAAATAGCTCACCGATCGAGGGCGGCGACGTTTGTGACGATGGAATCGAAAAGGCGGAGAAGGTCATGGGGAGAATGTTCCGATAATCGTTTACAGGAAAATATACCTCTCAAACCATATATCCAATATATTTGTTATACGAATTCCATATGCTATAGATATGCAATGATCGAACTTCGCCATTTACGTTACGCTGTGACCGTTGCCGAGGAAGGCCACATAACCCGTGCCGCCGAACGGCTGGGCCTGCAACAACCGCCGCTCAGCCAGCAGATCAAGGCATTGGAGACGCAATTGGGCGTGGCACTCTTTCACCGCCTCTCGCGTGGGGTTGTTGCGACAGCCGCTGGGAAAGCCTTTGTCGAACGGGCACGCGGCATTTTGGCCGACGTCGACGGGGCAGTGGAAGCCGCACGTCGCGCCGGTCGGGGTGAAGACGGCCGACTTGCGATCGGATTCACAGGATCAGCTGCCTTCCACCCTCTCGTCACCGATGTTGTCCGGGAACTGCGGGACAGCGCGCCGATGCTGGCTCTTACACTGGAAGAGGCCAACAGCGCAGCCTCCCTCGAAGCGCTGCGGGCCGGAAAGCTGGATGCCGCCTTTGTCCGCGCTCTGCCGGAGGCACACGAGGGCGTGCGCGCCCGTCATCTGCTGGACGAGGAAATGCTGGTGGTGATCCCAGACCGTCACCCTCTGCTGGAAAGCTGGCCGGAAGACGAGTGCCGGCCGTTGGCCGCACTGGCTGAGACGGTCTTCATCCTCTACCATCGCCCGAGCGGCCCCGGCCTATATGACGCCATCATCGCCGCTTGCGACAAGGCAGGGTTCAGCCCGCACGTGGGGCAGGAGGCGACGCAAATGATCTCCACGCTCAGCCTGGTCGCGGCCGGGCTTGGTGTCTCCCTGGTTCCGGCATCCATGGCCCGCCTCGGCACGACGGGGATCGCCTACCGGCGCCTGAAACCGGATGAAGCACCTTCTGCACCGCTCTTCCTCGTCTGGCGCCCCGGCGAGGAGAGCGGTCCGCTGGCAAGGCTGCTCACAGACGTGAGGCGCCACACGCTGGCGCTTGGATCAATGCGCGGGGATGATCAAAAGATGTGAGCCGATAGGCAAGCTCGAAGATGGCACGACTACTCAAGGGTCGTCCTGTCGCCTCCTCGAAGCAGCCGGTCGCCTCTTCATAACCCCATGGCTTTCAGTTCCTGCAAAGGCGGGATCGTGTCGTACATATGCTGATCGAGGCGATCCCAGATGATGCCACAGGTTGGCTTGTGGGGATTGGTCACCTCGATGGTGCGTGTGGGCGTGAAGATCACATCAACTACGGTGTCATAGACATCCGGTGTCAGCTTTTCGGCCAGAACCTGGCAGTCGTGAACGACGGCGGCGCAGGGCGTTCCGACAGAAATCCGGTCGATCTGGTAGAGCATGCCCCATTCGGAATCGAAGAAACCATGGCCCTTGCCGAAGCGAACCCCCTCGTGGTTGATCGCGCCCGTGCCGGTGACCATGTAGTCGACATTCGGAAGTCTCGCCTGGATTTCGGCGAGCGTCAGATGTTGCCCGACGCGCTCCATCCCATCCAGCGTTGACGCATAGAGATAGAGATCAGGCGCGATCTTGGCCGGATCGAGCAGCCAGAAGCCGCGCTTGATCGAGTAGGTGGTCATCAGCACCACTTTGCCGTCCTGCAGCGCCTGAAGACGCAGGCGGTCGAGGCAATTGTCGGGCGTAATGAAGATGAGCTGGGCATCACGATAGAAGCTGTGATCGGTCAGGCGCCGGACAGCCTCCTGCCCGCCCTCGAAATCGGCAATGAACTCGCCGAAGTCGAAATGAAAGCGGCTGTCGGCAACGGCGACCTTGCGCAATTCGGTCCAGACGCGCTCGCGAACGGAGGATTTGTGATCGGCGATTTCGGCGGCTGTAGACATGGTTGCTCCCTTTATGAATTTAGCTCGCCGGCTGCATGCCGCGCCTTTGCAGCACGCGCCGTTCGACGACGATGACGATCTGATAGAAAAGGATGGAGATGAGGACCGAGACGACGGCGACGGTCCAGATCATGCCGTAGTCGAGATAGCCGCGAGACTGGTTCAGCAGATTGCCGAGCCCGGTCCCCGTCGCCAGCCACTCCGCAATCATGACCCCAAGAAGCGCGCGCGGCACGGCGAGCCGCATCGCTGCGAAAAGATAGGGCAAGGAGGCCGGGATCGACACGAGGCGCAATTGTATGAATGGATTGGCGCCGTAGGCTCTGACCACGTCGAGCGCGCTGCGCGAGACCATGCCGAGCCCCTGCGCCAGCGTGACGAAAGCCGGGAAAAAGGTGACTGAAACCGTGATCCAGAGGATGACGGACGGTCCGCGTCCCAGCAGGAGGACAAGAAGCGGCGTGAGCGCAACGAGCGGCATCGTCTGCGTGACCAGGGCCACGGGCATGAATGAGCGCACGATCCCCGGTCGAACGACCGAGGCAAGCGCCAGCGCAAATGCAAAGGCCAGACCTGCCGTCATGCCGAGAAGTGTCAGCGGCAGTGTCTGAGCCAGCGCCGACAGGAGCCGAAGTTGCGCCGTCTCCGCGGATTGAGCAAAAAAGAGATAATCGATCACACCAAGCGGCGTCTTAGCGATCATCGGCGGGGTGCCCAGCATCTTGAGGAAGCCCCACCAGACGGCGAAGGGAAGTGCCGCGGATATGAGGGTCAGCGCTGCGCCTGCGAACCCGCCAATTGCAAGCGGCGTTCCCGGCGGCGTTGCGGCCACAGTGACGGCGCGGGTCGTATGGGTGATCCGCGCTTCGATCAGTGCAAAGAGCGCGTAGACGAGCAGCGCCATGCCGGTGGCGGCAAGGCCGATGCCCCAAAGCCGCGGCGGATCAGCACGACCAAGCGAGCCGATGAGATAGACGCCCAGTCCATAGCGTCCGCCGCCACCGAATTCGGCCAGAACCGAGCCGAGAACGGCTGCCGGAGCGGCAACCCGGAGCCCCGACAGGATTGCGGGCAAGGCGGACCGGATTTCTACAAGACGAAGCAGCGCCACCCATCCCCCACCATAGGCACGCACGACATCCAGCATGCGCCGGTCCGTCTGGGTAATCCCGGTCACGGTGGCGCTCATGGTGACGAAATAACAGCCGAGCGCGGCCAGTGCGATACGCGGCGTCATCCCAGAAAAGGTGAGCACGAGGATCGGCGAAATGGCAATTGGCGGCAGCGCAAAGATCGCGACGTTCAGCCCGCGCCCCAGCCGGGCCGCCACCGGCGACACGGCAAAGAGGATACCGGCGGCGATCGCTACGACATTGCCGATGAAAAATCCGAGTGCAGCGCCCTCGAAGGTTGCCAGGAGATGCAACGGATAATCGCCGCGGTCTTGCCAGAACCGGATGAGGACGGCGCTCGGAGCCGGCAGCGCGCCGCCCGCGACCAGCTTGAGTTGGCCCAGGAGTTCCCAGAGGACGATCAGGATGATGGCGTTGCGAAGACCCGCAAGATGTCGGCCCCTCCTGCCAGCGGCGTCAATGGCCATCCAGCGCCTCCGTGATCTCGTCTTCGAGCGCGTGGAAGGCTTCGGTGGTGAAAACATCCGGCAGACGCGGGCGCGGCAGCGGAATATCGATGATCTTGCCGATCCGCCCCGGTCGGCTCTGCATGACGACGACCCGGTCGGCGAGAAACACCGCTTCATCGATTCCGTGGGTGACGAGCAGCGTCGTGGCGCGACTTTCCATCCATATGCGTTGCAGTTCGACATTCATCTGCCGGCGCAGGATCTGGTCGAGCGCGCCGAAAGGCTCATCCAGAAACAGAACCTGCGGATCGGTCACGAGCGCACGGGCAATCGCCACACGCTGGCGCATGCCGCCGGAAAGCTCGCCCGGCAGCGCCTTTTCGAAGCCCTTGAGGCCCACAAGATCGATCAATCCCGCGATCTTCCCCGTGTAATCGCTTCGCTTGCGGCCCAGTACATCGAGCGGCAGCGCGATATTGCCCTCCACGCTGCGCCAGGGCATCAGCGCCGCATCCTGAAAGGCGACACCCGTCAGCCCGGCCTTCGCGGCGGCCTGCGGCGATTGCCCCGCAACCGAAATCGTACCGCCTGACGGTGCGTCGAGACCCAAGGCCAGGCGCAGCATCGTGGATTTGCCGCAGCCCGAGGGGCCGATCAGCGCCGTGAAAGAACCGGCCGGGCAGTCCAGTGAAACGCGGTCGAGCGCCTGCACGACAGTCTCGCGCGCGGCAAAGGCGCGCGAGACATCCTTCAATGCGATGCCGGTGCCCGTCGTCATCACACTTCTTCGAGAACGGTGGTGTCGAAATGGTCGCGCTTGGCCTTGATGCCGGCGGCGGCCAGTGACTCGATATTGGCGGCGATCGCCTCCTCGCTCATCGAGAAAATACCCTTGGAGCTCTCGATCAGCGGCTTCTGCGCGGTGTTGAAGTAGATTTCGTTTTCAATCGAACGACCCGTTCCCTTGTACCACGTGTCAGCGAACTGCTTCGGATAGGCGGTCGGGTCCTTCAGGTTTTCTTCCCAGCCCTTGCGGCTGGCCTTGAGGAAGGCAACGATCTCCTTGCGCTTCGTCTTCAGCGTCTCTTCGGTCACGACGACCGTATCGTTGAAGATCTTGAATCCGAAATCGTAGAGCAGGAAGGAGATCGCCTCTTCGCCCGCCTGCTTGATGGTGAAGGGAACGTTGGTGGTGAAATCGAGCGACGCGTCGATCTCGCCCTTGATGAGCGGCGTCGGATCGTAGGCATAGGGCACGATATTGACCTTGGAGCGGTCGATGCCGGAAATCTTCAGCATGGCCTCGACGGAGACGACATTGACCGGCGGCACGGCGAGCGTCTTGCCGATCAAATCCTTCGGCTCCCTGATCGGCTTCTTGGCGAGGGAAACGATGCCGATCGGATTCTTCTGGTACTGCGCGCCGATGATCTTGAACGGCGCCCCCTGCTCGACAATCGCCGTGATCGTGGTGTCCGGCGTCGTCAGTGTCAAATCGGCTTTGCCGGCAATGATCGTGCTCTCCGGAATGACATCCGGTCCGCCGGACATATAGTTCAGATCGAGCCCGGCCTCCTTGTAATAGCCCTTGTCGGCGGCGACGAAATAGCCGGTGAATTCGGCATCGTTGATCCAAGATGCCTGGAAATTGAAAGGTGTTGCGGCTTCCGCCCGGCGCGCCACCAGCGGCATTGCGGCCGCCGCGCCCATCAGTCCGATGAAGTGCCTGCGATTGAGGGTCATACGCATTGTAAAATTGCTCCTGCTCTGAAGTGAAGTTATTGTTATTGAAGTCAAACGATGCCGCGCATATGCGCGAGTTCCGTCAGCGGCGGCGTAGCGAGGATCTCTTCCCGCGTCAGGCGGTCCCATTGGATGCCGCGTGGCCTGCGGCCACTGCGCTCGATGGCCGAAAGTCTGGAGGGCGTGGCGATGTAATCGGACTGGATATCGGTTCCGCTGGCATTCATATGCTCGTCCACGACCTGCACGTCGTGCACCACGGTGACGACTGGCGTGGCCTCATCGACCAGACCGAGATCGGTGAACATGCCCCATTCGAGATCGAAATAGGTGTGTCCCTTGCCGAAGCGGATGCCGTCCCGCGTGACGGCAGAAGCCCCCGTCGCCAGAAAGTCGAAGCGGCCGATATGCGTCAGCTCGGCCAGATTGATCGGCCGTGCGAAATGCTCCATGCCGTCAAGCCAGGCGGCAAAAATCGCTTCCTCCGGCTTCACCTTGCCGGGCTCCATATAAAGAAAGCCGCGCTGCATGTTGTAGGTCGACATGACAAAGGGCTTGCCTTCGGCGATCAGCCGCCGCCGCACTTCGGTCATCGAATTGTCCGGTGTCACGAAGGCAAGCGTGCTCTGCTTCCACGCATCGAGCGACGACAACCGGTCGATGGCCTGCTCCACACCATCGAAATCGGGAATGAACTCGCTGAAACTCAGATGAAACCGCGTGTCGGGACGGGCAACGGCCTTCAGGCTATCCCATACTTTTTGCCGAAAAACGCGCGGTTGCGCCATGCTGACCTCCGTTTCAATGTTTCATAACTGTGAAACATCGGTTTCATTATTGCAAGAGGGATGGTAATCTTTTTATTCAGGAGCGACGGCAACCCGGAGAGAACCTTGGCCTCACGTCTCGTCTTGCGCATTCAGGAACGCTACGCCCGGCTGACGGCCGGCGAGCAGAAGCTTGCCCAGCTCATCCTCGACCGCCAGGACGACATCCTCACTCATTCGGCGACCGAGATTGCCGAAATGGCTGGCGTGTCGAAGGCGACGGCGGCGCGTTTCTTCCAGCATCTCGGTTATGCCGATTTCAACGAGGTGAGGCAGCAGGCGCGCGAGGAGCGCAACCGGACGGAGCCCTACGGCTACTCCGTCACGCAGTCGGAACAGGTGGCACTGGGCCGCACCATCGGCGCACATTTGGAACTGGAGCTGAAGAACCTCACGAAGACTTTCGAGGAGATGCGTTCAGACAAGGTGCGCGAGGCAGCCGAATTGATCGGGGCCGCACCGAAGGTCTGGGTCCTCGGGCTGGGAACAGAAGAAGGCGTGGCCCGTTATGCCCGCCTCCTGTTCGCACGGCTGCGACACGACGTGATGATCCTCGGGATCAATCAGGGCTCATGGGCGGAGGATCTGGCCATGACCGGACCGAAGGATGTTCTGATCCTCGTCACGTTGCCGCCGCACCAGCCGATCCTGAAGCCGATTCTGAGCCACGCCGCAACCAGCCGCCTCAATGTCATCACCATCACCGACCGCACGTCAATGCTGGAGGCGCAGCGCTATTCCAGTGTCGTGCTGCCGTGCCATGTGGCGAGTTTCGCGCTCGGCCCGTCCCACACCACGGTGCTCAGCACCGTTCGGCTGCTGGCGTTGACCTTTGCCGCCCATGCCGGACGCTCGGCGCAGCAGCGCTCCGAGATTATCACGGCGATTCACGAAGAACTGGGGGATTACGAGTAGAAGGCTTAGGGGCGCCCATGTCGCGTGACGCTTCAGCCACCGCCAGCTCGTCTGAACGCCTGCGGGTATGGATCGCTGAGCCCTGGAAGGGCTCAGAGCCCCTGGTTGCCTGCAATCAGGAAGGCGAGCTTTGCCGGGATATTGAGGAGGTTCTTTGCCCCTTCCACGCGTTCCGGCGTGTAGTGATGCGCCACGTCCAGACAGTTGACCGTGCCTAACATCTCGCCGCCGATATAGACCGGCAGGTTGATGACGGACTCGCAGCCGAGCGACTTGATCAGCTCATGGTCGGGGAAGACCTTCGCGATGTCTTCTATCGTGTTGGCGACGAAGGCGCGGCGCTCGCCGTGGACAATGTCGAACCATTCGTTGCGGTGGGTCGGCTTGGTGCCGGAGGCGGGGTAGTTCGCCGGATCGGACGTATAGGCGCGGCGTGCTAGGCCGGCCTTCATGTCGGAGAGCATGACGGTGAAGAGCTTGGCGCCGATGACCTCGCGGACCAGCGTCTGCAGCGCGATCCAGGGCGCGTCGCCGCTGGTGTCGGTAGCAATGGCGCAGTCGAAATCCGCAAGCGCTGCGGTGTAGTCCCTGTTCATGGGTATTCTCCGAATGGTCAGACGGCTGGAGGGGCAGAGAGCGCTAAGAGCTCCCGGCTGTATTCGTGCTGCAGATGCCCCTTTTTCAGGTTTTCGGCATCGGCGGTTTCCACGATCCGCCCACCGCGCATGACGGCAAGACGGTCGCAAAGGAAGGAAACGATGGGCAGGTTGTGTGTGACCATCAGATAGGCCAACCCGCGTTCCCGCCGCAATCGCTTCAAGAGGTTGAGGATTTCGGCCTGGACCGAGACATCGAGCGCGGAGGTCGGCTCGTCCAGCAGCAGCAGCTTCGGCTCAACGATCAGCGCGCGGGCAATCGCCACGCGCTGGCGCTGGCCGCCGGAAAGCTGGTGCGGATAGCGGAAACGGAAACGGTTATCGAGGCCGACATCCTTGAGGATGGCAACGATACGCTCGTTATGATCGCTTAACCCTTGAATGTTCAGCGGCTCCATCAGCGTCGCATCCACCGTCTTGCGCGGATGTAGCGAGCCGTAAGGGTCCTGGAACACCATCTGGCAGGTACGCGCAAAATCGGGGTCGATGCCGTGGCTGCGCGGCTTACCGAAGATCTCGATCGTGCCGCGCCATTCGGGTGCCAGGCCCGCAATGGCCTTCAGCACCGTCGATTTGCCCGAGCCGCTTTCGCCGACGAGGGCGAAGCTGCCGCCTTCCTCGACGTCGATGCTCACATTGTGGGTGATCTGCGTCTCGCCATAGGAGACGTCGAGATTGTCGATATGGATCGCGGTCATGCGGCGCTCCAGGTGGTGCGGTCGATGACCGGCAGTTCGTCACGCGTCTCGTCGAGCCGCGGCTGGGCGGCGAGCAGGCCGCGCGTGTAGGGATGTTGCGCGTTCTTGAGTTCCGAAGCGGCGCAATCCTCGACCACCCGGCCGGCATTCATCACCAGCACGCGGTCGCAATAATGCGCGACGAGGTTCAGGTCGTGGCTGATCAGGATCAGGCCCATGCCCTTGTTGCGGACCAGAGCGTCAATGATGTCGAGAACCTGCGCCTGTACCGAGACGTCGAGCGCCGAAGTCGGTTCGTCGGCAATCAGGATATCCGGCTCGGGGATCAGCATCATCGCGATCATCACGCGCTGGCCCATGCCACCGGAAATCTCGTGCGGATAGAGCCCGGCGACGCGATCCGGATCGTTGATCCGCACGGCCTCCAGCATGGCGCGGACGCGGGCGGCGATCTCGCGGCGCGGCAGGCGCTTGTGGGCGACAAGGGCTTCCGCGATCTGTTCGCCCACCGTCATGACCGGATTGAGCGAGAATTTCGGGTCCTGCATCACCATGGAAATGCGGGCGCCGCGAATGGCGCGCATGCCCTTCTCGCCCTGCTTGAGAAGGTCGATGCCGTCGAATTCCAGCCGCGTGGCGCTGACCTTGCCGGGTGCGCGCACGAGGCCGAGGATGGAGCGGCCGGTCATGGACTTGCCAGACCCGCTTTCGCCGACAATGCCGAGCCGCTCGCGGCCGAGTTCGAAGGACAGGCCCTTGACCACATCCACCGGGCCGGAGGGGCTGGGGAAAGTGACTTTCAGATTTTCGACGGCAAGAAGGGGCGCGCTCAATGCTTTTCTCCGCTCTTGGGGTCGAGCACGTCGCGCAAGCCGTCGCCAAGGAAGCAGAAGCCGAGGCTGACGGTGATGATGGCGAAGCCTGGCATGGTGGCGACCCACCATTGATCGAGAATGAAGGTGCGGCCGCGTGCGATCATCGCGCCCCATTCCGGCAGCGGCGGCTGCGCGCCGAGACCGATGAAGCCGAGGCCGGCGGCGGTGAGAATGATGCCGGCCATATCGAGCGTGACGCGCACGATCATGGACGAGGTGCAGAGCGGCAGGATGTGGCCGACGACGATGCGCCAGCTTGAGGCACCCTGCAGGCGGCTCGCGGCGATAAAATCGGCATTCTTGAAGGTGAGCGTTTCGGCCCGCGCGATGCGGGCATAGCTTGGCCAGGAGGTGACGGCGATCGCGAGGATGGCATTCTCGATGCCGGGGCCAAGGGCTGCGACGAGCGCCAGCGCCAGGATCAGCTTCGGCATGGAGAGGAAAATGTCGGTGATGCCCATCAGCACGCGATCGACCCAGCCGCCGAGATAGCCGGCCGTGGCCCCGATCAGCAGGCCGGCGGGGGCGGCGAGGACGGCGACCAGAATAACGATGGCGAGCGTGATGCGCGCGCCGAAGACCACGCGGGACCAGATGTCGCGGCCGAGTTCGTCGGTGCCCATCCAGTTGGCGGCGCTCGGCGGGCGCAGACGCGCATAGGTGTCCTGCGCGATCGGATCGTGCGTGGCGATCCATGGCGCGAAGGCCGCCATGGCGATCAGGGCCAGAACGATGACGAGGCCGACCATGGCCAGCGCATTGCCGCGAAAGGCGAGCGAAATGCGGAAGATCCGGCCCCAGCGTGCCTGACGGCGGGAAGCGGGGCTTTCATCGAGAAGCCAGTTGCGCATGTCGGTAAAGGCCATTCCCGTTACCTCGCGCGCGGGTCAAGGACGTTGTAGAGCGCGTCGCTAACCTTGTTGATGAAAATGAAGACCATGCCGATGAGCAGCGTTGCGCCGAGCACTGCGGCCATGTCGGCATTGAGCAGGGCGACGGTGAGATAATTGCCGATGCCTGGCCAGGAGAAGATCGTCTCGATCATCACCGAGCCTTCCAGAAGGGCAGCATAGGAGAGTGCGCAAACGGTGATCAGCGGCACGAGGATCGGTCGGAAGGCATGCCGCCAGATAACGATCCGTTCGGGCAAGCCCTTGACGCGGGCGGTCACGATATATTCCTGCGCGAGCTGGTCGAGCATGAAGGAGCGCGTCATGCGGGCGATATAGGCGAGGCTGAAGAAGCCGAGAATGCTGGCCGGCAGCACGAGATGGCCGATGGCGTTGAAGAAGATTTCCGTCTCGCCCGCCAAGAGGCTATCGACCAGAATCAGGCCAGTCACCGGCGTGACGAGGCCATCATAGGCGATATCGACGCGGCCGGGTCCATCCACCCATTGCAGGCGGGCATAGAAGACCGCGAGTCCGACGAGGCCTAGCCAGAAGGCCGGGATCGCATAGCCGGCCAAGCCGACGACGCGGATGATCTGGTCCGTCCAGCTTCCCTGACGGGCGGCGGCATGAACGCCCATGGGAACGCCGAGCGCGATGCCGATGAGGATGCCGAGGGTGGCCATTTCGAGCGTCGCGGGGAAGACTTCCTTGAGGTCCTGCAGCACCGGCCGGCCGGTCGAGACCGACATGCCCAGATCGCCGGTCGCCACCGCCTTCACGTAATTCACGAATTGCACGATCAGCGGCTTGTCGAGGCCGAGCTGGACACGGGCCGCCTGATAGACGGCCTTCGGTGCGCGGTCGCCCACGACGGCGAGCGCCGGGTCGATGGGCACCACGCGGCCGATGAAGAAGGTGATGGCGATCAGGCCGAGCAGCGTGACGATGAGCGACAATGCGATGCCAGCCAGACGCAACGCCGCTTTGCGGGTGCGCTTGGCCCCCGCACCGCGCTTGGGTGCGGCGTCGGGAAAGGGGGTCTCAGTCGCCACACCCAATCTCCTCGGCTAAAAAATTTTAGTTCCAGTAAAATTCTTCTTGGAACATACAAATAATTTTGTTTTCATCAAACAAATTTTACTGGCTCCGAAAATGACCGCTGCCCCACTTGCGATTTCCACACAAGAACCACAAAAGCCGAAGGTCGGCGCGCTGATCCGCGCCCGGCGGCGGCAATTGCACATGACATTGCGCGACATCTGCGAGGCGGCGGGCATCACACCCGGCTATCTGAGCCAGGTGGAGCGCGACCTTGCGACCCCTTCCCTGGGCACGCTGGCGCAGATTGCGCATAGCCTCAATGTCGGCGTCGACTACTTCATAGCCTCGCCCGGCGCCAACGACGCACTGACACGGCAGGGCGAGCGGGAGACCTTTTCCGTCCCCGGCTCCGAGATGATCTACGAGCGCGTGGCGGCCGATTTTGCGGGCAACCAGCTCTCGTCCTTCGTGCTGAACATTCCGCCCGGCTTCCATTCCGAAACCGTGAGCCATGAGGGCGAGGAAATTCTCTTCGTTCTTGAGGGCAAGCTGACCCAGATGCTGGACGGCGTCGAATATATCATGCGGCCCGGCGACAGCCTGCACTTTCGCGGCAACCGTCCGCACGCCTGGTGGAACGATACGAACGAGACGGTACGCGTGCTCTGGACCGGCACCGTCCCCGTCTATCGCACCGCGCGGTGAGAGCCGCCCGACCGAATTGGACTGCCCCGAACCAACAACAAGAACGCTCGAGACAGAGGAGAACAAGATCATGAAACATGTCACCGCAGCTCTTTTCGCCGCCACGGCGCTGATGCCGCTGACGACCCTGCAGGCTGACGCCGCCACGCCGAAGAGCACGCTCGTCGTGGCCGAGAACATCGACGACATCGTCAGCATCGATCCGGCTGAAGCTTACGAATTCTCCTCCGGCGAATATGTCACGCAAACCTATGACCGCCTGGTGCAGTACGATGCGACCGATCTCCAGAAGCTTTCGCCCGGTCTTGCAACGTCCTGGAAGGCCGACGATGCGGCCAAGACGATCACCTTCACACTGCGCGACGGCGTCAAGTTCTCCTCCGGCAATCCGCTCCGCGCCGAGGACGTCGTCTATTCCTGGAAGCGCGTTCTCAAGCTGAACAAGGCGCCCGCCTTCCTTCTGACCCAGCTTGGCTGGACGCCCGACAATTTCGACAGCATGGTCAAGGCGGACGGCAACACGGTCACGGTCAAGTATACCGGCGACTTCTCCTCGGCCTTCGTGCTCAACGTTCTCGCCTCGCGTCCAGCCTCGATCGTTGACGGCAAGACGGTCGAAGCCAATAACAAGGGCGGCGATCTCGGGAATGCCTGGCTGAAGGCGAATTCTGCCGGCACCGGCCCCTTCGTGCTCAAGGCCTTCAAGCCCGGTCAGCTGATCAACCTTGCCGCCAACCCGTTCTATTTCGGCGGGGCGCCGGCCATCAAGTCCGTTGCCATCCGCCATGTGGCGGAATCGGCCACCCAGCAGCTGATGCTCAAGTCGGGCGATGTCGATATCGCCAAGAACCTGACGCCGGACCAGATCGCCGCCGTGCAGACCAGCGGCACGTTCAAGATCGAAACCTATCCGCAGGCCGCCGTCCACTTCCTCAGCCTCAATCAGAAGGACAAGGACCTCACCAATCCGGCCGTCTGGGAAGCCGCACGCTATCTGGTCGACTACAAGGGCATGACGGACACGATCCTAAAGGGCCAGATGGAAATCCATCAGGCCTTCTGGCCGAAGGGCTTCCCCGGCGCGCTGAACGACACGCCCTACACCTACGATCCGGACAAGGCGAAGAAGATCCTCGCCGACGCAGGCATCAAGACGCCGATCACCGCGACGCTTGACGTGATCAACTCCTCGCCTTTCACCGATATGGCGCAGGCGCTGCAGGCCAGCTTTGCCAAGGGCGGTATTGACTTCAAGATCTTCCCCGGCACGGGCTCGCAGGTCATTACCAAGTATCGCGCCCGCACGCATGAGGCCATGCTGCTCTATTGGGGGCCGGACTTCATGGATCCGGATTCCAACGCGTCGGCCTTTGCCTACAATGCCGACAACAGCGACGGCCACTATCAGTCCACCACGACCTGGCGCAACGCCTGGGCCGTTCCGGATGACATGAACAAGGGAACGCTGGCCGCCCGCGCCGAAGCCGATCCGGCCAAGCGCGACCAGATGTATATCGACCTTCAGAAAAAGGTGCAGGCCAATTCGCCAATCGTCGTCATGTTCCAGGCCGCAGCGCAGGTCGCCATGGCCAAGAACGTCTCGGGCTATGTCAACGGCGCACTGCCGGACTTCGTCTTCTATCGTCTGGTCAAGAAGGACTGACGAACGCCCGCCTGAAAGGTCGCCGGCATTGTCCCGGCGGCCTTTTCTTTTCCCTTTTTGCAAACATCACAGGAGCGATGCCCATGTTCGAGGCGCGCATGAAGCGACTGACCGCACGAATGACTGACACGAAAACCGACGGCGTTTTTGTCGGCCCAACCTCCAATATGAAATGGCTGGCAGGTTTCGACCCCCATGGCGACGAGCGCCCCGTAATGCTCGTCGTGGGCCCCAAATCCGCCGCCTTCCTGATGCCGGCGCTCAATGCGGATAGCGCGCGGCAGCACACGGACCTTCCCTTCTTCACATGGTCGGATGCCGAAGGCCCGGCCGCAGCCTTTGCCACGGTGCTGAAGGAGACCGGCATTGCCGCGGTTGCCAATCCGTCCATCGCGCTGGATGAGACCATGCGCGCGGACTTCGCCCTGATGGTCGTGGATGCGCTGCCCGGCGCGAAACGCCAGTTTCTTGCCGATACCGTCGGGGCGTTGCGCGCCTCCAAGGATGAGAACGAATACAAGATCCTCAAGATGAACGCGCTGATCGACGACGAGGCCATGCGTGCAGCCTTTGGGGCGTTGAAGCCCGGCATGAGCGAGCTGGAAGCGGCCGAGATCATCAAGAAGCGCTTTGCCGCCCAAGGTGCCTCTGCCGAATTCATTATCGTGTGCTTTGGCGAGAATGGCGCATTTCCGCATCACCATTCCGGGGAGCGCCGCCTGAAAGAAGGTGATGCCATCCTCATCGACATCGGCGGCCGCAAGGATGGCTATCCGAGCGATATGACCCGCGTCGGCTATTGCGGCGTGCCGCCGGAGGGCTTCGAGGAGGTTGTTTCCGTTGTCGAACGCGCCGTGCAGGCGGCCGTTGCCGCGGCACGTCCCGGTGTGAAAGCCTCCGAAGTCGATCGCGCCGCCCGCGAGACGATTGCTGCGGCGGGCTTCGGAGACCGCTTCCTGCACCGGACGGGCCATGGGCTCGGCATCGACGTGCACGAGCGCCCCTACATCACAGCAACGTCTGACGTCGTTCTGGAGGCCGGCAATGTTTTCTCGATCGAGCCTGGCATCTACCTGACGGACCGGTTCGGCGTTCGCCTGGAAGAGATCGTGATTCTCGGCAAGAACGGCGCGGAAGTCTTCTCCGAACTGCCCCGCAAGCCTTTCCGCGTCGAGGGTTGAGGAGCAAGCCGCGCATGGCCGAAATCGTCATCCGCAGACCGAAAGTGGAAGACGGCGATGACATCGCCGCCATCTACGCGTTCGATGAGGTGGTTGCGTTCACCACGCAACTTCCTCATCGCGACGTCCAGTTCTGGCGGGATTTCTATCGCACGCGCGACCCGGAAGGCGTGGAACTCGTCGCCGAGATCGATGGCCGCGTCGTTGGCCATCTCGGCATGATCCTTAACCGCGCGCCGCGCCGCAAGCATGTCGGCAGCTTCGGCATCTCCGTCCATCTCGATTTTCACGGGAAAGGCGTTGGCCGCGCTCTGATGACCGAGATGATCAACCTTTCCGACAACTGGCTCAATCTCGTGCGACTCGAACTGTCGGTGGCCTCGGAAAACAGCCGCGCCATCGCACTCTATCGCAGCTTCGGCTTCGAGGTAGAAGGCGAGCTGAAGATGGATCTGTTCCGCAACGGCCGCTATGGCAACACGACGCAGATGGCCCGCCTACGCCTGCCAGCCGGCTCGTGACCGGGCGCGTTTCCAGTGTCCATGCCAGATTGCTGTCTGGATAGACCAACCCCTGACAGGCCGGGGCTAAAGCTGGGCTATGGCCCGATCGAGTAGATCATTGATCGCCTCGAGTGCACCGATTGCAGCCTCATGCTGCAGGGTTCCAGCGCTGGGGTTGGGGCCACTGTGCGGAACAGGTTCAGGTGTCCCTCCGGCTTGAAACCAGCTGGCGCCGGCAATTCTCAGACGCTCGGTCTTTTCCATGGCGGCGGTGGTAAGCTTTTCAAGGATGTCGCGTTCGGAATCGGTTGCGGCGCCATCGGCCAGGGCGCTTGCCAGCACCCGAGCCCAATGCGCGCAGGAGACCAGAAGCAGTAGCTTGGTCCGGACGGAGCCAAATTTCGTCACGACCGACCAAGGACCGCCCAAGGGGCGGACAGCGGCGGCCAAGGCGCCATATTTGTGATCGAGCTTGAGGGCCGCCCCGGTGATGTCGTGGACGGCCTTGTTCCTGTCCGCAGCCACCGTCATCAGTTCGTCGAGCGCATTGAGAAAATCTCTCATGGCCGTATCAACCGCGCCGCCGGTGCGCACGGGAAAGACCAGAAAGGCAGCCGCAATGCCGCTAAGGCCGCCCACCAATGTCTCGGTCAACCTCAGCAAAAGCAGCTCTGGCGTGAACATGCCCATGAGCCCGTAAAGCAATGCGAGGCCGATGGTGAAAAAGAAGATCATCCAGCCGTAAGATGCTTGCAGATTGTAGACGGCGAGGAAGAAGACGATGGGGATCAGCAGGCCGGCCGCAAGCGGGTGCCCATGGAGAAGTGTGGCAAGCAGCGTTCCAGCCAGGACTCCGCCCAGGGTTCCGGCGCCGCGATTGAGAGCGCGTACCGCAGTGTCCGCGCGGGTGCGGGTGTTGTTGAAGACCAGATAGGCAGTGACGACCGCCCAGTACCATCGTGTCGGAGAGATCATCAGGCCGACAGCCAGCGCTAATCCGCAGGCGACCGTCACCTGAATGGGACGGTGAAATGCTGCCGGAATGCCCGCACGACTTGGGCCGAGGGCGGCCTGCACGGCTGCGGGCACCGTTGCTGCGTTGCGCTTGAAAATAGGCGATGGCGAGGGCCCCAACGCCGCATTGATACGCGCCCGGGCGTGGCGTATATCCTGAAGCAACTGACCGGCTTCGCCGCCGGAAGCCCCTGCCGTCGGAAGGGCAGTCCCCACCTTGGGGCCACTTTCGGTAAGCAAGGCCTGCAGCGCTTCAGCCGATGGCAGCTCGGTCTCGCGATAGCGAACCAGTCGCTCCACGGCGAGAAGAAGATCAATCAGACCACCTGCGAGATCGGCTGCGTCACCGTGGACTGTCCAGCCTTCCGGCGTGATCTGGGGCACGAATCCTTCGGCCATCAGAAGGATTTCGCGCAACTCCGTCATCTGGGTTCTCACCGTAGCACGATCATCTGGCGGCAAAACACCGTTGACCGAAGCCTGCAAAAGGTGCCGGAGGATCAGATTGATCCTGTGATCGATCGTCCTCAGTGCACGGCGAAAATCGCGCTCCGGGTCTTCGGTGAACAGCAGGGTCGAGGCCAGTTGCGCCGCGCCGAGCGCGACCGCTGCCGCCAGCAGCATAAACCCGGCCTCGGACGGCGGGGGGTGCATGTAGTCGCCCATGAAATAGGCCATGAAGGCGACGAGGCCAACACCGAGCCAACGCATGCCATAGCGACGAATATATACCGAGACGAAGATGACCAGGAGGAATACGGTGTCCGCTACAATGGGCTGCGGCGCCAGTGTTCCGGCCAGGATCGAGGCCGCTGCTCCAACTAGCCCGGCCAGCGCACGCGTCACCGTTTGACGTCGCCAGCCCGTGTCGCGGATCCCGATCGTCCCTATAAACGACAGCAGGATCGCCAGTCCGTAGGCTGCCACCGGCAGGGGCCGAACCTGTTGGATGGCAACGAGGACGATCACCGTCAAGATCAATGCAAAAAGTGCGCGCGCTGCAATTCGCAGGCGCGAGAGTGCCGGATCGGCGGCAGACAGACGATCTACCAGATGTGTTGACAGGCGGTTCCCGAAGAGCGTTTGCTTGGAAATGACCCGCTCCTGTCCCTGCTCTCTCATTCGACGCCGACAATAGTCTGGCCACCGTGATCCAATCGGCTGATTCAATGCGAGGATATCACAGCGAAGGTTAGCGATGCTAGCGGCTCTCTTCGCCGGGCGAGCTGCAACGGTTCGTCCGCATTTCATGTGCGGCCTGGCTCAAGTAGCTCCCCCGCCATCGTCTGGTTGCGGAGAACTTATGCCGCTCTCAAAAAGGCAGCGCAGCCGTCGCAAATTGATGCTTTTCGGTTCACGACCCAATGAATAATACGGGGTTGATGGCCGACACAGGTCTGTCGAGACTCTGACCGGCTCTCGGCAGGCAAGCTGTTGCGCCGACAATTCACGGGTCAGCCATTGCCAGCTGAAGTTGGGCCAACAGCGCGGGAAGGAAGCTTCATGTCACGACCATTCTACTGGAATGAACTCACCGCCTATGATTTCCAGTCGCTCAATCCAGATGACACAATTGCCATCCTGCCGCTGGCCTCCACCGAACAGCACGGGCCGCACCTGCCGATATCAACCGACGTCACGATCGCAAACGGGATGCTTGCCGAGGTCCGCAGCGTCCTGCCCGACGATCTGACCGTTCTCGTCCTGCCCACGCAGGAGATCGGCAAGGCCAACGAACATGTCTACGGTCCCGGCACACTGTCGCTCCCGGCAACGCTTCTCATCGAGGCCTGGACGGCGATCGGGCAGAAGGTGGCCGAAGCGGGAGTTCGCAAGCTCGTCATGGTCAATTCCCATGGGGGCAATCTCGATATCATGAGCATCGTTTCGCGCGAGATGCGCGTCCGCTTCGGCTTGATGGCGGTCGCCACCCAATGGGCGCGCTTCGGCCATCCGGAGGGCCTCGTACTCTCACCCAACGAGCAACGGTTCGGCATTCATGGTGGGGAGGTGGAAACATCCCTCATGCTGCATTTCCGGCCCGATCTGGTGAAGATGGATCAGGCACAGGACTTCAAGTCCAAGGCCGAGTGGATGGCCAACAATACCAAATATCTTCAGCCGCTGCCGCCCCATTCGGTCGCCTGGATCGCGCACGATCTCAATCCGTTCGGCGTCGTCGGCAATGCCGCAGCCGGCACCGCGGAAAAGGGCGAAATGATTGCAGGTCACATCGCCCGCGCGTTCATCGATCTGCTCTATGATGTGAAGGCCTATCCGCTCGACAACCTCTATTCGCCGAAAGAGCGGGGGACTATTCGTCCGTATTGATGCCTGGGCCGGCGCTCTTGACGCCCTGTGCGGACAGGGTGGCCAAGAGTGCCGAAAGTTCCGCGAGCAGAAACTCGACGAACAGACTTGTTGCACTGTCGAGCGGTGTGCGGGCGCGGGCGAAGACCTTCATCTGCTGAACCTTGACATGCGGATCGGAGAGCGGCCTGAAGACGAGGTCGCCACGTGCGCAATCGTGGATGATGTCCAGCGGGTTCATCAGCGAAACCCCGGCACCGGCGCGCACGAACTGCTTGACCGCTTCCGTTGTGTTCGTTTCAATCACGGGCTCCACCGCAACGGACAAAGGCGCCAGCGCAAAGTCGATGACTTCCCGGAGGCTGAGCGATTTCATAACCAGCACCAGCCGCTCCTGGATCAGTTCACCCAAACCCACCTGGGCCCGCTGCGCCAATGCATGCCCCGGCGGCAGCACCGCACCGATCGGCACATCGAAGACGGCGAGCGTCCGGATGCCGGGAGACGCCGGAATGTTGAGGCCGATACCGATATCGACCTCGCCGACGCTGACCGGATTGAGCGTCGTGCCCGAACCGATATCGTTGCGCATGAAGATCCTGACGCGCGGATGTTGCGCCACGAATTTTGAAACAATGACAGGAATGGGACCGGCGGCAAGGCCGGTGGTCGTGACGATGCGAACCTTGCCGGCATCCGGCATTTTCAAGGCTTTGACGCGAGATTCGAGCCTCTGGTAGCTCTTCATCACCTCGCGGATATGCTCGACATAAAGCTCACCCGCCGAGGTGAGGCGTAGCCCACGCGGCAGGCGCTCGAACAGGGCCGCGCCAGCTTCTTCCTCCAACTCGAGGATCTGCCGGTTGATCGCCGAAGACGCGACATTCAGCTTGGCCGCCGCCTTGCGGATCGAGCCCGTGCGGGCGATCTCGTTGATGTAAAGGAGTTTGCGGGAATGCAGCACGGGCGAGCCTCTGGAAAACCTGCGTCGACACCTTCAGACATAGCGCAAAAAGGCATCAATGCGAACGAATTTTGATGCTTTTCAAAGAGCGAAAGCCCGGCGCACTATTCTGCTGCAGCGCAAAAGCGCCTTCCAGATCAGCAGGGAACAGTCTTGATGTCGCAGTTTTTCAAATGTCTCGCCATTTCAGCCGCGGCTTGCCTCTCGGCGGCCCTCCCCGCTCACGCGCTCGATAAGGTCTCGTTCGGAACCAACTGGCTGGCTCAGGCTGAACACGGCGGCTACTATCAGGCGGTCGTAGATGGCACCTACAAGAAGCACGGGCTGGACGTAACCATCGTTCAGGGTGGCCCTAATGCCGCCAACAGCGCACTTCTGATCTCCGGCAAGATCGAATTCTACATGGGCGGCGAAATGGGCGAGCTCAACGCCGTCAAGCAGGGCATTCCGTTGGTCGATGTGGCCGCCATGTTCCAGAAGGACCCGCAGATCCTCATGGCTCATCCTGACCAAGGTATCGAGAAGTTCGAGGATCTTGCTAAATCCGATGCTATCTTCATGGGCAAGGACGGCTATCTGACCTATTTCGAATGGATGAAGGTCAACTTCAAGGGCTTCAAGGACGAGCAGTATAAGCCCTACAACTTCAATCCGGGCCCCTTCATCGCCGACAAGAAGTCCGCTCAGCAGGGCTATCTGACCTCGGAACCGTTCGCGGTGGAGAAAGAGGCAGGCTGGAAGCCGAAGGTCTTCCTTCTCGCCGACAACGGCTACAGCCCCTATTCGACCACGGTCGCGGTTAAAGCGGACCTGATCAAGTCCAATCCGGATCTCATCCAGCGCTTTGTCGATGCCTCGATCGAAGGTTGGTACAACTATCTCTACGGCGACAACAAGGCCGCCAATGATCTGATCAAGAAAGAAAATCCGGAGATGACGGATGAGCAGATCGCCTTCTCCATCACACAGATGAAGGAGCATGGGATCCTGGAGTCCGGCGAGGCCCTGACCAAGGGCATCGGCTGCATGACGGATGAAAAGTACAAGGCGTTCTTCGATGAAATGGTCAAGATCAAGCTCTTCGACGCCGGCATGGACTACAAGAAGGCCTTCACCACGCAGTTCGTCTGCAAGGGCGTCGGCATGTCGCTCAAGAAGTAAAAGCCGCTGCGAAATCTCCGTTCCCGCTCGCTCGGGAACGGACCACCCGTATCACGCATAGAGTTGATAGCATGAGCGATCAGGCGACCGACAAACCAGTCGCGACAACGGCATATATCCGCCCGCTCGTGGCGATGGATCAGGTGTCGAAAGTCTTTTCCAATGGAACGCTCGCGCTTCAGAATATGTCGCTAACGGTACGTAGCGGCGAGTTTCTCAGCCTGCTTGGACCCTCCGGCTGCGGTAAATCGACAGCGCTACGCATCATCGCAGGACTTGGAGGCGTCAGCAGCGGATCGATCGACTGGCCGAGTTCGCGCATCAATTCGAAGGGCTTGCCAGAAGGCGATATCAGCTTCGTCTTCCAAGAGCCGACGCTGATGCCCTGGCAGACGGTGTTCGGCAATGTCTATCTGCCGCTTCGCTTACGCGGCGTGAGCAGGAAGGCGGCAGAGGTACCGATCATGGAAGCGCTGACCGCCGTCGGTCTCGGCGATTTTGCCAAGGCCTATCCGCGCGAGCTTTCCGGCGGCATGAAGATGCGCGTTTCCATTGCCCGTGCCATGGTCACCAAGCCGCGCCTGCTCCTGATGGACGAGCCCTTTGCCGCGCTTGACGAGATCACCCGGCAGAAGCTCAATGACGATGTCCTCGATCTCTGGCGCAGGACCGGCATCACGGTGATCTTCGTCACTCATTCCGTTTTCGAATCCGCCTATCTGTCCAACCGGATCGTGGTCATGAAGGCGCGCCCCGGCCGCGTCCATGCCGATTTTCCGCTGGTGACGGCCAGCGAGCGCGATGCGCTTTATCGCAGCTCTGAAGATTATCGTCAGGCTTGCGAGAAAGTCTCCGCCATGTTGCTGGAAGCCATCGGCGATACGCCGGAGGGTCATTAATGACAGACACCGTTCCCGGACAGAGCACTGCCGTATCGGAGCGCCGCAAGGAGATCGCGCTGCGCATCGCCGTACCGCTTGCGATGGTCGCCGTGCTGGTCCTGATCTGGCATTTCGGCGTGATGCTCTCCGGCGTTCCGCCCTATATCCTGCCAAGCCCTGGCGCGGTGATCGGCGCTCTGATCGGTGACTGGAGTCTTCTCTTTCCGGCGCTTCTCGTCACGACGAAAATCACGCTGATGTCTCTCGCGCTGGCGCTGATCGGTGGCGTGGGCTTTGCGATCTTTCTCGTGCAGTCGCGCTGGATCGAGATCGCCTTTTACCCCATCGCCGTCATCCTGCAGGTGACGCCGATCGTGGCGATTTCGCCGCTCATTCTCATCTATGCGCCAACGACACAGGTGGCGCTGCTGATCTGCGCCTTCCTGGTCGCCTTCTTCCCGATCCTCTCCAACATGGTTCAAGGCCTGAAGAGCGTCGATCACAATCTGCTGAACCTCTTCGATCTCTATGGTGCCTCGCGCTGGCAAACGTTGATCTATCTGAAGATCCCCGCAGCTCAGCCCTATTTCATGACAGGCCTGCGGATCGGCGGCGGGCTGGCGCTGATTGCGGCCGTGGTTGCGGAATTTGCGGCAGGCTCGGCGGGAGCCTCGTCCGGCCTTGCCTTCCGCCTGCTGGAATCGCAGTTCCGCATGAACATTCCCCGCCTCTTCGCCGCACTCCTCATGCTCTCCGCGCTGGGTGTGGCGATCTTTGCGGCGACCTCCTTCATCTCCTGGCTGGCGCTGCATCGCTGGCACGAGAGCAACCTCAAGCGGGAGAACTGAGACGTGACGCCGGATCTGCAATTGCCTTCATCAACCACTTACGTGCTGGCCGGCGCGACCGTGCCGCTCGCGGCAACCAATGCAACGCTGCCGGGGTCGAAGGAAGGTCTCGCCGCTGCCGATATCGTTGTACGCGATGGTGTCATTGCCGAGATTCTGCCGGCGGGCGCGGCGAGCGGCGATCTACCCGCAGTGGCGCTCGGTGGGCGGATGGTCTGGCCATGCTTCACCGACATGCATACCCATCTCGACAAGGGCCATATCTGGGAGCGCAACCCCAACCCGGACGGCAGCTTTCCCGGCGCGCTCGATGCCGTCCGCGCCGACCGCGAGGCGAACTGGTCGGCGGACGATGTGGCGGCCCGCATGGATTTCTCGCTGCGCTGCGCCTATGCCCACGGCACGTCACTGATCCGCACACATATCGATTCGCTGGACCCACAGCACCGCATTTCCTTTCCCGTCTTCCAGGACATGCGCCAACGCTGGAAGGGCAAGATCGACCTTCAGGCGGCTGCGCTATTTCCGCTTTATGCCATCGCCGACGAGATGTTCTTCCGCGATCTCACCGCTGTGATCCAGGAGGCCGGCGGACTGTTCGGCGGACTGACGCAGGTCGGCCCGAACCTTGATCAGGAACTCGATCAGTTGCTGCGCACCGCCGCCGACATCGGCGTCGACGTCGATCTCCACGTTGACGAGACCGCCGACCGCGAAGTTCTGACGCTGGCCTCGATTGCCGAAGCCGTGATCCGCAATCGCTTCGAAGGCACCGTCACGGTCGGTCATTGCTGCTCGCTGGCGCGGCAGGACGAGGAGACGGCGAAGCGAACCGTCGATCTGGTCGCGAGAGCCAATCTCGCCGTCGTGTCGCTTCCCATGTGCAACATGTATCTGCAGGACCGGCATGCGGGCGTCACGCCCCGCTGGCGCGGCGTTACCCTCTTCAACGAGCTGCGCGCAGCCGGTGTCCGCACCGCCGTGTCCTCGGACAACACGCGCGACCCGTTCTACGCCTATGGCGATCTCGACCCGGCGGAAGTCTTCCGGGAGGCCGTGCGCATCCTGCATCTCGATCATCCACTGACCGATGCGGCGTCAGTGGTGACGAAAACACCGGCCGACATCCTCGGACGGAAAGACAAAAGCCGCATCGCCGTCGGCGCGTCCGCCGATCTCATCGTCTTCAAAGCCAGACGCTGGAGCGAATTCCTGTCCCGCCCCCAATCGGATCGCACCATCATCCGGGCCGGTCGCGTTATCGAGCGCGTCATTCCCGACTATGCCGAACTCGATACCCTACACGGAGCATGACCATGGTAGATTACGCATTGATCAAGAAGGACCTCGAGGGGATTGCGGTCGAGGACCACCCGGCGCTCGTCAAGCAGAAGAGCCGGGACTTCTACTGGTATTCGCCGATCCTCAAGAGCCAGCTGGATAATGTGACGGCGGACCTCGTCGTCTCGCCGGTGACGGAAGAAGAGGTCATCCGCACGCTGAAAGTCGCCTATGCCCATGGTGCGCCGATCACGCCGCGCGGCGGCGGCACGGGCAATTACGGGCAGGCCATGCCGCTTTCGGGTGGCATCATCCTCAATATGGCGAACATGAACAAGGTCAAGCAGATCCTGCCCGGCCGCGTCATTGCCGAAACAGGCGTCATCATTTCCGAGCTCGACAAGCAGACGAAGGCGCATTCCGGTCAGGAACTGCGCTTCCATCCCTCCACCGCGCAGACCGCGACCATCGGCGGCTTCATCGCCGGCGGCTCAGGCGGCGTCGGCTCGATCACCTGGGGCGGCCTGCGCGATCTCGGCAATATCCTGCGGCTGCGCGTCATCACCATGGAGGCGGAACCCCGCATTCTCGATCTCACCGGCTGGGACCTGCAGAAGGTCAGCCACGCCTATGGGACCAACGGCATCATCACGCAAGTCGAGATGCCGCTGGCGCCCGCCTATGACTGGGTGGATGTGATCGTCGGCTATGATGATTTCATGGATGCCGTGGGTTTTGCCGATGCGCTGGCGCATTCCAACGGGCTTCTGGTGAAGGAAATCGCGCCCATCGCGGCGCCGGCGCCCTTCGATTATTTCACCCGCCACAAGCCCTATCTGAAGGAGGGGCAGTCGGTCGTCGTGATCATGGTCGCGCCCCATTCCATGGGGCCGTTCGAGGCGCTGGTGTCGCGCTACAAGGGCGATATCCGCTTCCGCTCCGACAAGGTGGAAAGCATGAAGGGCATCCCGCATGCCTATGAACTGGCCTGGAACCACACGACGCTCAGGGCGCTGAAGATCGACCCGAGCATCACCTATCTTCAAGTCCAGTATCCGGCGCCCGACCATGTCGCCAAAGTGCGCAAGACCGTCGAGACCTTCCATGGCGAGGTGATCGGCCATCTGGAATTCATGCGCTTTGACGGCACCGTCCAGTGCTCCGGACTGCCCATGGTGCGCTACACGACAGCCGAACGGCTGGAGGAAATCATCCGCATCCATGAAGATCTGGGTTGCCCGATCTTCAATCCGCATCGCTACACGCTCGAAGAGGGCGGCATGAAGCAGACGGACACCGTGCAGCTCGCATTCAAGAAGGAGACGGACCCCAAGGGCCTGCTCAACCCGGGCAAGATGATCGCCTGGGACAATCCGGATTTCGACTTCAAGGCCGGAAAGAACTACCTCTTTCAGGGCCTTGCCGCCTTCATGGAGGCGTGAATGCGGGTTCTCGTCCTCTTTTCGCATCCGGTAGAAGACAGTTTCGGGGCTGCCCTTCACGCCCAGACGGTCGAGAGCCTCAAGGCCGCCGGCCATGAGGTCGACGACTGCGATCTCTATGCCGAAGGCTTCGACCCTGTTCTGTCGCGCCACGACAGACTGATCTATCACACCTATCCCGAAAATACGGCGTTGGTGTCCGGCTATGTCGAGCGGCTAAAGAAGGCGGAAGCGCTGGTGATCTGCACACCAGTCTGGAATTTCGGCTTTCCGGCCATGCTGAAGGGCTATTTCGACCGGGTCTGGCTGCCGGGCGTCACCTTCGAACTGGTCGATGGCAAGGTGCAATCGACGCTTCGGCACATCAAGAAGCTCGGCGCGGTGCTGACCTATGGGGCCGATCCCTTCCGCGCCTTCGTCGCCGGCAATCCGCCCAAGAAGATCGTCAAGCGGGTGATCCGCGCGCAGATCGACCCTCTCGCCAAGGTGCGGTTCCTCGCCCATTACGACATGAACCGGGCGACGGAAGAGACCCGCAAGCGCTTCCTGGAGAAGGTGAAGCGCGAATTCGCGACATTCTGAGGCGAGACCGATGAAGCGACCTCTCAACCCAGCCTCCGTCCGCAGGCCCTTTGGACACTACAATCACGGGCTTGTTCTGCCAGCTCAGGGCGAGTTCCTCGTCACCTCCGGCCAGTTGGGCATCCGGCCCGACGAAACCATTCCCGACAGCATAGAAGATCAGGCAGTCATCTGCTTCGAGGCCATTGGTGCAATTCTGGCAGAAGCCGGCATGAGCTTCGCCGACGTCCTCCGCATCGCCGGCTTCGTCACCCGCCGGGAAGATTTTGCGCCCTACATGGCCGTACGCGATCAGTACACACTGGAACCTCGACCTGTCTCCACCTTGCTGATCGTCAGCGGCTTCACGCGACCTGAGTTCAAGGTAGAGGTCGAGGTTACTGCGCTGAAGTCAGACTGACCCTCTCCGGCAATGCCGCGAAGACCGCAAGGCAGCCCAGCGGATGAGGCGGTTATAGCGCATCTCACCGCGTGGGCGAAGGAGGCTTCCATCAACGGCGACGATACAGGCGCGTTGATGACCAGGCGGCTGTTCTTCAGCACGTCGGTCCTTGGTCCTGACTGCAGGAGACGGAGAAACTGATAAAGTGGCCGGCCTGCCGCGAAGCACCCTCCTCTCGGTAGCGATAGCTCCCCTATGTGTGAAGGCCGCAAAATGGACGCGAGCGGTAACGAGAGCTAGGTACATCGTCTGGCCCGCGTCCCACGGCTTGCACCGGAAGTGTCTGGCAAGGTCCTCGGATCTTCATCACCGGTTTCCATGACGCGATCGAGAGGTATCGACCTCTCTGGAACTTCTCCCATCTATGCTGGTTCGTTCATCCAATGGAGAGAGGGATGAAGAAAATTGGAAACTGGCGCCATATCTGTGTGGATGCTCAACGCATGTTTGCAGAAGATACGCCGTGGCACGTGCCCTGGATGGAGGCGTGCTACCCCAGCTTGAGGAATTCTCGCAACGTTACCCAGAGCGAACCATCTTCACGCGTTTCGTGCCGCCCCGACATGCCGGTGAAGCGATCGGTGGCTGGAAAGACTATTATGAAAAATGGTGGATGATGACCGGGGAGCATCTGCATGAAGAACTGATCGGACTTCATCCGTCTTTGCAGGTTCTGGTCCCTCCCGCCCTTGTCTTCGACAAGATGACATACTCTCCCTGGGCAGACGGCAGGCTGGCGGCAATCTTTCGGAATGAACAGGTAGGCACGCTCGTGGTGAGCGGTGGCGAGACCGATGTCTGCGTGCTTGCAACAGTCCTCGGCGCCATTGACCTCGGGTTTAAGGTCTTTGTTCTCAGCGACGCAGTTTGTAGCGGCACAGACGAAACACATGACGCTGCCGTTGACCTTCTCGGAAAGCGCTTCTCGGCGCAGCTCGCGCTGATCAGGACAGAAGAATTCCACTCGGTTGTCAGCAACTGAGAAACAAATACCGCCAGCGTGTGCCTGCCGAACGGGCGCGGCAGAGGGGCTGCTCATTTTCAACTGTCTGTCAGAAAGGATATACTGATGCCGCTCAAAGCTCTTGCCCTCAACAGCACCCTGAAATCGTCGGCTTCGTCAGAGGCATCGTCGACGGGAAAGCTGCTTCAACTCATCGCCACGGAATTTAAGAAGCAAGGGGTGGAGACCGAGATCATCCGCCTCGCCGATCATGATATCAAACCGGGGGTAACATCAGACGAAGGCGAAGGTGACGCGTGGCCGGACATCCGCAAGAAAGTTCTTGCCGCAGACATTGTGTTGATCGGCACTCCCATCTGGCTCGGACAGCCGTCGAGCATTTGCAAGCGCGCGCTGGAAAGAATGGACGCTTTTCTTGAGGAAACGGACGATCAGGGACGTATGGTTTCCTATGGAAAGGTCGCAGCATTGGCGGTCGTCGGGAACGAAGATGGAGCCCATCATGTCTCAGCAGAAGTTTACCAGGCGTTGAACGACGTCGGCTTCACCATTCCCGCAAACGCGGTCGCATACTGGGTAGGCGAAGCGATGGGATCAACCAATTATGTCGACTTGCCCGAAACGCCTGAAGTAGTTCAGACGATGGTAGAAATGCTCGCGCGCAATACTGCGCATCTCGCCGGGCTGCTGAAGTCAGCGCAATACCCCGCTGAAGAGCAATAGTGGATCGTTTGGAGCCGATGAGTTGCGTGCAGGATATGGAGCTGCTCCTGAAGGTCGATCATGATCTCGTTTAGACATGCGAAGCCTCGACATTGTAGCCGGTGGCTATGAGGAACTGCTGTCTTGATAATCCTCGGACGCGCGAGAGGCGGCGGGGAACCGGTGTCTTCCAGAGATCTACCGGGGCCACCGTCCGTGCGGCAGACATTATACTGCTCCAGATGAGCCTCCCCGTTCTGCCGCCGGCGAACGTGTCTCGTAACGGGACGGAATCCGGATGCCGTTCCTGCCGGCATTTCGGAAGCATGATGAGCGACGAGATAGCCATCGGCTCCGGGGATACAACTGAGAGTATAGCTCGCCACGCATGACGCGAGCGATTTGAAAGATACACGGCGATACGTAATGTATTTAAAGTTGCACAATCGCATCCGAATATAAAATCCTGGAAGACAAGGTTTCGATGGCATTTAACCTGTAGTTGCAAATTGACAAATGGAAGATTAACTATCTTCCATGTAACTTATTAAACCAGTTAGCTTACATGTATATTTATGAACCCTTGCAAAAGTAAGGTAATGCGAGGAGATTTATCATGGCGAACGATACCGATGGGACCAATGGAGCACTTGCGGGCAGTCTGAAAGATTACAGGGTGCCATATGGGATGGATCTCATCGCCCGAACGGAAGCATTCTTTGGTTGGCAGGAAGAGCGCCGCCTGCAGTCGGTCTGGCCTTATGCTCGCACGATTTCCAGCCCACCCGGCGCGAACTGCGAAGCGACTTCAGATTCAAACGACATCCTGTCAGGGGTGAATTTCGGTTCGCAAGATTACCTGTCGCTCTCGTCACATCCCAAGGTGAAGCAGGCGGCCATCGATGCGATCGACCGTTTCGGCGTCCACAGCGCAGGCTCCGCAGCGCTTCTTGGCAACACGTCACTTTCGCGTGAACTTGAGCAGAACCTCAGCCAGTTCATGGGCGGGCGCGAAATCGTTCTTTATCCGACCGGCTGGGCGGCAGGCTATGGTGCGATCCAGGGTCTGGTCAGACCGAAGGATCATATCGTCATGGATATCCTTGCGCATTCCTGCCTGCAGGAAGGTGCAAAGGCTGCGACCGGCAATGTGCATTTCAACAGGCACCTCGATTTGCAATCGGTCAAGGGAAAGCTCCAGCGCATCCGGCAACAGGATAGCAAGAACGCCATTCTTCTCGTCACGGAATCGCTTTTTTCCATGCATTCCAACACACCGGACCTGAAGGCCTTGAGAGAGCTCTGTGACCGCTACGCGGCGATGTTGCTCATCGATTGCGCTCATGACCTCGGTTGCATGGGTGAAAACGGGCTGGGCCAACTTGAAACGCAGGAAATGCTCGACGGCGCCGACATCATTATCGGTAGTTTTTCGAAATCCTTCGCTTCCAATGGCGGTCTTGTCGCCGTCAAGACCCGGGCTGCCGCAGAATATCTACGCTATTACAGCGCGACCACCACATTTTCCAATGCGATGTCACCCGCCCAGGCCGCAGCCGTCCTCGCTGCCCTGGAAATCATTCGCTCGCAGGAAGGCAAGAAACTGCGCCGCGCGCTCCTGTCGAATATTCTCAAGCTGCGCACCGATTTGTCACGTGCCGGACAGGAAGTACTCGGAGTGGCCTCTCCCATCGTGCCCGTTCACGTCGGTGATGAGGCAAGAGGCCGCATCATCTCAAGAGAGATGTCGGCGGTCGGCGCAATCGCCAATCTGGTCGAATATCCGGCAGTCCCGCTGGGCCAGTCGCGGTTCCGGCTGCAGGTCATGGCGCAACACACCGACAGTGACATCGAGACCATCGTAAATGCCTTCCGCACCTGCATGGATATGACGGCCATGCCCCGCCAACGAAATCAGATTGCATCCAATATCAAAGTGAAAAACCGCCGCTCCAGCGCAGCATGAAGCACGGTCAAAAGATGCGACGCCCCAGGACGAAGAAGGCTGGGCCAGAAAACAAATGAACACGAAAAGGGAACTTCGTCATGGCGATCAAGATGCTCGATGATTTGATTGACATTTTCGCACCGCCGCAGCAATGGCCCGAACTCGAGACGCGGAAACGCGTCCGCATTTTCGTGCTCAGCCACATATTCGGTCCGGTGCTGGGCCTGCCCATCCCGCTTTTGCTGATGTTTGTTGATCCTCAGCCGTTTCCACATGTCCACATCCTTGCGGTGTCGGTGCTGGCGTTCTGGTTGTTCCCGTTCCTTCTCCGTCACTGGCCACAGCACTATGTCGCGTTCTGTTTCGTCTCGATCCTCAACCTGAACTTTGCGGTTCTTTGGGGCGCCTATAACTACGGAGCCGTGAGTTCCCCTTTCCTGCTCTGGTATATGCTGATCCCGCTTCTGGCATTTTTCTATCTGGGAGGTGGACTGAAGGCGCAGCTGCAGGTTTTTGCCCAGATCGTCCTTGGTCTCGGAAGCTTCAGCCTGGCTTCACTCATCAGCGGAGACAATCTACCGCAACACATCCCTGTTCATGGCATGATGATCGCCGGTCTTCTGTCGGCCTTCTGTTCAACCACCTATGCATTCATCATGGCGAGCTACTACTCGGCGATTGTCGACAATCAATCTGAACTCATTCGGGAAATCGACAGACACAAGGAAACATTGCACCAGCTCGTCGCGGCAAAGGATGAGGCTGAAAGCGCCACGGAACTGGCCGAAGCACGTAATGCGGAGCTAGTGGAAGCCAAGAGCCGATTGGAAATTACCGCCCTGCACGACTGGTTGACCGGCCTTCCCAACCGCCGCTATCTGGATGACATCCTGGCCCAGTACTGCTCGCATCTTGGAGAAAACGGCGGTTCCATCGCGGTTCTCCACATCGACCTCGACCTCTTCAAGCAGATCAACGACAGCATGGGTCATGTGGCAGGTGATGCAATGCTGATGCACGTCGCGAAGCTGCTGAACGATAGCGCCAATGCGGACGATTTCGTCGCCCGCGTCGGCGGTGACGAGTTCATCATCGTCCGCACTGTCGACACAGATAATGAAAGTCTGGCAGCTTTCGCAGCCGCCCTCATAGAGGACATTTGCCAGCCTGTACCTTACGGCGGAAAACTGTGCCGCTTCGGTGCTTGCGTGGGCATTGTCGTCGAAAGCGGGCATTCCGTTCGGGCCGAGAACCTTCTGATCAATTCGGACGCCGCCCTTTATCGCGCCAAGTCGCGCGGCCGAAACAGATATGAATTCTTCAATGAGGAGCTCAGGGGTTATCTGGAAGCCCGCACCCGCCTGTCGGAGGACCTGCTGCGCGGGATCGAAAACAAGGAATTCATTCCCTATTACCAACCACAGTTCGATGCGCGCACGCGTGAGATTGTCGGGCTCGAGGCATTGGTGCGCTGGAGCCATCCGGACCGCGGCGTGCTTGCGCCAGGCGAGTTCCTTCAGGTGGCGGAAGAACTGGGTGCAGTAGACCTCATCGACATGGCCGTGCTTGATTGCGCAGTTGCCGATCTGAAAGATTGGGCGGGCAAGGGCTTCGTCATTCCCAAAATTGCGGTGAACGTCTCCGCCAAACGCATCTCTGATAACGATCTCATTCACAATCTCGCGGCCATGAACCTCCCGAAAGGCCTGATCACGTTCGAACTGGTGGAATCGATCTTCCTGGATGAAACGGATGCCAATCTGGAAAATAACATCCGGCAGATCAAGGACATGGGCATCGACATCGAAATCGACGATTTCGGCACCGGACATGCATCGATCGTCAGCCTGCTGAAGCTCAATCCCAAACGGCTCAAGATCGACCGCCAATTTGTCGAACCGATCCTGCGCTCCCGGGAAAACGCCAAGCTGGTCGAATCCATCATCGAAATCGGCAGAACCCTGAACATCGAAGTCATTGCAGAAGGGGTTGAAACGATGGAGCAGGCAGCACTTCTGCAAAAATTGGGATGCGATGCCCTCCAGGGCTTCGCGTTCGCGCGGCCCCTGTCGAAGCCGAACATCACCGGCCTCCTGATGCGCTCGCGACAACAGGCAGCCTCATAGGCGAACCGGGGATCCGCCAAGCCTCATCGCCACCGGAGCCTCACGATCGTGACCGTTCGGGAGAGGTCGCACGTGCGTCAATCTCGCGTGCCCCGCCCTGCTGAAGTTTTCTCGGTACAGGGCCAAATCGATGCTGCTCTACTCTCGCGTTTCCGCGGCCGCCCGATATGAACATGCGGACTACCCTTATGAGACTAAAACCGAAAAAGCCTAAAGCAAAATCAAATAGACAATAACTTTCGTTTGTCGGACGACGCCATACGTTTGATGAGGATTGAATTCCGCTTCCCGGATGTGAAAAATCAGCACCAGCCGGGCATGCAAGCCAACTAAAACGCTGCAGGCGCTCTACTGCACGTGAAATTCCGCCCCGCACCCGCACTTTTTGGCGTTGAATGGAGCGTCCAGCCCGGAGCCGCCCCTTCCAGGCAATCACACACCAACGGGCTCACCAGCCTTTCAGCGCCCAGCCGACTGACTCTTCACGAGAAGCCCCTCCTCCGAGCGTGTCTTGGAACCTCTAGAATCAAGCCTAGATGAAGGCCGCACCAATGCCTGAAGGTGGATCGTCAACGCCCGCCTTCGGCGACGACGCTGGCAGCCCCCCATTCACCTCTATGGACAACATCAGAGGGAAAATGATGAGTTGGCCATAACCGGCCAGACGTTTGCCGGTCCTCGCCCCACTGCAGCCGGCCTCGCCCTGCAGGCAATGAAGCGATGGTGAGAGAACGAGCCGAGACCCGAACCGAGGGTGGGTCCGCTCATACAGAGGCCTCTTCTAACCTTGCTCCGGGTCAAGGAGACGGAGGCAAGCTCACGCCCGCACCCCATTCCGCCCTGCCCTCGCGCGCCAGCAGCGCGCTGAGAACCGAAAGACCTAAGCCGGAACAGATCGACGGCGAGCCCTATTGCTCATCAGTCGCCTAACTGGGCCGAAGGAAGCGCTTTCCGCCATCAAGAAATCATTCACCATTTCGCCTTGCGAAACACGCGTCTAGTTCAAGGCGCGTGCGTCCGGGGTAAATGCCGGGCACCCAATAGTCCATGCCTGAAGCAAAGACCACCCTAACGCCCGCCCTTCCCCGGCCGGTCACTTCTCGACCAGTTGCAGGAACAAGAGCGCCGAGTTCCGGCAATGTCGCGGCGGCTAGCGGCACTCAGGCACAAAAAATAGTCCGCATCGGCATGAAAACCGATGCGGACTCTTGACGGCCATTCGAGGACGTGCGACCCATAAGCTGCGACACTTAGAGAGGGGCTTCCACGACGGCGACGTCTGGGGGCCTTTCTTTTTTACCGGCCCCGTTTCCCTGACACATATTCCGAATAGAGCCGGTCCAGATTGTCCGCGATGAAACGGCCGAACTCCGGCGCTGCCTTCGCCTTCAAGGTCAGTGAAAACGCCTGGGCACCTTGAGAGAACTGCGCAGCGACAAGCTTGTCCTTTGCCTGCCACCCCTCGAGCTTCGCCGCCGGCTTGCTCTTCTTGACCGGCTTGCCGCCCTGCTTGAGAGCGAGATAGAGACCATTAAAGCGCTCGTCGCTCGACTGAGCCCTGAACGACGGGTCGGAAACGATGTCATCGATCCGATCTGCATTCGATTCCTTGCCGGCTAACAATGACAGCTCAACCCACCGTTCACGACCTACGCCGCGCGCCGGTCCAATCGCAGACAGGACGTCTTCGCTAATCCGCGAGGTCACTGAAACCATCTTCGACAGCGCTGCTGCATTGGCTGCCAATGCAGAGCCGATGACGTCCCGGCCATAGCCGAGGTCTTCGAGACGCTTGGCAAACAGTGCGCGCTCGATGAAGCTCAAGTTGGCACGGGCCGAGTTTTCCTGACCCTGCGCGATGACATGGGAACGATCGTCGATTGCCTTGACGACCGCACGAACGGGGCGACCCAGTTCACGCGCGGCACGGACACGCCGATGGCCGAAGACAATCTGATAGCGTCCCGCTCGGTCTGGATGGGGCCGCAGCAGCACAGGTGAATCCTGACCGCGTTCCGCAATTGCCGCTTTTAGCGCCTCGAACTGCTCCGCATCATCTTCCAACCGATCGGAGACGAAGGAACCGTCAATCTCAGAGGGTTCGATATCGATGACTGCTTCACCCTCAAGGAACTTGTCCGCTTGCCGCGCCAATTCGTCCAGAGACCGAATCATGGTCTTGGAGGCGCCGCGCATGGGATATGCAGCAGCGGAAGCGGGCGCTGCTTCCTCGGAATCAGCCAATCCAGCAAGAAGATTCTTGCGCGCCATTTTTTGTCACCCCTATACCACTGGAAATATTCAATATTTCCCCATTTTTGTCAGCCGACAACTTCACCGGCCCCATGCCGCGTGAACCAGCTCGGTAATTTCAGCGTTCACAGCTTCGAGAGCCTCCATCGCCCGATCGTACGTCGTGCGCGTCATCTGGGTCCGCTCGACTTCGTACAGCGTCTGCTTTGTGATGCCCGCGTCGGAAATGGCCGTCGATTTCAGCATCTGGTTCTTCAGCATGAACTCGTTGAACAGGGTCTGCATGAATCCAACCATCTGCGCTTGGGGCCCATCGGTCGGCTCATAGCGCGTCACGAGGTAGCGATACCAGGAGAGGTTTACCTCGGCGCCCGCCTGTCGGATCGGCTTCAGAATACCACCCAGCATGAGCAGGAACTGCCCCATGGACATGACGTCCAGCATCTGCGGGTGAATGGTAATCAGCACGCTCGTGGCCGCAACAAGGGCCGTAATCGTCAGATAACCCAGCTGAGGCGGGCAATCGATCACCACCACGTCGTATTGATCATCCACTTCGGCGAGAGCGCGCGAAATGCGCGTGAAGAAGGTCTTGCCTTCATTCGAGTTTCGGTTCGCCATGGCGAGCGGCGTGTCGTATTCGAATTCCTGCAGTTCGAGATTGGCAGGCACGATGTCGAGGCCGGGGAAGTTGGTCTGTCGGATCACGTCCCTGATCGGCTTCCGCTCTTCATCATAACGGAGCGCCTCGTAGAGCGACTGCGTTTGGTCCAGCTCCGGCTGGAACCCATGCAGCGAGGTGAGCGAGGCCTGCGGATCCAGGTCAATAGCAAGCACGCGATGCCCGGTGAGCGCAAGATGCTGCGCCAGGTGCGCTGCAGTCGTTGTCTTCGCCGATCCGCCTTTAAAATTGACGACCGCGATCACCTGTAGTCTATCGGCCGGACGGCGACGCGGCGAGTAATCCTTCACGTCGGCACGGCCATGTTGGCTGAGATAGTCGCGCAGTTCCGCCATCTGCTGCGCCGAATAGGAGCGTCGACCGGAGGGAGACGTCTGGGGCAGAGGACCCTTGCCCTCCAGATGAAGCTTCTTCAGCGTGCTCTGTGAGACACCCAGAAAATGTGCTACCTCGGCCAGCGAAAATGTGCGGAGCGTCTTGTGCGCCGTCGGCGGGAATCGCTGAAGGCTGAGCAGATGCAGCTTCTTCGAAATCAGGTCGCCCTGTTCGAGAATCTCGTCCTCAAAGTGAAAGGCTTCGCGGCTTGTCGCGGCTGAGGTGACGGCGTTCATCGAGTCTGAATTCCAAATAACGATTTTCGGGCGAGGCAGTTTGAATAATCGTTATTATCGCAGATTCGTAAGATTGCGCAAGGCAACAGGGTTAACGAATGGAAACAGCCCGCCGCCGGGCCGTTTCCTGAGCCTGCTAAGCATCGCTCGCTCGAGAGAGGCACGCCGCCTCGCCGAAACCGGTCGGCGTCATCAGTTACTTGATGACGCCCTTCTTGAGGATAATGTTTCCATAGAGCCGCCGCTCTCCAGTTTGGACGACGGCAAAGGCATCGCTAGCGCGATCATAAAATGCAAACCGCTCCAGGCTCTGAATCTTAGCCGGGTTATCAGCGACCCGATCGATGATGGACTGGAACTCGCCGACGACCTCCGGAACAGCGTCTGGATCGCCAACGACCTGCATCACCAGCGCAGGATCCGGCACAAAGCTATCAAGCGGGAGGAGCGACAGAATCGCCTCCAGCGCCTCGGTTGCAGAGATGCCGTCGAGGCGGATGCATGGCACGCCGGAGCTTTCGGCTGGAAAATTGGCATCAGCAATCACGATGTCGTCTCCATGGCCCATCGCAGCCAAGGCGTGGAGAAGATCAGGCGAAAGAATCGGTGGGATGTTACGAAGCATCTCTGCTCTCCTCGGGAATAGATACGTCGGCGGGGATATGACCCTCTCGCTTCACGTCCGTCCAGAGGCCCGCAGGGATTTCCACTTGCAAGAGTCTCGCGGCGGCCATCAATTTCATGCGAATCACCGCGCGACGAGCGCGGTCCTCACACCCAAGTGCCCAACAGGCATTGCAGCGTTGCGGCGGCCAGGGAAACGATGTGAGGTCTACGCACTGATTCGATCCATGCAAACCGCTTCAGAACCTCCGAAGGGGTAGGGGGCAATACAGCGCGCGCACCGGATCGTTGCGGTCCCGAGAATCGCCGAACTGCAGGGCTCGCCCAGGATGATGGAAAGCGCGGCGACCTTCACCCCAGAGAGAGAAGAGTAGGGCGCCACCTGCTTCCCGCATGTGCTAGTGGCGGCGGGTACAAAACAGTGAAGCAACCGATACCAAGAAGCCTTTCGCAGCCTCGCAGCTCTTGTGCCCGGCACCTAGCCTCAATATATCGCCGACGCCAAATCGGTCGCCCAGCGCGCTATCTCGACTTCAGTTGAATAGTTGGCGCCCACGATTCCCAGGCACGATTCGAGTTTCGCGAGAGCGCACAGACTTCACGGTCAAGCAGAGTAGCTTGATCATCAGCTTCCCGGCGCGTCTTGCTCGCTCCACAAATCCGCATCACCTGATTCCGCTCACAATCCCGGATGCGCCCGGTTGCCCTGGTCGGGAATCACAGGTGCCGGATTCAGGTCACCAACGACCCGACCAACGCGCTCTTCGCACCGCCCAGATGTACAGCGACGCGGGAATATAACAGCTACTCGATAAGCCCAAGCGGAGCGCGTCCCAAGCCTCTCTATCCCCGCCGTCTATACAGACCACGCAACAGAGCACCGCCACCCCAAACGCGGGTGGTGATCAGAAAGACTTTTTCGCCCGGTCAGCAGAAATTACTCAGTCACGCGTACAGGAAACTGGTCCGCAGGCGAGGGGAGTTTCAATGGGACTGCCTGGAGCGGAAAAACTCCGGATGCTCCTGCTCCAGCGGATCGAAACGGCTGACCAGTTGCGCAAGGTGGTAGCGCATAGCGGAGCGCGCCTCATCGGGATTACGATCCCGAATAGCCTCGACAATCGCCAGATGCTCGCGCACCGCGTCGTCATTGCGGCCAGCTTCGGGAAGCAGAAGCATTCTCGGTCGCTTCAGCTTCAACGCAATCGTGGCCACAGTGGCCGCCACGCCGGGGAATCCCGTGAACTCCATCAGAAGGGCATGAAACTCCTCGTCGGCCTGATAAAAGCCGGCCGTGTCGTGGTCCTCCACCAGCATGGCCTGCAACCGAACATTGCGAGCCAGTTTGGCATATTGGTCGGCCGTATGCGTGCGCGCGACCTTTTCCACTGCGGCCACTTCCAATGCTTCGCGCATAAAGGCGGCCTCCCGGATTTCCTCGATCGAGAAGCGCGCCACGCGCGTGCCACTTTGCGGGATTACATCGACAAGACCCTCAGATGCCAACCGTGTAATCGCTTCCGAGACGGGCGACCGCGATACACCGAGTTCATCGCAGATGGCGCCCTTTCGGATTAAGCTGCCCGGGGGAAACGTCAGCGACATGATCGCTTCCTGCAACGATTGATACACGCGCTGCGCCAGCGACCCCGGCAAATCGTCAATTGCGGTCAATGCTCGCGCGTTCAAAGCCTGCGTCATACTTAACGAATCCCCTCAATGAATGTCTAACATGTTAGTTGACATTGCGTACTAGTCAAGATAGAACACTATTTAACACCTGATAATAGTTGGCGCCAGAGGCCCAAAAAACCAAGAATTAACGGGGGAGGATGTACAGGAATGGACCGAGGCGCTAAATTGATTCGTCTGCATTCAAATGACAACGTGGTCATCGCCTTGCGCGATCTGGCCGCGGGCGAACGCCTCGACGAGATTTCCATGCCCCTCAAGCTTGCAGTTCCGCGCGGCCATAAAGTAGCGACCCGTCACATTCCGGCGGGCGGAAACGTTTATCGATACGGACAGATCATCGGTCAGGCGAAGGCAGACATTCACGCCGGCGAACATGTGCACGTTCATAATCTCGGTATGGGCGAGCACCACCAGGATTACGGCCACGCGACGCAGAACGAGCCGCTCGCTCCGGCCGATCAACTTCGCACCTTTCAGGGTTACCGCCGAGCCGACGGCAAGGCAGGCACGCGCAATTACATCGGCATTCTGACCACGGTAAACTGTTCCGGCTCGGTCGCAAAATTCATTGCTGAAGCAGCAGAGAAGGCGGGTTTCCTCAACCAGTACGCGAACATCGACGGCATCGTTCCGATCGTTCATTCGACCGGATGCGGCATGTCCGGGGAGGGCGAAGGCTATGCAACGCTCTTCCGGACCCTGTCTGGTTATGCCCAGAACCCCAACTTTGGCGGCATTCTGCTGCTCGGCCTCGGCTGCGAAGTCATGCAGATCCCGGAGCTCGTGGGAGGGCGTAAAATCCGCGCAGACGGCGCCCTGCAGTACATGACGATCCAGCAGGAGGGTGGAACACGCCGCACCATTGAACGCGGCCTGGAGGCCCTCAGAGGCGTCGCAGAGCACGCGAACAAGGCCGTCCGTGAGCCTATTTCTGTTTCTGAAATCACAATAGGGCTGCAATGCGGCGGTTCTGATGGCTATTCGGGCATTACGGCCAACCCTGCGCTCGGCCATGCTTCCGACCTGCTGGTGCGCCATGGCGGCACCACAATCCTGTCTGAAACCTCCGAAATCTACGGCGCAGAGCACCTGCTGACGCGCCGTGCGGAGACGATCGAGGTCGGTGAAAAGCTTGTTGAGCGCATTCGCTGGTGGGAGGATTACACAGCCCGCAATGGCGGAGAGATGGACAATAATCCGTCGCCCGGCAACAAGCGCGGCGGTCTCACAACGATTCTCGAAAAGTCGCTTGGTGCTGTCGCCAAGGGGGGTACGGCGCCCCTTAGCGGTGTTTACAAATTCGGTGAGAAAATCGACACAAAGGGTTTTGTCTTCATGGATAGTCCGGGTTTCGATCCCTGCTCCGTGACAGGCCAGGTCGCCTCCGGCGCCAACCTGATCGTCTTCACCACAGGTCGAGGTTCGGTCTCGGGCTACAAACCGACGCCATGCATCAAGCTCGCCACCAACTCCGAAATGTACGCAAAGTTGTCCGAAGATATGGATCTCAACTGTGGCGATATAGTCACCGAAGGCGTGAGCATCGAGGAGAAGGGCACGGAACTTTTCGAGCTGATTATCCGAGTCGCATCGGGTGAGCGGACTAAGAGCGAAGAACTAGGCTTTGGAGGAGCGGAGTTCGTTCCCTGGCAAATTGGTGCCGTAATGTAACACTCTCACGTGAGAGATTACTTTAATTTGATGCACTAGCTTAAGTACAGCTCGTGTGAAGGTTTAACTATGCGTCTTAAGGGCCTGAATATACTCATAACTGCTGCGGGGCAGGGGATAGGTCGGGCATCGGCGCTGGCTGCCGCTACGGAAGGCGCCACCGTCTACGCGACAGATATCAATAGTGAGGCCTTAGCCTCACTTTCTGCAGAGAATTCAAGCATTAGGACGTCGCGCCTTGATGTTATGAAACAGGATGAAATAGACGCTCTGGCAGCAAAATTGCCGAAACTCGACGGGTTGTTCAATTGTGCCGGCGTGGTTCACAACGGAACGGTCCTGGATATCGCCGACTCCGACTGGACCTTTGCGTTTGACCTCAACGTCACCGCCATGATGCGGATGTGCCGTGCTTTCTTGCCGGGCATGCTCGTGCGGGCAGGGGAGACCGGAACGGCCTCATTGCTGAACATGGCGTCCATGGCATCATCCATCAAGGGTTTCGCCAACCGGGCATCTTATGGAGCGTCCAAAGCCGCGGTTATCGGCCTGACGAAATCCATCGCTGCCGATTTCGTAAAGCAGGGGATCCGCTGTAATGCGATTTGCCCGGGAACGGTCGATACACCGTCGCTGAGAGGGCGCATTGCGGCCTCTGCAGACCCGATACAGGCCGAGAAGGACTTCATTGCGCGCCAGCCCATGGGGCGTTTGGCAACTGTTGACGACATCACGCCGATGGTGATCTATCTTCTTTCACCAGAAAGCCGCTTCGTCAGCGGGCAGGCCATGTTGGTGGATGGTGGCGTTACCATCTAGCCTCGCAACGCCGACTTGGCTTGTGAGCATTGCAGAATGAAGAACATTCATCGCCTGACGGGATCAGAAGGAGGGTTCACAGCCAACGCTGAAGTGAGCCCTGTTCCTGGGCGCTGAGCACATTCGCCCGACGTAGCGAGAGACTTTACGTCGCTGTCGACTATCTTGCAGGGAAAGTGATCGATCCCCGGGCTTGCTGCCCTGATCTGCTGCGTCGCGTCACTGAACTTGCGCACCAAATTTCTGCTCGGGCCATCCGGCCGGGAATGCGCAAACCATTCCGTCCGCCTTCCTCGTCATCGGGAGGGTTCGTGGACAGCCAAAGGCCGTAGGGACATCTGCCCGGCACCGCCTGGATGTGCGCAAAACTAGCGCGCGTCCTTGCTTAAGTCCCCTATGATGTTGCCAAAGCAAATATATGAAAGTTCGACAGAATAGTCGCCAAGAACGTCTGGCAGGAGGCTTATTTCATCACACCTGGGAACCTGGGCTATCAGCTTCTAGACCGCGGGAGCCTGATGAAAACCGCTATCTTCCAATGGCGGCTGGCCGGACGCCGGCATGGGACGGAGCTGAAGGATCGAAAACTTGCCCGCAGCGCTCAGCCGAACGTGAAGACTTAGGGCGAGACAAAACGCAGAGGAGAGGGCAGGGGAACCACGACCGACCCTCCCCAGAAGAAGCTGCTGACAATTGAGTCATGCTCATCAGCCAGAGGTCAAGGCTTCGGCATGGTCGTAGGGAGTGTTATGAATGCCAAGAAGATCCCACACTTTCCATGCGAGCAACTTCAACAATTGCCGGTGACGGTGCGGTCGTTAAAACCGGTGAAATCGCCGGGGATCAAGCCTCCCCGATCTCCCCAGGATAAACAGTTCGCGCATCCATGAAATATGGGAGAACTCTCGATGCCATTTGGCATTATGCTGACGTTTTCCGGCGACACAAAGACCATCATTCCAAATAAGGAAAATCCAGGCCTCCGCGGTCACAGATGAGATACCCGCTCAAAGAACTCTCTCGATGTCGATTTCAGGAACGAAACATTTCGACGCATTCTTTTCCATCATCTCCCAGGGCCCGCACTAGAGATCTGATGCTGCGCAGAGTCGCGGTCCTTCGTTCCCCATCAGTATCTTCATCTTCGTGCTACTAAGCCAGTGCGCTAGCTCTTCGCCCCGAACTTATAGAAGCCCGATCCATGTGCCGCGTGACTCTCGCGCGTAGATATCGATAACCTCTGAATGGTTGTCGCAATCGAACGACTGGTGCAGACTCTGGACGCCGAATATCCCCTGGCGCAGTCCGCGCGACCAGCTCCCTACCGTAGATAAACACTGCACCTGCCCCGGCCGACCTGATCACCGCCACAGCAGGTCGCCGGAGTGAAGCGGTAGCAGTCTCAAAATCATCATGGGCCTGTTCATCATGAAATTGTTACTGCCGTCTTATCGGTAAAGGGGCACAATAGATGGGGTGGCCGGCACCGGCTTAAGCGAAACGACAGCTGGGCTCCAGCAGCCTGGGAGGAACACAAGAAGCCGAAATATACAGTCACCGGATCAACCGCGTAAAAACCCTCTTGCTACCCGAGGGGACAAACGCTTCAGAAGCATATCGACACCGCATTTACCGATAGGATAAACCCAACGTCAGCAGTCCCACGATGTAGTCGGCCGGCTTGACGATTGACCGGCCCGTCCAGAACCAAGTGATCGAAGTTAACCAGACCCGACCCGGCCTATTCGCTGGAAACAGGAGAATGATGAAATGAAGTTGCTGCGCTATGGCCCCTCAGGGCAAGAGAAGCCGGGCTTGTTGGATGACGACGGCTGCATTCGTGACCTGTCAGCTGTCATACCCGACCTTGCCGGATCGTCGCTCCTGCCTGACAACTTGGATCGCCTGAAGTCGCTTGATGTCAGTTCACTTCCTAAGGTCGCCGGCACGCCACAGAAGGAAGTTCGCGTCGGTCCTTGCGTCGGGCAGGTTGGCAAGTTCATCTGCATTGGCCTGAACTATGCCGACCACGCAGCCGAGACCGGCGCCGCTGTTCCGCCAGAACCGGTTGTTTTCAACAAGTGGACTTCTGCAATTATTGGTCCCGATGACGACGTCCGCATTCCGCGCGGATCGGTCAAGACGGATTGGGAAGTCGAACTGGGTGTCGTGATCGGCAAAGGCGGCAGCTATATCGAGGAGGCGGACGCCCTTTCGCATGTAGCCGGCTTCTGCCTCATCAACGATGTATCGGAACGCGAATATCAGCTGGAGCGGGCAGGGACCTGGGACAAGGGGAAGGGGTGCGACACGTTCGGTCCCCTTGGACCTTGGCTGGTCACCCCCGATGAAGTCGGCGACTTCGATGATCTCAAGATGTGGCTCGATGTAGACGGCCACCGCTATCAGGACGGCTCCACGAAAACGATGGTCTACAAAGTCCCCTTCCTGATTTCCTATCTGAGCCGCTTCATGAGCCTCCAACCTGGTGATGTCATCTCGACAGGAACGCCCCCCGGCGTCGGGATGGGTCAGAAGCCGCCGAAATTCCTCAAGGGCGGCGAAGTCATGTCGCTCGGGATCGAACGCCTTGGTGTTCAAACGCAGCGAGTCATTGCCTGACACTTCCACGCTCGAGAAGAATCTCGATCTTGCAAAGCCGCGGTCCTCGATCGCGGCTTCTTACGCCCGCTTCACCCCAATCTCGCCATTCGCCCTCAACTGCGCCATGAGCATCGGACCCAGCGAAAACTCGCCGCGCTCGGCCCGCCGCGTCAGATCACGCAGATAGCCGCCAGCGGAATTGACATGACCTGCGCGTTCCAAGATGCAGGCAATCGCGGTCGCCGCGTTTTCAGGCCCCATCACGGCACATGCCTCCTCGAAGGCGCTCGGGGACACGCCGAGCATGGATCTTACAATCACCGCCGCCCCTAAGAAATCTCTCCAGGTCCCGATCGCACCGCCTGGCCCGTAGTTGCGTATTTCCGGGCAGGCGGACAACACCATCCCGAGCGGGAAGGGCTTCATGACAATATCGCCGGACGGCCCCGAGCCCGGGTAGGTGTCAGGCCGCTGCGGAATGTGGCCTAGGTCTCTCCGGACAGAGCTGCCTGTGTCCGCACCTGACTGCGGAGTTCCATTATCGGGATCGCGACCTTGCCCCTGCTTTTTTTCAAAGCGAGGTTCAAGTTCATATTGAGCGTTTGTATTTGAATTCTGTATGTGGCGCTCAAACTGAGCGTCATTGCCGTTCTTTTTCTCAGATTTACACCATTCGGTCAGCAACTTGACAAGGTTTTCGCGGAGAGCGTCGAGAACAATAAGGATTGCATCGAGTTCGAATGCCTCGGGCTGGCGAGGAAGCCTTGACACCACGTCCCTGTAGAGAGCGGACATGTGGGCAAGGTCGCCATCTTCCTCTCCTCCGTTTTCCTCTATTGCCGTCTGAAGCAATTTGACGATATCGCGTCGGCAGATCGTCAGCCTCTCTTTCAGTCCCTGGTAATGGATCCGCTCTGCGACGACTGAGGCGGCCAAGCTTTCGATTTCCGCCGCGCGCTGAAGGAGAGGGGCCAGGGAAAAGCCAAAAGCCTGCCCGAGATCGCCCTCACTATCGCGTCTGGCGAAACGCTTTCCATTGGCGCTGTCCCGACGGATGAGCAAACCAGCTTCGACCAGCGCTGCGATATGCCGGCGGATCGTGGCCTCCGCCATCCCATGAGCTCTGAGAGAGAGTTGTGCATTTGAGGGAAATACGATGAGGCTGTCAGAGCCTACCAACTCTGACTTCGGATAAAAGCTCAGCAGCGCATTCAGAAGGGAAAGTGCCCGGTCTGAAATGCCTAGTCGTGGCCTTGCCTCGCAAAGCCAGCGATAGAGCTTCCATTTATCAACAGATGCATTTTGGTCGATGTCCTGGATGGCAAGCTGATCTACCAGCATGCCATAGGTCATCGGCCGCCGCCCAAAGGGCGTCGTCACATTTCCCGTGATCATCTTTCTACCTCTCCACAAGGTAAAAGAAGCCACCCGCCATGAATGGCGCCAAAAACTCTTGACTGTGATTCGGGGAAATGCGATTCTCAAGCTGCGACACTTAGAGAGAGGCTTCCACGACGGCGACGTTCTGGGAGCTTTTCTTTTACCGGATTGAATTCCTTTCGGTATTTTCGTCTGTGACCAAGATCGGCAGATCTGGTCTTATGTATCGTTCCTGTCAGATGACAGAGTCTTCGGTGTCACGATATCCAGCGCGCTGAATTCTTCGATCAGTCTCGGCAATTCAGCTCGAACAAAGTCGGCAAATGCTTGCCCACGTTCATTGGCTGCTACAATACGCAACTCTTTACTCGTATATCGAATCTCGCCGAGACCAAACCCATCGGTCTCACGTAGCGGCAAGTTGCCCGTCCCCAACGCCCGGGATTCAGCAATCAATTCATGTACCCACGAAAAGCGGGCATCTGAAGCCATCTTGCGAATCCGCTCGGACTGCAGCATTTCGCGAATGTTTTGAACTGCATTTGTATTTTTTGCAAAGGATTTCGCCAGCGCGACCCATCTGGGTCGTCCGATCTTTGGTGCCCGTCCAATTGCCTCGATAATATCGATGGGTACCTGCCGGCACACACCCCGCATACGAGCAAGTTCAGCGTCATCAATCGAAAGTGCGGTATAGATGTCGCGAGGGCGAAAATGGGCGTCATCCATTCGCCGAGCGAAGAGGGCCCGTTCAATCCAGGAAAGATCCTGCCGGGCACTATTCTCGATGCCTTGCGCAACGGCCAGATCGCGATCGTTGATGTCCACGATATGAGCCGTGACGGGCAGGTTCAATTGCCTTAGGGCGGCCAGCCGTCGATGGCCATAGACGACTTGGTAAAGGCCATTTTTTTGTGGATGCGGGCGAACCCGAATGGGCACTTGCTGGCCATGATCCGCTATGCTTTTCACGAAGCCGGCGAAGCGCTCGTGGTCCTCATCCGCCAGTCGATCCGCGAACGGAGAGGCTTCAATCAGCGAAGGGTCCAGCTTGACCAGTTCGGACAGACCCGGCTGGGCGTCAGACGCTGACTCAACCGCCACAGCCTTCTTCGGCTTGGTCGTGTCCTTCACCTCAGAGTCCGAGTTCGGGACAAGGGTGAAAGCCGAACCCGCGAGCTTTCGACGGCTCATGGCGAAACCCGCACTGTTCGTTCGGCGATGCCAAATGGATGGCGAAAATGCATACGGCCTTGCGCGGCCGGTTCCAGATGAACGGTCGTCGCGATTTTGCCAGATTTTCTCCCGGACCCAGTCATGGGCTTGATGCACCTTCATCCTGCTCGTGCCTAAAGACACAGCTATCAGATAGGCCACGATTCTTCTCTGACGTCCAGTCCATAGGCGAAATTGCGGGGCTGACAGTGAGAAGTCAGGACCATCATTGCGAAATGCGCGTCGCGAATCTGTGCACACTATGTTCCATAAGATGTATTATCAGACTTAGTTAGTTGCGTGGGTGCGCGGTATACCGAACTGCGACTTTTGAAGTGTGGCAGGATGTTGAAGAGCGAAAGGACATCCTGAATGAAGACCCGATACAGCCACCTCACCCTTGCCGGCAGACGTCAGACCGCTGGCGATTGGTGAAGATGAGCACGGCGGAGATCGCTGGGCGACTGGACGCCACCGTTCACAAAAACGCGGCTCGCGAAGCCGGCGAGCCGCAGATTGGAGCCAGACATACTTCTGTCCGGACGCAGTGGGACTGATGCGAGACCGTGGAGCCTTCACAACATCGGCTTGCCGCCTGTAGCCGCCAGGGTGGCTCCTGACACGTAGCTTGCCTCATCGCTTGCCAGCATCACATAAAGCGGCGCGATTTCGCGAGGCTGGGCTGGTCTTCCCATGGGCGTGTTTTCGCCGAAATGCGCCACGGTCTCTTCCGGCATGGTCGACGGGATCAATGGTGTCCAGACGGGGCCTGGCGCCACGCAATTCACTCTGATGTTCTTCTTGCCGAGGAGCTGAGCCAGGCCGGCCGTAAAGTTCTGCACTGCGCCCTTGGTGGTGGCGTAAGGCAGAAGCGTCGGCTTCGGATTGTCCGAATTGATCGAAGCCGTGTTAATGATCGCGCTCCCCTCGCCCAGATGCGGCAAGGCCGCTTTCGACAGATAGAACATCGACGATATGTTCGTCGCCAGCGTTAGGTCCCATTCTTCGTCGGAAATATCCTCCAACGATTCGAACGTCATTTGGTGAGCTGCATTGTTGACGAGAATGTCCAGCCCACCCAAGTGCTCGACGACATGATTGATCAATGAACGGCAGTTCTCGGGTTTGGACACATCAATCCTAATCGCCTCGCACTTGCGGCCTTCTGCTTCAACCAGCTTGCGCGTGCTTTCGGCATCTTCGTCTTCATTGAGATAGCAGATGGCGACATCGGCTCCTTCGCGGGCAAAGGCGATCGAAACGGCGCGACCGATGCCGGAATCACCGCCGGTGATCAGTGCTCGCTTGCCCTGCAGACGGCCTGAGCCGACATAGCTTTCTTCGCCATGGTCCGGCCGTGGATCCATCTCGCGCGTCTCGCCAGGAACGGATTGCTGCTGTTTGGGAAACGGAGGACGGGGGAAGTGCTCGTTCATCAGATCTCTCCTTCATTCATGTCGCAACAGAACCGGTGCTCGGGAGAAATGTTCCACTTTCAACGCATTTCGGCCCGCTCATCGAGCGGGCCGAACAAGGGGTGTTGTCGCTTTTTCGTCCGTCAGACTGGAAGCGCCTGACCTTGGCCAGGGAGCAAGCCTCCTCGCAAAACGGCGCGCTTGCGATTGAGGTTCTTGCCCTGCGCAAAGACAAGAATGCCTGCCTCGAGCGCGGCCGCCATGAACGCTTCGCGGGCCTTTTCTGACCTGCCCAGTTCATGGCAGGCAAGTTTGCATTCCTGCATGGCCAGCTGGTGGTGCTTGCCGCCCGGTGCTGGCCAATCTTCATGCAAGAGCGCCAAGGCCTGCATGGGGCCCTCGACGACGGTCGCTTCATTGTCGAAAACACCAACTCGGATGGGTGCGATCCACTTGATATCAAATTTGAGCATGTGTGCTACCTCCAGCCGACAGAACTCCAGCCGACCAAAAAGGTTCCTCATGTTCTTGATGTTTAATCTCCGGGTTCACTGATCACGGGCCACGAGCGGTAAAATGACGCTCCGATTGAAAGAGCCGAAAAGAATCGCTCGAGGTCCCTCGCTCGAATATCGCCCGCTGATGTCTTCGATGACGGTGTAAAGCTTCTCATTGCGGAAGGCTGACGCGCTGGCCGTCGAGATCCCCTCGCCCGGCTTCGCGTCATTCTCCGGAAAGTCAGCCTCTGCCGTCGTGGCGACGATCCGTGCATCGCCGCTGCTTTTGGCCCGGACGACGACCTCGCCCTGGCATGGCGACAAGGTCCAACGCGGATCCTCGGGACCCGCGACGGGAATCAACCTGTAAATGCGCATGGTTTTCCAGCTCCTCGGCAGTAGGTTGCAGCTGCAAGAAGAACCACCTGCCGGCGGGTCTTGTTCCCACAGCGGTTCTTCCAGCGCGGTTCGTGGAACTGAACGGTGAGCGACGCGTTTCTTGTTAGCGCATAGGCATCGGAACGTCTGCGCATTGCCCCCATTTTAGGAGGAGAAGATTCATGACCATGAAGATCGCAACGAGCCGCCTCGCTGATCCCGGGGACACCTGGCATGGCCCGATCGTGGAGTTTACCAGCGCCGATCACATGACGTTGGTTGTCAATCTGCCGCTTTCAGCCGCCGAGGCTGAGTCAGACCCTATCGATCGGGCGCTTTCCGCCCTGTCCGCCCTGGCAGTCGCCGCAGAAGAAGAAAGAGCCCTGCGAAATCGCGACAAGGGTGCACCCAGTGCCCGAAGCGCGCAGAACGCGGAGGAACTGGAGGATCAGCTCAACAAAGGCCTGGAGGATTCTTTTCCTGCAAGTGACCCGGTGGCCACGGTCGTGACATCGACGCTTCCCAAACGCGCGATCGGGGAAAAATAGGAAAGTGTCCCACGCATCCAACGATGAAACAGAGAAACCCGGCGGATAACTCCGCCGGGTTTTTTGGTGCATATCGGTCGATCTGAGGACAGCGATCAGGCTGCCTTTTTCTGAGCTGCCTGGTTAACCGCCGTCTCGGCGATCTTGGTCAGTGTTTCGTCAGTCTTCGATTCCTCGGCAAGCGTCTGCTCCAGCAGCGTGACGGCGTCCTTCAGGCCCATCTCACGCGCCCAGGTTGCGAGCGTCCCATAGCGGCTGATCTCATAATGCTCCACAGCCTGGGCTGCCGCGAGAAGGCCCGCGTCGAGCGCCGGCGATCCCTTGAACTCGTCCATGATCTCTTCTGCTTCTTCTACGATTCCATCGATCGCCGGGCATGTCTTGGCGCGCGCGTTCTTGCCGATGATTTCGAAAATCTGCTGAAGACGTTCAACCTGCCCTTCAGTCTCGTCACGATGTTTCTGGAATGCGCTCTTGAGCTTCTCGCTCTGCGCGTTACGAGCCATCTTGGGCAATGATTTCAGGATCTTTCGCTCCGCGTAATAGATGTCGCGAAGGGTGTCATAAAACAGGTCGTTGAGGGTCTTGTCGGCCATTGCAAACTCTCCTTTGGGTCATATTCGTTGCCCCCGTCGAACCTGCCCGCTGCCAAAATGTTCCAGTCTGCATGCCGCTCCGCACGCGTCGAGCATCTGCAAACATAAGCCCCGGGCAATGGACTTCGTAAAGCGGTTCAACGGGTTGATCTTCGGCATTTCCCGGAACCTTGTACCGCCTGTCGAGTTTGAGCGTTTGAACAATGCGAGCAAGAGCGGACCGAATGGACGAGCGTGCAGGCAGCCCTTCAAGCCGCCCGCTTGGCGAAATTTTGCCCCCTGCACGCGGCGTCAAATCGGCCATGAGAAAAGGAGGAATATAATGGCGAAAGCTCAACAGACGACGGACCACGAAAAGATCAGGGCCTGGATAGAGGCTCGCAAAGGTCGCCCCTCCACGGTCGCGGGCAATGGAAAAAGCGGCATCTTGCGCATCGATTTCCGTGAGAAGGACGAGGATCTGACGGAAGTCGATTGGAACGATTTCTTCCGAATCTTCGAAGAGTCCAAACTCGCGTTCCTCTACCAGGAGGAAACGGCAAGCGGCGAGAAGAGCCGTTTCAACAAGTTTATCGAGCGTGGGTAGTCAGAGCTGCAACCGCCAGCCTTGAGAGCGAGACACCGGAGGAACGCCAATGCCCAAGAACATGAAGAAATCCGATCAGTCTCGGGAAGTCGAACGGGATGCTCAGGGTCAGTTTGCCCCGACGCAAGCAGGTGGGAAGAACAACGGTGTCGCCGACGCCAAGCCCCGGGTGATCAACTCTTCCGAGGACGCAACAATCCATAACCGACCGCCCGAACGGGATTCAAAGTCGGACTAGATTGGTCAGATCTGTCAATTTTTCCCGGCTCCCGCCGCCAAAGCTGCAGGAACAATCACATTGGCGCGGCGTTCGACTGCAGAAGATATCATATCAAGGAGATCAAAAATGGATGATCGCGATTATGAACGCGGCCGCCGGCGCGGACCGATCGTTGCGGGTCACCCCGATCGGGAGCCCGGCGGTTACGCCAGCCATGGCGGAACCTATGACGGTAGTACCTATGGAAGCAATGTCCCGCGCTATGGTCGGCAATACGGCTCCAACGACCACTTCGACCAGGGTTACGGGGATGACGGTCCGACCGGCAGTGGCTATGCCCGTTACGCCGCCAGCGGCTTTTATCCCTCAGACCATCCCCTTGAGCGCGGTGGCTATGCCCGCACCGCCTACCCTTACCAGCGATCTTTCCGAGGAAGCGAAGAGCGGAGCGGACAGGGCTACTACGGTGAACGTCGGAATGAGGGTCAGTTTCGCGGCAAGGGCCCGCGCGGATATCAACGCGCTGACGAAAGAATACAGGACGACGTGAACGACCGTCTCAGCGAGGATCCGCATCTGGATGCGTCCGACATCGAGGTTTCCGTGAAGGCGAGCGAAGTCACCTTGAACGGCGAGGTGGCGACCCGTGCAGACAAGCGGCGCGCCGAGGACTGTGTCGAAAAGGTTTCCGGTGTGACGAATGTGCAGAACAACCTGCGTATTCGCCAGCGGCCCGAGCCCGACCGCTCGTCCACTCTGACGCAGGCCTGACCCCTTCCCCTCCCCCCGAGTGAAAAATGATCGCCGCGGTTGCGGCTGCGGCGATGCAACACTCTCACCCATCATGACCTGAACACCCCAAATGGTTGACCCTTTCGATCCGAAGCTTTTGCGACAGGCAGGCCTAGTCTATGTCAGTGATCGCGAACCTGGGATCACACGGCGCAAGCGCGGCCGCGGATTCAGTTATCATATTGCCGGCGGCGGGCCCTTAACCGATCCTTCCGACAAGGAGAGGGTCGCCCGGCTTGCGATCCCACCGGCCTATCACAGTGTCTGGATCTGCGCGCTTGCGGACGGACATCTGCAGGCGACGGGTTACGATGACCGCGGTCGCAAGCAATACCGCTATCACGAACGTTGGCAGATTTTGCGTGACGAACACAAGTTCGAGCAGTTGATCCCTTTCGGGGAAGCCTTGCCGGCTTTGCGCCGTCGGGTATTGACCGATGCTCAGCGTATCGAAAATCCGGAGCGCGCGACGCTTGCGGCTCTTGTCCTGTTGCTGGACGCCGCGCATCTGCGCGTCGGCAATCGGCAATATGTCGCGGAAAACGGCACATATGGCGCAACGACCCTGCTCAAGCGACACGTGCGTTTCGGCGAGGGTCTGGAATTGCAATTCCTCGCCAAGGGCGGAAAAAAGGTACGCCGGCACCTGCGTGCGCCGCGTCTGCAGCGCATTCTGGAAAGCATTGCCGACCTCCCCGGCCGCGAGCTTTTCGTCTGGCAGGACGGCACCGGCGCAGTTCACTCCATCGACTCCAGCCAGCTCAACCGCTATATCAGCGAGATCAGCGACGCTCCCGCTTCTGCCAAGACGTTCCGCACCTGGGGCGGTACATTGGCGGCCTTTTCCGCAGCAATGGCACGACTGGTCAAGGACGAACGCCCGACGATCAAGATCATGGCCGAGGCTGCTGCCGAGGAACTTTCGAATACGCCTGCCATCAGCCGCAAAAGCTACATCCATCCGCGTGTCCTCGAAATTGCTACGGACCCGTCTGTGGGCGAAAATCTCAAACGTCGGGCAAGCGATCCGCTCCCGCGCAGGGATGGATTACGAGCGGACGAACAACGACTGCTGGCGTTTCTGGAGAGCCCTTGATGCAGCTTGGAACAAATCGCGCCTGTAGGCGATTTGGATTTCATGACGATAGAATCGATCCAGCGACAGAACCCGTCCGAGCCTGACCCCAGGGACCGGCTTATCATGGCGCTTTACGCCGAACTCAAGGCCGAGCGGGCGACACGTGAAGCCCTGGAAGACGCGATCCGAAATGGTGTGGTGTCGCGAGAGGTTCTCTCCGCCATCGTGTCGGACCCCGTGCCCGTCGTGACGAGCGACGACATCGCCCAGATCGAGACAGCACTGTCCACTGAGACAACCACTGGGAGGCGCGTCCCATGACGCCCAGAGCTCTATGGAAAGGCCGCCTGAAGGGTTTCGGTATCGAATGCACAGTCGGACTCTATTCGGCGCTCTCTTCCGCCGAAAAGGTTTCATTCCACATCGTCAATCGAAAGACCGGCAATCGCGTGGAGCGCCGCTTCGTCGATAGCGAAACTGAAGAGCCTGTCGAGCGCGATGAACAGGTCCGGGGCTATCAGCTCGATGATGGCAACTATGTCCTGATCGAGCCGGATGTCCTGAGCAACCTCGTCCCGCACAGCGATAAAACCATCGCTGTCCGACATTTCCTGCCTTGCGATGCGGTAGACAAGCTCTATTTCGACAAGCCCTATTATCTAGCGCCGGCGGAAAAAAACGACGAGGAAGCATTTCGGGCTTTCGGCGACGCACTCGAGGAGACGTCCACAGTCGCCTTCGCTGAAGCGGTCCTCTTCCGGCGGAACCGCGCCCTCATTGTGCGGGTGCATGAAGGGACGTTACTCGCATCCACCCTCAACTATGATTACGAGGTTCGCTCTGCCCGCAATGCCTTCCGCGGCCTCTCGGAGCCGAATTACGATCAGGAACTGCTGGATCTGGCGGGACATCTCATCCAGACGAAGATGAGCCGCTTCGACCCCACCGCGTATCACGATCGCTACAATGCGGCGCTGATGGAGCTGGTGCAGGCCAAGATGGAAGGACGCAAACTGCCGGAAGCAAAGCGGGAGCCCGAGGATAAGGTCATCAATCTTCGCGAAGCATTGCGTCTCAGCGCCAAGGACGTCGAAGGACGCGGCAAGCGTGCGGTCGGCTCCCGTGGCAAGACGAGAAAGGCTGGTTGATCATGAGCCTTCAGACCTACAATGCCCGCCGCCGTTTCGACAAAACGCCCGAGCCGGAAGGCACCGATGCGAACCCCGGGGGCTCGAGCTTTGTCGTCCAGAAACACGCCGCGCGCCGCCTCCATTATGACTTTCGCCTGGAATTGGATGGCGTGCTGAAAAGCTGGGCCGTGACGCGGGGGCCAAGCCTCGATCCAGAGGACAAGCGCCTCGCGGTCGAAGTGGAGGACCATCCGCTGGCCTATGGCGATTTCGAGGGCGCGATACCGAAGGGGCAGTATGGCGCCGGCGCGGTCATCCTCTGGGATCGCGGGATCTGGCACCCCATCGGCGACCCGCACAAGGGCTTGAAGAAAGGTCATCTTGAATTTTCGCTGGAGGGGGAAAAGCTCTCCGGGCGCTGGCATCTCGTGCGCATGAAACCGCGCAACGGCGAGAAACGCAACAATTGGCTGCTGATCAAGGGAGAGGACGAATTCGCCCGCCCCGATCATGGCGACGCGTTGTTGGAGGAGAAGCCGCTTTCGGTCAAGTCGAAGAAGCGGATTGAGGACATGGCCAAGGCTCCGGTCGCGCGCTGGAGCGGCGGCAGGTCGATCAAGGAGCCGGCGCCAAAGGAACAGACACCCGTGCAGGAATGGCCGAAGGGCGCCCGAACCGCACGTGTGCCTGGCTTCGTCGAGCCACAGCTGGCAACGTTGAAACCGGCACCGCCCAAAGGTGCGACCTGGCTGCACGAGATCAAATTTGACGGCTACCGGATCCAGACCCGGCTCGACCACGGGGAAGTCGCCCTGCTGACGCGCAGCGGCCTCGACTGGACGGAGAAATTCGGCAAAGGCCTCGCAGAAGCGTTACGCGACCTCCCCGCCGAAACCGCTGTAATCGACGGCGAGATCGTGGTGGAGCGGGCGAATGGCGTTTCGGATTTCTCGGCTCTGCAAAAGGATCTGAGCGAAGATCGAAGCGACCGCTTCATCTATTACGCCTTTGACCTTCTCCACCTGGACGGTCACGACCTGCGCAATGCGGCGTTGAAGGATCGCAAGGCTCTGCTCGAGGCGCTTCTCAAGAATGCAGATTCCCGGCTCCGCTTTAGTGCCCACTTTGATGAGGCCGGTGGACTGGTTCTGGACCACGCGTGCCGCCTGAGCCTCGAAGGTGTCGTCTCGAAACGAGCCGATGGTAAATACCGCTCCGGCCGCAATGGGCAGTGGGTCAAGTCGAAATGTTCGGAACGCCAGGAATTCGTCATCGGGGGCTACGCGCCGTCGTCGACCTCAAGAACAGCCATAGGATCGCTGGCGCTCGGAGTTTATGAGGGAGACAAGCTTCGCCATGTGGGTCGCGTCGGAACCGGATTCAGCCGCGATGTCGCGGAGACGCTGTTCGATCGACTGCAGCCGCTCGTTACCGCCAAAAGCCCCTTCGACAATGAACTTGATGCGCTCGCGCGGCGTCAGCTTGTCTATGTGAAGCCTGAATTTGTAGCGGAAGTCGAGTTCCGCGCATGGTCCGCCGATGGTAATTTGCGTCATGCATCATTCCGCGGTTTGCGCGAAGACAAACCGGCGCGAGACATCGTGCAGGAGGGCAAAATGGAAACGGTCGCAAAAGCACCCCGGTCCGAGGTCAAACTGACCCATCCGGATCGGATTTATTGGCCGAGCGACGGTGTCACCAAGCAGGGACTTGTCGATTATTACGCCGAAGTCTGGCGGCTTATCGCGCCTTTTGTCGTTGATCGTCCCCTCGCCCTCGTCCGTTGCCCCGACGGCATAGACGGGCCGCATTTCTTCCAGAAGCACGGCTGGCGCGGTATGAACAGACACATCGGCGAGATCGTCGATCCGAAAGACAAGAAGGGCAAGCCGGCGCTCAGGATCTTGGACTTTGATGGACTGGTCGCCCTCGCGCAGTCCGGCTGCCTGGAGATCCATCCGTGGGGCACCACGACACGAAACTGGGAACAGCCGGACATGATCACAATGGACCTGGACCCAGCTGAAGACGTGGAGTGGCCCGCCGTCATCGAAGCCGCCGAGGCATTGAAGGATCGCATCGAAAAGGATGGTCTGGCCGCCTTCGTGAAAACCTCGGGCGGCAAGGGCTTGCATGTCGTCATCCCGCTCAAGCCACAGGCCCGCTGGGCGAAGGTCAAGGCCTATGCGAAGCGGCTGGCGACGGACATGGCCAAGGATGACCCGTCGCGCTACATCGCGGTGGCCACCAAAGCAAAACGACGCGGTCGAATCTTCATCGACTACCTGCGCAACGGACGGGGTAGCACCGCAGTCGCTGCCTACTCGACCCGCGCCCGGCCGGGCGCTGCCATTTCTACGCCCTTGGAATGGTCAGAACTGACCCCGGATATCGGCCCGGCCCATTTCACCGTGAGCAATGTACGCAGCCGGTTGGAAAATCTGCATACAGATCCTTGGGCGGACTTCTTCGAGGCTGCCCGCCCGCTGCCGTGATTGCACTTCTCAAGAGTTGCGCAGACTGTTCCTGAGCGCTTCCGTGATGTCGATGATCCGGCCCTTTTGAGCCGCAGGAGACGTTTTCGCGGCGGCTTTGCTCGGTTTCAGATCGTCTTTCCGTTCCTCGATGATTTCCGCCATTCGCTTCTGCATCGGGTCCTTTACGAGTGACGGGCGCCACTTCCCGCATTTCTTCTCGATGGTCTTTTCAAGCCGGCTCAAGACGGCCGCATCCGGCTTCGGAAGCTTGTGCAGATCGACAACCGGACCTCTGACAGTCTCACCATAGCGTAGTGTCCACAGGATGATGCCATTGCGCACGGGTTCCAGCAGCACAGCCCGCTCGCGCCCATAAAGCACCAGTCGCGCGACGCCCAGCACCTTGTGCTCACGCATCGACTGAAGAATGACCCCATAGGCTTCTTCGCTCAACTCGTCTTCCGGCCTCAGGAAATGGGCCTTTTCGTACCAGATCCAGGCCACCGACCCTTCGGGAACGAAAGCCTCGATATTGATGGTCCGCGTGCTCTCGAGCGCGACTGCATCAATTTCGTCATCGTCCAGAAGGACGAAATCCTCTTCGTCATCGTTCTTGGGGAAGCCCTTTACCTGATTGCGGTCGGAAACGGGCCGATGCGTCTTGCTGTCAAAATAGCGCGCCTCGACGCGGTTGCCGGTATCGCGATTGATCAGGTGGAAACGGATTTTCCGGGATTGCGTCGTTGCCGCCGTCAGCGACACCCGCGCCGTCACAAGCGAAAGCTTGAGATGGCCTTTCCAGTCTCGTGTTCGTGCCATGTAATGTCCGATCTCGAAGGGCTGCCAGAGCCGGTCGAACGAAACTCGTGGATAAATGTTCCAAAAGCGGTGAGCAGCTTCTTCCGGAACCGATGCGGACACGAGCGGTTAGGCTGAGACGTATCTGTTGCCAGGAGAAACCGCATGCGTGAGCCCAACACCGCCAGGGAAAAAACCATGAAGGCCGCCGTGCAGACCGGGCCGGGGAAAATGGAGATTCGCGATGCTCCAATCCCTTCGCCCGGCCCACGCGAGGTGCGGGTCAGGCTCGAAGGCTGCGGGGTCTGCGCCTCCAATCTCGGACCTTGGTCTGGACCTGATTGGATGCATTTTCCGTCGGAGCCAGGCAGCTTGGGGCACGAAGGCTGGGGCAAGGTCGATGCCGTGGGCGAGGAGGTCGAAGATATCAGGGTTGGTAATCGGGTGGCCATTCTTTCAGGTCACGCATACGCAGAATATGACGTCGCACCGGAAGCGCAGGTGATCAAGCTGCCATCGACGCTCGATCCACAGCCCTTTCCCGGTGAACCGCTCGGCTGTGCAATGAACATCTTCAAGCGAAGCCGCATCGAGCCTGGCGATCTCGTCGCGATCGTCGGGACCGGGTTTATCGGCCTGCTTCTCGTCCAGCTCTGCTCGGCCGCCGGAGCGGAAGTGATCGCGATCTCGCGCCGCGATTTCGCGCTTCAGCTGGCACGCGATGCCGGTGCAGCTCATCTTGTTCCCATGGAAGACCATCATGAAATCATCCGTCGCGTAGAGGCTCTGACCGGCGGGCGCTTCTGCGACGTCGTCATCGAAGCTGTCGGCTTGCAATGGCCGCTCGATCTTTCCGCAGAGCTGGTGCGGGAGCGCGGCACGCTGGTGATCGCCGGCTACCATCAGGATGGTCCAAGGCAGGTCAACATGCAGCTCTGGAACTGGCGCGGGATCGATGTTGTGAACGCCCACGAACGCGATCCGGCGATCTACATGCAAGGCATGCGCGACGCGGTGGAAGCTACTCTGGGCCGGCGGGTGGACGCATTTCCCTATCTCACCCACCGTTTTCCGCTCGAGGAACTCGGAACCGCGCTCGACATGACCCGGGATCGCCCGGAGGGGTTCGTGAAGGCGGTCATCACCTTCTAACCGGAGCGGTCACATTGCGGGACAGTGGTCTGAACATCTCATTTGGTCCCGCCCTGCCCCTCGCTGCCGTTGCCGCCATTCGGGGGTACTGACCCCGGCGGGATGACAGGCATCGTCCCGACGTCAGGAGCAGGCTTGACCAGTTCCGGATCGCCGACCGCCGGCGGGTGGAGTACGCCCTTGCAGTCTCCCAACCGGCTGTTGTCAGAGGACTTTCCATTCTGCGGTTTCTGATCGTCGGGCAGTGCCTTGCAGGTCTGCGTTGGCGCGTCCTGAGACCCGGCGCTCGCCGGCTGACTGAGAAAGACCGGCAGCGTGGATGCCAAGGCCAGCGATAGCTGCTGGAGCTTCTTTTGCATGGTATATCTCCGGGTTTGCTCGGACCTCGCGTACCACGGAAGATATTCCGCCAACGCCGCCTGGTCGGAAATTCCGCCCATCATGTCGTGCAGAACCATCACCACGCCGATTGGTTCCGGATGCTGGTGTAACCTCCAGCTGACAATCTGAAACTTCGGAACCAAATCACCTTTCAGAAGTTGCTAGACCACCGCCTCTTGCAAGCGGAGATGATCCTTGCTCTTCCAGACCATATCGGCCCTCGTCGTCGCCACGGCTTTCTTCAGCTGGTTCAATCAGCGGCTGCTCAAGCTCCCGAGCAATGTCGCGCTTCTGATAATGGGACTGGGTGCCGCCTTCATGCTGCTGGGCATCGAGTTCCTGTTCCCGCAGGAAACCATCCCGCAACGGCTGAAGCGGGCGCTCGGCGAAATCGACTTCTACACGACCGTCATGAATGGCATGCTCGCCTTCCTGCTCTTTGCTGCCGCGGTCACGGTGGAGTGGGATAAACTTCGCTCACGCGCGCCAATGGTTTCGCTTCTGGCAACGCTGGGCGTCATCATCTCCGCCTTTCTGGTGGCAGGAATCTGCTGGCTGGTCGCGCAGCTTTTGAGTGTTCCAGTCAGCTTTGCCTGGTGTCTCGTCTTCGGTGCCCTGATCGCTCCGACAGACCCCGTCGCCGCGCTGGCGGCGCTAAAGACCGTCGACTTGCCCGAAGCATTGGAAACCGAGATCTCGGGAGAGTCCCTCTTCAACGACGGCGTTTCCATCGTGCTCTTCACGGTCGCGCTGCAATTTGCGATGACCGGACCGGAAAACCCTGCCCCGGTGGATATTGCCATCAGTCTCTTTCAGCAAACCATTGGGGGCGTATTTCTCGGGCTGACAACCGGCTACCTTGCCTTCCATGCCATTCGGTCCGTTAACGATTACTCGGACGAGGTGCTTTTTTCGCTGGCGCTTGTCATGGGAACCTATGCGCTCGCGCATGCACTGAACTTCAGCGGGCCCATCTCGGTCGTGATTGCCGGCATCTTTATCGGTAATCGCGGAGCTCCGCTGGCAATGAGTTCGCAGACCAGATCCTATTTCTTCGGTTTCTGGCGATTGATCGATTACATGCTGAACGGCATCCTCTTCACACTTCTGGGTCTCGAGGTCCTGATCCTGAACCTTCACCTGACGGTCATCCTGAATGGCCTCATCGCCATCCCGATCGTCCTGGCCGTCCGTTACATCGCCGTGCGCTTCTCCATGCTTTCGGTCGGAAAATGGCTGGACTTCGGCCCCGGCGCTTCGGTCATCTTAACCTGGAGCGCAATTCGCGGAGCGTTTTCTGCAGCGCTGGCGCTTGCCCTTCCGGCAAGCGACGCACGACCTTTCATCCTGGCGGGTGCCTATGCAGTGATCGTATTCTCGATGGTCGTGCAGACACTCACCCTACCGCGCCTCGTCGAACGCTATGCCGCATCTCGATCCAAGGGAACAGAGCCATGACCGGTGGGTTAGGCTAACTGGTATAACCTCGAAAAAAGAGAGATTGATCGATGGCACTCGAAAAACCTAAGGACGGCGCACCGGGCACCACGGAACAGTCGCCGCGGTGGGAAGGCCCGCAGGAGAACACGCCGCGTGGCTACATGAAAGCCAAGGACGATCCGGAAAAGGATCGCGACGCCGCCGGAGAAAATCTCCGCGATCCGCGACGCAAAACCGTGTCAGATGCCGGAAAGACACGGCAGGATTCGACAAAAGACGACGAATAACTCGCACCAACTCGGTTGCTTCCGAAGATCGCAAGCCGCAACCAATCGGAGACCCTGCTGGTTAAATTGAGGGCCAGAGGTTGCCGGGGGCGGTATTTTGCGTTAGTCTGTGTGTGTGGAAGTCAAGAATGACTCAATAAGCCTCTCACTGAAAGGAGGCGTAAATGTCCACTAAAACAGCACGCTATTCCGGCTATTTTTCTCCCTCGGAACTCTCAGCCATCTCCAAGATCGTCAAGGACGTGTGCCTTGATGTTGACGATCGTGACGGCTCTCATTCGAGCGTGATCGCTGGACAAGCCATCAAGATGTACCAGAACGGGCTGAGTGACTTGAACGTCATGCGCAACCGTTTGCGGTTGATCTCCGGATCCAACCGCGTATTTTGAGTTCTGAGCCAACTCGCATCCGGCGGCGTCAGCGCCGTCGCCTCGTTATTTTCCCGACAATTCGTTTGCTTCCAGAAAATTGGCGCGAACCTGTTGAAATTGCGAAAGCGCGTAGCGCTTGAGCGCACCTGCGCCGCCCTTGCTGCCGTAGAGCGACAGCAACGACATCTGGGTTTGTGCAGCCGCCATCCGCGCGGAAAGAAACACCGCATCGACCTGATCGCTTGGAGCCTCCTTCAGGGCTTTCAATTTCTCCGCCTGTTCAGCCGAAAGGTTTGGCTGGAACCGGACGCCCTGCTCGTTGGCGGCAGCGTGCAACTCATCCTGGGCCTTCTGATCATTCTGGATGATCTTCTCGGCCAGGGTTCTGATACGGGGTGCGCTCGACTGCTTCTGCGCCAGGCGCGCCAACTCGATGCCGAAAAGATTGGATGCCGCCATCTGGTCAACGAAAAGATCGGCGCCTGGCGGCTGTCCCTCCGGCGGCTTCGCCGGTGTGGCTGCCTCAGGCATCTCGGTTGCCGGCATTGACTGCTGCGCCGAAGCAACCAGCGGCATGGAAAGCATCGAAAGCGCCGTAAATAGAGCAATTCTCATGTCTCAAACCTCTTTAATGGAAAGCGCGGACGGACGCGGCAGACGTCGCCTACCGATAGATCCGCAGCAGCCTCGCCTCTTCCTCCAGCAAATCCGCCACGTCTGCGAGGGGCATGTGCGTCGCGCAGAGGTGAATGGCGCATTCCAGATACTGCATTGAAGATCGGCGGAGGAATTCCTCCCGTTCCTTGCGCGCCAGCCTGTCGAGCGCCTGGCGTATCTTTCGTTCCGAACCCTCGGGCATGCCCGTCCTCCCATCTCTCGTGCTGCGATGTGCACGGCGTGGCACACGTCGGTAGAACCGCACGAAAGACGCCTTGTTCCCTCCTTTCAGCGCACGAATGACGCACTGGAACAATTGGAGAGAACTTCGGTTCGGGGGCGTCAACATCATCAACCCCCAATAAATCCAAGCCGAGGTGACATCATGGTTCGACGGATACTCGTAACGGGAGGCTGTGGCTTTATCGGCCGCTATGTTGTGCAGGAACTGCTTTCCGCCAACTACAATGTCCGTATCCTCGACGCTCTGATTGATCAGGTTCATGGCGACTCCTCGGTCACCATTCCGACCGGGACAGAACTGATAGAGGCCGATATCCGCGACATGGATGCGGTGAAGGAGGCGCTCCGGGGTGTCGACGGCGTCATTCACCTGGCAGCGGAAGTGGGTGTCGGCCAGTCGATGTATGAAATTGCCCGCTATATCGGGGCGAACGATCTCGGCACGGCCGTGCTTCTGGAATCGATGATCGACCTGCCTATCCAGAGGATCGTCGTTGCCTCCTCCATGAGCGTCTATGGGGAAGGTCTCTATGTCGGCGAGGACGGGCGGACCTTTGGCGCGATCCGCCGCAACCCCGAAGACCTGAGCCTGGGAAACTGGGACCCGCTTGGTCCGAAGGGGCAGAGGCTGAAGCCCGCGCCAACGGATGAGGAAAAGCCTGTCGATCTCGCCTCGATCTATGCCTTGAGCAAATACTCACAGGAAAAACAGGTTTTGATCCATGCCGGCGCCTATGGCATCGAGGCAGTCGCCCTGCGGCTCTTCAACGTCTTCGGGGCCGGTCAGGCGCTTTCCAACCCCTATACTGGCGTACTCGCAAATTTCGCGTCACGGCTCCTGAACAACCAGCCGCCGATGATCTTTGAGGACGGCGCCCAGCAACGCGATTTTGTCCACGTTCGCGATGTTGCCCGCGCATTCCGGCTGGCGCTGGAAAGCCCGCGTGCTACGGGGCAGGTCATCAATATAGGCAGCGGCCGGGCATATTCTATTCAGGATGTGGCGATGTCTGTCGCCGACGCCATGGGCGTGCCCGACATTCAGCCGCAAATCCTCTTCAAGGCGCGCGCCGGCGATATCCGCAATTGCTACGCGGATATTTCGAAAGCCCGGGAAGTCCTCGGTTTCGAACCGCACCATCATCTCGACAATTCGCTCGATGAATTCGCCAGCTGGGTGCGCGGCAGCCTTGCCATCGACATGAGCAGTGAGATGAAACGACAACTGGAAATGCGGGGGCTTGTGCGATGACAAGAGCCCGAGACATCCAGCAGGGCTATGGCCTCGTCGAATGGTTTCGAACCGGTGACTATGACAGGGCAGAAGCCATCATCACTGAGCTCTCCGGCTCCGGCGCCGCGTTTCTGAGAACCCACCTCTCCTGGGCAGAATATCTTACGCCCCAGGGTCAGGCCTGGTTCGACTGGCTTTTGCCGAAACTCTCCGCCAATTTCGAACTCCTTCCCTGTGTTCACTACACACCGCCTTCAATGTCGCGGACCGGCAAAAGTTCCGGGGCTCCCCGCGACCTGAAATCCTATGCTGATTTCATTGATCACATCCTTGATCGGTACGGACGCTATTTCACGCATCTCGAACTCTGGAATGAGCCGAACAACCTTCTCGACTGGGACTGGCGCGAGGACGGTGAGTTTGCGCTCTTTTCCGAAATGGTCGGAGGGGCAGCCTATTGGGCGAAGAAGCGTGGCTTCAAGCCCGTCCTTGGCGGACCCTGCCCCTTCGACCCCTCCTGGGTGGATCTCATGGGCCAGCGAGGCGTGCTTGAAGTCATCGATGCTGTTGGCTTCCATGCCTTCCCCGGCACATGGGATAGTGAGGAAGGCCCGTGGCGCGGCTGGGACATGCATCTCGGCGAGATGCGCAGGATTCTCGACCGGTATAATCCTGAGGCTGAGATATGGGTGACCGAGACCGGCTATTCGACCTGGCGCAACGACGAGATCGAGCAGGTTTCCCGCTTCTCGAAGGCGCTCCAAGTGCCAGCTGATCGCATCTACTGGTACTCCTGGCGGGACGTGCCTCCGGACATAGCAGTGCAGGAAGGCCTCTGGTTCGACCCGCGCCATTATCATCTGGGCGCAGTGCGCCATGACGGACAGCCGAAGCTTCTCGCTCGGTTGCTCCGCGAAGGCGGCGTAGCGCGGGTCGCGGAGGTCGCACGTCTGGCCACGCCACATGTGGCAAAGGACGCCCCGCACATAGCGATTACCGGCGGGAGCGGCTTTATCGGTTCAAATCTCGCCGAAAGCTTCCTTGCCGAAGGGCGCGACGTCCTCATCATCGACAACCTTGCGCGCAACGGCGTCGAGCGCAACCTCGAATGGTTGAAGTCACGCCACGGTGACAGGGTGCATCTGGCACTGATCGACATCCGCGACCGCCCGAAACTGGAAGAGGCTCTCAAGGATGCAGACGCCGTCTTCCACCTCGCCGCCCAGACGGCGGTGACCACGAGCCTTGTCGACCCGGTCGAGGACTTCGAGACGAATGCACGTGGCACGCTCAATGTCCTCGAGGCAGTGCGCAAGGCTCGTCGCTCCGCCCCCGTCATCTTCTCCAGCACCAACAAGGTCTATGGCGGGCTGGACGACATCGCTCTGATCGAGACGGGAGACCGTTACTGGCCGATGGATGGAAGGATCAAGGAATTCGGCGTTTCGGAAGCCCGGCCGTTGGATTTCAGCACGCCTTATGGCTGCTCCAAGGGCGTTGCTGACCAATATGTGCTCGATTACGCGAAGTCCTTCGGACTGCGTTCGGCGGTTTTACGGATGAGTTGCATCTACGGGCCGCGACAGCTTGGAACCGAGGATCAGGGCTGGGTGGCCCATTTCCTGATCCGCGCGCTGGCAGGTGACCCCATCATGCTCTACGGAGATGGCAAACAGGTGCGCGACATCCTGCATGTCGATGATGCCGTTGCCGCCTATCGCACCGTCCATCGCGCAATCGCCCGGAATGACGCGCACGCGGTCGGCAAGCTCTTCAATCTAGGTGGCGGACCGCGGAATGCGGTGAGCCTGCTGCAGTTGTTGAGCGAGATCGAAAGCCTGACCGGCCGGGCGATCAACGTTGAGAAGGCTGACTGGCGAACCGGCGACCAGCGCTATTTCGTCGCCGATACCTCGAAACTGGAAAAGCAGCTGGGCTGGCGCGCTGGCGTCTCCTGGCAGGCCGGCGTACTGCATCTGGCCCAATGGCTTTCCAACGAGCGTTTCGGAGGCAGAGGCCTCGCCACCGCGCGGCGGCGGGTTCCTGCATGAGGCGGCGGCGGACGGACAAGGCGCTTGCGCCTCTGCGCGTACTGATGACGCTCGACGCCGTCGGCGGTGTCTGGCGCTTCGGGATGGATTTGGCGCGCGCGCTTGCACCGCGAAACGTCACCTTCGTCTTTGCGATCGTCGGGCCGCCGCCCGCAGACGAGCAGCAACAGGAGGCCGAAGCGCTTGGTGAGGTCATTCATCTCGCGGAGCCCTTGGATTGGCTGGCGCAGGCGGAAGGCGAACTCGCCCATATCCCCGCGCGCCTCGCGGATATCGCAGACAGATACGAGGTGGATCTGATCCACCTCAACGCGCCGACGCAGGCCGCCGGTCTGGAAACCGCAAGACCGGTCGTCGTGATGTCCCATTCCTGCGTGCCGACCTGGTTTCAGGCTGTCCGGAAAACTGCGCCCCCGGAGGGGTGGCAGTGGCACACGGGCCTGAACCGTCGCGGCATTTCCCGCGCGGACGTGGTTCTGGCGCCCAGCCGAAGTCACGCAGACTTGATGGTTGCTACCTATGGCGCCATCCGCAACCTGCGCGTTGTCCACAACGCGACGGGCGCCGCACCAAACATCGCCCACCGAGGCCCGCGAGAAGGCGTGATTGCCGTTGGCCGCTGGTGGGACGAGGCGAAGAACGGCGCCGTGCTGGATGCCGTCGCCCTGAGGACGACCTCTCGCCTTACCTTGATAGGAAGCACAAACGGACCGAACGGAGAGAAATTCAATATTCGGAACGCTCTTGAAGCCGGCTCTCTCTCCCACGCCGAGACGCTGGAACGGATGGGCCAGGCCGAAGTCTTCGTTTCACCTTCGCTTTACGAGCCCTTTGGTCTCGCGGCCCTTGAGGCTGCGGCCTGCCGAACTCCGCTCGTGCTGGCCGACATCCCGACCTATCGCGAAGTCTGGGATAGTGCCGCCCTTTTCGTGCCGCCAAACGATCCCGCGGCCTATGCCGAGGCGATCGAGAGGCTCCTCAGCGAACGTCAGCTGCGCGAAATTCTCGCCCAGCTCGCCAGCAACCGCGCCACCCGCTTCACGCCCGTCAGGCAGGCAGCGGCGATGCGCGCAGTCTATGACAGCCTGGCCCTGCCGGCCATGAGCATGAATGCGGGGTAACCGATGCGTTTTCTGTTTTATACCCACTCGCTCGTTTCCGACTGGAACCATGGTAATGCGCATTTCCTGCGCGGCGTCATGCGCGACCTCATACGGCGGGGCCACGAAGCGGTTGCCCTGGAGCCCGCTGACTCCTGGAGCCGCCTCAACCTTTTCCGTGAGCAGGGCGCGGGCGCCGTCGATATGTTCAAAGCCGCCTTTCCGGAGTTGCGCTCGATCACCTACGGCCCGGACTTCCCCCATGAAGAGCGTCTGCAGCAGGCCGATGTTGTCATCGTGCATGAGTGGACCGACCCGGCACTCGTCGCACGCATCGGTCAAGCACGCGTTGACGGAGGACGCTTCACGCTCCTCTTTCACGACACGCATCATCGCGCGGTCTCGGCGTATGAAGACATCGCGGCCTTCGATCTGGAAGACTACGACGGCGTTCTCGTCTTTGGCGAAACTCTCAAGGAACGCTATCTCCACGCGGGATGGGGTCGGCATGTTTTCACCTGGCACGAAGCGGCGGATATCAGCCTCTTCCACCCCATGCCGGAGATCGAGAAGACCAGCGATCTTATCTGGGTTGGCAACTGGGGCGACGACGAGCGCTCTGCCGAGATCCGGCAGTTTCTCATAGATCCCGCCCGGCAACTCCGCCTGACAACCACCGTGCGCGGTGTGCGTTACCCCGCCGAAGCGCTGAAAGCGCTGGAAGACGCGGGCATCGGCTATGGGGGCTGGCTCGCCAACGCGAAAGTTCCGGCGGCCTTCGCCCGAAGGCGCGTCACCGTCCACATACCGCGGCGCCCCTATGTAAAGGCGTTGCCCGGCATCCCCACCATCCGTGTCTTCGAGGCGTTGGCCTGCGGCATACCGTTGATTTCTGCGCCTTGGCGCGACACGGAGAGCCTCTTCCGCGCGGGCCGGGACTACCTCATCGCAAACGACGGAGACGCCATGTGTCACGCCCTGCGCGCTGTTCTTGAGGACCGCGACATGGCTGGCGAAATGGTGCGCAGCGGGTTGGAAACGATCCTTGCGCGCCACACCTGCACCCACCGCGTCGACGAATTGCTTGGCATCCTGAAAGGGCTGGGAGCCGGCGCGGATCAAGAAAAAACAGAGACGGCGGAGGCAGCGGAATGAAGATTGCGTTTTACGGGTCGAGTATCGTGTCAGCCTACTGGAATGGTGCCGCCACCTATTATCGAGGTCTGCTACGGTCGCTGGCGCGGCACGGCTACGACATCACATTCTTCGAGCCTGACATTTACGATCGACAAAAGCATCGCGATATCGGCTCGCCCGATTGGTGCACAGTCGTCGTATATGAAGGAAGCCTCCCCGCGCTCAAGCATGTCACCACCCTCGCCTCTCAGGCCGATATTGTGATCAAGGCAAGTGGAGTCGGCTTCGAGGACGATCTTCTGCTGACGGAAGCTCTGGCCGCCGCTCGTCCGGATGCGCTTAAAATCTTCTGGGATGTCGATGCGCCGGCCACACTGGCGGAAATCTCCGCGAGCCCGGACCACCCGTTGCGACGGAGCCTGCCGGAACTTGATCTCGTGCTGACCTATGGCGGCGGCGATCGGGTCGCCAACGCCTACCGTGCGCTGGGCGCGCGCGACTGCATCCCGGTCTATAACGCGCTCGATCCCGATACACATTTCCCCACCCAGCCCGAACCTCGGTTCGAAGCCGATCTCGGCTTTCTCGGCAACCGCCTGCCGGATCGTGAGGCGCGCGTGGAGCGGTTTTTCCTCGAACCGGCGCGCCGCTTGACAGATCGCACCTTTCTGCTGGGCGGCTCGGGCTGGGACGACAAGCCAAGACCCGGGAACCTCCGCTACGCGAGCCATGTCCCGACAAAGGACCACAACGCGTTCAACGCCACGCCCACCGCTGTCCTCAACATCTCGCGCGAAGATATGGCGCGCATCGGCTTTTCCCCCGCGACACGAATCTTCGAGGCAGCGGGCGCCGCAGCTTGTATCATTACCGATGCATGGGAGGGGATCGAACTCTTCCTGAAGCCCGATGAAGAAATCCTCGTTGCCCGGGACGGGCAAGACGTCGTCGACATCGTTTCTACGCTCGACCGGGCGGCTGCCCGCGCGATTGGTGATCGCGCTATGGCGCGCGTGTTGTCCGAACACACCTATGATCACCGCGCAATCATCGTGGATCAGATTTTCCGGCGACATTTCAGGAGAGGACGTGCGGCATGACCCATTCTCTCAAGATCGTGATCCTCGGTCTCTCGCTTTCATCCTCCTGGGGCAATGGACATGCCACGACATTCCGGGCGCTGATCAAAGGCCTGCACGCGCTCGGACATAAGGTTCTTTTTCTCGAGCGTGATGTGCCCTGGTATGCGGCGCATCGCGACATGCCTGCCCCCGAATTCTGCGAACTCGCCTATTACAGCGAAATCGTCGACATGATCGCCACATACGGTGCGCGCATCCGCAATGCGCACGCTGTGATCATCGGTTCCTACGTTCCTGAAGGCGTGGATGTCATCGAGGCGGTCAGGGGGCTGCAACCGCGTTGTCTTGCCTTCTATGACATCGACACGCCGGTTACCCTCAACCATCTCGCGCGCCGCGATGGCGATAAGGACTACATTGCGGCCACGCAGATTCCGCTTTTCGATTTCTATTTTTCCTTCTCGGGAGGCCTCTTGCTCCGGCACATCGAAAAGACTTACGGCGCGCGTCGCGCCGAAGCGCTCTACTGCTCCGTCGATAGCGATCTCTATTGCAACACCGGAGAGCCCCTCGCCTGGGATCTCGGCTATCTCGGTACTTACAGTCCGGACCGCCAGCCCACGCTGGAGCGCCTGCTGATCGAACCGGCACGACGACTGCCGCAGAAACGCTTTGTCGTCGCCGGTCCGCAATATCCGGATGACATCGTCTGGCCCGAAAACGTCGATCGCATCGAGCACCTTCCGCCCTCCGAACACGCCTCGTTCTACAGTCGCCAGCGCTTCACCCTGAACGTTACACGGGCGGACATGATTGCGGCCGGCTGGTCCCCCAGCGTCAGGCTCTTCGAGGCGGCTGCCTGCGGTGTGCCGATCATCAGCGACAGATGGCCGGGGCTTGAGGAACTGTTTCCCGACGAAGAGGCCATCGTCATTGCGGACAACGCCGATGACGTCATCGCGGCTCTAAGCGGCGTGTTCGATGAACGAAGGCATGCCATCGCCGGCGAAGCTCGCCGGCGCGTCCTGGCTCAGCACACCGGCAATGCCCGCGCTGCCGAACTCATCCGGGCAATCGAAACGACGAAAAATCAGTCCGCGCCGGCGCTGAAAACCGGGACTGCCTGAGAGCAAATCCAGGAGCGACCGAAAACGCCGTTCCGTCCTGAAATGCGCATAACGCACATCTGAAGCCAAAAGGGAGAAGACCATGCAGGAACGACGTTTGACGACGGCCTCAAAGCGTATCCTCGTCGCCGGAGGCGCAGGCTTCATAGGTTCGCATCTGTGCGATCATCTCATGGCGATGGGCCACAAGGTGGTCTGTATCGACAATCTTCAGACCGGACGCAAAGAGAACATTCGGGCGCATATCGGCGCAGAGAGGTTTCGTTTCGTCGATGCGGATATCTGCGATCCTCTGGAAATCGAGGAGCCGGTTGACGAGGTCTACAATCTCGCCTGCGCGGCTTCTCCCCCGAGCTATCAAGCCGATCCGGTTCACACCATGATGACCTGCGTCGCCGGGACACTCAATCTCCTGCAACTGGCCGAGCGTCACGGCGCACGCTTTCTGCAGGCTTCCACCAGCGAAATCTACGGCGATCCGGAAGAGCATCCACAACGCGAGGACTATCTCGGCAACGTCAACTGCACGGGTCCTCGCGCCTGTTATGACGAAGGAAAACGAGCGGCTGAAGCCCTTTGCTACGACATGCTGCGGGCGCACCGTGTCGATGTGCGCGTGGCGCGCATTTTCAACACCTACGGCCCGCGCATGCGGCCGGACGACGGCCGGATTGTCTCCAATCTCATCGTTCAATCGCTGAGCGGAGAGGCGCTGACGATCTATGGCTCGGGCGAGCAGACGCGTTCCTTCTGCTACGTGTCCGACCTTGTGCGCGGTCTGGTCGCACTGATGGATGTCGAGGAAACACCGGATGGTCCGGTCAACCTCGGGAATCCAGGCGAGTTCACCGTCAACCGGCTGGCAAGTCTGGTGCTGCGTCAGATAGGCGTATCACGGCCGGTGCGGCACCTGCCCCTCCCGCTCGACGATCCTCGCCGCCGGCGGCCCCATATCGTCAGGGCCGAACAATTGCTGGACTGGGCTCCGGTGGTTCCCCTGGAGGAGGGATTGAAGCCCACGATCCAATGGTTCCGCCAAGTGCTCGGCGAGATGACGAAGGTCGACCGCGCCCGCCCGCCGCATCTTGTCGTCCCGACTGCCACGGTTACCGCGCAGGGTGCCACCTGAACATGTTTTCCTCGACGAAAGAGACGGCACTGAAGAAGCGGATCGAAGAACTGGGGCCGTGGTTCCAGAATCTCAGGATCGGGGAACTGCAGACGGCAGAAGACCACTTTCTCGGGGACTATCCCGCCTTCAAATGGGCGGGGTTCCAGCATGTCGTTCCGGACGATCTTCAGGGGAAATCGGTGCTGGATATCGGCTGCAACGCCGGCTTCTACGCGATGGAAATGAAGCGGCGAAACGCCGGGCGGGTGGTCGGAATTGACAACGACCCCCGCTATCTGGCGCAGGCGCGCTTCGCGGCGAACCATGCCGGGTTGGATATCGAGTTTATCCAGATGTCGGTTTATGACGTGGCAAAGCTTGGACAGCGCTTCGATCTCGTCATTTTCATGGGTGTGCTCTATCACCTGCGCCACCCTCTGCTGGCCCTTGACCTGCTCCACGAACATGTAGTGGGAGACGAGCTGCTTTTTCAGTGCCTGCAGCGCGGCGACGAGCGCACGCCGGAACTGGCACCCGATTACGATTTCGCGGAATGGAGCGTTTTCGACCGGCCCGCATTTCCCAGGCTCTTCTTCATCGAAAAAGCCTATGCAGGCGATCTGACGAACTGGTTCTTTCCAAACAAGGGAGCAGTCGAAGCCATGCTGAGAAGCTCCGGCTTCGATATCGAGTCAAATCCTGAACGCGAGGTCTATCTTTGCCGGCGCGGACGTCGCCCCTATGGCGTCGATGTGCCGCCTTGTTGAGGACTTGAGGTTCACTAGACCCGCTCGTCCTTGGCCTCCCGCTCATCAAGCAAGGCCTGAAGTTTCAAGGCGAGCGAGTGAATTTCAGCCCGCACTTCCCGGCCACCGATCTCCGCAACAAGCTCATTGACGAGCCGTTCAACTTCCGCAGCTTCGGCGCGATCGACATGCCGGTCCAAAAAGTGAGCCATTTCAACCTCGCGCCTAAAAGTCTCGTTTGGTCACTAACTCATCGTTTTACGGCGGGTTTCATGCGGCAGATCAATCGAGCCACTAAATTTGCATAAAAAATTTTAGAACCCTCTAATTTTTGGGTCTTCGGCAGGAACAATCGCGCTCGCAGAAACATTACCAGAGCGAGTTCGACATTCATCATCATGGCAGCATGAGGAGTCAAAGCGTCCATGTGCGAGTTGTCCCCCCATTTCGTTTTCCAGAGATCAACCACAGCGGGAGAACGAGACATCACATTCACCTGCAGTTCAAGCCTGCCCCGCGTAGCCGGCAGATGAAAAGCCGAAGCTCTAACGGTTGGCACTGGTCGTTCTTGTCAACATCCGATCAATACCAGGCGTGGAAATCGACATGAGCCGTGAACAAGTTGTCGAGCTCATCCCTGCACTCAGAGCGTTTGCGAGAATTCTGTGCCCCCAGCCGGAAAATGCGGACGATCTCGTGCAGGAAACGCTCATCAAGGCGATAGCAAACCTCAATCAGTATACCGAAGGTACACGTCTTAAGTCGTGGCTCTTCACCATCATGCGAAACACGTTCAACACACGCTACCGGAAGCGAGAGCGCGAGGTCATCGGACTTCCCCCGGACAGCACGAATACACTGGTTACACAGCCCGATCAGGAATGGTCGGCGCGCGCGAAGGAAGTCTACTCCGCACTCATGCGGCTCCCCGATCAATATCGCGAGATCCTGGTGCTGATTGTCATTCAGGGCGAAAGCTACGAGGACGCGGCTGTCATATGCGACTGTGCGGTTGGAACGGTGAAGAGCAGGCTCAACCGGGCTCGCCAGCGGCTCAGGGAGGAGCTGGGCGAAGCCGTCGAGGATTAGGGAACCTTGGAGAGCGTGAGGTGTTGGGAGGACGCAAAAAGGAGAAACCTCATGAAACCTCTCGCCCTGACATGTGCGGCCTTGCTGATTGCAAGCCCCGTTTTCGCTCAGTCCTCCACAGCCCCCAGCAACGATGGGACGATGAAGTCCGACACCCAGACGACCAGCCCGGGCACGAACTCGACCGCGACGCCGAACACGGCCAATCCCGCGAAGCCGGGTCAGGGAGCTTCCGTTGTGTCGACGAAGGATTTCGTTACGAAAGCGGCACAGTCGGATATGTTCGAAGTGCAGTCGAGCCAGCTCGTCAGCCGGAGCAATATCAAGGATGGCGCGACAAAAAGGTTCGCGCAGCACATGATCGAGGATCATACCAAGACGACCAAGGAACTGAAGCAGCTGCTTCAACCGGCCAGTGCGGAAGCGGCTGCGCCGAAGTCCATGTCCAAACAGCAGCAGCAGATGCTGAAAAAGCTCAAGGGTCTGAAGGGCGACGCTCTGGCGGCGGAGTACCGCAAGGAGCAGGTGGCCGCACACGAAAAGGCCGTCGACCTCTTCCGTGCCTATTCCAACACCGGGGACAATGAGGCCCTGAAGAAATGGGCGGGCGATACGCTTCCCGCATTGGAAGAGCATCTGAAAATGGCGCAGGGCCTCGCCAAGTAAACCCTCGCGTCCCTCGTCTGGACACTAACGGAAAGCAAAGACGCGGCAGAATGCGCCGCGTCTCAAATACGGGATTTCTCGATGACTTTTTGGCAGCATGACGCGCGTTTTTCCGCAGGTTCGGGGACCATCCTTCTCCCGGAAACGCCTGGACAACCGGACCCGGTTCCGCCTCCGATGACGCCACCCGCCCCAATTGGCGAGCCGGATCCCGATCGCCTACCGGATGAGGCCCCCGTGCCCAATCCTGACGAGAACGACAATCCGCCCCAGAGCGTATAGACTGCCGTCGGGCCTTAGAACAAATTCCGGCCGGCCATTATCGCCGGTCTGTACCCTCGCGTTCCCGCTCCTCCACGATCCGCAGAGCTGTCTTGGCCTCTTCAAGCAACGGCTCCAGATCCTTGCCGCGGGAGCTGGCGTCCATTCGCGCTTCGATTTCGCCGATCATTTCAATAAGACGTTGGCGGCGCTCGCCGAAAGGTTCGCCCGCCATTGCAATCGCATTGATCTCACGCGAGTCGACGTTCAGTGCGAGGCTGGCGACGTCCTCTTCCGAGCCGACCGGGGCGTTGACGACATCCGGTTTCTCATGTTTCCGGCGCTGATCGAAGCGGCTGTCAGGCATGGTTTTTCTCCTGGTTGACTGAGTGCATCCCGAAGTCCCAACGCACGAGCAGCACAGATTGTTTCGCCACAGCGCGCTCGCACACGGCAGACACCTTGCGGGATGTGGAACAACGACCGTGGTCGAGAGTTAGTTTTCTGTAACTTCACTTTTCGCAAAAGCTTGGAGAAGGTCATGAAATACCTGCTCGTTATTGTTCCACTCATGGCGCTGGCATCGTGCACAGCCACAGAAAGAGGCGCGGCCATTGGCGGCGCTGGAGGCGCCATCGTGGGCGGCGCAGTCACCGGTGACGTGGGTGGCGCTGCGGTGGGCGGCGCAGTTGGTGCCGTGGCCGGCGCTTTGATCGGCTCCGCCAGTGAGCCGGGACGTTGCTACTACAGGGATCGCTACGGACGTCGCGTCGTTGACGATTGCCCCGGCGACTACCGCTGGCGCCGTTACTGATCCGGCAGGCAGAGGGCGGCGCATGATCGCCCGGTAGGAAGGCGCTCCGCGCCTTCCAGTCCAGACAACAAGAAACGACCAAAGGAGAAACCCAATGGCTTATGGAAATTACGGACGCAATGAGCGCGACATGATGAACGACGGTCGTCGGAGCGCGCGCAGGCCCAACCGCGATGATTGGACGACGGATGATCTCGGCTACGGCGAGGAAGGCTACGGCGCGCGGTATAGCCGCGGCGGTGCTCCGGCCGGTGAGTATCCAGCCGGCCTCTATTCGGGTTACGTGCCCTTTGGCCCCTCCGACCGCTATCGTTCCTCCGGCGATTACGACCGCGCGTATCGCGATTACGACCGCCGAGACGACCGGGACATGTGGGACCGTGCCGGCGACGAAATCGCATCCTGGTTTGGGGATGAGGACGCCGAGCGCCGCCGCGAAATGGATGCCCGTCGCGACGAAAGCCATCGCGGACGCGGCCCGAAAGGCTACCTCCGCTCGGACGATCGTATTAACGAGGACGTCCACGACCGTCTTACCGATCATCCCCGCCTGGATGCGAGTGACATCAGCGTCACTGTTCAGGACGGCGAGGTGACACTCAGTGGCTTCGTTCGCCGGCGCGGCGACAAGCGAGTGGCAGAAGATTGCGCGGACTCGGTCACCGGCGTGAAGAATGTGCAAAACAATCTTCGCGTTAAGGAACAGCAAGACACGCTGTAACCAGGATCAAGCCCTCCAGCCCCGGTGCAAGCCGGGGCTTTTCCTTAACTTGAACGACAGGAGATGAACATGCCGGCCAAATCTCAGGCGCAGCAGAAGGCGGCAGGCGCAGCTCTGGCTGCAAAGCGCGGCGACATAAAAAAGGGCGATCTTCAGGGCGCCTCCCGCAGCATGGAGAAATCCATGTCAAAAAAGGAGCTCGAGGAGCTTGCTTCGACGAAACGCAAGGGCAAGCCCGAGCACAAGGCGGATTAAGAGGAGCAGACACCATGGTTCACAAGCCCAGACGAAACCACGACACCTTGTCTGAGAGCGAAGTTCTGCATCCCGTAGAGGCTGGCCTCGAGACACTCGTCGCGAACCTCCTCGCGACAAGCGGATCGGTGGATGCCTCCGGAGTGACCGTGACATCTCAGGGTCGCCGCATCCATCTGGCGGGCTATGTGCATAGTCTGGAAGAGATTGAACGCTGCACGGAAATCGCGCTTTCCCTGAACGGCGTGGAGGCCGTGGAAAATGACATCGGGCTGCAGCACAGTGAAGAAGCGCCGGATCAGATGTGATCCGGCGCCTTGCTTCAAGGTTGCTGCTGAGACGTCGCTTGCGGCTTGTTCTGATTGTCGAGCGGATGCTCAGGATAAGACCCTGTAAAGACATAAAGATAAAGCAGGGTCAGCACACCGAACGCAAGGAACAGCGAAACGACGAGAACGATCACCATCCGGGGAGAGTTTCTACCCTGCCGTGCTTCTTCCGGGGGAATTTCCTTCACCATCTCGACCTCGTCTTCCTTGTTTGCTTCAAGGCCGAAACCCCCGTCGACGGCGCTTGTTCCGCTTAATACGGGACGAATATCCACACGAGGATGATGACGGCCATCAATACCAGAAGTGCCACAAACCATTCGCGGCTCCGGAAAAGCCTGCGCCGGGAATGTTCCGGCAGGGGGTGGGGCCGCGGCTTGCCGTTTTCCGGAGCTTCGGGAGAGTTCATGGCATTGGGCATGGGAACCCTTTCAGGTCGGTGTTCGCGGGAATTGATGGTTGTGCCCACCCGTGACAACGGGTGGGTGGGCTGGGGAATGGCCGACAGTTCGGCCGTTCAGACATCCGAATCCGAGGGGATATGGCTATCGACGCCGATCAGCACCAGCTCGTTCCTGCAGCGCCGGATGCCGCCGACCGACAGCGCCAAGGTGGTGGCTAGCGCCTTCGCTTCAGCCGTTTCCACTTCGCCGGAAAGCGTCGCCACCCCCTCGTGGACCGTGACGGTGATGAGTTGTGGATCGAAATTTTCGTTCTCGGAGAGCAGATCGGTAATCCGTTCCTCGAGCGTATCGTCCTGAATGACGTCAGCCTCGGCAGCGGGAGAAAATGCGGGGCCGCCATGACTGCTAATCTCCGGCCGGGTGGCGATCTCAACGCCAACCTGTCCGGATTCGTCCAGATTTGAGCCAGTTGTCCCATAGGGAGCATTGCGATCCGCGGGCAACCCATCCTCATCGGCATAGGGCCATCCATCGCCAATATTGCGTTTGTCGTAGTCGCGATAGTCTTCTTCGCGGGCCGTCTCCGGCGGTGTAGTCTTGCGCTCGGCCATCGTTGTTCCTCAGGTTGGAAGTCGCTTCGGGCTCAGGGCTGTCCCTGGGAAAGATCCCGCCCGTTGACCGACGCCGGGACGCGGATTTCCGCGCGGCGCGACTTGGGCAAGGGTGGAAGATTGAAAGGCGGGCACGCCTCTTCAACAGCCGCGACAATCGGTTCTTGACGGGCTTCGTCTTCGGTTTTCACGCGTATGTTCGTCGTGCCGGTTTTCTGTTCCATATGTTGGAAACACGCGTTGCCGAATTAGGTTCCGGCAAACTCAAGATTTCTTCACGCGGGCTTTCATGCGCGCCTGCGCGGCTTCGAAGATGGCGCGAACCTCGGCTGCAAATTCCGCCTGCTCGGCGTATCCCTCGGTGGGAATGACGCCTGGATCCTCCTCCTGATCATAGACAGCCAGGTCCTCACCCGGACCCCCTTGCGCGCCTGCAGGCACCCGACCGTGGTCACTCATCATAAGTGACGTCAATTCAATCAGGAGTTCCCGGTGAGCGTTGAGCCGTCCCCTCAGCTTGTTGACATCGCTTTCATCCATGGAACCACTCCTTGTCTGTCTTCAGCGTCGGAACGGGCGAGAACACGCGAAGGTTCCACGGCGGGACAATCGGAACCTTTAGGCAGCCAAAAGGTTCGGGGCCGGTACGAAGGAGAAAGACATGAACGGAAAACGTATCGTCTGGGGGATCGTGCTCGTCATCCTCATCGTTGCCGCAGTCGCCTATTTCGGCACCGTCCGGAACCTCAACCGCTCAATCCAGCCTCCCCCTGCGGAAACCCAGAAGACCCAACCGTAATCGATTGATCCGAAGCGCGGGCGCATAAAACTTTGCGGCCGCCGATCCTGTCATTCAGAATTTGTCGTCAATGACGCGGGCGTTGCGCTGACGGGTCAGATACGTCCAGAGCCACTGAACGCTAACCAGCAATCTTTTCTCGAAGTTGACGAGAAGATAAACGTGGATGAGCGCCCACAGGAACCACGCAACGCGACCCCTGAGCCGGAAGCGGCTGGACTGGAAGATCGCGGCATTGCGCCCGATCACAGCCGTTGCACCACGATTGCGGAACTTAAAAGGCTTCACTGTCGCGTGTCCTTCCAGTCCCGCGCGCAATGCCTTTCCGAGATAAGTGCCCTGCTGTTTTGCGACCTGCGCCAGCGCAGGCAGTACCTTGCCATTCTCGTCTCTGGCTGCCGCCGCATCACCGATGAGATAGATGTCCGGCAGACCCGCCACGCTCAGATCCGGCTCGACGGGCACGCGCCCGCTGGCACCCGGGGCAATGCCCAGCCATTGCGCCACGGGCGAGGCCCGGACACCCGCACCCCAGACGATGGTGGCAGCCTCGATCCGCTCGCCGCCGGCAGTAACGACGCCATCCTCGATGGCCTCGACAGACGTCTTCGTGCGGACCTCGACGCCAATTGTCTGCAGGCGCTCCAGCGCGTATCGCGCCAATTCCGGGTCGAACCCCGCCAGGATTCCGGACGACGCTTCCAGGAGAATAATGCGAAAATCGTCCCGTGCGAGATTTCGAAAATCCCGCTGGATGAGAAATGCGCCAAGCTCGGCCATCGCGCCGGCCATTTCCACGCCGGTCGGTCCACCACCGACCACGACGGCTGTAAGGTTGCGTTTGCGTTCGACGGGGTCCAGCGTGATTTCCGCACGCTCGAAGCCCAGAAGCAGGCGTTCCCGGATACAGCGGGCTTCGCGATTGGTCTTCAGACCCGGAGCATCGGGCTGCCACTCATCATGTCCGAAATAATTGTAGACCGAGCCTGTCGCGAGCACGAGGACATCATATTCGATCCGCATGCCCTCCGAGGTCACGACCGCCTTATGTTGCACATCCACGCCCGAGACTTCCGCAAGCACAATGGCAATGTTGCGATACCTGCCGAGTGTACGCCTGAGAGGCTCCGAGATATCGGCCGGCGACAGGATTGCGGTCGCGACCTGGTAGAGAAGCGGCTGGAAAAGGTTGTGGTTCCGCCGGTCGATGAGGGTTACACCGACCTCCGCATTGCCGAGCGCCGAAGCACAGGCGAGCCCACCAAAACCGCCTCCAACGACCACCACACGACGTCGTCGCGCGACGTTGCCGCTCCGCTCAATTGAGCCGCTCATGCCATTGGCCTGAAGACGATGACAAGCAGCGCGAAGATGATTGCGGCACCCAGCGCGATTGTCGCCACCCAGTTTGCAAAGATCAGCGTCAGCTTCCACCCTTTGTGGTGGATATAGTCCTCGATAATGACCTGCATGCCGAGACGCATGTGAAGAAGGCTGACGATGACGAAAACCAAAACCGCCGGTCCGATCCAAACCCGTGACAGAGTTTCGATCACGACTTCCCTCGATCGTCCGAAGAGATAAACGCCGACCCCGATCATGTAGGGCGTCAGGATTGCAAGAATGACCGCCCTCACCCGGTCGACAAAAAAATCTTCGGTACCGGATTTTGCCGAGCCAAGTCCCAGCACACGCGCCAATGGCGTTCTCATCGGAACACCGGCGAGATGGGAGGATGCAGATGCAGAGGATGCCGGACGGCGGCGCCACCCGGCATGGAAGACACGTTCGGGTTATATGAGTGCATGATTGAACCCCGATTATGGGGCTCTAACCGTTGCAGGTGAACCGTGTTCCCCAACTTGGGAAGACCATAGCCCACACGGCGGCGGACGCCGATCGAAATGCTCCTCTTTCAACCTCGCCGGAGCGACAGGTGCGAGCGGATCGGGACGTCAAGTCCACATCCCGCTCACAGCGTTCCCGCCGGAAAGCGGGTCTCAACGATGTTTGAAGTCAGGCGCACGCTTTTCCGTGAAGGCAGCCATGCCCTCCTTCTGGTCTTCCGTCGCAAAGAGAGCATAGAAAACACGCTGCTCGTAATGCAGACCTTCATTCAACGTCGTCTCGAAGGCACGGTTGACCGCCTCCTTCGCCGTCACAACGGTGGGACGCGAATAGGATGCGATAGCCTCGGCCGCCGCAAGCGCCGTTTCAAGAAGCTTATCGGCCGGCACGACGCGGGCAACCAGACCGGAGCGCTCGGCTTCCTGCGCATCCATCATACGACCCGTCAGCACCAGATCCATCGCCTTGGCTTTGCCCACGGCGCGCGTCAGCCGTTGCGTTCCGCCCATGCCGGGGATGACGCCGAGTTTGATTTCCGGCTGTCCGAACTTGGCTGTTTCAGACGCGATGATGAAATCGCAGATCATTGCCAGCTCGCAGCCTCCCCCGAGTGCAAAGCCGGACACGGCAGCGATCATCGGCAGCTTGGCGCCGGCGAGCGCACTGAAACGGCGACCGAAGAAATCCAGATTCTTCATCTCGATATAGCTCTTGCCCGACATTTCCTTGATGTCGGCTCCGGCCGCGAAGGCTTTCTCCGAACCAGTGATGACGACGCAGCCGATGCTCTCATCCTCGCTCAGGGCGTCGAGATGAGCGCAAAGCGTCGTCAGAAGCTCGGAATTCAGCGCATTCAGCGCCTGCGGTCGATTTAGCGTCAAAAGGGCCACGCGGCCCTTGCGTTCCATGAGAACAGTGTCACTCATCGGCAATCCTCCAATTCAGTTCATGTTTGAACAGTGCTAGCACGCCCGTTTTGCGCCGCAAAGTCATCCCAAAGTCAGATGCAACGCCCGCCATCCACTTCCATCGCGACACCGGTGATCATCGACGCTTCATCGGAGCAAAGGAAGCAGGCTGCGTTGCCCATGTCCTCAGGTGTCGAAAAACGGCCAATTGGAATGGAGGCAAGGAACCTGGCCCGCACCTCCGGCGTATCTTCGCCCATGAAGCTCTTCAGCAGAGGCGTCTCGCCGGCAACCGGATTGATGGCATTCACCCGGACGCCGGCGGGAGCGAGCTCGATCGCCATTCCGCGCGTCGCCGTGATCATCCAACCCTTGGAAGCGTTATACCAGGAAAGTCGCGGACGCGGACTGACGCCACCGGTGGAAGCAACGTTGAGGATCGCGCCCTTTCCTCTGGCCTTCATCTGCGGCACGAGGTGCTTCGCCGTCAGATAAACAGATTTTACATTCACCGAAATAACGCGATCGAAGTCGGCCTCCGAGACGTCTTCCATCGCAGACGGCAGATGCGTAACACCCGCATTGTTGACGAGAATGTCGACTGCCCCGAAAGTCTCGAGAGCAGCCTTCGCCATGGCCGAGACACTCTCATCCTTCGACACGTCGACCCGCCAGCCAAGGGCGGCGTCACCGAATTCACGCGCCAACGCCGTGGCCGCCTGACCATTGATATCGGCAATCATGACCCGCGCCCCTTCGGCGATGAACTTGCGCACAATGCCAGCACCGAAACCCGATGCTCCCCCCGTAACGATTGCCGCCTTACCTTCCAAACGCATGATTGTCTCCTTACCCATGCAGTGCCGCAACGGTCTTCAAAACCGAAAAGCCATACAGCGCCTCGAAACCCTTTTCCCTGCCGTGGCCCGATTTCCCCGTGCCCCCGAAAGGCAGTTCGACACCTCCACCGGCGCCGTAGTTGTTGATGAAGACCTGACCGGCGCGCAGCGCCTTGGCCAGCCGCATCTGCCGCGCGCCCTCGCGCGTCCAGACGCCGGCAACCAGCCCGTAATCGGTGCCGTTGGCCATACGCACCGCGTCTTCTTCCGTATCGAAAGGAATGACGACCTGCACAGGTCCGAAGATCTCCTCCTGCGCCAGCCTGTGTGAGGGATCGAGCCCCGCAATAAGGCGCGGCGCGACATAGTTTCCGCCCTTCGGAGCATCAGCCACCATCACACCGCTGGCCGCCACGCTCGCCTCGTCGGCCAAGGCGATAAAGCCTTCAACGATCGCCTTCTGGCGCGCCGAAATCAGCGGACCAACGTCGAGATCGGCAATAGCCGGCCCGACTCTGAGCCCACGATAGCGCTCGGCCATTCGGCTCACGACATCCTTGTAGACATCCTTCTGCACCAGTATCCTCGACGCCGCAGAGCAGGTCTGGCCGGCATTCTGGATACCGGCATTGACCAGAAACGGCAGCGCAGCATCAAGATCAGCATCTGAAAACACGAGCTGCGGCGACTTGCCCCCGAGCTCTAAGGTCACCGGAACGACGTTCCGCGAAGCCGCTGCCTGGATCTTGACGCCCACACCGACGGAACCGGTGAAGGAAATATGGTTGATCCCGGAATGGCCGGAGAGCGCAGCCCCCGCCTCCTCGCCAAGCCCTGGCACGACATTCAGCGCGCCCTTCGGCAATCCCGACTCATGGCAGATGTCCGCAAACGCGAGCGCCGTAAGGCAGGCCTCCTCGGCCGGCTTCAAGACCGCAGCATTGCCCATGGCAAGAGCGGCGCCGACCGAGCGGCCCAGGATCTGCATCGGATAGTTCCACGGAATGATATGTCCGGTTACGCCATGCGGCTCGCGCAAAGTGTAGACAGTGTAACCATTTAAATACGGAATTGTTTCCCCATGGAATTTATCACACGCACCGCCGTAGAACTCCAGATAGCGCGCTAGCGCCACTGCATCCGCGCGCGCCTGCTTCAGCGGCTTGCCGACATCGGCTGCTTCAAGCCTGGCAAGCTCTTCGACTTTCTCAAGCACAGCCCTGCCAACCTTCGCCAAAATTCTGCCGCGTTCAAAAGCCGGCATTCTTCCCCATTCGCCGACGAGCGAACGCTGCGCGGCGGCGACAGCCAGATCGATATCGGCAACGCCCCCGCGGGCAATCGCGCCGATAACGGAACCATGGGAGGGGTCTTCGAGCGGTAATGTGTCCCGGCTCTCGGGCGCGACCCAAGCACCGTCGATGAAGCATTTATCCGTTGGGAACCACGGCGAAATCATAGAGAACTCTCCTCGATGCAATCAGGCGGCGGCGATCTCTCGACGCTTCAGCGCCGCCTCAAGATCTGGCGTCGCGGCAAGCAGTTGCCGCGTATATTCGTGTTGAGGGTTGGAGAAGACGGCTTCGGTCTCTCCGGTTTCCACGATCTTGCCCGCCTTCATCACCATGACGCGGTCGGTGATCGCGCGCACCACGGAAAGATCGTGCGATATGAAGAGGTAGGAGAGATCGAGACGGTCGGACAGATCAGCGAGAAGATCCAGAATCTGAGCTCGGATCGAGACGTCGAGGGCAGATACCGCTTCATCCAGGATGATCAGTGACGGATGCGTGATCAACGCACGCGCGATCGCGACACGCTGACGCTGACCGCCGGAAAACTCATGGATATATTTGTCGGCGTCGCGCGATGACAAACCAACATTTTCAAGCGCCTCGGCAATCCGCAATTCAAGCGCATCGCCTGTCGGCGCCTCCCGACCCATCAGATAGAAGGGCTCGGTCACAAGCCGGCGCACCTTGTGGCGCGGATTGAAGGAACCATAGGGGTCCTGAAACACGACCTGCATCTTGCGGCGGGCCGCAGCGCTGGCTCCGGCTTTCGTGGTGACCAGTTCACCACCGACACGGATCTCGCCCGCTTGAGTGCCTTCGAGTGCGAGGATCGCTCTTGTCAGGGTGGACTTACCGCAACCACTTTCGCCGACAAGACCGACATTTTCCCCCTTGTGAATCTTCAAGCTGACTTCGTCGACAGCACGAAAAGCCCCCGGCTTAGCAAAGAGCGATGTGCGTGGTAGCGCATATTCGCGAACCACCGAACGCACCTCCAGGACAGGCACGGCGTGTAACGCGACCTCCGGCGACTTGCGAACCGGATGGTGGCTGGTCGCAGCCATCAGCGCCTTGGAATAGGGATGCTGCATCGAGCGGAAGAGTTGAACGGCTGGTCCGGCCTCGACCACCTCTCCCGACTTCATGATGACGATACGATCTGCAATATCTGCAACGACGGCGAGGTCGTGGGTGATCAGCATAAGACCCATTCCGTCCTCGTCGACCAGACGCTTCAGCAGCGCCATGATCTGGGCCTGCGTTGTCACGTCAAGCGCCGTGGTCGGCTCATCGGCGATCAACAGCTTGGGTCGAAGCGCAATGGCCATTGCGATGACCACCCGCTGGCGCTGCCCCCCGGAAAGCTCATGCGGATAACGCGTGAGCGGAAACCTATCTTCCGGAAGACCGACGCGGCTCAGCGTCTCCCTGGCAACTGACAGGGCTTCCGCCCGACTTGCGCCCGTATGGATCATCACCGTTTCGGCAACCTGCTCGCCGATTGTCTTGACAGGATTTAGTGCCGTCATCGGCTCCTGAAACACCATCCCGACATCCACGCCGCGGACACCACACATCTGTTTTTCGGTCTTGGTCAGCAGCTCTTCACCATCCAGCCGAATAGAGCCATTAACGTCCGTGCCATGCGGCAGAAGCTGCATCACGGCCAGCGCGGTCATCGACTTTCCGGACCCGCTCTCGCCAATAACAGCAACGACCTCTCCCCGGTCCACCTCAAACCTGACATCTGACAGGATTTTCAGTCCGAGGATGGAAAGGTCAAGATTCTGGATCTGGAGAAGCGTCATGAGCGGCTTCTCCTCAGCTTCGGATCGAAGAGATCGCGCAGGCCGTCCCCCATGAGATTCAGTCCGAGCACGGTCAGCACGATGGCGGCCCCGGGAAACAGGGCCATATGCGGCGCGAGACTGATCATCGTTTGTGCGTCAGCCAGCATGCGGCCCCAGCTCGGCGTTGGCGGCTGTGCGCCAAGGCCAACGTAAGAAAGAGCAGCATCGGCCAGAATGCCGAGCGAAAACTGGATCGTTCCCTGAACGATCAGCAGGTTCATGATGTTGGGAAGGATGTGCTCGCCGGAGATCCGGAAAGCCCCCTTCCCCGCGACACGCGCGGCAAGGATATATTCCCGTGTCCAGAGCGTCAGAGCCGCACCCCGCGCCAGGCGGGCGAAAACGGGAATGTTGAAGACGCCGATGGCGATGATCGCGTTGATCGCGCTGGGACCGAACACGGCGGTAATCAATATCGCAATCAGGAGCGCCGGGAATGCGAAGACGAGATCGTTGGCGCGCATGATGATCTCGTCCACTATCGATGCCTGCCTGGCGGCCGCCCAGAGGCCCAGCGGAACGCCCGCCGCGATGCCGATCCCCACGGCGACAAAAGCGACTGCAATAGAAGTCCGCGCCCCTACCATGATCATGGAGAAGATGTCGCGCCCGAAATGGTCCGTCCCGAACCAGTGCAGGCTGGACGGGCTCTTCAGCTTGTCAGCAACAGCAAGCGCCGTCGCATCATAGGGCGTCCAGACGAAGGAGATGAGCCCGGCCAGGACGAAGATTCCGGTCAGGACAAAGCCGAGCGCAAAGCTTTTCGATTGAAAGGCAACGCCTACAAGACCGCGCTTCTCGTCAGGCAGGGCGCCGAAACTCATCAGGCACGACCCCGGAGACGCGGATCGACCATCGCATACGCGATGTCGACCAGAAAGGTGACGAGGATGACCGCAAAGACCAGAAGCATGACGACGGACTGCACGACGATCAGATCGCGCTGCGTGATGCCTTGGAAGACAAGGCGGCCAAGACCAGGAAGATAGAAGACATTCTCGATGATGATCGCGCCGGCGAGCAGGAAGGAGAATTGCAGGCCGAGAATGGTCAGCACCGGGATCATCGCGTTTCGCACGGCATGGCGCACAAGTGTCTGCCCACGGCTCAGCCCCTTCGCGCGGGCTGTGCGGATATAATCTTCAGACAACGTATCAAGCAGCGATGAGCGCATGACACGCGCCAGGATGGAGGCTTGCGGCAGCGCCAGCGCAATCGCCGGGAGCGTAAGAGCCTTCATGGCGACGAAAAAGCCCGCATTCCAACCCGGAAAACCGCCCGCGGAAAACCAGCGCAGCGTGATCGAGAAGAGCAGAACCAGAAGCATCGCAAACCAGAAGTTCGGCACCGCAATGCCAAGCTGCGTCACACCCATGATCCCATAGTCGGCTGCCGAATTTCTCTTTGCAGCAGAGATAATGCCAATCGGCAAAGCGATTATTGTCGACAGGAACAGCGCGTAGAGCGCCAGCGGCAGCGATACCCAGAGCCGCTGGGCAATCAACTCGCCCGTCGGCACCTTGTAGGTATAGCTGACTCCAAAGTCTCCATGGGTCAGCCCGGCGACCCAACTCAAGTAGCGCCAGACGATCGGATCATTCAGCCCCATTTGCTGCCGCAGTGCCTCGACTGTCTCCGGCTGCGCGTTCATGCCGAGCATGTAGGAGGCCGGGTCTCCAGGCACCACCTGCAGCACCACGAAGATCACGACGCTGGCCGCCAGAAGGCTCAACACAAGCGAGATCACACGTTTCAGGAGATAAGGCGCCATGGGTTCAAGCGATCGGGAGGGGCCGGAGGCGTTTCCCCCGGCCCGCACAGATCAATCCTTCCAGTATACTTCGGACATGTCGTTTGCGGGTGTCGGCTGGTTCTTCCACAGACCAACAATCTTGGCGTTGGCGACCCCCGTCTTCGGCAGTTCAAAGAGGAAGGCATTGACGTAGTCGTCGGCGATGCGCTTCTGCGCCTGCTTCAGGAGCGCGCTGCGCTGGGCCGGGTCGGTGGTGCCCGAAAGCTCCGCCATGATCTTCTTGAACGCCTCGCTCTTGTAGTTAAAGTAGTAGTTGTCGCGACCGTAGATATCGATATCCATGGGCTCCGTATGCGACACGATCGTCAGGTCATAGTCCTTGCCCTTGAAGACCTGCTCCAACCATTGCGCCCATTCGAGGTTGGTAATTTCGGCCTTGATACCCACCTTGGCAAGCTCCGCAGCGATGATTTCGCCGCCGCGCCGCGCGTAGGATGGCGGCGGCAGCTTGAGCGATACCGTGAAGCCATCGGGATAACCGGCTTCCTTCAACAGCGCCTTGGACTTTTCCGGGTCATAATTCGACTGCGCGGTCAAATCGACATAATCGGGATTGTGCGGCGCGAAATGTGTGCCGATAGGCGTCCCGTAACCGAACATGGCGCCGTCGATGATCTCCTTGCGATTCACGGCATGGGCCACCGCCTCGCGGACCTTGATATTGTCAAACGGCTTCTTGCCGTTGTTCATGGCAAGCAGCGTTTCCCCCTCGGTGTTACCGACGACCACCTGGAAGCGGGGATCAGCCTTGAATTGCTCGAGATTTTCCGGCGCCGGATAGACGGGAAACGCATCCACGTCGCCCGCCATCATGGCAGCAAACGCAGCCGAAGGATCGGAGATGAACTTGAAAGTGACCTTGTCGAGCTTCGGAGCGGTTCCCCAGTAGCCATCGAACTTGGCGAGTTCGACATGATCGCCCTTCACCCAGTTTACGAACTTGAACGGTCCGGTTCCGACCGGCATCGTGGCTTCCGTGGCAATGCTCTTCGGCGACAGAATGACCGCATCACCCCAAGCCATGTTGAACAGGAAGCTGCCATTTGGCTTTTTGAGGGTTACTTTTACCGTGGCGGGGTCCACAACGTCCACGGATGCGATGTCTGCAAACAAACCCTTCTGAGCGTTTGTGGAGTCCGGGGCCCGCGCGCGGTCGAGGGAGAATTTCACATCGTCAGCGCTGAAGGGCGAACCGTCGTGGAATTTCACACCGGTCGCGAGATGAAATGTATAGGCTAGACCGTCGGCGGATATATCCCAGCTCTTGGCGAGATCGGGAATAATCGCGCCGTTGGCGTCGAAACGTGTCAGGCCCTGAAAGATGTTGGCGTAGGTAACTTCGCGGATTGCCGCCGCGGCGCCGGAAGTCGGATCCAGATTCGGCGGCTCAAGAACCATGCCGACCGTGATGGCCGTGTTCGCCGCAAAGGCGGGCGCCAGCGCGCTGGTGGCAACCAAAATGGCCGCCGTGGTCATCAGTTTCGTCAAGCTGCTCATCGTCTTCCTTCCCCTCGATAGCATTTATCGTCCCGCGTATTCGCCGACCCCTTACCCCTAGCCGGCAAATCGTCATTCCTCAAGGGCATCGGGCCGAAAGCGACGACAGAGCTCAATCCCGTTCGGCAGGCATGAGCAACTGTAGCAGGGACAGGGCCATCACCTTCGCGCTGTCGACCATGTCGTCAATCCCCACGTATTCGTCGGGCTGGTGAGCAAGGTCGAGAATGCCAGGTCCATAAGCGATGCAATTATACATCTTGCCGATGCGAGCAATGTGCTTCTGGTCATAAGTGCCCGGAGAGGCCACATATTCGGGCTCGCGATCGAAGACGGTCTGGATGGCGCTTGCCACCGTCCTGACCACCGGTGCATCGCGTTCCGTCATCGTCGGTGTCACGCCCCAGAGTTCCTTCAGCTGATATTCGAAGCTGGGCCGCTGCGCCTTCACGCGCTCCAGCAGGGCGACGATTTCAGCCTTGACGCCTTCCGGGCTCTCCTCGATCAGATAGCGCCGGTCGAGCACCATGCGGGCGCTGTCGGGAACGAGTGGGGAGGGAAAACCGGAAAAGCCATCCTTCGGCTCATCGAGCCCGCCGTGCAGGGAATTGATGTTCAACGTCGAGCGCCGAGCCGGTGGGGGAACAACGGGCATGTTTGTCTGGCGGGCTGCAAGCGCGGGGAAAAGGCTGCTTTCCATCTCGGCAACAACTGCACCCATATGGCGGACTGCGCAATCGCCCAGGAATGGCATGGAACCATGGGCAATATGCCCAAACGCCTCGATCTCCCCCCACCAGACGCCGCGATGGCCGAGACAGATGCGGTCCTTGTTCAACGGTTCGGGTATGATGACATGCTGGACGCGCGAGGGCGAGAAGTAGCCTCTCTCCGCCAGATAGGCTACGCCCCCGAAGCCACCCGTCTCCTCGTCTGCGGTCCCCGAAATTTCGACAGCGCCGGAGAAACCCGGAAAGAGATCGACAAAGGCCTCCGCGGCAATGATGGACGCAGCAAGCCCGCCTTTCATGTCGCAGGCGCCACGTCCATAGACCTTGCCGTCCCTGACTTCACCGCCAAAGGGGTCAAAGGTCCATCCCCTGCCCGGCTCCACGACGTCGGTGTGCGAGTTGAAATGAACACACTCGCCGGGAAAGGGCCCATCCCGCCGGGCGATCACATTCCAGCGCGGGTAGCGATCACTGTCTCCCGGCGCACCCAGAGCCCTGATCATCTCGATGGCAAAACCCTTCGGTTCCAGCCGACGTTTCAGATATTCGCAAATCTCGAGATAGGCTTCCCCAGGTGGATTGAGTGTCGGTATCCGAATGAGATCAGCGGTCAGCGCGACGAGGTCATCGCGCCGCACCTCAATTTCGCGCAGCAATCTCGCAGACCCCTGCTCGCCAGGAAATTTCCTTGATTTACCAATGGTTTCGCTGTCTATTTGCATGAAACCAGCTTCACGAAAGAATGGAGCCAGCACAATTCTGTAAAAATACGGGTCCGTTAAACCACGGGAAGAACCGCGACGCCGGGGGATGACATGAACGAGTCGGAAGACCTCGAGCGGCTGGCGTTCGAGTTTGCGCCAGTTGGTATCGTACTGACGGAAGATCGCATCATTCGCCAGTGCAATCGGCAATTCGCGACCATGTTCGGCTACGAAAGAGATGAACTGGTCGGCCACTCCTTCCGCATGCTCTATGCGTCCAGCCGGGAATTCGACGCTGTTCGCGAAGTGGGCTTCAAAGCACTGAGAGAGGCGGGCCGCTACATGGACGAGCGGCTGATGCCCCGCCGCGATGGCTCGATTTTCTGGTGCCGCGTTCGGGTCTTCACCTTTGATACCGAAGCGCCGCTGGCCCGTACCATTCTCACCTTCGCGGATATTTCGGACATGCGTCCGGCCATTGCCCTGACTAACCGCGAGCGCCATGTGGTGAAGTGTCTCGCCCGCGGCCTCACCAGCAAGGAAACAGCACGCGAACTGAACCTTTCGCCGCGTACAGTCGAGGATTATCGTGCACGCCTGATCAAGAAGTTCGAGGTTCGGAACTTCTCCGGGCTCATGGCACGACTGGCCGGGTTTTCGCTTTAGGATTAAATGACTGGCATATTAGTCCACCGCCTGGACTAAGCGCCATTGGCGAACTCAGAGGTTCAGGGCTTCCCTGAGGGTCAGGCTTTCGCCGGTCCTCAGATCCAGATCCGCTTCTATATGCCCGATATGATGCAACATCATCTCGGTTGCCCGGGCGACATCACCAGACTGCAGCGCCTCGAGGATCAGCGCATGCTCGTCATGTCCGCAGCTTGAAACGCCAGAGCGACCGTAAAGCGCGATGACCAGCGATGAACGGGCGACAAGCTCATCCATGAACTTCTCGAGAATTGCGTTGCCCGCCACACGCGCCAGCATGATGTGAAACTCGCCGGAGGCCTTGATCTCTGCGCGCCGTGCTTCCGGACCCCGGCTGGCTCGGTACCGATCTTCCTCTTCAAGATGGCGACGAAAGGCAGCCACATCGGCCTTCGTCAGCCGACGAGCCGCTTCCGCGACGATCCCGGCCTCTATCAGACGCCGTGACGCGAAAACCTGCCGGGCATCTTCTGGAGTAGGATTGGATACAAAAGCACCCCTATTTCGCTCACTATGTACAAGACCCTCGAACGCAAGCATTTGCAGTGCATAGCGCACAACTGTCCGACTGACATCGAAAAGCGCGCCGACTTCGGCCTCGGACAGCTTGGTGCCGGGCGTCAATCGCCTGTCCACTATGGCGTCACGCAGAGCATCGCGGATGGCCTGCGCGCGATCTTCCTGGCTGGCATCAATGGATAAAGCGGATTTCGCTGGGAGCTTCATGATCAGACTTCCTGTTGGCTCACGTTGTACCTTCTGCTGAGGCGAAAGAGAATAGCCGACCGTGAACCAAGCTCGCAAAATTTAGCGCACAAAATTACGTCCATATTGCATACATGAGCCTATTTTTTATGCATGGCTTAAGTTTCACCAATAAGGTCGCGGGCGGCGCAAAAATAAACCTGAGTGAATCCAGCTCTTTAGGAATGGCGGCCCTGATCTGGCATGGCATGTGCATTTGTCCCGACATCCACGAACGAGGATGATGCATGTCCAAAGCTGCTGAAATCGAACTTGCTGCCGTTTCCAAGATCTACGGATCGACCGCTGCCGTGCACGCAATCAGCCTCAAGATTCCGGCTGGGAGCTATTGCTGCTTTCTCGGCCCTTCCGGCTGCGGAAAAACCTCGACGCTCCGCATGATTGCCGGCCACGAAACGGTTTCGGAGGGTGACATCCTTCTCGGAAACGCGATCGTCAACGATCTTCCGCCCGCACGGCGCGGAACGGCCATGATGTTTCAATCCTACGCTCTTTTCCCGCATCTCGATCTTGTCGACAACGTCGCCTTCAGTCTGAAAATGCAGGGCGTCGAGAAGGCGGAGCGTCGTAGCGCTGCGCTCGAGATGCTGAAGCGCATGCAGCTGGAGCCCTATGCTGCGCGACGCCCCGCTCAGCTTTCGGGCGGCCAACAGCAGCGCGTAGCGCTCGCCCGCGCGCTCATCACCCGGCCTCAGGCCCTCCTGCTGGACGAGCCCCTTTCAGCGCTCGACCCCTTTCTCAAGATCCGGATGAGGGCGGAACTGAAGAGCCTGCAAACTTCGCTGGGCATGACCTTCGTCCATGTGACGCATAGCCAGGATGAGGCCATGGCGCTGGCAGACCTGGTTGTCGTCATGAATGACGGGCGCATTGAGCAGGCGGCAAGTCCGCGCGTCGTGTTCGAGCGCCCGGCGACTGCCTTCGTCGCGCAGTTCATGGGCAATCACAATGTCATATCGGGCCGCATCGTCGAGCGCACCGAGGAGACAACAACCATTGAGGTCAATGGTGGCGGGCGCTTCAGCGCCCTCGGCAAGCCGACACATCAAGATGAGCAGGCCGACATTGCGCTCCGCACCGACCATATCCGCATCGCACCGCCCGGGGAGCAAGGCTTCGGATTTACAGCCGTCGTCCAGAATGTCGAAGACCTTGGCGCGACCGTGAAGCTCAGCGTCGCAGGCGCAGGCGTCGAAGACTTCACCGTGGTGCTGAACGACGCGGAATACTACCGCAATCCCGTCAGAGCCGGTGACGCCGTGCCTCTCTCATGGGCCAAAGACGACGCGATCATTCTCGGCCGCGTGGAAAGATAAAACAAGAAAGATGATGAAAATCATACACAAACAAACCTCTGAAGGAGAACTGAGCATGACCACGAAGTCTCAAGGTATCACGCGCCGCACACTGCTGAAGGCGGGCGCCGCCGCCGCTGGTGCTGCTGCCGGCACCGGCGTCATCACCGGCTTCCCGACGATCTGGGCGAAGAACCCGATCACGCTGCGCCAGATCGGCACGGGCGTTTCGAACATCAATGCGATTGCCGAAAAGTGCAAGGCGGATCTCGGCATCACGCTGGAAATGACGGCGCTCGACTCCGACGCCGCAGCGCAGCGCACGGTAACCCAGCCGAACTCCTACGACATCGCCGACATCGAATACTGGATCCTGAAGAAGGTGTTCCCCGCTGGCGTGATCCAGCCGATGAACACCAAGAAGCTGAAATATTTCGACAAGATCGTGCCGCTCTTCATCACCGGCAAGCTCAAGCCCGATAGCGTTATTGCACAGGGCACCGCCCCGCATACGGTCGGCTTTGTCGAAAAGCCCGGCGACAAAAAGTTTGCCAAGGCACCGACGGAATGGTTCACGATGGTTCCCACCATCTACAATGCCGACACGCTCGGTATCCGCCCCGACCTCGTCGGCCGCGAAATCTCCTCCTGGGCCGACATTCTCGACCCGGCCTTCAAGGGCAAGACCTCGATCCTCAACATCCCGTCCATCGGCATCATGGACGCCGCCATGATCATGGAAGCCGCCGGCAAGCTGAAATATGCCGACAAGGGCAACATGACGAAGGCCGAAATCGACAAGACGATCGACTTCCTCATCGAAACCAAGAAAGCCGGCCAGTTCCGCGCTTTCTGGAAGTCCTTCGACGAGTCCGTCAACCTCATGGCGTCCGGCGAAGTCGTCATCCAGTCCATGTGGTCGCCGGCCGTTGCTGCCGTCCGCTCCAAGGGCATCGCCTGCAAGTATCAGCCGCTGAAGGAAGGTTACCGTTCGTGGGGCGGCGGTCTGGGTCTTGCCGCACACCTCAAGGGCGCTGAACTCGACGCGGCCTACGAATACATCAACTGGTACACGTCCGGCTGGGTCGGCGGCTATCTCAACCGTCAGGGCTACTACTCGGCCTGCATGGAAACCGCCAAGCAGTTCATGTCCGAAGACGAATGGGGCTACTGGATCGAAGGCAAGCCGGCCAAGGGCGACATCATGTCTCCAGAAGGCAAGGTCATGGAAAAGGCCGGCGCCGTGCGCGATGGCGGCTCCTTCGACGACCGCATGGGCAAGGTTGCCTGCTGGAACTCGGTCATGGACGAAGACCGCTACATGGTAAAGCGCTGGAACGAGTTTATCGCCGCCTGATGCCATCTGCGCCGCCCTTTCACGAGGGCGGCGCTCCTTTTACCGACGAAACCGGAGTTCGGGACCATGGTGACTGTGAGGCTGATCGGCGCTGGCGACGGCAAGCCGAAACGGGAATACCGGCTGCCCGGCTGGCTGCCGCCCTATCTGCAGGCCGCGCCGCTGACATTGATCCTTGGCGGTTTCCTGCTACTGCCAATCCTGATGATCCTCGTGGTCAGCTTTTGGGATTACGATTTTGCGCAGATGTATCCCGATTTCATCAGCATGAACTATGTGGATACGCTCGGCTCCTGGGTGACCTGGAAAACCTACCTCAACACGCTGAAATTCGCGGCGATCGTCTGGGTTCTGACCCTCGTCATCGGTTTCTGGGTTGCCTATTTCCTGGCCTTTCATGTCCGCACGGCAGCAATGCAGATGGTCCTGTTCCTCGTCTGCACCGTGCCGTTCATGACGTCCAATATCATTCGCATGATTTCCTGGATTCCGGTTCTCGGACGAAACGGCCTCGTGAACACAGCCCTTGTGAAAGCCGGCATCGTACCGGAGCCGATCGAGTGGCTGCTCTACTCAGATTTCGCCGTCGTCCTCGCCATGGTGCATCTTTATACGCTCTTCATGGTCACGCCCATCTTTAACACCTTGATGCGTATCGATAAGTCGCTCATCGAAGCGGCCCGCGATGGCGGCGCTTCGGCCTGGCAGATACTGACAAATGTCATCATTCCGCTCGCAAAGCCCGGAATGGCAATCGGGACAATCTTCGTCGTGACACTCGTCATGGCGGATTTCTCCACTGTTCAGGTCATGTCGGGCGGGCAGAGTGCATCGGTGGCGTTGATGATGAAGAACCAGATGTCGCTGCTGCAGTATCCGGCCGCTGCCGCCAATGCCGTGGTTCTGCTCATCGTCGTCCTGCTGATGGTCGCGGCGATCCTTCGCGTCGTCGACATACGCAAGGAGCTCTAAGATATGCATTCAGAAAAGCGACCCCGCGAATTCTATATTCTCGCCGCCTTCTTTGCTCTCTTCGTGCTGTTTCTTTACGGTCCGATGTCGGCAATTTTCATTCTCTCTTTCCAGGGACCGAACGGTGGCCTGACATTCCCCATGAACGGCGCGTCGCTGCACTGGTTCGCAAACCTGTTTGAAACGCAGGCCGTGGGCGACTTTGGTGGCGCCTTCCAGCGCTCCTTCACACTCAGCTTCATGGTGATGATCGTCACTGTAGTGGTATCGCTTCTGGCAGGCCTCGCCTTTCGGCGGAAATTCTATGGTGCGACGGCCCTCTTCTACCTCGCCGTGGCCAGCCTCGTGGTCCCTTCCATCATCATCAGCCTCGGGATCGGCGTCTTGTTTCAGCAACTGGGTTTGGCGCCCGCGTGGTATTCCTCCGGCTTCGGCGCGCATCTGACCTGGACATTGCCCTTCGGCGTGCTGATCATGTTCGCCATCTTCAACCGCTTCTCGCCGTCCTATGAGGAGGCCGCCCGCGACCTGGGCGCAACATCGTGGCAAACATTCCGCTTTGTCGTTCTACCGATGATCCTCCCCAGCCTGATTGGCGTCGGTCTCTTCGGCTTCACACTTTCCTATGATGAGTTCGCCCGAACGCTGATGACGGCTGGCACCTACAATACGCTGCCGCTGGAAATCTACGGCATGACGACCAATGTGACGACGCCGGTCCTCTACGCGCTTGGTACTATGACCACCCTCTTCTCCTTCATCATCATCGGCAGCGCATTGGGCATTATCGTCTTCATGAACCGCCGGCGCAGCAAGGCGTGACTCGACATGAAACTGCTTGTGGTCAATCCCAATACTACCGCATCCATGACAGAGAAGATCGCCGACGCGGCAAATCGCGTGCGCAACGCGACAACCGATATCGCGGCGGTGACCTCCACCATGGGACCAGCCTCCATTGAGGGCTATTATGATGAGGCGCTGGCACTGCCCGGCCTTCTGCTGGAGATCGCCAAGGGTGAAAAGGCTGGCGCAAATGCCGCAATCATCGCCTGTTTCGATGACACGGGCCTCGATGCAGCACGCGCGCTTGCCCATATGCCGGTCATCGGCATTTGCGAAGCCGCGCTGTCAGCCACGGCCTTCATCGCGCAGCGTTTCACGATCGTGACAACCATGGAACGGTCGCGCCTGCCGCTGGAAGGACTGGTGCATCGCTATGGCATGGCCGGCCGCTGCAATGTGCGCGCGGCAGACATCCCGGTTCTGTCTCTCGAAGACCCCCAATCCAATGCGCGCGACCGGTTGCGCAATGAAATCGCTGCGGCGCTTCGCGAGGATAAATCCGAAGCTATCGTTCTGGGGTGCGCGGGTATGGCGGACCTGACGATGGACTTGCGGCGCGAGTTCGGCATTCCCATCATCGACGGGGTCGCCGCGGCCGTGAAGCAGGCGGAGGGGTTGGTAGCGCTCGGCCTAAGCACCGCCAAGCGCGGAGCCTATGCAACGCCCGTCGCAAAAGCCTATCTTGGCACCCTCTCCTCGTTTGCACCGCAGCAACTGCTTGCGCTATGAGCCGCCACGTGGACATGCGCACATTGGGGTTGGAAGACGTGTCTCGCCTCGTCGACTGGGCGGCTCACGAGGGATGGAACCCATCACCCCATGACGCCGAGGCCTTCTTTGAGGCTGACCGGCAGGGGTTCCTGGGATGTTTCGTCGATGGAGAACTGGCTTCCGGAATCGCCGCTGTGTCTTACGGTGAAACATTCGGTTTTATCGGACTATACATCACACATCCCAAATTTCGTGGTCAGGGCTTTGGATTAAAAGTCTGGAATGCTGCTATGACCCATCTTGCGGGCAGGACGATCGGGCTGGATGGAGTCCCGGCGCAGCAGTCCAATTATATGAGGATGGGATTTCGCAAGGCCTATGACAGCAGGCGATGGAGCGGCAAATGCACATGGCACGCGCCGGCGACCAATGGCCGAGTGTCAATATTGCCTGATTTCTCGGAAATAGGGCCATTTGACCGCGACTTCTTCCCGACCGCCAGGCCTGCGTTTCTCCGGAAATGGATTGCGCCACCCCGATATGCATTTATTGCCAGAGGCGATAAAGGCGTCAGGGGCTACGTGGTTATTCGCGCCTGTATCGAAGGTTTCAAGATCGGTCCGCTGTTTGCCTGCGATGAGGAGACCGCTCTTGCTCTTCTTCGATCTTGCGGGACCGTTTCGAACGGAGCCGTTGTTCACATCGACGTCCCCGAGACACAGACGTCCTTCGCCTTCCAGTTGGAGAAACTCGGCTTCCAGCCGGGTTTCGAGACGGCGCGTATGTATCTCGGCACCCCTCCCCAACTGGATATGCGCGGGATATTCGGGATAACGACCCTCGAACTCGGTTGATCAGGTCTTTTCGATCGGCTTGCTGCGCATCCGCATGACCGTCTCGCGTTCGGCCCGACGACAGGCAACTGGCGGCAGGCCCCGCGCGATCAGGTCGACGTCTTCCAGCACGCGCTTACCGATTTCCTGCAGCGCCGAGGTCAACGCGCCGGCACGGTGCGGCGAGAAAAGAACGTTTGGCAACCTTCTGACTGGATCATCTGCAGCGACCGGTTCCTCGGGAAAGACATCCGTGGCAAACCGGATCATGCCGCTCGGCGCAATTTCGGCCAGCGCCTCGAAATCCAGAACCGCAGCACGACTGAGCAATATCAGCGAGGCTCCCGTCTGCATGAGGTTCAGTTTCTCGCGGTTCAGCAAGTGGCGATTGTCTGTCGTAATCGAAGCGACAACAAAGACGAAGCGGCTCTTCGACAGCACCTCATCCAAGGAAGCCGGCTCGACACCCAGGCGCCGAAGATGCCCATCTGGCAGCCAGGGATCAAATACACGCACCGCGGAGGGACGAAACCCCGGAAGCAGCGCATGGAGCGCGCGACCCAGATCGCCGAAACCGATGAAACCGAATGTCGAATGCGTCAGTAATTCCGCCTCGGAATTTCCCTCGAGCCCATACCGCTCGTTTCCGTTCAAGAAACGGGCGTGTTCGCTGTGAATGCCTCTGGCGAGGCTTATCGCCATGCCAAGCCCCATCTCAGCCACAGCAAGGGCGAAAACGCCGCTTGGAGCAAGCACATGTATGCCGCGCTGAAAGCAGGTTTCGTAATCGATATTGGGCAGGAAGTTCGTCTCGACATTGAAGATCGCCTTCAGATTCCGGGCTTGGTCCAGTCGTCCGGAATCCATAGGCTGCTGGCTCATCAGGATTTCGCAATCCGGCAGGTGTCGATCATAAAACGCATCGCGATCTCCACCCTCAAATACTGCTACGTCGTGGTCACGGAGGAAAGATGAATAATCTTCCGGACTGAACATCTCCTCGGCCGTCCGCGGCGAAGGATCATAAATGATCTTCAATGGTGGGTCTCCTCACTTTAGCGCCCGGCTTCGCATACTGATGCCATTCGGCATCAATGTTTCAAAATCCTGCCGAACGCGCAATTCTGTTTGTTCGCGATATGGAGGCCGGTCTCAACCACGGCCCCCTGCCAAGGTTTCCTCGGTTACCAATTCCTCCTGATCCGGCAGAGACATGTCATACGCTGCCAGCGCCTTGAGAACAGCTCCCTGGCGCATCAGTTTGGGCGCATCAGGATAAATATCAACGATATCCGGCTCAACCCGGCGCCCAAAACTCTCGTTGGCAAACGCAGCCTTGATTTCATCCATCATGAACTCAAGAGCGATGGTCGATGCGCCCGCCATGATCAGGGGCACACTGTCGAAAAGGGTGAAGAGATTGACCAACCCGTTGCCCAGAGCACGGCCCGCTTCCCTCAGCGCCCTTCGCTCCGGTCCGTCGGACCGACGTGCCTTCTCGACGATATCTACCAGTGTATCATTTTCCGGAACGTCTTCGATGACGACATTGGGATCCTCTCCAGCAACGGCACGTCGGATGGCATATATGCCGGCATAGGCTTCGATACAGCCTCGACGGCCGCAACGGCAAAGTGCACCATCGGGCTTATAGATCATATGACCGAATTCCATCCCGGAAGACTTCGGCCCTGAGAGCATCTTGCCATTGATCGCAAGGCCAAGCCCCACGCCATTGGCCATCAGCAACGCGGCAAAGTTCTCCCCCGAGGCTTCCGGCGCGGTCCAGGTCAGCCCTTCCGCGACCGCGTTGCAGTCGTTCATGACCTCGGCGCTTGCGCCGAACTCCGCCTCCAGAAGCGCGGCGATATCCATTTCGTGAACATCGGCGAAGGGCGTACTCAGCAGCAGCCTCCCCGCGCTGTCCACGATCCCTTCGACGGCCACGGCGATACGCACGATCGACGCGCGACTTCTGCCGGTTTCCTCCGCGAGCCCCTCAATCAGTTCCACTATCAATCGAAGGATGCTGTCGGGGGCAAGGGAGAGGGTCCGACGGCGCAACTCACGGCGACCAAGCTCGCGTCCCGCGTAGTCAAACAGGCTCGCCTCCACCACGCCTCGCGCCAGTCGAATGGTGGCGATCGCTGCATGCGCGCCATTAGGCGCAATCAACACTTGCGGGCGCCCTCGCTTGTTAACGGTCGACGTCTCGGGCAAACGATCCGTCAGGACGCCGCGCTCGATGAGGCTGTTGGTGATGACGGTCACGGTCGAGGGAGACAGACCCGTCAACGAACTGAGCGCTGTGCGGGAGAGCGGACCGTGCCGCCTGAGCGCGCGCAGAAGTCCGAATTGATTCAACCGCCGGACGTCATCCTGGCGTACGATGCTTGACATGCGATCCTCCGAGCACGACCCTCCCCAGGCCGCCCCATACTCGATACCACAACCTCCCGCAGCGCAAAAATCTATTTGCATTGCAGCAACTTAGCGGATTGTGTTTTTATCTTGACATAGACATACAAGCGTGTCACTTATTTTTTTGAGGCTAAAAAAAAGTCTCTGCAAGGCTGGGGTCGGGAGTCCCCATGCCATTCTTGCTTTTGATGCTCGAGAGCATTTGGGAGGACGTCATGAAGAAATTTGCTGCTGCGCTTGCAGGCGCAGTGTTTGTCATGTCTGCGGCAAGCCCGGTTTTCGCCGCTGGCAAGACCATTGCCGTGTCCTGGAAGATCTTCCAGGAAGAGCGCTGGAAGCGCGACGAAGCCGTCATCAAGAAGATCGTTGAGGCCGCTGGCGACAAGTACATCTCCGCAGACGCCCAGGGCTCTGCCGCCAAGCAGTTGACCGACGTGGAATCGCTGATTTCGCAGGGTGCCAACGTTCTGCTGATCGTTCCGTGGGATTCGGAAGCCATCATGCCGGCCGTTCAGAAGGCCAAGGACGAAGGCATTCCGACGATCGCCTATGACGTTCAGATCGAGGATCCGAGCGTTCTCTACATGACCTTCAACAACGTCGGCGTCGGCAAGATGATGGCCGAGGAAGTCATGAAGGTGAAGGACAAGGGCAACTTCGCCATCATCAAGGGCGACCAGGGCGACCCGAACTCCGCCTTCCTGCTCAAGGGCATGATGGAAGTCATCAAGCCGAAGGTCGATTCCGGCGCCATCAAGATCGTTGGCGAAGCTTCGTCTGATGGCTGGAAGCCGGAAAATGCCCAGAAGAACATGGAGCAGATTCTGACCGCCAACAACAACAAGGTTGACGCCGTTCTCTCGCAGAACGACGGCATGGCCGGCGGTGTTGTGGCTGCTCTTTCCGCTCAGGGCCTCGCCGGCTCCGTTCCGGTCACTGGCCAGGACGGCGACGCCGCCGCCATCAACCGCGTGGCGCTCGGCACCCAGACCGTTTCGATCTGGAAGGATTCGCGCGAACTCGGCAAGGCCGCTGCAGAAGCCGCCCTCATGCTCGCTGACGGCAAGGACGCCTCGTCCGTTCCGAACGTACAGAAGTTCAAGGACGGCGCGCACAAGGTCGAGATGAACGCCGTTCTTCTCAAGCCCTTCGCCGTCACGAAGGACACACTCGGCGACGTCATCAAGGCCGGATGGATCGACAAGGCAACCGCTTGCGCAGGCGTCAAGGCCGGCAGCGTGAAGGCTTGCGATTAATCCTTCGGAGCTTTCTTAAACCCGGAAACCGCGTCGCTCCTGCGGCGCGGTTTTTTGAAGGTACAGCTGTTGCTGGCATCCGACCCGCAGGGACTTGGTCCTGGGGCCTAACGCATCCGAGTGCGACAGCAAAGCCAACAAAAACGATAAGCTTGAGAGGCAGGGGCATTGACACAGACTCAGACCGCCATAACGCACCCGACCCAAGACCGCGAGGGGCCTGTCTCGGCCTTCCTGCGGGCAACGGAGATTGACGCGCGCATGCTTGGCATGTTCGGCGCGCTTATTCTGATCTGGGTTGGATTTCACGTCTATGGGATGATCTTCAACGGAAATGGTGCGTTCCTTACCTACAGAAACCTCTGGAACCTTTCCGTCCAGACCGCCTCGATCGCCGTCATGGCGACCGGCATGGTGCTGATCATCGTCACGCGTCATATCGACCTGTCGGTCGGTTCTGTTCTGGGGGTCACCGCCATGATCACCGGCGCAGCGCAGGTGTGGATTTTCCCAAAGGTTCTCGGTCTTGGCCTCGGTCATCCATTGATCTGGATTCTCGCGGTCCTCGTCGCCTTGGTCGTTGCCACGGCGATCGGCGCATTTCAGGGCATGCTGGTCGCCTACCTCGAAATCCCCTCCTTCATCGTGACGCTAGGTGGCATGCTGGTCTGGCGTGGCGCGGCCTGGTGGGTCACGCGGGGGGAAACGATTTCTCCGGTTGACCCTAACTTTGCACTCATCGGCGGCGGACCCTACGGCTCCATCGGCGTGACGGCGAGCTGGATCGTCGCCATAGTGGTTTGCGTTCTCATCGTGCTCTCGCTGTTTTCCAGCCGCAAGCAGCGCAAGCGTTTTGGCTTCCCGCGTCGTCCGGTCTGGGCGGAAGTCTTCATCGGCGTCGTCGGTTCCGTCTTGGTGCTGGGGGCCGCCTATGTCGCCAATAATTACCCCTGGCCCGTCGGTATCGTAAAGCAATATGCCGCAGCGCATAACATCACGATCCCCGAAGGCGGGCTGTTTGTGGGCCATGGCTTCGCCATTCCGGTTCTGGTCGCCGGCGCGGTGCTCATCGTCATGACCTTCATTGCCAACCGGACGCGTTTCGGGCGGTACGTCTTCGCCATCGGTGGAAATCCCGAGGCCGCGGAGCTCGCTGGCATCAACACCAAGCGCATGACCGTCATGGTGTTTGCGCTGATGGGCACGCTCGTCGGCATCTCAGCCATTATTGCCTCGGCACGCCTGAATTCCGCCACGGCCGATCTTGGCAAGATCGACGAACTTTACGTCATCGCGGCGGCCGTCATCGGCGGCACGTCGCTCGCCGGCGGCTCCGGCACGATCTGGGGTGCCGTACTCGGCGCGCTCGTCATGCAGTCGCTGCAGTCCGGCATGGTGCTGATCGGCTTCGAAGCCGCCATGCAACAGATGGTCGTGGGTGGCGTACTCGTCGTCGCCGTCTGGCTCGACACCGTCTATCGCCGCCGCATCAAGTAAGGAGGATGAACATGAACGCCAACATCGGAAATCCTCACAACGGCGCAACGCCGCTCGTTGAAATGCGCGACATCTCGATCGCCTTCGGCGGCATCAGAGCCGTGGACCATGCCAGCGTCGACCTCTTCCCCGGTGAAGTGGTCGGCCTGCTCGGTCACAACGGCGCTGGCAAATCGACGTTGATCAAGATCCTCTCCGGCGCCTATCCGCGCGACGGTGGCCAGATCCTGATCAATGGCGAAGAAGTTCAGATCGGCAATCCACGAGATGCAAAGGCATATGGCATCGAAACGATCTACCAGACACTTGCTCTCGCGGACAATGTTGACGCCGCCGCGAACCTGTTCCTCGGACGCGAACTTCTCACGACCTGGGGCACGCTGGACGATGCCGCCATGGAAGCAGAGGCTCGCAAGGTGATGGGCCGCCTGAACCCCAACTTCCGCCGTTTCAAGGAGCCCGTGAAGGCGCTTTCGGGCGGCCAACGCCAGTCGGTTGCGATTGCCCGTGCCATCCTGTTCAACGCGCGCATCCTCATCATGGATGAGCCGACGGCAGCGCTCGGCCCCCATGAGACGGCGCAGGTCGGTGAACTGATCAAGGAATTGAAGAAGGACGGCATCGGCATCTTCCTCATCAGCCACGATATTCACGACGTCTTCGATCTCGCAGATCGCGTCGCCGTGATGAAGAATGGCCAGGTGGTCGGCTATGCCAAGACGACCGACGTCACCAAGGACGAAGTGCTCGGCATGATCATCCTCGGCAAGTGCCCTCCGAACGCCATTCGAGGGCCGGGTGCGATCGACTGACCGAGAGCTCATGCAATGGTTAGATAATAGAATTTTCTATTATCTAACCATATCTGCTTAAGCGGCTGGCGAAGTCAGATCTTCCGCCTTGTATGCGTCATACCTCCCGCGGAAATGTTCGAATAGATTGATGGTCCGGCGGGCGATGCCGGTCCATCCGAAGGCGCGGCGAGCAAAGCGAGCGCCTTCCACCGAAAGCGTTTCGCGCATCCATGGATATTGCAGCGGCAGGTTCAGAACGGCTGCAAACTCTTCCGGCCGCTTCGGATCGGCCACCAGCGCATGCCGTCCAAACTCGATCTGCTCATGCAGCCCGCCATGGATTGTCATGACCGTCGGCGTACCGCAGGCCATGGCCTCGACCGCGGTCATGCCGAAAGGCTCGTAGCGTGAAGGCAAGGCAAAGACACCAGGGGCCCGGTAGCAGTCTGCCAGGTCCTTGTCTTCGACATAGCCGCGCCAGTCGATCCGGTCCTCCACCCCGACTTCTGAGGCGATTGCCTTGTACTGATCAAGAAGTGCGACATCACTGTCCGAATTGGCCCCTGCAGCCAGGACCAGTCGCGCTTCCGGCTGGAGCTGTTTCAGATGCGCCATGGCGTGGATCGCGAGATCATAGCCCTTATTCTCTGCGGCGCGACCCACAATATAGATGTCCTTTTCCGTCACGCCGAGCCGCTCGCGCGCACGGCGCACCATGTCAGGGGTCGCCGGCGTGAAGCGCCCCTCATCGATGCCGGGCGGGATCATGGTGATATGATCACGGGGAAGCTCATATTGCTCCGCGATTAGATCGACCTGCTGCTCGCTTGTCGCGATCACATGGTCGCAGCTGCGGTAGAGGACAAATTCCCTGCGAATACGCTCATCAAATCGGTAGCCCGCGATCTCGTCCGGATCCGCACCGGCCATGTCATGCTGCTTCCACCAGCCCAGCGAATGCGGGGTATGGACGTGAGGAATTTGCAGCTCCTCGGCGATTTTCTGCCCGCTGACGCCTGCGTCCCAGTAATGCGAGTTGATGACGTCGTAATGAAGCTGGCGTTTGCGGATATATGCGAGCGCGTTGGTAATGAAGTCGCCATACCAGTCATGCATGTCTTCCTTGCGGATGAAATCGCGACCGCCAAATGGAATGCGAATGATTTTGAGGTTGTCGTTGATCTCATCCTCGGCGGGCTGATCCTCAAAACGCCGGGTCATCACATCGACCCGGTATCCCAGGCGCGAGAAACGCTTGGCAAGCTCCAGAACGAAGACCACCTGGCCTCCCGTATCCGGCTTCCCCAATTCCGGCGAACCCGCAACATAACCATGAAGCGAAATCATCAGGAGCGAACCGACATGTTGTCCGGCCATGTTCGTTTTCCTTCTTGTTCAACAGCTGTGACCCGAATTCACAACGTCTGTCAGATGACTAGGTTCCGCCCCTCAGCATCAAGACGGCAGAACACCGAATGCCCGAAGCCCCTCAAGGACGCCTGCAGCATGCGGCGCCCTGGCAAAATAGGTCTTGTAGCGCGGCGCGGCATGACGCAGCTCCCGGCGAGCGTTTCCAACTGCAATGGCGTGGTCTGCAGCCTCGAACATCGCAAGGTCGTTGCCGGAATCTCCCGCCGCAACCACCCTGCCCCGAGGCACATCGAAGTACCGGGCAAGGAATGTCATTGCCCGGTCTTTACCCGCGTCCGGTGCAATGAGGTCGAGGTCGCTCTCACCCGTATAAAGAGCCCGAACGGGAAACCCCCGCGCCGAGAGCGCTGCCAGGAGAGTATCCACGGCCCCTCGATCAGGTACGGAAAAGCTGGCTTTCCCAAGCGTCTGGAACTCATCGGCATGGAGCTCGTGGCCAAAACGCAGAACGCAATCGACAATCTCCTGCCGCGGCCACGTCTCGAAGAGACTGGACCAATCGGGCAAGAACACGCCGTCGACCCGGATCTCCGTGCCAAGTCCGGTTATAATTGCATCCGGCGCAAAGCCCGGCGGGAAATAATCGCCGATCGTCCTGTCAACACTAGCTGCAGGACGGCTTGAGTTGAGGACGAGACGGATGTTTTCGTGACGCGGACGAATAGTTGCCCAGAGATGCGCCAGCGCGTCCCTGTCACCTGTCAGTGTGTCGTCGATGTCGCTGACGATCAGCCACTGTTCATCCGAGCGCGCAGACATCAACGCGCCACCTCCCGATCCGAGTTGTCCGGTCGCGTGGCGGTATAAACCATCTCGGAGGCATGTTCGGCCACCGGCCTCGCCAGACTTTCGATCTGAAGGTCCGTAATGCCCAGAGCGGCGGACTCTGCGTAGAAGCCCACTGCCCCCTCAGCATATGTTTCATCAACAAGACTGAGCACAACATAGCCGCCGATGGACACCTCGATATACATTCCGTGCGCCACGACCTCCACGGACCAGCTTTCGCGTTGCTCCTCCTGAAAATGCGCATCCTGAAGCGGATCGTAACGGAAGGAATGTTCAAAAACGGGCGTCGGATTGGCTCCCCAGGCGCGGATTTGCGCCACGCCCTTCACGAGATCAAGCGCCAGATAATATCCGTCACCGTCATCGTTGGTCCGCAAAACCAGGCCGCACTTTCCGGATCCTTGCAAGGTCAGAACGCAACGCAGTCGGAAGTCGGCGTGACGCCCCGGCAACAACACGGCCTCATATCCGCTACGGCAGGCGAAGCTCAGCCCTTCTTCGCGGTCACTCAACGTCGCGTGGGAATTACCGTAGAGGAACCGGCATTGCGACACCGCCGTAATCTTCTCCGAGCCCGTCACCAGGTTATTGAACGCGCTCGATGATTTCAGCCGAAGGCGGCCGCTGCGGCCTTGAACCAGTTCCTTTGGCGGCGGCAGAACCTTCTTGGTCACCTCGCGCCCGTTGATCATTTCTGTGCGAGCAAAGAAGCAGAACAACAAGGGACGTCCGCCATTATGGCATACTCTTCCCGCATAATTGCCGAATGGCAGGAGAACATTCTCGAAGAAGTTCTCGTAAGGACCTTCCAGACGTTCAGAATACCAGTAATGGATCTTGATATCCTCGCGGATCGAACCGATCAGATAGTAGCGATCACCGAGCCAAAAAAGGTTGGGAACCTCGACGTCATCGTAGAGTCCGGGTTTGTGAAGCGGGGAGATAAATTCAAACGTGTCGGGCGCGATCTCCCGCGCCATCGCCACGCAGCCCCGCCGGATCACCGGCCCGTTCTTGACCCGGCCCGAGGCCAGAAGCAACCGCGCGCCTGTATTCTCGTCAATGAAGAAGAAGGGGTCGCGAAAGCTTACCCACTGACGCCCCTCATCCACGCTCGATTCGTAATATGGACCGCGGATCTCGATCGGATAGTTGGCATCGACGCAGCGCTCCCAGTGGTAAAGGTCTTTCGAACGGGCTAGTCCCACCCGCTGTACACGTCCGTATTCAGCCCGAGAAAGCCCGGTATAGAACATGCGCCACTCATCCGGACGATCCGGGTCAGGCGTGACGTGCATGGTCCACAGCATGTCGTCGTCCCAGCTTCCCGGATCACCGACAAACAGCGCGTTCTTCACGCGACGCCATGACATGCCGTCAGAGCTGACGGCATGGGCAATGAAATCGTGATTGGGGAGGACAAGGTGAAAGAGGTGATAAAGCCCGTCGTGAAAGATCACGTCGACGTCACCAATGTCCGATCTCAGGAATCCGTGCGATGCGTACATGCCCTAAATTCTGCCTTCGAGAGGCAGATCAGGCAAGAAATATATTTTTCGAAACAGGCGGAACTTTATGCCAGTTTCAAGAGTTTCGCCGCGTTATCCTTCAGGATCAGAGGGCGAACTTCGTCCTTGATATCAATCTTTTCAAAGTCGGCAAGCCAGCGTTCGGGCGAAATCATAGGCCAGTCTGAACCAAACAACATCTTGTCTTTCAGCAATGTATTCGCATAGCGGACGAGAAGCGGCGGGAAATACTTCGGCGACCAGCCGGACATATCGATATAAACATTCGGTTTATGGTTAGCGACGGCCAGCGCCTCTTCCTGCCAGGGGAAGGACGGATGTGCCATAACGATCGGCATGTCCGGGAAGTCGACCGCCACGTCATCGAGATGGATGGGGTTGGAGAACTTCAGGCGCATGCCATTGCCGCCGCGCATCCCCGAACCTACCCCCGTCTGGCCAGTATGGAAGAGCGCAATGGCGCCGTATTCTGCCAGAACCTCATAAAGCGGATAGGCAAGCCGATCGTTCGGGTAAAAGCCCTGGAAGGTAGGGTGAAACTTGAAGCCCTTGACGCCGTAATGCTCGATCATGCGGCGCGCTTCGCGCACGCCCATCTTTCCCTTGTGCGGATCGATGGAGGAAAAAGGAATCAGAACATCGTTATACTCGGCCGCGAGTTCTGCGACTTCCTCGTTGCTGTAACGACGGTAGCCCGTTTCATGCTCGGCATCGACAGGGAAAATGACCGCGGCGACGTTCTGCTTGCGATAATGCTCGGCCGTTTCCGGCACTGTCGGCGGATGTTCCCAGGCGGCTCGGAAATACCGGGCCATGGTCGTCTGCAGTTCGTCATATCCGTCGTCGGCATGACAGCCGCAGGCCTCTTCGGCATGCGTGTGAAAATCAATGGCGCGGATCTTGGCGAGATCGATCATGGCTTCCTCCCGAGTTCGACACGATCGATTTTAGGAGCCCGGATAGTTATAGTCAATAACTATCCGGGCTCGCGCACATCCGGGTATGTGCGAAAAGCCCAGGACGGTCTTCAGAGCGCGCCGAAATCGGGCGCAGCGACGCCGGACTGCTGATAGGCTGCCGTGACAGTATTGGCCATGAGCATGGCAATCGTCATCAAGCCGACGCCGCCTGGGACAGGCGTAATCGCACCGGCAACTTCAGCAGCTTCCGGATAGTTGACATCCCCCACAAGGCGGGTCTTGCCCTCGCCGCGTTCCGGCGCGTCGATGCGGTTGATGCCCACATCGATGACGGTTGCGCCCGGCTTCACCCAATCGCCGCGGACCATCTGCGGCCGTCCGACAGCAACGACAAGGATGTCAGCCATTTGGCAAACTGACGCCAAATCCTTTGTCCGCGAATGGGCCATCGTAACGGTAGCGTTCGCGTTGAGAAGCAATTGCCCCATGGGCTTGCCGAAGAGGTTGGAGCGGCCGACGACCACGGCATGAAGGCCGGACAGGTCCTGGCCATGAACCATCCGCACCATGATCATGGCGCCCGCCGGTGTGCAGGAAATGAGGCCCGTCTTCAGGTCACCGGTTGCAAGCTTGCCGGCATTGACCACATGGAGACCGTCCACATCCTTTTCTGGCCTGATGGATTGGATGATGGGATCGGAATCGAGCCCCTTGGGCAGCGGAAGCTGCACGAGGACACCATGAATGGTGGGGTCAGCGTTCAGCTTGTCGACCAACGCGGCCAAATCTGCCTGCGCGGTACCCTCCGGCAGCGAATGCTGCACGGAGTGAAAGCCGCACTCTTTTGCAGTTCGCGATTTTGAGGCGACATAGGTCTGGCTGGCGGGATCCTCGCCGACAATCACGACGGCAAGACCCGGCTTCACGCCGTGATCGCGCTCGAGCCGCACAGCCTCTGCCTTCACCTTGTCGATGACGGCAGCAGCCGTCGACTTTCCCTCGATCCGTCGAACCATTGGTAATCAGCCCATTCTTTCGGACGCGTAGGAACCCGGGCTTGCCGGGAAAACAACGGTCCGGTTGCCGTTGATGAAGGTGCGGTGATGGATGTGGGCATGGATGGCCCGCGCCAGCACCTGGCTTTCCACATCGCGACCGAGCGAAACGTAATCGTCCGCGCTCTGCGCGTGCGTAATGCGGACAATGTCCTGTTCGATAATGGGGCCTTCGTCAAGGTCGGCGGTGACGTAATGCGCCGTTGCCCCGATCAGCTTCACGCCGCGCTCATAGGCCTGCTTGTAAGGGTTTGCACCCTTGAACGACGGCAGGAAGGAGTGGTGAATGTTGATGATCTTGCCCGACATTTTCTTGCAGAGATCATCGGAGAGAACCTGCATATAGCGCGCCAGAACGATGAGTTCCGTGCCCGACTGCTCCACGACCTGCATAAGCTGGGCCTCGGCCTGCGGCTTGTTTTCCTTCGTCACCTTGATGTGATGGAAGGGAATGTCGTGGTTCACGACAACCTTCTGATAGTCAAAATGGTTAGAAACGACACCTGCAATGTCAATTGGCAGCGCACCGATCTTCCAGCGATAAAGGAGATCGTTGAGGCAGTGTCCAAAGCGTGAGACCATCAGCATGACTTTGACGCGCTGTTCGGGGCTGTGGATTTCCCAATCCATAGCGAATTTGTCGGCAACAGCCTTGAAGCCCTTGCGGAGTTCGTCGCCGCTGATTCCGCCTTCGGAGACGAAGGAGACGCGCATGAAAAACTTGCCGGTATCCAGTGCATCGAACTGGGAGCTATCGACGATGTTGCATTCCTTCTCGGCCAGGTAGCCCGAGATTGCCGCGACAATGCCCCTGGTCGATTTGCACGAAACGGTGAGAACGTAATTGTTCATGTCCGAAAGCCCCTCTTCTTCTCCGCCGATCCTTCTCTAGACGGAAAGACGCAGACTTCAAGGTCTTTCGTCGTTCCGTTCGGCATGTGCAATTGGTATCGTTCCACGCCCCTCCCGGGCTCTTCCGCATCCGACACGCTTTGGCGCATTCGGAATGTCGCAAAACAGACAATCGGCTGCTAAGACGACAAAGGCGGGACGCTTCCGCCCCGCCTTTCACAACTTTTCTCGGCCTTGCGACTAGCTAGCGCAGATCCTCCGGCAGAAGCTCTGCCGGCATGTTCTGGTACGAAACCGGGCGCAGGAACCGGCGGATCGACAATGTGCCGACCGAGGTCGCACCGAAGTTCGTCGTGGCCGGATACGGTCCACCATGAACCATCGCATCGCAAACCTCGACGCCGGTCGGATAACCGTTGACGAGAATTCGCCCCGCCTTGCGTTCGAGGATTGGCATCAGCTTCTGCGCGTCGGCCGTGTCAGCGGAGTCCATATGGATGGTTGCGGTGAGCTGGCCTGCGAAGCTCAAGGCGAGCTGACGCATTTCGTCGAAATCGTTCACAACGACGACCATGCCCAGCGGCCCGAAAACCTCTTCGCTGAGCACATGATTGCCAAGCCAGTCCTGACCCGTCGTCACGTAGAGATACGGCGTCGCATTCCGCAGATTGCAAACCGATGTCAGGACTTCACGAACGCCGGCCGTGGCGCGAACCTTGTCGCGGCCCCGACGGAAGGCTTCGGCAATGCCGTCGGACAGCATGGTCTGCGCGCCCACGGGCTCGAGCCCCTTCACGGCGGCGTCGATGTAGGCGTCGGCGCTTTCGCCCTTGACCACGATCGAGATGCCAGGATTGGTGCAGAACTGCCCTGCCCCCATGGTAAGCGAACCTGCCCAACCCTTGCCAATCGCATCAGCGCGGGCGGCCGCGGCATTCGGCATCACGAACATCGGGTTGACCGAGCCGAGCTCGCCGAAGAACGGGATCGGTTCCGGACGCGCCATGCAGAGGTCAAACAGAGCCTTGCCGCCACCGAGCGAGCCGGTAAAGCCGACAGCCTTGATCAGCGGATGCTGGACAACGGCCGCGCCGAGTTCGCGCGTCACGCCCTGAACGAGCGAGAAGACGCCGGGATGGATACCGCAAGCCTTGATGGCCGCATCGATCGCCTGCGCGATGATTTCGCCCGTCCCCGGATGGGCCTGATGCCCCTTGACGACGACCGGGCAGCCGGCCGCAAGGGCTGCTGCGGTGTCACCGCCGGCTGTCGAGAAGGCGAGCGGGAAATTGGAGGCGCCGAAGACGGCAACCGGCCCGACGGGACGCTCGATCAAACGGATATCCGGACGCGGCAGCGGCTGGCGATCCGGCAGCGCCGGATCGTGGCGGCGGTCGAGATAGTCGCCCTTTTCGATATGGCTGGCGAACAGGCGCAGCTGGCCGGTCGTGCGGCCGCGCTCGCCCTGCAGGCGGGCTTCCGGAAGACCGGTTTCAGACGAGCCGATTTCGGTGATCTGGTCGGCGCGGGCTTCGATTTCGTCGGCGATCTTGTTCAGAAAGGCAGCGCGCTCGGCGCGGGTCGAATAGCCGTAGGACCAGAAGGCCTCTTCGGCCGCCTTTGCGGCACGATCCACTTCGGCTGGGCCGCCGTCGGAATAGGCGCGGGATTCGCCCTTGGCCGGGGCAGAATTGAAAGTCTTTTCAGAACTGACCCATTCGCCAGCGATCAGGTGTTTGCCAGTCAGCATCGGTTTGCTCCTTGCGGTCAAATGGAAAGGTAGTGAAATGGAAAGTGGCGAGCGGGTCGCTCGCCACTGAGTTAGGTATTAAGTTCCGGAGTTCAACCGGCTTATTTGCCCCATTTCAGAGCAAGCACATCAAGATCACGCGCCAGTGACAGGAGGCGCTGCTTGGTGCGGTCGGACATTGGCTTCAGCGGATGACGGACATAATCGCTCTTGATCACGCCACCTTCCATCATGACCGTCTTGGCGGCGCGCAGGCCGCACTGACGGTTCTCATGGTTGACGAGCGGCAGGCAGCGCTGCCACTGGGCAAGCGCTGCATCGAGTCGGCCCGCACGGTAATCGATGACGATCGGACGGATCTTTTCGGGGAACATGGCCGAGGTCATGGTGCCCGTTGCACCGGCGTCGAGGTCCGCCAGCAGGGTCACTGCTTCCTCGCCGTCGAACGGGCCCACGATCTCAGGACCGCCTGCTTCGATCAGCGCCGCCAGCTTGTCAGCAGCAAACGGAACTTCGATCTTGAAGTAGGAGACGTTCTCGATTTCCTTCGCCATCTTGACCAGCATGTCGACCGGCAGAGACGCACCGGAAATCGGGGCATCCTGGATCATGATCGGGATCGAGATCGCATCGGACACGGCCTTGAAGTGCTCATAGATGCCGAGCGGGGCCGGTACGAGACCGACGCCGTGGTAAGGCGGCATCATCATGACCATGGAGGCGCCCAGGCTCTGGGCGTATTTCGCGCGCTCGACCACGATATGTGTGGCGAAATGGCTGATCGTCACGATCACCGGAACGCGACCGGCGACATGCTCGATGGAGAGCTTGGTCAGCAGCGCGCGCTCTTCATCCGAAAGCACGAACTGTTCGGAATAGTTGGCCAGAATGCAGATCGCATCGACGCCCTGGTCGATCATGCAATCGAGCACGCGGCGCATGCCCTCTTCATCAACGCGGCCGTCCGCCGTGAACGGCGTCGGAGCCACAGGCAGAATGCCAGTCAAAACATGTTTCATAATCGAAGCACCTTATTCGTAAAACGGTTCGACGGTCACGCGCTTGCCGAGCAGGAAGGCATCGGCAACATGCGCCATCGGAGAGATGTCCATGTGGATGGCGCGGGCCTTCACCAGCGCGGCCATCTTGGCGTAAAGGCGCGGATATTCCCCTGACAGGGTGAGACCACCCTCGAGCGCCGCCTGCCGTTCGCCATTGATGAAAAGGTTCGCACCGCCATCTGTCAGGCTAAGCTCGCCCTCTTCCGTCTCGACGTCGATGGACCATGTCTGCTCGCCTTCCTGGCGGAAATCAAACACAGCCGACACATTCGCACCCTGCGGGTGGAAGAAAGCGAGCGAGGCGGCAATCGGCGTTTCGCAATTCGACGGGAAGGACAGCTCGGCCGACTTCAGATGGATCGGCTCCGGCAGAATCTCGGTGACGATCGACAAGGCGTTGATACCCGGGTCGAAGACGCCGAGGCCACCGGCCTGCCAGATCCAGGCTTGACCCGGATGCCAGCGGCGAACGTCTTCCTTCCACGTCACCTTCAGCGACTTCAGCGCCTTGTCCTTCAGCCAGGACTTGGCAGCGGGAACACCTTCAGCTTCACGCGAATGCCAGGTTGCGTAGATCGACACACCGGCCTTGCGCGCCAGTGCTTCAAGCGCATGGCATTCGGACAGGGTTGCGCCCGGCGGCTTTTCGAGCATGACATGGCGTCCGGCTTCAATGGCAGCCTTGGCATACTCAAAGCGCGGAACCGGCGGCAGGCACAGCGACACGGTTTCGACATCCGGACGGGCCGCAAGCATCTTGTGGAAGTCGTCGAACGCCTCGACCCCTTCCACCGTGCCATGGCGCGACACCGTAGCTGCGAGTTCCCAGTCCGACGACGCCTTCAGCGCCGGAACGTGCTGGTCGACCGCAATCTTGCCGATGCCAACGAGGGCAAGCTTCATGGCCATCAGTGCGAGTCCTTTCCGACCGGGGCGCCACGGCAGCCCTTGAGGAAGTCGAGGTCGGCACCGGTATCAGCACCCATAACATGGGTCTGGTGCAGCCAGGCATAGCCCGACTCCGGCTGATCCGGCAGCGGCTTCCATTCGGCAAGTCGTGCCTGCAATTCGGCATCCGAGATATCGAGGTGGATGCGGCGCGCCTCGACATCGAGCTCGATCATGTCGCCCGTGCGGACAACAGCGAGCGGGCCACCGGCCGCCGCTTCCGGCGACGTGTGCAGAACGACTGTACCATAGGCGGTGCCGGACATGCGCGCGTCGGAGATGCGGACCATATCGGTGATGCCCTTGCGCAGCACCTTGGGCGGCAGGCCCATGTTGCCGACTTCGGCCATGCCCGGATAGCCCTTCGGACCACAGTTCTTCATGACCATGACACAGTTCTCGTCGATGTCGAGGTTCTCGTCGTTGATCTTGGCCTTGTAGTCATCGATGTCTTCGAAGACCACGGCGCGGCCGCGATGCTTCATCAGATGCGGCGAAGCGGCGGACGGCTTCAGAACGGCACCCTTCGGTGCCAGATTGCCCTTGAGAACCGCGATGCCGCCATGCGCGGTCAGCGGCCTGTCAGCTGGCAGGATCACGTCTTCATTGTAATTGACGACGTCCTTCACTTCGTCCCATATCGGGCCGCCGGACACCGTCAGCGCATCCTTCTTCAGGAGACCGGCTTCGCCGAGTCGCTTGATGACAACCGGCAGGCCGCCGGCATAAAAGAACTCTTCCATCAGGTACTTGCCCGAGGGCATCAGGTTGACGATGGTCGAGACCTCACGGCCACAGCGATCCCAGTCGTCCAGCGTCAGATCGATGCCGACGCGGCCGGCAATTGCCAGAAGATGGATCACGGCGTTGGTCGAGCCGCCGATCGCGCCGTTGGTGCGGATGGCGTTCTCGAAGTTCTCCTTCTTCAGGATGTCGGAGGGCTTCAGGTCGTCCTTGACCATCTGCACGATGCGCATACCGGTCATGTGGGCCATCACGCGGCGGCGGCTGTCGACGGCCGGGATCGCCGCATTGCCGGAGAGCGTCATGCCGAGCGATTCCATCATCGAGGCCATGGTGGAGGCCGTGCCCATCGTGTTGCACGAGCCCGGCGAACGGGACATGGAGGCTTCGGCCTGCGCGAATTCGGCCTGAGTCATCTCGCCGGCCTTTACGGCTTCGGAGAATTTCCACAGATGTGTTCCGGAGCCGACGCGCTCGCCACGGAAATAGCCGTTCAGCATCGGGCCGCCCGAGACCATGATGGTCGGCAGGTCGCAGGAGGCGGCGCCCATGAGCAGCGACGGCGTGGTCTTGTCGCAACCGACGAGAAGCACGCAGCCATCCATCGGTTGGCCGCGGATCGCTTCTTCAACGGCGAGCGCCGCAAGATTGCGGAACATCATGGCCGTCGGGCGGAAGGCGCTTTCCGAGGCTGAGAAGACGGGAACTTCGACCGGGAAGCCGCCTGCTTCATAGACGCCGTACTTCACCTTTTCTGCAAGGTCGCGCAGATGGGCGTTGCAGGGCGTCAGTTCGGACCATGTGTTCAGGATGCCGATGACCGGGCGGCCGTCGAACATATGGTGCGGCAGGCCCTGGTTTTTCATCCAGCCGCGGTGATAGATCTGGTCACGCCCGTTACCGCCGAACCATTCTTGAGAACGCAGTTTTCTAGGCCATTGAGCAGGCTTGAAAGTCATAGGGCACCTTTAAAAGGTTATGTTTCGTAAGGGGACGCGAGGTCAGGGAGGGCTGAAAACTCAGCCCTGCTTCTGCTTGTAATAAACGTCCAGGAACACCGCGAGCATCAGCACGACGCCCTTGATGACCTGCTGCCAATCGATGCCGATACCCATGATCGACATACCGTTGTTCATGACGCCCATGATGAAGGCGCCGATAACTGCACCGACGACCTTACCGACGCCACCCGTGGTCGCTGCACCGCCGATAAAGCAGGCCGCGATCACGTCCAGTTCGAAGCCGAGACCGGCCTTCGGGGTCGCCACGTTCAGGCGGGCCGCGAAGATTAGGCCGGCCAGACCAGCAAGCGCGCCCATAATGGTGAAGGTGAGCAGGATCAGCCGTTCGGTGTTGATACCCGAGAGCTTGGCTGCCTTTTCATTGCCGCCCAGCGCATAGATGCGGCGACCAAACGTCGTGCGCGTCGTGATGAAGGTGAAGAGCACGATGAGCGCGAACATCACGATCAGAACGTTCGGCAGCCCGCGATAGCGCGCCATCAGGTAGCTGAAGCCAAGGAAACCGATCGCAATCAGGATATTGCGGCCATAGAAGATGACATTCGGCTCTTCAGCCATGGAGTGCTGAAGCTGGTTGCTGCGTTCCTTGAAATTCGCGCGGACAATCAGCGCCGTCACCACAAGACCGATCACCATGGCGAGCACGTTGAAGGGCTGGCCGAAAAGTTCGAAGGTCGTGAAGTCGGGAACATAGCCCGAAGACAGCAACTGGAACTCCTTGGGGAACGGACCGACTGACGCACCGCCGAGAACCGTCAGCGCCAGACCCTTGAATACAAGCATGCCCGCAAGCGTCACGATGAATGCCGGAATCCGGTAGAAGGCGACGAAAAAGCCTTGCAAGGCGCCGATCAGCGCGCCGAGCGCGAGACAGACGACAACCGACAGGATCGGATCCATCTTCCACTGGACCATGAACACGGCCGCGACCGCGCCGATAAAGCCCGAGACAGAACCCACCGACAGGTCAATGTGACCTGCGACGATGATCAGCAGCATGCCCAGCGCCATGATGACGATGTAGCTGTTCTGCAGGATGATGTTCGTCATATTGACCGGCATGAACAGCGTGCCGTTGGTCGAATACTGGAAATAGGCCATGATGATGAGAAGCGAAATCAACAGCGCGTAGTCGCGGATGTTCGCTTTCACGAAATGCAGAATATCGATCTTATCCCGCGATGTTTCCGTCGCCTGGGCCATGCTTCTCTCCTATGATCTCATTATCGCGCGCATGATGGCCTCCTGAGAGGCCTCCGCGACGGGCATTTCAGCAACAAAGCGGCCTTCGTTCATGACATAGATCCGGTCCGACATGCCGAGAAGCTCGGGCATTTCGGAGGAGATCACGATCACGGCCTTGCCGGCTTCGGCCAGCTTGTTGATGATGCCATAGATTTCGTATTTCGCGCCGACATCGATGCCGCGCGTCGGTTCATCCAGAATGAGCACGTCCGGACCGGAAAACAGCCACTTCGAGAGGACAACCTTCTGCTGGTTGCCGCCCGAAAGATTACCGGTCTTCTGAAACACGCTCGAGGAACGGATCGCGAGATCGCGGCGATAGCCATTGGCGACCTGCAATTCGCGGATATCATCGATCACGCCACGCTTCGAAACGTCTTCGAGATTGGCGAGCGTGATATTGTGCTTGATGTGGTCGATGAGCACGAGACCATAGGTCTTGCGGTCTTCGGTGACATAGGCAAGGCCGGCGTCCATGGCGCGCGGAATGGTCGAAACATCGACCTCCTTGCCGTGCAGCTTGACGGTCCCGGTGATCTTCTGCCCCCAGGAACGGCCGAAGAGCGACATCGCGAATTCCGTGCGACCTGCCCCCATGAGGCCTGCGATGCCAACCACTTCACCCGCATTGACCGTCAGGTTGACGCCCTTGATGGTCTGGCGTTCAGCGTGATGCGGGTGATAGACCGACCAGTCCTTCACTTCGAGAACCGGCTGGCCGACCGTCGCATGGCGTGGCGGATAGCGGTCCGAGAGCTCACGGCCGACCATGGCGCGAATGATGCGGTCTTCATCGACAGTTCCGTCCGAACAGTCCATCGTGTCGATCGTGGAGCCGTCGCGGATCACGGTGATACGGTCGGCGACCTTCGTCACTTCGTTGAGCTTATGGGTAATGAGAATCGAGGAAATTCCCTGCGCACGGAACTCCATGAGAAGTTCCAGAAGTGCGTCGGAGTCCTTTTCGTTCAGGCTCGACGTCGGCTCATCGAGAATCAGCAGCTTGACCTTCTTGTTCAAGGCCTTGGCGATCTCGACCAGCTGCTGTTTGCCGGTGCCGATATTGGTGATCAGGGTGTCGGGGCTCTCGTTGAGCCCCACCTTCTTCAGAAGCTCCTTGGTGCGGGCATATGCCTCGTACCAATTGATCACGCCCATCTTCGCGGTTTCGTGTCCGAGGAAGAGGTTTTCCGCGATCGAAAGAAGCGGCACGAGCGCCAGTTCCTGGTGAATGATGATGATGCCGATGTCTTCGCTGTCGCTGATCGCCGAGAACTTCTGTTCTTTGCCCTCGAACATGATCTTGCCGGTGAATGTGCCGTCCGGATAAACCCCGGAAAGAACCTTCATCAGTGTTGATTTGCCAGCGCCGTTTTCGCCGACAACGGCGTGAATTTCTGCAGGCATCACGGAAAGGTTCACATTCGTCAGCGCTTTCACGCCGGGGAACGTCTTGGTGATGTCTCGCATCTCGAGAATTGGCTGCATTTCTCTCCCCCGACCTATCGTAGCACAGTTGCGAACATTGTCGCAGGCATGATGCGGGCGTTGTTATTTTTTATCGGGTGCCGGTCGGGTCTTTCATGACCGGCGCGCCATTGCTGCTGCATCCGCCAACCGGATCTGTGCAGCGGGCACCACCAGGTCGTGGATCTCGGCAGGTATTGCGAGATGAAGGAAGCCCGGACCGAGCCGGACTTCCCTGTTCGTCAACCAAGCTTACTTGGCGATCTGGTCCTTGGTGTAGTAACCGGAACCGACGAGAACCTTCTCGATGTCGTCCTTGTAGACAACATGGGGCGAGAGGAGCATCGACGGAACAACCTTGACGCCATTGTTATAGGTCTTGGTGTCGTTGACTTCCGGTTCCTTGCCCTGCATCACGGCATCGACCATCTTGGCGGTCGTTGCGGCGAGGTCGCGGGTGTCCTTGAAGATCGTCGAATACTGTTCGCCAGCGATCATGCCCTTGACGGAAGCAAGCTCGGCATCCTGACCGGTGACGATCGGGAAGTCCTTGCCAGCCGGATCATAGCCAACGCCCTTGAGCGAGGAGATGATGCCGCGCGACAGACCATCATAGGGAGACAGAACGCCGTTGACCTTCTTCGAGGTGTAGTTCGCCGAAAGCAGGTTGTCCATGCGAGCCTGCGCAACAGCGCCGTCCCAACGGAGCGTACCGACCTTGTCCATGCCCATCTGACCGGAAACAACAGCGATGTCGCCCTTGTCGATCAGCGGCTTCAGGACGCTCATGGCGCCATCATAGAAGAAGAAGGCGTTGTTGTCGTCCGGCGAGCCGCCGAAGAGTTCAACGTTCCACGGCTTCACGTTCGGGAAGCGTTCCTTGAGGCCCTTCACGAGCGACTCAGCCTGGAGCACGCCGACCTTGAAGTTGTCGAAGGTCGCATAGTAGTCGACATTCGGCGTTTCGCGGATCAGGCGGTCATAGGCGAAGACCTTGACGCCGGCCTGGTGAGCCTTGGCCAGAATATCAGACAGCGTCGTGCCATCGATGGAGCCAACGATCAGAACCTTGGCACCTTTGGTGACCATGTTCTCGATCTGGGCGAGCTGGTTCGGGATATCGTCTTCAGCGAACTGAAGGTCGGTCGAATAACCGAGTTCCTTGAGGCTCTTGACCATGCTTTCACCGTCGGAGATCCAACGCGTGGAAGACTTTGTCGGCATCGCGATACCAACAAGACCCTTGTCGGCGGAGAAGGCAGGCGCGGCCATCAAACCGACGCCGAGTGCAATCGACGCCAGAGCGGAAATAACTTTCTTCATTTAATCCTCCCGGATTGATACGACATCGTCACGATCGCTTGCAAAACAACACGATGACGACGTCCTTGAGACCCGTTTGATCCCGCCGCCAATTAGAAAAGTCACAACTTGACTTTCAATTGCATTTGCAGACAATCTGCATAACAATTTTGGTAAGTGACCGTGCAAATTCTCCAGAACCGACTTCAGCTCAAAGATTTCCGCCTCATCCGCGCGATTTATGAAACCGGGCAATTGGCCATTGCCGCAGAGCGCATGTCGCTCACGCAACCCGCGGCTTCCCGCATGCTTGCCAGCATCGAGCGCCTCGTCGGCTTGACGCTTTTCGTCCGCCATCCAAAGGGCATGACTGCGACCCCTGCAGGCGAAATTCTGGCGCGCAACGCCGCAGGCCTTCTGAACGGGCTGGAGCAGACACTCCAGGAGGTGACCGCCGTCACGTCCGGCAAGTCGGGCAGCGTTCGCGTCGGTTCGGTAACCGGGGGCGCCGTCGCCTTTGTCGTGCCGGCCATCCAGAAGCTGAAGGCCAATGCGGGCTCCGCCGACATCTATGTCGATGTGGCGCCCAGCGATGTCTTGATCCAGGGCTTGATCGATGGCGAGTATGATTTCGTACTCTCACGCCTGCCACCGGGCACTGACTCGAGGCAGTTCAATATCCTGACGGGACGCGTTGAAATCATTCGATTTCTAGTCCGCGAAGGCCATCCGCTTGCGGGTCAGAAAAAGCTGCGCCTGGGTGAACTCTCGGACTATGAGTGGCTGATGCAGGCGCCCCGAACGCCCTTGCGCCACGCCATCGAAGAAGCATTCCTCAGCCAGGGTCTCCCGTCGCCACAGGAAACCGTGAACACCACCTCGCTGCTCGTGATGATTTCTTATCTCACGACCTCGGATGCCATCGCGCCCATTACGCAGGAGGTGGTCGAACTGCTGGGACCAAAGGTTTTCGGCGGGCGCGTCGCAGCCCTGGATGTCGCCGATTCCGTGGTCGTAACGCCCTATCACCTCATCTCCAGAAAGCATCAATTGATGAGCCCGCTGGCCACGCGGCTGCGTGAACTGGTCTTTGCAGGACTGGCGAGCGGACGGCACCGCGATTAAAGCCCCGAATAGGTGGGATGGGGCGGCCCCGACTTCAGGCCATGCAGGTATCTGTATGCTCGGCCCTGAAGTACAAAGTTGCACAATCAATTGTGACATCATGTACGGCAGTTGCCAGCAGGCACAATTGTGAATATGGTTAACCCGTTGTGAATTCTACTTATTGAAATCAGCAACGGAGCGGGGATCTTGACTATACAACCGGAAAAACATGAAGCCGGATCCAGGGCCGACGACGTCGACGCGTCAATCAATGCCCGGCTGACCCGTCATCTGATCGACAATGCGGTTCGAACTGACGACGCCGCGCCCGTCCAAACTGCATCCATGGGCTTTGGAGAGCGAGTCCTCGTCGCCGGGGGCATGGCATTCCTGATGTCGATTCTTGGGCTCTTTTCTCTTCTTGATGTTCGCAAACGCCTCCTCTGAAGCCCCGAAAACCAAGTGTAGGTTGGCGACCAGGTGCGCCTGACGGTCGAGTGGCCTGCCGCCCGCAGTCGCCATTCAATGTGTGACAATCACTCCTGCCGGCGCACGTGACGGACGCCTGGCGTCGACCGGATCGCGCCCGGCCCTACCAGGCGAGAAGCCATCGTCAGGAAGTCACCGCCAACAATTCTGGTTAGTGCCTCAGGGTATCCCATCTCTGAACATGAGACGGGCGAAATTTCGCCATTTCGTTCAATTCACCATTTTCCTTTCAAGCATTTTGAAAGGCTTCCATTGTATAAGTGTTTTCGAATACAACACGATCCCCTGAGATGAAGGCCCGTTTGGTGGACGCAATCAGCAGCCAGCACGCATCGGAAGAAGTCAGAAAAGCCCAACTGCGAAGCTGCCTTTCAAACATCACCGTCACATTGGCGGCCAATTGCTTCATCGCCTTGTCCGCCACGCTGCTCATCTTCAACGAGCACGGAGGCTTGCTCATCTTCGGCTGGTTGGCGGCGATCGTTTTTCTCAACATGGTCCGGTTGGTCTACGGATTGCGCCAGCTTCGAATAGCCGCTTCTCATCCTGATGCGGCGAAGGCGCTGCGCAATCTGACAATCCTTGCGTTCGTCGCAGGCGTATCGTGGTTGCCGCTGCCGATCTACTTCCTGGATTCGATCGAAAGCCGGTCCGCCGCCTACATAGTCTTCATCATGGCCGGCATCACTACGGGTGCGATCATACAGAGCCTTGCCTACTGGCGAATCTCCGTTGCCTTCGGCGCCCCCATTCTCCTGGCCACGATCCTGAAACTGGTGGTGCAGGGCCAGACCGTCGATTTTGTCATCGCTACGAATGTGTTCCTGCTCATGGCCATGCTGATCCGCATTGCGGTCATCAGCGAAAGCAACTTCTGCAAGAGCCACGCGACGACGCAGCAGGCGACGCAGCTCGCAGTTTCACTTCGAAACGCCCATACCGAGGTTCAGAAGGCCAATGAAACGCTCAAACGTCTTGCAACGACTGATACGCTGACCGGTCTTCCAAACCGATCCATCTTCAACCAGATGCTGGCAGGCCTCGCGCACGCCCACGAGCCCACCGCGCTTGCCTTGGTCGACATTGACCAATTCAAGGCGGTCAATGACAACCTGGGACATGCTGCAGGCGATCAGATCCTGTGTTCGCTCGCGCTTTTCATGCTCGACAACGCCGAGGAGAACATTACGCCCATCAGGCTCGGCGGCGACGAGTTCGCCGTGATTGCCTCCGGGGCCGATTGCGCGACTCGGCTCATGCATTATGCGATGACTCTGCAACGCGATATGAAAACCCTGAGAAATCAACACGCAGAGATCGCCGTGCACAATGTGACTATATCCGTGGGCATTTGTGCAGATGATGGCCAGGAGCTTTCGGCCTCGGAATTGTTTGCCGAGGCGGATCGGACGCTTTATGCGGCAAAGGCCGCGGGGAGAAATTGCATCAAGGTCTCCAAGGGCCGTTCAGCGACATTCTCGAAAACTGCATGATCCGAACGACGTCCTTCCTTTGCCGGAAGGACGGCCCGAGAGTTCGCAAAAGCCATCAGGAACGGCGCGCGGCCGCCATTCCAAGCTCGCCTCTGATCTGCGCATCATGTTCGCCGCGTTTCGGCGCGCGCCGCGATGTCTGGAGGGCAGCCTCAGAAAACACCATGGGCGAGCGAATGCCGGGAATGCCCTCAGGATCAATCCGCATGCCGCGCGACTGGAATTGCGGGTCAGCGAAGACATCAGCCACTGTATTGATCGGTCCGGCGGGAACCGATTTCTGCTCCAGGAGAGCGAGCAGTTCATCGCGGGCAAAGGTTTTCGTCTTCGCCTCGATCATCCCGGCAACCTCGGCACGATTTTCCACCCGCGCGCGGTTAGTGGCATAGCGTTCGTCGCCGGAAACTTCGGCCAGGCCCAGAATGTCGCAGATGGCGGCAAATTGCCGATCATTCCCGCAGGCGATGATGATGTGGCCGTCACTGACGGCAAAGGTTTGGTACGGCACGATATTCGGATGCGCGTTGCCGAGCCGGCGCGGAGCAATGCCGGACGCCAAGAAGTTCATGGCCTGGTTGGCCAGCACACCGCTCATCGTATCGAAGAGCGCCATATCGATATGCTGCCCCCTGCCCGTTGCCTGCCTTTGCGCCAAGGCGGCCTGAATAGCGATCGTGCCGTAAAGCCCCGTGATGATGTCTGCGAGTGCCACGCCGATCTTTTCCGGCGGACCGTCCGGCTCGCCCGTAAGGTCCATGAAGCCGCTCATGCCCTGGATCATGAAGTCGTAGCCGGCGCGGGCAGCATAGGGTCCGCTCTGTCCGAAACCTGTGACCGAACAATAGATCAGCCGCGGATTGAGCGCCTTCAGGCTTTCATAATCGAGGCCGAACTTCTTCAAGCCCCCGACCTTGAAATTCTCGATGACGACGTCGGCATCCTTGACAAGCGCCAGCACGAAATCGCGATCCTCCGGCTTGCCGAAATCCGCGATCACCGACCGCTTGCCGCGGTTGCAGGCATGGAAATAGGCCGCCGATTTCTCGCCGTCTATTTCAATAAAGGGCGGCCCCCAGCCCCGCGTGTCGTCACCTTCCGGGCTTTCCACCTTGATGACGTCAGCGCCGAGATCCGCCAGCGTCTGACCAATCCACGGACCGGCCAGAATGCGGGCAAGCTCGATGACCTTGAGACCAGCAAGCGGCGAGGACTTGTCCGTTTCCATCAGAAGAACGCCTGGATGCCGGTTTGCGCGCGGCCGAGGATCAGCGCATGGACATCATGCGTCCCCTCATAGGTGTTGACGGTTTCAAGGTTCTGCGCGTGGCGCATGATATGATATTCGATCTGGATGCCGTTACCGCCATGCATGTCGCGAGCCTGACGGGCGATATCCAGCGCCTTGCCGCAGTTGTTGCGCTTGACGATGGAGATCATTTCCGGCGCGAACTTGTGCTCATCCATCAGGCGGCCGACGCGCAAGCTGGCCTGAAGTCCGAGCGCAATCTCCGTCTGCATGTCCGCCAGCTTCTTCTGGAAAAGCTGCGTGCCGGCGAGCGGCTTGCCAAACTGATGACGGTCAAGCCCATATTGGCGGGCGCGGAACCAGCAGTCTTCAGCAGCACCCATCGCTCCCCAGGAAATGCCATAGCGGGCACGGTTGAGGCAGCCGAAAGGACCCTTCAACCCCGAGACGTTGGGGAGCAGCGCATCGTCGCCGACTTCGACACCGTCGAGAACGATTTCGCCGGTTGTCGAGGCGCGCAGCGAAAGCTTGCCCTTGATGGCAGGCGCAGACAGACCCTTCATGCCCTTTTCGAGAACGAAGCCGCGAATCTGCCCATCATGCGCTTCCGATTTCGCCCAGACGACGAAGACGTCGGCGAAGGGCGAGTTCGAGATCCACATCTTCGCGCCCTTGAGGCGATAACCGCCGGAAATCTTCTCGGCGCGCGTCTTCATACCGGCCGGATCCGAGCCGGCATCAGGTTCAGTCAGACCAAAGCAGCCGATCAGCTCACCGGAAACGAGACCGGGCAGGTACTTGTCCTTTTGTTCTTCCGATCCGTAGGCATGAATGGGGTGGATGACGAGCGAGGACTGCACACTCATCATCGAGCGATAGCCGCTGTCGATGCGCTCTACCTCGCGCGCAACCAGACCGTAAGAGACATAATTCGCATCCGCCGCACCATATTTCTCCGGCAGCGTCACACCCAGAAGGCCAGCCTTGCCCATCAGCGGAAACAGTTCCGGCGCCGGCGTTTCGTGAAGATAGGCTTCGGTGACGCGGGGCAGAAGTTCAGCCTCGGCGAACGCTGCCGCGCTGTCGCGGATCATGCGCTCTTCGTCGGAAAGCTGGTCGTCCAGCATAAAGGGATCGTTCCAGGAAAAACTCGATGACATCGTAATGCGGCTCCTCGATTTGTGGGCGTCAGTTTCCTCAGATTCACCGCTCGGCGCAAATCATATTTACTTTCGCCGCTTTGAGCTTTAGTCAAAGCAGATGGAACCGACACAACGCCGATTGCTGCCCTCGACTGCCGCCCTCTCCGCCTTCGATGCCGTGGCGCGTCTGGGCAGCATGAGCGCCGCCGCTGCGGCCCTCAACTTGACGCCGGGCGCCATCAGTCGCCATGTCGCGCTGCTGGAAGAACAGCTGGGCGTCGCCCTCATCAAACGCACGAACCGGGGTGTGGAATTGACCGACAAGGGGCGCCGGTATGCCGAGGGGGCGGACGCCCTCTTGCGAAGTCTTCGCCTTCTGTCGCTTGAGGCGATGTCGGACAATGCCTCCGCCGTCTTCGGTCTGGCGATCCTGCCCACATTCGGCACGCGCTGGCTGATGCCGCGCATGTCCGCCTTTCTGAAACAAAACCCCGGCGTAACGGTGAATTTCGCCACCCGCATCGGCCGCGTCGACTTCGATCTGGAGAGGCTTGACGCGGCGATCCACGTGGGAAAGCCGGATTGGCCGGACAGCCATTTCCGCTTTCTGATGCGCGAACATGTCGTGCCCGTCTGCAGCCCGCAATTCCTGAAAGAGAACCCGATCAGAACACCGGAAGCGCTGATCGCCATGCCGCTTCTGGAAATGGCCTCGCGTCCCGAGGCGTGGCAGCACTGGTTCTCGACACTCGGGGTCAAGCGCTCGCACCGCGAAGGCATGCGCTTCGAGCAGTTCATGCATGTTTCGCAAGCCTGCATTGCCGGTCTCGGGGTGGCACTGATGCCGCTCTTCCTGATCCAGGCCGAATTGCAGGAGGGAACGCTCGTCAAAGCTATCGACCGCGCAATCGAAAGCCGCAGCAGCTACTATTTCGTCACTCCGGCAAATCGGCAGCCGCACCCGGCGGCTGCAAGGATGTCGGATTGGCTGGCGAGCGAGATCGAAACGGCGGGATTGGCTTAGGCTTGCCGGCAAATGCGCATGCGCTTCCGGCTCGGCCTCAACCCGATGCCGTCATCCCACCATCGACGGCAAGCCATTGACCTGTCATGTGACCGGCTGCCCTTGAGCAGAACATGAGCGCCGGGGCCTTGAGGTCCTCCGGACCGCCGAAACGGCCGTTCGGAATGGAGGGCAGAAGCGCCTCACCCATCTGGTCCATCAAGCCCTTCGCCATCTTGGTGGGGAAGAAACCCGGGCACAACGCGTTGACGGTAATGCCGTGATGGCCCCATTCGACAGCCAACGTTTTCGTGAAATTGATGACGGCCCCCTTGGAGGTGTTGTAGGCGATCGTCTTCATGTTGAGATCGGCGCGGTTGCCGCCGAGCCCTGCGACAGAGGCGATGTTGAGGATGCGCCCATACCCGGCTGGGATCATCGAAAGTCGGCCGATCTCGCGGCTCAGCATGAAGATGGACGTCACGTTGAGGTTCATGACCTTGTGCCACGCATCGAGCGGATAATCCTCGGCCGGCGCACCCCAGGTCGCCCCTGCATTGTTGACGAGGATCTGGATGCCCGTGCCGCTGGCGTCGAGAACCTTCGCGGCGAAATCCGGGATTTCGTCGATCTTCGAGAGGTCACCGGCAATACCGATCGCCTTGCCGCCGCGCGCTGTGATATGGGCGACCGCCTCATCCAGTTCGGCTTGCTTTCGAGCCGTCAGGATCACCTCCGCGCCGTAGTCCGAAAGCACTTCGGCAATCTGCAGACCCAGCCCGCGCGAGCCCCCGGTGATCAGCGCCGTCTGACCCGACAAGTCGAACAGGTCTCTCATGTTTCCCTCTCCCAGGCATGATAATGTCGATCCGGCAATTCGTCGCCACATCGCAAAATCAGTTCAATGCTGAACAGACTTTAACAAGAGCAGACAAAACTGCAATGGCCGGGAGCGATATTCGCGTCCTGACGCCCAGAAACCTGAATGCTTTGTCCTCACATCCTTGCGGAGTTTCCTGCGCTGTGCCAGACGACATGACGAACGGCAGAGGAGGAAGAGAGGAATGAAGCGGAAGACATTTCTTTCCGTTGGCGAGTGCATGATCGAAATGGCGTCGCTGGGCGGCGCAGATTTCAGGCTCGGCTTTGCAGGCGATACGATGAACACCGCCTGGTATGCCCGCGCGTGCCTGCCGCCGGAAAGCTGGAACGTCGCCTATTTCACCCGCCTCGGCGAAGACGTCTATTCAAGCAAAATGCTGGCCTTCTTTGAGGAAAACGGCATCGACACAAGGCTGATCGACCTGCATCCCTCGCGCCGTCCCGGTCTTTATCTGATCGAAATTGCCAATGGCGAACGGAGCTTCACCTATTGGCGTGACCAGTCGGCCGCCAAGACCCTGGCAGATGACAGGCAGATCCTGTCAGCTGCACTTGATGCAGCCGACGTCTTATACTTTTCCGGCATTACAGTGGCAATTCTGCCCGAAGCCGGTCGCGCGAATCTGCTCGATGAGGTCAGCAAGGCCCGTGCGGCAGGAAAAACGGTCGTATTCGATCCCAATTTGCGCCCGCGTCTCTGGTCATCGGTGGACGAGATGCGTGCGGTCACAATGCAGGCGGCAAGCGCCGCCGACATCCTTCTCCCAAGTTTCGATGATGAGGCCGCGACGTTTGGCGACACCGATCTGGACGCTTGCGCTGATCGTTACCTCGCAGCCGGTGCGCAATTGGTTCTCGTCAAGAACGGCGGCGGGCCGATGCTTCTTGCCGAGCCGCATGGTCGCCATTTCACGAGCGCTATCGAACGCGTCCAGCCGGTCGATACGACAGGTGCCGGCGATAGTTTCAATGGTGGCTTTCTGTCCGCGCTTTTGACCGATGGAACGCCGGATGAAGCCATCGCCCGGGGTCACGCCGTCTCGCTTCAGGTGATCATGCATCGTGGCGCGCTTCTGCCCATGACGGAACTCACCCTGTAGGGCTGCGTTGCCGCAGTAGACGCCAGGAGCGACAAGCCCGCCATGCAAAGGAGACCAACATGAAAATCAATCGCCTCGAACAGAGAAGTTCGAACACGGGTCCCGCAGATTGGTTCAGTGGCGAGGTCCGGATGGAGCCTTTGATCCAGGCGCAGGCCCCCGCCCGGGTCGCAGCCGCCTCGGTCACCTTCCAGCCCGGCGCGCGCACGGCGTGGCACACGCACCCTCTTGGCCAGACGTTGATCGTCACCGCTGGAGTCGGGCGCGTTCAGCGGGAGGGCGGGCCTGTCGAAGAAATTCGTGCGGGCGATGTTATCTGGTTCGAACCGGGCGAGCGGCATTGGCACGGCGCGTCGCCGAACCTGGCGATGACACATATCGCAATCCAGGAAGCGCTCGACGGAAAGACTGTCGACTGGCTTGAACATGTCTCGGACGCGGAATATGCGTCGCACTGAGGTCTTTACCCTTCCCCGCTAAAATGCTTGACGGGGGAAACTGCCTGCGTACTGTCCGGCGGAACAGAGATACATTTCATTTGTTTGTTCCGTTCCTGATTTTAACTGGATAGCCTAAAGCCGCATGCTGAACGCAGAAACCACCCGAAGCATTGAGACCGCGGTCACCGCGATGACCAACTGGCTGGAAAACGATGCGCTGCCGCTCTGGGGCAGCGCAGGGGTCGAACAAACGACCGGCGGCTTTCATGAGCGCATCGGCCAGGACGGCCAACCCATGATCGACGACAATCGCCGCGCCCGCGTGCAGCCACGGCAACTCTATTGCTTCAGCGCTGCCCATCAGCACGGCGTGGCAGGCGATTGGGAGACCATCATCAGAAACGGCCTGACCTATTTTGAAAATACCTTTCGCAAGCATGACGGCCTCTATGGCGCGCTTGCCAGTCCCGAAGGCGTTCTGATCAAGCCCGAATACGATCTCTATAATCAGGCGTTTGCGCTTTTCTCATTCTCGCAGATCGCAGCCAGTTTTCCTGATGCGACGATGCGCATGGAAGAGAAGGCGACGGAGCTGCTGCGGCTTCTGACCGCACACCACAAGCATGCGGTGGCCGGGTTCCAACACACAGACCCGCCGAGCCTTCCGCTTTGTTCGAACCCGCATATGCACCTCTTCGAAGCAGCGCTCGCCTGGGAGGCATTGGCCGAGCGGCCGGAAGCATGGGCTGCACTCGCCGACGAGATTGCAAACCTCGCACTGACGAAGTTCATCGATGCAAAGTCAGGTGGACTGCGAGAATTCTTCGACCACGACTGGAACCCGCACCCTTCAGACAAGGGACGGATCATGGAGCCGGGGCATCAGTTCGAATGGGCCTGGCTTCTGGCGCGATGGGGAGCCCTTCGCAACGATGCGGCTGCCATTGCAAAGGCGGAAAGGCTCTTCGAAATCGGCATCGCCCACGGCCTCTCCGAAGACGGAAAGGTGGCGGTCATGAGCCTTTACGACGACTTCAGCGTTCACGACCCTGTCGCGCGTATGTGGCCGCAAACCGAGTGGCTGAAGGCCGCGACAAAGCTGGCAGTCGTTGGCAACGGCGAGAAACGAGGTCATTATATTGCCTCCGCCGGCAAGGCTGCGGAAGCCTTTTCCGAGTTCCTCAAGACCCCGGTTCGCGGGCTCTGGTATGACAAACGGCTTGCCGATGGCAGCCTGGTGGACGAGCCGGCACCGGCGAGCACCTTCTATCATATTCTCTGCGCCATCTATGAGGCGCGCGACAATCTCGACGCGCTAGATAGGTCGTCGTGATCCCCAGTCACGTCGCGGTCATACCGCCGTCGACCTGGATCGTCTGCCCGGTGTAGAATGAATTCGCAGGTGATGCGGCAAAGACCAGAGCCTCGATAATCTCGGAGACCTCTCCAAGACGCTTGGCGGGAATGCCACGCGTCAGATGAGCTTCCGCTTCTTCAGGCGTCGACTGCCCGCTTGCGACCTGGGCGTCCAGCATTTTCGTGACCATGGGCGTGCGAGCGAAGGACGGGCAGAGCGCATTCACCCGCACCCCACGACGAACATATTCCAGAGCTGCGGATTTGGTCAGCCCCACAACGCCGTGTTTGGCAGCAGCGTAGACGCTTGCGGTCGGCGCGCCGGCAACGCCGGCTACCGAGGCAACGTTGACGATGGCGGCCTTGCGCCCGCGTTCGCGATATTGCCTTTCCATCACCGGAAGCTGGTGCTTGAGGGCATAGAAGACACCCATCAGGTCCACATCGATGACGCGTCGCGCCACGTCGCTGTCGATCTGCGGCAATTTCAGGAGCGGATGCGCGATCCCAGCATTGTTCACAGCAATATCGAGCGAGCCGAAACTGTCGAGCGCAAGCTGCACCAGATCCTCCGAAAGCTTCTCGTCTGCCACGGAGCCGACCAGCGTGACGGCCCGCGCCGAGTCGAACCGGCTGGCGACCCGGTCCACCGCCTCCTCGGTGAGATCGGAAAGCACAAGATTGGCGCCCTCCTGATAAAAGCGCTGCGCGGCCGCCTCACCGAAGCCGCCGGTTGCACCCGTCAACAGAACCGTCAAGCCCTCAAACAGCCTCATCTTCATTCTCCGTTGTTGACGAGATCGCGAGCCATGCGTGCCACGAGCGGCACAGCCGCAGCCAACTGACGCGCCTTTTCGGGGTTGGAGGCGTTTCCATCCAGCGCACGCTTCACGACGCCCTGAATGATCGCGCCGATGCGGAAAAAGGAAAATGCGAGAGCGAAGACCCAATTCTTCGGAATGTCGATACCGCGCCGCCCGCAGTAGATGCGCACATACTCAGCCTCCAGCGGGAGGCCCAGCGCTTCCCGGTCCAGCCCTCCGATGCCACGGAAACTACCCTTGTTGGGCAATCGCCACTGCATGCACTGGTAGGCGAGATCGGCCAGCGGATGCCCGAGAGTGGACAGTTCCCAGTCTAGCACCGCAAGCACGTCCGCACCGTGATGGGAAAAGATCATGTTGTCGATGCGGTAGTCGCCATGCACCAGCGCCACCTGCCCGTCGTCGCCTGCGTCGTGCCCCTCCAGCCAGTTGATCAGCCAATCCATGTCTTCAAGCTTTTCGGTTTCGCTTGCACGGTACTGCTTGGCCCAGCGGGCGATCTGACGCTCGAAATAGCTGCCGGGCTTTCCGAAATCGGACAAGCCGACGGCGCTGACATCGATGCTGTGGAGCGACGCCAGAACGCGGTTCATCGCGTCGTAAATCGCGCGACGGCCTTCGACAGTCTCATCCGGCAATGCGGGATCCCACAAGATGCGGCCCTCGACATGGCTCATCACGTAGAACATTCGTCCAATGGAGGAGTTTTCAGGCGACAGGTAAAGCGCCTCCGGCACCGGAACGGCGCTGCCATGCAGTGCTTTCAGCACGCGAAACTCGCGATCAACCTGATGTGCCGAGGCCAACAGGTGACCAGGCGGCTTGGCGCGGAGCACGTATTTCCCACCTTCCGCACACAGGAGATAGGTCGGATTGGATTGTCCGTCGGAAAACTTCGTCGCGGACTGGAGCGCACCAAAATCCCGAATGGATCCGCGGAGTTCCGCGCCAAGCGCCACAAGGTCGAGCGCAGCCGCGTCCGGCGCATGCGTCTCCCGATGCTGTTCTGTCATTCGAAGTCCTCCCGTGTGAAATATCAATGACGCATTCGGGGACGATTGACAACATACTCGGTAGTATGTTCACCTGTTTCAACATTTCAATCAGGATTTTTCGTCCGATGGAGGCGGAGCGTACGGCTCCGGTCGGACGCAACGGGAGGAAGCCATGTCCGATATCGTCGCCGGGGCAGACAACATGCCGCTGGGCATGACAGAGCGTTTGAAACCGATTCACGCGGCTGTCCGTGAGATGATCCGCAACGAGATCATGCCGCTGGACGAGGAATACCTCTCTGAAGTCGGCAAAGCCGAAGGCGGTGACCGCTTTACCTACACCGCGCGCCAGACCGAAATTCTCGAGGGCCTGAAGAAAAAGGCCAAGGAGCGCGGTCTCTGGAATTTCTGGCTGACGAATTCGAAGAACGGCTACGGCCTGAACACCGTCGAATATGCCTATCTTGCCGAGGAAATGGGAAAGTCCTTCCTGGCGGCCGAGGTTTTCAACTGCTCGGCACCAGATACAGGAAATATGGAAGTGCTTGAGCGCTACGGCGCGCCGGAACACAAGGAAAAATGGCTGAAGCCCCTGCTTAGCGGCGAGATCCGCTCGGCCTTCCTGATGACGGAACCGGACGTGGCCTCTTCCGACGCCACCAACATCGCCATGCGCTGCGAGCGTGACGGCGATCATTACGTGCTCAACGGCGAGAAGTGGTGGTCTTCCGGAGCTGGCGATCCGCGCTGCAAAATCTATATCGTGATGGTGCACACACCGAGCGCCGAGCGCCGCAAGCATGAACAGCATTCCATGATCCTCGTCCCAGCCGATACGGCGGGCATTACGAAGATCAGGGCCATGGAGGTTTTCGGCGATGACGATGCGCCCCATGGGCATATGCATCTGAAACTCGAGAATGTCCGCGTGCCGGTCTCCAACCTGCTGCTGAGCGAAGGCCGTGGCTTTGAGATCGCGCAAGGTCGCCTGGGCGGCGGACGCATTCATCATACGATGCGCGCGATCGGCCATGCGGAAATGGCGCTGGAGCGGCTTTGCCAGCGTGCGCTGCGCCGGGAGGCCTTTGGTAAAAAGCTGGCGGAACTTGGGGCGAATTTCGACATAATCGCCGAGGCGCGCATCGAGATCGAGATGACCCGCCTTCTTTGCCTCAAGGCGGCCTGGATGATCGATCGCGGGAATCCGAAGGAAGCCGCAGTCTGGATCAGCCAGATCAAGGTGGCAGCTCCCCGCATGGCGCTGAAAATCATCGACGAATCCATTCAAATGCATGGCGGGATGGGCATCAGCCAGGATACGCCGCTGGCGCGCTCCTGGGCCAATGTGCGCACCCTTCGCTTCGCGGATGGTCCCGACGCTGTCCATCGTCGCCAGATCGCCCGTGAGGAGCTGAAGCGTTACACCCAGGAGAAGGTCTGATGAAGGCGGTTCTCTGCACCGCCTATGGTCCGATCGACGGCCTGATCTACACTGAATTGCCCGAGCCTGAAGCAACCGGCTCCCAGGTCGTCATCAAGGCAAAGGCCGTCGGGGTCAATTATCCCGACGGTCTTCTCGTGCAAGGTCTTTATCAGGCCAAGCCCGAGCTTCCCTTCATTCCTGGCATGGAAATGGCCGGGACAGTCGAAAGCGTCGGTCCTGAGGTGAAACACCTGAGGCCAGGCATGCGCGTCGTCGCAACGGCGGGTACCGGCGCGTTCGTCCAAAAGGGAATCTTCGCCGAGGCGCAATGCATTCCCCTGCCTGATGACATCAGCGACGCCGACGCCTGCGCGCTGATGTGCGGTTTTGGCACGTCGCATCATGCACTCAAGCAACGCGGCCTTTTGAAACCCGGCGAGACCCTGGTTGTCGCGGGCGCCGCGGGCGCGACGGGTCTTGCAGCCGTGGAGATCGGCAAGGCCTTGGGCGCAAATGTCATCGCCATAGCCTCGACGGACGCGAAACGCGACGCCGCCAGAGCCGCGGGCGCCGACCACGTCATCGGCTATGATAATCTGAAGGACGCACTGCGTGAATTGGCCGGGAAGAAAGGCGTCGATGTCGTTTTCGATCCGGTCGGCGGTGACACGTTTGATACCCTGGTTCGAACCATGGGCCGCCATGGCCGCTATCTCGTCGTCGGCTTTGCAGCAGGACGCATTCCGCAATTGTCGGTCAACCTTGCTCTGGTCAAGGAATTCTGCCTCGTCGGCGTCTTCTGGGGCGCGTTCACGCAGCATGAACCGGCTGTCTATGCCGAAAACGTCCGCGAACTCTTCGGCTGGCATCGCGACGGCAAGGTCAAGCCGCTCATCAGCGCACGCCGTCCCTTGTCAGAGGCACCGCAGGTACTGACACAGTTGATGGAACGCGGCGTTTCAGGCAAAATAGTCCTTGAGCCCTGAAGATCGTCCGCCGCTTGGCTGGTGAACTCTAGGGACGGCGGCTTGCGGCGGAAGTCCGTGGATAATATATGCACAAGCGTTGGCAACGCCTTGCCGACGCGAGAAACATGATGACGACCAAAGACCCAATGCTCGAAATTTTCACGGCAGCCGCGATAGAAGCCGGCGCCGTGATCATGACTGTCTTCCGGGCAGGCCTCGAAGTCCGCCTCAAGTGCGACCAATCGCCTGTCACGATCGCCGACGAAAAAGCCGAAGCGATCATTGCAGGGATTCTGACGAAGGCCTATCCGGATATCCCGCTTGTTGCCGAAGAAGCCTGCGCGGCGGGCCACATGCCGGCCACAAGCTCGGGCCGCTTCTTCCTGGTGGACCCGCTGGACGGCACCAAGGAGTTCATCAACAAGAGCGAGGACTTCACGGTCAATATCGCACTGATCGTAGAAGGCCGCCCGGTCGCCGGCGTCGTCTACGCGCCAGCCAAGGGCGTGCTTTATCGTGGCGATACGACGGGCGCGGAAAAACTGATCATCGGCGAAGGCGGCAGGCTCCTGTCGCGCCACCCCATCGGCGTGCGCCCCTGTCCGGACAAACCCGTCGCGGTCGCGAGCCGGTCGCACAACAGCCCCGAGACCGTTGCCTTTCTTGAAAAGGAAGGCGTGCACGATTACCGCTCGGTCGGCTCGTCGCTGAAATTCTGTCTGATCGCGGAAGGCGAAGCCGATATTTATCCGCGTTTCGGCCGCACGATGGAATGGGACACTGCCGCCGGCGATGCCGTTGTGCGCGCGGCGGGCGGCTCGACGGTCGGCCCGGACGGCAGTCCGCTGGCCTACGGCAAGCGAAATCAGCCGACGGACAGCGATTTTGCCAACGCCGACTTCATTTGCTGGGGACGCCGGGAGGCATAGGCTGCCAGCGATAGGCAAGTCCGGACAAATCGCCTACCCTCCCCTGATGTCCTACGACCTGAAGCGAATCGATCTAGCCGCGCTGTTCGTTCCCGTGTGCCGGGCGACGGACGCCCTAGCGCGATTAGACGAATGCATAGCACGTTCCACCATCCGCGAGGGTTTTCTGGAGCGACAGGACTTCGCCGATGCGGTCGCCTCCATGTGGGTCGATGGGGAATTGGTTCATGTCGAGGATCTCGTTCTCCATGATGCCCGGCGCGATGCGCGAACACCGACACATGAACTGACCATCGCCCATTCCGTGCTGCGCGGCCGACGGCAGATCGCGAGCCATCCGGCCGATTGGGCCTTGAGCACTGCAGGACTGGCGCGTCTTCGCGGTGAAACCCGCGACGCGGACGCGGAGATTTCCGGGCGATCGCCCTCCCCGCCCCCTCCCGAAATCGGGCACGAAGCAGATGACCTCGTCTCGGACGAAGCGAGCGACGAATTCGCCGACATCGATGCGCTTCTCAGCCGCAGCAGTGCCTTGATCGATGACACGCTGAATAACCGTCCAGTACCCAAGTCGTCGAACGATCGGGACCCTTTGATCTATGATGCGGACTGGGACGAAGACGCGCGTCTCGACGAGTGGTTTCAGGTCCTTCGACAGGCAGATGATCTGCCACCCGTGCTCAAGGCGGCCGTCGCGCTCGACGCCTGGTACCAGCTTCAGGTTCTGCAGCACAGGGCTGAACTGGGCCGCCAATTGGTCGCATCGCTCCTGCGAAAGGAGGGCGTCGCGAAGGCGCACCTGCCGCCACTGAATGTCGGGCTGAAGCTCATCAAGATCGACCGACGCCGCGCGCCGAGCCGCATGACACGGCTCCTCGGGATTCTGGAGAGTTTCGAGGAAACGGCCAGCACAGGGCTGAAGGAACACGATCGGCTGCTCGCCGCGCGCGCGCAGCTTGAGCGTCGCACCGCCAACCGGCGCGGCCATTCGCGCCTCCCCCAACTGGTCGATCTCGTGATCGCGCGGCCTGTCGTCTCGGCCAGCCTGATCGCACAGGAACTGGACATAACGCCCCAGGGCGCGCTGATCCTGACCAAGGAGCTTAATCTGCGCGAGATGACAGGCCGAGGACGCTACCGGGCCTGGGGCGTCCTCTGAAACCGGATCAGCCGCGTCCGACAAAAGGCATCTTTGTCGCCATGACCGTCATTGTAAGGACATTAGCGTCGAGCGGAAGACCGGCCATGTAAACGACGGCGTCAGCCACAAGCCTGGGATCGATCGTCGGCTCGACCATGAGTTCACCGTTCGGCTGGAGGATGCCAGCTCGCATCCTTTCAGTCATGTCGGTCGCAGCATTGCCGATGTCGATCTGTCCGCAGGCGATGTCGAAATCGCGGCCATCCAGTGCGCAGGATTTCGTCAGGCCCGTAATGGCATGCTTCGTCGCCGTATAGGGCGCCGAATTGGGTCTCGGCGTCGTTGCCGAGATGGAGCCGTTGTTGATGATGCGCCCGCCTCTTGGACTTTGCACCTTCATGAGGCGAAAGGCCTGCTGGCTGCAAAGAAAGGCGCCGGTGAGGTTGGCCGAGACAACCCGGTTCCAGTCTTCGACCTTCAATTCGTCGAGCGGAACAGCGGGGCTCGACAGCCCGGCATTGTTGACAAGCAGGTCGAGCCTGCCGAAACGCCGTTCCACCTCGTCGAAAAGAGACCTGACTGCCTCCGGATCTCCGACGTCGGCGACGCTCGTATGAACCTCCGCCGAGGTTTCGGAACGAATGTCGGCCGCCGCATCCTGAAGAACCTCAAGTCTTCGTCCGGCAATCACAACCGTCCAACCCGCAACGCAGAGTCCCTGGGCGATGGCCTTGCCGACACCGGTTCCTCCCCCGGTGATGAGGGCAATCCCCTTCGAACCAAGACTGACCATTCTCGCCTCCTCGTATTGTCCACGACGTAGACTTGTTGCGCTCCGAGGCTTCGATGTCAAACGGGCGCGTCGGGTATAACACAGCCGTAAGAGGCGGGAGACCACGCCTCGCTGGCACGCTCGGCACGCCCCTCTTTAAGCACGTGAGCAAAATTTAATTTGACGACGGAGGAAACCGACGTATTGCGATGCTATAAGGCAACCATGGAATCCCGGATGAACGGCAAAACCCGCAAGAGACTGGTCCAGGCTTCGCCGGCTATCCTTGTTGCAGTCCTGCTTGTGGCACGCAGATACCAGTCTGAGCTGGGCCATATTCTCTCGATGGCTTATCTGTTTTGGGACTACGTCCTCCTGGCCGGCATCGTTCTAACGTTGGTCGTTGCAGTTTTCAGCAGGCGCTTGCGCATCACCGCGATCCTGACGGCGTTCGTTCTCTGCGCTGACTTCGTATCTCCGACGATTTTGGACTGGTACCGCAATTCCGGCCCGGCCACGGGTCCGAGCCTGAAGATCATCAGCTTCAACTGGCTCGCCGACGAGCGGGACCGTAGCGCCATCTACGAATGGCTTGATGCGGAGAAGCCGGATATTGTCGCCCTGCAGGAGATTGGCGGAAGCGAGCGCGGCGTCACGACGACGCTTTTCGGGATGTTCCCGTATCACACACAGCCCGCTTCAGACGTCATGATCCTGTCGAAGTATCCGATCATCAAACAGGCGAGCAAGACGCTCGACGCGAACTCCATGGTCAGGGCGGAGTTGAATGTAGAGAACCGCCGGCTGGTGGTTTGGGGTATCCATCCGGCGACACTCAAGGAGCTCGCCGAGGTCAAGGCGCGAGACCATTATCTTGCCGATGTGGCGCAATATCTCCGGCTGGAGACTGAGCGAGTTCTGATGATGGGCGACTTCAATGCCACTCGATGGGACCCGGGATTCCGCGCAATCCTTGCGGCGGGAGACTTGCATGAACAGCCTGCGCTTGTCGCGTTGCCGACCAGGATGGCGGTGCGAAAGGGCATACCCTTTTTCGGGTCTCCGATCGACCATATCCTGACCAGCACAGGGAACGTCCTGAACGATTGCCACACCGGGCCAAATCTCGGCTCGGACCATAAGCCGCTCATTTGCAATTTGAAACTACATAACTAAGCACCCTACCCTGACGCGGCTTTCCACCGTCGGAAAACCGCTCGGGAACAGACGACTAGGGCGCAACAGAACCTGATGCGAGAAATTCATGCTTCGTTGGATGAAAAAGACATTCTCCAGACAGCCTTCACGGGAATCCGTCGCGGCCCCCACCGGAATCGAGATTCCGCAGGGGCGGTTCGATACCATCTATGCCGTCGGCGACATACATGGCCGGCTGGATCTGCTGGTCGAGTCCGACCAGAAAATTGAAGCGGACATCGGCCCGGACGAACGAGCGCTGGTCGTCTACCTCGGCGACTACATTGATCGGGGGCCAGAGTCACGCGGCGTCATCGAGCACCTTCGCAGCAATCGGAATCCGAAGTTTCTCCGGCTCTGTCTGCGCGGCAATCACGACGATGTGTTCCTGAGTTTTCTCGACAGGCCGCTCGAAGAATGGGGGTGGCTCGACCTGGGAGGCAAGGAGACGCTTCGCTCCTACGGAATGTCGATCGACCCCTATCGCGATCGCGCGATGGGAAAACAAGCGCTACAGGAAATGCTGAACGTCCATGTACCGCAGTCTCACCGGGAGTTTTTTTCGAAGACCCGGCTCTGGGCGCGCAGCGGCGATTTCCTGTTCGTCCACGCTGGCATACAGCCGAGAATTGCGCTGGAGCGCCAGGACCCGACCGACTTCATGTGGATACGCGAGCCGTTCCTGTCGGAAGGGCCCGGCCTTCCCCTCACGGTCGTGCATGGTCACACGCCCGGAGCCGTCGTTTCCTATGGCCGTAATCGTATCGGCATTGACACCGGCGCCTATGCGACAGGGCGGCTGAGCGTGCTGAAAGTCGCAAACGGCACGACATCCGAACTCTAAACAGGCTGCAGCTTTCCGAGCGACCAGCAACGAGCGTCTGTTTCGACAGCCTCGATCAGGCGTTGAAACCGGAGACCGCCATCCATTTCTTCGGATCGGAGGCGGATTGTATCATGACCCATTTCAGGCCCGTCTTGTCCCACCGGCGAATGGCATCAACTCTGTTGTCAAGGACAACATCGCCCGAGCTTGTCTTGACCACCAGAACCATATGACCCTCGCCGAAAGCCGTGTAGACAACCGCGAGCCGAAGAGCGTTTGTTGGCCAGCCTTGCGCAATCAACTGGTGGCGCTTCGTGATGGCATAATCCTCACAGTCGCCGGCAGCCGGCGCAAGCGACCAGACATCGCCGGCACCGGACGAGCTGTCGTTTTGCGGCCGAATGGCCCTGTTGACGGTCTGGTTCACAGTTTGAAGCTGCGCGAAGCGCTGTTCATTGAGGGCGACCTCCAGACGTGACCATCGGGTACGCTTGGCAGCACATTCCTGCGGGTTTGCCTGGCAAAATACGACGCCGGCGTAAGGTCCCAGAGTACGATGGCCGACGGAAATGAATTCCCGATTGGCCTGCCCACCAAGATTTCGGGTTACGGACCCCAGAGTAAAGGCCGAAACCGGAAGCGGATTGAGAACCGCTGCCGCCATTCCAATGCTCATGAATGCTTTGAGGAGCTTACGCATGACACTACCCCGTTTCTGCCTGACGCTTTTGCGTCCTTTTTCTTTTTCAGGAGCCTTCGGGCTTCCGTTGATGGCAGTCTTACAGGAGAGGTGTTCTTCGCCTTTTAAGTGAAAAGCTAAAATTTTAAGCGATCAGCGTTTTCTGTCCTGAATTGAAGCGGATACCTGCGTTCGCCGGAATGAAAGACCGCTTAGAATCCTCGCGCAGTGGAATAGAAAAACCGGATCCATTGAATCTCCGTGTTTCAACCCTTATTTTTATTGGAACGGGACAGAATAGACGTCCCGTTACAGGACACGAAAGACAGAGGATTCTTCAGTGGTGAAACTTGTCAAACTCGGCGGAACCATCGTTCTTGCTGCAGCGCTCGCAGCGCCCGCAGGCTTTGCAAGCGCGGAGGATGCACATGGCAATGTCCGCTATGTCGGCGATGGAACCGTTATTCTGGGTGACGGCACCCGTTACAGATTGCCGGAAGGCAGCAAATTTCCCAAGTTCAAGGAGGGGCAGCATGTGACCATCCAATTCAAGAAGGGACCGGACAAGCGCAACGAGGTTACGCATATGCGGGTGGACGACTGACAGCGGCGCGGCCTTCGCGGGCCCTGAACCATCAAGGAGCGGACGACCGACGACGATTGAGGGAAAGGACTGCAACTCCGGCCATGATGGCCGCGAATGTGCCCGCCACGCCAGGTATCTGGATCGAAAAGTCCACAGTGCTGTGTAGCAGGAACAGAACAAGGATGGCCAATCCTGTCGCTGAAGACCACCGCATTGACTTGCGTTCCTTGAGCCCAACCTGGAAGGTTACCAGGAGAGCCCCGACCGCAACGATGAGAAGAAGCGGAAAGATGACGCCAAGGTCGATCCAGCCCTCAAGATAGAATGAGTGCGCTCGATCCCATAGTATTTTTGCCCCTCCGCAAGACGGATCCTGATATCGCGCATACGCCTCGCGAAAGCTTCCCAGACCGGTGCCGAGCAACCAGTTGTCGGACAAGAGTTTCACCATGGAAGGATAGGCACAGAAGCGCCCATCCTCGAAACCCTGTGTGTCGGCGCGCAGAAGAACACGCCCCCCCAGCAGTGTAAATCCGAAGACCACCAGCGCGCCTACCCCAAAGGCAATCGCCAGGGGTCGAAAACGCCCGTGGCCGGCCGCGGCGCGGCGCGTTCGACGCTCGATCCGAGCATATCCATCCAGGACAAGGAAGGCCGAAAGGCCGAGAAGAGCGATGAAGGTTGACGCGGTGCCCGCCCGCGATTTTGTCAGCAGAAGCGCAACCAGACACGCGACGAAGAACGCACCATGCCCGCTTTTCGCCCATACGCCAAAGACGCCGACAGAGCTGTGGCCGGACATCGGTAAGACCAGCCGCGTGATCGCAGGGGGTCCCGCGCCGAACCAATCCACCTTGGAAGTCCTCAAGACATATTCTCTCGGCTGCGAACAATTTCCTGTTCTCTGCCGCAGACACTAGAAGAGCAGAAGACGCTTGAAACGAGATCTGCAGCGCCCAGCAAAATCCACAAGGAACAGCCTCATGATAGGATCAAATTCCTATCGTCTCACAAGAAGGATGCTGCTCATGTATGGTTTCAGCCTCGGCATTTCCGCGGCTCGCGCGAACACCCTCAAGCCCGTCGCCTCTCCTGTCGTCGCCTGGGGGGACAGTCTCACGGCTGCGGGGTACCCAGCCATTGCCGGCGGCCTGTTTTCCCCTCCCCGCTCGCCCATCAACAAAGGTCTCGGCGGACAGGGATCGTACTCGATTGCCGCGCGGCAGGGCGGACGGCCCCTCTATGTCACCCTCAACGGCAACATGATCCCAGCGCGGGCCGATACGGTCTGGTCTTGGAATTTCGACACTTCCACCGGGGGATGGGGCGGACTGGCCAGCCGCAGCAATGGCAAGCTCTATGTCAGTCCGGTCGGATCGCCCTCCGGCGCTTCCGTGTCTCTGGGGCAGACCATCCCCAATGGCAGAGCGTTTACCGTCGAATTCGATATCGAAATTCCTGCGGGCCTCACTGTGCGCGTCGGCGGCTTGAGCGGCGGGGTCTGGGCCTCCAACAATGGCGCCGGCGTCAACGGCTTCAACGTGACGGCGTCCGGACATTACAAGGCCACCCTCTATGTTGGCAGCGCCGGGGGAAGCCCGGCAACCATGGATACGCTGGCCTTCCTCATGGTGAGCGGCACGGCCGGCACGTTCACATTGGACAATGTCATTCTCTCCGTAGCCCCAGTCGCTACGGACTATGCTGTCGCCGTGACTTCAAAGAACACCAATATCCTGACCTCTGGAGCCTCATTTACAGGAACGGCGGCCGGAACGCTCGCTGGCGTCCACGGGATGCTGAGCACCGACTCCAGCGGCAACTGGACATTCACGCGCGATACGGCAGGCGGCGCCGTTGCCTGCCCGGCCAACATGCAATTCGTGCTCGACGATCCCGCGCTTTACAAGAACCACACGGCCTGGATATGGGCCGGCAACAACGGCGTCATCACGGCGGCGGATGCCGAGGCCACAAAGGCCGACATCGCGGCAATGATCGCCTATATGGGCCACAGTCGCTTTCTGGTGTTGAGTGTTTTGACAAGTACATCGGAAGATGCCGCGCGGGTCGCCATGATTCAGCAATTGAACCGAGACCTCGCGAGCCAGTACGGCCATCGCTTTGTCGATGTCTACAGCGCCCTTCTCGCCTCAGGCAACGGCTCTCCGGATGACAATGCCGACATCGCCGCGGGATTGACCCCACGATCCCTCAGGGTCGATGCGATCCATCTCACGACGGCCGGCAGCACGATCGTCGCTCAGAAGGTCAGGGAAGCCATGCTGCGGGAAGGCTGGTAAACGCGAGACCCGGCGCAGAAGACCTGCCCGCCTCACCCGTCCCGCCGACGATTAGATGTGCGAGAGGTCGACCCAGTTGCGCACGACATCGAGCCGCCGGCCGTCGACCCCCTTCTCGCGCAATTTCTCAGCCATGCGATCCGAGATCGTGATGACTTTCGAAAAGCGTCCGAGCGTAAATCGCTCGAAGGCATGACCGATCTTCTTGAGCAGGGACCGCGACCCGAGATGACCGACCGCAAAAGCGGCGTCGACCTCGAGATCCTGAACGTGCAGGACAGTCGAAGAGCCGGCCAGTCTTGCCGCCAGCTGGGCGGCCGGCGCGGCGAACAGGGTGGGTTCAACGCAGAAGACCACCTGCGGGCGTTTGCGCAAGATCTGCCAGAAAGCGACCGGCCCGGACGACACGGCAAAGGACAGGGGCGCCAAGAGCCGCCAGATTCCGCCCATCTTTCTGCGCAGGATCAGCGGGCACCGGATGACCGCGATTCCATTCTCATTGCGGCTTGAATAGCGATTGGAGAAACCGTCCTTGACATTCCAGCCGGGATAGTGCGGCGGCGTTGTGATCACCGTCACATCGTTGCCCGTGGAGGCCAGATAGTCCGCGATTTCTCCGGTGTAGCGGCCAACGCCTGCCAATTCAGGCGCATAGTTCATGCAATAAACGATCACGCGCCTCGATGACGCGGAGTGTGCCGTCGCAACAGGATTGCCGACAGCAGTCTCTCGCCCCAGGACCGTCATCACGCGCGCCCTGCGTGTCGCTCTGTGTAAGCACCTTCTAGGAAGGATTTGTAGGTCCCTGCAACTCCCTCTTCGAGGCCGATTCTCGGCGTCCACCCCATGCCTCTGAGCTTGTCGGCGCTCATCAGCTTGCGCGGCGTACCGTCTGGTTTCGTGAGATCATGAACGATCTCCCCCTCGAAACCGACTACCTTGCAGACAAGTTGCGTCAGCTCCAGGATCGTCACGTCTTCTCCGGAACCGACATTGACATGCTCGTGACCGGAGTAATTCTTGAGAAGGAAAACAAGCGCGTCCGCGCAATCATCGGCATGCAGGAACTCGCGCCGCGGCTGGCCGGTCCCCCACATGACGATCTCGCGGTCGCCCCGCACCTTGGCCTCATGCGCCTTGCGGATGAGCGCAGGCATGACATGGCTGGAATTGAGGTCGAAATTGTCGCCGGGGCCGTAGAGGTTGGTCGGCATGGCGGAAATATAGTCGTGACCATATTGCTTGCGATAGGCCTGGGCCAGCTTGATGCCGGCGATCTTGGCGATCGCGTACCACTCGTTTGTCGGCTCCAACGAGCCGGTCAAAAGAGAATCTTCCCTGATCGGCTGATCCGCGAATTTCGGATAGATGCACGAGGAGCCCAGGAACAGGAACTTCTCCACGCCAACCCGGTGGGAAGCCTCAACAATGTTCGCTTCGATCATCAGGTTATCGTAGAGAAAATCGGCCGGATAGGTGTCGTTGGCCAGAATGCCGCCGACCTTGGCAGCGGCCATGACCACAACGTCGGGCCGGGCGTCCTGCAGGAAGGCTTCGACTTCAGCCTGCCGCTTCAAGTCCACAGTATCCCGTCCCGCCGTCACGACTTCGCAATTCTCGCTGCCAAGCCGGCGAACTACCGCCGAACCGACCATGCCACGATGTCCGGCAACCCAGACTCGTCTGCCGCTGAGATCGAAACTCATGTCAACCTTCCACGCTCACGGGCATTTCGAGACCGTGCTCGCGCAGCAGAACCACGCGCCGCGCGGCCTTGTGGTCTTCCGCGACCATTTCCGCGCACATTTCCTGAACGGTAATTTCAGGAACCCAGCCAAGCCGCTCCTTGGCCTTCGTCGGATCGCCCAGAAGCGTCTCCACTTCGGCCGGACGGAAATAGCGGGGATCGATCCGGACGATGATATCGCCGACCTTCAACGCGGGGGCCATATCACCCTCGATCGCCACGATGCGCCCGACTTCGTCCACCCCCTGGCCCGAGAACTCGATCGTCAACCCGAGTTCCTTGCCGGCCCACTGAATGAACTGCCGCACGGAGTACTGCACGCCCGTTGCGATCACGAAATCTTCCGGAGCCTCCTGCTGCAGCATCATCCACTGCATACGGACATAGTCCTTGGCGTGACCCCAGTCGCGCAATGAGTCGATGTTGCCCATATAGAGGCAGGGCTCCAGTCCCAGCGCGATATTCGCCAGGCCGCGCGTGATCTTGCGAGTCACGAATGTCTCGCCGCGACGAGGCGACTCGTGATTGAAGAGGATACCGTTGCAGGCGTAGATGCCGTAGGCCTCGCGATAGTTCACGGTGATCCAGTAGGCATAGAGCTTGGCCACTGCGTAAGGCGAACGGGGATGAAACGGCGTCGTTTCACGCTGCGGAATTTCCTGAACCAGGCCATAGAGTTCCGATGTCGAGGCCTGATAGAAGCGGGTCGTCTTCTCGAGGCCGAGAAACCGGATAGCTTCCAGCAGCCTGAGCGTGCCGATCGCATCCACATCCGCGGTATATTCCGGCGCTTCGAAGCTGACCGCCACGTGAGACTGTGCACCGAGATTGTAAACCTCGTCCGGCTCGATGTCGCGGATCAGTCTGGTCAGGTTGGACGTGTCGCTCAGGTCACCGTAATGCAGCTTGAAGCGCGCATTCTCGACATGCTGATCTTCATAGATGTGATCGACACGGGCAGTATTGAACAGGGAGGCACGACGTTTGATACCGTGAACCTGATATCCCTTCGCCAGCAAAAACTCGGCGAGATAGGAACCATCCTGACCTGTTACACCGGTAATAAGAGCCTTTTTCGCGGCACCCAAATTTTTTGTCATTGCCCCTCAGCCTGCAATATTAAAAAACGCCTCAAGCTGCGTCGAATTCGTACATTCGCGAAACCTGAGGCCTACGACGAAGATGTACAACAGGGCATGCTGCAACGCAACAGCAGGAAAGAACAGTTGGTTAATCTTGGTCCCGAATACTCTCGAAGGGTCAAACACTCATGCTGCGGCCGAGTTTCATTGCAGGGCCGCAGCATAGAATTGATTGATCTTTTGGTATTGACCGATGGAGTTAGCGGATCGCGTACCAGACGCGAGGCTTGTCGCCGGCTTCAACGGAGACGAAGCGCAGTCCGGACTTGCTCCACGGAACGATACGGCTGGTCAAATTGTCCAGCACCAGGTCGCCCTCGCTCGTGCGCACGATGACCACGAGGTGGCCGATGCCGGAGCGCGTGTAGGCCACGGCGAGCCGCAGGCTTGCTGAAGGCCAGCCTGCGCGGATCAGTTCGTGTCGCTTGGTGACCGCATAGTCGTGGCAATTGCCGCGATCAGGATTGATGACCCAGGTTTCGGGGCCGTCGGGCATATAGGGCTCGATGGAATTGTTGACCCGATTGTTGATCCGCTTGAGCAGATCGAGTTTCGAAGACGTCAGTTCCACGGTAGAAGGTCCGCTGCCCTGTGCACACTCGCCGGGTGAGGCGATACAAAAGCGGACGTGCGCGTATGGTGCCAGCGTTTGGCGCCCCTCCGGCATGAATGCTGCACTGGTTGCGCTCTTGAGCGGGCGAACAAGCGCTCCCGGACCAGCTTCCGCCTGGGTCCCCAAGAAGATGGCTGCGAAGGCAAGACCTGCAAATGTTATTTTTCTTTTTATCTGGAACATCTCGACCGGTTCCTGTTGAAAACAAGTCGAAGCTAGCAACGAGGCGTTGATTTCGAATTTTGAAAATCAGTTGCATTTTATCGAATACAACATTTTTGGGACAAGATGGTCCACATTAGAACACTTCGGTCTCCCCCGCGCCTCAGCGCAAGTCTTTTATGCCAGGCGTATCAGTGGAGACCCATAAAGACCGGAGCGAGCGGCATGGCGCCGGAGAATATCCTTGAAATTGTGGACTTCGGAACTACAGTGCCAACTTAAGTCAGCCGGATTTGACGACACCAGACGCAGAAGAGGCACTCCGACGTTGAAAATCGGTGGAACTGCTTCGGCAGGACGTGATTGAAACGGCGGCCACCTCGTCATCCAAGGCCAAGCGGGATTTGAGTACGCTGAATGCGCAAAGACGATAAGCGCACATCGACCCAGACGGGCCTTACAATCTTCATCGCGATAGCCGTCTTTGTTTCATGTGCTTTTGCAAGCGCGCTTTTTTCTACCAACTATAGAAATACCATCGATGCTGTGCTCGCATATTGGCACTCCTACCAGCATAGCGCCGAGGTCAAGCCGACACCGCCGAAGACAACGAGCAAGACGAAACGCGTCAACAAACCTTTGGTGCTGACCGCCGCGCTGGCAAAACCCGTTGTCACCTTCCCGGATGCCAACTTCAGTCTGGCGAGTGCTTTCGCGGCCACGGATTTCTGTGCGCTGCTTCAACCTGCTCTGCCGGAAATGAGGCTTTCCTGGGAAGCCAATCTCTTCTTTTCCGACACTTCGGATTGCTCGGGCGAGATGAGCGTTTCACCCACGACGGACGACAGTGCGCACAACTCGCTTTTCGTTCAGATCAGACGCAACATCTTCGGTGCATCGACCATGGTGCGGCTGAAGCTGGTCTATCTGCCTGAGCGGACGGAGCGATCCTTCAAGGAAGACTTCGAGCGCGCGGCCGACAGCGCTCTCGGGCACATTCTTCAGGGCGAGGCCGCCGACGTCATGAGCAACATCAGAAAGCTTCAGTCCTTCAGCCTGCAAGTACGGGATATAGACATCAAGCTGTTTGAGGAGAAGCTCATGCCGGGGGCGTTCAATCTCACGATCGAAGCGCGATGCGGCAAGTTTCGCTGTGCCACGACAAGCCCCTTTTACAAACTGAATTTGCCTGCCCAGGAAAAGCCGGCGCCAGAGATAGAGCCAATGCCTCAGCAGGAATGAGACGCCGTAGCGCATGCGGCGTCTTTCCAGACGCCTGCGCGTTGCGCCCTCGCGCTCAACAGGGCTGCTTCCAGTTCGCCGTCAACCCCATCAGGAAAAGCAAATCCCCGCGCCACGATCTCGAATGGAATCCGCATCCGTGTTGTCCGGCAGCCTGACAGCTCCACATGATCAGCCATTCGGTCGACCTTGCAGACCAGCGTCCGTCCCCGAAAAAGGTTGCTGACATAGATCGCGGCCTGAGAACCGCAGGGCCAGCGCGCTCCCGTCTCCGACTTGCACAAGCGGTCAGCCGCGAGCGCCTTCAGTCCTTTCAGAACATATTCGACGCCATCGGCGGCAAATCGCGTGCTGTCACGCATGTCGATCTTGACCGGAAAGCTGATGGTTTGAGCCCCTTCAAGACCGAGAACCAGACTGGGCAATCGTTCGTAGGTCTGCTTGTTGGGATCGACGCGGACGGGCTTGCTCGTCCAGATGGAGTCCTCCGCCCGGGCCATCTCACAGAAGGCGAATTGCAGCAATGTGGCAAGAGCCAGTCGACGCGCTATCTGAAACAAACTGCCGCATCCTTTCGCCGCACTGCCCGCGCCATGACCTACCCAGCCTAGCGCATAGGCGGCAAAATCGGAACCTGTTTTGACAATAGACACAGTGCCTGAATTGAAAGTGTCAGAGGCTCACTGCTCCCGGCACTCATTGCGGCTCATGATGGAAGATCAGTCGCTGCCGAAGAGATCGCGGGTGTAAACCTTTTCTTCAACATCGGAGAGTTCTCGGGCCATCCGGTTCGAGAGAATGGTGTCCGCTTCAGCCTTGAATTTCTCGAGATCCCGATAGACCCTGGACCCGAAGAAGGTGTCTTCCGGGAATGCGGGCTCATAGACGATAACCGGCACGCCCTTGGCCTTGATGCGCTTCATGATCCCCTGAATGCTGGAGGACCGGAAATTGTCCGAGCCAGCCTTCATGATAAGGCGGTAGACGCCGACGACGGAAGGCTTCCGACGAAGAATGTCTTCCGCAACGAAATCCTTGCGCGTGGTGTTGGATGTCACAATGGCATTGATCAGGTTCTGCGGGACATCACGATAGTTTGCGAGCAATTGCTTCGTATCTTTCGGCAGGCAGTATCCGCCGTAGCCGAAAGACGGATTATTGTAATGCGTGCCGATGCGCGGATCGAGACCCACCCCATCGATGATCTGGCGCGTATCCAAGCCGTGGGTCGCCGCAAATGTGTCGAGTTCGTTGAAGTAGGCGACCCGCATCGCCAGGTAGGTGTTGGCGAAAAGCTTGATCGCCTCCGCCTCCGTGGAATCGGTGAGAAGAACGGCGATATCCTGCTTTTCGGCACAGTCGCGCAATATGTCCGCGAACACGCGCGCACGCTCGGACCGCTCGCCGACAACGATGCGCGAGGGATGAAGGTTGTCGTACAATGCCCTGCCCTCGCGCAGAAATTCGGGCGAGAAGATCAGATTATTGCAGGACAACACCTCCCTTACCCGCGCAGTGTAGCCCACCGGGACCGTCGACTTGATCACCATGATGGCGTCGGGATTCAGGCTCATCACGTCGCGGATCACGGCTTCGATGGAGGTCGTGTCGAAGTGGTTCGTTACAGGATCGTAGTTGGTCGGGGTGGCGATGACGACGAAACTGGCGCCTTCATACGCATCTTCCTTCGACAGGGTCGCCCTGAGTTGCAGCGGTCTGCTGGACAAAAAACTCTCAAGCTCAGCGTCGGAAAATGGGCTCCGTCCGCTGTTGATCAGCTCAACACGTTCCGGGACGATGTCCAGTGCGACAACCTCATGATGCTGCGCCATCAAAACGGCATTCGAGAGTCCGACATAACCTGTACCGACGACCGCAATCTTCATTACATTTCCAAAAATACGCTCAGGTGAGCAGGTTGCTGGTGACCGGGCAACGCTTGGAGCCCTCAGCTTAAATACCGAAATATTGCTGCGTTGCAAAGCAATCGCCTGCTGTCTTGGTTAGCAGCCGGCGCTCCGGCCAGGAAAACCTCGGACTTCGATATCCGCCATTCCTCCGGACTATCCGAAAAATCAATGACATCCGCATGAAGGTTGAGGGCCAGGAGCATTGCAACGCTGCTGCCAAACACGACGAAGATTTGATGGAGAACTAATACTAGCTTGAACATTCAGCTATGAGAATAATTCTCTTCGTACCACTGACAATCAACAGAAAATGCAGATTGAAAATCTCTCGCATCTTGTCACGCGCGAGTTGCAATTTTATAAATGGTTAACGCTTTCGCTGATTGCTCTTTCGCAGCCGGCGGCATACGACGGGATGATGGACATAGGACGTGAGAATCCAGCTCTTCTTGATCTTCCTGCTTGCAAGTTTGATCTGCTGGGGCGGATTTTTCTGGTTTGCGCGTGGCAGCTATAGAAACGCGCAAGACATCGGAGCCATCCCGAATCTTCACATCAAGCAGCGTCTTGGCATCGATGACGGCGAGATGTGAGGCCGATCAAGAGAGCGCTAGACAGCGGACGCGCGCGACCTGACCGTCAGGCCGAAATCACGAAATCCGGTGCGATGCTGCCCTCCTTTACCCGTCGTCCGTTCGGCAGGTCATTTCCGTCCAGCTTCCAGGCGCGATCTTGCGGCGAGAGATCTTTCCAGCGATCCTCAAGTCTTGCCCTCAATACCTCCTCGGGTTCCTCGATCATCACCGTCAGGTCGTAATGCGGATGCAGGTCGCTCCAGCGTCCTTCGTTCAGCAGAAGATAATTGCCTTCCGCAATGATGTAACGAACAGATTGGGGGATCATACGGGCCCCGGCGCGCGCGATTTCGATCGAGCGGTCAAAGACCGGAACAGCGATCTCCGGCTCGGCATTCTGGCGAAGACGCATCAGCATATGCGCGAAGCCGGCGGCATCGAAGGTTTCCGGCGAACCTTTTCGCGGCCGCAGGCCGCGCGGCACGAGAAGCATGTCGTCGTAATGATACCCATCCATCGGCAGCACGGCCGCCGCTTCAGGCTCGTTCGCATTCAACGCGTCAACGATCTTTTCGGCCAGGGTCGACTTGCCGGCACCCGGCGGGCCGGCAATGGCCGCCACGACGCGCGCGCCCGCTTTGCCTTTTTCGACGATCGCCTCGATGAGCGTTTCCAGCGTGACGACCTTACCTGCCATGATTTTCCTGCCAAATTGGATGAGGTCTTCAAATTCCCTCATCTTCCGGGCGGACGCAAGGATCGCCGACGGCAAGCAACAGCTTTCCGCCACTGAGCGCGAAAGATCTCACAGGTCCATGTCTGTCCCGACATGCAGGCTGACGCGGCCGGCCGAAAAGAGCGTGCGGGAATACTGCACCGGCACGCCTTCAAGATCGGCATTGATGGCCAGCGCCTCCAGCACGATGCCACCGGGGGTCAGGCGCAGCCATTCGCGCTCGCGCTCGTCCGCATGGCGGGCGGAAATGTCGGTGGAAATGCGCACGTAATCCGCAAGCCCCATCGCCCCGAAGGACCGCGTCACGGAGCGCTCCCGGCGGAAATGCTCGTCGATCCCGGCAAAGCGGGCGGCTGGAAAATAGTGAAACGCAAGCGAGACAGGAATACCATCGGCCAGCCCGAGCGTCTCGAGTGTGACACAGGGTGTGCCCGTCGCAACGCGAAGCGCCGCCGCCACATCTTCCGGCGCGACGGCCTCGCCCGAGGCAATGTAAGCCGATTCCGGCCGGCGCGCCTGCCCGCCGAGGCCTGACGAAAAACGCGTACGCCGCGATATCGGCATCTTCAACCGGATATCCGAAAGGATTTCCGTTCCCCTGCCCGCCTTTGCCTTGACGATCCCTTCGTTCTGAAGCGCTGCGATCGCGGCTCGCACGGTGTGGCGATTGACCCCAAAGCGTTCCGCCAGCGCCATCTCGCCCGGCAACTTACCCGCCTCGCGAAATTCGCCAGCGCCAATAGCGACGCGGATATCATCCGCAATCTGCCGCCAGAGCGCCACGCCGCTCGTTCTGTCGACCCCCGCCTGCTTCGTTCCGGTCATGAAGATGTCACCCAATTGTCACTCGACAATGCTAGATACATGGCTTAGGTTTAATTGTCTAGATAAATATACATTTGAGGTTCAAATGCAGACCGCAGCGAAGACAGAACCGGCAAAGCCGCTGAGCGCCGCCGATGCAGCGCGAAAGCGCCGCATCGAGCAGCTTGCTCGCGCGACAGCCGAAGACATGACCCAGGCGCTGAACGCCATGGGCGGTGCGCCGGAAGCCGTGAACCTGCGTGGCCCCGAAACGGGCCTCGTCATGATACGCGGCCGGATGGGCGGCACGGGATCACTGTTCAATCTGGGCGAGGCCACGGTTACCCGCGCCACGGTCCGTCTGGCGGAGGGCGCGGTCGGCCACGGCCAGCGCCTAGGCGGTGACAAGAGTGCCACACGGCTTGCGGCCATCCTCGACGCGCTGGGCGAGACGCCGGCACATCGTGCGGCAGTCGAAGCATTCTGCGCGGAAATCGCGAGCCGCATCGACGCCGAAGACGCAAAGCTTGCCGCCGAAACGGCCGCGACGCGCGTCGATTTCTTCACCATGGTCCGGGGAGACGATTGATGTCCTTGCACACGGAAGCTCTTGAAGGCGGTTTCGCCAGTCCCGTTCTGGGCGCGCAAGCCACGTTCCGCGCCCTCATGGACGCCATGGCCCGCCCCGGCACGACCCGCACAGCCGGAAGCAATGCAGCGCCGCCGCATCCGCTGGGCGTCGCGCAAGGCGCTGTCGCCCTGACACTGGCCGATCACGACACGCCCGTCTGGCTCTCGCCGGCGCTCGCCAATGCGACGACAAAGGGCTGGATCGGTTTCCATACCGGCGCGGAGATTGTCTCATCCTCCGCCCATGCGCGTTTCGCCTTCCTCGCCGCCGGCGAGCCGATCCCCGATTTCCACGGTTTTGCCGCCGGTTCCCAGGATTATCCCGACCGTTCCGCCACGCTCGTCATCGAGCTTCCCGCCTTGACCGGCGGCCCAACATTCGTCGCACGAGGCCCCGGCATCAAGGACAGCACACAGATCACGCTGCAAGGCACGCCCGCAGACTTCCTGCGCCGCTGGGCCGCCAACCGCGCCTTCTCCCCGCTCGGCCTCGATATCGTCTTCACCGCCGGTTCGGAGCTGATGGCCCTGCCGCGCTCCACCGATCTTCAAGCACTGGGAGGCTGATATGTATGTAGCCGTGAAGGGCGGCGAAGCCGCCATTTCCAATGCACACCGGCTTCTCGCCGACCGCCGCCGGGGCGACCGTTCGCTGCCCGCGCTTTCCATCGACCAGATCGTCGCGCAGCTCGCGCTCGGCGTCGATCGCATCATGGCCGAAGCCTCGCTTTATGATCGGACGCTCGCAGCGCTTGCCATGCGGCAGGCGCGCGGCGACATGATCGAGGCGATCTTCATCCTGCGGGCCTATCGCACCACGCTGCCCCGCTTCGGCTATTCCAAAGCCGTCGACACCGGCGCGATGCTGGTCGAGCGCCGCATCTCGGCGACCTACAAGGACCTGCCGGGCGGCCAGCTTCTCGGCCCCACCTTCGATTACACCCATCGTCTGCTCGACCCGTCGCTGCTGGGCGACAACGAGGTAGAGACCGGTCTTCAGCGTGAGCCAGGCACCGAGCCGGTGATGCGCGTCTCCGACATTCTCGCCGGCGAAAGCCTGATCGAGATGGAGGAGTCAAGCGAGCAAAACGATGCGCCGGGCGACATCACCCGTGAGCCACTGGAATTCCCGCTAGGCCGCGACGAGCGCCTGCAGGCGCTGGCCCGTGGCGACGAGGGCTTTCTGCTGGCGCTCGCCTATTCGACCCAGCGCGGCTATGCCCGCACCCATCCCTTTGCCGGCGAGATCCGCATCGGTCAGGTCGAGGTTGAGATCGACATTCCGGAGCTTGGCTTTGCCGTCTCGCTCGGCCGCGTTCAGGTGACGGAATGCCAGATGGTCAACCAGTTCAAGGGCTCGGCCAAGCAGCCGCCGCAATTCACCCGCGGCTACGGCCTCGTCTTCGGCCAGTCGGAGCGCAAGGCCATGGCCATGTCGCTGGTTGACCGGGCGCTGCGCGCATCCGAATTCGGCGAGGACATCGTGGCCCCAGCGCAAGACGAGGAATTCGTCATATCGCATTCCGACAATGTGCAGGCGACCGGCTTTGTCGAACACCTGAAACTGCCGCATTACGTCGATTTCCAGGCCGAACTCGATCTCGTCCGCCGCATGCGCCGCGAATATGACTCCGCCCAGGAGATCGTTGAAGAGATGAAGGAGGCTGCGGAATGAGCACGCCCGAAACCGACCTTGCAACCTACAACTTCGCCTATCTCGACGAACAGACCAAGCGGATGATCCGCCGCGCGATCCTGAAGGCGATTGCCATTCCCGGCTATCAGGTCCCCTTCGCCTCGCGCGAAATGCCCATGCCCTACGGCTGGGGCACCGGCGGCGTGCAGGTGACGGCGGCTGTTATCGGGCCGGATGACACGCTGAAGGTCATCGACCAGGGCGCTGACGACACGACGAATGCGGTCTCGATCCGCGCCTTCTTCCAGAAGGTCGCAAATGTCGCCGTGACCACCAAGACGCGCGAAGCGACCGTCATCCAGACCCGCCACCGCATCCCGGAGGAAAAGCTGACCGAAGGTCAGGTGCTCGTCTATCAGGTGCCGATCCCGGAGCCCTTGCGCTTCCTCGAGCCGCGCGAGACCGAGACGCGCAAGATGCATGCGCTGGAAGAATACGGCCTCATGCATGTGAAGCTCTACGAGGATATCGCCCGCAACGGCCATATCGCCACGACCTATGCCTATCCGGTCAAGGTCGAGGGCCGCTACGTCATGGACCCCTCGCCGATCCCGAAATTCGACAACCCGAAAATGCACATGTCGGAGGCGCTCCAGCTCTTCGGCGCCGGCCGCGAGAAGCGCATCTACGCGATCCCGCCCCACACCAAGGTTGTCAGCCTCGATTTCGAGGATCACCCGTTCGAGGTGCAGAAATTCGCCAAGCCCTGTGCGCTCTGCGGCGCCCATGGCGTCTATCTCGACGAGGTCATCCTGGATGACAAGGGCGGGCGCATGTTCGTCTGCTCCGACACCGATTTCTGCGAGGAACGCCGCGAAGCCGGCCATGTCGGCGAACTGGGCGTGGCCAACAAGGAGGCTGCGGAATGACCGAGCAACCGCTTCTGAAAGTTCACGAACTGTCGAAATTCTACGGCGCGCGCATCGGCTGCCGCGATGTGAGCTTCGATCTCTGGCCGGGTGAAGTTCTGGCCATTGTCGGCGAGTCCGGCTCCGGCAAGACGACGCTGCTCAATTGCCTGTCGACCCGCCTCACAGCCGATGTCGGCAGCGTCGAATACCATATGCGGGACGGCCAATATCGCAATCTGGCGACCATGCCGGAGGCCGAGCGCCGCTTCCTGATGCGCACCGACTGGGGTTTCGTCCACCAGAATCCCGCAGACGGCTTGCGCATGACGGTCTCGGCCGGCGCTAATGTCGGTGAACGGCTGATGGCGGTCGGCGAGCGGCATTACGGCCGCATCCGCCAGACCGCCGGCGACTGGCTCGGCCGCGTCGAAATCGGCCTCGACCGCATGGACGACCAGCCGCGCGCCTTTTCCGGCGGCATGCGCCAGCGCCTCCAGATCGCCCGCAATCTCGTCACCTCCCCGCGGCTTGTCTTCATGGACGAGCCGACCGGCGGTCTCGATGTTTCGGTTCAGGCCCGGCTGCTCGATCTCATTCGCGGCCTCGTCCAGGATCTCGGCCTCGCCGTCATTGTCGTCACGCACGACCTCGCGGTCGCCCGGCTTCTCTCGCATCGCATAATGGTCATGAAGGACGGCCACGTCATCGAACAGGGGCTCACCGACCGCGTTCTCGATGACCCCCGCGAACCCTACACCCAGCTTCTCGTCTCCTCGATCCTCCAAGTGTGATTAGGAAAGGTCAAATCATGGCAACGCCGCTTGTCGTTTCCGAAGTCGCGAAATCCTTCACCATGCATCTGCGTGGCGGAACGCTGCTTCCCGTCATCCAGGATGTCAACTTTTCGGTGAAGGCCGGCGAATGCGCCGTGCTCGGCGGCCCTTCGGGCGCGGGCAAAAGCTCGATCCTGAAGATGCTGTTCGGCAATTACTCGGTCGATACCGGCCAGATCCTCATCCATCACGAGGGCCGCGTCATCGATCTCGCCATCGCCGATCCGCGCACCGTCATCCAGGTCCGCCGCAACACGATCGGCTATGTCAGCCAGTTCCTGCGCGTCGTTCCCCGCGTCTCGGCGCTGGATATCGTCGCCGAGCCGCTGACTGCACGCGGAACCTCTGTCGAGGCCGCCCGCGCCCGCGCCGAGGAACTTCTGTCGGCACTGAACCTGCCGCGCGAACTCTGGTCGCTGCCGCCCGCCACCTTCTCGGGCGGCGAACAGCAGCGCGTCAACATCGCCCGCGGCTTCATTACGGATCACCCAATGCTCCTTCTCGACGAACCCACTGCATCGCTCGACGCGAAGAACCGCGAAGTCGTGATCGCCATGATCGAGGAGAAGAAGAAGGCGGGCGTCGCCCTTCTCGGCATCTTCCATGACGAGGACGTCCGCGAGCGCGTCGCCGACCGCATCATCGACGTGTCCGGCTTTTCCGCACGAAAGGCGGCGTGACCGATGACCAAGCTTTCCATCGAACCCTTGATCGATCCGACCGCGAAGGTGAAGGACTGCACGCTCGGCCGCTATACCGAGATCGCCGAACTCTGCCGTGTCAGCGAAACCGAGTTGGGAGATTATTCCTATATCGAACGCGGCAGCATGGTCTGGTGCGCCACGATCGGCAAATTCGCCAATATCGCCGCCGATGTCCGCATCAATGCCACCAAGCATCCGATGTGGCGCGCAACGCTCCACCACTTCACCTATCGCGCCGGCGATTACTGGCCGGATGCCGAAGACGAGAAGGACTTCTTCTCCTGGCGGCGCGAGAACCGTGTCACAATCGGGCACGACACATGGATCGGCCACGGCGCGATCCTTCTTCCCGGCGTCACAATCGGCAATGGCGCTGTCATTGGCGCAGGTGCTGTCGTCTCCAAGGATGTCGCACCCTACACCATCGTCGGCGGGGTTCCGGCGGCTCCGATCCGCGAACGCTTCCCGAAAGAAATTGTCAAGCGTTTCGAGGCGCTTGCCTGGTGGGATTGGGAGCATGACGCGCTGCGCGGCGCGCTGGAAGATTTCCGCGCGCTCGACGCCGAAGCCTTCCTGGCAAAATACGAATGACGGCGTCACAAGCGCCGTCACAAAACTGCAAAATCAAATTCAGAAAACTGCAACAAAACTGACATCGCGGCTTCAAGCTCGCGCAGTAGCGTCTTTCCTAACAAATAATGAAACAGGGACTTGGTTCATGTTCGAACTCAAGCAAGTGAGCCGTGTGTTCGGCCGCAAGACCGCCGTCGACAACGTCAGCTTCGCCATTCCCGCCGGCCAGATGGTCGGTGTGATCGGCCGCTCCGGTGCGGGCAAGTCGACGCTAATGCGCATGCTCAACCGTCTGACGGACCCGACGTCGGGCTCCATCGTGTTCGACGGTCTGGAAGTCTCCGCGCTCAAGGGTAGCGCGCTGCGTGCCTGGCATCGCGATTGCGCGATGATCTTCCAGCAGTTCAATCTCGTGCCGCGCCTCGACGTCCTGACCAATGTCATGCTCGGCCGCCTCAATCACCGCTCGTCAATGATGAGCGTGCTGGGGCATTTCAGCCGTGAAGAGCGGATCATGGCGATTGCCGCCCTGGAGCGTCTCGGCATCGAGCAGACCGCCCTTCAGCCGGCCGGTACGCTCTCCGGTGGCCAGCAGCAGCGCGTCGCGATTGCCCGCGCGCTCATGCAGCAGCCGAAGGTGCTGCTCGCCGACGAGCCGATTGCCTCGCTCGATCCGATGAATGCCAAGATCGTCATGGACGCGCTGCGCGACATCAATGAGCGGGAAGGCATCACGGTCATCACCAACCTGCACACGCTCGACACTGCCCGTGCCTATTGCCAGCGCATCATCGGCATGGCGGGCGGCCGCGTCGTTTTCGACGGCACGCCGGCGGAACTGACAACCGAGGCCGTCAACCGTATTTACGGCGCGGACGGCGCCATCGACGAAACGATGACCTCCACCGCCATCAACCCGATCCCGGCCCCGAAGCCTGCCGCAGCCAGCGTACTCGTGTCTGCGGTTCATTGACGGCCACTCTTCGCTCGCCCGCGTCAAAGGCACCTGTCGCAGTTTGAAGTTCCCCCGGCATCATGCCGGTTTCACTGGAGAAAACCATGTTCAAGAAAGCCCTGCTTGCCGCTTCGGCGGTTCTCGCGCTTGCCGTCAATGCCGGCGCTGCCGATCTCAAGGAATTCCGCGTCGGCATCCTCGGCGGCGAAAACCAGACGGACCGTCTGCGCAACTACGCCTGCCTTCAGGACCACCTGAAGAAGGAATTCGGCTTCGAGAAGGTCTCGCTCTTCCCGGCTGCCGACTATGACGGCGTGATCCAGGGCCTGCTCGGCGGCACGCTCGACTTCGCCGAACTCGGCGCGTCCGGCTTTGCCAACGTGTATCTCAAGAACGCCAAGGCCGTCACGCCGATCCTGACGACCCAGCAGAACGACGGCTCGACCGGCTACTACTCGATCGGCCTCGCGCTGAAGTCCTCGGGCATCAAGGACATCAAGGACGCCAAGGGCAAGAAGCTCGGCTACGCCGACCCGGACTCCACCTCGGGCTACCTGATCCCGCTCACCCAGATCCCGAAGGACACGGGCGCTCCGAACGACAAGTTCTTCTCGGCCACGCAATTCAACGGCGGCCACGAAAACAACCTGCTCGCCGTCTATGACGGCAAGGTCGACGTTTCCGTGGACGACTCGTCCGGCATCGGCGATTTCGCTGACGGCTTCACCTCGGGGACGTTCCACAAGCTGGTTGCCAAGGGCAAGGTCGATCCGTCCAAGCTCGTTGAAGTCTGGCGCTCGCCGCTCATCCCGAACGGCCCGCTCGTCGTTCGCAATGAACTCGGCCAGGAATGGCAGGCCAAGCTCGCCAAGTTCTTCACCGACCTGCCGGCAAAGGACGCCAAGTGCTTCAGCGCCATCGAAGGCGGCGACTTCAAGGGCTACGTTCCGGTCACGGCCGACAACTACAAGGCCATCATCGACGTTCGCAAGCAGGCCATCGGCGGCTGATCGTCTGACATTAACAAGATGGGCGGCTCACGCGGGCCGCCCATTCTCTTGTTTGAAAACGTATTTGGCCACCACCGACGGCTGACGGAGCAACGATGAGCGTCGCACATACCGAAACGGTCCTGAAAGAAGCAACGCACGAGATCGTCGACGCCTGGGACAGGACGACATCGAAGCGTCGGCTTTATACGATCATCGGCCTCGTGCTCATCGGCATCGGCTTTATCGGTTCCGTCCAATATGCCGACGAGGCCAATGCCGGCCACTTCTTCGAGCGCCTGCCGCATCTTTTCGACTTCCTGCAATGGCTGATCCCGAACGACTGGAACGACGTCTGGCGCGCCCTGTTCGGCCGCCCGAGCCCGTTGGCCAATGGCAGCGAGGCCTATGATTTCGCTTCCGGCCGCGTCTATATCTGGGGCGATTTCTACATCCCCGAATATTTCGAGCTGATGATCACGACGCTCAACATCGCGATCTTCTCGACCATTTTCGGCTTTCTGATCGCCGTGCCGCTTGCCTTCATGTCGGCGCGCAACATCACGCCCTCCCCGGCCATCCGGTTCGGCGCGCGGCGGGTGTGCGAGTTCCTGCGCGCCTTCCCCGAGCTTGTGTTCGCCGGCCTTTTCGCCGCCGTCCTCTCCGCCGGCCCGGTCCCGGCCATCGCCGCCATCCTGCTGCATACGATCGGCGCGCTCGGCAAGCTGTTTTACGAGATCATCGAAAACATCGACATGAAGCCGGATGAAGGCGTGCGTTCGGTCGGGGGTACGCGGCTGGAGCGAATCCGCTTTGCCGCCCTTCCGCAGGTTTTGCCCAATCTCATCTCCTACGGCCTGCTGCGCCTTGAGATCAACGTGCGCGCCTCTACCATCATCGGCGCGGTCGGCGGCGGCGGCATCGGCGAGGAACTGCGGCTGGCGATTGCCCGCGGCTTCGGCGCCAAGACGCTGGCGCTGCTTCTGCTGCTCTTCCTGACGATCATTGCGGTCGACCAGCTTTCGGCCTGGTTGCGTAAGAAGCTCGTCGGCGAACATCAATTCCTGCTGGCGCATTGAGGGATGACCAAGATGACGATGATCAACACCTTCGACCGCCGCGATATCGAGACGCGATTCCCCGAGCTTATTCACCGCACCCGCTGGCAGCGCTTCGGCGCGCCGCTCGTGATCATCGGAACGCTGCTCTACGTTCTCTATGCCGTCTGGTTCTTCAACCTGCCCAAGATGGTGCATGAGGCCCATTGGGAGCGCTTCAGCATCTACCTGCTGCAATGGGTGAGCTACGACGTGCAGCCACAGTTCCGCGTCAAGGACAACGGCACGATCGATATCCGCTATCCGCGCTTTTCGGTTCTCGGCGACGACCCCAAGCAGCCTGCATGGATCAAGACCGAGGCCGATGGCTCCTATAGCGTCGACATGGCCGGCGGGGTCCATATCGGCCGCACCGAGACCGTGGTGAATGCGCATGGCACCAGCCTCACGATCAGGACGTCCGGCACGGCGCCCGCCGTGGTCGGCGCCGCACCTTCATGGGTCAGCGCATCCGCCGACAATGTGCAAGTCGATCTTGGCCTCTCCGGCTGGCTCAGCATCGACGCCAACCGCGTGAAGGTGGTCAAGCGCTTCTTCGGCTGGCCGAATTTCATCTTCGACTCCACCTCGCCCTTCTTCGGCAAATCGACCGGCGAAGTCGTGTCGCTCCTCGTGTCCGGCGACCGGATCGATCCGAGCCAGTCGAACCTCTCGCTCGCCTTCGACAATTTCTGGAACAACATGACTTGGCAGCATGGCGATGTCTGGACGAAACTCTTCCAGACCATCGTCATGGCCTTCCTCGGCACGCTGCTCGGCGCGGTCGTCGGCTTCCCGCTCGCCTTCCTGGCCGCCCGCAACATCACGCCGAACCGGCTGCTCAATTCGGTTCTCAAGCGCTTCTTCGACTTCATGCGCTCGGTCGACATGCTGATCTGGGGTCTGTTCCTGACCCGCGCCTTCGGCCCCGGCCCCTTGTCCGGCAGTGGCGCCATCTTCCTCATGGAAGTCGGCTCGCTCGGCAAGCTCTATGCGGAGGCTCTGGAAAACATCGACAACAAGCCGCGCGAGGGCATCCGCTCGGTCGGCGCTTCGCCCATCGCGATCCAGCGTTACGGCGTGCTGCCGCAGGTCATGCCCGTCTTTGCCGGCCAGACGCTTTATCAGTGGGAATCCAACATCCGCGGCGCGACGATCATCGGCGCCATTGGTGCCGGTGGGATCGGCCTGAAGATCTGGGAAGCGATGCGGACCAACGATAACTGGCAGAATGTCGCCTACATGGTCGTGCTGCTGCTCATCGTCGTCTATGTCTTCGACATGATTTCCAACAAGCTGCGCAGTGCCATCGTCGGCGAAAAGATGATCTGACCATGCCGGTTTTCGACCAAAGGACTGTCATAATCGGGGCCTATCTGCGAGGCTTGCGCGCAAGCCACCCGATTCCCCGTTTGCCAGTCCCGATCTGTCCAGTTTGAAGCCAAGGAACCTGCCTTGCGTTACGCGATCTATTTTTCGACCGAAGCCGACCATCCGCTGACCCGCGCCGCCGCCGTCTGGCTGGGCCGCGATGCCTTTGGCGAGGACGTGCCAGCTGCCACCGGCCGCGAAGAACTAATTGCGGACCCCGCACGCTATGGCTTTCACGGCACGTTGAAAGCGCCGTTTCATCTGCGCGGCGGGATTGACCCGGCCAGCCTTTTCGATGCCTTTGACGAATTCTGCGCCGAAACGCCGGCCTTCGAGATCCCGGAGATCGTCATCGGCCAGCTCGGCCCCTTCTTCGCGCTCGTGCCGGGCGCGAATGCCCACGCCGGCATCAACGCGCTGGCGGACGCCTGTGTCCGCACCTTCGAACCCTTCCGTGCGCCCTTGAGCGAGGCGGACATTGCGCGGCGCAAGCCGGATGGCCTGCCTGAACGGCAGCGCCAGTTTCTCCTCGAATGGGGTTATCCCTACGTCTTCGAGGAATTCAGATTTCACATGACATTGACGGGCCCCGTTCCCGAGGCTGACCGAAGCGATGTCAGAAGCAGGCTTGAGATGCATTTCGGCAGCTTTGCCGGAAAGCCGCTTGCCGCCTCGCATCTGGCGCTCTTCGTCGAGCCCGAACGCGGGGGCGCCTTCAATGTCGAACGGATAAAGCCGCTCAAGACGGCATAAGGAAAGGTAACACCCCATGACTGCGGAATTCGTCATCAAAAACGCCCGGATCGTTCTGGAAAACGAGGTGCAGGACGGCGCCATTGTCGTGCGAGACGGACTGATCGCCGACATTTCCGCCACAACCGCTGCCCCGGGCGAAGACTTCGACGGTGACTACGTCATCCCCGGCCTCGTCGAACTCCACACCGACCATCTGGAATCGCACTATTCGCCACGCCCGGGCGTGCGCTGGAACATGATGTCAGCCATCCAGGCCCATGACGCGCAGATCTCCTCTTCCGGCATCACCACGGTCTTCGATTGCCTGCGCATGGGCGCGGACGAGGATGGTGGTTTCGATGACGGCGAGATGCGGACGATGGCAGATGCCCTGAAGCAGGCCGCTGACGAGGATCGCCTACGCGCCGACCACTTCATCCACCTGCGTTGCGAAGTCTCGGCGCATAACGTGCTAGACCACTTCAACGCCTTCAGCGATGTCGCGGCCGTACGTCTTGCCTCGCTGATGGACCATGCGCCGGGCCAGCGTCAGTTCCAGACGATGGATCAGTACACGCTCTACTACAAAACCAAGCGCGGTCTTTCCGACGAGCAGTTCGCCGAGTTTGTTCAGCGCCGCCTCGAATCCTCTGAAAAATATGCCAACAAGCATCGCATCGCGATCGCCGAATCCTGCCATGCGCGGGGCATTTCGATTGCCTCGCATGACGACGCGACGCTCGATCACGTCGAGGAAGCCAAGGGCTTCGGCGTGCGGCTGGCCGAATTTCCGACCAGCATGGAAGCAGCGAAGGCTTCGCACGAGGCCGGCATGAGCGTGCTCATGGGCGCACCGAACATCGTCCGCGGCAAATCGCATTCCGGCAATATCGCCGCCCGCGATCTCGCCGAACACGGCGTGCTCGACGTTCTCTCGTCGGACTACGTCCCGCTCAGCCTCATCCACGCGCCGTTCATTCTCGCCGATACGCATGAGGAGATCTCGTTGCCGCAGGCGCTCGCCATGGTGACCTCGACGCCGGCACGCGCTGTCAGCCTCGATGACCGCGGCCGTATCGCGCCGGGCCTGCGCGCCGATCTGGTGCGCGTCCGCCGCAATGAGGGTGTCCCGATCGTGCGCGGCGTCTGGCGTCAGGGTCGTCGGGTGGCGTAACATGAGCCAGGGAACGATCTTCGTTGTCGTCGGCCCGAGCGGCGCGGGCAAGGACAGCGTGATGAACCACGCTCGCGGCAAGAAGGCGGACGACGCAAACGTCCGCTTCGTCCGTCGCTACATCACCCGGCCCAAGGAGGCCGGCGGCGAAGATCACATCCCCGTCGATCACGCCGGGTTCAGTGACCTGGCGGTCTCCGGAAAGCTCGCATTGCACTGGCAGGCCCACGGCCTTCTCTACGGCATCCCGGCCGACACGCTGACTGAGCTCGACGCTGGCAAGGTGCTTGTGGTCAACGGCTCGCGTGCGGCCCTGCCCGTCTTTCGCGAGGTTTATGGCGACAGTCTGAAAGTGGTTCTCGTGACGGCACCGCCTGCCCTGCTGGCGCAAAGACTGGCCGCTCGCGGTCGCGAAAGCGCGGAAAGTGTCCTCAAGCGCCTGGAGCGCAGCGGTGAACTTGGCGACGAGACTATTGCCGATCTGGTGATCGTCAATGACGGTGCAATCGAGGTCGCCGGCGACCGCTTTGCCGACTACATGCGCACCTGCCTCGCGACGGCCTGAGCCTCCAAGATCGCACTTCCCGGGGCGACTTGACCCCGCGCCGCCAATCGTATCGCGAAGCCTTGCAGCATCGCGAGTGAGATACTAACTGTGGCCGTGCATTGTCCCAGCCGAAAGCCAAGGCACGTAAGCGTTAACGTCAAGCAACGCGGCAAATCCGGCAGCCCTTTCAATTCCGACACAGGGCGCTGCCAGCAGGAATCCGCACATGGACATCAAGACACCCCCCTCTTCGCAGGCAATTCCGACCATCGAACGCGTTCGTCATGAGTTGAAGCGGCGTGCGCTGACAATCACCGAAACGGAACGCCTCTCACCGGGAATGCTGCGCCTTCATCTCACCGGCGAGGACCTCGCCGATTTCAGCAGCCTCGCGCCCGACGACCATATCAAGATCTTCATTCCCAACCCGAATGGCGATCCCTTCATGCGCGATTACACGCCACGTCGTTTCGACACCGCCGCACGCAGCCTCGTGATCGACTTTGCCGTCCATGAAGCAGGGCCGGCAACACTCTGGGCGCTCGCGGCGAAAGTGGGCGATACGCTCACCATCGGCGGCCCTCGGGGCTCGGCAGTGGTCAAGGGTGCGATTGCGCATTGGCTGCTGATCGGCGACGAGGCGGCGTTGCCCGCCGTCGGCCGCCGGATCGAGGAAACTGGCCCCGGCGTTTCAGTGACCAGCGTCATCGCGGTCGATAGTTCAGCCGATCGGCAGGTATTCGAGAGTGCGTCCGAGCACAGCGAAATATGGGTTCAACGCCCTCTATCAAGCGGCGACAGCCCCAAGGCTCTGATCGCTGCTCTCGAAAAGATTGAACTTCAGCCGCAGACATTCGTCTGGATCGCTGCCGAGGCGCGCGTCGCAAAGGCACTTCGCGCCTATGTCACGGAGAAACGCGGCGTGCAGCCGGGCTGGTTCAAAGCCTCGGGCTACTGGCAGAAGGGCGAAGAAGGGGCGCATATCTCGATAGACTGATCGCGCCGCCCACCTCGCTCTGAGCGACCCGGATCAGGGGGTCCGGGTCCACGTTACGGATTTGCAGACGATCTTGGCCAGAACACAGCCGCGCGTCGTCATGCTGGCGCCCTTCACGTCGACCTGGAGATTGTAGGTCAGGCCGCGCTGCGGATCCTGCGCCTTGCCTTCATACTTGCCATTGCCGGACGAGGTGACATTCATGATCAGCTTGTCGCCGACTTTTTCGCTGGGCGTACCGGGCTTGATCCAGAGATTGGTCGCACAGAGCGCGGAACCGCAATTGTCGATCTTCACGCGCGCATTTCCGTCGCCGCGCGACCAGGTGCCCTTCATGGACGCATCTTCGGCAGCAAAAGCAGAGATGCTTCCAAGAAGAACAAAGGCTGCAATTGCAATCGAACGGTTCAACATCGCGAATATCTCCTCAATAGACTTAATTGTCCAAAGTACGGACCGAAATTCGCAGCGGATCGCCAGCGCGCGAAATTCGTAATCCGGAACGCATGAGCCGCCGTAATGGTTTCCATAGAGAAAAATGGAAACGGCGATGAACGCGCTCTCATTGATTGCACCCCTGATCTTTCTTTCGCTCGGCATGGCTGCCGCCTGGGCCGTGCAGCGCAAGACCGGCAATAGCGGCTGGGTCGATATGGCCTGGTCGGCACTGACCGGTCTCGCAGCCATCATCGGGCTTGCTCTTTCGGGCATGCTGACAACCGGCCCCGGCATCCTGGCAGCAGTCATTCTGGCACTTTGGGCCGGTCGCCTGGCGATCCATATCGGCGGCCGAAGCCGGCTGTCCGGCGAAGACCCTCGCTATGCGGCGCTGATTGAAGAATGGGGTGACAAGGCCCCCCAGCAGCTGTTCAAGTTCCTGCAGATCCAGGCCGTCGTATCCTTCGTTCTCGTTATCTCGGTGCTCGCCGCTGCGGACGGCACCGTGGAGCTCACGCATTTCCACATCGCGGCTCTTGCGATCGCGGTTGTCGCAATTTTGGGCGAGGCGCTGGCCGACCGGCAGCTTTCCGAATTCCGACGCGAGAACAAGAGCTTCAAGGGCATTTGTGATGTTGGGCTGTGGCGCTGGTCGCGCCATCCCAATTATTTCTTCGAATGGCTTTACTGGTGCGCGTGGCCGGTGATGGCGCTCTCGACCGGCAACCCGATTGCACTCGGCGCATCTCTGCTCGCCCCGGCTCTGATGTACTATCTGCTCGTTCACGTCTCCGGCATACCGCCGCTCGAGAAACACATGTTGGCATCCCGCGGCGAGCGCTTTCGCCTCTACCAGAGCCGCGTCAACGCCTTCTTCCTCGGTCCACCCCGTCCCATTCAAATGAAGGAAACTGCGAAATGACCATGATTGCGAACGTCATCAACGCGGCCGAGCGGGTCAGCCTTCCAGACTGGCTGACCGCAGCGGGTGTCGAATTCCTGGTGGGACGAACCGGCCGCCGCCTCCAGACCGTCGCCGAAGCAGAAGAGGCGATGTTCTTCGAGACGATGAAGGCCTATCCCATCGCCATCCATACAGACGAGGCGAACCAGCAGCATTACGAAGTGCCCGCCGAATTCTTCGGCCTCGCGCTTGGCGCGCGCCGCAAGTATTCCTGCTGCTTCTACGAAAACGCAGGCGATACGCTCGATCAGGCGGAGGTCGCCGCGTTGAAGCGCACCGTCGAAAATGCGGGCCTCGTTGACGGCCAGACCATTCTCGAACTCGGCTGCGGCTGGGGTTCACTTTCGCTCTACATGGCCGAGCATTTCCCCAATTCCTGCATCGTCGCCGTGTCGAACTCGGCCTCGCAGCGTGCCCATATCGAGGGTGTCGCCAAGGCGCGCGGCTTCAAGAACCTTGCCGTCCGCACCGCCAACATGACGGAATTCGACCCTCAGGCGCATTTCGACCGCATCGTTTCGGTCGAAATGTTCGAGCATATGTCGAACTGGCACGAACTCCTGACCCGCACCCGCTCCTGGCTGAAGCCGGACGGCCGCCTCTTCATGCATATCTTCACGCATCGCGACCGGTCGTACCGCTTCGACCATCGCGACCAGGCAGACTGGATCGCCCAGCATTTCTTCACCGGCGGCATCATGCCCTCGCATGAGCTGATCCATCGCTTCTCCGACATCTACAAGGTTGAGGCCGAGTGGAAGTGGAACGGCCGGCATTACGAGAAGACGGCGAAGCACTGGCTCGAAAATTTCGACAACAACGACGAGGCCGTACGCCGCGTTCTCTCCGACTGCTACGGCAAGGATGCGCAGGTCTGGCATCGCCGCTGGCGGCTCTTCTTCCTCGCGACCGCAGGCCTCTTCGGTCATAACAATGGCGAGACCTGGGGCGTATCGCACTACCGGCTGAGCCCGGCATGACGCTCGCCATGGACAGAAGCGAGAACCGCACGCTTGATCCGTTGACATCGGCCTGCATGTCGGTGTCGACGGTGATTGCGCTCAACAAGCCGATCTACCCGCTTTACGTCTGGTGGCTCGCGCCCGACGCGCTGAAGGCCTCGTTCTGGACTGCGGTCTCCTTTCCGATCTGGGTGGCCCTGCCTTTCCTGGCGCGGCGCAATCCTTATGCGGCAAGGGTCGCGCTGGTTGCTGTCGGCGCCATCGACACAGCTGCTATCGGCATGGCGCTGGGCGATGGCACCGGTGCCTGGCTCTTCCTCTTCGCGGCCCTGATGCTTGCGGCCATGTCCTTCGAAGCGGCAGAGGTTTGGACGAAAAGAATCGCGATTTGCGCCGTTTTCGTGCTCTTTGGCCTCTCCTATGGCCGCTTCCCGGTGGGCCTCGCGGGGACATTTTCGCCCGAAAGCGTGGCGACACTGTTCAAGCTCAACGCCTTCGGCGCGGCCGCACTTCTGGCCTTTATCGGGCTTCGCTACCCTTCGTCGCGCTGATCGGCGCGACGATCTTTATGTTTTCCTGATACCACCTCCCCACCTTCGCAATCGAGACCTGACCTGATGCGGACATAAAATCCGAACCTGTAACAACAGGAGTCCGGACATGTCCGACATCATCTTTCTCGCGCTCGGCATCGGCACGTTTATCGTGCTCGCCGTCTATGCGCGTAGCCTCCAGCGTCTTTGAGGCTCGCCATGATCATTCCCGTCATCGGCTTCATCATTGCCGTCGCTCTCGCCGTCTATCTGGTCGCCACCTTGCTGCGACCGGAGAAATTCTAAAGGTCGGGGAGAAACATCATGACACTTATCGGATGGGTTCAAATCGGCTTTCTGCTGGCCCTCGTGCTGGCTGCGATCAAACCGCTTGGCCTCTACATGGCCCAGGTTTTCTCGGGCAAGAAGACATTCCTCACCCCGGTGCTCAAGCCGCTTGAGATCGGCATCTACAGGCTTTCCGGCATCGACCGCGACAGGGAACAGGGCTGGCTCGGCTACACGCTCGCCATGCTCGCCTTCTCGGTCGCCGGCTTTGTCGTGCTCTACGCCATCATGCGCTTGCAGGCCTATCTGCCGGTCAACCCGCAGGGTTTTGCCAACGTGCCGAGCGACCTCGCCTTCAACACCGCCTCCAGCTTCGTCACGAACACCAACTGGCAGAACTATTCCGGCGAAGCGGTGATGAGCAATTTCACCCAGATGGCCGGTCTGGCAGTACAGAACTTCCTTTCCGCCGCCACCGGCATGGCGCTGGCCATTGCCGTCACGCGCGCCTTTGTGCGCTCGAAAGCCGAAACGGTCGGCAATTTCTGGGTCGATACGACGCGGGCCACGCTTTACGTGCTGCTGCCGCTATCGATCATCGTGGCCATCGCCTTCATCTTCCTCGGCCTGCCGCAGACGATGGACGGGTCGGTGACAGCCACGACGCTGGAAGGCGCCAAGCAGGTCATCACGCTCGGCCCCGTCGCCAGCCAGGAAGCGATCAAACAGCTCGGCACCAATGGCGGCGGCTTCTATAACGCCAATGCCGCGCATCCGTTTGAAAACCCGAACGCGATTGCCAACTACCTGAACATCTTCGCCATGCTGTCGATCTCGGCCGCCATGGTCTACATGTTCGGCCAGATGACCGGCAATCGCAAGCAGGGCTGGGTTCTCATCAGCGCCATTGCTGTTCTGCTGGTTGCCGGCATCGGCATCACCTACTGGGCGGAAACCGCCGGCAACCCGATCCTGACCTCGCTCGGCCTCGATCCGTCCATGGGCAACATGGAAGGCAAGGAAGTCCGCTTCGGACAGGCCATGTCGACGCTCTACACGGCCGTGACGACGGGTCTTTCGGATGGCGGCGTCAACAGCATGATCGGCTCCTATACCGGTCTTGGCGGTCTCGTGCCCATGTTCCTCATCCATCTCGGCGAAGTGCTGCCCGGCGGTGTCGGCTCCGGTCTCTATGGTCTGGTTGTCTTTGCCGTTCTCTCGGTCTTCGTCGCAGGCCTCATGGTCGGTCGCACGCCGGAATTCCTCGGCAAGAAGATCGAAAGCCGCGAGATGAAGTTCGCGATGCTCGCCGTTCTCATCCTGCCGCTGGTCATCCTCGGCTTCTCCGCGGTCTCGGCAATGTTGCCCGCAGCGGTCGCCGCCATCGGCACGCCCGGCCCGCACGGCCTGTCGGAAATTCTCTATGCCTACACGTCCGCTGCCGGCAACAACGGCTCGGCCATGGCGGGCCTCAGCGGCAACACCGTCTGGTACAATACCACGCTCGGCATCTCCATGCTGATCGGCCGCTTCGGCTATGTCGTTCCGGTCATGGCCATTGCCGGTTCGCTGGCCGCCAAGCAGAAGATCCCCTCTTCCAAGGGCACCTTCCCAACCGACACGCCCCTCTTTGCCGGTCTTCTCATCGGCATCATCCTGATCCTCGGCGGCCTGCAATTCTTCCCGTCGCTGGCACTCGGGCCCATTGTCGAGCACTTCGCGATGATGGCCGGCCAGACGTTCTAAAGGTCAAAAACAATGTCCAACAAGACAACATCCCCGGCCCTTCTCGATCCAAGCATCGTGTTCCCGGCCATCAAGGACGCCTTCATCAAGCTCGATCCGCGTCAGCTGATCCGCAACCCGGTCATCTTCGTCACCGAAGTGGTCGCCGCCTTCGTGTCGGCCATCTTCATCCGCGATCTGATCGCGGGGGGCCAAGAGTCCGTTTTCTCAGGGCAAATCGCCGCCTGGCTCTGGTTCACCGTGCTCTTCGCCACCTTCGCCGAAGCCGTGGCCGAGGGCCGCGGCCGGGCGCAGGCCGAAAGCCTGAAGAAGACCAAATCCGAACTCGTCGCCCGTCGCCTCAACGGCGGGCGCGAGGAAAAGATCGCCGCCACGCTTCTCAAGCTCGGCGACATCGTCATCGTCGAGGCCGGCGAACTCATCCCCGGCGACGGCGAAGTCATCGAGGGTATCGCCTCGGTCAATGAAAGCGCCATCACCGGCGAATCCGCCCCCGTGATCCGCGAATCCGGCGGTGACCGCTCGGCGGTCACCGGCGGCACGCAGGTTCTGTCCGACTGGATCAAGATCAAGATCACCGTTCAGCCGGGCTCCAGCTTCGTCGACCGCATGATCGCGCTGATCGAGGGTGCGGAACGCCAGAAGACGCCGAACGAGATCGCGCTGTCGATCCTGCTCTCAGGCCTCACCATCGTCTTCCTCATCGTCGTCGTTTCGACCTGGGGTCTCGCCGGCTATTCCGGCACGCTGGTCTCGGCCACGGTGCTTGCCGCCCTCCTCGTGACGCTGATTCCGACGACCATCGGTGGGCTGCTCTCGGCCATCGGCATTGCCGGCATGGACCGCCTGCTGCGCTTCAACGTAGTCGCCACCTCCGGCCGCGCGGTGGAAGCTGCCGGCGACGTCGATACGCTGCTGCTCGACAAGACCGGCACGATCACCTTCGGCAACCGCATGGCGTCCGAGTTCCTGCCCATTCCCGGCGTCGATGCGCATGAACTGGCCGAAGCCGCGCTTCTCGCAAGCCTTGCCGACGACACGCCGGAAGGCCGCTCCATCGTGGCGCTCGCCAATGGCACCTATGGCGTTGCAACGCGCGATATCACGCCCGACCTCGTCGTGCCCTTTGCCGCCGAAACCCGTCTCTCGGGCTGCGATATCGCCGGCCGTCGCCTCCGCAAGGGTGCGGTGGATTCGGTCCGCAACTTCACCGGCCTCACTGAAGCCGAATGCCCGCCGGCTTTCCGCCAAGCCGTTGACAAGGTCGCCCGCTCGGGCGGCACGCCGCTCGCCGTCGCCTCCGGCAACAAGCTGCTCGGCGTCATCCACCTGAAGGATATCGTCAAGCCGGGCATCAAGGAGCGCTTCGCGGAACTGCGCGCCATGGGGATCCGCACGGTGATGGTGACGGGCGACAACCCGGTCACTGCGGCAGCCATTGCCTCCGAAGCCGGCGTGGACGACTTCCTCGCCGAAGCCAAGCCCGAAGACAAGCTCGCCTATATCCGGGAACAGCAGCGCGGCGGCCGCCTCGTCGCCATGTGCGGCGACGGCACCAATGACGCGCCGGCGCTGGCCCAGGCCGACGTTGGTGTGGCCATGCAGACCGGCACGCAGGCCGCCCGCGAGGCCGCCAACATGGTGGACCTCGATTCCAGCCCGACCAAGCTCATCGAGATTGTCGAGATCGGCAAGCAGCTTCTGATGACGCGCGGCGCGCTCACCACCTTCTCGATCGCCAACGACGTCGCGAAATATTTCGCGATCATCCCGGCGCTCTTCGTGGTGACCTATCCGCAGCTGGCAGCGCTCAACATCATGGCGCTGGGCTCGCCGAAGTCTGCCATCCTGTCGGCCGTGATCTTCAACGCGCTGATCATCATCGCGCTGATCCCGCTGGCGCTGAAGGGCGTGTCCTATCGTCCGGCGGGCGCTGCCACGCTGCTGCGCCGAAACCTCCTCATCTACGGCCTCGGCGGTCTCGTCCTGCCGTTTGCCGGCATCAAGATCATCGACCTCGCGGTCGTCTTCCTGCACCTGGTGTAAACCCATGCTGAAACATCTTCGCCCCGCATTCTCGCTGGTCATTCTGATGACCCTCATCACCGGCGTCGCCTATCCTTTCGCCATGACCGGCGTTGCAAAAGTCGCCGCCCCCGCCAAGGCGGACGGCAGCCTGATCGCCAGGGACGGCCAGATCGTCGGCTCGGCCCTGATCGGCCAGAACTTCACCAGCGACCGCTACTTCTGGCCGCGCCCGTCGGCAACCTCGCCGAACCCCTATGACCCGACCGGTTCGGGCGGTTCGAACCTCGGTCCGACTTCTGCGAAGCTCAAGGACCGGGTCGCCGGTGACGTCGACAAGCTGAAGAAGACCGGCATTGCCACGCCGATCCCGGCCGATGCCGTCACCGCCTCCGGCTCGGGCCTGGACCCGGACATCACGCCTCAGAACGCTCTGATGCAGGTCGGCCGCGTGGCCCAGGCGCGCGGGCTCGACGTCGGCAAGGTCGACGATCTGGTGAACAGCCATGTCGAAAAACGGCTCTTCGGCTTCATCGGCGAACCGCATGTTAACGTGCTTTCGCTCAATATGGCGCTCGACGCCCTCAAGAGCTGACGAGACGCATGGCAGGTAACGGCCAGGAACAGATCAAACGTCCGGATCCGGACGCGCTGCTTGCCCTTGCGGAGAAAGACCGCAGGGGCAAGCTGACGATCTTTCTGGGCGCGGCTCCCGGCGTCGGCAAGACCTATGCCATGCTCCAGCGCGCGCGCCGCCTGCGCGATGCCGGAACCGATATCATCGTCGGGCTCGTCGAGACTCATGGCCGTAGCGAGACCGCCTCGCTTCTCGACGGCCTCGACATCCTGCCCCGCCGCGAGATCGACTATCGCGGCCGTATCCTCCACGAATTCGATCTCGACGCGGCGCTTGCCCGCCGCCCGGCTGTCATCATCGTGGACGAGCTTGCTCATTCCAACCCGGAAGGCAACCTGCACCCCAAGCGTTATCAGGACATCGACGACCTGCTGGACGCTGGCATCAACGTCTGGACGGCGCTGAACATCCAGCATGTCGAAAGCCTCTCCGACCTAGTCACCCAGATCACCGGCGCCACGATCCGCGAGCGCGTGCCGGACAGCGTGCTCAGCCGCGCCGATGAAATGCTCCTCGTCGATCTGCCGCCCGCCGAACTCATCGAGCGGCTGAAGGAGGGCAAGGTCTATCTTCCCGAAAGCGCCAACCGCGCCGTCGATCGCTTCTTCCGCGTCGGCAATCTGACGGCCTTGCGCGAACTGGCGCTGCGCCGCACCGCCGACCGCGTGGACGACCAGATTGTCGATTATCTCAAGCAGAATGCGATCGAAGGTCCCTGGGCGAGCGGCGAGCGTCTGATCGTCTGCGTTGGTGCCGACCCACTGTCGGAGATTGTCGTGCGCGCCGCCGGCCGCCTGGCTTCGGGCCTGAATGCCCCTTGGGTCGCCGTCCATGTCGAGCGCATCGACCGCGAGCGTGACGATGCAGCCGCGCTGCGGCAACTGGAGAAGGTGCTGCGGCTGGCCGAAGAGCTTGGCGGCGAGGTGAAACGCATTGCCGGCAACGACTATGTCGCGGAAATCCTGAAATTCGCGGCGGCCGAACATGCAACCCAGATCGTCATCGGCTCCGGCCCGAAACGCGGCTGGGCCTTTTGGCGTCGTCCATCGCTGCAGGATGCGCTGACGGCGCGCGCGAGCGGGCTGGCGCTGCATGTCGTGACATCGGACAAGGAACCGGAAAGGCGGAAGAAGCCACGCCGGCAGCTCGATCTCGCCTCGCTGCGCATGAACGTGGTGATCGGGGTCGGGGCCGTGCTGGCGGCGAGCTTTGTCGGCGAGACCATCGACCACTTCATTCACCTGCCCAACCTCTCCATCATCTTCCTGATGGGCGTTCTGGTCGCCGCGATCTACGGCGGCCTGACCTCTGCGCTGCTGGCCTCCGCCCTTTCAACGCTCGCCTACAATTTCCTGTTCATCGAACCGCGCTACACCCTGACGGTCGCCGAACCGTACGAAGTCTTCGCGCTGATCGCCTATCTGGGTGCAGCCATCCTGACAGGCAGCCTTGCCGCGCGAAGCCGCGAACAGGCGAAGGCCGCGCGCAGCCGCGCCATCGCGATGCAGGCGCTTTACGATTTTTCCCGCAAGCTCTCCGGCACCGCTAATGTGGAGGAAGTGCTCTGGGCCGCCGTGACGCAGCTGCAATCCGGCCTGAAGAAGAACGTGCTTCTGCTCCTGCCCGTCGAGGGCGATCTGAAGACGCTGGCCGCCTGGCCGCCGGATACGGAGCCCGACGTTGCCGATCTCACCGCCGCGCGCTGGGCGCACGAGAAGCGCGAACATGCCGGTAAAGGCACCGGCACACTGCCCAACAGTCATTTCCATTTCCGTCCGCTGATGAGCCCGCACGGCGTTGTCGGTGTCTGCGGCATCGAGCTTGTCGAGGATACGCTGAACCCCGCCGAAGAGCGCATGTTGACCGCCATTCTCGACCAGACGGCCGTGGCGATCGACCGCGCCCGGCTGTCGCAGGAAAGCGTCGATCAGGCCGCGCGTCTTGAAGGCGAGCGCTATCGCGATGCGCTGCTTTCCTCCATTTCGCACGATCTGAGAACGCCACTTGCCACGATCACCGGGGCAGTCAGCAGCCTGCGCGAATTCGGCGACAGGATGCAGCCGGAAAGCCGCGACGACCTCCTGCAATCCATCGAACAGGAAAGTGATCGCCTCTCCCGCTTCGTCGCCAACCTCCTTGACATGAGCCGTATCGAATCCGGTGCCTTGAAATTCACCCGTGACTGGGTCGATGTCGCCGATGTGGTCAGAACCGCCGTCGAGCGGGCCCGCAAATATTTCCCCGGCCGCAGCATAGAGACGGGGCTTGCGAGCGATCTGCCATTGATCGAAGCCGATAGCGTTCTTCTCGGCCAAGTCCTGTTCAACCTCCTCGACAATGCCGTCAAATATGGAGGCACGGAACCGATCAACGTCTATGCCCGCCGCGACGGCGACGCGGTAATCATCTCTGTCACCGATCTCGGCAAGGGCATTCCGCCGGAAGAGCTGGAACGCGTCTTCGAAAAGTTCTATCGACGCGGCAAGTCGGACGGACGCGCGCCCGGAACGGGGCTCGGCCTCTCCATCGCGCGCGGCTTCGTCGAGGCGATGGGTGGCACGATCCGGGCGGAAAGCCCGGCCTTGAAGAAACGGGGAACCCGCATCACCATGAGATTTCCGGTCAAAGCCCCCGGCAGGAGCGATGCATGAGTCTGGACCGTATCCTCGTGGTCGATGACGAACCGCAGATCCAGCGCTTCCTGAAACCTGCGCTGAACGCCGCCGGCTACGATGTGGTGGAGGCCGCAACCGGCGCGGAAGCGCTGAAGGCGGTCGCCACCGCTGCACCCGACGTGGTCATCCTCGACCTCGGCCTGCCGGACATGGACGGCAAGGAGGTCGTGGCGCAATTGCGCGGCTGGTCGGACATCCCGATCATCATCCTCTCCGCCCGCGACCGCGAAAGCGAGAAGATCGCCTCGCTCGACCTCGGCGCGGACGACTACGTCGAAAAGCCCTTTGGCATCGGCGAACTGACCGCCCGCATCCGCACGGCGCTGCGCCGGAAGAACAAGGAAAGCACGGTAGCGACGCATTTCACCATCGACGGTCTGGAAATCGACACCCAGCGACGGATCGTCTCGCGCGACGGCTCGGCCATCAAGCTGACGCCGAAGGAATATGATCTTCTGGTCCTGCTCTCCCGCCATGCCGGCCGCGTGGTGACACACAAGATGCTGCTGACCTCCGTCTGGGGTCCGGCGCATGGCGAAGACCTGCATTACCTGCGCGTTTTCATCGGCCAGTTACGGCAGAAGATCGAACGAAATCCGACGGACCCGACCATCATTCGAACCGAGCCCGGCGTCGGCTACCGGTTTGCGGAGAACGTGGGGTAACCGCTTAAATCCGCTCATCCAAAGTTAAATTTGCAAGGTGCGTTGAGATGCGTGGACAGCCTTCAAAATCGGATGCTAAAACACGATAGCTGACAAACATCAATTTTGAGTGGCATGTCGGCGCGTAGCTTGCATCTTGAGGGGATCATGCGTTCCACGCTCAGCGATAGCGCTGTCGGACAAGGAGGCTCCGTATGGGCTTTTCTGTCGCGACGCCAGCGTGCCTATGCCGCCGCCATTCTGGCGGCTGCCTGTGCGATCGTCATCTGTCTGGTTTTCAAGACACGCATGAGCAACTCGCTTGCCGCCGTGATTCTGGCGATGCCTGTGGTTGCGTCCGCTGCCATCGGAGGCTTCGGTCCCGTGCTGATTGCCGGCCTGCTGTCACTCGCGGCCCTCGTCCTGCTGGATGAACAGGCGGACATCACCTTTTCACTGGGCCCTGCGCTGGCCTTCGCCTTGCTTGTCGCCGCCATCTCGCTGCTCGCGGAAGTTCTACAGCGCACCCGTAGCGCCGGGCGCCGGTCGCTGGCCGAAATGACGGCACAGGCCGCGCATCTGAAGTCTGTGCTGGATACTGCCCCGGACGCTGCCGTTGTGGCCAATCCGGACGGCATCATCGTCTCTTTCAATGCGGCCGCCGTGCGGCAGTTCGGCTATAGCGAACAGGAGGCGATCGGACAGAACCTGCGCGTCCTGATGCCGGAGCCCTATCAATCGGAACACGACAGCTATATTGCCCGCTATCGCAGCACCGGCGAGCGGCGCATCATCGGCATCGACCGCGTCGTTGTCGGCAAGCGCAAGGACGGCTCGACATTCCCGATGAAGCTGGCCGTGGGCGAGACGCATACGGAGGGCAAGCGTTACTTCACCGGCTTCATACGCGACCTCACCGAGCGCGAGGAATCCGAAGCCCGCCTCCAGGCCATCCAGGGAGAGCTCGCCCGCCTTGCTCGTCTCAACGAAATGGGTGAAATGGCCTCCACGCTTGCGCATGAGCTCAACCAGCCGCTCTCGGCGATTTCCAACTACGTTCACGGCTGCTCGCGGCTTCTGCGCGACATGGATGACGATCTTGCGGGCCGCATGCGTGATGCTCTGGACGAAGCCGGACGGCAGTCGCTGCGCGCCGGGCAGATCATCCGGCACCTGCGCGAATTCGTGACCAAGGGCGAGACGGAAAAGAACGCGTACAACATCCGCAAGCTCATCGAGGAAGCCGGCGCGCTGGCGCTTGTGGGTTCGCGCGAAAAGGGCGTGCGCGCCGTCTTCGACTTTGCCTCGGATGCCGAACTGGTCATGGTCGATCATGTCCAGATCCAGCAGGTGCTGATCAACCTGATGCGCAACGCGATCGAGGCGATGAAAGATTCGCCGACCAAGGAACTGGTCGTGCGCACGACACGTTCGGCACCGGGAGAAATCAGCATCACGGTGGCCGATACGGGGCCCGGGATTGCCGAGGAAATTTCCGCCCAGCTCTTCAAGCCCTTCACGACAACCAAGCCGGGCGGTATGGGGATAGGTCTTTCCATCTCGAAACGTATCGTCGAGGCCCACGGCGGGCATATGGCGGTGACCTCTAACGAGCGCGGCGGCGCAACGTTCGAATTTACATTGCCGGAATACGAGGAAGACGCGAATGTCGAAGACTGACTTCACGGTGCATATCGTCGATGACGAGGAAGCAGTACGCAAATCGCTCGCTTTCATGCTGACCATGAACGGTTTTGCCGTGCGCATGCATCAGTCGGCCACGGAATTCCTCGATTTTGCGCCCAGCGCGCGCGATGCGGTGCTGATCACCGACCTTCGGATGCCCGACATGAGCGGCGTGGACCTCATCCGCAAGCTCGCAACCGTCAACGGTGCCATCCGCCCCGTCGTCATCACCGGCCACGGCGACGTGCCCATGGCCGTCGAGGCGATGCGTGCCGGCGCTGTCGATTTCATCGAGAAGCCCTTCGACGACACGCTGATTATCGAGGCGATCCATCGCGCTGCGGAAGGGCTGACACCGGCCGCCAGCGAAGGCGAGGACGTCAACACGGTCAAGGCGCGGATCGACAGCCTCAGCGAACGCGAACGGCAGGTTCTTTCCGCCGTTGTGGCCGGACTTCCCAACAAGGCGATCGCCTACGATCTCGACATCAGCCCCCGCACTGTCGAGGTCCATCGCGCGAACGTGATGGCCAAGATGGCGGCCAAGAGCCTGCCGGAACTGGTGCGCATGGCGCTCGCTGCCGGCTTTCACGCCGCATGAATTTTGACATATGACAAAGCGCATCCAAACGGGTTGCGGCACAAAGGCCCATTGAAGCCGGATGTTCGGCAAAATCATTGTGCCAACCCATGCCCAAGACGCGCGCCATTGTCGTTATCGTGCCGGATCAGGCACTCAACAGGTCTCTTGCCTTTGCGCTGGAGGCCGACGGCTATCGCGTGTCGACTTTTGCCTCCGTCGCCTCGGCCAGCGCGGCATTGCCGGACTCGCTCTGCATCATCGCCGACGAAAAGGCCATTCCGCAGCAGGGCATCCTTGCCGCCGGACTGTCCGGCTTCGAGGGTCGAACCCTCGTCCTTTCGGAACATGCTTCCGCGCCTCGCACTGACGCCATGACGGTCCTGACCAAGCCGCTCAGCGGGGCAGACGTATTGGCTGCGGTCGCCCGCTTCGTGCCACCGCCCCGCCCCCTGGGCCCGGCCTACGTATGACTACGTAGTGGTACAACCGAATTTCGCAACTCGATCCGATCCCGCATAGTCACCTCACAGTCAAACGCCCCAATCCAGATAGAGGTGGATCGTCATGCAGGCTCTCGCACAAACTCATGCTTTTCAACCGGTTCCCGCCTCGCATATTCACGCGGCCAGCATCCTCAATGGCCCCGGCGCGCTGACCACCTATTCCGCCGACGAGGAAATCTACGGCCAAGGCGAGCGGGCGGGCACGCTGTATGAAGTCCGCTACGGCGCGGTTCGCCTCTATCGGCTTCTCGCCGACGGGCGCCGTCAGGTCGTGGCCTTCCACTTTGCCGGAGAGACTTTCGGCTTCGAGGCTGAAGGCATTCACAGCTTCTTCGCTGAAGCTATCGTCGAAACGGGCCTTCGCAAGGTCGTCACCCACGCCAACAGCAATATCAATCCGGAAATGCTGGCGCTGGCGCTGCGCGGCATGGTTCGCGCCCAGCAGCACCTTCTGGTCGTCGGCCGCCAGTGCGCCACGGAAAAGCTCGGCGCCTTCCTCCTCGATCTCGCCGAACGCCAGGGCGATCCGGACCGCATCGATCTCCCGATGACGCGGCTCGATATCGGGGACTATCTGGGCATGACCATCGAGACGGTCTCGCGCAGCATTTCCAAGCTGAAGGCCGCCGGCATTCTCAAGCTGCACAGCCTGCGTTCGGTCGAGATCCTGAAGCCGGAAAAGCTCCGCCAGATCTGCAACTGAGGCTTCAAGCGGCGACGACTTTCAGCGCTGCGCCGTCCGCTTCTGCAGCGGCGTTGCATCCGCGCCCGTGCAAAGCGGGACCGGCTTCGGCGGCGGACCGGGATGATCGTGGCGATACTGCACGATGAGCGGCTCCAGCACATCCTTCGACCAGTAATGCGGCGCTCCGATCGCCTTGATGCAGGACGAGTTCCAGTAGATACCAGCCTGCGCCGGGCTCTTGCCCGCTTTCTCCACCTGCTCGACCGCCTTCACCACGGAGGCTTCCGGATAGATGTAAACCGTCGTCGGCGAATCCTTCACCATGTTCATGATCGTGGAGGCATCCGATGGGCTCCAGCTCGTGCAGCCATTGCTGCGCCCGCCGGCATAATCGACCAGATTGCCGAAGGGCACATAGCCGTCCTTGTTGGCATGGCTGTCGCCCGGCGCCTTGCGCATGCACACGCCCTTGATCGTCACCGCCGCATGACCGCCGATGGCGCGCTTGCGGGCATTCGCCGTCTCGCCTTCGCCGTCGAACTGCACGAAGGTGCGGGACAGCATGCCGATCTGGCTTGCCGACGCGCGATAGTAGCCCTTGAACGAGGTCTTCAGCTCGCTGGTGATGTAGGAGCCGCCCATGGTCAGGTCGGAATCGGCTGCGTTGCCGAAATTCTTCACGCACTCGCGCCCGTTCTGGAAATTGGCGACGCCCGGCAGGTTACGCCCGCTGCCGTGCCCCGACGCGATCACCCGGAACACCTGCTGGCTTTCGCAGATGATATAGAAGCGCCCGGCCGGCGTGTTCGGACGCGTCGCATCCATGGCGAAGTAGCAGCCGTTGTGGACCTTGCCTTCCTTGACCTTCTCATAATAGAGCGCCCGCGCCTTCAAGAGCACGGGAGCCGCGATCTGCCCGTCGCCCTCGCCCACATGGGCCATGAGCCAGGCGGGCGTTTCGGCAGAGAGGACTGGCGAGGCAGAAAGACCAAGAGCCAGAAGCAGCGAAAGAGAGAGAAAACGTGACATGCGCACGGGGGAACCTCCGCGAATCGATCCTGATCCGATATCGGTCGATTATGGCACGGCATGGGCAACAAAACATTGCCGCGCTGAGACGCTTGTCGCCGGGCGCTTGTCACTTGAGAGGCCGGCGCGCTATGACCGAGGGCGGACATTCGCCGGAGATCGCATTTGGCCTTCACTTTGAGACAGTTGCAGTATTTCGTTGCAGTGGCTGAGCAAGGCACCGTATCGGGCGCTGCCCATGTCATGTCGATCTCGCAATCCTCCATCACCGAAGCGGTGAAGGAACTGGAACAGGACCTCGGCGTCATCCTGTTCGACCGCCATCCGCGCGGTCTTGCGATCACCCAGCAGGGGCATCAATTCCTTCGCCACGCCACGAAAATCCTCGCCAGCGTTTCGGAAGCAAGACAGGTCTTCGACTCCGATCCCGAAATGCTTAAAGGCTCGCTGCAGCTCGGCGTCACATCGCTCGTCGCCGGCTACGTGCTTTCGGATCTGCTCGCCCGCTATCGCCGCGCCTTCCCGGGCGTCGAGGTCAGCACCATCGAGGATGACGGCAACTATCTCGAACACCTGCTGATCGGCGGCGAACTGGATGTCGCCGTGGTCCTCCTCAACAACCTGCGCGACCGTCAGGCCCTGCAAGTGGAAACGCTGGAAATGTCCCCCTTCAGCCTCTGGCTACCGGCCGGCCACGATCTTGCCTCGCGAGAATCCATCACGGTGGAGGACATTGCCGAGCAGCCCCTGATCATGCTGACGACGGATGAGATCGAGGAGGCAACGCGCAAGCTTCTCGGCGTCTTCGGCGCCCGGCCCCGGGTCGCCTTCCGCACCCGCTCGGTGGAGGCCGTGCGTTCCCTCGTGGCCACCGGAGCCGGCGTCGCCATCCTGCCGGACATGATCTACCGCCCGTGGTCGCTGGAAGGCGACCGCATCGAAGCGCGTGATGTTTCCGCCTCCCTTCCCGCTATCCATGTCGGGCTTGTCTGGCGCCGGGGCCTCAGTCTCTCGGCTCCTCTCAAGAATTTCATCGCGCTCGCGCAGGCGCAACGTACGCCCCGGCTGCGCTGAAGGTCGACCTATCGGAATTTCCGATACCGGATTTCTGATAAAAGAAATTGCGAAGGCTCGGTCTACGCATATCATCCCCTCATCGCATAACGGAAATATCCGGGCACTCACCGCTAAGGGGAACATCATGAAGTCCATTCTGAACATCACGACTGCGCTTACCCTCGTTCTCGGCTCCACCCTGCCCGCCTTTTCGGCGGAGATGAAGGAAATCGGCAAGGGCGAAGGCGAAGTGAACATTGTCGCCTGGGCCGGCTATATCGAGCGCGGCGAAAGCGACAAGGCCTACGACTGGGTCACCGGCTTCGAGAAGGAAACCGGGTGCAAGGTCAATGTGAAGACCGCCGCCACGTCCGACGAAATGGTGACGCTGATGAACCAGGGCGGCTTCGACCTCGTGACCGCCTCGGGCGATGCCTCGCTCCGCCTCGTGGCCGGCAAGAAGGTGCAGCCGATCAACACCAGCCTGATTAAGAACTGGTCTGCCGTGGACAAGCGCCTGCAGGACGCGCCGTGGCACACGGTCGACGGCAAGCATTACGGCACGCCCTATCAGTGGGGCCCGAATGTGCTGATGTACAACACCAAGGCTTTTGGCGACAAAGCCCCGGAAAGCTGGGAAGTCGTCTTCAAGGAAATGACCCTGCCCGACGGCAAGTCGAACAAGGGCCGCGTTCAGGCCTATGACGGTCCGATCTACATCGCCGACGCCGCCCTTTTCCTGAAGACCGCCAAGCCCGAACTCGGCATCAAGGACCCCTATCAGCTCAATGAAAAGCAGTATGCCGCAGCCATCGAGCTGTTGAAGGGCCAGCGCTCGCTTGTCGGCCGCTACTGGCATGACGCGACCGTCCAGACCGACGACTTCAAGAACGAGGGCGTCGTCGCATCGGGCTCGTGGCCCTATCAGGTCAACCTGCTGCAGGCCGCCAAGCAGCCGATTGCGTCCACCATTCCGAAGGAAGGCGCCACCGGCTGGGCCGACACGACGATGATGCATGTCGACGCCAAGCATCCGAACTGCGCCTATATGTGGCTCAACCACTCGCTGGACGCCAAGGTGCAGGGCGACGTCGCCGCCTGGTTCGGCTCGGTTCCGGCCGTACCGGCTGCCTGCAAGGGCAATGAGCTGCTCGGCGAGGGCGGCTGCGCGACCAACGGCTTCGACAATTTCGACAAGATCTCCTTCTGGAAAACGCCGACCGCCAAGTGCGAACAGGGCACCTGCGTGCCGTATTCCAAGTGGGTCAGCGACTATATCGCCGTGATGGGCGGGCAGTAAGCCTCACGTTCCGGGGCAGGTTTTCGCCTGCCCCCATTTCTCCCCTGAAAGAGTTGAAACGGCCGCTCGAACGGCCGCATGATATCGCTGTGCCTTAAGACTGGCGCATACCGGAGACCACCCCATGACCGCAGCCGTAACCTTCCGCTCCGTGTCGCGCCATTTCGGCGCGGTGAAGGCAGTGGACAGTGTCGATCTTGAGATCGCCGAGGGCGAGTTCTTCGCGATGCTCGGGCCGTCGGGTTCCGGCAAGACGACCTGCCTGCGGCTGATCGCCGGTTTCGAGCAGCCGGATGGCGGCGAAATCTCCATTCTGGGCCAGAGTGCCAACGGCGTCCCACCCTGGAAACGCCACGTAAACACCGTATTCCAGGACTATGCTCTCTTCCCGCATATGACGATCCTCGACAATGTCGCCTATGGCCTCATGGTGCGCGGCGTCGACAAGGCGGCCCGCCACAGGGCAGCGGAAGAGGCGCTCGAACTCGTCAAGCTTGGCGGCTACGGCGCGCGGCGAACCGGACAACTCTCCGGTGGCCAACGCCAGCGCGTGGCGTTGGCCCGCGCGCTGGTCAACAAGCCGAGCGTGCTACTGCTCGACGAACCGCTCGGCGCGCTCGATCTCAAACTGCGCGAGGCGATGCAGGAGGAACTGAAGGGTCTTCAGAAACGCCTCGGCATCACCTTCGTGCTCGTCACCCACGATCAGGGCGAGGCGCTCTCCATGGCCGACCGCGTCGCCGTCTTCAACGAAGGCCGCATCGTGCAGTCCGGCGCGCCCGAAGACATCTACAACCGCCCCAAGACCCGCTTCGTCGCCGATTTCGTCGGCTCCTCCAACATCCTGTCACCCTCGCTCAGCGAGAGCCTGTCAGGTGACAGGCGGTGGACAAGCCTTCGGCCTGAGGCCTTCACGGTGGATCCTGGCAATGGCCGCCTGTCGCTCACCGGGACGATCGAAGCCTCGAGCTTCATGGGCGCCGTGCGCCGCATCGCGTTGAAGGTCGCCGACACCACGATCCATGCGAACCTTCCCGCCGGTGAACCGCTTCCCGCAGAGGGAACCAGCCTGACGCTCCATTTTGCACCCGAGGCGCTGAACCCGCTGGAGGATGCGGCATGACAGCCAGCGTCTCACCGACGAATTCCGCGCCTGACAGCCTGGCCTCCCGGCTCTCGGCGGCGCTCTGGCGCTCACCGCGCCTGCTGCTTCTGCTCCTGCTCGCGCCGCCCCTTCTCTGGCTCGGCGTCGTCTATGTCGGCTCGCTCGCAGCGCTTCTCGCGCAGAGCTTCTTCTCTTTCGACGACTTCACCGCGCAGGTGACCTACGAGCTGACGCTCTCCACCTATGCGGAACTGCTGAGCCCCGCCAATTTCGATATCATCAAGCGCACCGTCACCATGGCGGCGCTGGTGACGATCGCCTCGGCCATCCTCGCCTTCCCCATCGCCTATTATGCCGCTCGATATGCGAAGGGCCGGTGGAAGGCCTTCTTCTATCTCGGCGTCATGCTGCCGCTCTGGTCGAGCTATCTGGTCAAGATCTATGCCTGGAAGATGATCCTCTCCAAGGAAGGCATCATCAGTTGGGCGGCAGATGGGCTGCATCTCGGCTGGCTGCTGGATGCGTGGCTGTCGCTGCCCGTCGTCGGCGGCAACTCGCTCTCGGTGAGCGCGACCGGCACCTTCCTCGTCTTCGTCTATATCTGGCTGCCCTACATGATCCTGCCGATCCAGGCTTCGCTGGAACGCGTGCCGTCGAACCTGATCGAGGCCTCCTACGATCTTGGCGGCGGACCGGGCAAGACCTTCCGCCATGTCCTCCTGCCGCTCGCCATGCCAGGCGTCGCCGCCGGCTCCATCTTCACCTTCTCGCTGACGCTGGGCGACTATATCATTCCGGGCATCATCGGCACGTCGCGCCTCTTCATCGGCCAAGCGGTCTATACGCAGCAGGGCACGGCCGGCAACATTCCGCTCGCCGCCGCCTTCTCCGTCGTTCCCGTCGTCATCATGGCCTTCTATCTCTGGGGCGCCAAGAAACAGGGAGCCTTCGATGCACTCTGACAAGCACAACCGCGCGCCCTTCCCGCTAACGCTCGCGGCCACCGGCGGCCTGCTCTTCCTGCATCTACCGCTGCTGCTGATCTTCGCCTATGCCTTCACAACGGAAGACAAGAGTTTCCAGTGGCCGCCGCCGGGCTTTACCACGCGCTGGCTCGCCGTCACCTGGGCGCGGCCGGATGTCTGGCAGGCGCTGACGCTCTCGCTGCAGGTCGCGGCCATCGCCACCGCGTTCGCACTCATCCTCGGCACGCTCTGCGCCGCAGCCCTCTCCCGCGCCCGCTTCTTCGGGCAGGAGGCGATCACGCTGCTGGTCATCCTGCCGATCGCGCTTCCCGGCATCGTCACCGGTATTGCGCTGCGCTCCGCCTTCGGGATGATGAATATCCCCTTCTCCTTCTGGACCATTGTCCTCGGTCACGCGACCTTCTGCATCGTCGTGGTCTATAACAACGCAGTCGCCCGCTTCCGCCGCATGTCGCCCTCGCTGGTCGAAGCCTCCTACGATCTCGGCGCCAACGGTTTCCAGACCTTCCGGCATGTCATCCTGCCGAATATCGGCACGGCGCTTCTTGCGGGCGGCATGCTCGCCTTCGCGCTCTCCTTCGACGAAGTGATCGTGACGACGTTTACGGCCGGCCAGCAGCAGACGCTGCCGATCTGGATGCTGGAGGAACTCATTCGTCCGCATGAGCGGCCGGTGACCAATGTGGTTGCCATGGCGGTCGTGCTGGTGACGCTCATCCCCATTCTCGGGGCCTATTATCTCACCCGCGACGGCGCAGAGACCGCCGGCAGCGGCAAATAACAGACGGAAAGGGAACGATCATGGAAACCGAAATGCTCATCGGCGCCTCCTTCATCAAGGGTGAGGAGCAGGAAGAAAACATCCTCAACCCGCGCAGCGCAGAAAGCATCCTGCACCTGCCCGAGGCCTCGCCAGCCCAGATCGAAGCCGCCGTCACCGCCGCGCGCGGCGCGTTCTCCAGCTGGTCGCGCACGACGCCCGCCGAACGCTCGGCCTATCTCCTCAAGATCGCCGACGCGATCGAGGCGGATGCGGACGCCTTCGCAGCGCTGGAATCGCTGAATTGCGGCAAGCCGATCAACGCGGTGCGCAATGACGAAATTCCGGCCATCGTCGATTGCTTCCGCTTTTTCGCCGGCGCGATCCGCAACCAGCACGGCACGATTGCCGGCGAATATCTGCCGGGCTTCACCTCGATGATCCGCCGCGACGCGGTCGGCGTCATCGGCTCGATTGCACCGTGGAACTATCCGCTGATGATGATGGCCTGGAAGCTCGCACCGGCCATTGCAGGCGGCAACACGGTCGTCTTCAAGCCCTCTGAGCAAACGCCACTGACTGCGCTGAAGATGGCGAAGCTGTTGGCCAATATCCTGCCGGAAGGCGTGGTCAACGTCATTCTCGGCCGCGGCGAGAGCGTCGGCAACACGCTGATCAACCATCCCGGCATCGACATGGTCTCGATCACGGGCGATATCGCGACGGGCAAGAAGGTGCTGCAAGCAGCCTCCAAGTCGGTCAAGCGCACGCATCTGGAACTCGGCGGCAAGGCACCGGTCATCGTCTATGGCGATGCCGATATAGACGCGGCAGTGTCCGGCATTCGTGCCTTCGGCTTTTACAATGCCGGCCAGGACTGCACCGCCGCCTGCCGCATCTATGCGCACAAGTCGGTCTATGACCGCTTTGTTGCCGACCTCAGCAGCGCCGTCTCCTCCATCCGCTACAATCTGGCCGATGACAGCGAGAACGAAATCGGCCCGCTGATCTCGCGCCGCCAGCGCGACCGTGTGGCAAGCTTCGTCCAGCGCGCCGCCGAAACCGGCCATGTCGAAGTCACGGCCGGCGGCGCCATCCCCGATGGTTCCGGCTTCTACTATCAGCCCACCGTGGTGGCCGGCGCGCTGCAATCGGACGAAATCGTCCGCCGCGAAGTCTTCGGCCCGGTCGTTTCCGTCACGCCGTTTGGCGATGACGACGACGTCATCGGCTGGGCCAACGACTCCGACTACGGCCTCGCCTCCTCCGTCTGGACCAAGGACATCTCCAAGGCCATGGCCGCCACCGCCGGCCTTCGCTACGGCTGCACCTGGGTCAACACGCATTTCATGCTCTGCAACGAAATGCCCCATGGCGGCCTGAAGCAATCCGGCTATGGCAAGGACATGTCGATCTACGCGCTAGAAGACTACACCGTCGTGCGCCATGTCATGATCGCACACGGGTAAGCAGGTCATGAGGCACGGAGGGCGGGTTGATCAGAACCCGCCCTCGCCGCGCCGGAAAGCCAGTGGCGTCATTCCGGTCCATTTGAAGAACGCCCGATGAAAGGCGCTTGGCTCGGTATAACCGAGCGCCGTCGCGATCTGGGCAACGCTTTCAGTGCTCTCGCGAAGCAACCGTTGCGCCTCCGCCTGCCGGATCTCGTCGCGGATCGCCGCAAAGCTCTGCCCCTCCGCCTTCAGTCGCCGCCGCAGCGTTGCGGGCGACAACTTCATGGCGGCGGCGACCGCCTCGAAGTCCGGCCAGCTGTCAGGACTGGTCGCGCGCAGACGATGGCGGACGCCCGCCGTAAAGCCTTGGTCGTGGCGGTAGCGCAAGAGGATATTGGCGGGGGCCGCCCGCAGAAAGCCCTTCAGCGCCTTTTCATCACGGATGATCGGCAGTTTCAGATAATCGGCGCGAAAGGCCATGCGGCTCTGTCTCTGACCGAAATGCACCGGCGCGCCGAAGAACTGATGATATTCCTGCCGGTTGAAGGGTTCGCTGCAGGAGAAATCGACCCGGCTCAGCGGAATGCGCCGCCCGATCAGCCAGCAGGCAATCCCGAGCACGATCAGCCAGTAGGTGCGGTAGGTGAAGGCAGAGCGTGGGCCGGACTGGTCCGTCAGGATGATCTCGGCAAGCCCGCCTTCCTGCCGCAGTTCCCCGTTCGGATCGTCCAGCACAATGTTCAGGAAGGTCAACGCCCGTCTCAGCGCCCGCTCCAGCGTACCGGCGTGGATCACCGTGTAGCAGAGCAGCCGGAAGGCGCCGGGCCGCATGGGATGCGCGGCCAGTCCGAAAAATTCATCGCCCGAAAGGGTGGCGATGGCGAGCCACAACGCACCGTACTGCTCGTTCGACACCGGCCCAAAGCTTTCAGCGTCGATCCCGACGCTTCTCAGCACCGGCGCGGGATCTATGCCCCTGACGCGCAGACTGTCCAGCGCATCCTCGACAAAACCCGGCGCGATCATCCGGCTCTTCATGCATCGCCCCCATTGACATTTCCGCTCACAAATTCTGCTTCTGATTGTCATTGTTTGCAAGTCGTGCTGCGTTATGATCGCAGAAAGCTCCCGAGGAGACGCCTTTTGGCGGGGAGCACGAGTGAGGAGCCCCAGATGTCAGAGAAGACTATTCGAGCGACGCGGCCGCGCTATGAAGACGCGGTCGCGAGTTTCCGCATCGAGGACGCCATTGCGCGCCTCGAAGGCGATCTCATGGGCAGCGTCAATGCCTGTGTCGAATGCTGCGATCGCCATTGCGGCGACAATCGGCTGGCTTTGCGCTGGATCGGAACCGATGGGCGGCTGGAGACCTTCACCTTCGAAGACCTGCGCGCCATGTCCGCCCGCGTCGCCAACATGCTGCAGGCTGAAGGCATCGTCGCCGGCGATGTGGTCGCAGGCCTCTTGCCGCGCGTGCCGGAACTGATCGGCTTCATTCTCGGCGCATGGCGCATCGGCGCGGTCTACCAGCCGCTTTTCACGGCCTTCGGCCCCAAGGCCATCGAGCAACGTTTCAATACCGGTTCGACCAAACTGGTTGCCACCAACAGCGCCAACCGCGCCAAGCTTGCCGATGTCCCCAATTGCCCCAAGGTCGCGACACTGGTTGCCCCAGGCGAGACCCTGCCGGCCGGCGATATCGATCTTCGCAAGATGCTGAGCGAATGCTCCGATCAATTCGAACCCGTGATGCGCCACGGCGACGACCTCATGATGATGATGTCGACCTCCGGCACGACCGGCCTGCCCAAGGGCGTGCCCGTACCGATCCGCGCCCTCCTCTCCTTTGCCGCCTATATGAGTGACGCGGTCGAATTGAAGGAAACGGATGTCTTCTGGAACATTGCCGATCCGGGCTGGGCTTACGGGCTCTATTATGCCGTGACCGGTCCCCTCCTGCTGGGACAGGCCACCACCTTTTATGAAGGCGGCTTCACGGCAGAGAGCACCTACAAGCTCATCGAGCGCCTCGGCATCACCAGCCTTGCCGGCTCGCCGACCGCCTATCGCCTGCTGATCGCCGCCGGTGAGGAGGCTGCCCAACCCGTCAAGGGCAAGCTCCGCGTCGTCAGCAGCGCCGGCGAACCGCTGAACCCGGAGATAATCCGCTGGTTCGAGGTCCATCTGGCCGCACCGATCCACGACCATTACGGCCAGACGGAACTCGGCATGGTGGTCAATAATCACCACGGGCTTGAACACCCTGTCCGCCACGGCTCAGCTGGCTTTGCCATGCCCGGCTATCGTGTGGTCGTGCTTGATGAGGCCGGTAAGGAACTCGGGCCCAACCAGCCCGGCATGCTGGCGGTCGACATCAAACACTCGCCGCTCATGTGGTTCACGGGTTACTACAGGAAGGACACGCCCTCGATCGCCAACGGCTATTACAGCACCGGCGACAGCGTCGAATTCGAACCGGACGGGTCGATCAGCTTCATCGGCCGCTCGGACGATGTCATCACATCGTCGGGCTATCGGATCGGACCTTTCGACGTCGAAAGCGCGCTGATCGAGCATCCGGCTGTCATCGAGGCCGCCGTTGTCGGTGTTCCGGATCCGGAGCGCACCGAACTCGTCAAGGCTTTCGTGATCCTCGCCAAGGGCTATGAAGGCACGCCGCAACTGGCAGAAGAGCTGCAGCAGCATGTGCGTAAGCAGCTTTCGGCACATGCCTATCCGCGGCTCGTGGACTTCGTGACCGAACTGCCGAAGACGCCGAGTGGCAAGATCCAGCGCTTCATCCTGCGCAAGGCGGAAGTCGAGAAGCAGGCCAAAAATTAAACCCCAAGACCCAAGGGATTGAGATCACATGCAAATCAAGGACCGCGTATTTCTCGTGACGGGTGCCGCTTCCGGGCTTGGCGCCGGTGTCGCGAAGATGATCGTCGAGGCTGGCGGCAAAGCCATGCTTCTCGACCTCAACGCCGATGCGCTGAAGGCAATGGAAGCTGAGTTCGGCGATGCCGTCCGGGCATTGCGCACCGACGTCACCAGCGAGGAAGACGGCAAGGCGGCGGTCGCGACCGCCAGGGCCGCCTTCGGCCGCATCGACGGTCTCGTCAATTGCGCGGGCGTCGCGCCGGGCGAGCGCATTGTTGGTCGCGATGGTCCGCACAAGCTTGAAAGCTTTGCGCGAACTGTCTCGATCAACCTTATCGGAACATTCAACATGCTGCGTCTGGCCGCCGAAGCCATGGCCGGCAACGAGCCGGGCGAGAGTGGCGAGCGCGGCGTGATCATCAACACTGCCTCCGTCGCTGCCTTCGACGGCCAGATCGGCCAGGCCGCCTATTCGGCCTCCAAGGGTGGCGTGGCCGCCATGACGCTGCCGGCAGCGCGGGAACTGGCGCGTTCCGGCATCCGCGTTCTCGCCATCGCACCCGGCATTTTCGGGACGCCGATGCTGTTTGCCATGCCGCAGGAGGTGCAGGATTCGCTCGGCGCGTCCGTCCCCTTCCCTTCGCGCCTCGGCCGCGCCGACGAATTCGCCTCGCTGGTGCGCCACATCATCGAGAACCAGATGCTGAACGGCGAAGTCATCCGCCTCGACGGCGCCATCCGCATGGCGCCGCGCTGAGCGAAGACAAAGGAGCAACCCCATGACGCAGTCCGATCCCATCGTCATCGCCGGCATGGCCCGCACGCCCATGGGCGGCTTCCAGGGCGATCTGTCCGGTGCCACCGCCAGCGAACTCGGCGCGGTGGCGATTTCCGCAGCCGCTTCGCGCGCGGGCTTGTCCGCCGATCAGATCGAAGAGGTGATCTTCGGCTGCGTGCTTCCCGCCGGCCAGGGTCAGGCCCCGGCGCGACAGGCAGCGCTCGGTGCCGGCCTGCCGCTCTCCACTGTTGCAACCACCGTCAACAAGATGTGCGGCTCGGGCATGAAGGCCGCGATGATGGCGCATGACACGATCCTCGCGGGCAGCGCGAATATCGTGGTCGCCGGTGGCATGGAGAGCATGACCAATGCGCCCTATCTGCTGCCCAAGGCGCGCGGCGGCTATCGCATGGGCCACGGCCAGATCATCGATCACATGTTCATGGACGGTCTCGAAGACGCCTACGACAAGGGCCGCCTGATGGGCACGTTTGCCGAGGATTGCGCCGAGGCCTTCCAGTTCACCCGTGCAGAACAGGACGCCTATGCGATCGCCTCGCTGGAGCGCGCGCAGAAGGCGATCGCCAATGGTCATTTCGCCGGCGAGATCGCAGCCGTGACCGTGAAGGGGCGCAAGGGCGACGTCGAGGTTTCCATCGACGAACAGCCCGGCAAGGCGCAGATCGACAAGATCCCGACGCTGAAGCCCGCCTTCCGCAAGGACGGCACGGTGACGGCCGCCAATTCCTCCTCCATCTCGGACGGGGCGGCGGCGCTGGTGCTGATGCGCCGCTCGGAAGCTGAGAAGCGTGGCCTCAAGCCGCTCGCCGCCATCATCGGCCATGCCAGCCACGCGCATGAACCGAACCTCTTCCCGACCGCGCCGATCCACGCCATGCGCAAGCTCTCCGACAAGACCGGCTGGGCGCTCGCCGATGTCGATCTGTTCGAGATCAACGAGGCCTTTGCGGTCGTCGCCATGGCCTCCATGCGCGAACTCGGCCTGCCGCATGACAAGGTGAACATCCATGGCGGCGCCTGCGCGCTCGGCCACCCGATCGGTGCCTCCGGCGCACGCATCATGGTCACGCTGCTCGCAGCCCTTCAGACCCACGGCCTGAAACGCGGCATTGCGTCCATCTGCATCGGCGGCGGTGAAGCGACTGCCGTGGCGATCGAAAGGATGTCCTGATGATCCTCGACGAAACGACCGAACAGATCCGGGATGCGGTCCGCGACTTTGCGCAGGAGCGCCTTGCTCCGGGCGCCGCCGAACGCGACTTGACGTCCCGCTTCCCGCGCGAGGAACTCAACGAAATGGGCCAACTCGGCTTTCTCGGCATGTTGGTGCCCGAAGCCTATGGCGGGTCGGACCTCGGCACGGTCGCCTATGCGCTGGCGCTGGAAGAAATTGCCGCCGCCGATGGCGCCTGCTCGACCATCATGTCGGTGCATTCCTCCGTCGGCTGCGTGCCCATCCTGCGTTTCGGCACGGAGGAGCAGAAGGCGCGCTTCCTGCCGAAGCTTGCCAGTGGCGAATGGATCGGCGGATTTGCGCTGACCGAGCCGCAGGCCGGGTCGGATGCCTCCGCCATCCGCACCAAGGCGCGGCGCGAGGGCGATCATTATGTCATCGACGGGGCCAAGCAGTTCATCACGTCGGGCAAGAACGGCAACATGATCATCGTCTTCGCCGTCACCGATCCGTCGGCCGGCAAGAAGGGCATCTCCGCCTTCATCGTGCCCACCGACACACCCGGCTACAAGGTGGTGACGGTCGAGAAGAAGCTCGGTCTGCACTCCTCCGACACCTGCGCGCTCGCCTTTGACGGCATGCGCGTGCCCGTTGAAAACCGCCTTGGCGAAGAAGGTGAAGGCTACAAGATTGCGCTCGCCAATCTCGAAGGCGGCCGCATCGGCATTGCTTCGCAGGCCGTCGGCATGGCCCGCTCAGCCTTCGAAGCGGCGCGTGTCTATGCGCATGAACGCAAGGCCTTCGGCAAGCCGATCATCGAGCAGCAGGCGATTGCCTTCAAGCTCGCCGACATGGCGATGCAGATCGAGGCTGCGCGCCACATGGTTCTACATGCGGCAAGCCTGAAGGACGCCGGCAAGCCCTGCCTGACGGAAGCCTCCATGGCCAAGCTCTTCGCCTCGGAAATGGCCGAGAAGGTCTGCTCCGACGCCATACAGATTCACGGCGGCTATGGCTATCTGTCGGATTATCCGGTGGAACGCATCTATCGCGACGTGCGCATCTGCCAGATTTACGAAGGCACGAGCGAAGTGCAGCGACTAGTGATCGCGCGCGGGCTCTGAGGCGATTGAGCGGCCTTTCGGCCGCTCAGTTCTTCGCGATCTTCACCTGCATCACATCGATGCTGCCGACACTGAAGCCGGCGGCGCAATAGTGCAGGTAATAGCGCCACATCCGCTTGAAGCGTTCGTCGAAGCCCATGTCGCGGATGCGCTCCCAATTGGCCGAGAAATCCTTGTCCCAGACCATCAGCGTCTTGGCATAGTGCGTGCCGAAGGCAGCCCAGTCCTTCACCGCAAGCCCGGCATTGTGTGCCGCGTCGCGGAAGGTCGAGAAGGACGGCAGCATGCCACCAGGGAAGATATAGGTCTGGATATAGTCCGCGTTGCGTCGATAGTCGTCGAAGCGGTCATCCTCGATGGTGATCGTCTGGATCATCGCTCGACCGCCCGACTTCAGCCGATCACGGATCGTCTCGAAATAGCGTGGCCAGTTTTCCTCGCCCACCGCCTCGAACATTTCGATCGAGACGATGCGGTCGTAGCTGCCCTTCGTATCGCGGTAATCCTCGATGCGAATCTCGGTCCGGTCGGCAAGTCCGGCCTTGGCCAGGCGCTCTGTAGCGAATTTCGCCTGCTCGGAGGACAGCGTAATACCGGTCACATGGCAGCCGGTGGTGGACGCGGCATATTCCGCAAACCCGCCCCAGCCGCAGCCGATTTCCAGCACACGGTCGCCCGGGCCAATCTCCAGTTCCTTGATGATGCGATCGTATTTCGCCTTCTGAGCCTCGGCCAGCGAGGCCTCCGGATGCTGGTAGAAGGCAGACGAATAGGTCATCGTCTCGTCAAGCCACAGGCTGTAGAACTCGTTCCCGAGGTCGTAATGATAGGCGATATTCTTGCGGCTGCCACGCTTCGTATTGGACCGGAACCGATGCTTGAGATAGGCAAGCTTGCCCCAGACGGCCGATGTGCGGGTTACCGGCGAAAGGGCTTTCTCGTTCTCAAGCGCCAGTTTCATCAGCGCGCCGATATCCGGACTGTCCCAGTCGCCGTCGATATAGGACCGGGCAAAGCCAAGGTCACCCGACGTCGCGAGCCGCCAGATCGGACGTGGATTCTTCAGGAAAAGTTGCGCCGACGTACCTTCGTTGCCACGATGTACGCTGTAGAAGCCGCCCTTCGGAAATGTCAGCGTTAGGCTTCCGGTCTCGATCCGGTCCGCCATGCGGCAAACGGCGCGCTCCCAGAAGGAAAGCCGCCTGGACTGGGTTTGGGTTGAGGAAGACACGAATTCGGACATGCTCTATTCCCCCGGCTTAGCGGCACCGACGAGCGAACTGTCAACGACCTTTTCCGCAGGACTGTGCCGATGGATTTTCAGGCCCTTGATCCACAGGCGCACGGCTTCAATGTGTATGGCAGCCGTGACCTTCATGGTCATGAGCGGGTATTTCACGAATGCGCGAAACAGATTGCGATCCGTCATTGGCCGTCTATCCCCGGCGAAGGAGGCGAACAACATCTTTCCGTCAGGTCCGGTTTCCGTAATCCTGATCGCGGTTCTGTCTTGCGGCTTGAGTATATCGAAATGATATTCGCAGTCCATCGGCATGAATGGCGAAACATAAAATGTCTTCGCGCAACTATGCCGCACGGGCCCCTCTTCGGCCGATGTCGGGATGATGTAGGTATGGCGTTCGTGGAACGTGTTGCAGACTTCGTAAAGCACGGCTTTGAGCGCACCATCCGGCGCATAGCAGAAATACACCGTCAGCGGATTGAACGTGTAGCCAAAGATACGCGGATAGCACAGAACCTCGACGCGCATGCCCTCCGTGTCGAAACCGGCCTCGGCAACATGCGCCAGCGCCCAGGCCTTCAAGCTGCCCCCCGGCTTCAGATTGCCGTGGTCCTTGTTGAAGAAACTGAACAGGGCGAAGCGATCAATACCGAACAATCTCAGTTTCGAGTTCAATTGCTCCAGCTCGTCCAGATCGATCAGCAGCGAGAAGACGCGATAGTTGAGGGTGTGCGTCTTCGGCGCAAAGCGCCGGTGCACGACATGCCCTTCATAAATGGCGGATCGAAAGCTCATTCTGCGGCCGCCAGGGTCTCCACGAGATGGATACGCGCGGACTCGCCCGCAACCTGCCACGGGCGCTTCGCACCGGTCAGGCTTTCGGCCACGGCCAGCCCGGACTGCAGGCCGTCTTCGTGGAAGCCGCTGCCGAAATGCGCGCCGCAATACCAGATCCCGCCGCGCCCCTGGATCGACCAAAGTCGCTTCTGCGCTTCAAGGGCGGCCGTGTCAAACAGAGGATGCGTGTAGTCGAACGACGCGTGGACCTTCTCGGCCTTCACGGAACGGCACGGGTTCAGCGTTACGAAGATCGGGTCCTTCGTCGGCAAGTTCTGAAGCTTGTTCATCCAGTAGGTGACACAAAGCTGTTCGTCGGGAGTGCCGTTGCGCTCGCCAATATAGTTCCAGCTCGACCACACACGCTTGCGCTTTGGCATGAGCCCTGGATCGCCGTGAAGCACAGCCGTGTTGTGCGTATACTTGAACGCGCTCAGAAGCGAACGCTCCCGTTCGCTTGCATCGACGCGCATGGCCAGGGCCTGATCGCCATGTGTGGCGATGATGACATCGTCGAACAGTTCTGGCCCCTGCCCGCAATCCACGAGCACGCCCTCCGCCGAGCGACGGACGGAGCGGACGGGTGAATTGAGCCGAACCTCGCCATCGAAATCCGCCAGGATGCGCTGAACATATTGCCGGCTACCACCGCTGACCGTCCGCCAGACCGGCCGATTGAGGATCGAAAGCAGGCCATGACTTTCGAAGAAGCGGATGAAGGCGACGAGAGGGTAGGACCGCATTTCCCGCGCGGTCGTCGACCAGATCGCAGCCCCCATCGGAAGGATGTGGTTGTCCACGAAGCTCTTGGAATAGCCCTCACGGTCCAGAAACTCGCCGAGCGTCATTTCTCGTGCCTCGGCGCGCTTGGCTGCGGCAGGCGCCTCGCGATAGAATCGCAGGATGTCCCCCACCATCTGCCAGAAGCGAAGTCGGATGATATTCGTCTTCTGACCGATCATCGACAGGAAGCTCGTGCCGGAATATTCGAACGACCCGTTGTTGATGGACGCCGAAAACGACATGTCCGAGACCTCCGTCTTCACGCCGATTGTCTGGAAAAGCCGGACGAGATTGGGATAGTTCCACTCGTTATAGACAATGAAGCCCGTGTCTACAGGAACAGGTCCGTTTTCCGTCATGACATCCACGGTATTCGAGTGGCCGCCCAAACGATTGTCCGCCTCGATCAAGGTAACCCGACAATGCTGACCCACGAGCCAGGCAGCACTCAGACCGGAAATCCCGCTGCCGATTACGGCAACATGACGATTTCCCTGCGGCTTTTGTGGTTTCACCGTGTTGAGCATCAATTGTTCCTTTCGTTTGTTCTGATTACGCTTGATAGTCAAAACCGGATTGAAATGAGGCGAAATTTCTTTGATGCTGTGATCCGCTCGTGATGTGTCCGCGTAAGTACTGGCATGGAAACAGTTGCTTCGACGATTGCATTGAGAGACATCCGCCTTCAGCCATCCTGGCCGGCGGAGAACACTGGCGTGATTTCTGCAAAGGTTCGCGTCCGCAAGTTGGAAAAGACTGTGAAAGAACCGGACAAGGAAGAACTTTCAGCATGCTTGCTCGCCGTCGGCGCCGGAAAAGATGTTCAGGCGTTCGAGATTTTGTTTCGGCATTTCGGTCCGAAAATCCGGGCCTTCATGCTGAAGCGGGGTGGCAATCGCCAGCAGGCTGAAGAACTGATGCAAGAAACAATGATGATGATCTGGAACAAGGCGGCACTGTTCGATCCTGCGCGCGGATCGGTGTCGAGTTGGGTATTTACCGTCGCGCGCAATGTGCGCATCGATGCGTTCCGCAAGACAAACCGACCGGAATTCGATCCCAACGATCCCGCCTTCGTGCCGGATCCGGAGCCTGCGGCAGATCATGTCTACGAATCGGGCCAGGAAGCGGAACGGCTTCGTGGGGCATTGATCAAGTTGCCGCCCGAGCAGGCGGACTTGTTGCGCATGTCCTTTTACGAAGAGATTTCCCATAGCGCGATCGCAGAGCGCACGAACCTGCCCTTGGGCACGGTGAAGTCGCGCATTCGCCTTGCCTTCTCCCGTCTACGCGAAATTCTGGGAGATGCCGCATGAACATCACCCATCACATCAGCGACGAACTTCTGTTCGACTACGCCAATGGCGCACTGGAGGAAGGCTGGAGCATTGCGGTTGCAACGCACCTGGCCCTTTGCCCCGCCTGCCGCAAGCGTCTTTCCGCCATGGAAGCCGCCGGCGGAATGATGCTCGAGGCCATCGAAATCGAACCTGCCAGCGGGCCTACAGAGGATTTTTCTTGGGAAGCCATGCGCGCGCGTCTCGATAGTGCAGCATCTGCCTCCTCTGTTATCGCTCCTGCAAAACGTCCCAGCGGCAAAAATGTTTCCCTGCCCGAGCCTCTCAGATCCTATATCGGAGGAGACGTAGACGCGGTGAAGTGGAAACCGCTGGGCCTCGGGGCCTATCATTATCCGATCAAGACGTCGGATCAGGATATTTCGGTGAGGCTCCTGCGTATTCCCGCCGGCAAGCCGGTCCCGGAACATACACATGGCGGGCGCGAACTTACGCTCGTGCTCAAGGGCAGCTTCAGCGATATCAGTGGACGGTTCGGCCCCGGTGACTTCGAGGAAACCGACGAGACGGTGGACCATCAGCCGATCGCCGATCCGGGCGAGGACTGCATCTGTCTTGCCGTGACCGACGCACCGCTGAAATTCAAGAGCCGCATCGTGCGGATGATCCAGCCGTTGCTGGGCATCTGAAACAGACCTCTTCCAAAGGGTTCACAACCATGCGCAAGGCATTGATCGCATTTGCCAGCCTGGCGATTGCCTTCCTGGCGATCGACTCGATCTGGCTCGGCGTGGTCGCAGTCGATTTCTACAAGGCGACGATCGGACACCTGCTCGCGCCGAAGCCGGACTTTATCGCCGCAGCGTTCTTCTACGTGATCTATCTCGGCGGCGTTGTGCATTTCATCGTGTTGCCGGCAGTCGCGAAAGACAGCGTTCTGAACGCTGCCAGACAGGGCGCACTGTTTGGCCTGGTGGCCTACGCAACGTATGATCTGACGAACATGGCCACGATGCGCGATTGGCCACTCTCCGTCACACTCGCAGACCTGGCGTGGGGCGCATTCATCACCGCCATCTCCAGCGCGTTCAGCACATGGACGGCGCGGAAATTCGGCTGAACCGTTTTCGGCCCGACCCATAAAAGAAAAAGCCCGCCGACGATGCAACGTCGGCGGGCTTTTCTGTCTTCGGCGATTTACTCGCCGGCCTTGCCCTGGCCGACGGCATAGCCGCCACCGACGGCGACGTTGAGCGCGATATAATCGAGCGCCGTCTGGCGGATCGCCGCCGCAAGGCTCTGCTGTGCGGTGGCGACGGAACGCTGCGCATCGAGAACATCGAGCAGCGACGACGCGCCGTTCTTGTAGTTCGTCATCGAGAGGCTGAGCGCCTCCTGATAGTTCTTCACGGAGGCGCGAAGTGCGGAAACGGTTGCACGGTCGCGGTTATAGGCGACCATCGCGTTTTCGGTGTCCTCGACAGCCTGCAGAACCGAGGCCTTCCAGGCCAGATAAGCAGAACGCGCCGCGGATTCCGAGCTCTTCACGTTGGCCCGAAGCGCACCCCCATCGAAGATCGGCAGGGTCAGCGTCGGCCCGAAGGACCAGGATGCACCGCCGCCCGTCAGCGGAGACGAGGCAACGTAAAGCGGCGAGATCGATCCGCTGAGCTGAATACTCGGATAAAGCTTGGCTTCGGCGACGCCGATATTGGCAACGGCGGCTGCCAGCTGCCGCTCGGACCTGCGGATGTCCGGACGATTGCGAATGAGGTCTGCGGGAATGCCGGCCTTGATCCTGTCGCGGGCCACCGGCTGCGGACGGCTACGCTGCAGGTCGGCCAGCAACGTCGGCGCGGGCTCGCCCAGAAGCGTGGACAGGTGGTTCACCTGTTGGCGGAAACTGGTTTCCAGCCCCGGAATGTCCGAAAGCGTCGAGTTTACCAGACCTTCCGCCTGTACGACGTCGAGGCGCGAGGCCGCGCCCGCCTCAAGCTGCGCCTTTGTCAGATCCAGCGTGTCGCGGCGGGACTTCAGATTTTCCCGCGCGATCGCTAGAAGCTCCTGATAGTAGCGCGCGTTGACATAATAGGTCGCGACGTTGGAGATAACAGTCAGCCGCGCGACATCCGCGCCGGCAAAGGACGCGTCCAACGTGGCATTCGCACTTTCCTTGGCGCGGCGATACTGACCAAAGAGATCAAGCAGCCAGGATGCGGAAAGCGTGCCGCTCGTGGTCGAGCGTTGCGCCGTTGCCGTCACACCGTTGGTTTTGCTCAGCGTCTCAGATGCACCGGCGGTGATGCTCGGCAACGATCCCGCCCCGGCAATATCCACGCCCTGCCGAGCCTGCTCGATGGCTTCCAGGGCCTGCAGCACGGTCAGATTCTTCGACATGCCGTCGCCAACCAGTTGGTTCAGCCGCGGATCGGAAAAGGCCGTCCACCAGGCCGCGGTGGTGACATCGCCATTGCTGTTCTTGCCACCCTCGGAGAACTTTGCAGGCATAGGCGTTTCGGGCGCCTGCATGTCCGGGCCAACCATGCAGCCCGAGAGGATCAACATCATCGCCAGCGGCGCTGCGGTGTAGAGAGTCGGTTTCATGAGAAGGGGCACTCTGGTTGGTTACCTACAAATTACTTCTGTTGACTTACTATGCTGTTCGCGGCCCAGAAAAGCCCCAAAATTGACAAGCACACGCATCCCCGCAAAAAACCTGCGGAAAACGTCATCCACCGCAACGAGGCGAGACAGCCTGCCCTTCCCCCAACGCGAAAGACCGCGTCCAGATAAGCATGCCTCACCGGGCTGAAAAGTTAAAATCGATTCATAAATAGGTTACCAACGAACGATCGTTCGGAAAGCTGACATATTTGCCACGCCTCACATAGACGGAGGCGTGGCCCAACTTTCAAGCCTTGATGCGCAGCATCGCCGGATCGTATAGCGGCCCGAGATGCAATTCTGCAGGCACCGTCTCCATCGCCACGACAAGCTCGTAACGGCCGGCCTTCAGCCATGCCTCATCAAGGCCTGACGCCTTGCGGACATAGCCAAAGCCGATGTTCCTGGCCAGCGTGTAACCATAGCCACCGCTCGTCAGATAACCCACGGGCTCACCATCGCGCAGGATGGTTTCGCGGCCGAGAAGGACGACAGACGGATCGTCCACGGTGAAGCAGGCAAGGGACTTCACGAGGGGCTGACCCTGCTTCGCCAGCAGCGCTGAACGCCCGACGAAATCGACATCCTTCTTCAGCTTCACTGCCCAGCCGAGCCCCGCCTCGAACGGTGTATCGTTTGGCGTGATGTCGGAGCCCCAGGCGCGATAGCCCTTTTCCAGACGCAGCGACTCAATGGCGCGGTAGCCGGTCGGGCGGATGCCGTAGGGCCTGCCGGCTTCCATCAGCGCATCGAAAACTTCGCCGGTCGCGGCAATCGGCACATGCAACTCCCAGCCGAGTTCCCCGACATAGGTGACGCGCAATGCACGGACCACATGTCCCGCAATCCCGATCTCGCGGACATGCCCAAACGGGAAGGCGGCGTTGGAGACGTCTGCATCCGTGACCTTCTCCAGCACCACGCGCGCGTGGGGCCCCATCAGCGACAGCGTACCGAATTCTTCCGTCACATCGGAGAACGTCACGCGGCTTCCCTTCGGCAGATGGTCCTCGATCCAGCCGTAGTCGTGCGTGCGGAAGCCCGTGCCTGTGACGATATAGAACCTGTCGTCTGCCAGCCGCGCCACAGTCAGGTCGGCCTCGATACCGCCGCGCGTGTTGAGAAGCTGCGTATAGGTCAGCCGTCCGGCGGGCTTGGAAACATCGTTGGCGCAGATCCAGTCGATCGCGCGCGCCGCATCGGGTCCGGAAAGCTCGAACTTGGCGAAGGACGACTGGTCGAAGACGCCGACGGCCTCGCGCACGTGCCTGTGCTCCTCGCCCACCGCATCGAACCAGTTCTGCCGGCCCATGGAATAGACGTCGTGGCCAACCTGCCCCTCGCCCGCGAACCAGTTCGGCCGCTCCCAGCCGAGCTTGGAGCCGAAGACGGCGCCGTGATTTTTCAACCGCTCGTAAAGCGGCGAAACGAGGCGCGGGCGGCCGCTTTCATATTCCTCATGCGGGAAGGCGACCGTGTAATGTTTGCCATAGGCCTCCAGCGTCCGGTCGCAGACCCATTGCCGGTCGCGATGGAGGTTCGAAAAGCGGCGGATATCGACCACCCAGAGATCGAGCGGCGCTTCGCCATCGATCACCCATTGGGCCAGAACCCAGCCGGCCCCGCCGCCCGACGCGATGCCGAAGGCATTGAAGCCCGCACCGACGAACATGTTCTTGCATTCCGGTGCCGCGCCCAGAATGAAATTGCCGTCCGGCGTGAAGCTTTCCGGCCCGTTGATCATCTGCTTGACGCCGACATTTTCCAGCGCCGGCACGCGTTCGATCGCCTGCACCATGTGCTGCTCGAAATGGTCGAAATCGTCGTCGAACAGCCGGAAGCCCCAGTCGTTGGGGACATCGCCGGTCGTCCAGGCCTGCGGGTTCGGCTCATAGCCACCCATGACGAGGCCACCGACCTCTTCCTTGAAATAGGTCCGCCGATCCGGATCGCGGATGGTCGGCGCATCGAGCGCCAGACCCGGCACCTTCTCGGTGATGATATATTGATGCTTGACCGGCTGCAGCGGAACGTTGATGCCCGCCATCGCCCCCACCTGCCGCGCCCATTGGCCGGCGCAGTTGACGACCTTTTCGCAAGAGATGTCGCCCTGATCCGTCTTCACCGCGGTGATGACGCCATCCTTCATGTCGAAGCCGGTCACGCGGACGTTTTCGAAGAGTTTCGCACCATGCATGCGTGCGCCGCGTGCCAGCGACTGCGTGATGTCGGAAGGGCTCGCCTGCCCGTCCGTCGGCAGCCAGCTGGCGCCGACCAGATCGTTCGTCTCCATCAGCGGCCACATCTTCTTGACCTCTTCCGGCGAGATCAGATGCATGTCCATGCCGAAGCTCTTTGCCGTCGTCGCCGTGCGCTTGAACTCCGTCCATCGATCCTCGTTCGTCGCCAGCCGCAGGCAACCGGTCATCTTCCAGCCGGTCGCCAGCCCAGTTTCAGCTTCCAGCCCCTTGTAGAGTTCGACCGAATATTTGAGTACGCGAGTGATCGAAGCCGACGAGCGCAGCTGGCCGACGAGCCCCGCCGCATGCCAGGTCGAGCCGGAGGTCAGCTGGCCCATTTCCAGCAGCACGACATCGGCCTTGTGGTCTTTCGCCAGATGATAGGCCGTCGAGCAGCCGATGATGCCGCCGCCGATGATGACGATCTGGGCGTGGGAAGGAAGCGTCATGATCAAAGCTTTCCGTATGTTGACTGATGGTGTTGAAGCGCAACCTCAAGCCGCGCCAGATTATCGTCCGTATAACTCTCGTAATCGGCACCGGGCGCGGAGAGATGGATCTCGGAGACCATGCTCCACATCGCCTCACGCAAGAGCGAGGCGCATTGCATGGCCGAATGCGAGCGCCTGATTTCATCGGGCACCACTCCGCCGAAATAGGCGGCCAGAAATTCATCCGCCTCGTCGGCCGAGAAGCCTGCGTTCGAGGTCGCCCCAGCGAGATCGAACATCGCGGTCGAGAAGCCGGCATATTCGAAATCAATGAGCCAGAGACGTTCGCCGTCATCCAGAATATTGGCCGGTAGAAGGTCGTTGTGACCGAAGACGATCGGCAGCGGCGTCTGGATCGCCTCCAGCGCGCGGCAGAGTTCGAGGTAGCGTCGCAGCTCGCCGGTCTGGCGGCTTTTGCCGGCTTCCAGCGTGCGCGCATAATCACGGATGACATGAAACGGCCAGAAGATGAAACCCGGCCCGGCAATGTGACTCGGCATCGCCTCGTGAAAATGGCGCAGGAGCGCTGCCACCCGCGCGGCATTCGAGCGAACGTCGTCGGCCGCGAAGGTCCGGGCGAGCAGGAAAGCCGAGACCATGACGCCCGGTGCGGAATGCTCCACCTTCGGCCCGAACCCGGCCGCATGAGCGGCACGCGCGGTCATCACCTCGCGGTCGCGCAGCACATGGTGAAACGGATAGTCCTTGCCGAAGCGCACGACGTGGCGACCTGCCGGATCGCTCACCAGATAGCTCTCGTTGGATATCCCGCCCTTCAACGGTTCGATCTCGATCCGCCCGGCCCAGCAGCCCAAGGCCGCGATCCTGTCTTCAACGCCTGCCTGCACCAGCGCCTCCAGTGTGTCACGAGACCGGTTCCCTTATGTTTTCCGTCTCTCGTCGTTGCGTGAATTCAACCACGATCAGGGTGGGAGTCAATGCGAATTTGTGGACTTATGTGTTTTTATGCCCGTTTATGACCGCTTGAACGGCGCATGGATTGCGAGTGCGCCCGGTTTCGTCTACTTTCAGCGCAAAATAACACGTGAACGGAACCGCCCATGCTGGCTTCGAAACGACATGGCGAGATTCTCAAGCTGCTGGAGCTGGACGGTTCCATGGCCGTCTCGGATCTGGCGGAACGCCTGGGCGTCTCGCTGGAAACGATCCGCCGGGATATCAAGCCGCTCGCCGAAAGCGGCGCCGTGTTGCGCATGCATGGAGCCGTCGCGCTCCCCTCCGCGCTCGGTGAAGCTCCTTTCGAGAAGCGCATGCGGGAGATGAGCGGGGCCAAGAAGAAGATCGCCGAATGCGTGGCCCGAACCATTGCCGACGGCGAAAGCCTGATGCTGGACACCGGCACGACGACCAGCTTTCTCGCCCGCGAATTGCTGGGCCACCGCCGGCTGACCGTGATCACCAACTCGTCCGACATTGCCCGCGTGCTGGCCAGCGTCAATGGCAACCGCGTCTATATGGCGGGTGGCGAAATCCGGCCGGACAGCGGCGCGGTCTTCGGCCTGTCCGCGCTTGAGTTCATAGCGCGCTTCTCCGTCGATCATGCGATCATTTCCGCGGGCGCCGTCGATGCGTCCGGCATTTTCGACTATGCGCTCGACGAGGCGGAATTCGCCCGCACGGTGTTGTCCCGCGGCCGCCGCAAGGTGGTCGTCACCGACAGTTCGAAATTCACGCGCGCAGGCCTGATCCATGTCTGCGGATTCTCGGGACTGACGGAAATCGTCACCGAGGCCATGCCCAACGCCGAGATCGCCGCGACGATCCGCGCAGCGGAAGCCAGACTGACGGTCGCAGGCTAGCCGCTGCCGACCGGACCGAAGGCCAGAACCACAATGCGGGGGCTGATGCACCAGACCAGTTGAACGCGGTGGCCCGCGCGCGTCCGTCCCTCACCGCGCTTGAAATCGATCGTGACATCCTCGAAACCGAGTATGGCCTGATGAAGGGGGAACGTCGCCTTGTAGACGGCTTCCTTGGCCGAGAAGAGCAGTCTGCATCCCAGGTTTCCGTGAGCGTCGTCCAGCACATCTGCGGGCATCCGGACAAGTTCGGCAACTTCATCGGCGAGCGGATCGGCCGGCTCGATGTCGATGCCCAGTCCTGCAAAGGATGCGGCAGCTGCCACGGCGGCAAGCGCGATATCGTCGTCATGCGCCATCGACCCGACGACGCCCTCCGGCCAGATCGGCGCACGGGTTGCCGCTTTCACGATCGGGGCGGGGACAAGACCTGCCTGCCCCAGCAATTCACGCGCAACATGGCGCGCCGCCCCACTGGCATCGCGCGCATCGTCTTTCCGGGATGAAATGGAAGCCGCTTCTTCTGGCAGCAAGAGCGTCCGGTCCCCGCGTCTGATGGTTCGGCTCGCGGCACGGACGCCGGGCGGCAGCATGGCTGCAAGCGCCGCGTCGAGAGCGGTCTCCTCCGCCGTGCGCTCGTCGCCTCTTCCAGGACCGGTCATCTGCGGTCGGCGCCGGCGAGCTCATCACCCCGCCCGGCTCGGGGATCAAGCGCGGCAATCATCTCGCCATCCTCGTCCAGTCCCTCTTCGACAAAGCCGGCCTTGGCATAGAGGCTGCGCGCCGCCTCGTTTTCCGGCTCGTAGCAGATAGAAATGCGGCTCACGTCGCCCAGCGCGGCAACCTCGTCGAGAAAGGCCTGCAGACCCCTGCGGCCATAGCCCCGCCCCTGATGCGCCGCGTCGATCATGAACCGATAGAGCCGGACATCGGTCCGGTCGGAAGCATCGTACATGAGAAAGCCGACGAGTTTATCTGCAGCCACGATGGCGCGGGGCGATGCTCCCGGATCGTGATCCGCCTCGGCGAGCGAGGCGGCATTGTCGGCGACGAAATGCGCCTGCCCCTCGTCCACCTTCAGCGCGACGATCGCGGCGCGGTCCTCTGCCGCGACGGGCGACAGGTGAACCTCCGGCAGGGAAAGCGCCGCGCCTGCCATTTCTATCACCGCTTGGTGCGCGCGGCACCCTCCTTGATCGGCGTGATGACGCTGTGAAGCTTTGCCGGGTTGCCGCGCCAGATCGTGTTCGGCTCTAGCGCCTCGCCCTTCATGACGAAGCTGTCAGTGTCGGCAATCGAGCCTTCTCCCATGACGACGCCATAGTGCACGAAGGCCGCCGGGCCGAGCGTGCAGCCCTTGCCGATGCGGATGTAATCCGATTTGAACGCGCCTTCCTCCAGCGAATGCGCCTGGATCACGCAGCCTTCGTTCAGCGTCGCATCGTCGCCGATTTCGACGAGCGAACGTTCTGTCAGGTTGCTGCCGCCGTCATAGACGCGTTTGCCGATCTTGACGCCAAGGGCGCGCAGGATCATCGGGCGGAACGGCGTCCCGGCGAACAGATACATGATCGGGGAGTCCGCAAGCTTCCAGTGGCGCTCATGCCGCCAGAACCTTTCTTCGTAGATCGTCGTCGTCATCGGCTTCAGCTTGCCGAAGCCAAGGCTGGCGCGCTCGATGAGGATGTACATGATGATCTCGAACGTCGTCACGATCACGGTGGCGATGAAGAGACCCGTGCCGCCCCATTCGGTATAATAGTTCAGCGCGCGGTCCCAGACAGCCAGCGCGATGAACAGCGCCAGGAACTGCGCGCCCAGGAAGAGCACCGCCGTCCAGAAATTATACCGGTTCTTGCGCGGCAGGCGGGCGCGGCGATCCTCTTCGCTCACCCCCTGGATGAGGTCGAGGTCGCGCTTGACCATGCGCGGAATTTCAAACGGCGGCGAGCCGAGCAGGCCGATATTCTCGCGGACCGGACCTTCGATCGGCACCATGACCTTCGTGCCGAGGAGAACGTTGTTCCCCGTCTTCCCGTCCGGCGGATAATAGATGTTGTTGCCGAAGTAGTTGTCGTCCCCGATGCGGGTGGGGGCAAGGCTGAAGGACGAGGCCGACTTGTGCACGTTGATCATGTAAAGGCCGTCGGACACCATGGTCCGGCTGCCGAGATCGCACATGAACGGATTGTCGTGTTGGGTGTTCGTGCCGAAATTCGAGCCCGTCTGCACCACCGTGTTGAGGTTCCAGCCGACGGCGCGGATATAGTGGACAATAGCCGAGCTGTCGCCAAACAGCAGGTTCATGAGCCGCGAATTGCTGACCGTCTCTGTCACGGACTGCATGAAGTAATGCACGCCATAAAGCGAGTAGGTCTTGCCGGGCTCGAGGAACCGGCGGAACAGCCGCGGCACGCCGACGGCCAGCAGCAACGCCAGGGCGAACCCGCCCAGTTCCACCAGGAATGTGCCGATGGCGACGAGACCAATCGTTTCCTGATAGCCGTCGCCGACATTTTCCCAGTAGGTCTGGATGATCAGCGGCAGCGGCGTGATCACGGTGAACAGGAAGATCAGCTGCACGGTTTCGTAGATGATGCGACGCGCACGCGACAGCTTCACGCCGCCTACCTTGGAATAGTCGGCATTCGACTTCACCGCAGGCGAACCGTGCCAGTGTTCGCCATCCGGAATGGCTTGTCCGCGCTGCAGTGACGAGCCGTGGCCGAGCTGCGAACCATCGCCCATCTTCGTATCGATATCGAGTGCGCTGCCCACGCCGACGAAAGCGTCGCGGCCGATGGTGATACGGCCGGTATGGATATAGCCGGCCTCGGCGCGGAAACCGGGGATCAGCGTTTCCTTGCGCAGGATCGTGTTCTCGCCGATCGAGATCAGGTCGGTGCAGACAGGCACGGACTTGCTTTCAATGGCCGTGCTGGAGCCGAGCTTCGCGCCGAGAAGCTTGAGATAAAGGCTGTAAAGCGGACTGCCGCGGAAGAGCACGACGGGTGCCGTGCGGATCAGGGTCTTGACCACCCAGAACCGATAATAGCGCCAGCTCCAGATCGGGAAGATTTCTTCCTTCCAGCGCCCGACAAGGATCCACTTCGCAGCGACTGCGAAGCCGGTCATGGCAACGAAGACCGCGCCGGACAGGATCACGCAACGGATGTAAAGCGCCAGCGGCTCATCGAGCTTTTCATAAAGCCACAACAGGCCGTAGTTGAAGAGCCAGAGCCCGACATAGGTATAGACGCCATAGAAAGCGAGCTGGGCTGCGCCCGTCGTCCAATAGGCAAAGTTCGAGGCGCGGTGCGTCAGCACGATTTCATCGGCCAGCGGCTCCGAAGCGGTTTCGCTGCCGAGATGCTTGATGAGCTGGCCGATGCTCGGATGGGCATAGATGTCGCGCATCGACGTCGCCGCCCATTCCTTGCGGGTGCGGACCCGCGAACAGAAATGAGCCAGCAGCAGCGAATTGGCTCCAAGATCGTCGAAGAAATTGTCCTCGACATAGACTTCCTCGGCCTTCAGCACGTCGGCAAGCGCGGCGGCGAGGAAGCGTTCATCCTCGGTGCTGGGCAGGAATTTCGAGCGGTTGTCGGAGACGCGCCCCATGGTCGGCTTCGGCAGCCGGCGGGTATCGATCTTGTCGGAGACCGTCATGGGCAGCGCATCGAGCTGCTCCAGGAAGGTCGGAACCATGTAGTCCGGCAAGCGACGCTTCAACTCGCGCGACAGCGTCAGGCGATCGAGTTCGCCGACGCCCGATTTCAGGGCGTAATAGCCGACCAGTTCGATACGGCCCGGCTGGACTTCAAACGTCGTGACGGCGGCTTGCGCGATCTGTGGTTGGTCGAGCAGGATCGCCTCGATTTCGCCGGTCTCGATGCGATAGCCGCGGATCTTCACCTGCGTGTCGATGCGCCCGTGATATTCCACGTCCCCCTCTGCGTTGATCACGCAGAGGTCGCCCGTGCGGTAGATGCGGTGCGAGGGGTTGTTCGGCAGATCGAGGAAGTCGTTGATGAACTTCTCGTCGGTCAGTTCCGGCCGGTTGAGGTAACCCACGGCGACGCCGATCCCAGCAATGCCGAGTTCACCCATTTCGCCGACCGGCATCAGTTCCGGTTTTTCCGGGTTGAGAATGACGACCGAATAGGTCGGCAGCGGCTTGCCGATCGTCACCGGCCTGCCGGGCGTCAGCACGCCCATGGTCGCCGTCACCGTCGCTTCCGTCGGACCGTAGGTGTTGAGGATCTTGCGCGTGTCGGTCGCCCAGCGCGCCACAAGGTTCTGCGGACAGGCTTCGCCGCCGACCAGGATCAGTCGAAGGCTCGGCACGTCGCTTTCCAGAGAGGACAGCAGCGTCGGGCTGCAGGCCATGCAGGTGATCTCGTGCTCACGCAGGAACTCGGCGAGCTCTTCGCCCACCAGCGTCATCTGCCCGGCGGCCGGAACGATGGTCGCGCCGGCGGCGAAGGGCACCCAGATTTCCTCGGTCGAGAAGTCGAAGGCAATCGTCATGCCCTGATAGATGCGGTCGCCCGGCTTGTAGCCATACGAATGGGCGGCAACGCGCACGAAATTGCAGATGCTCTGGTGGCGGATGACGACGCCCTTCGGCTTGCCCGTCGTGCCGGAGGTGTAAAGGATGTAGCAGGTATCGTCGGTCGAGGTCGCGACCTCTGAAGCCGAGAGCGGGGATGCATCCTTGGCATCCACTTCTTCGCCGGCGCGGTCGATCAGCAGGTTGTCGATCGAAAGCTGGCTCGCCTTTTCGAGGTATCCCTCGATGGTGAGAACGAGGCGGATACCGGCGTCCTCGATGATCAACGACATGCGCTCCGGCGGAAAGGCTGTCGCCAGGGGCACGAAGGCGGCGCCCGCCTTCATCACGGCGAGAACGGCGACATAGGTCTCTGCGGAGCGGTCGAGCAACAGCGCCACACGGTCGCCGGCGCGTACACCCTTCTCAATCAGCAGGCGGGCCAGCTGATTGGCGCGACGGTCCATTTCGGCGTAGGTCCAGGTGCGGCCCGAGGAGATGACGGCCGGATGCGAGGCAGACGTTTCGGCGCGCTGCGAGAAGACGCGATCCAGGCGCTCGCCCGGCCGCCCCTCGTCGGCGAAGTTGTCGCCGAGAAGAACCTGCCGGTCTCCCAGCCAACCACGCTCGTTCTTTTCAGCGCTCGATCGGGTTGCCGACGTCATATTGCGAAACTCCAAAGGGCATCAATTGGCCAAAGGACCCTCTGCACACACGGGCTTGCGCCCCGGCACATGTCGGTCGTCAATCTTGTGATAATCGGCGTTGCATTACTCCGATTTCAAGGGCATGCAAGCGAAATCGGCTTCCGGAAGACCCGTATGACAAAACCTTCACCTTTCCCGACTCGTCTGCGCCCCTGCTTTTCGTCAAACTACGACATTGGGGCGATTGTCCGGCGACAGGAACCGCAGACTTCAAACTTTTTCACGACGATCGCAATTCGATAGGCCGATCTGTCACAAAATGAAGGCCGAGGTGTCATACGACACCCCGGCCTCCGGTCCGCCTCAAGGCCGTCCCGGCGGACCGGAACGGCAAGCCAGCAAGCGCTCGCTTATTTCTTCTGCCAGCTCTTCACCAGTTCGTCGTAGTTGACGGTGATCGGCTTTTCCTTCTCTTCAGCAATCTTCAGCTGCGGAGCGAGGTTGCCCTTGGAGACGGCGTCCTTGTTCCAGTAGTTGATGTCATGCTGCTCGGCGAGCTTCGGGCCGATATCGCCCTGCACGCCGGACTTCTCGATGCGGCCCATGACCTTTTCCTGCTCTGCGCAGAGCGAGTCCATGGCCGCCTGAGCGGTCTTGGCACCCGATGCGGCATCGCCGATCGCCTGCCACCAGAGCTGAGCCAGTTTCGGATAGTCCGGCACGTTCGTGCCCGTCGGCGACCATTGCACGCGGGCCGGCGAGCGGTAGAACTCGACCAGACCACCAAGCTTCGGTGCACGCTCGGTGAACGACTTGTCCTGGATGGTGGACTCGCGGATGAAGGTGAGGCCAACGTGGCTCTTCTTCACGTCGACGGTCTTCGAGGTCACGAACTGCGCATAGAGCCATGCGGCCTTGGCGCGGTCGAGCGGGGTCGACTTCATGAGCGTCCAGGAGCCCACGTCCTGATAGCCGAGCTTCATGCCTTCCTTCCAGTAGACGCCGTGCGGGCTGGGAGCCATGCGCCACTTCGGCAGGCCATCGGCACCCACAACCGGCAGGCCGTCCTTGACCATGTCGGCGGTGAAGGCGGTGTACCAGAAGATCTGCTGGGCAACGGCACCCTGGGCCGGAACCGGGCCGGATTCCGAGAAGGTCATGCCTTGCGCTTCCGCCGGTGCATAGGCCTTCAGCCAGTCGAGATATTTCTGGATCGAGTAGACGGCGGCCGGACCGTTGGTGTCACCACCGCGTGCCACGCACGAGCCGACCGGCTGGGACTTCTCGTTGACCTTGATACCCCATTCGTCGACAGGAAGGCCGTTCGGCAGGCCCTTGTCGCCGTTGCCGGCCATCGAAAGCCAGGCGTCGGTGAAGCGCCAGCCGAGCGACGGGTCCTTCTTGCCGTAGTCCATGTGGCCATAGACCTTCTTGCCGTCGATCTCGCGGCCGGTGAAGAAGGCGGCGATGTCCTCATAGGCCGACCAGTTGACCGGAACACCGAGCTCGTAGCCATACTTGGCCTTGAAGTCAGCCTTGTTCTTCGGGTCGTTGAACCAGTCGTAGCGGAACCAGTAGAGGTTTGCGAACTGCTGGTCGGGAAGCTGGTAGAGCTTCTTGTCCGGAGCCGACGTGAAGGACGTGCCGATGAAGTCCTTCAGATCGAGTCCCGGGTTCGTCACGTCCTTGCCTTCGCCGGCCATGAAGTCGGTCAGGTTGCGGACCTGCTGGTAGCGCCAGTGCGTGCCGATGAGGTCGGAGTCATTTACCCAGCCATCATAGAGGTTCTGGCCCGTCTGCATCTGCGTCTGGATCTTTTCGACGACGTCACCTTCCTGGATGATGTCATGCGTAACCTTGATGCCGGTGATCTTGGTGAACCAGGGCGCCAGCGTCTTCGATTCATAGGCATGCGTCGTCAGCGATTCAGAGACGACGCGGATTTCCATGCCGGCAAACGGCTTGGCTGCGTCGATGAACCATTGCAGTTCCTTTTCCTGGTCGGCACGCGACAGGGACGAAAGGTCCTTGATCTCCGTGTCGAGGAACTGCTTGGCTTCGTCCATGCCCGCGAAGGCCTGGCCGCCCAGCGCCATCAGCGCCAGAGCCGTTGTTGTCAGAAGTTGCTTTCGCATAATTACCCTCCCATTGGTCAGCGATTGCATTTTCGTCGCGATGACGCCCCCTCCAGGACGCAACGCAATTGCGGGGTATTCGGCGTGTTCACGCCGCGGCGCATGGCCTCACACGAACAGGAAGACGCAGATTGCGTAGACCAGTGAGAGGAGAAGCGCCCACCACAGGCTTGCGTCTATCAGACCAAGCCATGCGATATGGATGAAGGCTGCACCGAGCAGCGAAATGAACAGCCGGTCGCCCCGCGTCGTCTCGAAGCGCAGGATGCCGGTGCGCGGATTGCCGCCGGGCGAGACATATTCCCACACGCCCATGCAGAGGATGAGGAACAGGATCGCGAGGAAGAAGCCGGCCGTTGGCCATGTCCAGGCCATCCATGTGAAGTTGAGATTCATGACTTACACCCTCCCCAGTGCGAAGCCCTTGGCGATGTAGTTGCGCACGAAATAGATCACGAGCGCGCCGGGAACGAGCGTCAGCACGCCGGCCGCCGCCAGCAGCCCCCAATCCATTCCTGCCGCCGAGACGGTGCGCGTCATGGTCGCGGCAATCGGCTTCGCATCCGTCGTCGTCAGCGTGCGGGCAATCAGCAGTTCCACCCACGAGAACATGAAGCAGAAGAAGGCGGCCACCCCGACGCCCGAGGCAATCAGCGGCATGAAGATCTTGAAGAAGAAGCGCGGGAACGAGTAGCCGTCGATATAGGCCGTCTCGTCGATCTCCTTCGGCACGCCGGACATGAAGCCTTCCAGGATCCAGACCGCCAGCGGCACGTTGAACAGGCAGTGCGCCAGGGCAACTGCGATATGCGTGTCGATAAGCCCGAAGGCCGAGTAGAGCTGGAAGAAGGGCAGCGCGAAGACGGCCGGCGGCGCCATGCGGTTGGTCAGCAGCCAGAAGAACAGATGCTTGTCGCCGAGGAACCGGTAGCGCGAGAAGGCATAGGCCGCGGGCAGAGCCACCGCGACGGAAATGATCGTATTCTGAACCACATAGATGATCGAGTTGATGTAGCCGGAATACCAGGAGCTGTCGGTGAAGATCGTCCTGTAGTTCGCAAGCGTTGGCGCATGCGGATAGATCGTCATCGTCGAGATGATTTCCTCGTTCGTCTTGAAGCTCATGTTGACCAGCCAGTAGATCGGCAGGAGCAGGAAGACGATGTAAAGCGTTGGCACGATCCATGAGAGGCGTGCGGCGGTGGATGTATTGGAATTGCTCATCTTTTGCCCTCCCCTCAGTTCTGCGCGTCGCTGGCCGTCATCACGGTGTAGAAGACCCATGAGAACAGCAGGATGATCAGGAAGTAGACGATGGACATCGCTGCCGCCGGTCCGAGGTCGAACTGGCCGAGCGCCATCTTCACAAGATCGATGGACAGGAACGTGGTCGAGTTGCCAGGACCGCCGCCAGTGACGACGAAGGGCTCGGTATAGATCATGAAACTGTCCATGAAGCGGAGCAGGATTGCGATCGTCAGCACGCGCCGCATCTTCGGCAGCTGGATGTAGCGGAAGACCGCGAGCCGCGATGCGCCATCGATCTTGGCCGCCTGATAGTAGGCGTCCGGGATGGAAACGAGGCTGGCGTAGCAGAGCAGCACGACAAGGCTCGTCCAGTGCCAGACATCCATGACGATGACCGTCAGCCAGGCATCGACCGGGTCCTGCACATAATTGTAGTCGAAGCCGAGTGCGTTGGCGACGTAACCGAAGAGGCCGATATCGGTGCGGCCGAAGATCTGCCAGATCGTTCCGACCACGTTCCACGGAACCAGGAGCGGCAACGCCATCAGCACGAGGCAGACGGAGACCCAGGCGCCCTTTTTCGGCATGTTGAGTGCTATGAGAATGCCAAGCGGGATTTCAAGCGCCAGAATGATGCCCGAGAAGATCAGGTTCCGGCTGAGCGAGTCCCAGAAGCGCTGCGAGCGCAGGAGGTCGGTGAACCATTGCGTGCCGTTCCAGAAGAACTCGTTGTTGCCGAACGTGTCCTGAACCGAATAGTTGACCACCGTCATCAGCGGGATCACCGCCGAGAAGGCGACGAGCACCAGCACCGGCAGCACCATGAACCAGGCCTTGTTGTTCCAGGTCTTTTCCATGATCAAGCCTCCATGCCCACGCGCCAGGAATTGGCATAGATGCCGATGGCACCCGGCTCGAACCGCGCCCCGGCGTCTGCCGGAATGTCCTGATCCTCATCGAGAACGATGGAGAGCGGATGCCCGGCAAAGCGCGCTCTTACGATCTTCTGGCGACCGATATCCTCGACCTTGTCGATGCTAATTGGCAGGCCACCGCGCTCCAGCCGGACGAATTCCGGGCGGATGCCGAGTTCGATACGCCCCTCGCCCCCGAGTTTCGGCGTTCCGGCAAGCGCGATCTCCTGCCCGCCAATGACCGCCGTTCGGCCCTGCACCGCAGCCGGCATGACATTCATCCCCGGCGAGCCGATGAAATAGCCGACGAATGTATGGCTCGGCCGCTCGAAGAGTTCGGTCGGCGTGCCGATCTGCACGATCTCGCCCTCGTACATGACGACGACCTTGTCGGCGAAGGTCAGCGCCTCCGTCTGGTCATGCGTCACATAGACCATGGTGAAGCCGGAGCTGCGATGCAGCTGCTTCAGCTGCGAGCGCAGCATCCATTTCAGATGCGGATCGATCACCGTCAGCGGCTCGTCGAAGAGAATGGCGTTGACGTCGGCGCGAACGAGACCCCGCGCCAGCGAGATCTTCTGCTTCTGGTCAGCCGTCAGGCCGCGCGCCCTCTGCTTCGCCATGCTTTCGAGATCGGTCATGGCGAGGATTTCGCGAACGCGCTTGTCGACCTGCGCTTCCGGCACATGCCGGTTGCGAAGCGGAAAGGCGAGATTGTCGTAGACCGTCATCGTGTCGTAGACGACCGGGAACTGGAAGACCTGTGCGATGTTGCGCGCTTCGGTCGGCAGATCGGTGACATCGACGCCGTTGAAGGCAATCCGCCCGCCCGAGGGGCGGATGAGGCCCGAAATGATGTTGAGCAGCGTGGTCTTGCCGCAGCCGGAGGGGCCGAGCAGCGCATAGGCGCCGCCATCTTCCCATTCGTGATGCACTTCCTTCAGCGCATAGTCGCCGCGGGCTTCCGCTTCGGGGCTGTAGGCGTGGCGGATATGGTCGAGCGTGATACGTGCCATGTCGTCTCTCCCCTCACCCTTCCGCCGGCGCCGGCGCGCCAATCGCCCGGCCCGCCGCGTCGAACGCCATCAGGTGGCGCGTGTCGAGATAGACCTGCATGTCCAGATCCGGCTCGAATTCATGCACCCCGCGAGCCAGCATGACCCAGCGCTCGGAACCGAAATCGATGTGAATGAAGCTCTCCGACCCTGCGATTTCCGAGATTGCCGTGTGCACGGCGATCGGCTGCTTCGCATGCGCCGTTGCAGCCGGAAAGAGATGATGCGGCTGAAAGCCGATGTTGACCGGCCCCTCCGGGATACCGGACAGGTGGGCGGGGACATCGACGAACAATCGGTCGCCGACGAAGAACTGCCCGCCCCGGCGCACCACCTGCGCGATGTTGAGCGGCGGATCGGCAAAGGTGCGGGCCGTCAGCAAGTCGGCCGGGCGACGATAGACGTCGATCGTCCTGCCGAACTGGGTGATGCGGCCTTCGCTCATGGTCGCCGTGTTGCCGCCCAGAAGCAGCGCCTCGGAGGGCTCTGTCGTCGCATAGACGAAGATCGCGCCGGATTCGGCGAAGATTTTCGGCAATTCGTCGCGCAGCTCCTCGCGCAGCTTGTAGTCGAGATTGGCGAGCGGCTCGTCGAGCAGGACAAGGCTCGCCTTCTTGACGATGGCACGGGCAAGCGCGGTGCGCTGCTGCTGGCCGCCGGAGAGATTGAGCGGCGTCCGCTCCAGATAGGGCGTGAGCTTGAGGATTTCCGCAGCCTTGCGGACTTCGCGGTCGATGGTGGATGCGTCCGCGCCGGAGATACGCATCGGCGAGGCGATGTTCTCGTAGACCGTCAGGAGCGGATAATTGATGAACTGCTGGTAGACCATCGCGACGTTGCGCTTTTGCACGGGCGCACCCGTCACATCGGCACCGTCGAACAGGATCGCGCCTTCGGTCGGGCGATCGAGCCCGGCCATCAGCCGCATCAGCGAAGTCTTGCCCGAAAGCGTCGGGCCAAGCAGCACGTTCAGCGTCCCCCGCTGAAGCGTGAGGCTTGTCGGATGGATATGCATATCCTTCCCGACGCGCTTCGATACGTTGCGTAATTCCAGCATTGAATCCAGCCCCCTCCCTGGGCGGGATCAGCTGGCAGCCTTGACGCGGCTGCCCGCAATTCCCTCCAGATAGTGTTCAAGTGCGGCGACCGCTTCCGGCCCCAGATGCAAGCCCTGCTTGGTGCGCCGCCACAGGATATCCTGCGCCGTATGCGCCCATTCATGGTCAATCAGGAACCGCACTTCCGCTTCGTAAAGCGTTCCTCCGAAGTGCTGTCCGAGATCGGCAATGCTGCCGGCCTTGCCAAGAATGTCCGCGGCGCGCGTGCCGTAGCAGCGCACGAGGCGCTCGGCATGGCCGCGGGAAATGAATGAATAGGACCTCTGCAGGGCATCCGCCTGAGCGGCAGCACCCTGAGCCGAGAAGTTGCCACCCGGCAGATGCGAGCCAGCCGTCCAGGGCTTGCCCTTGGCGCCAATGGCGTCCCCGATCTTCTCCAGGGCATGTTCGGCCAGACGACGATAGGTCGTGAGCTTGCCGCCGAAGACGTTCAGAAGCGGCGCGCTCCCGCCCTCGCCGTCAACCTTCAGCACGTAATCACGCGTGGCTTCCTGCGCCTTCGAAGCGCCGTCGTCGAAGAGCGGGCGGACACCGGAATAGGTCCAGACGATATCCTCGCGGCGCACCGGCTCGGCGAAATATTCGCTGGCCGCGTTGCAGAGATATTCCGTCTCCTGCTCGCTGATAGCCACATCACGCGGATCGCCCTGGAAGTCGCGATCCGTGGTCCCGATGAGCGTGAAGTCCTGCTCGTAAGGGATTGCAAAGATGATGCGATTGTCGGGGTTCTGGAAGAAGTAGGCACGCGGATCGGAGAACTTCTTCCGCACGACGATGTGGCTGCCCTGGACGAGGCGCACATTCTTCGCGTCGTTGCGGCCGACCACACCGGCCAGCACCTTATCGACCCATGGGCCGGCTGCGTTGACCAGCATGCGCGCCTGGAAAGTCTGCTGCTCGCCCGTATCGACGTTGCGTGTCTCGACAACCCAGAGGCCCGCCTCGCGGCGGGCGCTGACCACTTCCGTGCGGTTGAAGATCTGCGCACCGCGATCCGCAGCGTCACGGGCGTTGAGAACGACCATGCGCGCGTCATCGACCCAGCCGTCGGAATATTCGAAAGCCTTGGCGAAGAGCGGCTTCAGGGGCTTGCCGGCGGGGTCGCGGCGCAAGTCCAGCGTCTTCGTCGCCGGCAGCAGCTTGCGGCCGCCGAGATGGTCATAGATGAAGAGGCCGAGACGGATGAGCCAGGCCGGACGGATGCCGCCCTTCTGGAACGGCAGCACGAAGCGCATCGGCCAGATCACATGCGGCGCCATCGCCCAGAGGATTTCGCGCTCCATCAGCGCTTCGCGCACAAGCCGGAATTCGTAATATTCGAGATAGCGCAAGCCGCCGTGGATGAGCTTGGTCGAGCCTGACGAGGTGCCGGAGGCGAAATCGCCCTTCTCGGCCAGCACGACGGAATAGCCGCGTCCGACAGCGTCACGCGCGATGCCGCAGCCATTGATGCCGCCGCCGATAACAAAGATGTCGTGAACCTGACCGCCTGCCATCTCAACCCCGTCTTTCGCACCGCAACAATTTATTGCATCCGCGAAATCCACTATATGGAAAACGAAATTGAAACGAATGTCAAACGAAAGTTTGGCGACCTTCGCTGTCCACAGCCCGCGTTTCGATCAGACGAACATCATTCTCCGCGCAGATTTCCCGGACGCGGGCTATCGGACAGTGGTCGGTGATGAATGTGTTGATCTGCGAGATATGCCCGATCCGCACAGGTGCGGTGCGCTCGAATTTTGCCGAATCGCTGACAAGGATGACATGCCGGGCATTGGCGATAATGGCCTGCGCGACCTTCACTTCGCGATAGTCGAAGTCGAGCAGCGCGCCGTCCTCGTCAATCGCGGAGACGCCGATGACGGCGAAATCGACCTTGAACTGGCGGATGAAATCGACCGCCGCCTCGCCGACGATCCCGCCATCCGATCCGCGCACGACACCGCCCGCAATCACCACCTCGATTGCAGGATAGACTCGCAAGCGGTTGGCGACATTGATGTTATTGGTAATTACCATCAGCTCGTGATGATCACTCAGCGCCTCGCCCACGGCCTCGGTCGTCGTGCCGATATTGATGAACAGCGAGGCATTGTCGGGAATGAGGGCCGCTGCGGCGCGCCCGATATCCTGCTTCTCGGCCGCGGCCATGGCGCGGCGCTGCTCATATTTCAGGTTCTCGGTTCCACTCGGGAAAAGCGCCCCGCCATGGATGCGGGACAGCACCCTCGCATCGCATAGATCATTCAGGTCCTTGCGGATGGTCTGAGGGGTCACGGAGAAGAGTGTGGCAAGCTCTTCGACATAGACGCGGCCCTTCGACTTGGCCAGCGCCACGATCTCATCCTGCCGTGCCGAGAAAATCATCGAAATCCCTCCGCTTTCGTTTTGCTTCAGATTACAGATTTCCGAACGCAGTTCAAAGCTTTCTGAATTGCGCATGAAAATGCCGCGGCGCTCGCTCGAACGCCGCGGCTTGAAGCGGGTTGGCCAAGACGCCTCAGGCCTCTTCGGACTTCGGCTCCCGGATCCGGAAGGCGGCCACGTAAAGCGCCGGCAGGAAGAGCAGCGTCAGCGCCGTCCCGATGACGATACCGCCAATCATCGCGTAGGCCATCGGCCCCCAGAAGACCTCCTCGGCGATCGGGATCAGGCCAAGGCTGGCCGCAAGCGCCGTGAGCATGATCGGCCTCAAACGGTGGATCGACGCCTCGAGGACGGCATTCCAGGCGTTCACCCCTTCCTTGCGCAGATCCTCGATCTGCACGATCAGGATGACCGAATTGCGGATCAGGATGCCGATCAGCGCCAGCACGCCGAGGATCGCCACGAAGCCGAGCGGCGCGCCGCTGGGCAGAAGGGCGGCAACCACACCAATCAGGCCCAGGGGCGCGACCGCGATGACGAGGAAGAGCCGGCTGAAGCTCTGCAGCTGCAGCATGAGCACGGTGAACATCACCAGGAGCATCACCGGAATGATGGCGATGATCGGCTGCTGCGATTCCTGGCTGTTTTCCACTACGCCGCCGGTCTCGATCTGGTAGCCCGGCGCCAGGCTGGAGGCGAATTTCTTCACGGCCGGTTCAAGGTCCTGAACCACGTTGAGCGCTTCGCGGTCCCCCTGTATGGCAGCGGACACCGTGATCGTCGGCAGCCTGTCGCGACGCCAGATCACGGGCTGCTCTTCGGTATACTCAAAGCGGGCGATGGACGACAGCGGGATGGAATTGCCCGTGGCGTTCGGCAACTGCAGGTTCTCCAGCGCGTCGATCGAGGAGCGTTCCGTCTTGTCGGCCCGAACCATGACGTTGATGAGGTAGATCGAATCGCGCAGCTGCGTGACCGTCATGCCCCCGACAATACCGTTGAGAGTGGTTGCGATGTCCTTCGAGCTGACGCCGAACTGGCGGGCGCGATCCTGGAGGACATCGATCTTGACGACGCGGCTGGGCTCCATCCAGTCATAGACGATCTTGGCAAGGTGCGGGTCCTTGCTCAGCTCCGTCTTCAGCTGCATGGCGTAGTCGCGGACCTTGTCGACGCTCGGACCGCTGACGCGATACTGGACCGGACGACCGACCGGCGGCCCGAGTTCCAGCAGCTTCACGAGGCTGTCGGTCCCGGGGAAGGTCTTGTCCAGGTAGTCCTGGAACTCCTTCTGCAGCTTCTCGCGCGCTGCGATGTCCTTGGTGATGACAACGATCTGCCCGAAATAGGGAGACGGCTGCTTGACGTCGAAGGCGAGCACGAAGCGCGGCGCGCCGGCGCCGATATAGGTCGACCAATGCTCGACACCATCGTTGCGCTTGAGCATGTCATTTTCGAACTTGGTCATCTGCGCCGTGGTTTCCGCCATCGACGAGTTGTTCGGCAGCGAAAAGTCGATCACGAGTTCCGTCCGGTCCGAAGACGGGAAGAACTGTTGCTGAACGAAGCTCATCCCGTAGACGGAGACCCCGAAGGCGACGAAGGTCACGATGATCGTCAGCCAGCGATTGCGCATGCAGGTCTGCAGAACGCCACGGAAGAGGCGCATGGAACGGCTCTCGCGCCCCTCCTCATGATGCTTCTTCCACTTCTCCGGCAGGATGGTTACGCCGATCAGCGGCGTGAAGAGCACGGCCACGATCCAGGAAACGAGCAGCGACACCGCAATCACGACGAACATCGTGAACGTGTACTCGCCCGCAGCACTGGTGTTGAGACCGATCGGGATGAAGCCGGATACCGTCACCAGCGTGCCGGTCAGCATTGGGAAGGCGGTCGATGTATAGACCGCCGTGGCCGCCTTGTTGAGCGGATCACCCGCTTCAAGCCGGGCAATCATCATCTCGACGGCGATCATGGCGTCGTCGACGAGAAGGCCGAGCGCGATGATCAACGCTCCGAGCGAGATGCGTTGCAGTGTGATGCCGGAATATTCCATCACCATGAAGGTGATGGCGAGAACCAGAGGAATTGCGATCGCAACCACCACCCCTGCCCGCATGCCGAGACTGACGAAACTGACCGCGAGAACGATGACGATGGCCTCGAAAAGCGCCTTGGTAAAGCCGCCCACGGCCTCATTCACGATCTTCGGCTGGTCGGCGACAAGATGGATGTCGACACCGATGGGCAGCGTCTTCTGTATCTCGGCAAGCCGCGCATCCAGAGCCTTGCCGAAGTTCAGCAGGTTGGCACCCGCCTTCATGCCGACGGCCAGCGCGATCGCGTTCTGGCCGTTGAAACGGAACACGGAAGTCGGCGGGTCGACATAGGTCCGGGTCACGGTCGCCACGTCGCTCAAACGGAAGAAGCGGTCGTTGATATGGAAATTGATGTTGCGGAGGCTGTCGTCCGACGTGAACTGCCCCGTGACGCGCAATGCAATGCGCTCCGGGCCGCTATTGATGACGCCAGAAGGCGCAATCGCGTTCTGCTCCTGCAGCGCATTCAGCATCGCCTGCTGGTCGATGCCGAAGGCGGCCAGCTTGCGCGGCGAGAATTCCAGATAGACGACTTCATCCTGGGCACCGACGACGTCCACTTTGCCGATATCCGGAACCGACAGGATGCTCGAACGGGCGTTCTCCACATAATCCCTCAGCTGTCGATAGCTGAGACCGTCGCCCGTGAAGGCATAGATGTTGCCGAACACGTCCCCGAACGTGTCCTGATAGAAGGGCCCTTGGACGCCTTGCGGGAAGCTGGAGGTGATGTCGTTGACCATGTTGCGGACGCGGAACCAGACGTTCTGCACCTCGCGCGCCTTCGTGTTGGCCAGAAGCTCGACGAAGATCGTCGCCTTGCCGGGCTCCGTCATCGATTTGGTGTAATGGAGCTCGGGAAGCTCCTGCAACTTCTTCTCGATCCGGTCGGTGACCTGATCGGCAGTTTCAGCGGCCGTGGCGCCCGGCCATTGCGCCTGGATCACCATGGTCTTGATGGTGAACGACGGATCTTCCTCGCGTCCGAGATTGATGAAGGAGAACACGCCCGCGACCAGCGAGACGATCATGAAGTACCAGACGAGTGAGCGATGCTCGAGAGCCCAGTCGGAGAGATTGAACTTTTTCATCGGGCGACTTCCTCGACGAGCTTGACCTGCTGGCCATCCTTGAGTGCATGAATTCCGGCTACAGCGACGAGATCGCCGCCCTTGAGGCCGGATTTGACGACATAGCTGGTTCCCGGTCCCTCCGCCGCCTCGATTTCGGTCCTGACGACCTTCGAGCTGGCCCGGTCGAACTTCCAGACCGTCAGCTTGCCGTCATCGGACATCACGGCCTCCGAGGGAACCAGAACGGTCTCCGCTCCGGTGTGGCGGGCGGTCGCCTCGATCGTCGTGCCGATCCGAAAGACGTGCGGCGCGTTCCCGATCGAAATCTTGACGCGAACCGTATGGGTCAGCTTGTCCGCGCTCGGCGCGATCTCGCGGACCTTGCCCTCGATCTTGCTATCCGGCTGGAGGAGCGTCGCGACGTCGAAGACGTCGCCGGAGGCGATGCGGCCCACGACATCGTCCGGAACATCGATCACCGCATCCCGCAGGTCAGGCCGGGCGATGGTGATGGCCGGCGCACCGGCGGCGACCGTCTCGCCCACTTCGATATTGGATGCGGTCACGATGCCATCGTAGTCGGCGATCAGCTGGGCGTAGCCCAGTTGTTCACGCGCCATGGCAAGCTGCGCCTGGGCACTTTCGAGATTGGCATTGGCAGCCGCGAGGTTCTGGCTGGCGCTCTCGATCTGGGCCGGCGATGCGAAGCCTTCCTTTGCCAGCGCATTCGCACGGTCATCGACCGACTGCGCGTTGGTGAGTTGTGATTGAGCCCCGGTCACGCTGGCTTCCGAGGAGCGCACCCCTTCCTTCAGTTGTGCGGTGTCGAGCACGGCCAGCACATCCCCCTTGTGGACGGTGTCGCCGACATTGACGTTCCGGGCGACAACCTGCCCCGGCACGCGGAAGGCTTTCTGCGTTGAAATCTGCGGCTCGATCGTGCCGGGGAAATCGAGCACGACGTCCGGCCGCGACTGCACCACCGCAGTCAGAATCGGTCGATCCACGGCGGGCGCATCCGCCTTCTTCTCGTCGCAGGCGGACAGGAACGCTGCCGCAGCCAGTGCGGCCAATCCCGTTGCGGACCAACTCAAGGCCTTCATCGCGCCGCCTCCGTATACTTGACCACCAGATCGGGACTGAGGAAGATACCCCCCGAGGTGACCACGAGATCGCCCTCCTTGATGTCGCCCGACACGACCATCGTCTGCCCGATATACTGCAGAAGGTTGACCTTCCGGGGTGCGACCTTCTTCGTAGCCGGGTCCACGACCCAGACGACCGGCTCGGCATCCTGCCTTGAAAGCGCGCTGTAAGGCAGTGAGAAGCCTGAAATCGGCGCACTGCTGCCAGTGCCGGCGACAGCCGCGCCTAGCGTCATGCGCGCCGGCGGATCGATGATATCGGCCTTGATGCGAACCGTCCCGGTTTTCACATTCACCGTCGGCGAGACCTCCGTCAGCTGCACTTGTGCCTTCACCGACGGATCCGCCACGAGGAAGATTTGGGCCTTCTTGATCTCGCCGGTCGCAATCAACGCGTCGGAGATGTCGAAGACCGCCTGCTTGGCATTTCCATTGGCAATCGTGACGACTGCCTGCCCTGCCTGAACGACCTGCCCGATTTCCACATTGACGGCCGTGACCACGCCATCGGAGCCGGCCTTGAGCTCCGCGTAGGACAGGTTGTCCTCGGCGATCTGCAACTGGCTCTGGGCGATGTTCAACTGCGCCTGCGCCACATCCACGGACTTGGCCGATTGTTCATAGGCCGAACGGGTCGCGAAGCCCTTGTCGAGCAGCGATTTCTGCCGCGCGAGATCGGACGTGGCCAGATCGAGGGTAGCCTTCGCAGAAGCGACGCCTGCCTGGGCGGCGGTGATATTCGCCTCAAGCTCGGCCGTTCCGAGCCGTGCCAGCACCTGCCCAGCCTTGACCGTGTCACCCGTCTGCACGAGCCGTTCGACGACTGTGCCGCCCACGCGGAAGGCAAGATCGCTGCTCTTGGCGGCCGCGATGGTCCCGGTGACATCCAATGGCTTGGACACGTCCGATTGATGCGCCTTCTGGACCACGACCTGGAGCGTATATTCCGGCGTTTCGGCGCACATGGCCTGCCCGATGCCTATCCAGGGGGCGAAGATCAACGCCACGCCCAGCGCGCGACGTGAACGGTTTCGGAACTTCATATCCATCAAGACGTCTCCGGCGCGCGGGATCGAATCGCGCTTCTGGTATCTGATTTTATTTATATGTCGAAGCCGTTAAGAGGGGTACCCGAAATTGCCGCCGCAGCAGACGGATACTTTTCGCAGCGTGGAAGAAGGGTGGAACAAGCCGCGCGGCGACACCGGCGGCATCGCGGTTTTCCGGATGATGGTTCCTGTCTCCGGTGCGATCTGCCTGACGGTGGTGAGGGCAGCATAAGGCGCGCCAAAAGCCTCGGGAAAAACGTCTCCCGAGTTGTCCTCCGGTCTTTGCGCCTCCGCCCCTGTCTCTGGACATCAGCTTCCGGAGAGCCACGCTGACGCGCCGCCCTGATTGGTAGTTTAAAAATACGGCGGAGCGCCAGCGCGACCCGTCGAGATTACCGAGGGGAGCCTCATCCGACTCCAGTCCTCAAGCGCGGGCCGCCTCGCTAAACCGTCTGCGGAGGCAGACGGGTTCTCAGGCACTGCCTGGCCGCCGAGCTATTCGCAGCCCATCGGGGGAGTCGTTTCATTGAGTTTTTTGCCTCAATGCCGCCCGCGCCCCCTGATGACATCCTCCGCACGTTACGATGGATGCCACCAGGCTCTCCTCCCGCCTGAGCCAACCGTCGATGGCCCATCCGGTGGCGGGAGGCCTTCAGGATAAGTGAGGTGGCGAGAGCGGGGAAATCGAGGGACGAAATTTTTGAGGCTGTCGATGTTCAACGCCGTCCGTTGCTTTCAGCCTTCCGGCGCCGGCCGGCATCGAAGGCGGCAGCAAGCTTTCAGACGGACCATTGCGCCCGGCGCTCGTCGCGATATCCGGGAGCACATTCGTATCGACAATAATCACACTTCACCGCGCGTCATGTCCATGATCTCGTCGGTGCTGGGCCCCGGCCCCGCATGTCCCAGTAAATCCCGGAAATGCGCTGGAACTTCCCGGTCCTCCTCGCCCACAAGTTCGATCGTGCCATCGGCGTGGCGGCGGAAATAGACCTTGCTGCCCGGGCCTATGCCGAGTTGCTCAAGAACCTCTTTCGGGATGGTGATCTGCCCGTCTGCGCTCACGATGATACTCATGGCAAGGCTTCATTCTTGGCGACAGCGCCCAAAATATGACGTGTCGAGAACCCACGCAAGCGCTCTGACCACGCCGCGTTCGACCTGGCCTTCGTCAAACCCGCTTGACGCCATCCGTCAAATCCCCCTAACATATGCGCATTCACCAGGGGGGTCCCGCAAGGGGCTGAGATACTGCTGGGCAATTTCTCGACGCGAGGAAAAGCAGCGCAGTGACCCGTTGAACCTGATCCAGTTCATACTGGCGTAGGGACGGTGCGAGCGCTGCAATACGCGGATTCCATTCCGGGACTCCGTTTGGCGTCTTTCCATCATTCCGGCTTCGAACTGGGTCTCCAATGTCAAACCTTGGAGCCTCAAGAATGAATATTGCCGCAAACAACATCACCCCCGTCGTGACACAAGGGGCGCTTCCCGCCTCGCAAAAGGTCTTCCACGCCGGCGAAATCCACCCCTGCGTCATGGTCCCGATGCGCGAAATCTCGGTCCACCCGACCGCCGGCGAACCGCCGGTGACGGTCTACGATTCATCGGGCCCCTATACCGATCCCGCTCAGGTGATCGACATCGAAAAGGGCCTGCCGCGCCTACGCGAGACATGGATTGCCGCCCGCGGCGATACGGAAAGCTATGATGGCCGCGTCGTGAAGCCGGAGGACAATGGCTTTGCAGAAGGTCAGCGGCTGACGCCGCAGTTCCCCAATCTGCCGAAGCCGCGCCGTGCCGTTGGCGGCAAAGCCGTTACCCAGATGGCCTATGCGCGAGCCGGAATCATCACGCCGGAAATGGAATTCGTCGCCATCCGCGAGAACATGGGCCGCAAGGCCGCGATTGCCTCGCATGGCGGCGAGAATTTCGGCGCGGCAATCCCCGACTTCGTAACGCCCGAATTCGTTCGCGAGGAAATTGCCCGTGGACGCGCCATCATCCCCTCCAACATCAACCATCCGGAAGCCGAGCCGATGATCATCGGCCGCAATTTCCTCGTGAAGATCAACGCCAATATCGGCAACTCCGCCGTCACCTCGTCCATGGCCGAAGAGGTCGAGAAGATGGTCTGGGCGACGCGCTGGGGCGCCGACACGGTCATGGACCTGTCGACCGGCCGCAACATCCACAATATCCGCGAATGGATCATCCGCAATTCGCCCGTGCCGATCGGCACCGTGCCGCTCTATCAGGCGCTGGAAAAGGTTGGCGGCATTGCCGAAGATCTCTCCTGGGAGGTCTTCCGCGACACGCTGATCGAGCAGGCCGAACAGGGCGTGGACTATTTCACCATCCATGCCGGCGTGCGCCTTGCCTATATCCCGCTCACCGTCAACCGCGTCACGGGCATTGTCTCGCGCGGCGGCTCCATCATGGCCAAGTGGTGTCTGCATCACCACAAGGAGAGCTTCCTCTACGAGCATTTCGAGGAAATCTGCGACATTTGCCGCGCCTATGACGTCTCCTTCTCGCTCGGCGACGGCCTGCGCCCCGGCTCGCTGGCCGACGCCAATGACGCCGCGCAGTTTGCCGAACTGGAGACGCTGGGCGAACTCACGCAGATCGCCTGGGCGAAGGACTGCCAGGTGATGATCGAGGGCCCCGGCCATGTGCCGATGCACAAGATCAAGGAGAATATGGACAAGCAGCTCGCCCATTGCGGCGAAGCCCCGTTCTACACGCTCGGGCCGCTGACAACCGACATCGCGCCGGGCTACGACCATATCACAAGCGCCATTGGTGCTGCGATGATCGGCTGGTTCGGCACGGCCATGCTCTGCTACGTCACGCCCAAGGAGCATCTGGGCCTGCCGGACCGCAACGACGTGAAGACCGGCGTCATCACCTACAAGATCGCAGCGCACGCCGCCGATCTCGCCAAGGGTCATCCGGGGGCACGGCTGCGTGACGACGCACTCTCCCGCGCCCGTTTCGAGTTCCGCTGGGAGGACCAGTTCAACCTCTCGCTCGACCCCGAAACCGCGCGCTCCATGCATGACGAGACGCTGCCGAAGGAAGCCCACAAGGTCGCCCACTTCTGCTCCATGTGCGGCCCGAAATTCTGCTCGATGCGGATTTCCCACGACATCCGCGCCGAGGCGCAGAAGGAGGGCATGGAGGCAATGGCCGCGAAATTCCGCGAGGGCGGGGAATTGTACATGCCGCTCAATGAGGCCGCGAAATGAATGCTGCGGCTTTGAAAGAAGTCCCCCTCTGGCTGCCGCCATTTCCCCCACAAGGTGGGAGACGGATGGGGGCATCGTCCCGGCGAAACTTGTCCGTCTCATCAGAGGTCGGGACACGACGGTCACTCTCCCTCCCCCTTGTGGGGAGGGTTGGGGAGGGGCAATCCTCGCTCAGGTTCGAAAGGACCGCCCCATGACCATCCTCATCAAAGGTGCCGGCGTTGCCGGACTCACGGCGGCGTTCGCGCTGGTCCGGCGCGGCCACACCGTTACCCTCCTCGATCCCGCCGACCCCGGCATGGGCGCGTCGCACTATGCCGGCGGCATGCTTGCCCCGTGGTGCGAGGGCGAGACGGCACCGGCGGTCGTGGTTGATGCGGGAGAGCAGGCGATCGGCTGGTGGGACGAGGCATTGCCCGGTCTGGTCGAGCGCAAGGGAACGCTGCTCGTGGCACCCGCCCGCGACCAGAGTGAGCTGGAGCGCTTTGCCCGTCGTACCCGCCGCCACGAATGGCTGGACGAAGCCGGCATTGCCGAACTCGAACCGGCGCTGGCCGGGCGATTTCGTCGCGGGCTTTTCTTCCGTGACGAGGCACATCTCGATCCTCGCCCAGCGCTGGCGGCACTCCTCGAAGCGCTGACCCGCAAGGGCGTGAAAATCCTGCGCCACGCCAATGAGAGGGCGTTTGCACAAGTCATCGACTGCACCGGCCGCGCCGCTATTCAGCCCGGCTCGCAGCTTCGCGGCGTGCGCGGCGAGATGCTTTATCTCAAGACCGATGAGATCGCCCTTTCCCGCCCCGTGCGCCTGCTTCATCCGCGAATCCCTCTCTACGTGGTCCCTCGCGGCGAAGGGCGCTTCATGGTCGGCGCGACGATGATCGAGAGCGAACATGACGGGCCGATCTCCGCCCGCTCGCTGATGGAATTGCTGAACGCCGCCTATACGCTCCACCCCGCCTTCGGCGAGGCGGAGGTGATCGAAACCGGCACCGGCATCCGCCCCGCCTATGCCGACAATATCCCGCGCATCACCGGTTCTGATCGGCATCTCGCGATCAACGGCATGTACCGCCACGGCTTCCTGATGGCGCCTGCCCTGGCGGAAGATCTGGCCGTGCGGCTTGAGGCGGAGCCGCAACGAAGGAGTGCAACCGCATGAAACTCATCATCAATGGCGAAGAGCAGCAGATCGAGGCGAGCACGCTTTCCGCGCTGCTGTCCGCCCTCGATTACGAAGGCGACTGGCTGGCGACCGCTCTCAATGGCGATCTCGTGCCCCGCACCGAGCGCGCGCAGACAGCGCTCAATGACGGAGACCGGATCGAAATCCTCGCGCCGAAACAGGGGGGCTGACATGCTGACGCTCTATGGCACCCAATTGGCCTCGCGCCTGCTGCTGGGCACAGCGCGCTATCCCTCGCCTGCCATCATGGAAGCGGCGATCCGCGCGTCTGGCACCGAGATCGTCACTGTGTCGCTGCGCCGCGAGACGGCCGGTGGAGGACGCGGGGGACAATTCTTCGAGACGATCCGCGCGCTCGGCGTCCATGTCCTGCCCAATACCGCCGGCTGCCATACGTCGAAAGAGGCGATCCTGACCGCCCGCATGGCGCGCGATCTCTTCGCCACAGACTGGGTGAAGCTCGAAGTCATCGGCCATCACGATACGCTCCAGCCCGATGTCTTTGCGCTGGTCGAGGCGGCGCGGGAACTCTGCGCCGATGGGTTCAAGGTCTTCCCCTATACGACCGCCGATCTCGTCGTCGCCGAAAAGCTGCTGGAGGCCGGTTGCCAGGTGCTGATGCCCGGGGCCTCGCCCATTGGCTCGGCGCGTGGGTTGGTCGATCCGGCGGCGCTTGTCTCCGTGCGGGCGCATTTTCCGGATGTTCCGCTAATCGTCGATGCGGGCCTCGGCCGCCCGTCCCATGCGGCGCAGGCCATGGAGCTTGGCTATGATGCCGTGCTCCTCAACACGGCCGTTGCTGGCGCCGCCGACCCCGTCGCCATGGCGCGCGCCTTCGCCTCCGCGATCGACGCCGGTCACGCAGGCTATCGCGCCGGGCTGCTCGAGCCGCGCGACATGGCCGTTCCCTCCACCCCCGTTATCGGAAAGGCCGTCTTCGCATGAAGCTCGACCCCTTCTATCTCATCGTTGACAGCGCCGACTGGATCGAGCGACTTGTGCCGATCGGCGTCAAGCTCGTGCAATTGCGCATGAAGGACAAGCCGGAGGAGGTGCTGCGTTCGCATATCCGCCGCGCGAAGGAGATCTGCGCTGCCCATGACTGCCAGCTGATCATCAATGACTACTGGCGGATTGCGATCGAAGAGCGTTGCGATTTCGTCCATCTCGGCCAGGAAGATTTGGCCGAGGCCGATATCGCCGCCATTCGCGCCGCCGGGTTGAAGCTCGGCCTCTCCACCCATGACGAGGCGGAGCTGGAAACGGCGCTAGCCGCAAAGCCGGATTATGTGGCGCTGGGGCCGATCTATCCGACCATTCTCAAGCAGATGAAATGGGATCCGCAGGGTCTGGAGCGCATTCGGGTCTGGAAGGACAAGGTCGTGCACCTCCCCCTCATCGCCATCGGCGGGCTGAGGCCGGAACGGCTGGATGGTGTTTTCGCGCAAGGCGCCGACAGCGCCGCCGTCGTCACCGACATCACGCTGAATGCTGATCCGGAAGCCCGCACGCGGGAATGGATGGCGAAGACGGATCGCTGGCGGTGAGCGGGCCGAGAGTTCTGATCGTCGCCGGCTCGGATTCCTCCGGCGGGGCCGGCATTGTCCGCGATGTCGAGACGGTGACGGCGTTCGGCTTGGGGGCCGCCGTTGCCGTGACGGCCGTCACGGCGCAATCGAACCGGCGGGTGACGGCCGTTCAGGCCATGGAACCGGCGCTCGTCACCGCGCAGATGGAGGCGGCGCTGGAGGGCGGCGAGATAGGCGCCGTCAAGATCGGGATGCTGGCCCATGCAGGGATCGTCGCAGCGGTCGCGGAGGTGCTGGAGCATCACTCCACTCTCCCCGTCGTTCTTGACCCCGTTCTGGCCTCGACATCGGGTAAGGCCCTGCTGGATGCGGATGGCGTGCGGCTGATGATCGAGCGCCTGCTGCCCCGCGCCGATCTGGTGACACCGAACCTGCCGGAACTGGCATTGTTGACGGGAACCAGGGATTTCGCGGAGTCTGTTGAAGCGCTGATGCAACTCGGCATCCGCGCTGCGTTGATCAAGGGCGGTCATGCGGGAGACACTGCGGAGGGAACGATGTTCGGCGAGGCGTTGCCACAATCTCCCTCTTCTCCCCTTGGGGAGACGTGTCGAGCAGAGCGAGGCGATGAGGGGTCGGCTGGCGCGGCGCTCTATGGGAACCCCTCATCCGGCCCTGCGGGCCACCCTCTCCCCAAGGGGAGAAGCGGGAATGAGCAGCACCCTCCAACGTTCTCATCAAATCGCGACATTTGCAGCGACCTGCTCATTCGTCGCAATCATCCCGCAAGAGCCTTCGAAAGCCCCCGCTATACCGGCACTTTGCGCGGAACCGGTTGCATGCTCGCCTCGGCCATTGCCTGCGGGCTGGCGACGGGACGGGACATGGAAGCCTCGATCCGCGTGGCGAAGGCCTATGTGACGCAGGCTTTTCGGGAAGGTCAGCGCGACGTGATCAGTTCCGCCACGCGCTCCAGCGCCGGATGAAGCGGCTCGGCGCAATCGACAGGGATCGCGTTTTCATCGGGACCAGGCACTTCCAGTGTGGCAAGCTGGCTGTCCAGCAGTGAGGCCGGCATGAAATGGCCGGGCCGGTGCTGCATGCGCGACAGAAGCAGATCACGGCTGCCGTGGAGATAGACGAAGATGACATTCTCGCCCGCCTCGCGCCGCAGCACGTCCCGATAGACCCGCTTCAGCGACGAGCAGGAGGCAATCGCTCCACCCTTGGGCGCCGCCAGCGCCTGCCCGACGCGGGCGAGCCAGGGCCAGCGGTCCTCGTCGGTCAGCGGCGTACCGCTCGCCATCTTCGCAACATTTTCCGGCGGATGCAGTGCATCGCCCTCGATGAACGGCAGGCCCAGGCGGTGCGCCAGTGCCTCGCCCATCGACGACTTGCCGCAACCACTCACACCCATGACGACGATGCGCAGTCCCGTCATGTCAGAGGCTCGCTGTAATGCCGCCATCGACATGCAGTGTCTCGCCGTTGACGAAGGAGGAGGCCCTGGAGGCGAGGAAGACGGCAGCGCCGATCAGTTCCTCGACATCGCCCCAGCGACCCGCCGGCGTGCGCTTTTCAAGCCATGCGTTGAAGTCGGCATTGTCCATCAGCGCCTGATTGAGCGGGGTCCGGAAATAGCCGGGCGCAATCGCATTCACCTGCAGGCCGTAGCGTGCCCAGTCGGTGCACATGCCCTTGGTCAGGTTCTTCACCGCCCCCTTGGTCGCGGTGTACGGTGCGATCGAGGGTCGCGCGAGCTCGCTCTGCACAGAGGCGATGTTGATGATCTTGCCCGCGCCGCGCTTGATCATGTGGCGGGCGACGGCCTGGCCGACGAGAAAGACACTCGTGACGTTCGTCTTGAACAGAAGCTCGAACTTGTCCGCCGGGAAATCTTCCAGCGGCGTGCGGTACTGCATGCCCGCATTGTTGATCAGGATGTCGATCGGGCCGATCTCCGCCTCGATCTTTTCAATACCGGCCTCCACCGCTTGTTTCTCTGTCACGTCGAACACGGCAGACCTTGCGTCGAAACCCTGTTCACGCAACGTCCGGCAGGACTCCTCCACCCGTCCCGCATCCCGGCCATTGAGAATAACGCAGGCACCCTGACGGGCAAGTCCGGCAGCGAGCGCCAGACCGATGCCCTGGCTGGACCCGGTGATGAGCGCGCGGCGTCCGGAGAGATCAAACAAGTCGGACATAGGTTCCTCCATGGCATTGAAGCGGAGAGGCCATAGCCCCGAATCCGCGAAGAACATTCCAACCCCGACGATGGCTTTTTGTTGTCGATCCGTCTATCACTTCGTCGACGGGTGGAGAGACAAAATCAGGGAGGCATGCCATGTCCGGGGAGATCGAGGGAACGGGTTTCGAGGTTCTCGATCCGCGCTTCAAGGACTGCATCATCGGCACGGCCCGGGTGGAGCGCCTGTGGAGCGGCGGCCGCTGGCTCGAAGGGCCGGCCTGGTTTTCCGCCGGGCGCTATCTCGTCTTTTCGGATATTCCTGAGAACCGGATGATGCGCTTCGACGAGACGAGCGGCACCGTCAGCACGTTTCGCCAGCCGTCCAACAACTGCAACGGCAACACGGTCGACACGCTCGGCCGGCTGGTCACCTGCGAGCATCTGACCCGGCGCGTGACCCGCACCGAATTCGACGGCTCGGTAACCGTGCTGGCCGACAAGTTCATGGGCAAGCGGTTCAATTCGCCGAACGATGCGGTGGTGAAATCCGACGGAACGATCTGGTTCACCGATCCGAGCTACGGAATCCTGAGCGATTATGAAGGCGAACGAGCGGAAGAAGAAATCGGCGGTTGCCATGTCTATCGCCACGATCCTGCGACGGGCGTGACGGTGCGGGTGCTCGACGATTTCGTGAAGCCCAACGGCCTTGCCTTTTCGCCCGACGAAAGCTTGCTCTATGTCGCCGATACCGGTGCATCGCATCAGGAGGGCGGGCCCCGCCACATCCGGAAATTTTCGGTCGAGCCCGACGGCAAAACCCACGACCTCGGCGTTTTCGCCACCTGCAAGGAAGGTCTTTTCGACGGCTTCCGCCTTGATCGCGCCGGGCGGATCTGGACGAGCGCCGGCGATGGCGTTCACTGCTACGACCCAGATGGCACGCTCATCGGCAAGATTCGCCTCCCCGAGATCGTCTCCAACGTCACCTTCGGCGGCCCGAAGCGCAATCGCCTGTTCATCACCGCGACGACCTCGCTTTACGCGGTCTATCTCACCGTGAACGGCTGCAAACTCGGCTGAGCAAGCCCCGCACTCTTGCCGGCCGCAACCTCATGCGTATGCACCGTGCGGGCCACGGTGGCCCTCCCCGCCAGCCTTCGACGGAGCGCATGGCGGGAAAAACCTACACGGTCGTCGCTGCGCAACCCGTCTGTTTTCAGGGAGATGACGATGTCAGTGCCAGCACATCCTCGATCACCGCATCGACGGAGCCCGAAGTATCGACCCGCGCCCAGGTCAGATCGCTGACACCCTTCGCCAGCTGGACCTGCAGCACATCCGGTGTTGCGTCCGATTGCCCGCCCTGCCTTGCCGCGACCCTTGCATGGAGCGTCGCGGGAGGTGCCTCCAGCCAGATTCCAGTAAAAGGAACGCCGGCCTCATCCGCCGCCGCCTCGATGGCCGAACGCCGCTCGGCCTTGTCATGGACCGCATCCGCAACGACGCTGGCTCCCGCCATCAGCACCGCCCGGGCACGACTGGCCATTTCGGCATAGACCCGCGCTGACATTTCCGGGCCATAGGCGTCGCCATCGAGACGCGTCTCCGGCGAAACACCGTGCAGTGCCTTGCGAACACGGTCGCTCTCGATCAATCGCGCGCCGGGCGGCATGCCGAGATGTGCCGCCAGCCCATCCGCGACCGTCGATTTGCCTGACCCGCTGAAGCCGCCGATGGCGACCAGGCAAGGCGAGGCTTCGCCCAGGCTTTGCATGGCCAGGTCGTAATAGGAGCGCGCCGACGACGCCAGCCTCTCATCGCCTCCGGCCTCCTCGGCCTGCGTTGCCGTCACATGGGCGCGCACGGCGGCGCGCAGCGCCACGAAAAACGGCAGAAGCGCAAAGCCCTCCTCCTCGCCTGCCGCATCGCAATAGCGATTGGCGACAAGATTGGCGTGATCCTTGAGGCCGCGATGCCAGAGGTCCATGACCAGAAAGGCGAGATCGTAGAGAACGTCGATGGTCGCGATGCGGTCGTTGAAATCGATGCAGTCGAAAAGCCGTGGCTTCCCGTCGAGAAGGCAGAGATTGCGCAGGTGGAGATCGCCATGGCAGAGCCGGATTTTCCCGGCCGCAGCGCGACGGTCGAGATGCGCCGCAATGCCTTCCAGCCGCTTGCGGAAGAGCCTATCGATCACTGCCTGCTCGGCTGCAGAAAAGACCGTGCTGGTGGCAAAGCCCGCCCTGTTGATATCGAGAACACCCGCGATATTCGACGCCCCGCCCTCCTGCCCCGCGACAGATGCGCTTGCGTGAAAGGTCGCAGTCATCCGTGCGACATCCGTCATCAGCGCTGGCGTCAGTTCGCCTTCCATCGCCATGCGATCGAAGAGAGCAGCCTGGTCGAAGCGCTTCATCTCGACAACGGCATCGACAAGGTGTCCGGAAGAGCCAAAGGACAGGCTGCCGTTTTCGTCGCGGCATATGCAGCGCACGCCGAGATAGAGTTCCGGCGTCGTGCGGGCATTCAGCCGCCGCTCCTTCTCACAGGCCGCGACGCGAAGCGCGGGCGTCGAAAAATCGACATAGGGCAGCTTGACAGCGCGCTTCATCTTGAAGGCGCGGTCACCCACGAGGAAGATACGGGAGATGTGGGTCTCCATCACATCGACGGGCCCGCGCAGCCCGTAAGACGATGCGTCGCTGAGGAACGAGGTGACGGCCTTTTGATCGTCGGTGATCATGCATCCTCCGCTGCCGGTCTGTCTCAGGACGATGACAGGACTTGCAGTCGGAAATCTGGCAGAGTGCGCATGCCCCTGCCTTGACGCACGTCAAGCCATGCCGCGGCGACGGTAATGCAGCGCGCGCACGGCCTCGGCCAGCTCCGGCGCCGGGCCATCGACTGGAATGCCGGTCACGATCTCCTCGATCGCGATGCGGCGCACGGAGGCCTCCGGCAGTTCCATCTCCGCGAGCCACTGTCCAAGCTGCTCGGATGAGCTTGCATAGACGATACGGCCCAGCCCGACCCAGCCGTGGGCGGCGGCGCACATGGGGCAGTGTTCGCCGGATGTGTAGACCGTGGCCTTGGCGCGGTCTTCGGGCGACAGGTTCTCGGCCGACCAGCGGGCCAGCGTGAACTCCGGATGTCGGGTGCCGTCGCCGGTCGTGTGGATGCGGTTGCGATCCTCTGCAAGGACACGCCCATCCGCGCCGACAAGCACGGAGCCGAAGGGCTCGTCCCCCGCCTCCACCGCTTCGGCGGCAAGCGCCACGGCGCGGCGCAAATGTTCGAGATCGATCATGGTGATCATGCCGTTTTTCCCTTCGTCCCGGGCCTGAAGATATGGGTCCGGCCATTGTCGAAACTTCTCACGCCGTCCTTCCAGCCGGTGCGCACGCGCGCGATTTCGCGCAGGGACGCTTTCGCGCCATCGGCCTCCAGCAGCACCAGAGTGGCCGGCGCGCCTTCCTCAAGACCGTATGTCACACCCAGTTGCCGCGCCGGATTGGCGGCAACCATGTCGAAGGCCTGCGCTATGTCCTCATCGCGCGAGAGCTGGGCGACGTTGGCGTAGAGATTGGCCATGCGGATCAGCGAGGCATCACCAAAGGGCGTGAACGGGTTCATGACATTGTTCGTCGCGATCGACGTGACGACGCCGTGCCGGGCGAGCACATGCGCAGGCGCTACCCCGCGTGGGACGAGCCTGTCCCGTCCCCTCCCGTTGAGGAAAAGATCGGTCGCGGGCAACACGGTCAGCGCGATCCCGGCCCGCGCCAGCCGACCGGCAATCGCCTCGAGCTTTGTCGGCGACATTGCGGACAGATTGGTGACATGGCCGATCGACACACGACCCTGCCAGCCATGCCGCAGCGTCGCCTCGATCACCTCGGGCAGATCGGTATGGCGCGGATCGAGGTCAAAATCGAGGTGGAAATCGACCGCGACGCCATGCTTCACCGCCAGTTCGAAGACCATCTCGATATGCCGCTCCGGGTCCGGATCGGTATAGGGGCAGCCGCCGACCAGGTCGGCACCATCGGCAAGCGCCGCATCCAGCATGTGGAAGGTCGCCGGCTCGCTCGTCAGCCCTTCCTGTGCGAAAGCGCAGATTTCGATATCGATGGCAAAGGCGTAATCCGCCCTGATCAGCTTGATCGCCTCAAAGGAGCGAAAACCGGCGCGCGGATCGATCTCTACAAATGTCCGCATCCGCACGGTGCCATGGGAGATGGCTTTTTCGACCACGCGGGCAGCGCGGGCATAGACATCCTCCGGGCTAAAGCCGGCCTTGGCGCGCGCGGTCTCGCGCACCGCCTCCGGCAACGTACCTTCGCAGATATTGCAGCGGTCGAGAATGCAGGCCTTGTCGAGATGGATATGGCTGTCGACAAAACCGGCAAAGGCAAAGGCGCCCTCTCCGTCATAGGTCTCCACCGCCTCGCAGCGGATGGACTGCCCGATCCTGCGGATGCGCCCGCCTGAAACAGCGAGGTCGCAAAGCGGGCCGCCGTCCACCGTGCGGACATTGCGGATCACCAGATCGAAGCGTTCCGTCTCGAGCGTGCTCATAGGCCGATCGCGCCTCCGTCGCTGCGCGGATCATGCGCGCCTTCGATTGCACCATCCGCACCGATGCGGATGACACCCGCCTGTCCGCCGAGCGGGCTCAGTGCCGGGATCGCCGAGACCTCATGGCCGCGAGCAACGAGGCCCGCCATGACCTCCGCGCCGACAGTCTCCTCGATCTTGAGACTGTCGCGGCTGTCGGAAAACGTCCTGCCCAGCAGAAAGCGCGGCATGGCCAGCGCGGATGCCGGATCAAGCCCGTGATCGATCATGAGGCTCAGGATCAGCGCCAGCGTCTGCGGCTGACCGTCGGCGCCTTGCGTGCCATAGACCAGATGCGGGCGACCGGCCCTGAAGGCGAGGCCGGGATTGAGCGTGTAGAAGGGCCGCTTGCCCGGTGCATGGCAATTCGGACTTTTCGGATCAGAACTGAAGGCGGCGCCGCGGTTCTGCCAGAGAATCCCGGTGTCGCCGACGACAACACCGCTGCCCCAGTCGAAATAGATGCTCTGCAGAAGCGAGGCGACGCGGCCTTCGCTGTCGACCGCCGCCAGAAGCGAGGTATCACCATGCTGATAAACCTGCGGCCAGGTGAGCGCCTGATCGGCCTGCACCGCGCTGGCTTTCGCCCCAAGCCGGGCGGGATCGAGCAGTCGTGGCGAGACATCGTGTTGTGTGAAGGCCGGATCGGCGATCGCAGCACGATCGAGGAAAGCCTGTTTCACAGCCTCGACGAGAAGATGATAATGCTGCGTGTCCCCGGCCGCGGTCCCGTTCACGGCGAGAGACCGCAACACGCCCATGATGCCCAGCGTCGTCACCCCTTGTGTGGGTGGTGGCGGGGCAAGCAATTCGACATCGCGATAGACAAGCCGCAAAGGCTCGACCATCTGCGTCTGCGACGCGGCGAGATCGGCGGCCGTCAGTGGCGACCCTGCCTCGGCAAGGCCCTTGGCGATCCTGTCTGCGGTTTCGCCCTCATAGAAGTCGCGCGCACCGCGCCTGGCAATTGCCCTCAGCGTTGCGGCGAGCTGCGGCTGGCGCTGCACACCGTCGCGCCGGAAAAGCGGCACAAACCCTGGCCATGCATCGATCTCGCTGGCGCGGAAGTCATGCCAGAAACGCTGCGACGGGCTGACGGGAAAACCGGCTTCGGCAATCTCGATCGCGTCGGCCAGCAGATCGCCCAAGCTTTCGCGCCCGGCCCATTCCTTCGCAGAAAACTCCAGCAGCTTGTCCCAGCTGTCGACCAGGGCCGCCGTCGTCAGCGTCGATTGCGGCCCGCGTAGCGGGATTTCGCCTTCCGGAGGCGCACTGGCCGCCGCCTGACCGATGCCCAGAAAGGTGCGGGCCCTTCCCTGCCTGTCGGACACCATCCAGACGCCATCGCCGCCGAGGCCGCAGAAATGCGGATAGGTCACGCCAAGCGCCGCCCCCGCCGCGACTAGCGCCTCGATGGCATTGCCGCCGCGCGCCAGCACCTTCGCGCCCGCTTCGCTGGCAAGCCAATGCGGCGTCGCGATCATGGCCGTTGTCGAGGACGCATTACCGCCGGGCGGCTGCCTTGAAAACTGCGCCATCAGCGGATCACCGCGCCGTTTTCGGCCACCAGCCGGCCACCCTTGAAGACACGGCGCGGCTTCGGCACGCCGACCACCGCTTCCGGCACATGGGCCGCCGGGATCGCGACAAAGTCTGCCTTCGCTCCGACCGCAATGCCGTAGCCCTCCAGACGCAGCGCTTTCGCGCCACCGGCCGTCACCACGTCGAAGGCGGAGGTGAGTTCCAAATCCGTGAAGAAGCCCGAACGATAGGAAATGATCTCCGCCCGGCGCAGCATGTCGCCATCGCCGAAGGGCCACCAGGAATCGCGGATGTTGTCGCTGCCGCTGAAGACATTGACGCCCTCGGCGCGCAGCAGCGCCACCGGCGGAAAATTGTGATGGCCTGGCGCATTGGTCATGATGGAAACACCGCTGCGGGCGATGAGACCGGCTATCTTCATCGCCGCATCCCGCGGCAGATCGCCCAATCCATAGGCATGACTGACGGCGACATGGCCCTGCATGCCGAGTGCGACGGTGCGGGCGCAGATCTCCTCGATGGTCATCGCGCCGAGCTGGCTGCCGTCATGCAGATGGATGTCGACATCGACGCCATGTTTCTCGGCCAAGCCGAAGACCACGTCGAGATGCCCCTTGATATCACGGTCGAAGGAGAGCGGATCGAGACCACCGATCAGGTCGGCCCCGAGCCCGATGGCCGCATCAAGCAGGTCGGGCGTGCCGTGGCTTTTCAGGATGCCGCTCTGCGGGAAGGCGACGAGCTGGACATCGATCAGATCGCGATATTCCTCGCGCACCTTCAGGATCGTTTCGAGCGACTTCAGCCCGACCGAGCCATCCACCATGACATGGCTGCGCATCTGCAGCGACCCGTTGGAAATGCACAGATCCAGCTGGTTGCGGGCGCGCACGTCCATGGGGGCGGCCTCTGCCATATTCTGAGCCTGGAAGGTGACACGCTCATGCACGTCGAAACCATCGGTGCAGGGCTTATAGGGGATCCACTTGTCGCCCCAGAAGCTCGTGTCGAGATGGATGTGCCCTTCGACAAAACCCGGCACGAGAAGCGCGCCAGCAATATCGACCGTTTCCGCCCCTGCCCCCGATCCGGCAGGCACTATCGACTGTATGCGGCCATCGCGCACAATGATGTCATTGAGCGTGCCGTCTTGAAGCAGCGCGTTCTTGAAATACGTATCTGGGGACGTCACAGGTCTTTATCCTCATTCCACCACCGGGGGAGAGCCCGGCAGATGCACCGATATCAAGCAATATTGATGCCAGTACCGATGCGAAAGAACCAGAGGAAAAGACGCGCAAAAACAACGCCCCTGCAACCAGCATCTGCTGGAGGCAGGGGCGCTTCTATTGAATTCAGGCTATCGCAGCGAAGGCGATGAGATGTCCCGGGGCCGAGGTCAGACCGCTTCGAGCAGGTCTTCGTCGTTTGCCGAGGCGGTGATCAGGTTCTTTGCCTTGATATAGGCGACCAGATCCTCGATCGCGATCAGCTTCAGACCGTGCTTCTCGGCAAAGATCTCGAGGTCCGGCAGGCGTGCCATGGTGCCGTCATCCTTCGCGATCTCGCAAATGACGCCCGATGGCTTCAGGCCCGCAAGACGGCACAGGTCGATGGCAGCCTCGGTGTGGCCCGGACGGCGAACAACGCCCTCCGCAACGGCGCGGAGCGGGAAGATATGACCGGGGCGGGCGAAATCTTCCGGCTTTGCGGTCTCGTCCACCAGGGCCTGAATGGTCGCTGCGCGGTCGGCGGCGGAAATCCCTGTCGAGGTGCCGGGAATGTAGTCGACCGAGACGGTGAAGGCCGTCTGCATCGATTCCGTGTTGCGCGGTACCATCGGAGGAAGGTCGAGCGCGTCGAGGCGTTCGCCGGTCATCGGCACGCAGATGAGGCCGCGTGCGTGATTCATCATGAAGGCGATCTTTTCCGGCGTCGCATGTTCGGACGCGAACAGGATATCGCCTTCGTTCTCGCGGTCATGATCGTCCACCACGACGATCATTTCTCCGCGTGCGATGGCTGCCACCGCTTCTTCGATTTTTGCAAAAGTCATTTCCATGCCTTTCAAGGGTTATGCCGAAACCGGCAACATCAAACGACCACTTTCCGAGTGGGCGCACGAATTTCCCTTGGGCGAATAGCAACGGTATAACCCTGCCATGTGAAGGCAAAGGCTTCCGTGCGATCCTCTTCCATCCGGACTATACCGTCGGCTCCGGCATCTCACCGGATCTGCTGACCTTTCCTCACAACTGTGACGAAAGCGCTCGCGGGCTCCGGGATCACTCCCGATACCGCCGGTGGGGAGTTTCACCCCGCCCTGAGAACATAGCAAAGATAAGATGGACTTATGGTGCTTTGCAAGTGCTCATGGCGGGTAAAATCGTTTCAGCCTTAAAATATGATGCTCAAAGACATCCCCGCCACGCAAAATACTTTTCTTCTAGGTACTTAACCTTGCAGTGGCCCGGATTGGCAGCGCATGTGTCAGCGTGGCGCCGAACTCGTAATAGGCCGCACGCGTCGAAGCAAAGCGCTCGCTGTGGCTCTGCACCGGCCTCACGGGCAAGGCTTCCGGATTGTTTTCGAGCAATGCGATTGCCGACTGAGTCCCGAACACTGTGCCCGGACCGATGCCTCGGCCGGAATAACCGAAACTTGCATAGGCGTTCGGCCCGAAGGCGACAATCTTCGGAACATGATCGCTGGTCATGGCGATGCGGCCGCGCCAGGCGTGCTCGAAGGGCAGATCGCCGATCTCCGGGAACAGCGCCTTGAGCTTGCGCCGCGCCCAGCCCGCATGGAACGGTGCGCCCAGCCCTTCGCTATCACCCATGCCGCCGACGATCATGCGCCCGGCGTGATCGGTGCGGAAGGAGGACATGACCAGGGCCGTATCCCAGCAACCCTCGCCACCGGCGAGGATCTTTTCGCGCGCGGCGGCCGGCATCGGAACGGTCGCAAACTGGCAATAGCCGACGGGAATGAATTCCGGCTTGAACGGGGTTTCGATGCCGAGATGATAGGCATTGGTGCCGATCAGCAGTGACTTTGCGGTCACGGTACGGCCGTTGCAGGTCGCCACCCAGCGATCGCCCGCCCGCGCCAGCGCGGTGACCGGCGAGCGTTCGAAGATCATTGCACCTGCAGCCTTGGCGGCGCGGGCAAGGCCCCGCGCATAGGCCAGAGGCTGGATCGTGCCCGCGCGCGGATCGAAAAGCGCGCCGTGATAGACATTCGTTCCCGTGCGCTTGGCGGCCTCGGCGGCGTCGAGCAATTGCAGCGGCGCGCCATGGCGGTTGCCCTGTCGGAACCGCTCGGACAGATCCTTGAAGCCCTCTTCGGAATGGGCGAGATGCAGCGTCCCCTTGCGGGTCGCCTCGCATTCGATGCCCTCGCGCTCGATCAGCCCGTAGACGCGGCCCGGCGCTTCGCCGAGGTCGCGGATCAGGCGTGTGCCGTCCGCTTCACCCATCTGTGCGATGATCTCGTCCGGCGGCAGCCAGAGGCCGGCATTCGCCAGACCGACATTGCGGCCGGAGCCGCCGTGGCCCACCGTTTCCGCCTCCAGCAGAGCCACGGAAGCGCCGCGACGCGCCGCCTCCAGTGCCGCCGAATTGCCGGTAAAGCCGCCGCCGATCACCAGAAGATCGACGGAGAGATCACGATCGAGCGGCGTGGCCGAGAAGGTTTCCCGGCTGCTTGCCCGCCACAGATTGGAACCGCGGTCAGATGTCAAATTTCACTCCCTGGGCCAGAGGCAGTTTGGAGGAATAGTTGATGGTCGAGGTCTGACGGCGCATGTAGCCCTTCCAGGCATCCGAGCCGCTCTCGCGGCCGCCGCCCGTCTCCTTCTCGCCGCCGAAGGCTCCGCCGATTTCGGCGCCCGAGGGACCGATATTGACGTTTGCAATGCCGCAATCGGAGCCGGAGGCCGACAGGAAGGTCTCGGCTTCGCGGATGTTCAGCGTGAAGATGCACGACGACAGGCCCTGCGGCACGTCGTTCTGCAGCGCGATCGCCTCGTCCAGTTCGTCATAGGTCAGAACGTAGAGGATCGGCGCGAAGGTTTCCGTCTTCACGGTGGCGGACTGCGACGGCATCTCGACCAGCGCCGGCGCGGCATAAGCACCGCCCGGGACGCCCGAAGTCACGACCTCCCCGCCATGCACCTTGCCACCTTCGGCCTTGGCATTGGCGAGCGCCTTCTGCATCCCGTCCAGCGCGCCCTTGTCGACCAGCGGGCCAACGAGAACACCCGCCTCGCGCGGGTCGCCGATCTTCAGCGAAGAATAAGCCTTTGCCAGGCGCGCGACGAGGTCATCCTTGATCGAGCGATGGACGATGAGACGGCGCAGCGACGTGCAGCGCTGGCCAGCCGTACCGACGGCCGAGAAGACGATGGCGCGCACGGCCATGTCGAGATCGGCCGAGGGTGCAACAATCATCGCGTTGTTGCCGCCAAGCTCGAGGATCGGACGGCCGAAGCGTGCCATGACCTTCGGGCCGACGATATGGCCCATGCGGGTCGAGCCGGTGGCCGAGATGATCGGCACGTCGCGCGATTCGACCAGCGCCTCACCGACGGCAGCGCCGCCGATCACGAGCTGGCACAGACCTTCCGGCGCATCCGCCCCGAAGCGCTCGATGGCGCGCATCATGATCTTGTGGGTCGCAATCGCCGTCAGCGGCGTCTTTTCAGACGGCTTCCAGATCACCGGGTCGCCGCAGACGAGTGCGAGTGCGGCGTTCCAGCTCCAGACAGCGACGGGGAAGTTGAAGGCGGAGATGACGCCGCAAGGACCCATCGGATGCCAGGTCTCGGTCATCTTGTGACCGGGGCGTTCAGACGCGATCGTGAGGCCGTAAAGCTGGCGGGAGAGACCGACCGCGAAATCGCAGATGTCGATCATTTCCTGAACTTCGCCAAGGCCTTCCGAGGTGATCTTGCCAGCTTCAAGCGTTACGAGAGCGCCGAGTTCGGTCTTGGCCGCGCGCAGCTCCTCGCCGAGCAGGCGAACGAGTTCGCCACGGCGCGGCGCCGGCACATCGCGCCAGGCTTTGAAGGCAGCAACCGAGCGGGCAATCACGTCCTTCATGCCGGCAGCGCTGGTTTCATGAACGCGGGCGATTTCCGCACCATCGATCGGTGAGCGAACGGCGAGCGTGCCGCCGGTGAGTTCGGCTGAGGTGAAACCGCAAGCTTTCAGAATTTCGTGATGCGTCATCCGCTGTCTCCATTTATGCGCAACCGCCGGGTATCGAGCTCCACAGAACGGTCACATGTTTTTCCATTTTTGACAGGATAGCGTGAAGCAAGCTATGAAAAGAGCGAAGAATTGGAACATTGTTTGGAGAAAAAGTCACAATGCTGGCGCCGCGACGTTTTCTGCCCTCAATCAGTTCCCTTCTCGCGCTGGAGGCTGTCGACCGGCTGGGCTCGGCGACCGCAGCGGCCGAGGAACTGTCGCTGACCCATTCGGCCGTCAGCCGGCAATTAAAGGTGCTGGAAGAGCAGATCGGAGTGGCGCTGCTCCGCCGCGTCGGAAAAGGTCTGGCGTTGACGCCCTCCGGCGCCGACTATGCGCGCTCCGTGCGCGACTGCCTCAATGATCTGGCCCGCGCCAGCCTCAAGATCCGCGCCGGGGGAACGCGCAGCAGTCTCAACCTCGCCGTGCTTCCCGCCTTCGGCATGCACTGGCTGGCGCCGCGCCTGAAAGTTTTTTCAACTCATTACCCGGAGGTGACAGCCAACCTGACGACTCGGCTCTCGCCTTTCGATTTCGCCCGCGAGAAATTCGATGCGGCGATCCATTATGGCGGCCAGGACTGGCAAAACGTCGATTATCTGGAGCTGTCCCGCGAGCGCGTCATCCCCGCGGCAAGCCCGGACCTGCTAAAGGGTGGGCCGAAGACGGCGCAGGACCTGCTTGCCATGCCGCTTCTCCATCTCGAGAGCCGCCCCGGCGCGTGGGAAGAGTGGTTCTCCGCCCAGGGGGCCGAGGCCGATCGGCTGCGCGGCATGCTGTTCGACCAGTTCACCACCATGGCGGAAGCCGCAGCGCTGGGCTTCGGCGTGGCGCTGCTGCCGGAATATCTGGCGGAGACCGAGTTCGCGCGCGGCCGCCTGCAGCCCGCCTTTCCGGACTATCTGCCGCTGACCGGCAGATACTATCTCGTCTGGCCGAACGGCCAGCCTCCGAGCCGTCCGCTCGCCGCGCTCATCGCCTTCCTGAAGGACGAGGCGGACTGAACCCGCTCACGGAACCTCGATCACCGAGAAGAACAGGCCGAGCTGGCGGATCGCATTGGCAAAGCCCTCGTAATCGACAGGCTTGGTGATGTAGACATTGGCGCCGAGATCGTAGCAACGCTGGATTTCTCGCGCATCGTCCGTCGTGGTCAGGATGACGACCGGCAACCGCTTGGTGAACGGATTCTCCTTGATGTGCTGCAGGATTTCCGTGCCGGACATGTCGGGCAGATTGAGGTCGAGCAGGATGAGCAGGTAGCGGTCCGCCGAGACCGTGCCGCTCATGTCCTTTCCGAGAATGTATTCAAGCGCGGCCGTGCCGTTCGTGAAGGGAACGATTTCATTGTGGACGCCAGCGCGGCGCACATTCTTCTCGATGAGACGCGCGTGGCCCTCATCATCCTCGATCATGACGATCGTAACTTCTCTACCATTTGCTTTCATGCCGACAGGCTCCTTAAAACTTGCGTGAGGTCGGTGGGCGTGGTCAGGATAAAGGCCGACCCTTTGCCAGGCACCGAACGGACATCGATGTCGCCCCCAAGATTGCGGGCAAGCGAGCGAACATGAGCAAGGCCGATGCCCTCACCCACCTGATCCTGGGGACCCGCGCGGCGGAAGAGTTCGAACACGCGCTCCAGATCGTCCGCTTCGATCCCGCGACCGTTGTCTTCCACAATGATATCGACAAGGCGACCCCGCCGTATAGCCTCGATCTTGATCCGCAACGGGCGCTCGGTGCTTCGATACTTGACGGCATTATCCACGAGGTTGGCGAGTATCTGCTCGATCGACATGCGGTCGCTGAACAGTTTCATGGACGACAAGGCCAGTTCCACCTCGCCGCCGACCTCATCGAGGCGGTGCTGCTGGCTTGCCACGCAATTTGCCGCAATCTCCCGGACATCAATCGATTCCGGCTTCAGCTGGCGCCGACCGTCACGCGATATCTTCAGGATCGCGTTGATCAGGCCATCCATACGCGAGGTTGACGAGCGAATGAACCCTAGTGCCTCGGGCATGTCCTGCTCGACGGCCATCCGCGCGTCCAGCACCTGCTGTTGCGAAAGCGGCTCGCCATCGGCGAGCACATAAGCGCTCACATCCTTGATCGACCTGTCGAGCTCGCTCGCAAACCCCATGATGTTGACGAGCGGAGCGCGCAGGTCATGCGTCACAATATAGGCATAGCGCTGGATTTCCTGGTTCGCGCGGACCACATCCTGGGTGCGCTCCTGAACCCGATGTTCAAGCTCCTCGTTGAGCTTCATGAGCTCCCGGCGTGCCTCGGTCAGCGAGCGGACGTGACGCATGATGATATAGATAGCGCCGCCCAGCACGACCAGAATGGCAATGAAGGCCGCGATGATTATGAACTGCAGGCGATCGGAAAAGGTTGCATGTTTTCCGACATTGGTGCGAATGGCGGTGTCCGAGGCCGCAATGATTGCCTGCATCCTGTCCCGGATCTTCGTCATGAGTTCCTGGCCGTTGCCATCCAGAACGGTGCGGCGGGCGGCTTCCAGGTTACCGGTCTTTGCAGCCTCGACAGTTGAGGCCAGTTCCCTGAGCTTCTCATTGATCAGACTGTAAAGCTCGGCCGTATTGTCCGAGCGGTTCGAAAGCTCGGACATCGCGCGCGTCAGCCGTCCCTCTGCTCCGGCGATCTGCCCGACGGCGTCCTGATATGGCTTCAGAAAGCCTGAATCCGCAGTCAGCAGAAAGCCCCGCTGCCCTGTCTCGGCATCCTGGAGAAGACTGAAGAGATCGGACGCCGAGGTACGGACTGCGCGCGCCACAGTCAGCTTATCAAACGTCTCCTGCGTCTGGGCGATCAGGACGATCGCAGACAGGACAACGGAGACGAGCAGCGCCGATCCGCAGAACAACATGATCAGCGAGTTACGCACGAAAGGCTTATTGATCGTCATGGCAGGACCTTGAGCAAATTGGACGTCGGGCACAAGGCCGGCAAAAACAGAAAAAGCCGCGCCTGGCTGAGGCGCGGCATAGTTAGGCCGTCATGAGGGGACTTGGGAAGGGCGACGGCCAAGTCGGGGGCTGAAAAAAGCTTCAAGATACTCCACACACTCAATCATTTCAGCACGCGCGCCTTCGAGGGCTGTCGGCTTCGCCTGCTGAATTCGTCGGAAGAACGCACGAACGTCTACCGGGTTCCGTACGATTCCAATTTTTTTTCCCACCTGGTCATGCGATCTTCGGAACTTTCCCCCGAGCGACGCGTTGAACGGCCGAACATCGAAAACACAAAGGAGATTTCGAATGGCCACCACGACATCTATCTTGAAGGGCGCCGCCACCGAGGCCAAGGCAAATACGGGTGATCTGGAAGCACGCGTCGAGCAGCTGACCCTGCAGCTGGCCGAACTCGCAAAAAGCGTTTCCGGTTACGGCAATGGAACCCTCGAAACGCTGGCCTTTGAAGCACGTCGCATGAAGGACGATGTAGCGGACCGGTCGGTCGCCATCGCATCGGCAGCCAAGGATACGGTGATCGCAGCCGAAGGCGATCTCGAGCAGCGCATCCGCGACAACCCCCTGACCGCCATCGGCGTTGCAGCCGGCATCGGCTTCCTGGCCGCCATCCTGACGAGACGGTGAGCCCGTGGAGTATTTGATCAGCCAGATTGCACAGGCCGCCGCGCGTGGCCTGGAGCCCTCCACCGGACGCCTGCAGCGCAATGTCGTGGGCGCGGCCATTACCGCCGTTTTCGCGACCATTGCACTGTTGTCTCTGTTCGCAACCGGATGGTTCGCAATCTACGAACGCCAGGGGCCGGTCGTGGCCAGCGCTTACATGACCTTGGCATCCGTCGTTCTGGCTTTGCTCGCGTGGGCGATCGTGACCATTCTGAACAGGCGCGCACAGCGACTCTGGGAGGCAGAACGCCGCAGGTTGGCTGCCGCGTCCGCGGCGCGAAGCAGCGGAACGATCCTCGCGCTGACCGAACTGCCCGGCCTGGTCAAGGCGAGCCCGCTGATTACCATCGTTTCGGTGGCGGGAATCGCATATGCGCTGATGAAGTCGCGGCGGTGAGAGGCCGCCGCAACAGAGGCACGATGCAGGCAGAACCGAGGGTTCCGCCATGGCCAAAAAAAATTTTGGCCGACGCGGAACCACGCGGCCTTGCATGCGTTATAAGCTCATAGAGCGCATTTTATACCCCATGGAGTGACTATATGTCCCTGACCGCCCGTGTCGCGATTCACCTTCCTCTCCTGAGACGTTTTGCCCGTGCAGTAACCGGCTCGCAGACTTCCGGCGACGCCTATGTTGCAGCGATGCTGGAAGCGCTCATTGCCGATATCTCGATCATGCCCAATGGGATGGACGACAAGGCCGCCGTCTTTAAACTCTTCATCAATGTCTTCGATCGCCTCGACGTGACCCCGAAGGAGATCGAGACGCCCTTCGCCTGGGAAAAGCGCGCCGCCCACAATCTGCTGAACCTGCCGAAGCGGGAACGTATCGCCTTTCTTCTGGTCGCTCTTGAAGGCTTCTCCGCGGAAGATGCTGCGGCAGTGCTCAATGTCGGCGAGACCGAATTCAGCAAGCTGATTGCGGAAGCGACGCGGCAGATCTCCGAACAGGTTGTCACCGATGTCATGATCATCGAAGACGAGCCTCTGATCGCTCTCGACATCGAGCAGATGGTGGAAGAGCTTGGCCACACGGTAACCGGCATCGCCCGCACGCACAGCGAGGCGGTGAAGCTTTACGCGGACACCAAGCCGAAGCTCGTTCTTGCCGACATTCAGCTCGCTGACGGCAGCTCGGGGATCGACGCAGTCAACGACATCTTGAAGACCGATAGCAGCATTCCTGTGATTTTCATCACCGCGTTCCCTGAGCGGCTGCTGACGGGCGAACGGCCGGAGCCAGCCTTCCTGGTGACCAAGCCCTTCAATCCTGACATGGTCAAGGCATTGATCAGCCAGGCGCTGTTTTTCAATGAAAGACAGAAGGAAGCAGCCTGAACTGCAAGGCTGACAATAACAAACAGAGACCTGGCGGCCTGGCATAATCCAGTGTGATTTGTCGTAAGCCGAAAGCGGGATGAATGCGTGGTGAAGCGACTGTCATGGGTTGAGCCGGGTGAAATCGACGCGCTTGCGCGCGACTTTTTCATCCATGCACTCGTGGACATGGGCGCCTGCTATATTCTTTACGATGAAGCCGGACTTTGTATCTGCATCACAAGTCTTCCGCCGCGCTGGCAGGGAAAATATAGCGAACGACCCACCGATTTAACCCTGTTCGGCCCGGAACTCGCTGAGCGATTGACTGCGATGCGTGCCAGTCTGGTCCATCCCGGGGACAAGGCGGAGCTCGAGATTTCGGTTGCGGATGAAAACATCTATGAGTTCCGGAGCCATATGGTCGCGATGCCCGGTCAGGGCAATTACATCATCATGTCGATCGCCGACCGGACCGAGGAACGGCAGCGGGCGAAGACCCTCCATTCCCTGCTTCTGGAGGTTAGCCACAGGTCAAAAAACCTGCTGGCAATCGTCCAGGGTATCGCCTCCCATACCGCGCGTTTTACCGGCAACCTTGACGACTTTCTCGTCAAGTTCAGGGGAAGGCTCTACGCGCTTGCGCAGTCTCAGGATCTCGTCACGGCTTCAAGCTGGCGCGGCGCGGATTTCATGGAACTGGCGAAGGCGCAGATCGGCCGCTACGTGACAGGCAATCCCGACGCGATTACCGTGGAAAGTGATACGATCAACCTGACACCGAACGCCGCGACCCATCTTGGATTGGCGCTGCATGAGCTTGTCGTCAATGCGATTACCAATAGTGACATCCTGTCCCAGAAAGGGGCGGTGGATATTCGGTGTCACCGGATAACCACGCCTGAAGGGCAGCGGATCAACTTCCGCTGGACGGAGCATTTGCTGCCCGGCACCGTGCAGGCATCAGACTGGACGCAGCATTTTTCCAGCACGGTGCTTCAACGCATCGTGCCGGCCGCTCTCGGCGGCTATGCGGTCAACAGGGTCGAAGACAATAGTATCAGTTACGAGTTGACCTTTCCTCTGGAAGGTCGGCCCTGATCCGCAAGGCGGCATCTGCGGCATAAACCCATGAGCCGGCCGGCCGGTTTCACATTCTCTTTCGTTTCAAAGTCAATGAAAGGCTGCGGCTGATGAACCGTTTTACCTGCGAGAACTGCGACTCCATCGTCCATTTCGACAATGCGCTGTGCCTCAATTGCGGATTTTCGCTTGGCTTCCAAAAAGAAGCTTTGAATATGCGGGCCTTCAGCGAAACGCCGCCTGACGGTTTCGTCTCCTGTGCCAATGCAGCGGCCTGCGGTTGCAACTGGCTTGCCCCCGCCGCGGAGGGCCCAAGCTTCTGTTTCTCTTGCTCGCTCAACCAGATGGTGCCGGACCTCTCCAATCCGGCCCATGTCGACCGCTGGACCAAGCTCGAGGCGGCCAAGCGGCATTTCCTCTACGGCGTCCTGAAACTGGGCCTGCCGATCGTGACACGGCAGGAGAACCCTGAAGAGGGCCTGGGCTTCGAGCTTCTGGCCGACGCACCGGATGTGGGCCACGTGCTGACCGGCCACGAAAACGGTCTGATCACGATCAATATCGCCGAGGCAAGTTCGGCCGATCGCGAAGCCGCGCGCGAGGCAATGGGTGAGGCTCTCAGAACCCTCATCGGCCACTACCGACACGAATCCGGCCACTACTACTGGAACCTGCTGATCCGCGACGGCAACAGGCTGGAGGCGGCCCGCGCCGTCTTCGGCGACGAGACCGTCGACTATGGCGAGGCACTCGAGGCACATTATGCCAATGGCGCCCCACCCGACTGGCAGCAGAACTTCGTGAGCGCCTATGCCTCAAGCCACCCCTGGGAGGATTTTGCCGAGACCTGGGCGCATTATCTCCACATCGTTGATGGGCTGGAGACCGCCTATGCCTATCATGTCCAAACCGAGAGCGCCGAGTTCCGTTTTGTGCCCGGCGCGGCCGTGCCGCTTGATCGGATCATCGCTGCCTGGGTCGAACTGACGATCGGCATCAACGCGATCAACCGCAGTCTTGGCCAGCCTGACCTCTATCCCTTCGTCTTTTCCGAGCGGGTGATCGAAAAGCTCGATTTCGTGCATCGTCTGGTAACGACCGAACACTGATCCCGGAACAAACTTCCGCCTTAAACGTTAAAGCTGGACAGACGTTGGAGGCGGACATGAGCAATGTCGCAGCAATACTGGTTTTGGTCGCATGCCCTGTGAATTCAACACATTGCATCTCGGAGCCCGTGCGCATCTCCACCTATGAGCGCGCGCAGCAATGCGAGACGAGCATGCCGGCGGAGATCCGCAAGCTGAAGACTCCGGGCATGCGGATCCTAGGCTCCTGCAACACATTCGACGCCGGCCTCATGGCGAACATGAAGCCGATAGACGTAACGAACAGGATCGATCCGAGGAAGCCGAAGGCCGGCGACAATGCCCGTACGGCGGTTGGTTTTCAGGAAAAAGTCAGATGAAGCGCTATTTGGGGGGACCAGCCATGCGCATCTCTTGGAACAGGCGTATGACGGCTACGGAAAGCTCCGAGTGGCCCTCGGACTGGGCGTCCGCGGCAGGTGAACTGGAGGGAGGGTTGCCGCTGCATACCGGGCGGGCCCTGACATGGCTGTCCGCCTCGCAGGCGGTCATCCAGCTCTCCGGGCTTCTCTTTATCATCTACGCCTGCCTGCAATAATCCTTCAGAAAATCGAGACAAAAATTCATGCATGGTGCCGCGGCTCATTCGGAAGCCCTTTTCCTGTTCCAGATCGTGCTTCTTGTGGTCGTGGGCAGACTACTCGGCGAATTGATGGTTCGCATCGGCCAGCCCTCGATCATGGGGCAGATTATCGGTGGCATCCTGTTGGGGCCTTCCGTTCTGGGCTACTTCGCGCCCGGCATCGAGGCTGCCATTTTTCCGCAGATCGACGCCCAGAAAAGCATGACCGAGGCGGTCGCACAGCTGGGCATCCTCTTCCTGCTGCTGCTGGCCGGCATGGAAACGGACCTCGGGCTTGCAATGCGGCTCAGGCGCTCAGCCGCCAGCATCTCGCTTGCCGGCATCATCGTACCGTTTATCTGCGGCTTCGCTCTCGGTGAATTCATGCCGCAGCATCTGGTCCCCAACCCCGACCAGAGGATCGTCACGTCTCTCTTCATGGGCACGGCGCTGGCAATCTCGTCGGTGAAGATCGTGGCGACCGTGGTCCGGGAAATGGATTTTCTGCGCCGGAACATCGGACAGCTGATCGTCGCCTCGGCGATCATCGACGACACGATCGGCTGGGTGGTCATCGCCTTCACCTTCAGCCTGGCAAAGTCGGGCACGGTGGACTTTGCCGCCATCGCGACAAGCGTGTTCGGCACACTCGTCTTCATGGTGGTGAGCTTCACCATCGGCCGTCGTCTGGTGTTCGAAATCATTCGGATTACCAATGACAATTTCAAGAGCGATCTGCCCGTCCTCTCCGCCATCATCGCCATCATGGGCGCAATGGCGATGCTGACGGACATGATCGGCGTTCATACAGTTCTCGGCGCGTTCGTCGCCGGTATCCTTGTGGGGGAGTCACCCATCCTGACGCGTCAGATCGACACGCAGTTGCGTGGGCTGACCACCGCGCTCTTCATGCCGGTCTTCTTCGGGCTGACGGGTTTGAAGACGGATATCGGCGTCCTCTTGCAACGCGACGCGATGTTGATGACTCTCGGACTGATTGTCATTGCGAGCATCGGCAAGTTCGGAGGCGCGTTTGTCGGCGCGCGCCTCAGCGGCCTTTCCCGTGCCGAGGCCCTGGCGCTCGGTTCCGGCATGAACGCGCGCGGCTCGACGGAAGTGATCATCGCAACCATCGGGCTCAGCGTCGGCGTGCTCAACGAACAGCTCTTCTCCGCCATCGTCGCCATGGCGCTCGTCACCACGATGGCCATGCCCGCCATGTTGCGCTGGGCGCTCCGCCGCCTGCCCCTGCGGGAGGAGGAAGAAACGCGGTTGATGAAAGAGGATTTCGAGGCCGCGAGCTTCCTTAACCGCTTCGAACGCCCGCTTCTGGCCGTCGATCTCTCCGCAGGGAGCGAACTTGCCGGCAGGCTGGCCGCGAACTTCGCGCAGGCGCGCGGCACGCCGCTGACGGTTCTGAACATCGACGCGGGCGAAGCCGCGGAGGACGCCGACGCTGCAAAAGAGAGCCCGGACCTGCGAGAGAAAACGGAAAGCTTTGCCACACGGCTGCGCGAGCGCGCGATCAAGCCAAAAGAGAATGACGGCGAGGACGCGATCGCCACTTCCGACATTCACGTGACTACCCGCCTCCGCGACGGTGCGGAGGTCTCGGATGTGCTGAAGGACAGCGCCGAAAAGGGCCATGACCTTCTCTTCGTCGGCGTTGATCCGGTCAGTTCCGAGAGCGGCGGCTTTTCCCGCCGCGTCTCACGCGTCGTGTCCGCATTTGCCAGCACGGTGGCGATCGTCGTTTCGCGGGAGGGCCGCACCCCAGTCACTGAAAACGATCTGCGTATCCTGATTCCGGTCAGCGACACCGAACGTTCGATCCGCGCGGTCGAATTCGGCTGCGCGCTGGCCCGCCCGAGAGGTGCTGCCGTGGCAGTTATCTATATTCTCGAGCCCAACGAGATGCAGCAGAGGCCGCGTTTCGGGCGCGAAGAAAGCGGCCATGCTGCCGCTTTCGAAAGGATCGACGAAATCAGCGCCCAGACGGGCGTCAAGATCACCAAGACCCTGCAGGAAGGAAATTCCGCCGAGGTCGCGGTGCTGCGACATGCGCGGCGGGGTCGCTACAATCTTCTCGTCGTCGGCGTCAGTCGCCGCGCCGGTGAACGTCTCTCTTACGGCCGCATCGCCGATACGCTGCTCGACACGTCTGATCGGTCGATCGTCTTCCTGGAAACCGAACAGGCGTAAGTCAGGCACGAAAAAGCCCGGGACCAGCCCGGGCTTTAAAGCTTCTATCCGTGACCGCTTTACGGGGCGCGGCGAAAACCGCCGAACACCAGCGAGGCGAGAAACAGGATCAGGAAGACAAAGAAGAGGATTTTCGCGATCCCGACCGAAGCACCCGCGATCCCACCGAAGCCGAGAGCACCGGCGATGATGGCGACGACAAGAAAAAGAAGAGCATAGTAGAGCATGAGAGTTCTCCCTGGTTATCGGGAATTGAACGCATCAGCCGCGAAAGTGTTCCGTGAAGCGCTGCCGTCAGAGAACTCATTTGCATCGATCTCGCCAAATGTGCGAAAATCGTGGCGAGAGAGGGAACCTTTCTTTCGTCTCTTCGTTTACGGGCATATCGTCCACTGATCGGTTTTGATGATGAACAACCCCAATCCTAGTAATTCCAAGAAGCGGCTGAACGGCGGGCTACCGTCGGACGTCGTTCAAGACGGCATCGCGCTGCGTCTGCGCGAACTGTATTCCAATATCGAGAATGAAGGGATACCGGACAATCTCCTTCATTTGCTTGAGAAACTCGATGAAGCCGAGCGAGCGCAGAGCGGCGCTCAGACGCCAGAGGTGTGATCCATGGCTGACACTGAGAGCCATCAGCTGCAGTTCAAGCGAGAACTGCTCAAGACGCTTCCAAGCCTTCGCGCCTTCGCAATTTCTCTCACCGGCACCTACGACAAGGCGGACGATCTTGTTCAGGAGGCCGTCGTTCGCGCGTGGTCGCGACAGGACAGCTTCGAGCTGGGCACCAATATGAAGGCATGGCTGTTCACGATCCTGCGCAACGAGTTCTATTCGCAGATGCGCAAGCGTGGCCGCGAAATCTCCGACGCCGAAGGCACATACACGGAACAGATGTCGGTCCACCCGAACCAGATCGGGTCCATCGACATGAAGGACTTCATGGTCGCGCTGAACAAGCTCGCCGAGGATCAGCGTGAAGCGATCATTCTGGTGTGCGCCTCAGGCTTCTCGTATGAAGAGGCCGCCAACATATGCGGCTGCGCCGTAGGCACGATCAAGAGCCGCATCAATCGCGCCCGCGGTCGCCTTCAGGAGTTACTGGGGATTGACGGCGAGAGCGACTATGGTCCAGAGCCACACATTGCCGCAGTCCTCAGACACACGGTTTCGGCGTGACCGTCACGGTTGCGGGATGCGGTTGAGAAGGTCGCCAACGAAGGCACGAACCTGAAATTCGTTGAACGGCTTTTCGATCAGCGGAACGTTCGGATGGGCCCGAGCGACATCCGCAGAATCATTTCCGGCGGTGAGGAAAACCACCTCAGCGCCGGTCTGCCGGGCGAGGAAGATATAGTGCAGATCTTCCTGCGGAATTCCGCTGAACTCGAGAATGACGATGTCGAACAGCTTGTCGACCAATGCATTTGCAAGCCCGTCGCGGCGGCAAATTTCCACTGAACAATCAAAGGCTTCCGACAGTATACGCTCGGCCTCCAGAGCGATGAAAATCTGGTCTTCGGCGATCAGGATCGCTGGACGTCTGTCTACCATGGCGGATGTGAACTCACCTGTTCCAAGGCTCCTCGTAGGAGCTGTATGGTGGCCAGACCGCCCGATACGGGCGCAAACCTCTGGCGGCATGTTCGCAAATGACGCTGAATCCCCCCACCCGTCATTTAAAAATGACATGTTTGACCTGAGCGTACGCGCGCGTGGGTGAAAATACCGCTTGCGTGGATCATCGAAACGCGGAAGGTGAGTGAATGGATACACCGATCAGCCCGGCTATCATCAGATGCGACTCCTGTGTCTTGCGAGGCATGAGCGGATTTCGCTCGATGTCTCCGGAAGAAGCGAAGATGGTCGGGCACTTCAAATCAGGCGAGATGCGCTGTGATCCGGGCATGAACCTGATTTCCGAAGGAACGTTCAGCCCGCATCTCTATACGGTCCTGGAAGGCTGGGGTTTTCGCTACAAGTCGCTTGAAGATGGTCGACGTCAGATCCTGAATTATCTCGTGCCCGGCGACCTCATCGGTCTGCAGGGCGCCCTGCTTCAGGAAATGGATCACAGCGTGGAAGCGCTGACCCCCATGCGGCTTTGCGTTTTCGAGCGCAGCCGTTTTTTGACGATCTTTGAGAAGTCGGCCAGTCTCGCGTTTGATGTGACCTGGATCGCCTCACGCGAGGAGCGTATCCTGGATGGACATATGCTCAGCCTCGGACAACGTACGGCGCTGGAGAGGGCCGCCTATCTTCTCGTCTTCCTGTACTTCCGGGGCCTCCGCTCCGGCCTGCTGACCCCGCCGGGCGCCCAGATTCCGTTGAGCCAGAACCTGATTGCCGACACACTCGGTCTCTCCCTGGTGCACACAAACAAGACGCTCAAACGGCTTGCACAGCGCAAGCTGATCGTCTGGCGTGGCCGCGGCTGCGAAATCCTTGATCCCGAAGGACTGTGCGCCGTGGCCGAATGGGAGCCCCCGACAGCCACCCCGCGCCCGCTGATCTGACGCCAGTACTTTCTCGGAAAATTTCGGAACCACTTCGTTTTGCAGACGTTCCGTTCAGGTGACCAGTCGGGCTGACACCCGTCACCTGACCGAAACGAAAACAAACGAAAAGGAGACATCCGATGTTCAAGACCCTGATTGCTACGACCTTTCTCGCGGCCTCCATCGCGGTCCCCGTCATGGCTGCCGAAACTGGCACGACCGGCACCAACACCAACAACACCGGAGCCGCTGGCACGACCAATAGCGGCGCCACGCCGATGACAACGACCCCGGGTGCGACCACCGGCACGGCGGGCACGAACTCCACGACCGGCGCCGCCGGCATGCCGATGTACGGCCAGAACGTGGCGGCCTCCAACATTATCGGGGCTTCGGTCATGGACTCGGCGAATGCCAGCATCGGCAAGATCGATGACCTCGTGCTGAGCGGCCAGGGCCAGGTAACCAACTACGTGGTTGACGTCGGCGGCTTCCTTGGTATCGGCTCGAAGCGGGTCGCCCTGACGCCGCAGGATGTCACGATCACAGCTGACGGGAACGGCAATCTTCAGGCCAAGACCCAGCTGACGAAGGACGCTCTCAACGCGCGCCCCGACTATACCAAGCCTGAAGTTCCGACGGCAAATAACGGCGCCGCCGGTACGACCCCTGCCGGCAGCACCGGCACGAGCGGCACTGCGGGCGGCACGACTGCCCCGGCTACAAAGCCCTGATGAAAGAAGGCCGGCGCTTCACGCGCCGGCCTTTTCATACCACGTTTTTGGGGCACCCGCACATCGGCGTCTCAACCTTCCAGAAGAACCAGGACTTCGGCTACCGTCCCTCTTTGTGTGGGGGCGTAGGTGATACCGTTTCCAATGGAGTCGGCCATGGAACGCACGATACGCGTTCCAAGGCCGGTCTTGTGATTGCCCGGCTTTGCTTCGGAGGATGACGAGAGACCCGCGCCGTCATCCTCGACCGCGAGTCGGGCATTCATGCCGTCCACCCGCTTGAAGACGACCCGGATTTCTCCTGGTTCCCCTTCGGGATAGGCGTATTTGAGGGCATTCGTGGCAAGTTCCGTGACGATCATGCCAACGGATACCGCCTTGTCGGCTGCAAGTTCGATGTCATCCAGGTCGCACGAGATCTGAAGGCGCGATTCCGGCCCGCTCACGGTGCTGGCGAGATCGCTCGCAAGCGCGCTGATATACGGCTTCATATCGACGGAGCTGATCTTGTCATTCGAATAGAGGCTGCGGTGCATGCCCGCGATCGCCGAAATCCGGCTTTGCGTCTCCTGCAGCACCTGCCGCGTTTCCTCGTGCTGGGCGGAAGCCGCCTGCAGGCGCAGAAGACTGGTCACCAGCGCGAGGCTGTTGGCAACGCGGTGGTTCATTTCGGCCAGCAACGCCTCTGCCCGCTCCTTCGCCCGGCGTGTCTCCTCGTCAGCCAGTTCCTTGGCCTTGCGCAGACGTGCATTGGCGACCGTGTTCACGACTGCGTCGGCAAGAAGGGAGAGAAAATCCTCGCTGGCGTTCTTGATCACATAATCGGAAGCGCCGCTCTTCAGCGCCTCGACCGCAATCTGCGCCTCGCTCGAACCCGTCACATAGACGACCGGCGTGACGATTCCGAGTTCCCGGAAGCGGCGCAGGATATCAAGGCCGGTCATGTTCGCCAGATAATGGTCAAGCACGACGACATCAAACGTCTCGGACTGCAGCCTTTCGACCGCCTCGTTCGGATCATGCACATGCACCACGTCATGGCTTGACCGGCCCAGATTACGCTTGACCAGATGCGCGAGAGGAACGTCGTCGTCGATGTACAGTACGCGCGTATCCATATTCGCTCATCATGCTAGAGGATTGTCGAGACGTTCGGCAATTCGGTTCACAGTGTTATCGCGCCCTGAAAAGTCTGCAAAGTACAAAAGATACTGTCGCCATTTTTTTGTCGTACGATGAGGTTTCGTGCGTAACACCCCGGCACAAATGACATTTCCGGCCGATCGCGGCGCAGTAATCCCGGTGTGCGGAGCGGCCTGCCAACAGCTTCAAGCAAGCCTGCCTGACTAGGTTCGAACCATGCTTGCAGACAAATGACTTGTCGACGACGATGGATGAACACCGGGCCTAAGCATGACTTCGACTGCCTCTACCCTGACCGCCAACCAGATCAGAACCATGTCTACCGCTGCGATTGCGGCGTGGACGACGGAGGATGTGGCGTCCCTGTCGACGCAGCAGATCAGCTTTCTGTCGTCCGAGCAGATCGCCGCCCTCGACACAGAAGATGTGGATACCCTCTCTTCGAGCCAGTTACGCGCCATCACGAATACCGCCATTGTCGGTCTCAGTCTCGATCAGCTTGCCGTTCTGGATACCACCGACATCGAAAGTCTGACCCAGGGCCAGGTCGCGTCGCTTACCAGCAACCAACTGGGAGGACTGAGCACCAGCCAGATCGAAGCGTTTACCTCCAGTCAGGTCGCCGGCCTGAATTCACGTCAGGTCGCAGTCCTCACGGCGGATGATGTTGCGGTCTTCTCGACGGCGGACGTTGCTGCCCTTTCATGGACGGCTATCGGTAGCCTCAGCACCGCAGCACTTGCCCGCCTCAGCGGGCCTCAAACGGCAGCCATCTCGACCGCCGCGCTTGCGGTCCTGTCTTCAGGCCAGCTGGCCGCTCTGTCGACGGATCAGATCGCCTCGCTGACTGCAGCCCAGGTAGGGTCGCTCAAGGCGACTCAGATCAACACCCTCTCCTCCGCTGCGATCGCGGCGCTTTCGAGCGGCCAGGTCGCGGCAATCAGCACCCGGATGATCAGCGGCTTGTCGTCGAGCGTGCTGGCGGCCATGTCGACCGATCAGATTGCTGCCCTGACCGTGCAGCAGGTCAAGCTTCTTGGCTCGGATCAGGTTGCAGTTCTCGGTGCCGATGCAGTTGCGACCTTTTCGTCTGACAAGATGGCGGCACTGTCGAGCCGCGCGCTCTCAGGTCTCTCCGTCTCGGTGGTGGAAACGCTCTCGGAAGACCAGATCGCGGCCATCTCCACCTCGTCGATCAGTGGCCTGACGACGAGCCAGGTGGCAGCGCTGTCGTCTGATCAGGTCGCAAGCTTCTCTCCTTTGCAGGTGGGCGCGCTGAATGCCGGCCAGATCGCCGCGTTGGGCAGCGACGACATACAGCGCTTCTCGTCGGACGACATGGCGGCGATCAATGCCGACGCGGTCTCTGGCCTGTCCTCGACCCTGATCGGCGCACTTTCGACGGATCAGGTTGCGGCTCTGTCGACGGTTGCCATCACGCGCCTGAAGACCGACCAGATCGCCGCGCTGACCACAGCGCAGGTTGCGGCCCTTTCCACCGATCAGATCTGGCGGCTGACGTCGAGCCAGATCGCGGCCTTCTCTCCGGCGCAGGTTGAAGTCTTCGGGACGGCCCAGATCGCAGCGATCAACGGCCCCGCCATCAGCGGACTTTCGACCAGCCAGATCCAGGCTTTCTCCACGAGCCAGATCGCCGCCTTCAACATGCTTCAGGTTCGTGGCTTCAGCGCCCGGCAGATTGCCGCGCTCGGCCCGGACGATGTTTCCGTCATCGCCACACAGACCATTGCCGCCCTGACCTCGGCCGGCCTATCCGGGCTGACGACCGACTCATTGGCAGCGCTTTCCACGGCGCAGGTCGCAGCGCTCACTCCCGCAGCGCTTCCCGGCTTGAGCCAGGCGCAGATCACCGCAATGACGGCGGAACAGTTCGGCGCCCTGTCAGGAAGCCAGCTTTCTGCTCTGACCCGGACCCAGATTTCGGCCATCGAGACGGGAGACCTTGCCACGCTGTCGCCCGACAGGATCGCGGCCTTGGGCACCAGCGCCGTCGGCGGCCTCACGACCGGCCAGATTTCCAGCCTGACGACCCAGCAGATTTCCGCGTTGACCGTCTACCAGGTCGCCAACCTGACCTCCGTCCAGTTGTCTGCATTCAGCAGCGACGCCATCGGCGCCATGGGCACGCTGAAGATCGCCGCGCTCTCCAGCGGCGCGATTACGGGCCTGCCCACCGCCGCCCTTGCCGCGATGGGAACGGATCAGATCGCAGCGCTGGCCACCCGCGCGGTGGCCGCACTGACGACCGCGCAGGTCGCCGCCATGTCGCCGGCGCAGATCGGGGCCATGGTCCCCACCCAGGTGGCAGCGCTCTCCTCCGCACAACTGGCGGCCTTCGGCACCGATGATATCGCGGCCATGTCAACGGCTGACATCGCGGCCGTCACGAGCCAGGGCATCATCGGCCTGTCGACGGCAACGATAGCAGCCATGACGGATGAGCAGGTGGCGGCGCTCAACACCGGCGCGATCTCCCAGATGCTGGCAACCCAGGTTGCGGCAATGAGTTCCGGACAGGTTCACGCACTCACGACCGCGCAGATCGCCGCATTCGCCAGCAGCCGAGTCGCCGCGCTGACGACCGACAAGATGGCGATGCTTTCGACCGACAAGATCGCCGCGCTCAGCGCCTCGGCCGTTTCGGGGCTGACGACCGATCAGCTTGCAGTCTTATCGACCGCCCAGGTGCAGGCGCTGAGCTCGTTGCAGGTCCGTGCCCTCACCTCCCTGCAGATCGGCGCGATTTCCCCCGATGGCATCGCAAGGTTTTCGACCGCAGACGTAGCGGCCATTCTGTCTGCCAGCGTTCAGGGCCTGACAAGCGACCAGATCGCGGCGCTCTCCTCGGCGCAGATCGCCTCTCTGACGACCGCAGCGATTGCCGCGCTGAAAACGGCCCAGATCAGCGCGCTGTCCACCGACCAGATCGAAGCCCTGACCGCGACGCAGATCGCCGTCATGTCGACCGATCAGTTTGTCCTCCTCGACTCCACGGAGATCGCGACCTTCTCGACCGCCGACATTGCGGCCATTCCAACGGCATCCATCGGAAAGCTGTCGACCGACGCCATCGCCGCGCTGTCCAGCGACCAGATCGCCGCCATCAGCCAGGCATCCATCGCGAGACTGACAACCGACCAGCTTGCCGCGCTGAGCACCGCGCAGATTGCTGCGATGACCACGGATCAGCTCGTCATGATGTCCTCGGCGCAGATCAAGGCGCTGACGCTCGACGACATCAACACCCTTTCGACCGCCCAGATGGCGGCACTGGGAACACTGGCGATCAGCGGGCTCACGTCGGACCAGATTTCGACGCTTACCAGCGACCAGATCATGGCGCTCGGAACACGCCAGATCGCGGCGCTGACATCGGCTCAGGTCGCAGTGCTCAGCACCGACAGTCTCGCGCTGTTTTCCACGACCCAGATGGCGGCCTTCAGCCCCATCGGCATGACCGGGCTTTCCAGCCGGCAGATCGCCGCACTGACGACCACGCAGGTCGAGGCGCTCATTCCGACCCAGGTCGCCGCATTGAACTCCGTCCAGATCGCAGCGCTGAACACGCAGGCGCTGGCAACCTTCTCCACGAAGGACATGGCTGCGCTCACACCCGCAGCAATCGTGGGAATGGCCACGGATGTGCTCGTGACGCTCACCAGCGCGCAGATCGCTGCGATCAGCACCCTGGCTGTCGCCGGACTGGCAACCATCCAGGTCGATGCGCTGACCAGCGATCAGCTCGCGACCCTCGCTACTCGCCAGGTCGCGGCGCTGAAGTCGGACCAGATCGCTGTCTTGACGTCGAGCGACCTTGCTGCGCTCTCGACCGGCCAGATCGCGGCCATCAACTACAAGGCGCTGGCCGGTCTTTCCACCAAGCAGATGGTCGCGCTGACCATGGCGCAGGTCGAAGCCCTCACGCCGACGCAGGTCGGGGCGCTGTCTTCCGACCAGCTTTCCGTCCTCAGTTCGGACGCATTGGCGGTCTTCTCGACCAAGGACATGGCTTCCATCGCCTCAACGGCAATTGGCGGCATCACCACGGACGTGCTGGCCACGCTTTCGACAGCCCAGATTGCCGCGATCAGCACCAGCAGCATTGCGGCCATGTCGACACGGCAGATCGACAGTTTCACCTCGGATGAAATGGGGGCCCTGACCTCCTCCCAGGTAGGAGCACTGACCTCCTCGCAGCTAGCCGTTCTTGACGCCTCCGACATCGCCACTTTCTCGACGAAGGACATTGGTGCCATCGGCTCCGATGCGATTTCCTCGCTTTCGACAGCGGCCATCGCCGGCCTCACCACGACGCAGATCGCCTCGCTCAGCACCTTCGGCATCCAGGGCCTCTCCACACGTCAGGTCGTATCGCTCACGACAGACCAGATCCGGGCCATGACGGCAACCCAGTTCGCGGCCTTCACGTCGCGTCAGGTCTCGGTCCTTTCGACCGCCGTTATCGGCGTGCTATCCACGGACCAGATCGCAGTGCTTTCATCAGCCAGCGTGGCGGGCCTGACGACCCAGCAACTGGCGGCGATGACCACCGACCAGATGGCGGCATTGAACCCCGATCAGGTCGGGGCGATGAACTCGACGCAACTGTCCGTCCTTGATGCGGCGGATGTCGCAACCTTCTCGTCGAAGGACATGGCGGCGATCAACTCCACTGCCATCCGCGGCCTGACGACGGACGTCATTGCCCAGTTGACGACGGACCAGATCGTATTTCTTTCGACGGCCGGCATTTCAGGTCTCTCGACACGCCAGATCGCGGCCATGAGCACCGCGCAGATCGAGGCGATGGCGCCGATCCAGATTGCCGCGCTGAGCTCTTCTCAACTGGCGGCCATGAGTTCGGACGCCATTGCCACGTTCTCGACGGCCGACATGGCCTCGCTGACCTCGGCTTCCATTCCGGGGCTTTCCACCGCAGTCGTCGCGAGCCTCTCGACGCATCAGGTCGCCTCGATCAGTTCGACTTCCATCGCCGGGTTGACGACGACGCAGGTCAATGCGCTGACATCGGACCAGGTCGCCGCACTCACCAACAGCCAGCTCGGAGGCATGACCGCCGGCCAGATCACGGCCATCGGCGCGAGCGACATCACCGCGCTGACACCCGAGCAGATCGCCGCCATCAGCTCGGCCGGGATCGCCGGGTTGACGACTGCGCAGATCGCCGTGCTGAGCACCGACCAGGTCAATGGGCTGACAACGCAGCAGTTCGCCACACTGACATCGCGGCAGCTCTCCGCTTTCGACGCGACCGATATCGCTGCGATCGCGCTGGAAGACATTGCCGCCATCAGCTCGTCCGGCATTTCGGGCCTGAGCACCGACGCGATCGCCGCGCTTTCGGAGGATCAGGCGGCCGCGATCAGTACCGCAGCCATCGCAGGTCTCACCACGGCGCAGATAGCCGCCTTCAGCAGCGCACAGTTCCAGGCCATGTCCACCGGCCAGTTCGCGGCGCTGACCTCGCGGCAGATCGATTCGCTTGGGACCGCTTCCATCTCTTCGCTGACGGCCGAACAGATCGCTTCGCTGAGCACCGCAGTCATCGCCGGACTGACGACGGCGCAGGTCACATCCCTGACCAGCGACCAGATCGCAGCCCTGACAACGACCCAGATCGGGGCGCTCACATCCGGGCAGGTCGCCGTGCTGCAGAGCGATGATTTCGCAGCGATGTCGACGAACGATATCGCTGCGCTTTCCTCGATGGCTGTTGCCGGCATCTCCACGGCGATCCTAGCGTCCCTGCCGACCGAGCAGATCTCAGCGCTGAGCACAACAGCCCTGCCCGGACTGACAACGACGCAGATCGCGACGTTGACCACCGACCAGATCGCAGCCCTGACGACCGGTCAGGCCGCGGCCCTCACTTCGCGCCAGATTTCCGTGCTGTCGCTTGCCGACATCGCCGCCATGTCCACCGATCAGGTCGCAGCACTGGCAACCGCCAGCATCAGCGGCCTCACCACGGATCAGATCACGGCACTTTCGACCGCGCAGGCCGAAGCTCTCACCTCCAGCCAGGTCGCGGCCTTGAGTTCACGGCAGATCGCGGCGATCGAGTCGCAGGATCTCGACACCTTCTCGACCGCCGATCTCGCCGCCATCAGCGCGAACGGTGTGGCAGGTCTTTCGACCGCAGTCATCGCAAGCCTGACGATCGACCAGATCTCGGCACTCAGCGCGGCTGCCGTCGCGGCGCTTTCGACGACCCAGGTCGGCGCACTCACAAACGACCAGTTCAACGCGCTGACGACGACGCAGATCGGCGCCCTGACCGCCAAGCAGCTTTCCGTGCTTTCGACGGCGACGATTGCCGCGCTGACGACGGCACAGACCGCAGCGCTATCGACATCCGCTATCTCCGGCCTGTCGACGGCACAGGTCGCCGGCATGACCGCCGACCAGATCAATACGCTTTCAGCCAGCCAGATCAGCGCGCTTTCCTCCGACCAGCTCTCGGTGATCAGCTCGGCCAACTTTGATCTTCTGTCTACAGGCGATATCGCGGCGATCAGCTCGGGCGCAATTGCCGGTCTTTCGACAGCGATCATCGCCTCGCTCACCCGCGAGCAGATCGCAGCCATCAGCGCCTCCGCCATCTCGGGTCTCTCGACTGCTCAGGTCGGCGCGTTGAGCTCGGATCAGGCCGATGCGCTGACCGGCGCGCAGATTGCCGCACTGAGCTCGAGGCAGATCGCCGTGCTCACGTCCGACGACCTCAACACCTTCACCACCGCCGAAATGGCAGCGATCAGCGCAACCGGGATCGCCGGACTTTCGACCAGCGTCCTCGCCTCGCTCTCGACGACGCAAATTGCAGCCCTGAGCACTGCAGGCGTTGCGGGAATGACCACCGCGCAAATCGCGGCGCTTTCGACGGATCAGCTTCACGCCCTGACCAGCGGCCAGATCGGTGCGCTGACATCGGACCAGGTGGCTGCGCTGAATTCGGCGGATATCAGCGCTCTGACGACCACCCAGATCACCGCCCTCAGCGCGACCGGCGTTTCCGGTCTGACGAGCACGCAACTCGCCGCCATGCGGGTGGAGCAGTTCGAGGCCTTCTCGTCCACGCAGATCGCGGCGCTGACGTCACAGGCGCTTCTGGGTCTGACGACCGAGGACCTCCAGACTCTGTCGACCGGCGAACTCGCCTCGATCAGCTCGTCGGGCATTGCCGGCCTGCCCGCCGCCTATATCGCCTCCCTCTCCGCCGCCGAAATCGCAGCACTGGGAACCAAGGGTGTATCCGGCCTCACCTCGACTCAAGTTGCCGCCATGAGCGCAGCGCAGATCGACTCCCTGTCGACCGCGCAGCTTGCCGCGCTCAGCGCTGACGGCCTGGCCGGGTTCTCGACCGCCGACTTCGCCGTCCTCAGCAACACGGAAATCGGTCTTCTAAGCCCGGCGGCCTTCAAGGGCCTCTCCACCGTCATCATCAGCGGTCTGACCACCGACCAGATCGCCGGTCTTTCGACCGGTCAGGTGGGTGCGCTGACCTATAATCAGGTTGTTGCGCTGAGCACGGCGCAGGTCCAGGCGCTGACAACCACGCAACTGAGCGCGCTGAACGCAATCCAGGTTGCGGGCCTGGGCACCGACGACGTCGCGCTGCTTTCCACACAGGCCATCCAGGCCTTGACCAGCAACGCGGTCTCGGGGCTCGGCACACAGGTAATTGCCGCGCTGACCACCGCCCAGGCCGATGCGCTCTCGTCCGGCCAGATCAGCGGGCTGACCTCGCAGCAGGTGGCGGCGCTCACGCAAGCCTCCCTCGCGACCTTCACGTCCGGCGAAATCGCGGCGCTGAATTCGAGCGGGGTCAAGGGTCTGTCGACAAACGACATCAACGCCCTGACGAACGCACAGCTTGGCGCGCTGGTCGATACGCAGATGGGCAACCTCAACCCCGATCAGGTCGCCGCCGCCATCTCCGCCTATCTGAGCCGGAACTCATAAGGGCATGTCACCATCGACATCGAAAAATGGCCGCGGTCATCAGGATCGCGGCCTTTTCTTTGCTTGAACTCTAGTGGCACTAGATACGCCAGAAAACTAGAATGCTAGTTATCCGATGGTCATCAGGCTGGCATTCCCACCCGCTGCCGCCGTATTGACCGAGGTGGAAACCTCTTCAAGCAGCCAGTTCAGGCAAATTGCTTCTGCGTCCGAGACAAGCTCTTGGCTCGTCGCGGCCTGAACCAGAACCAGCGGACCGGAAAGACCGGCAATCTTCTGGTTTACCGCCTGAACCCTCGCGCCATCACCCTCGATCAGGGCGCCTGCAAAGGGTCCGGCCGCGTTCCAGTCGAAGGCCCACGCGATGCGCGCGGCAACGGAGGCCGAAAGATCGCCGAACTGCGCCTTGAGCCCCGAAGCTTCGTCAACCACGGCCGAATTGCCAGTCGCGAGCACGGCGGCAAGCTGACGTTTCAGACCGTCAAGTGTCTGCGGCACAAGAAGAATCTTCCCCCGCGAATGCAGGCCATAGACGTTGCGCTCGCCGACCGGACCCTGCAGCTCGGTCGCAAGACCAAGTGCCGAGCGCTCGGCCAGTTCTCGCGCCGCCTCTGCGGCTTGATGGTCCTGCCGCCCATCCAGCCAGCGCACGAAGTCTCCAAGCGCTGGATCGGTGTGAACCGAATGAAGCTGCGGCGGCACCGGGGCCTTCTGCACGAGGCGGCCGAGATATAGCGGACCGCCCGCCTTGGGACCCGTCCCCGATAGCCCGCGCCCGCCAAAGGGTTGGACGCCAACGACCGCACCGATGACATTGCGGTTGACATAGATATTGCCGACCCGCACGCGGCTCGTCACATGCGCGATCGTCTCGTCAAGCCGCGTATGCAGGCCGAAGGTCAGGCCATAGCCGGTCGCGTTGATCTCGTCGATCAGCCTATCGAGATCGGCGCGGCGATAGCGGATGACATGCAGAACCGGCCCGAAGACCTCGCGCTTCAGTTCCTTCAGCGACGGCATTTCGATGATCGTCGGGGCAACGAAGGTCCCTTTGCGCGTTTCTGTTGACACCGCCACCTGCTCAATAGGCAGACCCAGCCCGCGCATCCGCTCGACATGCGCCTCGATAATCCCCTTGGCCTCGGCCGTGATGACAGGGCCGATATCGGTGCTGAGCTTGTCCGTGCGGCCGAGCGTCAGTTCGGCCAGCGCCCCCTTCAGCATATGAAGAACACGATCGGCCACATCCTCCTGAAGGCAGAGGATGCGCAGCGCAGAGCAGCGCTGGCCGGCGCTGTCGAAGGCGGATGCGATGACATCGCCGACGACCTGTTCGGCGAGCGCCGAGGAGTCAACGATCATGGCATTCTGCCCGCCGGTTTCGGCAATCAGCGGGATCGGCTTGCCGTTGGCCGAGACGCGCTCGGCGAGTTGCGCCTGAATGAGCCGCGCCACCTCCGTCGAGCCGGTGAACATGACGCCCGCCGTCTCCGGCGCGCCGACAAGGGCTGCCCCCACGCGGCCATCGCCCGGAACGAACTGGAGCGCCGCGCGCGGCACGCCCGCCTCGTGCAGGATCCTCACCGCCTCATGGGCGATGATCGGCGTTTCTTCCGCCGGCTTCGCCAGAACAGGATTACCGGCGACCAGCGCTGCAGCCACCTGGCCGGTGAAGATCGCCAGCGGGAAGTTCCAAGGGCTGATGCAGACCACGGGCCCCAGCGGCGCATGCGCTGCGCCCAACGTCTTGCGGGCCTGATCGGCATAGTAGCGCAGGAAGTCGATGGCCTCGCGGACCTCGCCGATCGCATTGGCCGCCGACTTGCCGGCCTCGCGCATGGCGATGCCCATCAGCAGCTCGATCCTGCCCTGCATGAGGTCGGCCGCGCGATCCAGACACGCGGCGCGTTCGGAGGGCGGCGTTTGCACCCATGCGGCAGCATGGTCTGCAGCGACCCGAACGAGACGAGGCGCCTGATCGGCATCGAGTTCCGTCACCTGTCCCACGGCATCGCCATGATCCGCCGGATTTAACACCGGGCGGCTCGCGCCCGTTACATCGCCTTCTGCGACCAGCGGCCCGACGTTCCATGTCCGCCCGGCGCTTTCCTGCAATACAACAGCCAGTTCGGACAGTTGCGCCTCGTTGGAAAGGTCCAACCCGGCCGAGTTGCGGCGGCTCGCTCCGTAAATATCCGATGGGAGCGCGATTTGATCATGCGGCGCACCCGGGACCGGCATGGCCTCGACCACATCGACCGGATCCGCCACCAGATCGGCCACCGAAACGGTTTCGTCGGAGATGCGATTGACGAAGGAGGAGTTCGCACCGTTTTCAAGCAGGCGCCGCACGAGATAGGCGAGCAGCGTTTCATGCGTGCCGACGGGCGCATAGATGCGCGCCGGCCGGCCGAGCTTGCCCTTGCCGACCACCTCTTCGTAGAGAGGTTCGCCCATGCCATGCAGGCACTGGAACTCATACTTGCCGGTCTCGAAATCGGAGCCGGCGAGATGATAAATCGTCGCCAGCGTCTGGGCATTATGGGTCGCGAATTGCGGGAAGACGGCATCCGGTGCGCCGAGCAGCTTGCGGGCACAGGCGATATAGGACACATCGGTATGGACCTTGCGGGTAAAGACCGGGAAGCCTTCCAGACCGTCCAGTTGCGCGCGCTTGATCTCGGCATCCCAATAGGCGCCCTTGACCAGCCGCACCATCATGCGGCGGCCCGAGCGGCGGGCGAGATCGATAATATAATCAAGAACAAAGGGGCAGCGCTTGCCATAGGCCTGGACCACGAAGCCGAGACCGTTCCACCCGGCCAGCGCCGGATCGAGGCTGAGCGATTCCAAGAGATCGAGCGAGAGTTCCAGCCGGTCCGCCTCCTCTGCGTCGATATTGAGGCCGATGTCGTAACCCTTGGCGATCAGCGCCAGTGCGCGGACCTTCGGCAACAACTCGCCCATGACGCGCTCCGCCTTGGCGCGGACATAGCGGGGGTGCAGGGCCGAGAGCTTGATGGAAATGCCAGGGCCATCATAAATGCCGCGTCCCGCGGACGCCTTTCCGATGGCATGGATGGCGTTTTCATAGTCGCGATAATAGCGCTCGGCATCGGCGGCGGTGGTCGCCGCCTCGCCCAGCATGTCGTAGGAATAGCGGAAGCCCTGCGCTTCCATCTCGCGGGCCCGCTCCAGCGCCTCGTCGATCGTCTCGCCGGTCACGAACTGCTCGCCCATCATCCGCATCGCCATATCGACGCCGCGGCGGATCACCGGCTCGCCGGCGCGGGCGATCAGACGGGTCAGCGCGGCCGAAAGACGTCGGTCGCTGACAGTGGAGGTCAGCTTGCCGGTGACGACGAGGCCCCAGGTCGCGGCATTGACGAAGAGCGAGCGCCCGCCACCGAGATGCGCCTTCCAATCGCCGGTGGCGATCTTGTCACGGATCAGCGCGTCGCGCGTGTCGGTGTCCGGGATGCGCAGCAGCGCTTCCGCCAGGCACATCAGCGCCACACCCTCCTGCGAGGACAGCGAATATTCGTGCACCAGACCTTCGACGCCCGTTCCCCGATGCTTGGCGCGCAACGCCTTGATCAGAGCCGTCGCCGTTTCGGCAACGTGCCCCTTCATTGCATCCGGCAGCCTGGCAGCGGCGAGCAGCGGAGCCAAGCATTCCACCTCCGGGCGGCGATAGGCGGCCGTGATGGCGGCGCGGAGCGCGCTCTGCGGGCGGATGGAGGGAGCGAAGGCGGCAAAGGGCGACGGCGAAACGGGCATGGTGATCCTTCCTCGAACGATCAGCGGAAAGGCAGTTTCATGGAGATGGTTTCACGGCTCGGCGGGCCTTGCAAGACCATCCCGGTCAAACGCACTTTCACAGCAGGACAGACCTCGCTGATAGCACGAAGCCACTTGATCGCCCCGACCAAAGAAGGCTATCTCTATAGGTGATTTCTCCAAAGATTTCGGAGTTTCCAATCATGAAGCCCAGAGAAGACGCCATTTATGGTGATCTTGACAAGATCGACCTGAAAATCCTCGAGATTGTCGCGGATGACGGGCGCATCTCGATCACCGATCTCGCTAGCGCCGTCGGTCTCTCCAAGACCCCATGCCAGCTTCGTCTCAAGCGGCTGGTCGCGGACGGTTATATCGACGGCTTCCGGGCGGTCATCAATCCGCAGAAAATGGGCCTCGACCACATTGCCTTCGCCGAGGTGAAGCTCACCAATACGAGCGAGGAGGCGCTGAGAAGCTTCAACGAGGCGGTGAAGAAAATCCGCGAGGTGGAGGAGTGTCACATGATCGCCGGCCGCTTTGATTACCTGTTGAAAGTGCGCACGCGCGACATCGGCCGCTATCGCCGGGTTCTGGGCGAACTCATCTCGACGCTTCCCTACGTTGCTAGCACCTCCACCAATGTGACGATGGAGGCGGTCAAGGAGAGCTGGTGAGGCCGGCCGTCTCCAATTCGCGAACACACTGAACGCATCGTTCACCGTCCAAAACGCGACTTTGGCACCCGGAGACATTATGTAAGGTCCAACGACAGTCCGCTTCGGACTTTGAATTTGTGAAGGACCCTGTCCCATGAAGAAAATCGGATTCCTCTCCTTCGGCCATTGGACGCCGTCACCGCAATCGGGGACGCGCTCGGCCGCTGACACGCTTCTGCAATCCATCGATCTCGCCGTCGCCGCTGAAGAGCTTGGCGCGGATGGCGCCTATTTCCGTGTCCACCACTTCGCCCGGCAGCTTGCTTCGCCCTTCCCGCTTCTCGCCGCTGTCGGTGCGCGTACCAAGTCGATCGAGATCGGCACGGGCGTCATCGACATGCGCTATGAAAACCCGCTCTACATGGCCGAAGATGCCGGCGCTGCCGACCTCATTTCCGGCGGTCGCCTGCAGCTCGGCATCAGCCGCGGTTCGCCCGAACAGGTCATCGAGGGCTGGCGCTATTTCGGCTATCAGCCGGACGAAGGCCAGACGGACGCGGACATGGGCCGTCAGCATGCCGAGGTATTCCTCGAAGTGCTGAAGGGCGAAGGCTTTGCCCAGCCGAACCCACGCCCGATGTTCCCCAACCCGCCGGGCCTGCTGCGCATCGAGCCGCATTCGGAAGGTCTGCGCGAGCGCATCTGGTGGGGTGCCGGCTCCAATGCTACCGCCGTCTGGGCGGCCAAGCTCGGCATGAACCTGCAGAGCTCGACGCTCAAGAACGATGAAACGGGCGAGCCGTTCCACATCCAGCAGGCCAAGCAGATCCGCGCCTACCGCGAGGCCTGGAAGGAAGCGGGCCACACCCGCACGCCCCGCGTTTCCGTCAGCCGCTCGATCTTCGCCCTGACCGACGACCGCGATCGCGCCTATTTCGGCCGCGGCGGCAAGGAACAGGATTCGGTCGGCTATATCGACGACAGCACGCGGGCGATCTTCGGTCGCTCCTATGCCGCCGAGCCCGATGCGCTGATCAAGGAACTGGCCGCCGACGAGGGCATTGCGGAAGCCGATACGCTGCTGCTGACCGTGCCGAACCAGCTGGGCGTCGACTACAACGCCCATGTGATCGAATCGATCCTGAAGCACGTCGCCCCCGCCCTCGGCTGGCGATAAGCGACCACAAGACCGTCTGCCGGAACAAGTCGCCGGCGCCATCAGTCGACGCGGCTCATGAAATCAGCCGCGTCCCATTTCGGGATTCTTATCGATAAACATTCGCAAACAGGAGGGCGCCATAATCCGCCTGACGTTCTTACAGGAAAATTATTGCAATTCGCCTAGACCGGCACAACCGATTGTAAGCGAAATACACCTGCGATGACCTATACGGGCTGGGACGAAGGCCACACTCGCCGCATCAAGGCAATTCTGCTTGGCGCCGCCATCATCATTACGGCGCTGGGTGCAAGCTGGTGCATCGGATTCATCTTGGCCGGAAAGCCCGTCCTGGTGGCGCTGCACATTGCCATGGCAGGCTCCGGGATGCTGATGCTCTGGCTGATCGCACGTGGTCGACTGCGGACAACGGCGCTGCTTGCGGCGCATATCCTGCCCGTTTTCGTCGCAACCTTCTGCATTTTCGACAATGTGCCTCCGGGCCTTCCCCGCGCGACCCACCTGCATTTCCTTGCCGTTGCCGTCGGCTGCTACTTCGTGTTCCGGCAGCAGGGCTTCTACCTGAAGTTTGTCATTCCGGCCGTTTGCCTGGCTGCCTTCCTTGCCTTTGGAAACATGTCGCTGACCATCCAGGACAGCGCGCTGCTCATTCCGCCCCAAGCAGCGGAAATCGCGGTCTGGGCAAATTCGATAACGGCTCTTTGCGGCCTTGTCCTGACAGTGGTCTTCATGAACGCCGACCTCACGGTTCGTCGCCGGATGGAAGACGAGATGCGACGGGCAGTCGTGAACGGGGAGTTCGTTCTGCATTATCAGCCCCAGGTCCACGACGACGGACATGTCATCGGTGCAGAAGCACTTGTGCGCTGGAACCATCCTGAGAAGGGGCATATCGCGCCCGGGAAATTCATTCCGCTGGCGGAAGAGACCGGCCTGATTGTCCCGATCGGGAACTGGGTCCTGCGCGCGGCCTGCCACCAGCTCGCACTTTGGGAAGGCCGGGCCGAATCCCGGCACCTGACCCTCGCCGTCAATGTCAGCGCCTCCCAGTTCCGGCAGCCCGACTTTGTTCACAATGTCGCTGAGATCGTGCGCTTGAGCGGCGCGAGACCGTCCCAACTGAAGCTCGAACTGACGGAGAGCATGTTCATCGAGAATATCGAGGCGACTGTCGCCAAGATGAACGCTCTCCGGGAGCTTGGGATCGTCTGGTCCCTCGATGATTTTGGTACGGGCTATTCATCGCTGAGCGCGCTTCACCATTTCCCGCTCGGACAGATCAAGATCGATCAGGCCTTTGTGCGCGACATGCTGACAAACCAGTCCAACATGGTCATCATAGAAGCCATCATTTCGCTGGCCGCCAAGCTCGGTTTGCATGTCATCGCCGAAGGGATAGAAACGGTCGATCAACGCGAACGCCTGCGGGAGGCAGGCTGCCGCGCCTATCAGGGCTATCTATTCAGCCCGCCCAAGGACATCGGTGCATTCGAGATGTTTCTCTCGCGTTCCCAACCGGCATTGGCGGCGGCCGCAACGAACAACATGGCCAGCGTCTCCGGATAGGGTGCGCCCCTCATCGGCATCATGCCGCACCCTCCGGCTGCTTCCGTCTTCAGGAAACCGTCAGCGATCAAGCCAGGCGGCGAGCTTGTCGAGCGTCTGCTGACCGTAGACCACGGCGCCGAAGCCGATGACGAACTTGCGGCGCTCGACGGTCGGGTGCAACTGCCGCATCGTGAGCACCGTCTTGCCATCCGATTGCTCATCGAAGGTGACGGTGACGCGGAAGCGATCCGGGTCATTGGCGTCTTCCCCGCCATGATCCATGACAAGGCGCTCGTTCGGCACGATCTTCAGAAAACGGATGAGGTTGGGGAAGCGCTGCGCCTTGCCCTCGAATTCACCGACCATGTCGAAGCGCCAGATGCCGCCCTCGCGGATATCGGCTTCATGCGTCTCGATGCTCAAGCCCGAAGGCCCATACCAGACCGAGAGCGCCTTGGGGTCCGTCCATGCGGCAAAGACCTTGTCGCGTGGATGGTTCAGCACGCGGACGAGCACGATTTCGCGGTCGAGCGACCACGTTTCCAATGGATCAGACATCTTAACTCTCTCCCTTTTGATTGTTGTTCAGATAGGCCTCCAGGCGATCCAGCCGCGCCGACCACCGCTCCCGCTCGGCCATCATCCACTCCGCCGCCTCGTCGAAACGATGCGGCACCAGCCGGCACCAGCGGCTGCGGCCGCGTTTTTCGCTGGCAATCAGCCCGCAATCCTCCAGTACCTTCAGGTGCTGGGTGAACGAAGGCAGCGCCATGTCGAAAGGCTCGGCCAATGCCGTGACGGGCAACTCCCCCTCAACCAGACGGGAGACGACCGCGCGGCGAGTGGGGTCGCTGAGAGCGTGGAAGGCAAGATCAAGAGTGTTTTGATAGTTAGGCATACACCTTAGTAATCCAGCACATTCCATGAGTCAATTCTTATTTAGGTAATTGCCTAAACGTTCCTGCTTACGCCTCCTCCGTGATTAAAAATTAATCTCATGACTATGCCGGCATCGAAATAGGCACTGCGCGCTCGGCAAACAGTCGCGACTTTACTGGCACAGGGCTTGCTTGCCTCAGACACGATAACTGGAGAATTGCCTTGGCGACCTACCTGCCGTTCCTATGCATCGCGATCGCGTTCAGCTGGCCGGCCTTTGCTTCCGCTTACCGGCAGCAAGATGCCCTGTCGCGCGCGGAACTGGCGACTGCCGCCATCGGATCGAGCATATTTCTCGGCGCGCTGGCCCTGCTTTTCGTGGACGGAAGCCTGCCCGTCGGCCTCCTGCTCTTCGCCTGCGGCATGGCAATCGCGCTTCTTGCGCGGCGTTGGCTGATGTCGCGCTGGTCGCTTCTCGCCGCCGCCACCAGCTTCGGCTCCTATCTCATCGGTGTAGCGCATTGAGCGGATCGAAGATCACGGCTGACCTGACGATCCTGGTGATCGACGAGAACGCAATCCGCGCCTCGATCATCGAGGAAGGATTGGCGGACGCGGGGCATTGCAAGGTCACGGTGATCCATGAGGTCAACGGCGTAGCGCGTCTCATCGAGACGCTTCAGCCCGATGTCATCATCATCGATATCGAAAGCCCCAACCGCGACATGATGGAGCATATGTTCCAGCTCACCCGCAGCGTCTCGCGGCCGATCGCCATGTTCGTCGACCGTTCCGACACGGCCTCGATCGAGGCGGCCGTCGATGCCGGCGTTTCGGCCTATATCGTTGACGGGCTGAAGAAGGAGCGCGTCAAGCCGATCCTCGACATGGCGGTGAGCCGCTTCAATGCCTTCAGCCGCCTGCAGCGTGAACTAGCCGAAGCCCGCAATGCGCTGGAAGAGCGCAAGATCATCGAGCGCGCCAAGGGTATCCTGATGAAGATGCGGGGCCTGAGCGAGGAAGAAGCCTTTGCCCTGCTTCGTCAGTCCGCCATGAACGAAAAGAAGAAGATCGCGGATATCGCCCAGAGCGTGGTCACGGCAGCGGGGCTGCTGCTGTGATGGGCGACGCGACCGGAGGAAACCGCCATGAGTGAGATGTTTTCCATGAGCGCGATTGGTTCAGTTGCCGCTCCGCCACGTGTCGGCCGCGAGCAGAAGGCTTTGCGCGCGGGCTTCATTCCGCTCATGGACGCCTCGATCCTCATCGTCGCGGCCGAACTCGGCTTCGCCGACAAGGAAGGCCTGCGGCTCGATCTGGTCCGCGATGTCTCCTGGGCCAATGTGCGCGACCGCCTCGCCTTCCGCCAGTTCGATATCGCCCACATGCTCTCCCCTATGCCGGTCGCCTCGATGCTCGGGCTCGGCTCCAACCCCTCGCCCACCATCACGCCCTTTTCGCTCGGGCGCGGCGGCAATGCGATCACGCTCTCGGCGCGCATCTTCGAGCGCATGCAGGCGCTGACCGCCTTGCCCGACGATGCGAGCGCGCTTGCCAATGCGCAGGCGCTGGCATCCGTGCTTCTCGATATGCGCGCAAGGGGCGAGGCAGCACCCACGCTCGGCATGACCTATCCGTTCTCCTCGCATAATTACGAGTTCCGCTACTGGCTCGCCGCCGGCGGCATCGATCCGGACCGCGATGTGAAGCTCGTCGTCGTGCCGCCGCCGCTGACCTCGGATGCGCTGGCCGCTGGCGCCATCGACGGGTTCTGTGTCGGCGCGCCCTGGAACATGGTGGCCTCCGAACGCGGAACCGGTCGGATCGTCGCAGCAAAGCAGGATATCTGGCCGCTGGCGCCGGAGAAGGTGATCGGCCTGCGGCCCGATTGGGCCGAGGCGAATGCCGACACGGTGTCGCGCCTCATCGTCGCACTCGATCGCGCGGCCCGCTGGTGCGACGAGGCGGGCAATCACGATCAGCTTGCCGAAATCCTCAGTTCCGCGCCCTATATCCAGGCGCCCCGGGACATCATCCGCCGCGTCCTCAACGGCGAATTCAACCTCGATGCCCAAGGCAACAAGCGCATCATCCCGGATTACTTCCTCTTCCATCGTGGCGCAGCCAATTACCCGCGCCCCGAACAGGCGCTCTGGATCTACAGCCAGATGATGCGCTGGGGCCAGGCGTTCTTTTCGGAAGAGGACCGCGCCCACGCCGAAAGCGCCTACCGGCCGGACCTTTATCGCAATGCGCTGGGCGCCGAAGCCTCCGTTCCGGACGCGGCGGAAGAGGCGGCGATGCTGTCGAATTTCATGGACGGACAGGTCTTCGACCCGGCGCATATGCAGGCTTATGTAGCCGGCTTTCAGGTGAAAACGGACGCCGCGCCGCCCCTCACCGCGCACGACGCCTGAGCACGCTGCATTGCACAAAAAAATCGCAGATTGCCTCTGCTGCCGAATTATTAATCGGCATTCTCCATCAATCGTCCAACAAGACGATAGCGGCTCGCCTTCAAAAATTGTTACGATTCCAGTGTGATAGAGCAGCCCCAGCCAAACTGGCACGCCAATTGCTTTGCTAAACGCATCCGGTCAACGGCGACCGGACATAAGAGCGCCTGAAGCGCGCTCACCAGAGACATCGACGTCGCTTGGTTCTGCACACCGGATCCTCCCATCCGGCCGTTGCACCAACCAGCGGCGTTTTTTGTTTTTCCGCATCTCCGTCACATCACCAGAGGGACACGAAACAAATGACGAAGACGAAAGGAACAGGTATCGGCCGCCGCGATCTCTTGAAGGTCACATCCGCCGCAGCGCTGATCAGCGCAGTCAAAATGGCATTCCCTTCCGGCGCGTTCGCGCAATCGGCAGGCCCGGAAGTCAAGGGCGTCAAGCTCGGCTATATCGCGCTGACTGACGCCGCACCTTTGCTGATCGCCAAGGAAAAGGGCCTGTTCGACAAGCATGGCCTGACAGAGGTCGAGATCAACAAGCAGGCCTCCTGGGGCGCGACGCGCGACAATCTCGTGCTTGGCGGCGCGGCAAACGGCATCGACGGCGCGCATATCCTCACCCCGATGCCCTACCTGATCTCCACCGGCAAGGTGACGCAGAACAACGTGCCGGTGCCGATGTCGATCCTCGCCCGCCTCAATCTCGACAGCCAGGGCATTTCGGTCGCGCAGGAATATGCCTCGACCGGCGTCCAGCTCGATGCCTCGAAGCTGAAGGAAGCCTTCGCGGCCAAGAAGGCGAAGGGCGGCGAAATCAAGGTCGCGATGACCTTCCCCGGCGGCACGCATGACCTCTGGATCCGCTACTGGCTCGCCGCCGGCGGTATCGATCCGGACAAGGACGTCTCCACCATCGTCGTCCCGCCGCCGCAGATGGTCGCCAACATGAAGGTCGGCAACATGGACGCCTTCTGCGTGGGCGAGCCGTGGAACGAGCAGCTCGTCAACCAGGGCATCGGTTTCACCGCCTGTACGACCGGCGAACTCTGGAAGGGGCACCCCGAAAAGGCGTTGGGTCTGCGTACCGACTGGATCGAAAAGAACCCCAATGCCGCAAAGGCCCTGATGATGGCCGTGATGGAAGCCCAGATCTGGGCCGACAGCATGGACAACAAGGAAGAGATGGCAACGATCCTCGGCAAGCGCCAATGGTTCAATGTGCCGCCGAAGGATGTCGCCGGACGCCTCAAGGGCAATATCAATTACGGCAACGGCCGCGTCGTCGAAAAGACGGGGCTGGAGATGAAGTTCTGGAAGGACCATGCGTCCTACCCGTTCAAGAGCCACGACGCCTGGTTCCTCACCGAGAATATCCGCTGGGGCAAGTTTGCACCCGACACGGACATCAAGTCGCTGGTCGACAAGGTGAACCGTGAAGACCTGTGGCGCGCCGCCGCCAAGGATCTGGGCGTGGCTGCCGCCGACATTCCGACCTCCACCTCGCGCGGCAAGGAGACGTTCTTCGACGGCAAGGTTTTCGATCCTGAAAACCCGAAGGCCTATCTCGACAGCCTGAAGATCAAGGCGATGGCCTGAGAGTCACGCTGCCCCGCCCGCTCCTTTCCCCTCGGAGCGGGCGGGCCCTTCATCCGATCCGCCCGACCCAACTGAACGACCAAACAGGAAGAACCCCATGACCGCAACCGCCCGTAAGGCCCAACCTGAACCCGAGGCAATGCCCGCGGCCAAGACGGCAACGGTCGTCGCGCTGCCCAAGCCGGCACGCCGCGCCTTTCGCCCGCAGGCCATGCTCGCCGCCGCTGCCCGCAACATCGTGCCGCCGTTCGTCGTGGTCCTGATGATCCTCGCGGTCTGGCAGATTGCCTGTGCGCATCCGGGCGCAAGCCTCCCCGCGCCCTCGCAGATCTGGACGGATAGCGCCGATCTGATCACCTCGCCCTTCTTCAACAACGGGCCGCAGGATATCGGTCTGGCCTGGCGGGTGCTGATCTCGCTGGAGCGCGTCGCCATCGGCTTCGGCCTTGCCGCTTTTGTCGGCGTCATTCTCGGCGCCGTTGTCGGCCAGTCGGTCTGGGCGATGCGCGGGCTCGATCCGATCTTCCAGGTGCTGCGCACCGTGCCGCCGCTCGCCTGGCTGCCTCTGTCGCTGGCTGCCTTCCGCGACAGCAATCCCTCGGCCATCTTCGTGATCTTCATCACCTCGATCTGGCCGGTCATCATCAACACCGCCGTCGGCGTGCGCAACATTCCCGATGACTACCGAAACATCGCCCGTGTGCTGCGCCTCAACCACCTGGAATTCTTCTTCCGCATCATGATCCCGGCGGCAGCGCCCTACATTTTCACCGGACTGCGCATCGGCGTCGGCCTCTCGTGGCTGGCGATCGTTGCGGCTGAAATGCTGACCGGCGGCGTCGGCATCGGCTTCTTCATCTGGGATGCGTGGAACTCGTCGCGCCTCTCCGACATCATCGTGGCGCTCGTCTATATCGGCGTCACCGGCTTCATCCTCGACAAGCTCGTTGCCTTTGTCGGGACCATCGTCACGCGCAGCAATTGAGGGAGGCCGTCATGACGAGCTATCTGAAAATCGACCATATCGACAAGAGCTTCGAGCGCGGCGGCGTCCGCACGGATGTCCTGAAAGACGTGTCGCTGACCATCGAAGAGGGAGAATTCGTCTCCATCATCGGCCATTCCGGCTGCGGGAAGTCGACGCTGCTGAACCTCATCGCCGGGCTCACCCGCGTCACCTCCGGCGCGATCCTGCTGGGCAACACGGAAGTCAACGCGCCAGGTCCGGAACGCGCCGTCGTCTTCCAGAACCACTCGCTGCTCCCTTGGCTCACCGTCTACGAGAACGTCAACCTCGCCGTCTCGAAGGTGTTTTCCGGCCGCAAGAGCAAGGCCGAGAAGCATGACTGGGTGATGCACAATCTGGACCTGGTCCAGATGGCGCATGCGAAAGACAAGCGTCCCGCCGAAATCTCCGGCGGCATGAAGCAGCGCGTCGGCATCGCCCGCGCGCTCGCCATGGAGCCGAAGATCCTGCTGCTCGACGAGCCCTTCGGCGCGCTCGATGCCCTGACCCGCGCCCATCTTCAGGACGCGGTGATGGAAATCCATGCGCGCCTCGGCAACACGATGATCATGATCACGCATGATGTGGACGAGGCCGTTCTCCTCTCCGACCGCATCGTGATGATGACCAACGGCCCGGCCGCGCGCATCGGCGAAGTTCTCGACGTCCCGATCCCGCGCCCGCGCGACCGCCTCGCGCTCGCCGCCGACCGCACCTACCTGAAATCCCGCGAAGCCGTGCTGAAGTTCCTCTACGAACGCCACCGCTTCGTCGAAGCCGCCGAATGAGAGGAGAAGATCATGACCCCCAATGATATCGATCTCGTCCAGTCTTCGTTTGCGAAAGTCGTCCCCATCAAGGAAGCCGCGGCGGAACTCTTCTACGGCAGGCTCTTTGAAATCGCCCCCGAGGTGAAGCCTCTCTTCAAGGGCGACATGAAGGAACAGGGCCGCAAGCTGATGATGACGCTCGGCGTCGTCGTCAACGGCCTCAAGGACCTTCCAAGCATCGTGCCTGCCGCCGAGGCGCTGGCCGTCAAGCACAATGCCTATGGCGTTGAGCCCGCCCATTACGAAGTCGTGGGCGCAGCCCTCCTCTGGACCCTCGAACAGGGTCTCGGCCCCGATTTCACCCCTGCGACCAAGGCCGCCTGGACCAGTGCCTACGGAACACTGTCCGGCGTGATGATCGCGGCCAGCGCACGCAGCGCGAAAGACATGGAGCACACGGCATGACGCAGAAACTCGTCATCATCGGCAACGGCATGGCCCCTGGCCGCATGCTGGAGCATCTGTTCGAACAGGCCCCCGGCCTTTACGACGTCACGATCTTCAACGCCGAGCCGCGCGTCAACTATGACCGCATCATGCTCTCGCCGGTGCTCTCGGGCGAAAAGACGTTCGAGGACATCATCATCCATGGCGATGGCTGGTATATCGAAAACAACGTGACCCTCTACAAGGGTCACCGCATTGTCGACATCAACCGCAATGCCCGCACCGTCACCTCCGACCATGGCGTGACGGAAAGCTATGACAAGCTGGTGATCGCCACCGGCTCGGTTCCCTTCATCATCCCGGTTCCAGGCAAGGATCTGCCCGGCGTCATCACCTATCGCGACCTTGACGACGTGGACGCCATGCTGCTCGCCGCGCAATCGCGCGAAAAGGCCATCGTCATCGGCGGCGGCCTGCTCGGGCTGGAAGCCGCCGCAGGTCTGGCGCTGCGCGGCATGGATGTGACCGTGCTGCATGTCATGCCGACACTGATGGAGCGCCAGCTCGATCCCGCCGCCGGCTATCTGTTGCAGAAGGCCGTCGAAGAGCGCGGCATCAAGGTCCTCACCAAGGCCAATACCAAGCGCATCATCGGCACGGATCGCGTCGAGGGCATCGAGCTCGACAACGGCACGATCATCCCGGCGACGCTGGTGGTGATGGCCGTCGGCATCCGGCCGAATGCGGGCCTCGCGAAAGACGCCGGCCTTGCCGTCAATCGCGGCATCGTGGTCGATGCCGGCATGCAGACCTCGGACGGCGACATTCTCGCGGTCGGTGAATGCGCCGAAGTGGACGGCATGGTCTATGGCCTCGTCGCGCCGCTCTATGAAATGGCCCGCGTTGCCGCCGCCCATCTCGCCGGCGACACCAAGCCTGCCTTCGTCCATTCCGACACGCCGACCAAACTGAAGGTGACGGGTATCAACCTGTTTTCTCTGGGCGACTTCGCCGATGGCGACGACCGCGAGGAAATCGTTCTGCGGGATGCCACCGCCGGCATCTACAAGCGCGTCGTCATCAAGGATAACCGCATCATCGGCACGGTTCTCTATGGCGAGACCTCGGACGGGGCCTGGTTCAACGACCTGAAGAAGAAGGGCACCGACATTTCCGCCATGCGCGACACGCTGATCTTCGGCCAGTCGTTCCAGGGGGGTGCTCCGCTGGACCCTATGGCGGCCGTTGCAGCCTTGCCGGATGATGCGGAAATCTGCGGCTGCAACGGCGTATGCAAGGGCAAGATCACCTCGACCATCACGGTCAAGGGCCTGACGACGCTGGACGGCGTACGCGCCCATACGAAAGCCTCCGCCTCCTGCGGCAGCTGCACCGGCCTTGTCGAACAGCTCATGTCGCTGACGCTGGGCGATGCCTATAACCCCGCCGCCGTCACGCCCATGTGCACCTGCACCGAGCTTGGCCATGACGACGTGCGCCGCCTGATCAAGGCCAAGGGGCTGAAGAGCATTCCCGCCGTCATGCAGGAACTGGAGTGGAAGACCTCCTGCGGCTGCGCCAAGTGCCGCCCGGCGCTGAACTATTACCTCGTCTGCGACTGGCCGGATGAATATGCCGACGACTACCAGTCGCGCTATATCAACGAGCGCGTCCACGCCAATATCCAGAAGGACGGCACCTATTCGGTCGTGCCGCGCATGTGGGGCGGCGTGACGAATTCCGCCGAGCTTCGCGCCATTGCCGATGTGGTCGACAAGTTCGAAATCCCGATGGTGAAGGTCACGGGCGGCCAGCGCATCGACCTGCTGGGCATTGAAAAGGAAGACCTGCCCGCCGTCTGGGCCGATCTCGGCAAGGCCGGCTTCATCTCCGGTCAGGCCTATGCCAAGGGCCTGCGTACGGTCAAAACCTGCGTCGGTTCCGACTGGTGCCGCTTCGGCACGCAGGATTCGACCGGGCTCGGCATCCGCATCGAGAAATTCATGTGGGGCTCCTGGACGCCTGCCAAGCTCAAGCTTGCCGTCTCCGGGTGTCCGCGCAACTGCGCGGAAGCGACCTGCAAGGATATCGGCGTCATCTGCGTGGATTCGGGCTTTGAAATCCACTTTGCAGGCGCGGCAGGCCTCGACATCAAGGGCACCGACGTTCTCGGCCTCGTGAAGACCGAGGATGAGGCGCTGGAGCATATCGTGGCGCTCACCCAGATGTATCGCGAGCAGGCCCGCTATCTGGAGCGCATCTACAAATGGGCCAAACGCATCGGCCATGACGAGATCCGGCGGCAGATCATGGAGGATAGCGAAAAGCGCCGCGCCTATTACGAGCGCTTCGTCTTCTCCCAGAAATTCGCCCAGGTCGACCCCTGGTCGGAGCGCGTCTCCGGCAAGGACAAGCATGAATTCAAGCCGATGGCGACCGTCGGCTTCCATCAGGCAGCGGAGTGAGATCATGGATCACAACTGGATCGCCATTGGCCATATCGACGACATCCCTGTGCGCGGCGCGCGCTGCGTGAAGACGCCCGACGGCAAGATCGCCGTCTTCCGCACGGCTGAAAACGAGGTCTTCGCCATCGAGGACCAATGCCCCCACAAGGGCGGACCGCTCAGCCAGGGCATCGTCCACGGCAGGGCCGTGACCTGCCCGCTGCATAATTTCGTCATCTCGCTGGAAAGCGGGCAGGCGCTGGGGGCCGACGAGGGCGAGGTGCGGACCATTCCGGTGCGCAACATCGACGGCCAATTGTCGATCGCGCTGCGGGCGGCGGCGCTGGTGGCGGCGGAATGAGGAGGATGCGCATGGCGGTTGGCGTACCCCCCTCTGTCCTGCCGGACATCCCGCCCTCACAGGGGGAGATTGGATTGGGTGCGCGCCGCAGGTCGTCTCCCCCCTTGTGGGGGAGATGGCGGCAGCCAGAGGGGGTCTTTGCCGCGAGCACTGAGCCAGCGGAAAGAAAGATCCCTCCCCAACCCTCCCCACAAGGGGGAGGGAGAGCGACCGTCGTGCCCCACCCCCTCTCCCCCCTTGAGGGGGATATGTCAGCGAAGCTGACAGACAGGGGTACGCCCTGCACACTCCGGAGCCTCGTCCATGCCCACTGAAACCCGGACCACCTGCCCCTATTGCGGCGTCGGCTGCGGCGTGATCGCTCGTGTCGAGGATGACGGCCGGGTGAGCGTGAAGGGCGACCCGGAGCATCCGGCCAATTTCGGTCGGCTCTGTTCCAAGGGTTCGGCGCTCGCCGAAACGCTCGATCTCGAAGGCCGGGTGCTCGCGCCGCACGTCCACGGTGAAACGACAAACTGGGACGCTGCGCTCGATCTCGTAGCGCAGCGTTTCCGCGAAACCATTGCCGATCACGGACCGGACTCGGTTGCCTTCTATCTCTCCGGCCAATTGCTGACGGAAGACTACTACGTCGCCAACAAGCTGATGAAGGGCTTTATCGGCTCGGCAAATATCGACACGAATTCAAGGCTTTGCATGGCCTCTTCCGTCGCCGGCCACAAGCGCGCCTTCGGCTCGGACACCGTTCCCGGATGCTACGAAGATCTGGAGCTGGCCGAACTGGTCATTCTCACCGGCTCCAACACCGCCTGGTGCCACCCCGTGCTTTTTCAGCGTCTGGCCGCCGCCAAGGCGAGCCGGCCGGCGATGAAGATCGTCGTCATCGATCCCCGCCGCACCGCCACCTGCGACATCGCCGACCTGCATCTGCCCGTCCGCGCCGATGGCGACGTGGCGCTGTTCAACGGGCTGTTCCATCATCTGGTTGATACCGGCCGGGTGGATGAGGCCTTTGTCGGCGCGCATACGAGCGGTTTCGGCGAGGCACTGATGGCGGCCGCGCGGCTCGACATGGCCGAACTTTCCGAGGCGACCGGCCTTTCCGGCATGGCGCTGCGCCAGTTCTTCCGGATGTTTGCCGAGACGGAAAAGGTCGTCACCTGCTACAGCCAGGGCGTCAACCAGTCGGCGGTCGGCACGGACAAGGTCAACGCCATCCTCAATTGCCACCTCGCCACCGGCCGCATAGGCCGGCCGGGCATGGGACCGTTTTCGCTGACCGGCCAGCCCAATGCCATGGGTGGGCGCGAGGTAGGCGGGCTCGCCAACATGCTCGCCGCCCATATGGAACTCGGTAATGCCGTCCATCGCGACACCGCACAGCGCTTCTGGAATGCGCCTGTCATCGCCGACAAGCCGGGCCTCAAGGCCGTCGACATGTTCGAGGCGGTGGCGGACGGGCGGATCAAGGCGATATGGATCATGTCGACCAATCCCGTCGTCTCGATGCCCAATGCGGATGCCGTGCGGGATGCGCTGAAGGCCTGCCCCTTCGTCATCGTCTCCGACATTCAGGCCGATACGGATACCGCGCGGCTTGCCCACGTCCTTCTCCCCGCCGCCGGCTGGGGCGAGAAATCCGGCACCGTCACCAATTCCGAGCGCCGCATCTCCCGCCAGCGGCCCTTCCTGTCCGCCCCCGGCGAGGCCCGGCCGGACTGGTGGCAGATGGCGGAAGTCGGCAAGCGCATGGGCTTTGCGCAAGGCTTCGACTTCGCCTCGCCGGCGGAGATTTTCGCCGAACACGCCGCCCTGTCTGCTTTTGAGAACGAGGGCGTCCGCGATTTCGATATCGGCGCCTATGCGGAGATCGATGCGGCGGGTTACGATGCCCTCATCCCGTTCCAATGGCCGCAGCCGGCGGGCGAACCGTCGCGCAAGCGCTTCTTCGCCGATGGGCGCTTCTACCATCCGGACGGCAAGGCGCGCTTCGTGCCAATCACGCCACCGGCTCCCGCGGTGCACGATGCCGCCTTCCCCTTCACGCTGAATACCGGCCGCATCCGTGACCATTGGCATACGATGACACGCACCGCGAAGAGCGCCCGTCTCTCCGCCCATATCGCCGAACCCTTCTGCGAAATCCACCCACTCGACGCCCGCACCCTCGGCATAGCGGACGCCGACCTCGTGAGGCTCGCATCTCCCTCCGGTCACACGGTCGTAGTCCGCGCGTTGCTGACGGAGCGGCAGGCGCGGGGCGCGGTCTTCGTGCCGATGCACTGGACGGGCGAGACGGCGGCGGCCGCGCGGGTCGATACGCTGGTGCCCGGCCGCGTCGATCCCGTCTCCGGCCAGCCGGCACTGAAACAGGCCGCCGCCTCAATCGCTCGCTATGCGCCCGCCGCCCATGGCTTTCTGGTCTCGCAGGCAAAGCCGAAGGCGCTGCCCTTCTCCTACTGGGCCACGGCAAAGACAGAGGGCGGTTATCGTCTGGAATTTGCGGGCGATATTCCGGCCGAAGGGTGGGAAGATTGGCTGCGCGCAACGCTGGAGATCGAAGGCGACGTGACCTTCTCCGGCTATGCGGACGTCCAGAATGGCGATCACCGTCTGCTCGCCTTCGAAGGCGACCGGCTTCTGGCAGCGCTTTACGTCTCGCGCGGCCCGGTCGCCGTGTCGCGGCAATGGGCGGTGGAGCAATTGACGGCCAGCCATGCGGACCCGTCCGCCCGCTTCATGCTGGTCGCGGGGCGGCCCGCACCGGGGCGGCCGGACAAGGGCGCCATCGTCTGCTCCTGCTTCTCGGTCGGCGTCAACGAAATTGCCTGCGCGGTGCGCGAGGGCTGCTGGTCGGTCGAGAAGGTTGGCGCGCAACTGAGTGCAGGCACGAATTGCGGCTCCTGCCGCCCCGAAATCAGGAGGATCATCGATGCGACGCAAATCCTTGCCGCCGAGTGACAGGCCTGAGCGCATTGCGCCGCTCGCAAAGCTGCCGGTCTTCTGGTCGCTGGCGGACAAGCACGTCGTGGTGGCCGGGGGCTCGGATGCCGCCGCCTGGAAGGCCGAGCTTCTGGCAGCCTGCGGGGCGCGGGTCGAGGTTTATTGCGCACCGCACGATGTAAGCGAAACCATGCAGGCGCTGATTGCCGAGGGGAAGGTTTCTCTGAAACCGCAGCCTTGGGCGATCAGCGTCTTTGAAGGCGCGAGCCTTGCCCTTGCGGATTGCGAGGGGGAGGACGAGGCTCGCGCCTTCTTCTGTTCGGCGCGCGCGGCAGGCGTTCCGGTCAATGTCATCGACAAGCCGGCCTTTTGCCAGTTCCAGTTCGGCTCCATCGTCAACCGTTCGCCGGTCATCGTCTCGATCTCAACCGATGGGGCCGCGCCGATCCTGGCGCAGGCGATCCGCCAGCGCATCGAAACCCTGCTGCCGGCGGCGCTCAAGGACTGGGCGCAGCTTGCCCGGCAGGTTCGCGAGGCGGTCAATCTGCGCCTTGCGCCCGGCCAGCCGCGCCGCAAATTCTGGGAGAGCTTTGTCGATCGCTGCATGGGCACGAACCGGGCACCGGTGGCTAACGAAGCCGAGGACCTGATCGGCGCAGCCGAGCGCATCGCGGCAGACCCAGCAACGGGTTCGGTGACGCTGGTTGGCGCCGGCCCAGGTGATGCCGAGCTCTTGACGCTGAAAGCGATGCGCGCCTTGCAGGCCGCCGACGTCATCCTCTTCGACGATCTCGTCTCGCAGGAGGTGCTGGAACTCGCGCGGCGCGAGGCCAAGCGCTTTCTCGTCGGCAAGCGCGGCGGCCGCGAGAGCTGCAAGCAGGACGATATCAACGACATGATGGTGCGCTTCGCCAAGGCGGGCAAGCGCGTGGTCCGGCTCAAGTCCGGTGATCCGATGATCTTCGGCCGCGCCGGCGAGGAGATCGCCCGGCTTGAGGCGGAAGGTATTGCGGTGGAGATCGTGCCCGGCATCACCTCAGCCTCGGCCATGGCCGCGCGCCTCAAGACATCGCTGACCCACCGCGATCATGCCCAGCAGGTCCGCTTCGTCACCGGCCATTCGCGCCATTCCGACCTGCCGGCAACGCTCGACTGGACCTCTCTCGCCGCGCCGAACCAGACGACCATCTTCTACATGGGAGGTCGCATGGCCGGCCGGATCGAACAGCGGCTGTGCGAGGCGGGCCTGTCCGCCGAAACGCCCGTCGCGGTCATGTCCGCCGTCAGCCGCGAGAACGAGCAGCGCTGGTGCGGTCCGCTTCATGCCCTGCCCGATGCCATGCACGAAATCGGCACCGATGAACCCGTCCTGATCGGCATCGGCGACGTTTTCGCAAACAGCGCAGACATTCTGGCCGAGACGAGCCCGATCAGGACCCGCATCCCAGTCTCTGCCGCGCGGGCCGGCTGAAACACGTCCCTCCACGTCGACGACTTGCACATCTCATAACAGAGAACCCGGCCCGCTTTCGCGGACCGGGTTCCATGCGTTAATCAGTTTCCCGATCAGTCTTACTTCATCAGCGCGTCGAGCGGGATGGCTTCCGAGATCGTCCAGTCGCCGACGATATGCGGCTTGCCCTTCGTGGTTTCAGCGATCAGGTACTTGGCCTGGTTCTGGTGGTGCAGCTCGCTGGTGAAGGTGCGAGGTCCGAAGAGGGTCGGCTCGTTCTTCATCTTTTCAAGCTCGGCCACGACCTTGTCGGCATCCGTCGACTTGGCGCGCTCGACGGCCTTGGCCCAGACGTCGATCATGACATAGCCCGGATAGACGTATTGCGAGGACGGGTCCTGGCCGGTCTTGGCCTTGTAGGTGGCGTTGAACTTCTGGACATCCGGGTTCGGATCGTCACCATAGATCGAGCCCTGGACCGGCACGAAGAAGTTCGACAGGTCCGGAACGGCGGAGAGCCAGTAGCTGCCGTCGACGCCCGAGCCGTTGAGGATCATGGAGTTGATGCCGGCGGCGCGGATCTGCTTGATGGCCGAAACGGCGCCCGGCATCATCGTGCAGAGCATGATCGCATCGGGTTCCTTCGGCAGGGCCTTGATGCGGGTGATCTGGGCTGCGATCGAGGCGTCGTCGTTCTTGAACGTGTCCTTGCCAACGAGCTTGGCGCCCTGTGCTTCCAGCTTCGGCATCATCCAGTCGAAGCCGTCGCAGATGCCCTTGTTATATTCCGTCCAGGTGTCGAGCAGGCGGTAGAAGGTCTTGGCTTCCTTCTTCTTGAAGGCCCATTCGGCCATGGTTGCACCCTGCACGGCGGCGAGAACCGACGCCGAGAAGCTGTGCGGACCGACGCCCTGGATGCCGGCCTTGACGGATTCGGCGCAGAGGAAGAACGAGATCTTGCCCGCAGCTTCTGCAGCAAGAGCAGCAGGCGAACCGAAGTCGTAGTCGCAGGAAACGACGACGAGGTCGGCGCCCTGGTCGAGCACGGACAGACCGGCCTTGGCGCCTTCGGCGCGGTCGGACTTGGTGTCGGCCTTCACGACTTCGATCTTCTTGCCGTTGAGACCGCCGGCCTTGTTGATCTCGTCGATGCGGATCAGCGCGGCGTCGGTCGCCGGCTGGTCATAGGCCTGCATGAAGCCCGACGCAGCTGTCGCAAAGCCCACGACGATCTTGTCATCGGCGGCCATCGCCGGGAACGCGGCCGAAACGGCTGCAAAAGCCGCTGCGGTCAGAAAAGTCAGTTTCGTTTTCATCGACGTCTCCTTGTTGGGTACCGACGGGGTGATCCCGGCGGTCATTCACTACGGTTGCGGGTAAGGGTGAGCTCGCGATTGCCGAACAGGCCTGAAGGGCGAAGCGCGAGAATGACGATCATGATGATGCCCAGCGCGATCTCCTGAAGGCCCTTGGGCAGCGCCAGCATCGAGCCGCCGACAGGCACGCCGGCTTCGAGGAAGCGCAGGGCCTGGATCAGCGCCGAGAGGATGACAACGCCCAGCACGCTGCCCGTGAGGCTTCCCATGCCGCCGACGACGAGCATGGACAGCGTCACGAAGGTGAGGCTGAGGTAGAAATTATCCGGCGTGACCACGCCGATCGAGTGCGCGGTCAGTGCGCCGCCGGCCCCCATGATCGCGCCCGAAATCACAAAGGCGACCAAGCGCTCCTTCGGAATATCGATCCCCGAGGCCGCTGCCGCCGTCGGCTCATCGCGGGCGGCGCGAAGTGCGAGACCGGAGCGGGAAATGGCATGCAGCCAGGCGATGAAGATGACGATGCCGGCAGCGGTGAAATAGGGCCAGATCGAACGGACGATCGGAATACCGACGACGGAAGACGTCGCGCCAGTCACGCGATCCCAGTTGGAATAGATCGTGTTGATCATGGCGAGCATGGCGAAGGTGGCGATGGAGGCGGCAATGCCGGACAGGCGCATCAGGATGCGGCCGAAGATCAGCGCGGCAACGGCGGCAAAGATCGTCGCGAAGATCGCCGCCTGCCAATATTCCATCTTGGCCTTGAGGATGAAGTCCGGCAGGCCCGGCAGCGACATCTTCTTCATCACCGGATTGATCGTCAGCCAGGCTGCGACATAGGCGCCGAGGCAGGTGAAGCCGATCTGGCCGAAGCTCATGACGCCGGAATTGCCGATGAAGACATAGAGCCCGACGACGAGGATGACGCGAACGAAGAGGTCGATGATGACCTGGTTGAACGGCTTGGAACCGATCATCGTCGTGACCACCGCAATGGCCAGCAGGATCAACACCAGCAGGATCGGCGTCACGATGGACTTGCCGGCGAGAGCGAAGCGAGCGGGTTTGCGCGCGGCAATGGCGTCGGCACTGAGGATCGGATCAAGAGCGGTTGTATTGGCGGGGGAGGACGTGGACATGGAGATCAGACCCTTTCCTTCGTGCCGCGGGCGGCAATCAGACCCTGCGGGCGGAACAGGAGGACGAGGATGACGGCGCCGTAGACGAAGGCGTCACGGAAGGGGCGCGCATCGACGGGCAGGATGACCTGCATGACGACCGAGGCAGCGCCGAGGAGGAAGCCGGCCAGTACCGCGCCGGCAAGGCTGCCGAGACCGCCGATGACGGTGGAGATGAAGGCCATGAGCATCACCGCAGCACCCATCTGGATATCGGCGGTTCCGGTCTGGATGCCGAAGATCAGTGCGATCGCGCCGGCCAGCGCGCCGGAGAGTGCGAAGGCTCCCATGATGACGCGGTTGGCGCGGACACCAAGCATGCGGGCCATGGAGAAGTTCTCGGCTGCGGCGCGCATTTCCAGGCCGAAGCGGGTCCGGCGCAGGAAGATAACGAGACCGAAGAGGATCGCAATCGTCACGATGATCGTGATCAGCTGCAGGAGCGGCAGGCGCGCGCCGAGGATTTCGACCGGCTGCGACAGGATCGGCAGAAGCGAGATCGATTTCGGCCGGCTCGAATAGAGCATCAGCAGGAAGTAGCGGATGACGAAGCCGAGCGCGAAGGAGGCGATCATCATTGTTGCCGGATTGGTGTTTCGGAAGCGCCGGAACACGACGATTTCGCAGAGCACGGAGAGCCCTGCCCCGACCGCCAGAACGAAGGGGATCAGCAGGAACCACGGCAGGTTTCCGGCAAAGACGATCGCCATCGCATCCGTCGAGGGCCAGAGCAGCGCGAAGATCGAAAAGGCGATGACGTCACCATGCGCGAAGTTGACGAGCCGCATGACGCCGAAGATCAGCGCAATGCCGAGCGCGCCAAGCGCGTAGAGCGAACCGAGGGAAAGGGCGTCGAAGACGATCTGGAGCATATCAGTGGTCCTCGTAACCGAAATAGGCGGCCTGCATGGCCTCGCTGTTGCCGAGTTCCCGGGCATCGCCGTCGAGCACGACCTGGCCCGAGCGCATGAGGATCATGCGTCCACCAACCATGACGGCGCGGGTGGAGCTCTGCTCGACGATGAGAAGTGTCAGGCTCCGCTCCGCCTGAAGGGCAATCAGGCGTTCATAAACCTGGTCGGTGATGTTGGGCGCGAGACCGAGCGAGGGTTCGTCGATGGCAATCAGACGCGGGCGCGCCATGAGCGCGCGGCCGATAACCAGCATCTGCTGCTGGCCGCCGGAGAGAAGGCCGGCCTGCTGGTTGCGGCGCTCCTTCAGGATCGGGAATGTGTTGTAGACGGAGTCGAGATCGGCGGCGGTCTGCCCCTTCCAGCCGGGCGTGCGCGAATGCATGCCCGCGCCGACCATCAGGTTTTCCTCGATGGTGAGCGAGCCGAAGACCTCGCGACCTTCCGGCACCATCGAGAAACCGAGGCGGGCAATGTCTTCCGGCGTGCGGCCGGTGATTTCCGCGCCGTCGAATTCGACATGGCCACCGGCGGTTGGTGTAACGCCGGCAATGGCGCGCAGGAGTGAGGACTTGCCGGCGCCGTTCGGGCCGGTGATGAAGAGAACTTCGCCCTCTTTCAGATTGATCGAAACGCCGCGCACCGCCGTCAGGCGGCCATAGCGAACGGAGACGTCGACGAGGTTCAGCAGGGTCATGCCATCACCTCCAGATTGGCGCGCACCGTGTCGGCGGCGGTGCCCATATAGGCGTGGCGCACCTTCTCGCTGTCGCGGATGGCTGCGGGATCGCCTTCTTCGATGACGGCACCGGAATCGAGCACGACAATATGGTCGCAGAGGCCGAGAACGAGACCGACATTGTGTTCGATGATCAGCACGCCGATACCGAGGTTCTTGGCGACGCGGCGCACGAGTTCGGAAAGGTCGGCGGCTTCCGGCGCGCTCATGCCTGCGGCGGGCTCATCGAGGAGAATATAGGCCGGGCGGCCCATTAGCGCGCGGCCGATGGCGACACGACGCTCATCCGTATAAGGCAGCGTGCCGGCGATACGGTTCTTGAGTGGCGCGATGCCAACCCATTCGAGCATGGCTTCGGCTTCGGCGATGGCCGCACGGCGGCTCATGCCGAGCCCGACGCCTGTGACTTCGAGATTATCGATCACCGGCAGGTCGCGGAAGAGCCGACCGCCCTGAAACGTGCGGGCAATGCCGCGCCGGCGGACCTGATGCGGCTTGAGACCGCTCAGCGCTTTGCCGTCCAGCGTGACGGCGCCGGACGTCGGGGCCTGGAATCCTGTCAGGACGTTGACAAGCGTCGTCTTGCCGGCCCCGTTCGGACCGATCAGACCGCTGATATGGCCGGGCGTGATCTTCAGGTTGACCGAAGACAGGGCCTTGAGGCCCGCAAACGCCACGGAAACGTCTTCCGCACTGAGATAGCTCATATCCCCTTCTTTCTCCAAGCAGGGGAAGGCACGCGTCACCGTGGCCGGATCGTCCGGCAGTTCGGTTTCGCACTGTTCCCCTTTCGATTCCGGCTCCGTCTTGTTGCGGCGCTCGGAATGCCAAAATCACGCCGTTTAACGGCTTCGTCTTGTCGTTTCACGCGACCGATCTTGTCATCGGGCGCGTCGGAACCGGCTTTGGCCGGCGGTTCCCTACCTTGGGCCGGCCTCCCCAGCCGGCTTGGTCCAGAGCGTTTGCCCGTTTCATAGAAACGTGAAAACGCTCTATATCTTTATCTCAACGCAATTCCGGACGCGAAACCGGTTCCCACTTTCGCTGGAATTGCTCAGCACCCCGCCGTCAGCCGGCGAGGTATTCTTCTGCGCGCGCCATGAGCTTTGCGTTGTCCGCGCGGGCGGTCAGCGCCTCATCCAGCGTGACCGGCACGAATTTCGCCGGCGTATGCGGCTGCAGCTGTGCGATCAGGTCCATGTCGGCGGAGATGACCACGCCGAGCATCATGTATCCGCCGCCAGAGACGGCGTCGCGGTGAAGCACGATCGGCTCGGTGCCGCTCGGCACCTGGATCGAGCCGTAAGGATAGCAGGCATCCACGATGTTCGACGGATCGGAACCAGCCCCGAAAGGCTGTTCGCGCTCGACAAATTCGAGCGGCGTGCCGCCCTTGAAGCGATAGCCGATGCGGTCCGCTTCGGGCGCGACTTTCCAGGTATCGTCGAAGAAGCGCTTGCCGGCAGCTTCCGTGATGCGGTGCCAGTAGATGCCTGGCAGCATGCGCAGCTCGGCCGGAATGATCTGCGGACGGCGCAGGTTTGCCGGCAGAGACTTGCCGGACTGGCCCGAGGCAGCGCCGATCGGCAGTTCGTCGCCGGCCTTCAGCACGCGACCTTCGAAGCCGCCGAGTGCGCCGAGCACATAGGTCGTGCGCGAGCCGAGAACGACCGGAACGTCGATGCCGCCGGAGATCGCGATATAGGCGCGCGCGCCGGCCTTGAGATAGCCGAAGGAGAGCCGGTCGCCGGCCTTGACGGGGAAGCTTTCCCAGGTCGGGCGCTCTTCGCCATTGACCTTCGGGGGAAGCTCGCCGCCGGTGATGGCGACGGTTGCAGCTTCGGTGAATTCCAGTTCCGGACCCATGAAAGTCACTTCAAGGACGGCCAGCCCCGGATCGTTGCCGACGAGGATATTGGCGATGCGGGTGGCGAAACGGTCCATGCCGCCGCCTTCCGGAATGCCGAGGTGATAATAGCCGGGACGGCCAAGATCCTGAACGGAGGTCGAAAGACCGGGAGAGATGACTTTAACGGCCATTGATCAGCTCCATCAGCTTGGCATTGGTGCCGTAGATGTCCTTGTTGAACTCGGTGAGCGAGAAGGTCGCCTCACGCACCGTCGGCTGCCATGTATTGGCGTCGATGGCTTCGAGCGTCGTGTCATAGGCATCGCGATCGATGGCCTTGAACTTGACGATATCGCCGGGCTTGAAGAGGCACATCTCGTCCGTCAGGTAACGGACCTTGCGGGTCGGATCGTAGATCGGCGCCGGCGTGACGCCATACATCTGATAGCCGCCGGCGCCGCGCACCGAGTAGATCGCGGCAAAGCAGCCGCCGTGACCGATGGTGAGCTTCGGCGTGTCCGTGCGCGGACGCAGATACTTCGGCGCCTCGATCTGCTTCTTGCGCTCGACCATCTGGTAGAGCCAGGGCAGACCGGCCACGAAGCCGACCATGGAGACGAACCACGGCTGGCCGGAATAGGCCGCGATGAACTCCTCGACCGTCGCATAGCCGTTGATGCGGGCGGAATATTCGAGGTCGGTCGAGCTCGGGTCCTGATGGCGCTCGCGAAAACGCATGCAGGTCTCGTGCGTCCACGGGTCCTGGAAATAGACCGGCAGTTCGATGATGCGGGTCTTCAGCACCGAGTCCGACTTGGAGGCGGCAGCCTCCATCGACTGCAATTCCTTCAAAAGGTCCTGCGGCTTGATGAGGTCCGGGTTGAAGCGGATCTGGAAGCTGGCGTTTGCCGGGCAGATTTCGGTGACGCCCTTGATGCCAGCGGCCTTGACTGCATTTGTCATCGACAGGCCAGTGAAGAAGGAGTCGAGCGACATCGCTTCGGACACTTCGCCGAAGATATGTTCGTCACCCCCGAAGCTGAAACGTATCGACATTCGTTCCCCTATCAGTCTGCGAGTTGAGCCGCGTTTTCGTTGAGCCAGCCTTCCAGCCAGCGGGTATGCACGTCCCCGGCCTGCACCGACGGGTCGGCGGCCAGCGCAAGGAAGAGCGGTTTCGTCGTCTTCATGCCATCGATTTTCAGTTCGCCGAGCGCGCGGACCAGCCGCGTGATCGCCGCCTCGCGCGTTTCGCCATGCACGATCAGCTTGGCAAGCAGCGAGTCATAGAAGGGCGGAACCTGGTAGCCGGGATAAAGCATCGAGTCGAAGCGCACGCCCGGACCACCAGGCAGGCGCAGGTCGCCCACCGTGCCGGGGAACGGCGCGAAATCCTTGGAAGGATCTTCAGCGTTGATGCGCACCTCGATGGCGTGGCCGCGCATCGAAACGTCCTTCTGCTTGATCCGCAGCGGTTCGCCACCGGCGATGCGGAGCATTTCCGCCACGAGATCGATCCCCGTGATCGCTTCCGTGACCGGATGTTCTACCTGAATGCGCGTGTTCATCTCGATGAAATAGAAGCGGTTTGCCTCGTCGTCATAGAGATATTCGACCGTGCCGGCGCCGGAGTAACCGACCGCCTTGGCCAGAGCGACCGCCGAGCCGCAAAGCTCTTCGCGCAGTTCCTCGGACAGCGCACGCGACGGCGCTTCTTCCCAGACCTTCTGGCGGCGGCGCTGCAGCGAGCATTCCCGCTCGTAGCAATGGATGGCATGCTTGCCGTCGGCCAGAACCTGCACCTCGATATGGCGCGCCTTGCCGATGACTTTTTCCATATAGAGACCGCCGTCGCCGAAGGCGGCAAGCGCTTCGGCTTCCGCCTGCGGGAAGGCCTGTTCGAATTCGGCGAGGTTGTTGGCGATGCGGATGCCGCGACCGCCCCCACCTGCCGCCGCCTTGATCATGACCGGGAAGCCCGTGTCAATCAGGATATGGCGTGCGGCTTCGATGCCTTCGACACGGCCGGTCGAGCCCGGAACCACGGGAACGCCGGCAGCCGCTGCGGCCGAACGGGCCGAAACCTTGTCGCCCATCAGCCGGATCGCGTCACCCGAAGGGCCGACAAAGACGAGCCCAGCCGCCGTGACGGCATCCGAGAATGTCGCGTTTTCGGCGAGGAAGCCATAGCCCGGATGGATGCTGTCGCAGCCGGTCGATTTCGCGGCTTCGATGATCGCGTCAATATTCAGATAGGACTTCTTCGCAGCCGGCGGGCCAATATTGACCGCCTCGTCAGCCAGAAGCACATGCAGGGAGGTCGCGTCGGCAGCCGAATGCACCGCCACCGTCTTGATGCCGAGGTCCTTCGCGGCCCGGATGACCCGGACCGCAATTTCCCCGCGATTGGCGACCAGAAGTTTCTTCAGCATCAGTCGAGATCCGCGAGAGGCGCACCGGCCATGACCGGCTCTTCATTGTCGGCCGAGAAACGGATGTTGGAACCCGCAACTTCCGACTTCACTTCGTGGAAGGACTTCATCACCTCGATGAGCCCGATGACGTCGCCGACTGCGACACTGTCACCATCGTTCTTGTAGGCCGGCTGGCCCGGCGACGGGCTGCGATAGAAGGTGCCCGGAAGCGGAGAGAGAATCTGTGCCATGTCGTGCTCCAGTTCGTCTGATGAGGGAAATGTAATATTGCGCCGCACAAAAGATCATGCGGCCATGATGCCGGTCAATGCCAGGGCGCGATCGCGTCTTTCACGGCCCGTGCGATATCGATGGCGTTCGGCGTGTCGGAATGCACGCAGATCGTTTCGCAACGAACCGGGAAAAGCGTCCCGTCCTCGGCCGTACCCTTGCCTTCCGTGATGGCGCGCACGCAGCGCTCCGCCATCTTCGCCGGGTCCTTGGCGTCATGGACGCGGGTCAGGATCAGCTTGCCCTGGGCGTTGTACTCGAGGTCGGCATAGAACTCGGCGACAAAGGGAATGCCGCGCGCCTGATAGATTTCCTCATGCAACGTGCCCGTCATGCCGAAGAGCGGCACACCGAAGATTTCGGCGGCATCGCAGACGCCGTGCGCCACAGCTTCCTGCTGCATCGCCATGAAATAGAGGCTGCCATGGGGCTTGATGTGATGGAGTTCCATGCCTTCCGACTTCATGAAGCCGAGCAGCGCTCCGGTCTGATAGACGATGGCATTGCGCACTTCGTCACGCGTCATCCGCATCTCGCGGCGGCCGAAACCCTGCAGGTCCGGAAGCCCCGGATGCGAGCCGATCTTGACACCCGCAGCCTTGGCGCGGAGCACAGTCTGGTGCATGTGGTTCGGGTCGGATGCGTGGAAACCGCAGGCGACATTGGCGACATCGATCAACGGCATGAGCCCGTTGTCGTCGCCCATCTGGTAGAGGCCGAAGCTCTCTCCCATGTCACAGTTCAACGTGACCGGCATGGTTTGTACCCCTCATTCATCTGCCGTCTTTGCGGCGTTGCAGCAATGTTTGCGCAGTTAAGGGGTCTTGTGAAATAGTCATTTTTTGAATGTAATATCGAAAAAACAGATAAATCTTCCGAGGGATAAGAATCGTGCCTATCACACTGAAACAGCTGGATTATTTCATTGCAACCGCGGATAGCGGCCAAGTGAGTCATGCCGCAGTCGATCTCAACATCTCTCAATCGGCAGTAACCGCAGCGATCAAATCGCTCGAGATGGAACTTGGCGTTGTGCTCTTCGAGCGCACGCATGCGGGGGTCAGGCTGACGATGGAGGGTGCCCGCTTTCTCGATCACGCACGAGTCATTACCGGCGCGGTCGCGGCCGCCGTGCGCTCACCATTGCGCGAGAAGACCGGGCTCAATGCAAAGCTCAGGCTGGGCATGACCTATACGGTCGTCGGCTATTTCATGTCGCGCTACTACGCACGCTTCCGCAAGACCTATCCGCATATCGAGGTGGAGCTTGCCGAACTGCCGCGCATGGCACTTGAGAACCGGCTCGTTGCTGGCGATATCGACATGGCGGTCATGCTGGTCTCGAACCTGCAGAACCGGGAGGAGATCGAGCAGGAACTGCTGATGCGCTCTACCCGGAGGCTTTGGCTGGCCGCCGATCACCCACTTTTGAACAAACAGGACATCAGTCTCTCCGACGTGGCGGAGGAGGACTATGTGATGCTTACCGTGGACGAGGCACGCAAGACGGCGGCCCGTTACTGGACGCTGACCGGTTTCTCCCCCCGCGTCGTGCTCTCCACCAGCTCGGTCGAGGCGGTGCGCTCTCTGGTCGCCTCGGGTGTCGGTATCACCATCCTCTCCGATATGGTCTATCGCCCGTGGTCGCTGGAAGGCCAACGCATCGAAGTACGGCGCCTGAAGGAAGAAATCCCCAGCATGGATGTCGGCCTTGCCTGGTCGAAATCACGGCCGATCAGCTCCGCCGCAGCCGCCTTCCGCGCCTTCATGTCGGTGACGATGGGCGGCGGCGGCTGATGGAAGCCAGCCGCCACGCCTCAGGCGTCATGACAGCGGATTGGCGCTCAGCTCCGCGTCTTGCGGTAGCTGTCCTTCACCGCGATCTTGTCGCCGGCAAAGGTGAGGATATCGCAGCCGTCGACCTCGACCGTCTTTCCTTCCACCGTCGTACCGACGAAGCGCCACCAGGTGAGCCCGGTATCACCGCTGATCATCGCCTTGCCATTCGTCCACTGCCCGTCCGGGAAGAAGGCGAAGATGCCGGCATAGGCGGCGCGCACGGCATCGCGGCCAACATGCCGCGCGCCCTCGGCTTCGGTGCCTGCGGAAGCATGGAAGGCGCAGTCGTCGGCCGTCAGCTCCATGATCGTTTCGAGATCATGCGCATTCCAGGCGGCCGAAAAGCGGTTCATGATGGCCAGCCGCTTCTGCTCCAGCTCGTTTTCCACGACCTCGATCTCGAGGAAGGAGAACGGCGTCTCGCCGATATTGCTGACATTGTGGGCAACGCCGGTGCGGCGCGAATAGGGAATGCCCTGTTTCAGCTGCGCCTGCGCCTGTTTGCCATCCGGCCCAACGAGACCCATCTGCCCGTCCGACAGCGGCACGACGACATAGTCGTGCCCATGGACATGCCAGCCGGTCTCGGCGCCCGGCGCAAAGCGCCATTCGGTCACGCGAAAACGGTCGTCATCGATATGGGTGACGGGTTCAGCCTGTTGCGCACTCATTGAAGTCCCTCCTGTGCGACGGCATCGGTGAGCCGTGTGAGCGTCCGGCCCATGCGGACCATGATTTCCTTGATGTCGTCCTCTGTTACGATCATCGGTGGGCAAAGCGCCAGCTGGTCGCCTATGGCGCGGAAGATCAGCCCTTCCTCGTGACCGATCTTCGCGGCAAGCGCGCCGGCGCGGCCAACCTTTTCGAAAGGCCGCCGTGTCGGCTTGTGGGCGACGAGTTCCAGCGCGCCGATGAGGCCCGTTCCGCGGACTTCGCCCACCAGCGGATGATCGGCAAAGGCGCGAAGCCCGGCCTGAAAGATCGGCTCCATGCGCGCCGCATTGCCCATCAGGTCGCGCTCCTCGATGATGGCGAGATTTTCGAGACCGACGGCAGTGGCAACCGGATGGCCGGACGCGGTGAAGCCATGGCCGAAATTGCCGAGCACGGACGTATGATCGGCAATCGCCTGATAGACCGGATCGCTGACGATGACGGCGGCAAGCGGCATGTAGGACGACGTGATCTGCTTGGAGACCGTCATGATGTCCGGCGTGAAACCATATTTCTGGCAGCCGAAGGGCGTGCCGAGACGGCCGAAGCCGCAGATGACCTCATCCGAGACCAGCAGGATATCGTTCTTGCGGCAGATCTTCTCGACACCTTCCCAGTAGCCCACCGGCGGCGGCATGACCCCGCCTGCCGACATCAGCGGCTCGCCGATAAAGGCGGCGATGGTTTCCGCGCCCTCATGCGCAATGACTTCTTCCAGCTCCGCCAGCAGACGCTTGGTAAAGGCCTCTTCCGTCTCGCCTTCCAGGCCAAAGCGATAAAAATGCGGGCAGGTCAGATGCCGGACCGGGATCGCCGGCAGGTCGAAGTCGCGATGGTTGACCGGCAGGCCGGTGAGGCTGCCCGAGGCAACCGTGATGCCATGATAGGCCTTGTTGCGGGAGAGAAACGTCTTCTTCTGTGGCCGGCCGAGCGCATTGTTCATGAACCAGACCATCTTCACGATCGTGTCGTTGGCTTCCGACCCCGAAGAGGTGAAGAAGACGCGCGTGAGGTTTTCCGGGGTCATCTCCACCAGCTTCTCGGCAAGGCGAATGGAGGGCTCATGCGATTTCGAGGTGAAGGTATGGTAATAGGGGAGCTGCAGCATCTGCTTGTAGGCAGCGTCCGCCAGCCGCTTTTCCGAAAAGCCCACCGCCACCGACCAGAGGCCTGCCAGCCCTTCGATATATTCCTTGCCATGTTCGTCGTAGACGCGGATGCCCTCGCCCCGGGCGATCACCATCGGCCCGGTGATTTCGTGCTGGCGCATATTGGTATTGGGATGCATGACGGTCGCGATATCGGTCGCGGCCAGCGAGTTGGACAGATGGGTCATTCAGCTCTCTCGATCGGTCATCGGGGTTGTGCGGGCGTCACGCCAGCGTATTGGCCTCGAAGGAGGCGGCGATATGCGGAAATTCGGGCGCGCGCTCACGCCCCTTGAGGAGGCTCAGAACACGCGGCGGCGTCAAGGGCAGTTCGCGCACCAGCTTGCCCGTCGCATTGGCCACCGCGCAGCCGATGGCGGCGGCGACGCCGAGGATCGGCACTTCGCCCGCCCCCTTGGTGCCGAGCGGTCCGCTCGACGGCGCGCCTTCGTAGAGATCAGCCACAACCGGCACGACATCGCCGGCCAGCGGCACGCGATAGGTCTCGAACCCGTCCTCGCGAATGCGCCCATCCGGTGCAATGGTCACGGCCTCGTGCAGCGCATAGCCAAGCCCTTGCACCACGCCGCCTTGGATTTGCCCCATGATGGCGCGGCGGTTCAGCGCGCGGCCGACATCCTGCACGACGCGATAGGCCAGAACCTCGACATGACCGGTATCCGGATCGACCGCGACCTCCGCCTCGTGGACGACGAAGACCGGGATTTCCAGTGCCTCGATCATATGGCCGAAGGCGCAGCCGGACATGAAGGGAACCGGCTTGCCGGTGAAGCTCCCCGTGCCTGTGACCGGGCCCGAAACCGACTGCGCATGCTGGACCACCGCCGAAACGGCAATCCCTGAACCCGGCCGCCCCTTGATCGCGACACGACCGCCTACAAGCTCCAGGTCTTCCGGCCGTGTCTGCAGGAGTTCGCTGGCAAAGCCGAAGAGCTTATTGCGCAACTCTTCCGCCGCCCCGATGCTGGCCGCACCGATGGAAACCGTCGTGCGACCGCCGCCGACACCGACGTCGAGACCGGCGGAGTCCGTGTCGGCCTCGCGCACCACGACCTGATCGGGCGTCAGTCCCAATTGCCCCGCCACGATCTGCGGCAGGGATTGCATCATCGTGCCGGAGCCGATCTCGACGCCGGAGGTGACGAGTGTCGCACTGCCGTCGGCATTCATGTTGATCGTGGCCGCCGACGGCCCAACGAAGACGAACCATGTACCGACTGTCGTCGCACGGCCATAGAGCCGGCCATCGGCTTTATCTTCTACTGTACCGGTGACGGCGCGCAGCGCATCCATCCGCTCCAGCATCGGCCTCAGAACATTGCCTTCAAAGACCTGACCCGTCGCGCCGAGATCGCCATCGCCCAGCACGTTCTTCTTGCGGAACGCGAGCGGATCGAGGCCAAGTGCCTGACAAATCTCATCTGTATGCCGTTCCAGCGCAAAGGTGTTGTAGACACCGTTGCAGGCGCGGAACGCGCCGTTCGGCGGGGTGTTCGTATAGACCGCGCGGCTAACGAGCCGCATCGCGCCGACGCGGTAATTGCCGCCGAGCGTATGGGCTGTCATGGTGGAGAGGAAAATCTGCTCGCCGCCATAGGCCCCGCAATCCATCAGCACGACCGCCTCGCGGCCGGCAATCTCGCCATCGGCGGTGACGGCGGAGCGGATGAGGATTTCAGCATTCTCGCGGCAGAGGCAGGTCGCCATCTCCTCCTGCCTTGTATTCTCGATGACCACCGTGCGGCCGGTGATCCGCGCCAGCAGCGCCGTGATCGGCTCGATGGTCGCATCGAATTTCAGGCCGAAGCCGCCGCCGACCGGCGGCACAGTGACGCGCACGCGGCCCGGCGGCAATTGCAGCACGCGGCCCGTGACATTACGCACCGTCCAGGGCACCTGCGTCGAGGTCTCGATATGGGCACGCCCGTTTTCCCACGAGCCAATCGCCGTGCGCGGTTCGAAAGGTACGTGGCTCTGACGCCCGACACGGATCGTCGTCTCGACAATCTTCACGTCCGGCCGCGCAAAGGCCGCGTCGACATCGCCGCGCGTGGTGCGCGCTTCCCAGGCAATGTTGCCCTCACGTGCGCCGCCCTCGGTCAGCACCTCATAATCGCGCCAGCCATCATGGACCAGCCGCGCATCCTTCGCCAGCGCCTCGCCCATGGTGAGGACAGGCGCGAGCGGCTCGATTTCCAGTTCGACAAGCGCCAGCGCCGCCCTCGCCTCGGTCTCCGTCTCGGCGGCAATCGCGACGATGGGCTCGCCATGGTAGCGGATCGTGTCGATAGCCAGCAGCGGATGATCGGCGATGCCGATGCCGTAGAGGCCGGGCGCATCCTGGCCGGTGGCAATGGCACGGACGCCGGACGCATGGCGCGCCGCCTCGACGTCGAGCCTGACAATGCGGCCGGCCGGAACGCCTGATCGCAGGAGAACGGCATGCAGCATGTCCGGGCGAACGCGGTCGACGGTGTAGCGGGTGCGGCCGCGCAACTTGTCGCGGGCGTCGCGGCGCGGCAGGTCCATGACAGTGGCGGAGACTTCGTGCGTGGTCCCGGATAGGGTCTCAGACATGAGCTGCCTCCTTGGCCTGACTACCGGCTTTCTGGACTGCGAGATAGTCGGCCACGGCATCGATGATCCGCTCATAGCCCGTGCAACGACAGATATTGCCGGCCATGGCCGTCTTGATCTGAGGCCGCGTCGCCTCCGGATTGTCGCGCACGAAGGCGGACAGGCTCATGACCATGCCGGGAAAGCACATGCCACATTGCACGACATCGGCAGCCTCAAAGGCCGCCTGCAGGGGATGAAGCGCCTGATCGCCGCTGCTCAAACCTTCAATGGTCGTCACCGAACAGCCGGAGACGAGCCCAACGGGCTTGAGGCAGGACATCATGGGCTCGCCATCGACATGCACCGTGCAGGCCCCGCAGAAGCCTTCGCGGCAGACGGCTTTCGCGCCGGTCAGGAACTTCTCCCGCCGCAGCACATCAAGCAGCGGCGTCATCGGGTCCTCGTGGAAGCGGCAGCGCTCGCCGTTGAGCTGGAATGTCACCGTCATGCCGCACCGCCTTTCCGAAGAGCTGCAAAGGCGCGGCGCACCAGCGCCGGCAGCACCTCGCGCCGATACCAGCCCTCAGTCTCAATGCCGTCGCGGCCGATGAAATCATTGGTCTTTTCGGCCAGCGCCTGCGCCTCTTCCGCCGTTGCTACTTTGCCGCCAAGAGCGGCTTCGAGCGCGGTCCAGCGGCGGGCAACGGGCTCGACGGAGCCAACAGCGACGCGGACCGTGCCGTCGGATGATCGAGCGACCGAGACGATTGCCACCGGGTAGTCGCCCGCCTTGCGCAGCGGCAGGCGGATATGGGCAGAAGCGATGACGTCGCGGCGGACGATCACGCGGGTCAGCAACGCCGTTTTCAAAAGAGCGGCGCGCGCCTTTAGAAATTCGGAGAGCGGCAGGAGGCGCGGGCCATCTGCCAAGGCCAGTTCGACCTCGGCGTCGAGAGCCAGAAGTGCGGGCACGAGATCGGCAGCGGCAAACTCGGTGGCGCAGAGATTGCCACCAACCGTCGCGACGCGGCGGATGGCAGGATTGGCGGCCCCGGTTGCGGCGGCCGCAAGACCTTCAAGGCCCACAATCTCGCTGACGGCGCCGGCAAGTAACGAATGGGTGACAGATGCGCCAATCGAGATGCGGTCGTCGAAGACCTCGATGCTTTGAAGTTCGGCAATCTTCGAAAGCGCAACAATGCGCTCCGGCAGGGTCACACCCCGCCGCGGATCGCGCATCGTCCATGTCCCGCCGGCCAGCACTGCGGCACCTGACGCGCGTGCAGCAACGGCCTCCGCAACCGTGGCGGCGGATTCGAATATGCGTTCCGGACCATCTTGCATGTCCATGCGAACACCCCTCTCGTCAGCCGTCTTATGCGGCATTGCAGCGATCTTCGCCTGTGCGAAGGTCCCTGTGAAATAGTCATTTCTTGATTGTAATATCGAAAAAACAGATGGCCGGCGGAGCACCCGCCGGCCATGCGAAGATCAACCCCAATGGGCGACCGTACGTTTCTCGTAGCTCTCGCGGAACTGCTCGGTCGTCTTGGGCAGCACCTCGCCGCTTTCCCAGTCAAGGATCACGGCATAGCGGCGCACGGCGTCGAGTGCGTCGATCTCGCCGGCCTTGTAGAGGCGCGAGACCTCCGTGGGATCCATCCGCGCCCAGTCCTTGCGCTTGGCCCGCATGTCGGCGCGCAATGCCTCGGTCGCGGTGGTGTCGATCTCGTATTCGCAGAGATCGGGATCAACCTCCTTGATGACGACGCCATAGTCCAGCGCCGCGCGGCGGATCGAGACATAGTCATCGATGACATCCACCAGAACCTTCTGCGGGTCGCGTTCCAGCGGGTCGCCGAAGCCGCCGCCGCCAGCAGTGGGGCGCGCAAACTGATCGCCGGAAAAGACGGGATAGTCGGAGAAGACGGAGCCGAGCCAGGTTTCCTTCTCCTCGCCCGCCCGCTTGATCGTCAGGCCATGCGGCATGGAGGGAAGCCCGCCTTCGACGCCCCAGACGACGGCGCGTTCGCGGTCGCAGATATAGGACATGACGGACTTTTCGGATTCCAAGAGCAGCGAGGTCTTCTGGACACCGACGCCGCCGCGCCATTTGCCGGGGCCGGCCGAGTCCTGCAGGATCTGGAACTCGACGGTGTGCGTCGGGTTGACGCGCTCGTTGCCCTCGTTCGGCTGCGACATGAGACCCGTGCCGAAGCAGGCGGTGGTCACATCCGCGCCGTCCTTGCCGTTGCGCCCGCCCCAGCCGCCCGGCAGCCATTCGTAGAACATGAAGATCGGCTTTTCCGGCTTGCGGGCATCGAGCCCGCCGGCCAGGAGATATTCGAGATTGAAGGCGCAGGCGATGGCGCGTTCGGGCATGATCTTCGACCACATTTCGAAGATCGCATTCATGATCTTCTCGAACGGCATCAGGAAGCCGGTTACGGCCACCGGCCACTCGGCGCTGACGACACTGTTCTTCGGAGCCGTCACCTCAATCATCCGGTAGAAGCCGGAATTGAGCGGCAGGTCGGGGAAGAAGGTCTTGGTGCCGGCCACGACGGCCGAGAAGGTTGCGCCGGGGGCCGAATTGTACATGGACGCGATGGTCGCGTGGCTGCCGGTGAAGTCGTAATGGATCGTATCGCCCTTGATCGTCATCTTGATCCGGATCGGGATCATACCCTCGCCGGTCGCCGGATCGCGGTCGATATAGTCCACCGTTTCCCAGGTGCCGTCCGGCAGTTCGGCGATGCGCTTGCGCGCCGCGCGCTCCACGTAATCCTGCACTTCGCGCATGCCCTGCGTCACCTGATCGCGGCCATATTTCCGCACCAACCGCAGCAGCTCGCGTTCAGCGACCTGCGTCGCCTGCGACTGCGAATGGATATCGCCGATGATCGAGGCCGGATCGCGGGTCTGCGCGGCGATGAGGTTTGCGACGTCCGCGCAGAAGCGCCCGCCGTGGAAGAGCCGCACCGGCGTGATGCGCATGCCCTCACGGAACATCTCGCGCGCCGTCACGTCGAAGGAACCGGGCACCGAACCGCCGAGATCCGACCAGTGCCCGTTCGACTGCGAGAAGCCAATCAGATGGTCCTCGTCGAAGATCGGGCGGACAAGGCGCACGTCGGAGAAATGCGTGCCGCCGGCGTAGGGGTCGTTGATGGCATAGACATCGCCCGGCAGCATCTCGCCTTCGAAGGCACGGATCACGTCCTTGCAGGTGAAATGCAGCGTACCGACATGCACCGCGATGTCTTGGTTGCCCTGCGCGACCGAATTGCCGTCGCTGTCATGCAGGCCGTTGGAAAAGTCGCGGTTGTAGATCACGAAGGAATAGCAGGTGCGCAGCATCTGCTCGGCCATCTGGTCGACCGAGGTAATGAAGGAGTTCTTCAGAACCTCGAAGGTTACCGGGTCGAGGCTGCCGCCGACATTCATCATCTTGTTCATGGGGTTCAGCCTTTCGTGGAAATGAGGATGTTCATGTAGGCATCGACCTTCGCGCTCATGCCGGGCGGCACGACGGTCGTGGAGTCGAACTGTTCGACAATGGCCGGGCCTTCGAAGGCGGCGCCTGCTTCCAGCTTCTCGCGCTCGTAGATCGCCGCATCGTGGGCAACGGCCTCGAACCAGACCTTGCGGCGGGAGACGGGCTCGGGCTTGTGCGGACGAACCTCGTATCTCGGCATGTCTGCTTTCGGAACCGTGCCGATCGCCTTGATCGCAATACGAAAAATGGCAACGGGCGCCTCGTCGCGGCGGAAGTTGAATTCCCGCTCATGCTCGGCATGGAACCCTTCGACCAGATCGGAGACGCTGGTGATTTTCGCAGGCGCCGACACTGAAAGCGAACGCCACTGGCCCGCATACATCATCTCGACGGAGCGCATGAGCGTCATGTCCTCCCGCGCCACGCCCTCATGGGTCAGGCGTTCGACGGCCTGTGTTTCCATCTTGGCGAAGGCAGCTTCCATCTCGTCAGGCGCGACGGTCGAGGCATTGGTCATGAAGCTGTCGGAGAAGTCGTGCTGGACATCGACCAGAAGGCAGCCGAGCGCAGACGTCACGCCCGGGTTCGGCGGCACGATGACGGTCGGGATTGCGAGTTCCTTGGCAACTGCCGCACCATGCAGCGCGCCGGCCCCGCCGAAGGCGACGAGTGCGAAATCGCGCGGATCGTAGCCGCGGCTGATCGACAGCAGGCGCACGGCATTGGCCATGTTGGAATTGGCGACGGCAACAATGGCTTCCGCCGCCTGGTGCAATTCCATGTTGAACGGAGTGGCGACCGTTTCCTGCACGGCTTCGGTTGCCAGCGCCGGATCGAGCGTGATCTTGCCGCCGGCAAGGCTGGTGCCGAGACGGCCGAGCACGACATTGGCGTCGGTGTTTGTCGCGGTCTTGTTGCCGTTCTTGTAGCAGGCCGGGCCCGGATAGGCGCCGGCCGACTGCGGACCGTTGCGCAGCGACCCGCCCTCGTCGCGCCAGGCGAGCGACCCGCCGCCGGCCCCGATGGTCAGGACTTCGATCGAGGGGAAGCGGATCGGGTAGCCATATTCGATATACCAATCCTTGGTGATGCGCGGTTCGCCATTATAGGCCAGCGACACGTCGGTGCTCGTCCCGCCCATGTCGAACCCGATGGAATTGGGGAAGCCGCAGAGATTGCCGATGAAGCGGCTGGCAATCGCACCTGCGGCAATACCGGAGCCGGCCAGACGCGCCGAAAACTCCTTCACGCTCGCCGGCGTCATCACGCCGCCGCCGCTATGGAGCAGCAGCAGGTCTCGGGCATAGCCGCCTTCGGCCAGCTTGTCGCCAAGCCGCGAGACGTAATCGACCACGACGGGCGCGCAGACCGAGTTTGCCATCGTGGTCGAGAAGCGCTCATGCTCGAAGATTTCCGGCATGACTTCGGAAGAGATGGAGACTGGAACGTCGGGCATGACCTCCTTGAGGATATCGCGCATCCGGCGCTCGTTCTCGCCGTTGACATAGGAGTTCATGAAGCAGACGGCGACGGACTTCACATCGCGCTTCTTCAAGATCTCGGCGACGCGGCGTGCGCCGGCCTCGTCCAAGGGCGTCATCACCTTGCCGTCGGCATCGACACGCTCCAGAACCGTTAGGCGGTCACGGCGCGGCACATAGGGCTTGGCGACGTCCTTGTAGGTGTCCCAGAGATCTTCCTTGTTGGAGCGGCGGATTTCCACCACGTCGCGGAAGCCTTCCGTGCAGACCATCGCGGTGCGCGGAATACGCCGGGTGATCAGCGCATTGGTGGCGACCGTCGTGCCGTGGGAAAACATCGTGACCTCGGAAAGGTCGATCTTCGCCTGCTCAATCCCGTTCAAGATGGCCTGCATCGGATCGTGCGGCGTCGACGACGTCTTTTCGATGCGGATTGCGCCGCTCTCCTCGTCCATGATGCAGATGTCGGTGAAGGTTCCTCCGACATCGACGGCGACTCTGGTCTTGCTCATGCTGGTTCCTCGAAATGGGCGTCCAATGGACGCGAGGGGTCGTTCCGGCTCTCCTCGGGAGAACCGGTTCAATGGTGAGATGATGGGTAGGTCAGGCCGGCATCAGTGCCGGCGATTACATCCCGGCGGCGGCGTATCCGGCGCGTTCGCCGACTGTCTGCGCGTATCGGAGGGCGAGCAGCCGAAGCGGGTGCGATAGTGCTTGCAGAATTGCGACTGGTCGGCGAAGCCCCAGCGATAGGCGATCTCGGCGATCGTGGACTTGGCCGTCAGCGACATCAGATCCTCGGCACAGCGGTCGAGCCGGCAGTCGCGGATGAAGCTGTTGATGGACTTGTCGCTGTCCTGGAAGAGGCCCTGCAGATAGCGCAGCGAAATTCCGCAGGCCTCGGCAACCGCCTGCGGACCGAGATCCGGGTCCTTCAGGTTGTCGCGGATATATTGTTCGGCGCGATGCAGGTGGCTGGCGCGGATCGGTGAGACATTGCTATCCAGCACCCGATCGTCACTGACGATGGAAAGGCAGAGCATGTCGAGAATATGCTTGCCGGCCAGTTCGCGCGCCGCCTCGTTGATCTCCGGCGCACGCTCGATGGTGAGGCGCACGGTATCGAGGAAAAGCGCCGCAACCCCCTGCGTCGCATCGAAGCTCAACGCGCTCAGGCGATCTGCCGAGCCAATGCGCGAGCGGACGCTGGCCGAGGGCACCTTCAGCACCCAGAGCGCATTGGTCCGACCATGCCAGAACTCATAAGGTGCATCGCCGCGCTCGACGAGAAAACCGCCGGGCTGGCACTTCACCGTCCGCGACCCTTGCGAAAAATTCACCTCGCTGACCATCGGAATGGTGATCAAAAGGCTGGAATCCCGCTCGTTCAGGAAATGTTTGCGGTGGCGCCGATAGATCAGCCCGTCGCATTGCATGCGCGAGACGCCGACCATGCCGAGCGACCACGTTTCCAGCGCGCCCTTGAATTCGCGCCGGTTGCGATATTCGGTGTCCAGCGGAAAATAGGTTTCCGTGACCGCAGCCTGCCAGGCGTCACCGCCCGACACATTGCCTACAGTATCGACGACATATTTCATTCCTCGACGCTCCCCTGATGACCTTATGGTCTTCGTTTATGGTGGGGAGCATACATGAAAACCGTCGCCGGTATTGGTCAAAAACGCATAATTTATGTGTTGGCCGCGCGGCGAACAGGCTCGCCGGCAGTGTCCAAATCGGCGCGGAAAAGGGCAGAGAGAAGATCCCCCTGGCTGACGACGCCGACGAGGCGATCGGATCCATTCACGACCGGGATCGTATGCAGCCCCTCGTCCACCATGCGCATGACCAGCGCGAAGGCCGAGGTGTCCGGGCGTGTCGGCTGGATGCGACGATCCATGATGTCGCCGACGAAACGCGGAACGCGCTGCCGGCTCAGCTTGGCAAGCATGCGGCGGCGGAAGCCGAGATGCAGGTTGCCATCATCCGAGAGAACGGAGTTGGAAAGGAAATCGGCCTGGGAGATCATGCCGGCGAGGCGTCCATCAGCATCGACGACGGGCAATGCCTTGACGTGATGGATGGAGAAAAGCCGCCAAGCGGCCCGCAGGCGATCATCGGCGCGAACGGTGAGCAGATTGCGAGACATGATGTCGTCCGTCAGCGGTCCGTGCTGAGTGCGCTCATGGGCCGAAAGCTGTGCCTTGCGAAACAGTGTCGCCATCGTATCCGGGCTGACGTCGACCACTTCGCCGAATTCCTCCAGAACCTCCTCAATGTCCGCCTCAAGGGGATCTGCCGTCTCCGCGCCACCGCCGACAGCAGGTACTTTGTGGGGCAAATGCGGATAACGGTGGCCGGTCAGGTTGTTATAGACAATGGCCAGTGCCAGCAGGAGAACGGAATTGAGCGCAACCGGCGTGAGCACGAACCAGTAGCCGCTGGAATGAATTGCCGATCCGCCCAGGACCGCTGTCAGCGCCACCGCACCGCTCGGTGGATGCAGGCAGTTGAGGACCAGCATGGCGGCAATCGCCAGCCCAACGGCAAGCGCCGCGGCCAGCAGCGGCTGCGGGATGAACAGCGCGCAGGTGACCCCGATCAGGGCCGCCACGACATTGCCGCCGAGGATCGACCAGGGCTGGGCAAGCGGACTGGCGGGAGCCGCGAAGAGGAGGACGGCGGATGCGCCCATGGGCGCCACCAGCAGGGGTGCGGCGAGACCATTGTTGCCCAGCGCCAGCGTGCTGACCAGGCCCGTCAACGCGATACCCAGCAGCGCGCCGCCGGCGGCTCGGCCGCGCTCGCGCAGGCTGGTCGGGGCGAGCGAGGGATTGAGCTGCTGAAAGATCGACATGAAGGAGAACCGCCGCGAATGTGATGACGCGTCGGCTTAGCAGGTTTCAACGGTTTCGGTGAGAGCTGAACATTCCAAAAAAGCACGGATTGGTGAAAAAATTCGCTTTTGCTGAAATAGGAAGCAAATAGCCGCGATGATCCGGGATGTTTCAGTCGTGCAGGACCGCGACTACGCCCTTCCCTGCACAAACGAAAGGCAGCAGCGCATTTGATCCGCCTATGCTGCCGGGACTAATAGACCTGAACGTCGCCTGTCGCCTTCGCGGGCTCCGTCTTGTGATAGTCGTCCAGCAGCTTGCGGGCGGCGTTGGCGAAGAGGGTCACGTCATTGCCGATGGCGACGAAGGTTGCCCCCAGCTCGACATAGCGTTTCGTGAGCGCCAGATCCCCAATCAGGATGCCCGCCGCCTTGCCGTGCTTCTGAATACGCTTCAGCGCATCCTCGATCACCGCCTGCACCTTCGGATGTCCCGGCTGGCCGAGATACCCCATGTCGGCGGCAAGATCGGCCGGCCCGATGAAGACGCCGTCGACGCCGTCCGTCGCGGCGATATCATCGAGAGCCGTCAGCCCCGCCCGGTTCTCCACCTGAAGCAGGAGGCAGGTCTCGTCATTGGCGGTCTGCAGATAGTCCGGGATGCTGTTGTAACCGGAAGCGCGGGCAAGGATCGACCCGACGCCGCGCACGCCCTCCGGCGGATAGCGCATCGCCTTGACCATCGCTTCCGCCATCTCGCGGCTGTCGCACATGGGAATCAGCAGCGTCTGTGCGCCGATGTCGAGCAATTGCTTGATAATCCAGGTCTCGCCGACGGGCGGGCGGATGATCGCATGCGAGGAAGATCCCGCCATGGCGCGCAGCTGCGCGATCATCAGAGGTACATCGTTCGGCGCATGCTCACCATCGATCAGCAGCCAGTCAAAGCCAACCTTGGAAGAAATCTCGACCGTCGTCGGCGAGGTCAGCGCCTGCCAGAATCCGATCTGCGTCCGCCCCTCTTTCAGCGCCTGCTTGAAGGTATTTTTCGGAGCGGGCATGACAAATTCCTCCTGGTCGAAACATCATACGAGACGCGTGCGGCGGAGCGCCCGCCGCGACATCGGCGTTCTAGGCCTGCCCATCGCTCCCGCGCAAGCCGTATTAATCCGGCTTCGGCAGTCTCGCGGCAATTTCCGTGATCGCTTCGAAAGCGATTTCGATATCCGCTGGATAACGCCGGAAAAGCCCGGCAGACCGATCGCCTGACGCAGCCAGTCGAGAACCTTCGTTCCCAGTTCGGTCGCCGCCGGGGAGGTCTGCCAAAGTATGCATTGGGCGGCCATGGCCGAGACAAGATATTCGGCGATCACCGAAACACGTGCTGCATTGGCGGGTAAACAGGCAAAGAAGCGCTTCTTCGCCACTTCGTAAAGAGGCGGGAGAGACTTGGCGAGTTCAATTTCGTTCGCGTGGGATCTCTTCTTCAGGACTCAAGCGCCTCAGGCTCCTTCTCGGGTTCACCGAGCCGCCCCTCGTAGATCGCAAACACATCCTCGCGATGGCAAAGTTCGGTGCCGGGCGTGAGCGCGGCAGCAGCCCCCGCGGCAAGACCAAAGCGGAAGGCCTCCTCGATCGCAGCGCCCTCCTCCAGCTTCCAGACAAGCGCCGCAAGGAAGCTGTCGCCTGCCCCGACGGCCGATCTCACCGGAACATGGATTGCCGGCAAACGCAGGTTGAGATCGTCGCCGACGAGCAGCGCGCCCGAGCGGCCGAGCGTGACCGTTACATAGTCTGCCCAGCCTTCGTTCACGATCTGACGAGCCGTCTCAGCGATCCCGCGCTCGTCAAGCTTCTTGCCGGCTATGGTCTCAAGCTCGCTGAGACTCGGCTTGACGAGAAACACCTTCGCCTGTTTCAGCGTCGTCAGAAGGGGCTTGCCGGATGTATCGAGCACGACCTTGGCACCCCCGGACGCCGCGATGGCCGCCATGCGGGCGTAAGTATAGTCCGGCGCATCGCGCGGCAGGGAGCCGCTGAGCACCAGAAAATCGCCCTTGAAATTGCGGACGATGTCCATGGCGCCTTCGATCTCCTCCGAGGTCACGGCCGGGCCGTCGGGCACGAAGCGGTATTCGAGCCCGGTTTCTTCCTCGTAGACCATGAAGGCAAGCCGCGTCGGTTCCGCCGTCTTGACCGTCGTGACATCGATTGCCGTGCCCGCCAGAGCATCCATCATCAACGCGCCCGTCTCGCCGCCCACCATCATGAGGAGCTGCGGCCGGCCGCCCAGCATCGCGACGACACGCGCCACATTCACTCCGCCGCCACCGGCATGCCGACGCTGATTATGCGTGCGGACCTTTCGGGTTGGCAGTACGCGCGCAGCATCGCTGGACACATCGACCGACGGATTGAGCGCAACGGCGAGTATCGACATCTTTTCTCCCCTGGAGCGTTCATCGCGCACGTTCACGGACGCGCGATGAAAGCTCTCATCTGTTGTACCTGCAGACCGAACCTGTCCCAAACCTAGGAACCCGGCCCTCTCCCGACCTTGACTTGCGTCAATCCCGCAGACCGTCACGAGGCCAACCTTGTTACGGGCGAAGCCGGCAAATCTGCGACGGGGGATCAGGACTGCCTGATAGCGATCCTCAACGCGCCCGGGCTTTCGCGCCAATGCTGCAGGGGGCAATTGCATTGGCGCGATGCTTCAAGAGGCGCGATTACGGACGTGAAATTATTTGTGATGGCGTGGCACCCACCAGCGAGGCGCCCCCTATTCCGTATGCTCCTCTGGTGACGCAAGAGTGACAACGATTTCCGGCCCATCGGGAGAGGCCGTCGCCCGCTCGAACCAGATGACGCTGCCGCTGACGGACGGAAGGCTCGCAGGTCCGTCTTTGAGCTTGGCGCGCAACTGGAGCCGGCCCCGCGCAAACTGCCAATCCATGGCCAGGATGCCATGATCCGCCGCGATGAGCTCGGCCGTGACGGGTTCACCGGCTGCCAGAAGGGGGATGATATGTTTTCGCCGCAGCGCGATCAGCTGCCGGTGGAGCGCCAACCGCGACTGCGCTTCGGCAGAACTCGCGTAAGCCCAGTCGAGTTTGCTGGCGGTGAAAGTCGCCGGCGCGAGCGGGTCGGGCAACACGGTTTCTTCGTCATCGGGCGCCAGACTGGCGAAATTAACCGCTTCACCACGACGTCCCTTGCGCACGGCCTCGCCCAGTTCGCCTGTGTAATCGGCGAAGAACATGAATGGATGCCGTTCTCCGTATTCATCCCCCATGAAAAGCATCGGAACATGAGGCGACAGGAGCAGAAAGGCAGTGAGAATACGCGCCATTGAAGGGTCGACCCGCGTCCAGAGCCGATCCCCAAACGCACGATTGCCGACCTGGTCATGATTTTGCAGGAAGTTCATGAAGGCCTGCGGAGGCCAGTGCGCCTCGGCATAATCCGCCTCGCTGACCATCTCGCGCGGGCTGCGGGTGGAGGGACGGCGGCCGTCCATCGCCTGCGCCAGCCCCTTTTCCGGCTCCTTCGCGAACTCCGCATAGTACCCGCCGGTTTCGCCGGTGGCGATGACGTTGAGCGCCTGATGGAAATGATCGTTCCAGCCGGCGTCGTAAAGCAGCGGCCGGCCGGCGCGGTAGCCCACCATCCCCAAGCGATGGCCCTGCCCTTCGGCGATCAGATGGATCCGGCGATCGGGAAAATGCGCCCTGACCTCTCGAGCGATCGCGACCAGCACATGCTCCTCCGAGGCATCGTAAATCTCGTGCGTGGCATCAAGGCGAAGCCCGTCGAAGCGATAATGCTTCAGCCAATGGATCGCATTATCCACGAAATAGCCTCGCACAGGCTCTTTTGTGAAATCGAGAGCCACGCCCCAGGGCGTCTCCCGCTCGGTGTGGAAGAAGCCCGGCGCATAGCGCGACAGGTAATTTTCCTCCGGCCCGAAGTGGTTGTAGACCACGTCGAGATAGACGGCGATGCCGTTGGCATGCGCGGCATCGACAAAGGCCTTCACATCCTCGGGCGATCCGTAGGCGCTGTGCGGAGCATAATGGAGGACTCCGTCATAGCCCCAACCTCGCGTGCCGGGGAAATGCGCGATCGGCAAGATTTCGAGCGCGTTGATACCGATCTCGGCCAGATGCGGCAGACGTTCGATGGCGGCAGCGAAGGTGCCTTCCCTTGTAAACGTGCCGATGTGGATTTCGCTGACGACTGCCTCCTCCCAGGGAAAGCAGACCCAGTCTCCGGTCTGCCATGAATAGTGCCGGTGATCAACGAGCGCCGACGGCGCCTTGAGCCCATCCGGATGGAAATGCGCAGCGGGGTCGATAACCTCCGATCCGTCGGGCAACCGGAATCGATACGTCGCGCCCTCCCGCAGACCGGGAACGTCGGCTTCGAACCAGCCGTCGCCCATCGCCGTCATGGGACGTGGCGCACCCTCGATCACGACGTCGAGCGTCTCGGCTTCAGGCGCCCAGAGGCGGAAGCGGACGCGGCCGTCGTCCAGCCATTTCGGTCCCCACTGTGAAATGATCCCCTCTCCGTCTGCCATGCATCTCTCCTTGTCATGATGTCCGCTGTTTGCAGGGGGTCGAACCCGCCACGGTGCAGAGGGTTCCTGCGCCTGCCTCACGGAACCAATCGGCACCTGCCGCGTTGGACGCGCGGCCCCTCCCTCTCGTCCCCGAGGTATTTTCATGAGCTATTCGTTTTCTGAACTGGACTTTCTAAAACCCGAACTTGGCGCAGAATTCATTGGGGAGGGAACGCATTTCGCGCTGTTTTCCGCCCACGCCGAGGCCGTCGAGCTGTGCCTCTTTTCGCCGGACGGCAAGGAGGAAACCCAACGGCTGGCGCTGCCGAAGCGGGAAGGAGACATCTGGTCCGGATACGTCGCGGGCCTTCAGCCGGGCACCGTCTACGGCTACCGGGTGCATGGACCCTACGACCCGACAAACGGTCACCGTTTCAATCCGAACAAACTGCTGCTCGACCCCTATGCAAAACAGATCGTCGGCGACCTCAACTGGGATGACAGCCTTTACGGCTACACGATCGGTGCAGAGGAAGGTGATCTTTCCTTCGACGAACGCGACAGCGCCGCGTTCATGCCGAAGGCCGTCGTCCAGAACCCGGACTTCGACTGGAACGGCGACGAGGCGATCCGCCGCCCCTGGACGGACACGATCATCTACGAAGCGCATGTCCGCGGACTGACGATGCAGCATCCGGACGTTCCGGAAGAGTTGCGCGGCACGTTTCTCGGCATGTGCAGCGAACCGATCCTCGATCATCTGACGAAGCTCGGCATCAGCGCCATCGAGCTCTTGCCTGTCCAGTACTTTCTCGACGACCGCTATCTCGTCGAAAAGGGCCTTCGGAACTTCTGGGGCTACCAGACACTCGGCTTCTTTGCGCCACAGTCACGATATCTCTCCGGTGAGAAGATCGCCGAATTCAAGACCATGGTGAAGGCCTTCCACAGCGTCGGCATCGAAGTCATCATGGACGTCGTCTACAATCACACCGCTGAAGGTTCGGAACGCGGACCGACTCTCAGTTTTCGCGGCATCGACAATCTCAGCTACTACATCCAGTCGCCGGATGAGCTGCGCCACACCTTCGACACGACAGGCACGGGCAACACCCTCAATGTCGCGCATCCCATGGTGATGCGCATGGTGCTCGATAGCCTGCGCTACTGGGTGGGCGTCATGCATGTCGACGGCTTCCGCTTTGATCTTGCCTCGACGCTCGGGCGCGAGGGCCTGCGTTTTGATCGCGAAGGGGGCTTCTTCGACGCCATCCGGCAGGACCCGATCCTCGCCGGCGTGAAGCTGATCGCCGAACCTTGGGATGTCGGGGACGATGGTTATCAGGTCGGCGGCTTTCCCTTCCCCTTCCGCGAATGGAACGACAAGTTCCGGGACGACGTCCGTCGCTTCTGGCGCAAGGATGGCGGTCTCGTCGCACCGCTCGCAGAACGCCTTACGGGTTCGCCCGTGCAGTTCGACCATTCGGGGCGCAGCGCGACCACCTCGGTTAATCTGCTCAGCGCCCATGACGGCTTCGTGCTGGCCGATGTCACATCCTTCAACGACAAGCACAACGAGGCCAATGGCGAGGAAAACCGCGACGGTCACGACGGCAACCAGTCGGACAACATGGGCATCGAAGGCGAGACGGATGACGAGACCGTCCTCACCGCCCGCGCCCGTCGCCGACGCGCGATGATCGCCACCCTGTTCTTCAGCCAGGGCGTTCCCATGCTGCTTGGCGGTGACGAACTCGGCAACAGCCAGGGCGGCAACAACAATTCCTATTGCCAGGACAATGAGATCGGCTGGATCTCTTGGGACGGACGCGAAGACCCGTTCCTTGAATTCTGCCGCGCTGCGATCACGTTCCGCAAGACGCAGCCCCTTCTCCGACAGGAGCGTTTCCTCAAAGGCGAGCCCGGCGATCCGCCTGCGCCTTTCGTGACGTGGCTGAAAGCCGATGGCGCGTCGATGGACGAAGGCACATGGGGTGACGGCGATCTGCGCATTATCATGATGCACCTGAAGGATGCTCCAGACGAGGAACGCGCTGCGGAAGAGCTTCTTCTGGTGCTGAATGCGGGCGATGCAACGCCGATCCGCCTGCCTGAAGGTGGCGGATGGCAATTCGCCTTTACCTCTGCCGAGCAGATGGAGATCAGCGAGGATGGGGAGACCGAGAGCCCCGGTCAAAGCGTTCTCGTCTTTTCGCGTCAACAGTAACGCGAACTTCGGAACAACCGCTGCCACTTCGTGTTCGGGTTCCCGCGTCGGCAAAGGCGCGGGTTCCCGCTCAAGAAAGGCAGCAGCATGACCGATTACCGTCCCTCCAGGCGTATTCTCGTCACCGGCGCAGGTTCCGGAATCGGCCGCGCAACAGCGATGGCCTTTGCCCGGCAGGGCGACACGATTGGATTGCTGGGCCACACAGCAGAGGAACTGCAGAAGGTCGCCGGAGAGGTGGAACAACAGGGTGGAACGGCAGAGGTCCTTGTGGCGGACGTTTCCGACGCCGAGGCCATGTCAACTGTCATCACGGAATTTTCGGAGCGAGACGGACTGCATATCGTCGTCGTCAACGCGGGAATTAACGGCGTATGGGCTCCGATCGCCGACCTGAAGCCTGACGAGTGGGACAAGACGATGGCCGTGAACCTGCGCGGCAGCTATCTCACCATTCACTTTGCCGTGCCGTATCTCAAGAAGTCCACCAAGAGTGCCATCATCGTCGTGTCCTCGATCAATGGCACCCGCACCTTCACCTCCGCAGGGGCCAGCGCCTATGCGGCGACGAAAGCGGCTCAGGTTGCGATGGTCAAGCAGCTGGCCGTGGAACTTGCCGGAGACCGTATTCGCATCAATGCCGTCTGCCCAGGCGCCATCGAAACGGCCATCGAAAACAACACCGTGCGCCGCGATACCGACAGCGTGGAAGTGCCGGTGGAATTTCCGGAAGGAGACATTCCGCTGACCGGCGGAAAATCCGGCAAGGCCTCGGAAGTGGCAAGCGTTGTCACCTTTCTGGCATCGGACGCCGCCCGTCACGTCACCGGCTCGGTGATTTTTGTCGATGGCGCCCAAAGCCTCCTCAGATAATTTTCGAAAGCGCTGTGAACATTCCTCGCACTGGTTCGTTTTGATCTCGAGCGCACGACGCTCTTGTCGTCAAACGGGAGAAGACCATGGAGCAGAGAAGCAGGGAAGAATACATCCGCGAGCGCGCCTATCAGATCTGGGAAAAGGAAGGCCGCCCCGACGGCCATCACGACCGCCATTGGCAGCAGGCGTCGGAGGAATGGAGCACGGCCGAAGCCGCCTATCATCAGGGTGGCCTTGCATCGTCCGATCAGGGCGCCAGCATTGGCTCCGAAGACCTCGCTGCAAAGGTCAAGGATCTCGACGGTGTGCCGCCGCGCGATGTGTCGCAGCAGCAGTCGGAGCCCGCTGTCGAAACGCCGAAGATGCGCAAGAGCGCCTGACGCACAGGTGGGCTCAACCGGATGCGCGCCGTGGGCTTATCCCCCGGCGCGTTTTTTGTTGTCATCAGGCGCGGTTATCAACCCGCTTGTTGAAGGGGCGGATCGAAATCTGCGCCCAAAGATCCGCCTTGAAGAAGGGGTCCGCGTGGTTGAAAGCCTCCACTTCCTGGAGGTTATTCGCCTCGACCAGAAAGCAGCTTCCGATCATGGTCTCTTCATCATCGGCAAGCAGCGGGCCTGATATGACCATCTTGATGGTTGCGCTGGAGAGGTAGGCCTTGTGAGCCTCATAGTTCTCCAGGCGCTTGCCGACGGAGTTCGGCTTGTCGAGACAATGAATGATGTAATGCATGGTTTCCTCCTCGCCTGCCCTTTCGCAGCCTTGCCGCTCAGAACGCGGCCTCTTTCGTCCAAACTACCAAAGCAGCAAGGCGTTGCCCTGCCCATTGTATCCAGACTGGATGAATTCGCTGAAATCGGGACACGCTGTTGCGTTTATTGTTCCTCAATGGAGAAACATGGGAGGCTTGCGCGGTGACGGGCAAAGGACAAACCAAGTCAGTACCGGCAAAGGTACTGGGATGGATCGGCGTCGGAAAAATGGGCAATCCGATGGCCACAAGAATGATTGAGGCCGGATATCAGGTCCTGATCTCGGACCCGGTCGCGGAAAACAGGGCGAGCCTCGTCGCACGCGGCGCGGCGGTCGCCGGATCGATTTCCGAAATTGCAAACCGTTGCGACATCATTTTCTCGACCATTCCCAACGACGCGGCTCTTTCGGCAATCGTCTACGACAGCGGCCCGGACGGGAGCGGCCTCCTGGCAGAGGCGCGTGCGGGGTGTATCTTCGTGGAGATGAGCACCGTCTCGCCGACCGTCTCTGAGCGCGTTGCGACCGATTTGAAATTGCATGGCATCCGCTATCTGCGTTGCCCCGTCTCTGGCAGCACGGCGCTGGCGCGCAACGGTGAGCTGACAGTGCTGGCCTCCGGCGACGAAACCGCTTGGCAGGAGACTGAAGCCCTGCTCGACTTGCTGGCCACCCGGAAATTCTATCTCGGCGGCGGCGAGGAAGCCCGCTACATGAAGCTGGTGCTCAACACGCTTGTCGGCGCGACCTCGTCGATCCTCGGCGAAGCTCTGGTGCTGGGCGCCAAAGGCGGCCTTGCCCCGCGCCAGATGATGGATGTCATCAGCGAGAGTGCAGTCGCCTCCCCCCTTGTCAAATACAAGAAGGAGATGATCTCAAACCTCGATTTCACGCCGGCCTTCTCGGTCTCGCAGATGATCAAGGACTTCATGCTCATCACCGATGCCGGCCGTTCCAATCAGGTGCCGATGGTCGTGGCCAACACGATCCTTCAGCAATATATTGCCGCATCGAATGTCGGCTATGCCGAACAGGACTTCTTCGCGCTGTTCGACTGGATGCGCGAAGGCGGAGGGCTGGACGCCAAGGAATAACAGGCGGCCGGCCGGAGGGGGATAACGGGCGGGACAATGGCAAGACAGGAAAGCAAACTCTCCGATCATGAGCTTTCGCGCGTGATCGGGTTCCTGCGGCAACTGAGGGGGCCGTTCGACGCGACCATACCCGGTGTCAAGCCGGACCCCTACTGGAACATCGCGCTCGAACTCGTCGATAGTCACATCCAGCAGCGCCCGCTCGACATGACGTCGCTGATCGAGCTTTCCGGCGCTACCTATGGCACCGGCAATCGCATGATCGCGAAGATGATCGAGGACGGGCAGATCATCAAGGTGCCGCGTGGACCGAAGCACAAGACCGCGTTTCTGGCGCCCAGCGGCGATATGCTGGATGCCTTCATCACCTATGCCATGCATGTGAAGGCGCATCTCGCCAAGACCTTCGGCCTGCGCTCGGGCAGCGAGACGGAGGAATACTATTTCGGCGGTTCCTATTTCGCGGCACACATCATCTCGCCGCTGCAGGGCCACGACATCAATTCCTCGGCGCTGAGAAACCTGCGCTTCCTGCTGCATGACGACAACTATTTTGCCAGCATGCGCAACATGTGGTCCGATTTCCGCAACGATATCGGCCGCAAGAGCAGTTTCGACCTCGTGTCGCTGCCCACGCTTTACGAAAAGGCACAGCAGGCGCTGACCTCGCCGAAGACCAGCTATGACGTCGTGGCGCTCAACGTGCCCTGGCTCGGACGCTTCGCTGCATCCGGCCTGATCGCCAGCCTCGACGACGTTCTGCCGGAGGCCGCGATCAACCCGCTCGACTTTCATCCCACCGTCTGGAGCACCGGACGCTGGAACAACCAGCAATTCGGCATCCCTATCTACTGCACGATCGAAATTCTGACCGCCCGCAAGGACCTCTTTGAAGCCGCGCAGATTGCCTATCCGCGCACCTTCGAGGATTTGATCGGCGCAGCACGCGAGTTGCACGATCCGGCGCAGGGGATCTACGGCATCTCCTGGAGTGCGGCGCGCGGGATGACGATCGCACACGATTTCATGCTCTTCGTCGCGTCAGCCCAGGGCTCGATCGTCGATATTCCGCGCAAGCACGAGAACTGGAAGGACAGCTTCGACGCCAGCAATCTCAAGCTGCGTATCCATTCGGACGAAGGCCTGGCGGCCATCGATTTCATGAAGCAGATGCGCGACGTCTCGCCACCCGATGTCTCGACCTTCGATTCCGACCGGAATCTGCAATGCTTCATGTCCGGCCATGCCGCTATGAGCTTCTCCTGGACGATGCGCGCGGCGCGGCTGGAACATGAGCTGAGCTCGAAGGTGAAGCGACGCGTCGCCTATCTTCCGCCACCCTATCTGAAGGGTCGTCAGCCGACTGCGCCCGTCGGTGGTTTCCTCCTGACCATTCCCGCCAATGTGCCGCCCGAGCGCAAGCAGGAGATCCTCAACGCCATTGCCTGGATGGCCTCGCCCGAGGCGATGAAGGCCCATGTGCGCAACGGCTTCCCCGTCGCGCCGCGCTTTTCCGTGTGTGCCGATCCGGAGGCCATGGCGTCGTCACCGATCGTCAGCTTCGTCGACCGCCTGGCGCGCAGGCATGAGCTGAACACCTGGTCGCGGCCGCCGGTGCCGGAATATGTCGAGATCGAACGCGTTCTCGGCAATGAGGTCTTCGAGGCAGTCTTCGAGGGCAAGCCCGCCCGCAAGGCGCTCGCAGACGCGGAGAACCAGATCTATCACTACATTCGCGACAACGCGGCCTGACGTTCAACGGAACTTGCCCCCGACCCGAAAGGAGGTCGGGCCGGAGGCAAAAGGCAATCCCGGCGAAAGTGTGAGGCAGTTCACCGGTATTGCCTATGAGCAAGCCGATCGAGTCCGTCAGGCGTTCAGACCGCCGTCAACGTCAATCGTGGTGCCCGTGATGTAGGATGCATCGGGCCCGGCCAGGAAGGCCACCACTCCAGCAATTTCCGTCGGCTCGGCGTAACGCGCAAGCGGAATGCGCTTGATCATCTCGTGGTGATAATCCGTGGTGTCCGGGTTCATGTCGGTGTTGATGTGACCCGGCTGGATGGAATTGACGAGAATGCCGCGCGGCGCGAGATCATGCGCCCAGCTGCGCGCGAAGCTGCTGACACCGGCCTTCGTCGCGTTATAGACCGAGATCGCCGCACCGCCGGCGCGATCGGCGAGCGTGCTCGAAATGTTGATGATCCGGCCGCCCTTCTGCATCGAGGCCGCGACGGCGCTCGTCAGGTAATAGACAGAATCGAGGTTGATCCGCATGCCACGCTCGTAGTCGGCGAAGGTCATCTCGCCCACCACGCCGTTCGGAAACACGCCGGCACAATTGACGAGAATGTCGATCTTTCCGAAGTCGGCCAGCACGGCGGCGGCGACGTCAGGCAGCTCCGCGGGGTTTTCCAGATTGGCGTGGTAACCCTTGGCACGGACGCCGAGCGCTTCCAGCTCCTTGACCGTTTCCTGCGCCTTGGACGCCGACGTTCCATAGACGAACGCAATGTCGGCGCCTTCGCGCGCGAGGCGCCGCACCACTTCGCGGCCGACGCCGCGCGCGCCCCCGGTCACCAGCGCTACCCTGGATGATAATTGTCCTGCCATGGTTTCCTCCCCAATGTGTTCAAGCGAAAATTCGTGTTTCATCCCGCTGTTGGCATGGCTCCTCCACCACGCAATAGCGAGCGAGAGCCTCTTCTATCTCGCGGGCGGCCTGTTCGGTCCCGGCCATTCCGATGAGCACGAGACGCGTCTCGGGATCGCCATCCCAGGCCCTGAGCCGTACCGGTCGATGAAAGTGCCGGTTGATGCCGTGAATCACGAGCGGGCGCGCATCGTCGATGGTCCTGACAACTCCCTTGGTCCTCAGGATCGCCTCGCCGTATCGATCGTAGATGGCGCGCATCGCCATCTCGGCCTGCGGCCAGTCCAGCGCGGCGGCAAGCCTGATGGTCCAGGTTCCGACCGTTGCCTCATGCGCCCAGGGCGGCGTCGCCATGGCGGAGGAGAACCAGCGGACACTGCTCGCGCGCTCGGCCAGACTTTCAACGGCGGACAGAAATGCCCGCGCCGCCGCGCGATCGGTAGAGACCTCTGCCGTCGCATTGAGGGCGCGCACCATCGCAGCGGCCCGCCCTGCCGCGGCCTCATCCGAGAGATCGGTCTTGGTCAACAGTACTGTATCGGCCAGCGCAAGCTGCCGGTAGCCGACCGGATCGCGGGCCAGCAAGCCCTCGCCGAACAGGCTGTCGAAGAGACAGAGCACGCCGCCATAGCGCAGGCTGGCGCGCAGTTGCGGATCGAAGCAGACCTGACGGGCAATCGGGCCAGGATCGGCTGCACCGCTTGTCTCGATCAGGATGCGCGCGATTTGGGTCCCACCGGTCTGCGCACGACGGAGTAATCGCCGGATCGCATTGGCGAGGTCCGTGCCGCGCCCACAGCAGAGGCATCCGTTGGATAACAGGACAACGTCCTCGCCCTGCGCATCAGAGAGCACGGTCTGGTCGATGCCGACTTCCGCCAGTTCATTGACGATGACCGCCGTCCCTGCCATGGCAGGATCGCCGAGCAGTTCGGCAATCAGCGTCGTCTTGCCGCTGCCGAGATAGCCCGTGACGATATAGACAGGCACGCGGCCGGCGGAGTTGACCGCCGCCGCGCCCTGATCCGCCTGCTGACTGGGAGGTCTCAGCAAAGCGATACCCTCAGAATTCGGACTCTTCCGCTGCCTCGAACGGCCGCGGCAACCACGAACCGTCCGTCGGCACGCCGGCGCGTTCGAAGAGGGCGTCGCGGGCTGCATCGACCCGCTTGCGCAGCGCCAGCACATCGACGTCGAGCAGCTTGCCGTGACGCTTGCGCGCCTTGCCAGCCACGAAGACCGAGTCGATATTGCCGACATGCGCAGCTTCGACGACCGCGCCCGGAGCGTGGTTGATCGGGAACATGTTCAGGCTGTTGGTATTGATCAGCAGCAGATCGGCCTGCTTGCCCTTGGTGAGCGAACCGGTCTTGTGGCCGAGACCGCAAGCGATCGCACCGCGAAGGGTCGCAAATTCCAGAACGTCGCGTGTCATCAGCGGCAGCGGATCGACCGTCCGCTTTTCGCGCAGCGCCACATCGTTGACCACCGAGCGCGTGCCCGACAGCAGCGCCCGCATGGCGTTGAACATGTCGCCGGCAACCGTCGTGACGATGTCGATGGAGATCGACGGACGCACACCGAACTGCAGTAGCTTCAGGGTCGCCGGGAAACCGTGGCCCATATTGAGCTCGAGGTCGGGCGAGATCGACGCCGTGCCGCCCGTGTCGGCCATCAGCTTGAAGTCCTCGTCATGCAGCGTTGTGCAATGGACATAGGTCGTGTCATCGGCGAGCAGGCCACGATCGTTGAGCTGGACCAGCGGCTTGTTCATGCCCCAGAGACCGTCGCCGACATGGACGGTGATGCGCAGGCCGAGTTCGCGCGCCTTGCGGAAGTCCTCTTCCGTCACGTCGAGCGTGGCAAATTGCGGACCACGGGCGGCGAACGCCATGGTCACAAGTCCATCGTCCGAGGCGAAATGCGTGTCGCGGACGCGCTTCACATCGGCAAAGTCGGACGGCAGGCTGCTGACCGGGACCCATTCCTGGTTGGAGTTGCCATAGCCGAAGACGGCGCGCATGCCGGCATCCTTGAGGCCGCGGACGGCAGCGTCGGAGTGATCCGGGGAGTTGTTGTTGTGCGACCAGTCGTAAAGCGTGGTGATGCCGGCATCGAGCGCTTCCAGCGAGCCGAGCAGGTTTGCGACATACATGTCATCCGGCGTGTAAAGATCGCCCATGACGCCGCGAACGCCCGCGAAATATTGCGCCAGCGTCCAATCGGCACCGGTCGAGCGCAGCAGCGACTGCCAGGTGTGGCGGTGGGTGTCGACGAAGCCGGGCGTCGCGATCATCGCGGAGGCGTCGATCGTTTCATCAGCCGTTGCGTCGATATGCGGGCCGATATCGGCGATCTTGTCATCCTTGATCAGGATGTCGCCGCGATGCAGTTCGCCGACCGCCGGGTCCATGCTGAGAATGTTTGCGCCTTTGATCAATATAGTCGACATGGAATGCTCCTCACCTTTTATCCGTGGTTGCGGCTCTGGCCGCGAAGTTGCGAGAATACCGCAGCGCCTGCGATGATGGCGGCGCCGATCAGCCATTGCTGCCAGGCGGTATCGATGTTGAGAAAGGTTGTCACGTTGAGCGTCACCTGTACCAGCAGGCACGCCATCAGGATCGAGGCTACCGACAACCGTCCGCCGGCAATACTGGCGCCGCTGATGACAAAGGCCGTGATCCCCATCAATGTGTATTCCGTTCCCGTGCTCGCCGAGCCCGTGCCGATCTGTGCGGCCAACAGGAGGCCGGCCGCCCCGGAACAGAAGGCACTGAGCCCATAGGCGACGAAGGTCACCCGGGCCGTGCGAATGCCGAGACGACGCGCGACAGCCGCGTCAGAACCCCAGGCCCGCATGCTGCGGCCGAGGCTCGTCATGCCCAGCAGAACACCGATCGCGATGACAGCGACCAAAGCCAGCAGGAGCCCCAGCGGCACGCCGAAGACGGGTGCGGCCACGGCATCCATATAATCATAGCTGATATTGCCCGCCGGCTCCGGCCGCAGCAGCAGCGATACGCCGCCAATGGCGACATAACTCGCCAGCGTCACCACGATCGGCGGCAGGCCGAGCGCGAGGATCGTTGCGGCGTGGAAAAGGCCGATGAAGAGCGCGATTGCCAGACATGCCCCGATGCTCAGCGCGAGATTGCCGCCGTCATTGGTGATCAGGAAAGAGGCGAGGACGACCATCAGACCGGCGAGCGGCCCGGAGGAAAGATCGATGCCACCGATCGAGAACACGGCTGCCTGGCCGATCGCGATAAACACGAGAATGGCCAGAAGACTGGCAAGGCCCGACAGGTTCTGCTCTGTCAGGTAATAGGGGTTGATGACGGTGGCCGCCGCCATGATCGCGAGGGTCACGAGACCCACCGGAATGATGGGGGCAAGGTCACCTTTTAGGAACCGCGAAAGTGCCGTCGACTGCGCCTTGACCGTCGCGTCCACTCCGCTGCCTCCTCCGGAGATCATCGCAGCAGCGATCCGCGTTTCGGCGACATCGTCACCATCAAGCGTGGCCACGACGCGGCCGCCCGAGAAGACATGAACCCGGTCGCAAAGTCCTTGCAGTTCCAGAGCATCGGAACAGAGCACCAGCACGGCCGTGCCATCGGCCGCAAGCTGGCGCAGCGCCTGGTAAATCTCGAAACGCGCGCCGACATCGACGCCCTTGGTGGGCTCGTCGACCAGCAACACACGCGGCTTCGCCGCCAATTCGCGGGACAGGAGAAGCTTCTGTTGATTGCCGCCGGAAAGCTGCGCTGGCGTGGCATGGATCCCGGACGCCTTGACCGCAAAGCGTTCCATCATCTCGCCGGCAACGAAGGCTTCGCGCGCCGGCGAGATCAGCCAGTTGCGCAGGATTTGCGGCAGGATCGGCACGGTGAGGTTTTCCGACAGCGGCAGCGTCTTGAACAGACCTTCAGCATGGCGGTCGTCGGTAATGAAGCCGATGCGGCTCGCCACGGCCTTTGCCCGATCACCGCTTTCGATCTTCTCGCCCTCACACCGAACGGAGCCGGCGGATACGGCCTGAAGGCCAGCAAGCGCCCGCAGAAAGGCGCGCTGCCCCTGTCCTTCGATACCTGCGAGGCCAACGATCAGGCCTGCGGGCAGGTCCATGGACACATTGTCGAACCCGTCGCCGCCGAGCTTGCCGACGGAGAGCACAACCGGTCCATTGTGCGGCGTCTTTTCCGGAAAAAGCCGGTTCATCGTCCGCCCGGCGATCATCGCGACGATCGTTTCTTCGCGGACCTCGGCGCGCGGCATGGTGCCGATATGCCGACCATCGCGGATCACGGTCACCATGTCGGCGAGGTCGAACACTTCCCGCAGGCGGTGGGAGATGTAGACGATGGCGACGCCTCGCGCCGCACAGGCCCGCAGAAGCGCAAACAGCCGCTCGACCTCGCCCTTGCCAAACGGCTCCGTCGGCTCGTCCAGGATCAGCACGCGCGGCTTGAGCAGCAGCGCCTTGGCGATTTCCACCACATGCCATTGAGCAATCGTCAGCTCGGAAAGTCGGTCGTCCGGATGGATCGACATGCCGCCATTGGCGATTTCGGCGAGAGCTTCGGCCACCGCGCCCGCCTCCGGCAGGCCGGCATCGAGCGCGAGTGCAATGTTTTCCCGCACCGTCAGGTCAGGTGCCAGAGCCGGATGCTGATGGACCACGGCAACGCCGAGGCGGCGCATGGCCGCTGGCGATGCATCGGCAACGACGCTTCCGTCAAAGATGATTTCGCCGCCGTTGGCGCGCACGACGCCGGAGGCAACATTGATAAGCGTGGACTTGCCCGCGCCGTTTTCGCCGACGATCGCATGGATCTGACCGGGGACCAGCGACAGGCTCACATCCTTCAGCGCCGTGACCGCACCGTAGGTCTTGGTCACATTGCGCAATTCCATGACGGGACGGAGCGCTGCTTCCGCATCGCGGGGGTTGTGCATCATGTTCATTTTCCCATCCACCGGGGCAGGATTGCGTGGACACTGGCGCCGACGATGACGATGGCGCCCTGAAGGATATATTGCGCCGAGCGCTCAAGGCCGGCAGCGATCAGCATCTGGCCAAGCTGCGTCATGAAGATCGCGCCGATCACCGTCGCGACCGGGCTGGCACGTCCGCCGAGCAGCGAACTGCCGCCGATGACCACTGCGGCCACCGTGGCCAGCAGATAGGTCTGGCCGACATTGAGGTTCGGCACCTTGAGAAGTCCCGCCAGAAGAATCCCGGCCAGCGCGTAGAGCACGGCGGCGAGCACATACGAACCAATTTCATAGCGCTCGGTGCGGATGCCCGCGGCACGCGCTGCGGCGCTGTTCGTGCCCGAAAGCTCGAAACGGCGGCCGACGATCGTGCGGTTCAGCACGAGTGCCACCACGGCCGTCACGACGATCAACGCCAGGACCGTATTGGGTAGGCCGAGGGTTCGACCGAGCGCAAAAGCGTCGAGGAGGCCCGGCGCATTACCCGGAATGCCGTTCGACAGCCAGAGAACGAAACCCATGAGAACGGCATTCATGCCGATCGTCGTGACAAGCGGCGCGATCCGCAGACGAACGATGAGGAGACCGTTGATGGCGCCTGCCGCGGCTGCGGTCACGATGGCGAGCGCGCAGCGCCCGAGGACGGTCCCGAGCGGGGCCGTATCCGGCAACTGATAGGTCGCAAGCACGCAGACAAGCGAGATGATGCCACCGGCAGAAAGATCGAGACCCTTCTGCTGGATGACAAGTTGTTGGCCGATCGAGGCCACCCCGAGAATGGCGGCGAAGGGCAGCATGGCATAAAGCGCGGGATAGGAGAGCGAACTCGGTGCGAGCACGGCCGATACGAGGAGCAGCACGACGACGGCCGCCAGGGCAAGCCCGTCGCCACTGCCGAGCCAGCGCGTGATGACAGAGAGCGGCGATGTCGACGTTCCGCCGGCTTGCGCGTGTTTACCCAGACCGTTCATGACCCCTCCCCCTGCATTGTTGTTCCTCGATACATCATGCGGGCCGCGAAGCGGCCCGCATGTTCAACCTCACTTGAAGAGCGCCTTGAGTTCCTCGATCGTGAGACCCGAGGAAAGCAGCGCATCGGACGGCAGCGACTTGTCGCAGGCCGGTTGCAGCTTCGGATCGGACGAGAAGCTGTCCTCCACGAGCGGCAGTTCGATGATCGACGGCTCCGTGTTGTCGATGCCTTCGGCAGCGGCTACACCCTTGCGCAGCGCCAGGCGAACGATCCAGTTGCGGCCCGACACGTTGCCCATCTGGAAGTTCGGATTGTCGGACTTGTGCTCCTGCCAGAAGCAGCCAAGTTCATTGGCGTCCTGCGCTGCCCAGAGCGGGACCTTTCGGCCGGCAGCCACGAACGCGCGCAGAGCGCCCATTGAACCCAGGCCGTAGTCGGAGTAAACGGCATCGATCTGCGGATACTTGGCGAGCAGACCGGACATGACGCGCTGCGTCTCCGCCGGATCCCAGTTGGTCGTGACCGGGCCTTCCAGCACCTTGATGTCGGGATATTTCGCGAAGACTTCCTTCCAGCCCACGGCTTCAGCCGCAGAGGTCGGGTTGCCCGGCGTACCGCCAAGAACGATGACATTGCCCTTGCCCTTGAGGTGGTCGGCAATCCACTGCGCCTTGACCCGGCCGTTGGCGTCTACGCTTTCGGTAACGACCATTTCGAAGTCCTTGCCGCGTTCGCCGGGGAAGTTGGCGCCCACCATGTACGGAATGACGATCGCGCCCGCAGCCGTGGCCTTGCGCATGGCGCGAACGACCGCTTCACCGCCATCGGGGAAAACGAGGATGACGTCGAACTTCTGGGCGACGAGGCCCTGGATATCGGAGATGGCCTTCTGGACGTTGCCCTGCGCATCCGTATAGCGCACTTCGGTGATGTTCGGGCACTTCTTGGCCTCGGCCTCGAATTCCGCACGGGTGATCTTGCGCCAGGAATTCGCGCCATAGCCGTCGGCCAGCGCGACCTTGATCTTCTTCGTGCCGCAGAACTTCGACATGTCCTGCATGTCCGCCGGCTTGCCGACCTTGTCCTTGGCGAGCTCGACGGCGCCTGCATTCATGGAAAACATGGAAACGGATGCTGCCAGCGCCAGCATCATGCGCGCATCGCGCAGAAACTTGAAATTCATTGTTGTCTCTCCTCCTCGACCGTCCCGGACGGCCACCGAACCCTTCACGACGTTCAAGATGCAAAGGCGCCGGATGTGTCTTTCCTGGATCAATCCAGATCTGCCTTGAGATCGGCAGCGCTCCCCACATTCGGCGGCACCTCCTCCGCCATGGAAAAATCTTGGCGCAGGGGACCCTTGGATTCCATATAAGGTTTATCCAATCTGGATTTGTTGAATGGGCCCGCGTCGATGATGAGGACGCGCAAGCGAACGCCGCAAAGGGTGCCGGGGGAGCGGTTAAAGCCCGGTCGAGTCGCAAGAATTTGCGTTTCCCCGGAGGGATTCTCTGCTACTCAATCAGCTATTGCTGACCCTTGAATTGCCGAAGGACCGGTTGCCCTTGAAAGATGCCCTTGCCCATGCCGAACTGATCGCCGTGCTGACCGCCGTCACCAATGACGAGCCGCGCGTGATGACGGTCAGCAAGGGCGAGGCTCTACCCTCCGGCCCCTTCGAGGTCGAGCATCGCAGCCTGCAGGCGGGCCTTCGCGAATGGGTAAACGAGCAGACGGGCCATCCACTTGGTTATCTCGAACAGCTCTACACATTTGCCGATCGTGACCGCGCGCCGAACAACAAGGCAAGGCGCACCATCTCGATCAGCTATCTCGGTCTCGTCCGCGAACAGGCAGCCCCCGGTGCGGGAGCACCTGGCTGGCACGGGTGGTATGAATACTTCCCATGGGAAGATCACCGCGACGGTCGACCGGCGGCACTTGCCGCGATTGCAGAGGCGCTGAATGCCTGGGCTGTCTCCGACCCATCCCGGCGCGATCATCGCCAGAAGCGCGTGGAGCTCTCTCTCGGGCTCAACGGTGCTGCCTGGAACGAGGAACTCGCGTTGCAGCGCTATGAACTCATGTTCGAGGCAGGTCTGGTGACCGAAGCAGGCGCGCCCGACGAAGCGGAAACGGGTCGGCCGATGTTTGCCGATCATCGCCGCATTCTGGCAACCGCGATCACGCGTCTACGCGCCAAGATCAAGTATCGCCCGGTCGTTTTCGAACTCATGCCGGAGAGTTTCACCCTGTCGCATCTCCAGCACACCGTCGAGGCACTGGCGGGGCTGGCACTGCACAAGCCCAATTTCCGCCGCCTCATCGACCAGCAGGAGCTGATCGAGGAAACCGGGGAGATGTCGAGCGAAACCGGCGGTCGTCCCGCCAAGCTCTATCGCTACCGCCGAGCCATTCTCGAAGAGCACGCCCTTTCCAGCACAAGACTGCCCCTGTCGCGCAATTGACATATACTCGAATTGAGTATATTCATGCGCTCCACATATACTCAAACTGAGTAAAAGGGATGCGCCATGAACACGATGCCCTCCATGTCCGCGCTTTACGAGCGCGTCGCCCGCGTAATGCCGAAGGCCGAATGGCTTTCGCATGAGGCGGATGTCGCCGCGATCCTCGAGCTGAAGAAAAAGCGCAATGCCGTCATTCTGGCCCATAACTACCAGACGCCGGAGATTTTCCATGGCGTCGCGGACATCGTCGGTGACAGTCTGGCGCTCGCCCGCAAGGCGGCAGAAGTCGATGCGGATGTGATCGTTCTGGCCGGCGTGCACTTCATGGCCGAGACAGCGAAGCTGCTCAACCCGACCAAGACCGTGCTGATCCCCGACATGGGTGCCGGCTGCTCGCTGGCAGACTCGATCACGCCGGAAGATGTCGCCCTGCTGCGCCAGGCCCATCCGGGCGTGCCGATCATCACCTATGTCAACACATCCGCCGCCGTCAAAGCCGCCTCCGACATCTGCTGCACCTCGGGCAATGCGAAAAAGGTGGTGGAGTCGCTCGGCGTGCCGCGCGTCATCATGATCCCGGACGAATACCTCGCCCGCAACGTCGCTCGTGAGACCGATGTCGAGATCATCGCTTGGCATGGTCATTGCGAGGTGCATGAACTCTTCACCGCACAGGATATCCGCGACCTGCGCGAGGCGCATCCCGGCGTCGTCGTGCTCGCCCATCCGGAATGTCCGCCGGAGGTGGTTGCAGAGGCCGATTTCGCCGGCTCGACGGCCGTGATGTCCGACTATGTCGGCATCAACAAGCCCGCCCGGGTCGTTCTCCTGACGGAATGCTCGATGAGCGACAATGTCGCTGTCGATCACCCGGATGTCGACTTCGTGCGTCCCTGCAATCTCTGCCCGCATATGAAGCGCATCACGCTGGCCAATATTCGGCAGGCGCTGGAAGAGAACCGCCACGAGGTTACGGTAGACGAGAGCCTCGTCGCCCCCGCCCGCCTCGCCGTCGAGAGGATGCTCGCGATATGACTGCCGTTTTCGACAGGTTTGCAGGCCGCGTCGCCGTTGTCGGCAGCGGCATTGCCGGGCTGGTGACGGCCCTGACGCTCGCGCCGCAACCGGTCGTGCTCGTGACGCGCGCCGGTCTCGGGGCCGAAAGCTCCAGCGGCTGGGCACAGGGCGGCATTGCCGCAGCGCTCGGCCCCGACGACAGCACCGACCTGCATCTCGTCGACACGCTGGCCGCCGGCGACGGCCTCTGCGACGAAGCATCCGCCCGCGCCATCCTCTCCGACACGGCCTCGGCCGTCGCCGCGCTGGAACGCTTCGGTGTCCGGTTCGACCGGCTGGCCGACGGCGCGCTGCAGTTCGGGCTGGAAGCTGCGCATTCGCGCAAGCGCATCATTCATGCCGATGGCGATGGCACAGGCGCGGCGATTGTCCGCGCGCTGACCTCCGCCGTGCAAGCCTGCCCGTCGATCACGGTGCTAGAAGGCGTCGAGGTCCGGCGTCTCCTGACGACCGAGGGCGCCGTTTCCGGCCTGCTCTGCGCTGGCACCGATGGCGCATTCACGCTGCCGGCAACGCGCGTCGTTCTGGCGACCGGGGGCCTCGGTGGGCTTTATGACGCCAGCACCAACCCGGCCGGCAATTTCGGTCAGGGCGTCATGCTGGCAGCACGCGCAGGCGCAGAACTGCGCGACATGGAATTCGTCCAGTTCCACCCGACCGCGCTCGCCACGCCGCGTCGTCCGCTGGCGCTGGTCAGCGAAGCGGTGCGCGGCGAAGGCGCGATCCTGCTGAATGAAAAGAGCGAGCGCTTCATGACCGACACGCCAGGCGCAGAGCTCGCGCCGCGCGATGTCGTGGCTCGCGCCATCGGCCGCGAAATTGCCCGTGGTGGCAAGGTTTATCTGGATGCGCGGCAGGCACTGGGAAGCCGTTTCGAAAAACGGTTTCCGCTCATCCATGCTCTTTGCGCCGAGGCCGGTATCGATCCAGCCCGCCACCTGATCCCTGTGCGCCCGGCCGCGCACTACCACATGGGCGGCGTGGCGACCGATACCGCCGGGCGAACGTCAATCGAAGGCCTCTGGGTCGTCGGTGAGGCCGCCTGCACCGGTCTGCATGGCGCCAACCGCCTCGCCAGCAATTCGCTGCTGGAAGGAACCGTGATGGGGCTTCGCGCCGCGCAGGCGATCAGCGGCATGGCCGCGCCAAACGCGAGAGCCGTGCCAGAGGTCGCACCCGGCCCGGCACCAGATCTTCGCCTGGTCCGCGACATCGCCTCGCGCGATCTTTCCGTGGTCCGCGACCAGGCCGGCATCGACCGGGCGATTGCAAAGCTTCTGCCTTTGGCGACGGGCGCCGGCCCGTCCGCCGATCCGGCGCTTGTCGCGCTGTCAATTGCCGTCTTTGCGCGGCTCCGCGAAGAATCGCGCGGCGCGCATGCCCGCAGCGATTTCCCCGCGCAATATGAGAAGGCAGAGCGCCGGAGCATGACGCTCTCCCCAATTCTCGATGCCGCGCGGGCGCTGAACACGCATCGCCTCGCCGCAAGTGCATAAGGAACCGTTCTGATGTTTCTGCCCCCCCTGCCCCGCGTGATCATTGAGCCCGCCGTTCGCGCCACGCTTCTCGAAGACCTAGGCCTTGCCGGCGACGTGACCTCGGCTGCTGTCATCCCGGCCGACCACCGCTCTCGCTTCGTCATGGCCGCGCGCAAGCCGGGCGTGATTGCCGGGCTCGACATCGCGAAACTGGCGTTCGAACTGCTCGATCCGGCCATCTCGATGATCCCGCATGTTGCCGACGGGGCACGTGTGGCAGCCAGTGACATCATCGCCACCATCGAAGGTCCGTCGCGCGGGCTTTTGACCGGCGAACGCACGGCGCTGAACTTCCTTGGCCATCTCTCCGGCATTGCGACCGTCACCGCCGGCATCGTGGACGCCGTGGCCGGCACCAAGGCCGCCGTGGTCTGCACGCGCAAGACAACGCCGGGGCTTCGCGCCTTCGAGAAATACGCGGTCCGCGCCGGCGGTGGCATGAACCACCGCTTCGCCCTCTACGATGCCGTCCTGATCAAGGACAATCACATCGCGATTGCCGGCAGTGTCACGGAAGCCATCCGCCGCGCCAAGGCGCATGTCGGGCATATGGTGAAGATCGAGGTGGAGGTCGACACGCTCAAGCAGCTTGAAGAGGCCATGGAGATCGGTCCCGATGCCGTCCTCCTCGACAATATGTCGCCCGCATTGCTGAAGGAAGCCGTCGGTTTCGTCGCAGGTCGCGCGATCACGGAGGCCTCCGGCGGGATCACGCCGGAGACCGCCGCCGCGGTTGCCGGAAGCGGCGTCGATCTTCTGTCCATCGGCTGGATCACGCATAGCGCGCCCTGCCTCGATATCGGGCTGGATGAGGCTTAGGCGGAAAATGGGCAAAAAAAGTGGGCCAGCGGAAGCCGCGGCCCATTAGGTGTGAAGGTAATAAAACCTCCAGAGGGGAACAGCTGATGCAGCGGCACTGGGAGGAGGCCGCCAAGCGCATCAACTGAAGGCAGTATGCCTGATTTTTGGACAAACACAATCTATTTATTGTGCAATGCAGCTATGCGCCTGCTGCACTGCATGCAGATGCATCGAAAAAGCGATACGCCGAGAGGTGTCGGCCAGCAGAACTCCCGCCTGCCTCACCGTTTCTCAGCCAGCACGAAATCGTGCTTTACGTCCCAGAACTCTCCTTCGAATCCATAGGCTTG
>UBMP01000043.1 GCA_900466575.1 Hyphomicrobiales bacterium | reverse complement strand
TCGTCACGCTTGGCGTAGCCATCGTTGAGATGCACACCGAGCAGACGCGAACGGCGGGCAACAAGGGCGGCGGCGAAAGCCGGCTGCTCGTCCGCATAAAGCACATGGGCGAAATCAAGGGTGACACCGAGATTGGTAGCGCCGACTTCGTCGATCGCCAGAAGCGTCGTCGCGCAATCGGGCAGGACGCTGTAGGAACGCGGCTCGTTCGGCTTGTATTCGATCGAAATCAGGCAGTCCGGATCATGCGCGCAAACTTCACGAATTCCTTCGATCTCGTGATCCCATACCTGTTTGTAATCCACTTGGAAGGCATAGTCGAAACCATCCTGCCCCAGCCAGATCGTCATGAGATTGCTACCGGCCTCGCGCGCGGCATCTATGCCCTTCTTTGTCAGATCGATTGCTTCGCGCCGCACCGCGGGATCGGGATTGGTGAAAGCCCCCAGCTTGAACGCCGGATTGGTATAGTAACGCATGGCAAAGCCGTTGACGCTCAACCCCAGATCGCCCAACTGCCGAGCGATCTGGGCCGGATCGTCAGAGACATGGTCGGGATAGTTCAGGTCCAGATCCGTCAATCCCTTCACCGAGGCAGCGCGCTCAGCCATCATCATGACGGAAGGCTTGCCCTTGTGATCGGGCCAGGCAAGATGGGCTCCGGAGGCGAAGGAATTGAGGCGAGTTGCGAAACGTTGATCTGTCACGGCGATATCCAAACTGTCGTTGGCGTGATGCTTCACAAATTACAAAACTTTTGTAAAGTGTGAAAATGTGTGGCGGCGCATGAATTCTATATTGCGTTGCAACACTGACCGGCTTGGACCGCATCGAAAGACACATAGGCGTCAGAACATCCCTTTTACCGGTATCTCGGCGACCGGCTTGGTCTTGGCAACGCCGACCAACCGGTTCAGCCCCTGTCGATGATTATCCTCGCGCGGGCCTGAGCATCCAGCGCCATTCCAGCGCCGCCCTCACCATCACCCATGCCCAAAGAACTGGCAACGCCAACGAAACTGCTCCACGTACCCCAGATAGTCACCGGGGCAGACGTGTTGCCGAGGATCCTGGAGGGGCTCCGATGGGTATGTGCACAAGGGAGTTTATCTGGCTGAAAATGGATTTGGAGCGCCATGTTCCTTGTCATCACGCCTTAAATTGTAGCCGCTACATAAACCAATTCAACTATCGACCCGTTGGTTCTCGGCATCGTGAATAATGCCTAGCTCGCTGGCAGAATGTCTGGCCATTCCTGCACACCATGTCGGATGCGAAGAATGCGCACCGCCGTCTCGGTAATTGCATACGCCGCGACTTACGGCGTGCCGTTAATACCAGTCGCGGGTACCCGCGATTCTGGCAAGAACTGACGTCTTGGGCGGCGGAACAATGGCCTCCACGGTATTGCCAGAAGATCGCGGGTTGGCGCGCCATCATAGGCACAGTCAGCGACACAAAAGCCCCCCGGGAACAGTGATTTGGCTCAGTAAATCAGGTAAGGCTGTTGGGTCGCCGACATCATCCATGGTCAATTTCGAGCAGATGATTTGTCCGCTGACAAGATCAAGTCCAAGGTGAAGCTTTCGCCATCGCGCGCGCTTCAGTGGCCTCTGCCTTCATTCTATCCGCCTTCCAGGCAACATCTGCCGCCTGCCGTATTGCCAAAATATTGGCGCGCCAGTCGGCTTCTCCTGCACCTCTGAAGATTGCCGATCCGGCAACCAGAACATTGGCGCCCGCCTCGACCACAAGCGGCGCGGTCTCCGGCGTCACGCCGCCATCCACCTCGATATCGATCGGCCGGCCGCCGATCATCGCCCTCACCCGTCTGATCTTCTCGACGACGGCCGGAATGAAGGCCTGGCCGCCGAAGCCGGGATTGACCGTCATCAGGAGGATCAGATCGAGACGGTCAAGCACGTATTCGATGACGTTTTCGGGCGTTGAAGGGTTGAGCGAGACGCCCGCCTTCTTGCCTAACTGCCTGATTCTTTGCAGCGATCGGTCGAGATGCGGGCCTGCCTCGGCGTGAACCGTGATGATATCGCAGCCCGCATCCGCAAAGGCCTCCAGATAGGGATCGGCCGGCGCGATCATCAGGTGGCAGTCGAAGACCTTGCCGGTCCGCGGCCTGAGCGCCTTGATGACCGGCGGGCCGAAGGTGATGTTCGGCACGAAATGGCCGTCCATCACGTCGAGATGGATCCAGTCCGCCCCGGCCCGGACGACACCCTCCATGTCGTCCCCGAGACGGGAGAAATCGGCAGACAGCATGGAGGGTGCAATGATCGGGGTCATGGGAGGACCTTTCGCTCTCGGTTTCGGTTACGCGGCGATTTTCAGGCGCGACCGCCAGCCAGGATAGAGCTGGTCCGCATCATGCGGGAAGCTCTCGAAGGCGCGGGCGAATTCCTGGTGATCGCGGGCGAAATCCACCGGGTCGGCGCCGGCGCGCCAGCACTGCTCGGCCTGTCGCAGTGACGTCGCTCCGGCCACGCCGCCATCAATATGGCCGAAGGCGCCGCCGCCAGCCGTCATGATGATGTTGGAATGGCCGAGATTGGCGAAGAAGCCGGGCATTCTGAGCGCATTCATCCCCCCGGAGACGATCGGCGTCGTCGGGTTCATGCCGAGCCATTCCTGATGGTAGAACGGTCCCTCAGCGGCGTCCTCCGTGATCATGTAGGCGATCTCGCGATCGGAGGCCTCGCCCTCCATCTTGCCGAAGCCCATCGTGCCGACATGGATGCCGGATGCGCCCTGCAGTCGTGACATCTTGGCGAGCACATGGGATGTGTACCCGCGCTTTGATTGCGGCGAGGTCACAGCCCCATGGCCGGCGCGGTGATAATGCAGGTACTGGCGCGGGAAATTCCGCCGCGCGGTGGTGATCGCCGCAGGCCCCGCGACATAGCCATCGACGAGGAAGGCGACATGGTCGGCATCCGGCCCGAAGGTCTCCAGAATAAACTCGCCCCTCGCCAGCATCTCATAGTGATCGTCAGCGGTGATGTTGAACGAGAAGAGCTTGGCCTGGGCGGTCTTGTCCTGCGCGCGGACCATCGCGTCACGCACCTCGCGCACCGTTTCCTTGAACGGCGCAAAGACCTGGTTGCCCTGCGGCTCGTCGTTCTTGATGAAATCGCCACCCAGCCAGAAATCGTAGCAGGCGGCGGCAAAAGGCGCCGGCCGCAAACCGAGCTTCGGCTTGATGATCGTGCCGACGATGAAGCCGCCATCGACGACCGGCCGGCCAAGCACGCGCCAGAGGTCGCGGATCGTGGCCGTCGGCCCGTCGAACTGGCGCAGGAAATTCGGCGGCATGTAGAAATCGTGCATCTTGCCGTATTCGACATCGCCCATGCCCTGGTTGTTGCCGATGGTGAGCGTCAGGAAGGAGGCGATCATGGCCCGGCCGTCGGTGATGTTGCGGTCGAACAGATCGACCGGATAGGCGATCTTGGTGATCTCCTTCGCCTCGTCGATCTCGTAGACGATGGCATCGACGCCGCGGGTGAAATTGTCCGTAGTCGAAACCTCGACGTTGGTGCCGGTGGAGGATTCGGCGGCGAAATGGGCGGCCGTTTCCAGGTAGCCGTAACCGGCCTTGGGCTTCATGATATAGGCGCAAAGGACATGCTTGCCGCCCCTGATCAGGTCTTCTTCCTTGAGCGAAAGATTGGCGTAGCGGTTGGACTGGTCCATGATCTTCTCTCCTTGATGGTTGATGCGCCGCGGTCAGGCGGCCTTGTGGGTTTCTGCTTGGGGCGAAAGCGCACCCGACTGATAGCGGCGCGCCATGTCGCTCAAGGCAATCGGCTTGATGCGGCTGGCATTGCCGGCTGTGCCGAAGGCTTCGAACCGTGCGGCGCAGACCTGGCGCATCGCGTCCATGGCGGGTTTGAGGAATTTGCGCGGATCGAATTCGGAGCGCGCCGACGTCGCGACCCGGCGCATGGCGGCGGTGGCCGCCAGCCGGAGGTCCGTGTCGATATTGACCTTGCGCACGCCGGAGCGGATGCCGCGCACGATATCCTCAACCGGCACGCCATAGGTCTCGCGCATCTCGCCGCCGTTCTCGTTGAAAATCGCCTGCCATTCCTCCGGCACCGAGGACGAGCCGTGCATGACGATATGCGTATTCGGCAGCCGCGCGTGGATCTTCTCGATCACATCCATCGCCAGAACCTCGCCGGTCGGCTTGCGGGTGAACTTGTAGGCCCCGTGCGATGTGCCGATGGCGACAGCCAGCGCATCGACGCCGGTCTCTGCCACGAAACGGGCTGCTTCTTCCGGGTCGGTCAGTAGCATCGTCCGGTCGAGCTTGCCCTCGAAGCCGTGCCCGTCCTCGGCCTCGCCATGGCCGGTCTCGAGCGAGCCCAGGCAACCAAGTTCGCCCTCGACGGAGGCGCCAACCATGTGAGCGAGGCGCGTGACCTCGCGGGTGATCGCGACATTGTAGGCATAATCCGCAGGCGTCTTGGCATCTTCCTTCAGCGAGCCGTCCATCATCACGGACGTAAAACCGCTCTGGATGGCCGAAAGGCAGGTCGCGACATTGTTGCCGTGGTCCTGGTGGATGCAGAGCGGGATATCGGGATAGATCGCCTCCAGCGCCTCCATCATCTTCGCCAGCATGATATCGTTGGCATAGGCGCGCGCGCCGCGCGACACCTGGACAATCACCGGCGCGTCGCAGGCTTTTGCCGCCTCCATGATGGCCAACGCCTGTTCCATGTTGTTGATGTTGAAGGCGGGGACGCCGTAGCCCCTTTCCGCCGCGTGGTCGAGAAGCTGTCTGAGTGTGATGCGCGCCATGATCAAGCTACCCTTGTGTTGGTGGAGTTCTGCAGAAGGATTTCAATGCCCGGAAGCGCCTTTCCCTCGATCCATTCGAGGAAGGCCCCGCCGGCGGTGGAGACATAGGAAAAGCCATCGGCAACCCCGGCACCGTTCAGCGCTGCGACCGTGTCGCCGCCGCCGGCAATGGAGACGAGCCGCCCGGCCGTCGAGCGTTCGGCGGCAAAGCGCGCGACCGCAAAGGTTGCCGCCCCGAAGGGCTCGATTTCGAACGCGCCAAGCGGCCCGTTCCAGAGCAGCGTGCGCGCGCGGCCGATCGCCGCCGTAATCCGGGCAACGGTCTGTGGCCCGACATCGAGCGCCATGGTCTCTTCGGGAATGGCGTCGACAGACACGACATGGCCCTGTGCGTTGCGGGCGAAGACGGCGGCGACGACGACGTCGCTGGGCAGGATGATCTCGCAGCCCTTGGCGGCAGCCCTTGCGAGTATGTCGCGCGCGATCCTGGCTGCTTCCGGTTCATGCAGGGATCGTCCCATGGGGCGGCCAAGCGCTGCCAGAAAGGTATTGGCCATCCCGCCGCCAATGATGAGACTGTCGACCTTGCCAACCATATTGGTGAGCACATCGATCTTGGTGGACACCTTGGAGCCGCCCACAACGGCCGCGACGGGACGGCCGGGGCTCTCCAGCGCACCCTTCAGCGCCTCGACTTCTGCCATCAGCGAAGGTCCCGCAAAAGCCGGCATCAGCGCGGCAATCGCATGCGTCGAAGCATGCGCGCGGTGAGCGCAGGAAAAGGCGTCATTGACGTAGAGATCGCCATGGACGGAGAGCCGGAGCGCGAAATTGCGGTCATTGGCAATCTCTCCGGGATAAAAGCGCAGGTTCTCAAGCAGGACCACATCGCCGGGGCTGAGATGGCCTGTGCTCCATTCGGCCTGCGAACCGACGCAATCGGCCACAAAGCGAACCTCATGACCCAGCTCCTCTGTCAGCACACCGGCAAGCGGCCGGGTCGAGTAGACCGGGTTTTTCTCGCCTTCCGGCCGGCCGAGATGGGTGAGGATAACGACGCTTGCGCCGCGGTCGGTCAGTGCCTTCACCGTTGGGGCAAAGCGAGCGATGCGCGTGCGGTCCGTCACTCGGCCAGCGGCCATCGGGACATTCAGATCGGCGCGGATGATCACCCGCTGACCGGAAACATCGACATTGCGAATATCGGGAAGCGGGCGCATCAGAGGTGCCTCCCCATCGCAACGGCGGTGTCGCACA
>UBMP01000002.1 GCA_900466575.1 Hyphomicrobiales bacterium | reverse complement strand
GCGCCTCTTGCCGTCTCCCCCCTTGTGGGGGAGATGGCGGCAGCCAGAGGGGGACTTTTCGGCGAATTCCGAGGATGCGAAAAGACCCCTCCCCAACCCTCCCCACAAGGGGGAGGGAGAGTGACCGCCCTGCCTTCAATCCGTAAACTCGATATAAGTCGCCGCATCCTTGAGCGCCGGATCAAAACGGCCGACGATCGTCTCGCCGTTGAAGACGGCGGTGACGCTTTCCGGCTTGTCGCCGGCGACCGGCACGTTGGCGCTCGCCACATGCGGCACCGGATCGTTCGGATCGATGCCGGGAAGAACCAGCCCGTTGGCGGTGGCCTGATCGTCAGGGCCGAAATAGCCGCGCGGGCGCTTGACGACGACGAAGTTGCCCTCCGCTGGCGCCGGCTGCAGGCGCAGGTCCATGTATCGGAAGGAGCGCGGCAGGAGGCCGCGGAAATAGCGGGTTTCCGGATAACCCTCGGCCTTGATGTCAAATTCATAGGTCTGGCTCGGGCGGGCATGGAAATCGCCCCAGACACCATCCGCGCCCACCGTCTTTTCGTAAACGGGCGGTCCGAAGCGTTCGCCGGTCTTGGGGTCGGTCGCGTAGATCGCGAGCTTTGCGCCGGGAACCGGCAGATTGGTTGGTGCGCCGTTCTCGTAGCCGGTGATCATGCCGGAAAGCACGGGGTTTTCTTCCGCAACGATCGCATGCGTTCCGGCCTTTTCGCCGGTGATCGCCTGATAGATGATCTCGAAGGCGAGCTTGGAATAGGCGGTTTCGCGGTGATCGGCACCGGGAATGACGCGGTTGTCGGCGCCTTTCAGCTCCTGCGATTCATAGGCAATGCCGGTCGACTTGCCGGGCATGCCGGCGTATTTGCCGTCGGGCTGCGAATAGAGATCGAACTTGTCGGAGCGGATGACCGTGACCGGCATGCCCGGCGGCACTTCCGGCTCGGCGGAGAGGTTTTTCAGGAACGGAGCCGCGCCGTTGAATTCGGAGCCCTGCGCCCCGTTTGGTTGCACGAAGACGCCGTGATGAACGCAGCCGCCCAGCACCATGCGCTCGACCTTGGCCGCGCCGCCGAAATTCTTCACATAGTTGCGCGCCGTCTGGCAGCCGCGCGAATTGGCGACCAGCACGACCTTTTCCGCGCCCGTCTTCTTCAGCGCCTCATCCACCTCGGCCGCCACGGCCTGTGCGGCATCGGTGGTGGAGGAGCGGTTCGGCTCCTGCGCATTATCGTCGGCGCGGGCCGTCGGATGGGGAATATTGACCGCGAAGAGATGGTCTTCCGGATAGCCGTTGCTCTCGAAGCGCCAGAACTGGGTCATCCAGAGTGCAGCGGTGTCGCCATTGCCATGCACGAAGACGACGGTCGGAAATTTGGCGTCGGCAGATCGGGCGGCGGTCATGGAGGCAAGCGAAGCAATCGAAGCTAGAAAAAGGCGCGGCAGCAAGGACATTGCATCTGTTCCAGAGTGGCGGGCGGATTGCCGGAATGGACGTCCTCCCATGGGATCATGACATGATCATGTCGAGGCGCGCTCCCATGATTCACGCATGCGCGGCCTTTTCCGCTGCCGACGCATCGCCGCGCTCCTGGGTGCGCTGATGGCGGATCGTGTCGGCCATGAACGCGCGCGACAGGCCGTGATAGAGCGGTTCGCGGTTGATGAGGCGCGAGGTGATGTAGCCGAGCATGGCGGTTGCCATCAGCGCGATCACATTCTGGTGGCTGTCGGTCATTTCGAGAATGATGACAAAGGCCGTCATCGGGGCCTGCACGACGCCGGCAAAATAGCCGGCCATGCCGAGAAGCGCCGCGATACCGGCATTTGTGCCCATGATGAGGCCGATGGTCGAGCCGATGCCGGCGCCGACGGCGAGCGAGGGCGCGAAGAGGCCGCCGGGAATGCCGGACATGGTGCAGAGGAAGGTGGCGGCGAGCTTTTCGATGAAGAAGAGCGGCGGCAGCGGGGTTCCCTGCAACGCAGCGCGGGCCTGGTTGTAGCCGGTGCCGAAGGTGAGCCCACCCGAGACGATGCCGATGAGCGCCACGAGAAAGCCGAAGCCGGCGGCAATCGCCAGAAGCCGCGGCACGGGCGCGGTCTGGCGCCAGCGCTTGAGCCGGATCGTGAGCCGGAGCACGGCGGTGGAAAACAGCGCGCCGAAGGCACCGCCGCCGATGCCGCACAGCAGGACGAGCCACCAGTCCTTCATGCCGCTCATCACATCATGCGTCGAGCCGAAATAGGTGTTGTAGTCACCGAGCAGTCCGAGGGCTGCAAGCCCGGAGAGGATGACGGCGGTCAGAACCGCGCCGTTGGCGCGGATCTCGAAGTTCCGGCTCATTTCCTCGATGGCAAAGACGATGCCGGCGAGCGGCGTATTGAAGGCCGCAGCGATGCCGGCGGCGGAACCCGCCAGGATGAGACCCCTTGCCTGTACCACGCCGCCGATGCGGGCCGCCTGCAGCATGATGGAGGCACCGACCTGCACGGTCGGCCCCTCACGGCCGATCGATCCGCCGCAGAAGATGCCGAAGATGGTCAGCACGATCTTGGCGGCGGCGAGCTTCAGCGACAGGAGGAAGTTGCGGCTTTCGGCATCGTGGAAATGGCGCGCGGCAATGGCCTGCGGAATACCAGACCCTTGCGAATTGGGGAAATAGCGGAAGGCTAGAAAGGCCGAGAGCGCGAAACCTGCCGGTGTCAGAAGCAGCGGAATGAGGAATGCGTAAGGCCCGGAATGCGTCACATGATGGAAGGCGTCGCTCGCCCAGTCGGAGGCCTTGGCGAAGGCGACGCTGACGAGGCCGATGGCGAGCGCCCCCACCCAGAAGACCAGCCGCGACTGCCACATGTTGCGCCTGCCCCGCATGACCCTGATACGACGGAGGAGCTTCAGTTTGTGGAGATTGGGCATGGGGCTCAGGTTCTCAAGGGTATCGAGGGGGGATCAAGGCACTTCGGCCCGTTAGACGCCCTTGATCTGACATTTTCAAGGTTTTATGGAGCCGCGTGAGCATAAACTTTTCGAAAGTGCGGCCACCTTTCGGACACTCGCAAAAGACATGCTTTATAGAAAGCATTGCTCAAGCAATAAGCAGTCGAAGAGCGGCGCGAGATGAATTACTAAGTGGACCGAAACATCTCGTTGTACAGAAGACCCTGAAACAACCGATGAACTCCTGATGAGTTTGAAAAAATTCTTGGGATAGTCTTTAAAACTCCGTTCAGCTGTCATGTTTATATCCGAGGAGACGTGGTAGACGCCGCGCGGCGTCCGGTTGGGACCTCAGGATCAAACATGCTCGAAATAACGGCTCTGTCCGCTTCAAACCCGGCAAACGAGATTGGCCATGCCGCGGAGGTCGCAGTACCGCCGAATCGCCGGCAAGCTCGCACCTCGCGCTGGGCCGCGCCCGCAGCGATTTCCGCGCTTGCATTTTACGCAGGCGTCAGCACGGCCTTTGACGGCGCGGTCGTCGGACCGCTGCTGCGGCAGGGGATGAAGCATGTCTTCGATCAGCCGATCGGTGGTGGCGTCGCGCTTGCCGCGACCGTCAGCGTTCTGGCGGGCCGCCGCGCCATGCGCGCCTGGCGCCAGCGCGCGCCCTCGCCCGTCCGCGACGAAATCGGGCAGGCCAATGCCATCGTCACCCGCCATGACAATGCCGCCGCCGGTCTTGTGCGGCTGGGCGACAAGAAGCTCATCTTCTCCGATTGTGGCCAGGCCTTCATCATGTATGGCTGTCGCGGCCGGTCGATGGTGGCGCTGTTCGATCCGGTCGGTCCGCGCCATCTGTGGGCGCCCCTGGTTCTCAAGTTCCGTGCTGAAGCGGAACGCCTGATGCTGCGTCCGGTCTTCTATCAGGTCTCCTCCGCGTTCCTGCCGATGGCCGTCGAGGTCGGGATGAAGCCCTACAAGATCGGCGAAGAGGCCGTTCTTGATCTCGCATCCTTTTCGCTCGCCGGCGGCGACTGGCTGAAGCTCCGGCGTTCGATCAACCGCGCGGAACGCGACGGGCTGTGTTTCGAGATGCTGGCGCCCGAGGCCGTGCCGGCCGTCATGGACGAACTCGGTCGCGTGTCGGATCTCTGGCTTGCAACGCAGAATGCCAAGGAAAAGGGCTTCTCGCTCGGAACCTTCCGCGAAGACTACGTGGCCTCGACACCCGTGGCTGTCATCCGCGTCGATGGCCGCATCACCGCCTTCGCCAATATCCTGACAACCGAAAGCGGCCATGCCTTCATCGACCTGATGCGCTCGCTGCCGGGCGCCCACCGCGGAGCCATGGATCTCCTGTTCGTGCGCATCATGGAATATCTGAAGCAGACCGGCGTCACGCGGCTCAATCTCGGCATGGCGCCGCTCTCGGGCCTGTCAGACCACGCGGGCGCGCCGCTCTGGAATCATATCGGCAAGCAGGTCTTCGAGAAGGGTGAGCGCTTCTACAACTTCAAGGGCGTCAAGAGCTTCAAGTCGAAATTCGACCCGGAATGGCAGCCGCGCTACCTGATCGCCGGTGGCTTCGGTCTGCCGGTTTCGGCCATGCTGGACGTCACGCTGCTGATCGGCGGGGGTTTGCGCGGCGTTTTCCGGCGATCCTGAAACCTCACGGCCCGACGGACATCACGGCCTTGATCAGCCCGGCGCGGCGCGACACGCCCATTTTGGCAAAGATGGCCGAGAGATGCTTCTTGACCGTATTGGGCGAGAGGCCCACGGCGCGGGCCATGTCCGCGACGGTATCGATTTCCAGCGCGACATGCAGCACGCGCACCTCCGCCGGCGTCAGACCGTAGAACCGCGCCGAGGCTTCCACACTCCATTCCGCCGCCTTCTCGGCGCGGCGCACGAAGAGCGCGGCGACGGCGGAGCGCGCGACATGATCGAAAGCCTGCTGCGTGGCCGATTCGCGCCGGAGACGCATGAGGCAGGCGACCCACTCGCCACCCTCGCAGTCGGTCATGCGGATCAGCGCAGGGCGGGGATGCAGGATATATTCGTGTTCATCCGGCGTGGGTGCCAGCGCTTCGCGCAACTGCCGGTCGGCTGAAGGCGATGCAAGGCTGAGGCCCATCGCGGAACTGCGCAGGAGGTCGCCCCGCGCCAGCGCGGTTTCGGCCGCCCGGTTCGACCAGACCGCGCGACCCGCCGGATCGAGCAGTACCACACCGGCATCCACCTGCTCCAGCGCCGCCTCGAGTGATTGGCCGTTTTCCGCGCTCCGGTCCAGTTCGCGGCGAATGATGGCGGCGCGCTGCAGATGGGGCGCCAAAAGGCCGAGGCGATGGCGCATCCTGTCGTCGACGAGGCCGTATTCGGGGCCAGTGAGGATCGTGAAGGCCGCGGCACTCGCCTGATAGCGCTGGATGTTGAAGATCGCCGCATCGAGAAATCCTTGCGGTGCCGCCCATTCCCGGAAGAACCGACTCTGCTCGAATTCCTCGCTCGGGATCAGTTCGCGGCTGGAAAAGACCTCGCCCGGCTTGATGAAGACGGAAGCCGGGAACAACGGGTTCAGCGTGACATAGCGCTCGCGATAAAGCTGCAGGAATTCCGGCGCGATGCCCCAGGAATAGACCGTCTCGCCCTGGCCGTTGCTGGCGTCGCGCCAATAGATGCGGGACGCCCGGCCGCGCACGTGGCGGCACACGCCCTCGAGAACCGTCGGCCACGTCGTCTTGTCGAGAACCGTGTCGTAGATCGATCCGATGATACCGGAAAGTTCCTCGAATTCGCTTTCGGCAATCGTCATGCACGCGCTCCAGATCGCGGGGCCAGGGACAGATCGCGGCCCGGGAAGACACTCAGGCCATGCAGATTTTCACGCCGGTACCCGTTCGGGTGATGCCGACGGCATTCGGACATGGCTTCATGCCGGACAGAGCGGACCCGCAATGCGAAGGGCAAGCAGACCGTCAGCGCCGATAGGATAACTTGTGCATTCCCCGTCTTGATCACGGTTATCGTAGGGGAAGAAGCGCAATATTGGCAATATCGACGGTCCGCTTTTCCCGGCGGACACTTCGTCTTGCGGGTCGCTCAACGCGTTGAAGACACGAGAGGGCCCGTCATGCATTTCTTCCTGACCGGATGGCTCGTGGGCCTTTCGATCGCCATTCCGTTCGGCCCCGTCAGCATGATGTGCGTCGAGCAGAGCCTGACACGCGGGGTGCTGAAGGGGCTGGCGAGCGGGGCCGGGGCTGCGACCTCGCACGGGTTCTATGCCACGCTGGCGGTGTTTGGCGCGCATGCGGCGGCCACCAGCCTCGCGAATGTGGAAGGGACGATCCATCTGATGTCGGGCGCCGTCTTCGCGCTTCTGGGTATCCGCACGATGCTGCGCTCACCCGCCGGCCCGGCTGGTCCTGGCGTCCGGCAGGGCGGCCTGACGCATTACGCCGGCGGACTGGCGCTGGCGCTGGCCAACCCGATGACCCTGCTTCCCTATGTGGCCTTTGCAGGCACAATGGCGCTTTCGGGCAACGAAACGACCACGCTGCCCATGACCCTGGTGGCCGGCATCGCGCTCGGAACACTCTGCTGGTACTGGACCATCAGCAGCTCAGCCTGGCTCTTGCGCCAGCGGCTGCCCCGCGCACTGCTCGAACGGCTTAATCTGGTCTCTGGTGCAATCCTGATCGCCATGGGCGCGCTGACTGCACTGCGATAGGGCGTGCGCCCTCCCCTTCACGCAACGATGCGGCGGAGAGAAAATCTGCCGCCGCATCGTCGTGCTTTTTACCTGGAGCCGAAGAAGTCGCGCACCGCCTTGGTATAGCCCGCCGGATCCTGCAGCATGGCGAAGTGGCTGACATCCTTCAGGATGATGAGCTTGGCGCCCGGAACGGTCTTGGCAATATATTCCGTGTGGGTGCGATCGACCGCCTCGTCGTGATCGCCAAGCACGATCGCCGTGGGCACCTTGATCGACTGCAGATCGCTATCCGGCCAGTTTGGCTGGCTGGCCCACATGTCGCTGATCTGCTTGACGAAGGCATCATACTCGTTCGGCGTTGGAGAGATCTTCTTGTAGACCTCGCCGCTGCGGTCGATATAGGCCGCAAAGGTCTTGTTCTCCATCACGTCCGACTTCACGCCCTCCACCTTGGTGTTGGCGGCCTGGGCGAAGAGCTTGTCCAGCCGTTCGGGGTGGTGGATCGCGATGTCGAGGCCAATGATGCCGCCATCGCTCCAGCCGACCAGATCGACCTTCTGGACCTTCAGATAATCCAGCAGCGCCAGATAATCTGACGACATGAGATCATAGCCATAGGGGTCCGTATTGCGGGTCGAACGACCATGGCCGCGGCTGTCGGCGACGATGACGGTGTGATCCTTCGACAGATCGGCGACCTGGTTGGCCCAGATATCGGCATAGCCGAGGCCGCCATGGATCATCAGGATCGGTATTCCCGGCGCGGTGCCGTAGACGGCGTAATACATCTTGATGCCATTGACCGGAGCAGTGCCGGACTTGACGGCGGCGGGCATGGCCGGCGGTTCGGGCAGCTCGGTCCAGCGGTCGGCAGCATTGGCGATGCTGCCGACGAGAATGGCCAGCGCACAGCCGGCCGCAAGCATCCATTGTCTCATCTTATTCCCCTTTTTCGCGTGTGTTGCGACTTTGTGAAGACGGCTTGAAAGCCGCCGTTCGGGTGATCATACTGCCGACAATTCCATGCCCGTTATCCGTTTTACGCAAGAGGCGGCGATGTCCCTTGAACCCGACCCTGCCGGCCTGACAGTCCTTCGCGACCGCTTTGCCGATATCGACCGGCAGGCGGCGCAGCTGAGCGGCTATGACCAGATCTACCGGCAACTCAGCCGTGGCGCCTTTGCCGGCAGCTTCACGACGGTCGAGGGCGGGCAAGGTGCCGGCATCTATGTCGAGACGGTCAATCAGGTCATCGAGCAGTTCAGCAGCGTGCCGGAAGGCCAGACGAGCCTTGTCTTTCTCTGCGGAGAGCAGCCTGCCGCCCGTTTCGGCGCACAGGCCTTCGCGCCCGGCACCGCCATGCTGCTGGGGGCCGGCGCGGAGGTGAACTTCCAGAGTGCGCCGGGCACGCATGTCTGTGTCATGACGCTCGGCGATGAGGCTCTTCGGCAGGCGGGTGACGCAATCCCCCTCCGCCCGCCGGCGCGTGGCGAAACCCGGCTTATCGACAATCCCGCCGCGACAGGCCGCCTCGTCCAGACGGTGAGCACCCTTCTGCAATGCGCGCTTCTGGCAGCAGGCGTCGGCACCGATGTCATCGACGGCGACGGTTTCACCGCCGAGGTTGCCGCGCTGATGGCGGCGATGACGGGTCTTGCCGGCCCAGGCCTTGCCGACCGCCTGCCCTCGCTCGACCGCCGCGCAGCTCTCTTCCGGCAGGCACGCGATACGATCCACGACGCGCTGGACACCGTCTCCGTGCCGCGCCTGCAGAAGCGCCTGAATGTCAGCCGCCGCACGCTCGAATACGCCTTCCAGGACGCCGTCGGCATGAGCCCACACGCCTACATCTCCGTCGTGAGGCTGGATGCGGTGCGCCGCGCACTGAAATCCAGCAGCGACAGCATCGGCGACATCGCCGCGCGCCATGGCATCTGGCATCTGGGCCGGCTGGCGGGGCAGTTCAGGGAGGCATTCGGGATGCTGCCGTCGGAGATGCGGCGGGGGTGAGGTGGGTGCGCTAAGCCGGCTCGATCAGAATGCGCAGGCTTTCGATCAGGGCCGCAGTTTGCGGAAGCCCCGCTCTTAGAAGGGACTGGAGATATTCATCGAAAGCTAACGCAGGCGACTTGTAATGCAGGAAATCCTCGCGGATGGCCCCGACAAAAAGCTCGGAAGAAATACCGAAAAGATCAGTGATGAACGCATCTGGATGAACGGCTGTTATCCCAACGGATCAAGCTTTTCAGATGGAAAATCTGCAAGATTGAATGTCACGATGACATCGGCTTGCGCCCTGATAGCAGCGGCCAGAACGTGACGGTCTTCCGGGTCCGGAAGCTCTAGACCTTCAATTAAGGACTCGTAGCCCGTCACTCGGCAGTCCAAGACCGCTGCATTCATCAGCGCTCGTCTGCGCTCCAGCTTTTCGAGCGGGATATTCTTCTTTTTATGCAGGTTTGCGACCCATTCGTCGTTGATCGCCTCGCTCCAGCGCGCGCGGAACGTCTTCGTCTGCGCCAAAAAAAGAACGAGGCTGGTCAGCCTCGCTCCAAAAAATACATTGGCGTCGAAAAGCGCGGTGAAGGTCGAGATCATTCGAGATCGAAGTCCCGCGAAAGCTCGGCGAGGTTCGCCATCGCCGCCCTTCGTTCCGCACGAGATTGCCGTTCGAAGGCGACGAGATCGGAAAATTTCACGCGGCGGTGCCGATTGACCAAGCGCGCAGGCAGCTTTCCATCATCAATGAGCTTGCAGACGAAAGGCCTCGATACATTCAGAAAGTCCGCCGCCTGCTTCGTTGTCATTTCCGTCTCATGCGGAATCAGCGAAATCGCCTTCTGCTCCGCCATCGCTTCAAGGACGGTCAACATAAGCTGCACGGCTTTGGCAGGCAACGGAACGGCAATGTTCGCCATGCCCTCTACGTGAACCGTCACATCCTGATTTGATTTGGCAACCGCGTCCAGTTTGGCAGCCGCATTCCGTGCAATGGCAGATTCAGCCTCAGTTGCCGTTAGCGGTTCAGGAACCTGATCAAGTAGCGCCAGCATAGGGAGACCTTTTCAACGCGGCCCATGGCCATTCGATTTATACGCAATAAACGCAACAAGCGAAATATAGGCATCAGGCGGTTAAAAGTCCAGCAATGCCTCTCACCGGTCGCTCACCTCCCACCGCGGGTTGATCCATGGCTCCTGGTTGGACCGCGCCAACCTGGGCTTGCCGAGAATATGGTCGGCCGCCTTTTCGCCGGTCATGATGGAGGGGCCGTTGAGGTTGCCGTAGGTGAGGCGCGGGAAGATGGATGAGTCCGCGACGCGCAGGCCCTCGACGCCGATCACCTTCGTGTCCGGATCGACGACGGCCATGGGGTCGTCCTTTGAGCCCATCTTGCAGGTGCCGCAGGGGTGATAGGCGCTTTCGAGATGTTCGCGCAGGAAGGCGTCGATCTGCTCGTCGGTCTGCACGCCCTCGCCCGGCTGGATTTCTGGGCCGCGGAAGGGGTCGAAAGCCGCTTGCGAAAAGATTTCGCGGGTGAGCCGGACGCAATGGCGGAACTTTACCCAGTCTTCCTCGTGGCTCATGTAGTTGAACTTGATGACCGGGTCGGCCATCGGGTCGGGCGAGCGCAGGGTGACGGCGCCGCGCGACTTGGAATGATTGTAGCCGACATGGACCTGGAAGCCGTGGCTCTTGGCGGCGGCCTTCCCGTCATAGGAGATGGCGACGGGCAGGAAGTGGAACTGGATGTCGGGCTGTTTGACGCCCGGTGCGGAGCGGACAAAGGCACAGCTTTCGAACTGGTTGGAGGTGCCCAGGCCGGAACGGGCGAAAAGCCATTGCGCACCGGCCACGCCCTGCCAGAACCAGGGCAGCCAAGAATAGAGCGAGACGGGCTTGGTCGCCACCTGCTGGAAATAGAATTCCATATGGTCCATCAGGTTTGCGCCGACGCCGGGGCGGTCAGCCACGACCTCGATGCCCATTTCGTTCAGATGCGCCGCCGGGCCGATGCCTGAAAGCATGAGGAGCTTCGGTGAATTGAAGGACGAGGCGGAGACGATGACTTCGCGATTGGCGCGCACGACTTCGATCTTGCCGCCGCGATCCACCTCCACGCCGACGGCGCGCTTGCCTTCGAAGACGACCCGGCGGGCGAAGCAGCGCAGGAGATCGACATTCGGGCGCTTCAGCGCGGGCTTGAGATAGGCGGAGGCCGCCGACCAGCGCTTGCCCTCATGGATCGTCTGCTCCATGAGGCCGAAGCCTTCCTGCTTCTCGCCGTTATAGTCTTCCGTCGTCTCGAAACCGGCCTCTCTGCCTGCCTCGACAAAGGCGCGCACCAGCGGGTTCTTGGCCGGTCCGCGCTGGACATGCAGCGGCCCATCCGTGCCGCGCCAGCCCGGCTGCCCGCCCTTGGAATTCTCCTGCCGCTTGAAATAGGGCAGCACGTCGGCATAGGACCAGCCGGTCGCACCGAGCTCGTCCCAGGTGTCGAAATCCTCCGCGCTCCCACGCACATAGACCATGCCGTTGATCGACGACGACCCGCCGATGACCTTGCCGCGCGGCGCGGTGATGCGGCGGTTGTTGAGGTTCGGCTCGGGCTCGGAGAGATAGCCCCAATTGTATCGCTTCATGCTCATCGGCCAGGCGAGCGCCGCCGGCATCTGGATGAACGGGCCGACATCCGAGCCGCCATATTCGAGCACGAGCACGGTATATCGGCCATCTTCCGAGAGGCGGGCGGCGAGTGCGGAACCGGCTGAGCCCGAGCCGACGATGACGTAATCAGCTTGCATGGTGATTGACCCTCAAACCCAAGTATCTTTTGTTTCTCAAGGGCCGCGCAGGGCGCGACCTCGTCTCTCCCCTTGTGGGAGAGAAAGCAATTTCGGAGGCTTAGCCGATGCGCCCACCGACCTTCACTCAGGAACGGGACGCCCGGCGCATCGGCTAAACTCCAGAAATTGCAAGTGAGGGGGTGCATTCACGAAAGCCCCCTCACCAAGCTTGCCTAGCCGATCGGCTTCGCCTCTTGGGTAGCAAGCTATCCTCTCCCACAAGGGGAGAGGATAGACCCATCAATACGGCGCCTCGCATTTGCCCATCGCGACATAGACCGTCTTCAGCTCGGTATAGTGGTTCAGCGCGGCCAGCGAATTCTCGCGGCCGAAGCCGGATTGCTTGACGCCGCCGAAGGGGATTTCGACGGGGCAGAGGTTGTAGGTGTTGATCCAGACCGTGCCGGCTTCCAGTGCATCGACCACGCGGTGGGCGCGGGCCATGTCGGCGGTGAAGACGCCGCCGGCGAGGCCGAATTCGGAGGCGTTGGCGCGGGCGATCACTTCGTCCTCATGGTCGAAATCGAGCACGCACATGACGGGGCCGAAGATTTCTTCGCGGGCGATCGTCATGTCGTCGGTGACGTCGGCAAAGACGGTCGGCTGGACGAAGCAGCCTTCGGAGGAGACGTCGTTGGGGATTCCACCGCCCGTGAGAAGACGCGCGCCCTCGGCTTTGCCCTTCTCGATGTAACCCAGCACCTTTTCGCGCTGGGAGCGGTTGACGAGCGGGCCCATCTGGGTTGCCTCGTCCAGCGGCTCGCCCATGCGGATCGCTTCCGTGCGGGTCTTGAGGCGCGACAGGAACTGGTCCTTGATGCCCTTCTGCACGAAGACGCGGGTGCCGTTGGAGCAGACCTGGCCGGCGGAGTAGAAATTGCCGAGCATGGCGCCGGAAATGGCGCTCTCAACGTCCGCATCGTCAAAGACGATCATCGGCGACTTGCCGCCGAGTTCCATCGTGACATGCTTGAGCTGGCCGGCGGCAGCACCCGCCACCTTGCGGCCTGTCGGCACGGAGCCGGTCAGCGAGACCTTGGCGATCTCGGGATGATTGACCAGAAGCGGGCCGGCATCGCGGTCGCCCTGCACGACGTTGAAGAGACCCTTGGGCAGGCCCGCCTCGATCATGATTTCGGCGATCTTCAGCGCGCCAAGCGGGGTCACTTCCGACGGCTTGAAGATGAAGGCATTGCCGGCGACCAGCGCGGGGGCCGCCTTCCAGCAGGCGATCTGCTGCGGATAGTTCCAGGCGCCGATGCCGAGAACGATGCCGAGGGGCACGCGCTTCGTATAGGCCCAGTCGCCGCCGAGCGGAATCTGTTCGCCATTCAGCGCTGCGGGTGCGACGCCACCGAAGAATTCCATCGCGTCCGCGCCGGAGGTGCTATCGGCCACGATGGTTTCCTGGATCGGCTTGCCGGTGTCGAGCGTTTCGAGTTCGCAGAGTTCGCGGTTCCGCTCGCGAATGATCTGCGAGGCGCGATAGAGGATGCGGCCGCGCGCGGTCGGGCTCATCTTCGCCCAGGCCTTCTGCGCGGCCTTGGCGGAAGCAATCGCCTTCTCGACGATGGCGGGCGTGGCCGAATGCAGCCGCGCGATCACCTCGCCGGTGGCCGGATAGACGCATTCGATGACGTTGCCGGCGGTGTCTTCGACATATTCGCCGTCGATGAAATGGCTGGCTTTCGGTTGGGCGCGCATGGCTCGCTCTCTTTCTTTTCGGAGTCGTTTCAGCGGGTTGCTGCGTTCAATTTCAATGTTACGTAATCTTCCACCAGCGCCACCGCACCGTGGACATCGAGCCGCGCGGCATCGAGCGCGCGGCGGATATAGAGGCCGTCAATGAGAGCTGCCGCGCCTTCGGCGATATGATGCGCATCGACCCTGCCACAAAGCGGCGACAGGGCCGCGACAAGGTTGGAATGGAGGCGGCGGGCGTAAACCGCCAGGAGCCGGTGTGTCTCTTCCGAGCGCTGCGCCTCGACATAGAAGGCGAGCCAGGCGGCCACCGTGGAGGCCGCGAACTGTTCCGCGCCGAAGGACACGGCGATCAGCGCGCTCAGCTTGCCGCGCGGGGTCTCCGCCTGGCGCATGGCGGCGACCGCCTCTTCCTTCAGCTGCCTGAGAAGGCTGCGCATGGTGGCCAGCAGCAATTGTTCCTTGGAGCCGAAATAGTGGAAGGCAAGTGCTGCCGAGACGCCGGCGCTTTTGGCGATCTCCTGCATGGTGACGTCCAGCGAGCCATGGTCGCCGATCGCCTTCAGCGCGGCATCCACAAGCGCCTTGCGGCGGACTGGCTCCATTCCGATTTTCGGCATCTCAATTCCCCTTGATAGATGCCAGTTTAATTTTGATTGACTCATCAATCAATAAAAATCTTGACGCTCGCGTGAAATCCGGCACGGGATTGTCAATGGCTCGTTAACCACGGCAAAACTCAATGATTTCAAAGGTCTGATATGGTGGAACCGTCACAGAAGTTTCACATCCGATGAAGGAATTGTTGAGCATTTTCTATTGAAACTCTTCCTCACATTCTCACAGACCCCGCCGACGCCCCCCTGGAGTTTCTCATGCCCGCAATTCTTCCGCTCAAAGGCCAGGACCCGGCTGCCTATAGCCGGATGGCGCTGATGCCTTTGGCCAAGGCCGCGCTAGACACCGCCTTTCAGCCGATCGTCGAGACCGTATCGGGCAAGATCCACGGCTATGAATCGCTGATGCGCGGGCATGACAAGCTAGGCTTCGACGCGCCCCCTGCCCTGCTGGACGCCTTCGCGCTCTCGGGCGAACTGACCGAGCTCGAGCTTTTCACCAATTCGCGGGCCTTTGCCAAATTTACGGCCCTTGCCGAGTTTGAGAAACGCACACTGTTCCTCAATCTCGACCATCGCCTGCTGATGACCGGTCAGCGCCTCCTGCCGCTGCTGCTCGCCTATCTGCAGAAGAATGCGATCTCGCCCTCCTCCGTCTGCATCGAGCTGTCGGAACGCTCCGACAATGCCAGCGTCCCCGATTTCGGCGCGCTAGTCGGGCAGATGCGACGCATGGGCTTCAAGCTGGCGGTCGACGATTTCGGCACCGGCCATGCCGAGATGAAGCTGATCAGCGATTACGATCTCGACTATCTGAAGATCGACCGGCATCTCGTTTCGAAAATCGATGCGGTGGCCCGCAAGCGGCATGTGACGAAGACGGTCGTCGACATGGCGCATGTTCTCGGGCTTCGCGTCATTGCCGAAGGCGTCGAGACGGAGGGCGAATTCCTCGTCTGCCGCGATCTCGGCATCGATCTCGTGCAGGGCTGGTTCGTGGCGCGGCCCTCGCTGGAGCCGGCCGAATTTCGGGACGGGTTCCCGCATCTGCGCGATCTCGGCCAGAACCGGCGCGTGCGGCGTTCGGTCGATGAGGTGCTGGTGCGCCAGCAGGTGGAGGCCGTGCCGACGATCCGGGAGGATGCGCCCATCGAGACACTGTTCGAGATTTTCGGCGAACATTCCGACCAGCCCTTCATTCCGGTGGTCAACGCCCACGGCGAACCGCGCGGCATCGTGCAGGAGGCCCGCCTGAAGAGCTATATCTACCAGCCCTTCGGCCGCGACCTGCTGCAGAACCGGTTCTATGGCGGCACGATCGCTCGCTTCATCGACCCGGCGCCTGTTGTTGATATCGGCGCGGATTCGAGCCGGCTCATGGCCGTGTTTTCCGGCACGGAGGACGCCAAATGCGTGATCCTGACCGAGAACATGCGCTATGCGGGTGTGATTTCGGCAGCAGCGCTCGTCAAGATCATCAATGCCAAGCTGGTCCGCCAGGCGCAGGACCAGAACCCTCTGACCGGGCTTCCCGGCAACCAGGCGATCCATTCCTATCTGGAAGAAACGATGGCGGATGGCGGCACGACGCGGCATTTCTGCTATTGCGACTTCGACAATTTCAAGCCGTTCAACGATCACTATGGCTTCCAGCGCGGCGACGAGGCGATCTCGCTGTTTGCCCGACTGATGAAGCGCTATTTCTTCTCGCCCTCCATCTTCCTCGGCCATGTCGGCGGCGACGACTTTTTCGCCGGCATGACGGGCTGGTCGAATGAGGAACTGGAAATGATCTTCGAGCGGCTGCTGGAGGATTTCGAGAATGACGCGCTGAGGCTTTACGCGCAGGAAGACCGCGAACGGGGCCATATCGAGGGCGTGGACAGGGCCGGCATCCGCCGCGCCTTCGATTTCCTCAGTTGCTCGGTGGCCATCATAGAAGTGCCGGCCGGCCGCGTCTTCGGCGATCCGGCCGTGCTGTCAGCCCATATCGCGGGGCTGAAGAAGCGCGTGAAGTCCAATCGCGACGGGGTCCTGTTCGAGACGATCTAGGCGCAGTGAAGCCGGACGAACGTTGCTACGCGAAACGTTCGGGACTTCATGGGAAGGTTTATCCCGTCGTCTCACCAATGGTGGTGATGCCGCCTGTGGTGATGTCCGCCGTGATAGCGCGGCGCATAATAAGCGCGTTCGCGGTAAACATATCTCGGCGCGGGATAATATCCCCGGTCACGATAATAATAGCCGCCGCGATAATAGCCCGGATCGGAATAGTAATAGCCGCTGTGGCGGACTACGACCACATCCCCCGGATACTCCACACAGCCTGCCAATGTTCCTGCCCCAACGGCAATCATTGCCATAACCATCAGACGTTTCATGTGACTGTCCTCAAAAACATGCCGACAGCATGGCGTGAGCGCATTTTGCGGCAAAAGTTGGCTGAAAATCACCGGTTCGACAAGCAGCATGAGATTCCTGCTGTCGGGCCAGCGTACGGGCGTCGCCTCGTCACCTCGGGAATGCATTGAAACGGATTGCGGTGCTGGACGGCGGCTCATGGGATGCCTATGTCAAAGGATCGAAAAAAGACAATCGGAGGTCGCCCATGCCTGCCCTGCCCCAAACCATGCGCCACGTGGATCTGCCCGCCCCCGGAGGGCCGGAGGCCATGCGGATCGTCGAGGGTCCGGTTCCACAGCCGAAGGCCGGCGAGGTGCTGGTGAAGGTCCAGGCCGCCGGCGTGAACCGGCCGGACGTGGCACAGCGGCAGGGCACCTATCCGCCGCCACCCGGCGCAAGCCCGATCCTCGGGCTGGAGGTGGCCGGCGAAGTCGTGGCACTTGGCGAAGGCGCAACGGGCCTTTCCATCGGCGACAAGGTGACAGCGCTCGCCAATGGCGGCGGCTATGCGGAATATTGCGCGGTGCCGGCCGGACAGGCACTGCCCTGGCCGAAGGGCTATGACGCGGTGCGCGCCGCGGCCGTGCCGGAGACCTTCTTCACCGTCTGGGCCAATGTCTTCGACATGGCGGACCTGAAGGCGGGCGAGAAATTCCTCGTCCATGGCGGCACGAGCGGCATCGGCACCGTGGCGATCCAGCTTGCCAAGGCATTCGGTGCCGAGGTCTACACGACGGCCGGCTCCGGCGAGAAATGCCTCGCCTGCGTGCAACTCGGAGCCAAGCGCGCGATCAATTACAAGACGGAGGACTTCCTCGCTGTCATCAAGGAAGAGACAGGCTCAGTCGACGTCATTCTGGATATGATTGGCGGCTCCTATTTCGACAAGAATATCGGGGCGCTCGGCAAGGACGGGCGGCTTTCAATCATCGCCCTGCTGGGCGGTGCCACCGCCGAAAAGGCCAATCTCGGCGCCATCATGATGAAGCGGCTGCGCGTCATGGGCTCGACGCTGCGTCCGCGCACCGCCGACGAAAAGCGAGCCATTCGCGATTCCATCATCCAAAAGGTCTGGCCGAAGCTGGATGCCGGTGAGGTCGCGCCGGTGATCCATGCCGTGCTGCCGCTGGAACAGGTGGCGGAGGCGCACCGGATGATGGAGGGGAGCGGGCATATCGGCAAGATCGTGCTGACGATCTGAGCCCGCGCATCGGCCCATCTACTGGGACGGCCGGTCCGCAACGCGCGTGCAGTTCCGGCCGGCGTCCTTGGCGGCATAGAGCGCTGAATCCGCACGGCGCAACAATGCCTGCAAGTCGTCTTGCGGCGCCATTCGGGCGATGCCGGCTGAGAACGTGTAGCCGTGACCGAGCTTCGCGTCAGTCGATGCGGCGATACGCTGGCGGACGCGCTCGATGGCCGTAAAGCCTGCGCGTTCGTCCGCCTCCGGCATGATCAGCAGGAACTCCTCGCCGCCATAGCGCGCAAACGTGTCGGCGCGCCGCACCATGTGGCCGACCTCGCCTGCAAAATGCATGAGCACCGCATCGCCAGCGAGATGCCCGCGCGTATCGTTGATCGCCTTGAAATGATCGAGATCCATCAGGACCACGCAAAGGGCGGTGCCCCGGCGGGCAGCCACGCCAATCTGGTGATCCAGTTCCGAGACGCCGTAGCGGCGATTGTAGAGCCCGGTGAGCGGGTCGGTATCGGCATGACGCAGTGCTGTGTCGCGCGCGACCAGCAGCGTCTGCTCCTTGGACTTGAGCGACGTAATATCCGTGTAGAACGCCCAGACCCAGCCGCCCTCGACACAGCTTTCGGTGACCTTGTACCAGGAGCCATCCATGAAATCGACTTCGAAGGAGCGGACTTCGCTTGCCCGGCGCCGGGAGGCCGCCATGGCGAGCCAGGCGTCAGGCTCCATGGAGAGAACAGGGCCTCGCCCGGTCTCGTAGGCTTTGCGGACGATATCGCCAAAGGTTTTTGCCTCAGGCGCCACGTTCATCAGCGCGCGATACGCATCGCTGGCAAAGGCGATCGTGTCATCGGGCGCAAAAAGCGCAACAGGAATTGCGCAGGCGTCGAAACCCAGTGTCATCAGCCGCGCAATCTCGGCCGACTGGACGGACAGAAGACTGCCGAGAGCGTCTGACAGCGTCTCGACCCCCGACCTTTCCTTTGCCGATCCTTTGCTTGACTGTCCGTGCGCCATCAATCCTCACCCGTGGTCATGACCGGGGAGATTGACCCGCCGGGCTTAATTTAGAATTAACGAATATTATACGGCTTCGTTATGCACAGGTTTCCCCCTCCGTGGTCCCGCATATCGGATGCGACGTCAGGCGCGTCCTTCCATTGGCACGAGGCGTTCCACCGCAAGCAGAAGGACGGAGGCCACAAGGGTCACGCCGGCACCGACGATGGCCGTGCCCTGATAGCTGGTGAAGTGCGCTGCCGCAGCGAAAATGCCCGCGGCAGCCCCGGTGCCCAGGAAGGTCTGCATCGGATAGAGCGAGGTGCCGAGCCCAGGTCTGCCCGGAAACATATCCTGGAAGTAGGAGATCGGCACCGAAAGGATCGCCGCCGCGCCTGCACCGGCGACCGGGATCAATGCGTGGATCTGCCAGACGCTAGTCGATATCCCCATGCCGATGAGGAAGGCGGCATAGATGGCCGCACCTGCCACAAGCGTCCGCACGGGCCCCAGGCGATGAAGCGCCGAGGCCCAGGCCAGCATGAAGGGAATTTCCATCAGCGCGATGCCGCTCGCCATGAAGCCGGCATCGCCGAGAGAGCCGCCCAGCGTCGTCTTGATGATTAACGCCTGAATATAGCCGTTCAGCCAGTTGGCCGAGGTCAGCAGCGAGACCGCGATGAGACGGAGCAGAATGGCCGGGCGGGTCAGTTCCCGAAGCGCCGTCTTGAAACCGGAGAGCCCGCCGGGCGCGGAGCCCGCCCTTGCCGTATCCGGCAGGAACAGCAGAACCAACGCGAGGCAGAGGGCGAAGAGGACCGCCATGACAGCCCAGACATTCATGACGCCGAAGCCGCCGGTTTCCAGCACGAGCGCAACGGCCACCGGAATGAACACCCAGGAGGCAGACATGGTCGTTCGCACGACGGAATTCACGGAGGCCGCGTCACGCGGACCGAGATCGGACGCTTCCATGCGCGTGCCGGCGTAGATGAGCGGGTTGATGTTGGCAAAGGGGAGCAGGCAGATGACGACCAGCGCCATCATCCAGGCCGTCTCGACCGTCCATACCAGCATGGCCGCAACAACCCCGATGGCCATCAGGAGCGCCATCAGCCGCCGCCGGTTGCCGGCAAAATCGGAGACGATGCCGATGCAGACCCCGAAGACCAGCGCCGTCAGTGTCGAGAAGAACATCATCGCGGCAAAGCCCTGCTTGCTCATATGCAGCGTGTCGATCGCAATGAGGGCGCGATAGGGCTGGATGCAGGCATTCCCGGAGGAGGCAATGAACATCAACAGACCATAGATGCGCAGCACCGGATGGTGCGCGACAAAGCGGATGGTGGATCGCATGAAGAAACTCCCGAAGGTCGTTCGTTAGACCTTTCGCGGGGTCGCTTCAAGCACCGCCATCAACCGCGCGGCACGAGGCGTTCCACCGCCACCAGCATCAGCGCAGCGACCAGCATGACCGCCGCACCGAGGAAGGCCGTGCCCTGATAGGTCGTGACGTGGGTGCCGACTGCGAAGATGGCGGCCGAGGCGCCGGTGCCGATGAAACCCTCGATCGGCGAGAGCGAGGTGCCGAGGCCCGGGCGTCCGGGAAAGAGGTCCTGAAAATAGGACAGCGGCACAGACAGAAGGGCTGCGGCGCCTGCGCCCGCCAGCGGGATCAGCGCATGGACCTGCCAGACGGCGGTCGCCGAGCCCATGAGGACGAGATAGGTCGCGTAGAGGACTGCACCGGCCAGGATCGTGTTGACGGCGCCAAGCCTGCGCAATCCGGAGGCCCAGGCCAGCATGAAAGGAATTTCCATCAGTGCCACGCCGCTGGCCATGAAACCGGCATCCGACAGCGAGCCGCCCAGGACCGTCTTGATGACGAGAGTCTGCAGATATCCGTTGAGCCACTCACCGGAAACGATCAGCGAGACGGCGAGAAGTCGCAGGAAGATGCCGGGATGGGCCAGTTCCTTCAGCGCCGCGAAATAGACGCCGAGCCCGCCACGCGTGGCACCTGCCCGCGCGCTCTGCGGCAGGAACAGAAGAACGAGAGCCAGGCAAGTGGCAAAGAGCAGCGCCGTCACCAGCCAGACATTCATCACGCCGAAGCCGCCCGATTGCAGTACGAAGGCGACGGCCACCGGAATGATCACCCATGCCGCCGACATCGTGGTGCGGATGATCGAATTGACCGAGGCGGCTTCCCCCGGTTCCATGTCGTCCACCTCCATGCGCGTTCCGGCAAAGACCAGCGGCGCAATATTCGCGAACGGCAGGATGAGGATGAGCGAGAGGGCGAAGATGCCTGCTTCCTGCACCAGCCAGACGAGCCCTGCACCGGCGACGCCGAGCAGCATGAGGATTGCCATCAGCCGCTTCCGGTTGCCGGCGAAATCCGACACGATGCCGATCGTCACGCCGAAGACGAGGCTTGTCAGCGTCGAGACGAACATGGTCAGCGCAAAGCCCTGCCCGCTCATATGCAACGTGTCGATGGCGACCAGCGCCATATACGGATGCATCGCCCCGCCGGCGCAAGCCGAAACGAACAACAGAAGGGCATAGACGCGCAGCACCGGATGGCGCGCGACAAAGCGGACGGTGGACAGCATGAAGAAGGCTCCCGGGGGCCTCAAGCGCTAGATGTTCGACGTCTATCGAGCAGACATTATCGAACAGTGAACGTTGCGCTCATTGAGTGTCAACGTACATAAATCCGTTCGCGTTCAGGGGCGCCAAACTGCCAGCTTCTGCTTGACCAATTCAGCCTCCTTACTGCCCACCTCGAACATGAACGCGCTGGCACACGGCGCTTGCAAAACCGTAAAGAGGGCAGGTTCCGGATTGGGCAAAAATGCTGGCGATGAACGAGGCATCGGCGGAAGCTGCGGATGTGCGCCTTTCAGAGCAATCAGATATGCACCGGAGGGCATTGTCTTCGGTAACACGAACGTAGAGTTGGCCCACGCCACCGCCACCTCACGGCCTACCTCGCCTTTGAGAACGTTATCCGGCACGAACTCAAATCGCGCGAAGGGCCGATCAAGCACCAGGCGATAGTCCTTGATTGTCCCTATCATGACCACATCAGCGTATTTGATATCGTCGAGGTCCAGAGGGTGATCCATCAAACAGCCTTTTGCCGCTCCGCCGACCCCCCAGAACAGGAGCGCAAATCCAGCCACGAGCCAAGAAATCCGCATAAGCCCTTCCGCTACAATGAACACCACAGCACAACCTAAACGATTAATCTGGGCGAAAAAAGGTTCCTGCGTAGTGATCTCACGAATCTCACTAGCGCTCTCACTTGGTCAAAGTTAGCTTCCTCCATAGGCTAAGGCGCCGCACCCTCGAGCACAAAAATGCGGAAGCTGGCATATTTGTCGCCGATCTTGCGGGCGTCACGATAGGCATTCGAGGCGAACGTCTCCTTGGCCTTTTCGACGCTTTCGAAGCGGATGATGGCGACGCGCTTTGGCGCGACATCGTCGATGGCCGTTGGGGGCGACGGCTTGACCACGAAGCTTCCGCCCGCCTCGGCAAAGATCTTGGCGGCGAGCGGAAAGAATTCCTTCGAGAATTTCTCGGGGTCGCGCACGTCCAGCTCGACCACGGCATAGGCCGCCGCCTTCTGCTCGGCTTGAACGGAGGATGCGAAGGGATACAAGAGCAAAAGGCCTGTTGCGACTGGAATATATCTTTGAAATTTCATGATTTTTTCCATTCTTAATAAGCGAAAACTGATTTTGAAGATATCGTATCCATGACGAATTTGCGCACCGCAGCCCCCGACATTCAGAAAATTGAGGAAGGCTGCCCGGTCTGTAAACGGAGAAAACTGCGCCAATGACTCTGGCAGACCCCGGGTTCAAGAATTGCGCCTGACGGAAGCCGGCGAACATCGTGCCTTCCTCGGTCGGACGCCTCCGCCGGAGGCTCACGTCGAGGCGCCATGATGACACCTCCCCTTGCCTTCCCCCCTCGTTTCCTCCCATAAGGCGTGACACGAAGGAAACACGCTCAGGAGGCAAATCATGGCCAATCCGGTTCTGGTGGAAGTCACGCGCGGCGATGTGGTGGAGAGCCGGCATCGGGGCATGGTCGTTGTCGTGGATGGCGACGGCAGCATTGTCTTTTCGGCGGGCGATGTCGACTCGCCGGTGTTTCCGCGCTCGTCGTGCAAGGCGATGCAGGCGCTGCCGCTGATGGAAAGCGGCGCGGCAGAGGCCTATGGCTTCGGGGACAAGGAACTGGCGCTCGCCTGCTCCTCGCATTCCGGCGAGGACGGCCATGCGGAGCTTGCGCGGGCGATGATCAAGGCTGCGGGCCGTGATGAGGATACGCTGGAATGCGGGGCGCATTGGTCGTTCCAGCAACCGGTGCTGATCGAGCAGGCCTCGCATGGTCCCAAGCCCGGCCAGCTCTACAACAATTGCTCCGGCAAACATGCCGGCTTCATCTGCGCCTGCTGCCACACCGGCACGGAGACGAAGGGCTATGTCGGCTATGACCACCCGCTGCAGGCGGAAATTCGCGGCATCATGGAAAACCTCACCGGCTCTATCCTCGGCCACGACAATTGCGGCGTCGACGGCTGCTCGATCCCGACCTATGCGAGCCCGCTGAAAGGGCTGGCGCATGGCTTCGCCAAGATGACGACGGGCGTTGGGCTGGAACCGATCCGCGCGAAATCCGCGAAACGCCTGATGCAGGCCTGCATGGCCGAACCCTGGTATGTCGCCGGCACGAACCGCGCCTGCACCGCGCTGATGCAGGCCGCCCCCGGCCGCATCTTCGCCAAGACCGGCGCCGAAGGCGTCTTCGTCGCCGCCCTGCCCGAACAGGGCATCGCCATGGCGATGAAATGCGACGACGGCGCAACGCGGGCTGCCGAAAGCATGGTGGCAGCGACGCTGGCGCGGTTCTTCAAGGATGAGCCGGAGGTTCAGGGCAAGCTGATGGGCATGGCCAACAGCGAGATGCGGAACTGGAACGGGATCAAGGTGGGGGATGTGCGGGTGACGGGGGTGTGGGGGTGACGCCCGTCCTCTCCCCTTGTGGGAGAGGATAGCTTGCCACCCGAGAGGCGTCAGCCGATTGGCGAGGCAAGCTCGGTGAGGGGTCATTGCCGCTCCAGCCAACGAGACAAACCCCTCACTTGGAAAATCTAGCACTTAGCTGAAGCTAAGATTCTGATTTCCCTTCCTCTCCCACAAGGGGAGAGGATAAGAATCCGCCTTCGCCACAACGCGACCCTTCACCGCAGTTGCACACGTCAAACTCCCCCTCTAAGACTACCCGCACTTGAATACCCAAGCTTCGGGGGACGTGCATGGGCGAGCAGGCATTCAATTTTCCGGTTTCGCCGGAGCGGGCGAGCGCGCTGGGGGAAATCCATTCGAGGCCTTATGCGCTGGTGACCTCGCCGCGCGTGATCCTGCAGCTCGCCTTCATGTCGGATGGCGGGTCGGGGGTGGATCATGCGGTGATGGCGGGCATCTGTCGCGAGCGGGGGGCAGCACTGCCCTCGCGCGAGGCGCGGCATCATGCCATCTCATGGGGCGCAGGCACGCTGCGGTGGGAGCGGCATACCGAGTTTTCGACCTGGTTCTGGGACGCGCCGCCACCGGAGATGTTCGGCGGCGAGGTGCCGGTGCATCCCTTCGGCAGCAGCTTTTCGGCGCCCGGCTCGCTGATTTCGGGCATCAGGCTGGAAATCCGCCCCGACGACGAGGCAGCGCGTGCGGCGATTGCGCAATTCGAGCCGCAGAGCCTCTGCCATTCCATCGTCAAGGACGGACAGGCCGAGATCTTCACCGATTTCCGCCAGAACGGCGACGGGCTGACGCAGATTCTCGTCATCGACAAGGGGATGACGCAGGCGGGCACCGGCGCGCTGGTGCAGCGCGTTCTCGATATCGAGACCTACCGGACGCTCGCCATGCTGGGCCTGCCGCTGGCGCAGACGCTCTCGCCCGAAATCCGCCGCATCGAGGACGGGCTGACGGGGCTCACGCATGACATGCGCACCGAGGCGCGTTCCAAGGCCGACCGGATGCTGGCGGAAGTGACGCGGCTTGCAGCGGAACTCGAAGCCAATGCCGCGCTCAGCCTCTACCGCTTCGGCGCGAGCCGGGCCTATTACGGCATCGTGCAGGAGCGCATCCGGGCGCTGGGCGAAACTTCCGTGCCAGGGTTCGAGACGCTGGGTTCGTTTCTGGAGAAGCGGCTCGCGCCCGCCATGCGCACCTGCCAGTCGATCGAGGAGCGGCAGGCGAACCTGTCGCGCAAGCTCGCACGCGCCACCAGTCTCATCAGAAGCTGGATCGATGTGGAGCTGGAGCGGCAGAATTCAGACCTGCTCAACACCATGAACAAGCGCGCCGAAATGCAACTTCGCCTGCAGCAGACCGTCGAAGGCCTGTCGGTGGCGGCCATCTCCTATTACGTCGTCGGACTGTTCGGCTACTTCATCAAGGCGATCCCGCATGAGGATCTGCCCATCGACCCGGTAATCGCAACGGGGCTCTTCGTGCCGGTGGCGGTGGCGGGCGTGTGGTGGACGGTGCGGCGGATCAGGTTGAGCCACGGAGAGCATTGAGGGTTCCGCAGCACTTTCGCGGCGTCGCACGGTGGGATACACTGTCATTCATTGCGTGACATGGTGAGATCATGACAAAACAGGAAAAGTTGCAGGTCTCCTTGCGATTGCCGACATCGCTTGTGGGGGAATTCGACCGTATCGCAGAAGTGCTGGATCGGGACCGGACATGGGTGATGCAGAAGGCGCTCGCGGCCTATTTGGCCTCAGAAGGAGCTGAAATTCTCGCGGATGCCAAAGGTCTGGAGGAATTGGATCGTGGGCAGAGCGCTGATCTGGATGATGTTCTCGAAAAGGCGCGGAAGCTCGTTGCCGCTGCCGATGGACGGCGTGCCCTGCGAGCCGGCTGATGCCTCCAGTTCGCCTCTCAAAATCGGCGGAGCGCTGGTTCTTGAACCGCATCGCCGAATTAGCCGAGATCAATCCCGCCGCTGCGCGCAACCTGATCGAACGTCTTGAGCGTCAGAAGCGCCTCCTCTCCTCCTTCCCGGAGATGAGCGAGCGCGGCCTGATTGAAGGAACGCGAAAGGTCAGCATGCCGCCTCTCGTTATGACAGTGCGGCTTAAGAACGGCGTTCTCGAGATTGCCGCAATCAGAGATGCACGGCAGAGGGACGCCTATGCGCCCGACGAGCTGACCCGCAACGAAGACGCTTGATGGCCCTCAGTTCGACGCCACCCACCGGTGCCAATCCTCGGCGCTGCCGTAGAACGTGTTCAGGTCGATACGGCCCTGGACGCCGTGGGAGAGGCCGGAGCCGGAATATTGCCAGAAGACCCAGCGACGGTTCGGGTAAACCTTAGACGGGTGCTCGGCGACGGCGCGCAGCCAGAAGGGATATTCGGCGAAGGCGCCCTGCAGGTTGTCTTCATAGAAATCCGGTGCGGTATAGATGATCGGGCGCTTGCCGTAGTAACGCTCGACCTTTTCCATGAAGACCTTCATCTTCTCGCGCACCAGCTTGGGGCTGAGCTTTTGCCGGCAGGCGGAATCGTGGTTCCATTCGACGTCGATGACGGGCGGCAATGCTTCAGGATCGCGCGGCACGTTGCGGATGAACCAGTCGGCCTGTTCGCCCGCCGTGCGGCACCAGTAGAAGAAATGATAGGCCCCGCGCTTCAGGCCCGCACCCTTCGCGCCGTTCCAGTTGGTGCGGAACATCGGGTCGGTATGGTCGCCGCCATCGGTTGCCTTGATGAAGGCGAAATTGGCGCCCTGTTCGCGCAGCTTGCGCCAGTCGATATTGCCTTGCCAGCGGGAGACGTCGACGCCGTGGACCTCGTAGGCGCGCGGCGAATGGCGGCCGAAATTGATCGGCTTGGCATCGCGGAAGCGCTGGCTGTAGATCGGCATGCGGCTGCGCGGATGAAACGTGCTCGCCCCTGTCGGGCTTGTGGGGATCACGAAATTGGCCTTTTGCGCGGTCGGTCGCGTCATCGGCTCGGCGACGGCCGGGATCAACTGCGGCTGGACATTTTCAAACGGCACGGGCGGCTGGGGCGGCGTGGCCATGGCGAGCGCGGGCGGGGTATCCCCGACGGGAACGGCGGCCGGCGGCGCGATCGGCGCGCGGGCGGTCCTGGTGGCGGCGGCAGACGGAATGTTCGTCGCCGGCATGCGGATGGCGCCCGTCTTTTCCGACGACGTGCCGACCGACAGCACATCACTGGTGGATTGGGACTGGCAGCCGGCAAGGGTTGCCAGAAGGCCGAGATACAAAAGACCGGCGGGCAAACGCATGAACATCGTCACTCTATACAAACAGGACATTCGGCCCGCCCTGCAGCATGACAAACGCTGGCATGACGGAATTGCTAACAAAGTTTTACCGGCAAAAGCTGAATCGAATCTTTACGCGGGGCGGGAAATAGAGCCCCGAAGTTCCGAATTGTGCGTGGGATAAGGGGATTCGCGGCAGCGAATATAAGCTTAGCTCTGCGTGGAAAGCTCATTGCGGATAAATCTTATACGTGTAAAAATAAAAAACTCTCGCAAAGAGTTTACTATCACTGATAGATGCGACTTATAAATCGGTCGTTCTTAAAGGGGGATTTCACGCATGAATAAATCGGTATCCTATGATAGACAGACCTTCAACAATCCCAATCCCATTGCTCGTTTTGCCCATCGCAGTAGATATAAGGCCTCACTTCAGTTGGCCGAAGACTTGTTGCCAGAGAATGGCTATCTGGCGGATTTTGGCGCCGGTGATGGTCGATTTTTGCATCAGATAGGGTCGCGGAGACCGGATGTGCGGAAGGTCGCAATTGAACCCTATATGGAAGTTGTATTTCCGGCGATAAATAGAATTTCGTCCATCCACGATATACCTGCAAATGAGGCGAATTTGATTGTCGCCCTGGAAGTCGCTGAACATCTCACTGATGAAGAACTAAGCGACTTCTTAACTGGCGCGAAACAGGCGCTGAATCCTTCAGGACGCCTGCTGATCACCGTGCCGATCATGTACGGACTTATTCTACCAGTCAAAGAGGTTTCCAGGATGATACTTCATCGCCGTTTTAGCGACACGAGCATCGGCGAAATGGTCGCGGCTACTCTGGGAAGACCCATACCGAGAACCCCTAGCAGGAATTCCTCTCACAAAGGATTTGATTTCAGGTGGCTCGAGAAGCAAATACAAAAGTATTTTGCGATTGAACAGCAATTCTGCCTTCCATGGCCACGTGCGCCGTGGTGGATTAGCTCCCAGGCTGTATTTATCGGGCGCAAGGAGAATTAATAAGTTATTCCAAGAGACTAGATACAAGTCTCGAATGATCGCGCAAGCGGCCACGTCAATGCCGCTGCCGTCGCCCCCTGCGGCTTGCACCTTGCGGCATCACGCTGGCCTGCATCAGCAATGCAGCCAGTCGCGTTCGTGTCTCATCGGCGATCTCGATCCGCGCCACGCGGGCAATCTCCATCCTCGCCGCGGCAGCGATATCCGCACCCTGCGGCTGGGCAAAGAGCCACGCGAGGAACAGAGCTTCCGGCGTCTCAGCCTGACTGGAAATCCCCTCGCCCACGACCGTCATGCCTCGATTTCGAGGCCGCTCAAGGGACGCGAGCAGCAGGCGAGGATATAGCCCTCGTCGATCTCGCGGGTGGTGATGCCGCCATTGTGGTGCATCTCGACCTCGCCCGAACGCTTCTTGACCTTGCAGGTGCCGCACATGCCGCTTTCGCACGCGGCCGGAATGCGCACATGGGCGGAGCGCGCGGCCTTGAGCACGGTGTCCCCCGGCTCGCAGGTAACGAATTCACCGGTGGAGAGGAAATCGATGGTGAGGCCTTCCTTGGCAACCCTCTCTGCCGGCTTCGCCGACATCTCTCCCTCAAGGGGAGAGATTGGGGTTGGTGCCAGGCCGAAGCTTTCCTGATGGTAGTGGCCCATGTCGAAGCCTTCCGACCGCAGGAGGCTGCTGACGGCTTTCATGAACGGATCTGGGCCGCAGCAGAAGGTTTCGCGGGCGAGGAAATCCGGTGCGAGGAGCTGCAGCTTCGTGCGATCAATGCGGCCGGTCAAACCCGCCCAGGGCGACGCCGTGGTGGCTGCTTCCGGGATGAAGCCGAGCTTGAGGTTCGGCATGCGAGTGGCGAGCAGTTCCAGCTCGCTGCGGAAGACGATTTCTTCCGGGCGGCGCGAGGCGTTGAGGAAGGTCACATCCGTCATCGGCGCGCAATCGGCCAGCCAGCGCAGCATGGACATCATGGGCGTGACGCCAGAGCCGGCGGAGACGAAGAGATACTTGCTTGCCAGCGGCCGCGTCAGAGTGAAATGGCCGGACGGGCCATAGGCGCGCATGCGGCTGCCGGGCCTGATATTCTCGAACATCCAGCGCGTGCCGATGCTGGTCGGCTGCGCCTTGACCGTGATCGACAGCGCGTAAGGCCGCGAGGGCGTGGACGAGATCGTGTAGGTACGATGCAGGTCGCCGCCCTTGGCGCGCAGCTCGACCGTGATGAACTGGCCCGGCGCATAGCGGAACCAGCCGCCGCCTTCGACGGCGAAGGTGAAGGTCTTCACATCCGGCGCTTCATCGGCCACGGAGAGGCAGACCAGCATCTGCCGCGCCGAGTTCCAAGGCTTCAGCTCATCGAGATGAAGCGCATCGGGGGTCTGCCCCATCAGCGGCTGCATGTTCATGGGCGGTAGACCTTCTTCAAGCCACGGAGCGCAGGCGCGGACGGCCGGTCAGCCGCTCGACCATGAAATCGGAATACCATTCGACGAACTGGGCAACGCCGCCTTCATGCACTTCCGAATAGGGGCCGGGCTGATAGGCAGGCGACGCGATGCCGCGGGCATTTTCCTCGACGATCTGGCGGTCCTGGTCGTTGGTCTCGGTCCAGACATGGGTCAGTTCTTCAAGGCGGTAGTCGATGCCTTCGACGGCGTCCTTGTGGACGAGCCACTTGGTCGTGACCGCCGTCTCCGTCGCGCTGATCGGCAGCACACGGAAAGTGACGGCGTGATCGGAGAGGACGTGGTTCCACGTTGTCGGGTAATGGAAGAGCAGCAGCGTGCCGATGCGGTCCATGTTGACGCTGTCGGAAAGGCGCATCTGCACGGCCTTGCGGCCCGAGATCGTGTAGCTGACGGCATCGCGCAGCAGCGGCATGCGGGCGGCGCGGAACTGGCCGGCCTGGTCCATCACGAAGCGGCTCGGCAGGCCGATCTCCTCGCACTTGGCCCAATGCTCGACCGTTTCCGGATCATCATCCGCGCCCGAGACGCCGGTGGCCGAAGGGGCTTCCGGATAGGTCTTGCAGAGTTCCGGATGGTTGCCGGCACAGTGATAGCATTCGCGGTTGTTTTCCCAGACGAGCTTCCAGTTGCCCTTTTCGATGATGGTGCTTTCATAGGCGACCTTCGCCTCGCGCAGGCGATGCGGCAGGAAATAGGGCTCCATCAGCGCGCGGAAGGGGCCGAAATCCATCGGTTGGTCGGCGAGCGACACGAAGATATAGCCGCCAGCCGTTTCACAGGCGACGCGCTTCATGCCGAATTCCGCGCCATCGAAATTGTCGCCCATCTGGCGGGCATAGAGCAGCTTGCCTTCGAGATCGTAGGTCCACTGGTGATAGGGGCAGACCAGCTTGGTGGCGGAGCCGCGATGCTCGGTGCAGACGCGCGAGCCGCGATGGCGGCAGGAATTGTGCAGTGCATTGATGCGGCCATCATCGGCGCGGACGATGACGATCGGGTATTCGCCGATCTGCACCGTCATGTAATCGCCGGGCTTGGCAAGCTCGCAGTCATGGCCGACGAAGAGCCAGTCCTTGTACCAGATATGCTCGAGATCGAGCTTGTGAAAATCCGCATCGAGATAGAAGGGACGGTCGAGCGTGAAGCCCGGGCGTCGGCCCTGAAGGCGCGAAAGCATGTCGGCGCGGATATCCATCGTTTGTCCTTTTCGTCGCAAAGGTTTGACGCTTTGGGGGAAGGAAACGATTGCCGCGCGCGAGACAGGCGTGAAAACGCCGTCGCCAAGCATCCGCCTCCCGATCGCCCACCGCGATCAGTCCGGGTTCATGCGCCTGCGGCTGGTTTCCGGGCTCCGGAACCGTCCCTGTTCAGGACTGACGCGACACCTTCCCGGACGCACCGTCCAGTGGCTCCCATCGCGCCTTTCAGTTCCGCCACCGTTGCGGGGGCAGCGCCGGGATAGGGTTTCATGAACCCGAACCGGCTTCCCAATTCTCCGGAAGACCTCCCGTCCCCCGGCACCTCAAGCATCGCGATATGACCACAGGACAAAGGGCTGCGCGATGTCGTTTGCGACATGGGCATGACGTGGGAGGACAAAGTTTTGTTGGGTGATTATCGGCCAAACAATTCGGAGTGACTACCGAGACGAACGAATTCCACGAATTCATCGTCAGCGGAATAGACGAGCAGGAAGTCTCCGCCGATATGGGCCTCGCGCGCACCGCCCCATTCGCTGCCGCTCAACTGGTGATCGGACCATTCCGGCCCAAGGGGCGATTTCAGAATGATCAGGGTCATCAACTCGATAGCCCGGCTCATGTCAACTTTGCCGGCCCTGTTGTAGCGATCCCAATCCTTGCGGAACTGCTTCGTGTAATCCGACGTACGCGGCAGAGGTGCGCGCCGATCGTTACCGGACTTTTTCATTTGCCGGAGAGGTCATCGAAAAGCTCGTGTGGCGTCGCAAAACGCGCCTTCCGCGCCAGACGCATCGCCCTCGCCTCTTCAAGAGCCGCCTTTGTCTCCTCATTGGGGACTTTCAGCTCCAGCGGAAAGCCCTGCGTTGCCGCGACACGGTGGAGGAAAATCCGAACGGCGTCCGACATGGACATGCCGAAGGACTCAAGCACGGCAGAAGCCTCTTCGCGCAGGTCGTCGTCAACGCGGACGTGGATCATCTTGGTATGGGCGGTCATGATGCGGTGCCCCGGTTACACACATGAAATATGTATCGCAAATGCGATACAGTCAAGACAACACTGCAACCTAGATCGCCACTCTTGGGATACCTTGCACCGAATCGCCCCTTTGACTACCAATCTCCCCGGCTCATCCCAAGCCTCCCTCCCTCCTTTCGGGAAAGCATCTGACATGCAGGGTGACTGACAAACGTCGAACCATCTGTTCGAGCATCGCATGAGGAGGGATTGCGTTTTGGCTCGCAATGGAGGTTTTGATGAAGCTTTCTGCACCCATTTATCAGCTCAAGCGGCGCGCCAAACTCATGGTCCGGGACGGCCGTGTTCCGCTGCATCAGGCACTGGATACGGTTGCCCGCGAAGAAGGTTTTGCGCGCTGGAGCCTGCTTTCGGCGCATGCCGCGGCCGGGCCGCTTTCCAAGACTTTACTCTCTCAACTGGAGCCCGGCGACATGTTGCTTTTGGCGGGGCGACGTGGACAGGGCAAGACGGCGCTCGGTCTTCAGCTTTTGCTGGATGCCGTGCGCCTTGAGCGAAAGGCGGTTCTGTTCACGCTGGAGTTCACGGAGAAGGAAGCGCGAGACCATCTGCGCGCCCGCAGCGCCGGTGCGGATGCTCTGTCCAATCAGGTCGAAATCGTCACGTCGGAGGAGATCTGCGCCGACTATATCATCCGGCATCTCTCCGGCGCGCCGGCGGGAACCGTGGCGGTGATCGATTACCTGCAAATTCTCGACCAGATGCGGAGCAAGCCAGCGCTGCCGCAACAGATCGTGAGCCTTGGCGCATTCGCCATGACGAGTGGAACCATCCTCGGCTTCATCTCGCAGATCGACAGGTCTTTCGATCCGTCCAGCAAACCGCTTCCCGATATCCGTGACATCCGGCTCCCGAACCTTGTCGATCTGGGTCTCTTCAACAAGGCGTGTTTCCTGCATGAAGGGGCGGCGCAGATGCAGAATATCGGGTGAGGATTAAAGAGTTGCGGCGTTCGGGCGCCGCAGCTTCCCGATAGAGGCCGCGACCGGCACTCAATCCAGGTCCGGCCGCAGAGCAGGATTGTCAGGCCTGCCGGGCCTTGCGGTTGGCGTAGCGCTGGTCGCGCTTGGCTTTGCGTTCTGCCTCGTCTTCGATCACGCGCGAGATCCGTGCCTTTTCGGCACCCTCGCGGGCCTCGATCTCGGCGGTGGCGGCAGCCTCGGCTGCGGCATGCCGTTCTGCGGCTTCGGTCTCGGCGCGCGTCCGCTCTTCGAGCTTCACGCGTTCACGTTCAAGGCGTCGTTCTTCACGCGCTGCCGCGTTTGCCGTTCTTTCGGCCTGTCTTGCCAGCCTGTCGGGCTCTGCGGCTGTCTTTGCTGCACGGTAGGCAGCAAGCATTGCCGCCTTGGCGTCGGCGGATGCGGTGTTACGGTCGGCAAGGTCTTTGTTTCTGGCGTTCTTCATTCTTATCCTAACAACGAGTGAAGGGAGAGATCAGCGCATTTTGGCGCGCTTTGCGATGAGACTGGAGGTTGCCGATAAACGATCGGCGACCTCTTTGGCGATGCGTGCCTCTCTCAGGCGGAGAGTCTTGGCATCCCGCGCGTAAGTGACGGATGCGAGTTCCTCTACCGCGTCATTCTTCGCAAAGAATTGCGTCTGAATGTTGCTGAAGGCACGCTCCGCCTGCTGGCGGGATTTGCTATAGGTCTGGGTCATGAAAACCTCGTTGGTTTCAGCGTAAGTGCCGAAACGAAAAGGCCAGGCAAAACGCCTGGCCTTGATGAAACAGCTTCCGGCAGTGCCAGTACATCCGTGGTCAAAGGGAAGCGGATTTCTATTTATGCGGCCTGAAGATTGATTGCCGCCATCTTGCCCGACTTCACGTCGCGCTCAAGTTCGAAGCCAACCTTCTGGCCTTCGACGAGTTCGCGCATGCCCGACCGTTCGACGGCCGAGATGTGAACGAATGCGTCAGCGCCGCCGTTGTCAGGCTGGATGAAGCCGAAGCCCTTGGTGGAATTGAACCATTTTACTGTGCCAGTGGTCATGTTGAACCCTTTCAAAGCATAGATTGAGGTGCCGCGAAGCTCGTGCTGCGCAGGTCGAAACCGACTATTTTTGAAAGAGAAGTTCGCGTAAAGCGCGGTGCCAATCGCGCGGTAGACAAAGCTCGGCAAGCAAAAGATCGATGACACATATGTAACCCATTGCAGCAGGGACGTCAACGGAAAGTTTTTACATATAGGGAAATACAATCTTTAAGGGTGTATTCCTGGCATGTATTGGAAAGGCCCTGCTTGCCCACAGGGACAAGCGGATCCCGCAGTATATCAGTCTGGCGACGCGATATTTGCTGGAGCAGCGGGTGGAGTAATTTACGCCACCGCCTTGGCTACCATGTCCGGGAATTGGGCGATCACCCGGATATAGGCGATAGCAAAATCCGGAGCGGTCGCCCGAGCCTGTTCCCAGTCGCGAAGGGTGCCGACAGGGACATGAAAACGCGCAGCGAAGTCCGTTTGCGACAGGCCGAGCGCTGTGCGGGTGCGGCGGATCAGGCGGGCGCGCTGGCCGCGATCAAGACCTTCTGCGCTGACGTCGAAGTCTTCGGCGTCGGTTGGATCAGCCGGCAGAATGATAGGCTCGTTCTTCACCCTTGTTGCTCCTTCTCCCCGATATGAAACGCGGGAGGCCGTCTCGCCACGTAAACACGTCCGCAAAAAACGGAGCTCATCGCTCACGCCTCCTAATCTGGGTTGTAGTCGCTTACATTCCCCCTACCATCGACAATGGCAGACGCACGGATCGCCACCCCGTTTACATGCAATGACATCTGCACAAGGTAGTTTTCTAGGCCTAGAAGAGAGGTTATTTTGTCGATCATCACAGTAATGATCGATCTGTTATCGACTGTACGCGGTGCTGATCCTTGAATGAAAGGTACCACCATGCAACAATCTTTGTTAGCGGCAATAAGTTCATCGACGCCGGTTTTCAAGTTTTGTTGCTTGATCAATTCGTGGAGGCTAGCATCCAATGCAACTTTTTCTTTATATCTAAGGAAAAAGTAATCTCTGTCATAGGAGCTGTATATGCCAAAACCTCCTATAATAAGAAATATTAAAAGCAGCGCACGGCTACATATCCACGATCTCTGAGCAAGAGTTTGCAAACTACGAAACTCCCCAAACCTTATCAACTGGCAACATATCCTCAAGTAAGCCGACCTACCATGAATATTCAGGAATCACATCTCAACCTGAAAGGAAAAATGCCGCCTCACTCCGCCGCCTCGCTCACCGGCACATAATTCAGCACCGGCCCCAACCAGCGTTCCACCTCACCCACGCTCATGCCCTTGCGCGCCGCATAGTCCTCCACCTGGTCCCGTTCCACCTTCGCAACACCGAAATAATAGCTTTCGGGGTGGCTGAGGTAGAGGCCGGAGACGGAGGAGCCGGGCCACATGGCGTAGCTTTCGGTGAGTGTCACGCCGGTGGTCGCCTCGGCGTCGAGCAGGCGGAAGAGTGTGGTCTTTTCGGTGTGGTCGGGCTGGGCGGGGTAGCCCGGTGCGGGGCGGATGCCCTGGTAGGGTTCGGCGGCCAGTTCTTCTGGTGAGTAGGTTTCGTCGGTGGCGTAGGCCCAGAAGTCCTTGCGGACCTTTTCGTGCATGCGTTCGGCGAAGGCTTCGGCGAAGCGGTCGGCGAGTGCCTTCACCATGATCGACGAGTAGTCGTCATTGGCGCGCTCGAAGCGTTCGGCGATGGCCACTTCCTCGATGCCGGCGGTGACGACGAAGCCGCCGATATAGTCCGGCTTGCCGCTTTCGGTGGGGGCTACGAAGTCGGCGAGCGCGACATTCGCCCTGCCCTCGCGCTTGGCAAGCTGCTGGCGCAGCGTGAAGAGCGTGGCGAGGTCTGACTTGCGGCTCTCGTCGGTGAAGAGGCGGATGTCGTCGCCGACAGCGTTGGCCGGCCAGAAGCCGATGACGGCGCGCGGGGCGAACCACTTTTCGTCGATGATCTTCTTCAGCATCGCTTGCGCGTCGGCAAAAAGCTGGCGGGCGGCCTCGCCCTGCTTTTCGTCGTTCAGGATATCGGGATAGCGGCCCTTCAACTCCCAGGTCTGGAAGAAGGGCGTCCAGTCGATATAGCGGGCGAGTTCGGCCAGATTCCAGCTTTCGAAGACCTTGGTGCCGGTGAAGGTCGGCTTGGGCGGCGTATAGCCGGACCAGTCGATCCTGTGGGCGTTGGCGCGGGCGGCAGCCAGGCTCGTGCGTTTCTTGGCGGCCTCGGCCTTTTCGTGGGCTTCGGCGACCTTTTTGTATTCGGCGCGGATGGTCTCGACAAAGCCGGGCTTCATCTCGGCACTCAGCAGGCTCGAGACAACGCCGACGGCGCGGCTGGCGTCGGTGACGTAGATCGCCTGCCCCTTGCTATACCGCGGATGGATCTTCACGGCGGTGTGCACGCGGCTGGTCGTCGCGCCGCCGATGAGCAGCGGGATATCGAAGCCTTCGCGCTCCATTTCGGCGGCCATGTGCACCATCTCGTCCAGCGACGGCGTGATGAGGCCGGAAAGGCCGATGATATCGACCTTCTCGGCCTTCGCCGTTTCGAGGATCTTCGCGGCCGGCACCATGACGCCAAGGTCTATGATCTCGTAATTGTTGCAGGCGAGCACGACGCCGACGATGTTCTTGCCGATATCGTGGACGTCGCCCTTCACGGTCGCCATCAGCACCTTGCCGGCCGTTTCGCGTTCGCCGGTGATGCCCTTGGCGGCGTTGGCCGCCTTTTCGGCTTCCATATAGGGCAGTAGCACGGCGACGGCCTGTTTCATGACGCGGGCGGATTTCACCACCTGCGGCAGGAACATCTTGCCGGAGCCGAAGAGATCGCCAACGACATTCATGCCAGCCATCAGCGGGCCTTCGATGACATGCAGCGGGCGCTCGGCCTTCTGGCGGGCCTCTTCCGTGTCGATGTCGATGAATTCGGTGATGCCGTTGACGAGCGCATGTTCCAGCCGCTTCTCGACCGGCCAGTCGCGCCATTTCAGGTCGCGTTCCTTGGCTTCCTTGCCGGCCGCACCCTTGAAGCGTTCGGCGAGTTCCAGCAGGCGCTCGGTGGCGTCTTCGCGGCGGTTCAGCACCACGTCTTCGCAGGCTTCGCGCAGGTCCGGCTCGATCGTCTCGTAGACGGCCAACTGGCCGGCATTGACGATGCCCATGTCCATGCCCGCCTGAATGGCGTGGTAGAGGAAGACGGCATGCATCGCCTCGCGCACGGGCTCGTTGCCGCGGAAGGAGAAGGAGAGGTTCGACACGCCGCCCGAGACATGGACATGCGGCAGCGTCCTGATGATCTCGCGCGTCGCTTCAATGAAATCGACACCGTAATTGTTGTGCTCCTCGATGCCGGTGGCGACGGCGAAGATGTTGGGGTCGAAGACGATGTCTTCCGGCGCCAAGCCCGCCTTTTCGGTCAGGATCTTGTAGGCGCGGGTGCAGATTTCGATCTTGCGTTGCTTGGTGTCCGCCTGCCCCTGCTCATCGAAGGCCATGACGACGACGGCGGCACCGTAAGCACGGACCAGCTTGGCATGATGCAGGAACGCCTCCTCGCCTTCCTTCAGCGAGATGGAATTGACCAGCGGCTTGCCCTGCACGCATTTCAGGCCCGCCTCGATGACTTCCCACTTGGACGAGTCGATCATGACCGGAACACGGGAGATGTCGGGCTCGGCGGCGATGAGGTTCAGATACTCGATCATCGCCTGCTTGGAGTCGATCAGACCCTCATCCATGTTGATGTCGATGATCTGCGCGCCGTTTTCGACCTGGTCGCGGGCGACATCGAGGGCGCTCGCATAGTCGCCGGCGGTGATCAGCTTGCGGAACTTGGCCGAGCCGGTGACATTGGTGCGCTCGCCGACGTTGACGAAGGGAATGTCCTTGGTGAGCGTGAAGGGCTCGAGGCCGGAGAGGCGCATGAGAGGCGCGCGTTTCGGAATTTCGCGCGGCTTGTGCTTGGCCACAGCTTGCGCAATCGCCTTGATATGCTCTGGCGTCGAGCCGCAGCAGCCGCCGACGATGTTGACCAGGCCTTCGCGGGCGAAGCCCTCGACCTGCTCGGCCATGAATTCCGGGCTTTCGTCATACTGGCCGAAAGCGTTGGGCAGGCCGGCATTGGGATAGGCGCAGATGAGCGTATCGGCGGCTTCGGAGAGCTCGGCGAGATGCGGGCGCATGGCGGTGGCGCCGAGCGCGCAGTTGAGGCCGATGGTGAAGGGCCTGGCGTGGCGCACGGAATGCCAGAACGCAGTCGGCGTCTGGCCGGAGAGCGTGCGGCCCGAGAGGTCGGTGATCGTGCCGGAAATCATGATCGGCAGATCGACGCCCTTTTCCTCGAACACTTCGAGACAGGCGAAGATCGCCGCCTTGGCGTTCAGCGTGTCGAAGATGGTTTCGATGAGGATGATATCGGCGCCGCCGTCGATCAGGCCGCGCAGCTGCTCGGCATAGGCGATGCGCAGATCATCGAAGCTGACGGCGCGGTAGCCGGGATTGTTGACGTCGGGCGAGATGGAGGCCGTGCGGTTCGTCGGTCCCAGCGCGCCGGCGACGAAGCGCGGCCTGCCGTCGATTTCCTCCGCCCGGCGCACGGCGCGCTTGGCAAGGCGCGCGCCATCGCGGTTCAGCTCATAGACCATGTCTTCCATGCCGTAATCGGCCTGGGCGATGGTGGTCGAGGAGAAGGTATTGGTTTCGACGATATCCGCGCCGGCGATGGCATATTTGAAGTGGATTTCCTCGATCGCCGCCGGCTGGGTGAGGATCAGCAGGTCGTTATTGCCCTGCTGGTGGCAGGCACAGGTGCCGAAACGGTCGCCGCGGAAGTGATCTTCGTTAAAGCCGAGCCCCTGGATCTGTGTGCCCATCGCGCCATCAAGCACAAGAATGCGATCGCGTGCGGCCTCCATCAACCGCTCGCGTGCGGATTTTGCGGGGGCGGCAGGAGAACCGAAGAGCGTTTCCATCACGGGGGACATGGGAGGCCTCTCTCAAATCATATAAAGGCATCCTTATATGGTTATGGGGAGAGGGATGCAACAGAAAACCTGTCTTGTCTGCGACAGGCTTTGCGCGGCCTGCGCCACGGCGATCAAGCCGCCCCTCGCCTCGTCCCTTCAGTCGGCATGTCCCGACCGGCCACGAAAAAGCGGCACCTGCCGGGGGAAACAGGTGCCGCTTGTGGGGCGACATGGGGCGGGGCAATTGACCTATGCCGCCATTCGCGACCCTCGTGATCGCGGGCGGACGTGGGGGCGTCCGCGGGGCTTGAAAACGTTTAGTTCTGGACGTCCGTCCAAGTGGCCTGAACGTCGGTCGCCTTCTTCGACAGGTGAACGTGAGCGTCGACGTGGTCGACCCAGTCGAGCGGGATTTCGTGATGCTTGCCATCGCGGGAATCCTGCTTGGTCAGCTTGATGCGGCTCTCGCCATCCATATGGTCCACGGTGCCGATATGCTTGCCGTCGACGGACTTCACTTCCATGTGATCCTTGATCTGGCTTGCGGAAATCATGGTGTTTCTCCCTTTGTCGTGTTTTGCCCGGGGATAACTCGATAAGTGGGAGGATTGTTCCTTCGTCCAGTCTTGTCGACAAATCATATACATAACGGAGGTTTTGTCCGCTCTGTGGCGTGCCGGTTGCTGGATCAGACTTGCCTTGTCCATTTCAGCGTCGCCAGATCGAGTTCGAAAACATGACGATTGTCGACGAGGTTCAGTTTTTCATTCTCCCAGACGGCACATCTGCCACCTGAGATCCGGATCTTTGACGTCCCGTCATAGAGGGCGTCATGAGCATTTATCCAGCCCGGCATGTCGCCCCCTGTTTCGACGCGTTCGATCCTGAGCGAGTGGATGTTGAGGCGATATACGGGCGTAAATCCCGGGCGGCGGTCCGGCCGGTAGCCCAGATTTCCGATCACATAGATGAACTCGCCGGCAAGCGTCGCGGAATGGAAATCGGTTGGCGGGAAGACGTCGGCCGGATAGGCATAGATCTCGCAATGACCCTGGCCATCATGGACGATCACATCGTTATAAATGCAGAAATTCGGGTCGTAGAAGTCCTCGTGTTCACCCGCAATTTCGATAAAGCGGCCATCGGGGAGCCGGTTGATCGACGTGCCGAACCGCTGGTAACACCAGATCGGATATCCGCGTTCATGGAGCGGTTCGGTACCCGGCTTCACGCGCGGATCATTCCACGTTTTGCTGGGTTTCCGAGGTGGCGCGGATGCCTTGCCCTTGCGCAAGGCTCTCGCCGCTTGCGCATATTTCATCTCGGCCAGAGAGGCAGAACCTCCGGATTGAACCATCGCCGTCCAGAACGGATTGTGGACACGTTCAGGATTGAAACGGCCAAAGCTTCTGGAACTGTATCGTTCAAAGTCCTCCAGCGACCTTTCCGGCGGTTCATCAACCTTGTAGCCGAGCAGGATTGCACGCTGCTCCCGATCGAGTGCGCTCAGATCGGCCCCGGCATCCAGAAGGATCTCGATCACACGCCGGTCCATCGCCGCCCCCATCGGCGTCATGCCGGAATGGCGCGGCTTGCGGATATCGGCCCCGAAGTCGATCAGTTTCTTCAAACAGCCTATCGCGCCCCATTCGGCAGCAGTGAAAACGGCCGTTTCGCCGAAGCCATTGTCTTCCTCGGGATCAAAGCCCTGTTCCAGCAGCCATTCGAGCATGGGCACGTTGTCCTGCTCGATCGCATAATCGAGCGGGGTCTTGCCGCAGTGTCCAACCGCCAGACGATTGGCACCGGCTTCGAGCAGAAGCCTTGTCTTGGCGATATTGCCGGTCTGAACGGAGAAGAGGAACGCGGAGCGCTGATGGCCATCCACAGCCTCAAGCTCACTTTTCCCGGTGACAGCCTCCTCGAGATCGTCGAGGGAACCGAACGCGACGGCCAGGAAAATTTCGGTCCAGCCGAACTTCCGGGGTTCGGCCCCCGCCGACAGCAACGGGCGTAACACGCCATAGCGATCGTTTCCGAGCGCTGCATTGCCGACACTCTGCCTGTCCGCATCCGTCAGATCCGCCGGATCGATCTGGATTTGCAACGCAGTCAGGATCGCGTCAAAGTTGGGCAGCCCATCACCGATCACTTCGGAAAAATCGAACTCCATTGCTCGCTTCTCTGGTCTGAGAGGTCTTCGCCGCCAAATCTGTCCCTTGTGCTTCTTGGACCGCGACTGGACATATACCAGCGCTTTAAGGCGCGCAATTTTGCTCCCATAAATGTTGCGGATCTGGCGAGGGGAGCTGCCCCGTTCTGCAGAAGACCTTTACGTGCGGCGCGTCGCCCACTGCGAAGGTCAGGGCGATGCACACAAACCCCTCAAGATGAGGAGAACCAACAAACGGACGAAATATGGGGAAATTGGCTGGTCGGAGTGGAGTGATTCGAACACTCGACCCCCACGTCCCGAACGTGGTGCGCTACCAGACTGCGCTACACTCCGATGCCAGCGAGGGGGTCTATAAACCAGCGATTTTGAAACCACAAGCGCCGTATGCCGGTTTTTCGTATTTTTTTTGACGCGAGGCACCCCAGGCCTGCGTGAGGTCTTAACGTTGCCGCAGGATGGGCGTAAAGCATTGGCGACAAAGGAGATTGCCATGCTTGCGCTTTTTCGACCCATGGCGGCGCTCGCCGCCTGTCTTGCGGTGGCCGGATGCACGACGACCGAGGATGCGCAAAAGAGCGTGGGGCAGCGCTGGCCGGGTCAACCGGTGGACAGTTTCTTTGCCGCCTACGGGCCGCCAGCATCGAGCTACAAGCTTTCCGGCGGGCGCACGATCTACACCTGGCGCGGCGGAAAGTTGGACAAATACATTCCGCCGGACTACCAGATCGTGCGACGCGACCCCTTCTATGACCCCATGTTCGGCCCGCGCTTCGGCCCCTGGTATGACGACCCACAGATGGTCATGGTCTCCCCCGGACGCGACGTGCGTCTGCAATGCGAAGCCCAGATCACCGTCAACAAGGCTCGGGTCATCGAGACGATCAGTCTTTCCAGCGACACGGAAGGCGACGGCATCTCGCGCTCGCGCTGCGCGGAGGTTTTCGGCGTCAAGAAATGATGCCTGCCCCGGCGCATCGACAGCGCCGGGCTGAAGAGCGGGGCCAAAGCGGGGATTGGCGGCAACATTTCTAATTTTTTGCAGGATAACCGTTGCCACGCCCATTGCGAATCCTGCAAACCTGTTTTCGGCGATTCGGCGGTTGTGGCCGGACAATATCGAGTGGGCGATCATGAAACTGAAATTTCTTGCACTGGCAGCGGTAGCTGCGTCTCTTTCGGCTTGCGCGACAACGGGCGGGAGCCTGGGCGACCCGATTTCCTCGGCCTGGGTCGGCAAATCGGCGGGCAAGTTCTTTGCAGCCTACGGCCCGCCGCTTGCCGATGACGGCACCGGCTCGGTCTTCACCTGGAAGGGCGGCTACAAGCGCGTGCGCGGCGACCTGAAGAGCTGCTCGGCCACGATTGCCGTCAGCGGCGACTACAACATCCGCTCCATCACCATCACGGGCGACCGTCAGGGAGAGTTCAGCCCGTCCTATTGCCGCGAATTGCTGGCGCCGGGCAGCGTCAAGCCGACGCCCGCCCCCGCTGCTTCAAAGGCTGCGGCCAAGACCGTCAAGGTCACCAAGAAGTCCTGATCACGAAGCATCGCGCCTTTGCTCCGGCAGAGGCGCGCAACAAATCGACGACGCGGGGCGCACGTGCCTTTCACGTGCCCTCGCGTCTTCGTCTCAGCGTGATAGTTTTTTGCGTTCTCGGATGGCGAGGCCAACCCCGGGCAGATTTTCCCGGGCGTGTTTTATTCGGACTTCATCCGGTCTTTCGCCTTGACCGCCACGGCGCTCTCCGCCTTCAGCCGCGCTGCGACGAGGTCCCCAGGCAGGGGTGCCGAGAAGTAATAGCCCTGCATGGCGTCAACACCCAGCGCCCTGAGGATGCGCACTTCCTCTTCCCGCTCCACACCTTCGGCAATCGCCATCAATCCCATTTCGCTGCAGAGCGCGAGAACGGATTTGACTATCTTGTAGCTGGCCGCCCGTTCATCGATATGGTCGACGAAACAGCGGTCGATCTTGATCCTGGACAGCGGCAGCTTGTGGACATGGTTGAGGCTGGAATAGCCGGTGCCGAAGTCATCGAGCGACACCTGACACCCGAGCGCGCGTAGAAGCTCGATCGAATGGATCGCCTGATCGAAATCGTGCATGATTGCGGTTTCGGTGATCTCGAAATTGATGCGGCCGGGGGCAAGGCCGCTGGCGTTGACGGCCGCGATGATGCGCAGCACGTTTTCTTCCACCGCAAGGTCATGCGGAGACAGATTGAACGAGAGATAAGGCTCACCGGACCAGGACGCCGCATCCTTGAGCGCCCGCGTCAGCAGAAGCCGGGTGATGAGATTGATGCGGCCATGCTGCTCGGCCACCGGTATGAACTCGGCCGGCGACACCGGCCCCAGAACCGGGCTCGTCCAGCGCGCCAGCGCCTCGAAACCGACGGTCCGGCCGGAAACTGCGTCGACAATTGGCTGGTAGGCGAGCGAGAGTTCGCGATCGAGATCGGCAGCGAAAAGCACTTCCTCGACCTGGCGCAGCCGGAAGAGCGCCTTCGCCTGGCGTGCATTGAAGACGACGACGCTGGCGCGGTTCTCGCGCTTGGCGTTGTAGAGTGCGTAGTCGGCGTGTTCGTAGAGGTCCTGGCCGTTCGTCCCCACATCGGGATAGACGGCGATCCCCATGGAGCCCGTGACATGGACGACGCTGTTTCCGATCATGATTGGCTGCGAAATACTGGCGCAGACCTGCTGGCCCAGGTCGACCAATGCCTTTTCATCGGTCCCGTCCGCGTCAATGAGCAATGCGAATTCGTCGCCGCCGAGGCGAAAGATGCTGCAGCCGGCATTGTCGAATGCCGAAAGCCGATCCGCCACCTCCACCAGGACCTTGTCGCCGGCCGAGTGGCCGTAGAGATCGTTGACCGGCTTGAAGCCATCGAGATCGACCACACCGATGGCAAGCCGCGTCTTTTCCGCCTGCGCATGTTCAAAGGCAGAGGCCAGATTGGAAAAGAAGCTGCGACGGTTGGCGATCCGCGTCAGGCTGTCGAGATTGGCGAGCCGCAAATTCTCGTCGGAGAGAAGCTGCATCTCGCGGTTCTTCTCCTTCAGCGCCGTCTGCTGGTCGAGAAGGGTCAGGCGCTGTTCGTTGAGCTTGGTGAAGTCGGCATAGTGACGCAGCATGATCGCGACCATGGCGAGCGACACGAGGAACATGTTGACCGCCGTGGCGATCAGCGTCGGCTCGCCCGAAAGCCCCATGATGATGGAGAAGGGCAGGATCACGAGGAACGTCACCATCAATGCCGCCGAACGCAGGTGCATGAGACAGAAGATGACGCCGATGACGGTGATCGACATGAAGAAGGCGACATGCGCCTTCTGGTAATCGTTGCCATAGGGGATCAATGCGATCGACCAGGCGACGGAAAGTAGCGAAATGGGCAGGACGAGGCGATTGGTGGCGACAAGACGGCGGTAGGCATAGGCGGCGTCAACCGCCTTGCGGGATTCGCGGATCCAGCCGATGCCGCGCGTGACGAACAGCACGGCGAAAACCGCCGGCACGACCTTGACCAGCCAGAAGGGCGCGCTGGTCTGGTGCGTTCCGGCGAGCGACAACATGTTGGTCAGGAGAATGAGATAGAGAAGCGGGACCTGTCTGGAGAAGGCCTTGAACTGCGCCAGCGTCAATTCCGGATTGTCATTCGGAACCGTCAACAGACGTTTGAATGTCTGAAACAGTGGCACTCCCCCTACCCCTCCACTCATAGACGCACGCCCTGAATTTCTATGTTAGAGATTTCGAACGTAAAGTTCGATCGTTAATATTCCTCCAAATAGACGCTCGCACTTCTGTTAGGCGTGAAGGACGGGCAGTCCGCTTCAACGACCGAGGCTATAAAACTCGTCGTTCGGACGCATGCCCGTCACATTCGCCATTCGGTTCGAGAAGCCGAAGAGACCTGTTATGGCCATGATATCCCAGAGTTCTTCCTCATCGAACCCTAGCGCCTTCAGTGCCTCGAAGTCCGCTTCGTCAACCGCATAGGCGGCCTGGGATACCTTCATGGCAAAATCGAGCATGGCCTTCTGACGCGGCGTGATGTCCGCCTTGCGGTAGTTGATTGCGATCTGGTCGGCGATCAGCGGGTTCTTCGCGCGGATGCGCAGGATCGCACCATGGGCGACGACGCAATACTGGCATTGATTGGCAGCGCTGGTCGCCACGACGATCATCTCGCGCTCGGCCTTGGTCAGGTTGCCGGGCTTGTCCATCAGCGCATCGTGATAGGCGAAGAAAGCGCGGAACTCGTCCGGCCGACGAGCCAGCACGAGAAAGACGTTGGGCACGAAGCCGGATTTCTCCTGCACGGCCTCGATGCGTTCGCGGATGTCGGCCGGCAGGCTGGAGAGGGGCGGAATGGGGTAGCGGCTGACGGGCGGGTTGAGGTCCTCACTCATATCGCGGCCCTCCTCCGGCCTTCAACGGTGCCTTTATCCCTGCATGAGCCGTTCGCCCATGAAATCGGCAATGAGGCGGGCCAGATCGTCGGGCTCTTGCGCGAGCGTGTCCAGCCGCAGCTCCGGATTTTCCGGCGGCTCGTAGGGCGAACTGATGCCGGTGAAGTTGGCAATCTTGCCCTCGCGCGCCTTCTTGTAAAGCCCCTTGGGGTCGCGGCGGGCGCATTCGTCGATCGGCGTGTCGACGAAGATCTCGATGAACTCTCCCGCCTCCATCATGTCGCGCGCCAGCCGGCGTTCCGCCTTGAAGGGTGAGATGAAGGAGACGATGACGATGAGGCCGGCATCGGCCATCAGCCTGGCCACTTCGGCGACACGGCGGATGTTTTCTACGCGGTCGGCCTCGGTGAAGCCAAGGTCGCGGTTGAGCCCATGGCGGACATTGTCGCCGTCGAGCATGTAGGTGTGGCGCCCCTCGGCATGCAGCAGCTTTTCCAGGCTGTTGGCGATGGTCGACTTGCCGGAGCCGGAGAGCCCGGTGAACCAGAGCACGGCGGGGCGCTGACCCTTGATTTCGGCCCGAGCCTGCTTGTTGACCTCCATCGCCTGCCAATGGACGTTTTCCGCACGGCGCAGCGGGAAATCGATCATGCCGGCGCCAAGCGTGGCATTGGTGTAGCGGTCGATGAGGATGAAATTGCCGGTCGCGCGGTTGTCCTTGTAGGCGTCGAAGACAATCGGTGACTGGAGCGAGAGATTGCAGACGCCGACACCGTTCATCGGGAGCGAGCGCGCCGCATCGCGGGCGAGCGTGTTGACATTCACCTCATGCCTCAACGCGGTGACGGTGCAGTTCACCGTGTCGGTCTCGGTGCGAAGAATGTAGGAGCGGCCGGGGATCAGAGGCTTGGCGTCGAACCAGACGAGATGGGCCTGGAGTTGGTCGGCGACATGGGGACGATCGGTCGGGGCGACCAGCATGTTGCCACGCGACAGTTCGATCTCGTCGGCAAGCACGAGCGTGACCGCCTGCCCTTCGACGACCTCTTGCAGATCACCGTCTTTCGTCACGATACGGGCGATGCGCGAGGACTTGCCGGACTTGGCGGCCACCACCGGATCGCCGACCACGATGCGACCGCCGGCGACTTCTCCGGCAAAGCCCCGGAAATCCTGGTTCGGCCGGACGACCGACTGGATGGGAAAGCGGAAGGGCCGCTCCTGTGCGCTGCGCGAGATTTGGACCGTTTCCAGATGGCTGAGCAGCGTCGGCCCGGAATACCAGGGGGTGTTTTGCGAGCGGGCAATGACATTGTCACCGAAGCGGGCGGAGAGCGGGATGGCGGTGACGGTCTCAAGGCCGAGTTCGGCGGCGAAGGCGCGGTAGTCATCGGCAATCGTCTCGAACGTCTCCCGGTCGAAACCGACCAGATCGAGCTTGTTCACCGCCAAGACGACATGGCGGATGCCGAGCAGCGCGCCGATGTAGCTGTGGCGGCGGGTCTGGGTGAGGATGCCGCGCCGGGCATCGACCAGCACGACCGCGAGATCGGCGGTCGAGGCGCCGGTCGCCATGTTGCGCGTATATTCCTCGTGGCCGGGCGTATCGGCGACGATGAACTTGCGCTTGTCGGTGGCGAAGAAGCGATAGGCGACGTCGATGGTGATGCCCTGCTCCCGCTCGGCCTCCAGCCCGTCCATGAGGAGGGCGAAGTCCAGCGCCTCGCCATTGGTGCCGTGCTTGCGGCTGTCGCTGGCGAGCGCTGCAAGCTGGTCCTCGAAGAGGAGTTTTGTGTCATAGAGCAGCCGGCCGATCAGCGTCGACTTGCCGTCGTCCACCGAGCCGCAGGTGAGAAAGCGCAGCATGGACTTGTCTTCCTGCGCGCGCAGATAAGCGGCCAGATCAGTTTCAGAGCCCTGTTTCGGCATCAGAAGTAGCCCTCGCGCTTCTTCTTCTCCATCGAGCCGGCCTCGTCCCTGTCGATCGCGCGGCCCTGCCGCTCCGAGGTTCTGGCAGCGAGCATTTCGGCGACGACCTTTTCAAGCGTATCGGCCTCGGACGGGATGGCGCCGGTCAGCGGATAGCAGCCGAGCGTGCGGAAGCGGACCGAGCGCTCTTCGACTGTGTCTCCGGGACCGATCGGCATGCGGTCGTCATCGACCATAATGAGCATGCCGTCTCGATCCACCACAGGGCGCCGAGCCGCCAGATAGAGCGGCACGATGGGAATATTTTCCTTCAGAATATATTGCCAGATATCCAGCTCGGTCCAGTTGGAGAGCGGGAAGACGCGGATCTCCTCGCCTTTGTGGATGCGGGTATTGTAGGTCTTCCACATTTCCGGCCGCTGGGCCTTCGGGTCCCAGGCATGTTCCCTGCTGCGGAAGGAGAAGATGCGCTCCTTCGCGCGTGATTTTTCCTCGTCGCGCCGCGCGCCACCAAAGGCTGCGTCGAAGCCGTATTTGTCGAGCGCCTGGCGCAGGGCCAGCGTCTTCATGACATGGGTGTGGTGGCTGGAGCCGTGGACAAACGGATTGATGTTTTCGGTAACTCCGTCCGGATTGACGTGAACGAGGAGATCGAAGCCGAGTTCGGCGGCGATGCGGTCGCGAAAGGCGATCATCTCCCTGAATTTCCAGAGCGTATCGATATGCAGCAGTGGGAACGGCGGGCGTGCCGGAAAAAACGCCTTCGCCGCCAGATGCAACATGACGGAACTATCCTTGCCAATCGAATAGAGCATGACCGGCTTGGCAAAATTGGCCGCCACCTCGCGCATCACATGGATCGCCTCGGCCTCAAGTCGCTCAAGGTGGGGCCGATCAAGATGGGGTAGCGCCTTCGACACCGTCATTCCTCCGGGCCACAAGCCACCGGATGGCCATGGCCGCTTCAAGCATGCTGGGAGAAGACTTAGTCGCGCTGGGTTGCCCGGAACTTGTTTGCACGGCAGCTCTCCCGCGCTCAGGTCTCACCGTCAGGCAGCGTTCACGGCCAAGGTCTCCGAGGCCCCGCCCTCCGCCTTGCACGCTTTATGGACGAGGATCATTGGCGCAACATTTTCGGCACCGCTGATGAAAGCTTGCATTCCCTGCCCTATCGCGGCAGAAATCTCCGATTAAGTCGAAATTTCCTGGGGTCAGGCAATCATGCCCGACTCCTTTTTCAACACGAAATTCTATAAGCAGTCTTTAAGTATAGTCTGCTCTGCGACCTGCAATATGTGCAGGTCAACGACGCTCGCGTCGACGAGAGGCGGACAGAAGGCCAGACATGACATCGGGAACGCCTATCTACTACGACCTCACCGAGGCCTTGCTTTCGGCTTCTGCCAAGAGGGTGCAATATTACGGCATTGCGCGCGTCGTTATCGAGACGGCGCGAGAAGCGGCTTTGCTCGACCCGAACATCCGCTTCGTCGTCTTCTCCTTCGGCAAGAAGGCCTTCTACGAAATCGAGTGGACGCGGGCCGCCGACGGAAGCGTCGAATTCCAGATTCCGCAGGATGTCGGACAGCGATGGTTCCGGACGCATTTCGGTGGCGCTGGCGTGATCGGCCTGTTCATGCGGCTGCTGAACGCCTCCGTCGCCAAGCGGAACGTTCGCGTCTGGGACGAACGGGCTTCCGGGCTCAAGGGGGTCGACATCAAGGACGGGATTTTCGTCTCCGCTGCACGGCCGAAGATGATCGTCGACATGATCGAGGCGATGAAGCGTGCGCGGTCAAAGGCGCGGATTGTGCCGCTGGTGCATGACTTCATGCCGCTTCACAACGGCGCAACGAAGCGCTTCCGCCGCTTCGACCGCAACTTCATGCATGACAACCGCTACCTGATCGCGCATTCCGACCTGATCCTGACGAACTCCGTCTTCACGCTGGATGAACTCAACCGCTTTGCGGCCTCCGGCATGCTGCCCAAGCCGGGCCCGGCCACGGCCATTCCGCTGGTTCACGAATGCCCTCCGGGCGTCGAGGCTCCCGAGATCAGCCTGCCGCCCTCGCCCTATCTGCTGACGGTGGGCCTCAATCTCGGCCGCAAGAACATCGAGGTCGTGCTCAACGCGCTGATGACGATGGCAAGGGCCGGGAAAAGCATTCCGCATCTCGTTCTCGCCGGCGCGCATCGCAAGCGGCTGAAGCGCTATGTGGAGCGCAGCGATCTGCAGCCGATCCGCGACCGCATCGTCTTCGTCAACAATCCCAACCAGACCGACCTCGTGCGGCTCTATGAGAATGCCCTGGCACTCCTCATTCCCAGCCGCATCGAAGGTTGGGGCCTGCCGGCCGGCGAAGCGCTGTGGTGCGGTACGCCGGCACTCTGCTCCACGGCTCCCGTCTTCTATGAAGTCTGTGGGGAACTCGGCCTCTATTTCGATCCGGACGATCCGGAGACCTTGGCGGGACAGATCAGCCGCTTGAATGAAGATGCCGCTTATCGCGAGGAATTGCGGCAGCGCATCGCGGATGCCAAGCCGCGGTTGCGAACGTGGAAGACTGTGGCTGTCGAGATGCTGGACGCCGTCAACGGCCTGCGCGATCCGTGATGGCCCTCAGCCGAGGCTGCGATACCAGCGCACCGTGTCGGCCAGCCCTTGCGCCAGTGTGAACCTCGGGTACCAGCCGAGCCTCTCCTGGAGCGTCGTGCTGTCGACCGCAAGGCTTCCCAGAAGACGGTCGGCCACGCCGCTGCGACCAGCCATCCTTGCCGCGAGCCGGATCGCGGCGGGAGGCACCGGCAGAAGACGAGCCTTCACGCCCAGAGCTTGACCGACCTCCCGCAGCAGATCCGGTGTGGAAAGGGCATCGCCGTCGCTCGGTAGCCATGGAGTGCCCACGGCTGACGGGCTGGTCAGGCAGAGGATGACGAGATCGGTGAGATTTCCAAGGTAGAGAACGGAACGTTGATTGCGCACCCGTCCGAAGGGCAAGGGAGCGCCTCGCGCGACCGCATCGAGCATCCTGCGGAAATTGCCTTTCACACCGGGACCGTAGACGAGAGGAAGCCGCAGGATCACGACTTCCAGACTGGTCTCGCTGGAAAGCTTCAGCAGCGCTTCCTCAGCGTCGCGTTTTGACCGGCCATACGCGTCCTCGGGGCGGCAGGGGGTCTTGTCGGAGAAATGCCCCGCCTCCCCCATTGCCTTGACACTGCTGAGAAAAATGAAACGTTTGACTCCAGCGGCGACAGCCTGCTTAGCGAGGTTCAGCGTCCCTTCGACATTCGTGCCGCGGTAAAGCCTTTCTGCGTCAGCCGCCTGTTCCTTCATCTGATGGACCCGCGCCGCGGTGTGAACAACCGCCTCACAGCCATGCAGGGCTGTGGTCCAATCGGTGGTGCCGTTCAGCTCACCGACTGCCAGCGAGTTCTGCGTCGGAAGTCGAGTTGCGGCAACCGCCTCATGTCCGCGACTGCGAAGCTCCTGCAACAACGCACCGCCTACGAAACCGTTCGCGCCTGTGACCAATACCTTCATCGCAACGCTCCATCCCTGCTGGCAAGGACTGTCACCTTATTCCGCTGCGCCTTCAAAACTTTCCTTCCCCGGCAGCAATTGCAGCTCGTAAAGCCGCTTGAAGGGGCCGTCGTGCGACAGCAGCCGGCCCAGTTCGCCCTGCTCCGCCACCGCGCCATTTTCCATGACGACGACATTATGGGCGGTCGTGACGGTGGATAGGCGGTGCGCGATGGTGATCGTCGTGCGGCCCTGCGTCAGACGGGCAAGCGCATCGCGGATCTGCGCCTCGGAGTCGGAATCGAGTGCACTGGTCGCTTCATCGAGGATCAGGATTTCGGCGTCGCGCAACATGGCACGGGCAATGGCGATACGCTGCTTTTGGCCACCGGAAAGATTTCCGCCGTTTTCGCCAGCGTCGCAATCGTAGCCACCCGGCAGCGCCATGATGAAATCATGCGCGTTGGCGGCCTTGGCGGCTGCGATGATTTCGTCATCCGTCGCGCCCTCGCGGCCCAGCGCAATATTGTGGCGGATAGAGCCCGAGAACAGGAACGTGTCCTGGCCGACATAGGACATACGCTCACGCAGCGAACGGAAGGTCACCGTCTTCAAGTCCTGCCCGTCGATCGTCACCATGCCGCTTTCCGGATCGTAAAGCCGCATGACGAGATTGATGATGGACGACTTGCCGCCGCCGGAGGGGCCGACAAGCGCCGTTGTCTTGCCCGCCGGGAAGGTGATGTTCAGCTTGCGGAACAGGCCCTGCCCTTCGCGATAGCCGAAATCGACATCGTGGAAGCGGATTTCACCGGGGCCGGCCAACAGGTCCTTCGCATCGGGGCGTTCGGTGAGTTCCACGGGGTGATCGGCCAACTCATACATGAGGCGAACGCCGACAAGACCCGATTCCAGATTGATGCGCACCCGCGCCAGACGCTTGGCGGGCTCATAGGCGAGAAGTAGCGCGGTCACGAAGGACATGAGTTCGCCCGGCGTATTGCCCTTCTGCAGCACCCAGACGCCGGAAAGGGCGACGACGGCGGCGATGGCAAAGCCAGAGAGGGTTTCCATGATCGGGCTGGAGGCGGCCTCGAGCTTGGCGATCGCATTGGAGCGCGCCTCGACGTCCTCGACATACCGGTCCATGCGCGTACCCATGAACTCCTCAAGCCCGAAAGCCTTGACGACCTTGATGCCGGAGGCCGTCTCCTGGACGTTGCGGATGATGCCGCCAAGCGAGACCATTTCCTGTTCCATGATCTTGCGCACCTTCTTGGAAAGGCGACGCACGCCGAAGATGGCCGCCGGCCCGATGACGGCAGAGATCAGCGACAGCCAGGGCTGCTGGATGACCATGACCGCGATCAGCCCGAGAAGCGAGAAGAGATCGCGCACGAAGGACGTGACGATGAGATCCATCACATTGCGGGCGGCCTGCGCATTGTTTGTGATGCGCATGAGAAGCTCGGACGAGGCGAACTTGGAATAGAAGCCGATGCTCTGGTTGAGCACGCTGCGAAAGAGCTTCTTCTGCGTCTCGGCAATGATGTTGTTGCCGGCGCGCGACAGGAAGACCGACTGGATATAGGTCGCCACCCCCTTGATCGCGAAGATGGCCGCCACGGCAATCGCGATCATGAAGACACGGTTCAGATCCCGCGAGACGACCGTCTCGTTGACGATGTCGCGCATGATCCAGGCGCTGGCAGAGGTCATGGCGGCGACGACGAGCATGGAGACAATCGCAATGCCGTACCAGGGTGCCTGCTTCTTGAAATTCTCCGAAAGCAGACGCGCAACGAGGGTCTTGTTCGTGCGGGAGATCAACTTGTCCAGCATGTGTCCAGATTGCCTTTTGTCGGGGCGACTTCAGCTCATCGCTGACCCCACGCTCTTGTGGCCTTTCCACAAGGCCCGAATGTCGCGCCTATTTGGACTTCGGGCTTTCAAAAAGCAAGAGTTTTGCAAGCCTGCAGCAGGAGCGCGTCTGTTCTTGGCCAAGCCACATATTCGGCACCAAGGCGACCGTCGCCCCGCGAGGCCGCTTCGGATACACCGCTGCGCTCCTACATTGCGGTGAAATGTTCAACAACGCAGACGTCGGCTTTCACCTCTTTGAAACCAGGCGGCGTTCGAGGCAAGAGGTCGCGGCACGCGGATCAGCAGACTTCGGAGGAATGGAGATTATGGCTGCGGCGCCAGGAGGCGGGCCAGGATCCCCATTCATCTTGCAAGTAATTGAAAAACAGGCGCTATTCTTTCGTCCAGGATTATGGCCCGCAGTCTTGTAAGACAGTCAGGTACGACAATCCGCATGCCGTGAACCACTTCTCACACGCGAAGCGACCAGCGCGCCAAATCCGCATTAGAACTTTGATGATGAACCCCGGCACGTCGCTGATGAACGCTTGCATTTTGCCTGTATCGCGGCCAGAAGTTGGCCGTCGGCAAGTGCGACGGGACACTCATCCCTGGAAGGACATATGAAGTTGACTATTGCGGCCCAACGGTTCCGAAGCGTCCTTGACTGGGCGTTCATCGCTGGTGTCGTTTTTGCGCTGGTGCTTGCAGGAAAAATCGTTCCGTTCCTGATCGCAGTCGGGGTCGTGCCGATACCGTTTCTCCTGGGCAGCTTGCGGAGCAGGCGCCTTTCGGTTGCGCCGGAGAGAATTCTCGTACCGTCAGCGATCTATTTCACCTATGTCCTGCTAACCTATTTTTTCTTTACCGGCCTACAGCCGGGTGAGACAAAACCGGTCAACCCAGACCTGGAGCTTTACGGTGTCGCAATCGCAATGCTCCTCGTGGGCCTGTTAAGGGGACTGGAGGTCGAGAGCCTGCGGAAGAAATTCGATACTGCAGTTCCTTGGACACTGCTTGCGTCGTTCGTCGTGCTCACCGTCATGATGTTCATGGGCTATAGAGAGAGTTGTCGTGTCCAGGCGGGGGCGGCTTGGCCGTTCATCCCTGCCCTGCTCTTCGGCACGCTGACATTCCTCTCCTTCCTCGGCTGGACGCGATACACGTCGCACGAACGCCGGTTCCGCCTTCTGCTGAACGCTTTCGCGATCGTCGTCGTCGTCGCCTACACCGCCTCGCGCGGCGTCGCAGTGGCTCAGTTCGGCGTTCTCGCGCTCTTCGCGCTCCTGAGTCTTGCCCCGCAATTGCGCGGGCGCCTGCCTGGCTTCCGGCAGCTACTGCTTTCCAGCATGGTCGGGCTTGCGCTCTGCGGCGTCGTTTCACTGGCCACAGGCTGCGGGTCGATGGACCGGATCATGCCGATGATCAAGACCATCGGCATTCTTTCCGCTCACACCGACGAGCAATCGGCGACGACGGAGGTAGTACCTGAACCGCAGTCAAAGGCACCTCCGATCTCCGCACCTGCCGTCGCACCCCCAACGCCTGCCGGCGGCGTGGACAAGGCGATCATGGACGCGGACATGTCGATCGGCCTACGACTTGAAATGTGGAAAACCTCTCTCCATGCGATTCGGGAAGCGCCCATCTTCGGTCACGGCGCGCTCTATCTGCAGCACCTGATTACCGAACGCTATGGCTTGGAGCATAATCATAACCAGTATCTCTCCTGGCTTGTCACGGGAGGCTTGGTCGGATTGTGCATAGGCCTGATGTTTCTCTTTATTCCTTGGATTGTATCTGCCGGGCTTTCGGTTCCCGACAGGGTTATCATGACGCTTGCCGTCTCCGTTTTCTGGGGCCTAGCCCTGATGTTCGATTCCTATTTCAATTTGAAATTCTATACGCATTACTACTGTCTGCTTTGCGGTCTGCTCTATGCGCTGGTCAACGACATGCTTGTCGGCGAACAGCAGCCAGACGGTACGAGATGACGTGGACTGCCAAACAGCGCCGTCGAATTTCAAATTCCGTGGGATATCGACCAGCGGCGGGCCGGCACGCATTCTGCGGCGCGGGGCGGATAGGGGTTTTGATGCGCCTGCTGAACGCCTCCGTCGCCAATCGAAATATTCGCGCCCGGGATGAACGCGCGGCGGGTTCGAAGAAGGGCGAGATCGGGGACGGGATTTTCGTGTCCGCCGACGCGCAATGAGGGTCTCGTTCGGGCGGAAGGTCAACTTGTCCAGCGTGGATTCAGATCGCCTTTTGTTGGGGCCAATCTGCCGCCTCTGCCGTCAGTCCGCTCTGGGCGGGCTCTTCCAGCGACCCGGATATAGGCCTCTTTTGAACTTTGGGCGCTGAACAAGGCAAGTGTAGCGGACCTGCCTTCGGTCAGTGTGTTCGCATCAGAACTGCGGAGCCGAAACCCTTGCAAGCGCGCGGCGCTCCATATCCACCAGATCGCTGAATTCGTCATCGTGCTGATAGCCTGACACCAGCTTGACAATTTGTTCATTGATCGCCGCGAGATGTCTCTGCTTAAGGCCAAGTTCCAGCGCCCTGATTTCGGGTTCGAGGTCTTCCCAGCGCAGGAATTCCTCTTCGGCGGTCATGATCCGCTGATGCTCGGTCGGCTGCGGGTTGTTGCCCAGCAATAGTTCTTCATAGAGTTTTTCGGCCGGACGCAGGCCGGTCATGACGAATTCGATATCGCCGTCGGGGTTTTCCTCATCGCGGACGGTCATGCCGGAGAGTTCTACCATGCTGCGTGCAAGATTGATGATGCGGACAGGTTCACCCATGTTGAGAACGAAAACATCGCCGCCCCGCGCCATGGCGCCGGCCTGGATGACCAACTGCGAAGCCTCAGGGATGGTCATGAAGAAGCGTGTGACTTCCGGATGGGTCAGCGTGATCGGCCCGCCTTCGGCTATCTGCTGCCGGAAGAGCGGAACCACCGAGCCTGAAGAGCCCAAGACGTTGCCGAACCGGACCATGGAGAACACGGTTTGCCCGCCCTCGGCGGCGAATGCCTGCAGCACGAGTTCTGCAATGCGCTTGGAAGCGCCCATCACATTCGTCGGCCGCACGGCCTTGTCGGTACTCACGAGAACGAAGGACGCGACCCCGAATTGTTTCGCGACCGAGGCCGTGACAAGCGTCCCGAAGACGTTGTTCGAAATGCCCTCGACGAGGTTCTGTTCCACCAGCGGCACATGCTTGTAAGCCGCCGCGTGGTAGATGGTATCGGGACGGAAGACGCCGATCACATCTTCCATTCGATCGCGATCCCGAACCGATCCAAGGAGCGGGACGATGCGACAGTCACCATATTCGGAACGGGACAGCTCGGTATAGATCGAATACAGGGCGAATTCGCCGGCATCGAATAGGACCAGGCATTTAGGCCCGACCTGCAGCAGCTGCCTGCAGAGTTCGCTTCCGATCGAGCCACCGGCGCCCGTCACCATCACGACCTTACCTTCGACATTGCGCTTCATCAGGTCGGCGGAGGGTGGAACGGCCGGGCGACCCAGAAGGTCATCGATTGCCAGGTCCTCGAAGTCGGAAATGCGAACCCTCCCGTGGGCAAGCTCGCTGACATTCGGCAGATTGCGGACGGCCACATGTCCGCCGCGCAGGTTTTCGATGATCTCCCTGCGCCGCTCGGGGCTGATATTGGGGACTGCGAGAAGCACGGTCCTGACATCCAGCGACCTCGTCAGTTCCCGCAGGTTGTGGGGAGTATAAACTTTGATGCCGTCGATCAGAGTGCCGGCGAGCGCGCTGTCATCGTCCAGGAAACCGGCGATGGCGAACTCGCCGCCGTTTCTCAAGGCGCTGGCAAGCTGCCGGCCCACATTTCCGGCCCCGTAGATCAGCGCGCGCGTCTGCTCGCTCTGGCGCAGAATGCGGCGATAGGAGCCGCCCAATATCTGCCTTGCAGACAAGCGCGAAATCGCAACCGCCAGCAACAGCAGCATCGGTTGCAAAAGTCCAACAGTTCGCGGAATTCCCGGTACGCTGATCACCGTGAAGATGAACGCAAAGGCCGCACCGTAGATACTGACCGAACGGATGATCGCCATGAAGGCGGCCCAGCCGATGAAGCGGAAGATTGCGCGATAGAGTCCGTTGATGATAAAAATCGGAATGGCTATGCCGATAGAAACCGGGATGGTCAGCAGCTGGATGCCAGACAGGAACTCCCAGGTGTTGAGCCGGAAGGCAAAGGCGAGCCACAGCGTGACTACACATAGAAACACATCTACAGCGACAGCCACGTAGCGCTTGAACCAGCGCGGCCATGCCAGGATTGAACGAACGATTTCGTGTCGGGCCATCCCGTACTCACCTAACCGCGCAGCTTTCTTCCGACTGGATGTGTTCGTCGCAAAAAGGAAATCGCATCAATTGGCCAGCTTGAGACACTGGCGGCATCAGACATGAAACTCGATCGAAAGCGCCCCTGCAGCCAAGGGGGAAACGCCCCCCGAAGACCTGGATCATTTCCGACACGTCCCGCTCATAGACTTTTTCACAGGCGCCTTGCAAGAACCTCTTCCAGTCCCGCTCCAGATCATCCCGCCCACTGTGCTTGCATTAGTCGACCAAAAGAGGCAAACGAACGCACTCTATCCTTCCGACAATCGTCAACGGGTTCGAAATTGTGAAGCGCTTGATCGATCTTTTCTTGGCCATTGTGATCCTCATACCCGCGGCACCCGTGATGGCCATCGTCGCCGTGGTGATCCGTCGCACTTCGGAGGGACCGGCAATCTTCGTTCAGGAGCGTGTCGGGAAGAACGAAAAGGTCTTCAAATGCCTGAAGTTCCGGACCATGGCGGTGGGCACTCCCGATATCGCCTCGCATCAGGCATCGACGGCATGGATCACACCGGTAGGCCAGTTCCTGCGCAAGACCAAGCTCGATGAACTGCCTCAGCTTATCAACGTTGTTCGCGGCGAAATGAGCCTTGTGGGACCGCGGCCGTGCCTCCCGAACCAGACGGAACTGATCCTCGAACGGCGCCGGTGCGGTGTCTATTCTGTTCTGCCGGGCATTACGGGGCTGGCGCAGGTGGCCGGCGTCGACATGTCCGATCCGGTGAGGCTGGCCAAGCTCGACAGCGACTATGTCGCTGGTCGCTCTATGATCGGCGATTTTCGGCTGCTGGTTCAGACGGCTATCGGGTCCGGCTCGGGCGACGCCGTAAAGTGAGCACGAGCCCTCATCGGTTCGTCATGGCGCGAAGCTTCCCGGTGAAGATCTGCACCAAACGGTTCGCAAGCTTTGAAAACCAGTAACTCACGGGTGAGGCCGCAAGGCCGTGTTTCGAGAGAGCCTGCAGAATTTCGCGGTTCTGCCGGATCACCGTGCGCAGACCATTGTTCGAGGCGCCCCCAGACTTCATCCTGACCAGAACCTCAGGAATGCGCAGGGAGCGGCAACGGGCGCCTTCGAAGACACGCATCATGAATTCGACATCGGCGGCGTGGCGATAGCCGAGATCGAAATCGCCGACCTGATCGTAAACGCTGCGCCGGAGATAGAGCGTGGGATGCGGCGGGAACCAGCCGCGACGAAACGAGCCCGGCTCGAAGTCGGATGAGCGCCAGTATCGGGTAACGTGATCCGGGCGGGCGCGGTCCACATAGACCAGATCACCGAAACAGCAGTCCAAACCGGGATCGGCGAAGGCGTTTGCGACACGTTCGAGTACCCTGTTGTCGGCAAAGACATCGTCGGCATTGAGCAGGCCGATGATCTCGCCCCTGGCAAGCCGGATGCCCTTGTTCATGGCGTCGTAGATGCCCTTGTCCGGCTCGGACATCAGCCGACGGTTCGCGGCGGCCATGGCCTCGACAATCGCCTGGGTTCCGTCTCTGGAGGCGCCGTCGATGACCAGATGTTCGAAATCGCGATACGTCTGGGCGTCGATCGACTTCAAAGTATCGCCAATGGTCTCCGCTGCATTCCAGCAGACGGTGATCAACGTTATGTACGGTTTTGCAATGTCCTGGGTTTGCGCTGTCATCATCTCGCCGGGAAACTTGGAATGGGCTGCTGATAGCAGACTGCGGCCAAAAGACAAATGTCGCGTTCGACACTGCCTGGAGCGGAATACGGGGGACGGTGCGTATGGAAGTATATTATCCCCTCGCGCTGTTGCATGTGCTGGACGCTCCCATTATTGAGGCTGCATGAACTCAGCCCGCGCCAGGCGCCAGTGGCCCGGCTGCACGACAAGGAGTTGGCTGGATGCCGCAGATCAACGCAAAACGTAAGGGCATATTGCTGGCCGGCGGGTCCGGCACGCGTCTGCATCCGGCGACGCTTGCCATGTCCAAGCAATTGCTTCCCGTCTTCGATAAGCCGATGATCTATTATCCGTTGTCGACGCTCATGCTGTCCGGCATTCGCGATATCCTCATTATCTCGACGCCACTGGACACGCCTCGTTTCGAGCAACTGCTGGGCGATGGAAGCCAGTGGGGAATGAATTTCAGCTATGCGGTGCAAGCCTCACCCGATGGCATCCCGCAGGCCTTCACCATCGGCCGGGATTTCATTGGCCGCGATCCCACCGCCCTCATTCTAGGCGACAATATTTTCTACGGGAACCTTCTGACCCAGGATCTGACGCTGGCGGCGAAACACGAGGGCGCCACCGTCTTTGCCTACAAGGTTCACGATCCCGAGCGCTACGGCGTGGTGGAGTTCGACAAGCAGGGCCGCGTCATCAGCCTGGAGGAAAAGCCGACCAAGCCGAAATCGCATTTCGCGGTGACCGGGCTTTATTACTATGACAATGACGTCGTGGAGGTCGCGGCCAACCTGAAGCCTTCGCCGCGTGGAGAGACCGAGATCACTGATGTCAACCGGCATTACCTGGCGGCCGGCAAGCTCAACGTGGCCGCGCTGGGACGCGGACACGCGTGGCTCGATACGGGGACGCATGATTCCCTTCTTGAAGCCGGTCAATTCATTGCAACGATCGAACGCCGGCAGGGTCTGAAAATCGCCTGCCCCGAGGAAATCGCCTACCATCTCGGCTATATCGATGCGGAACAGCTTCTGGCGCTGGCCGCGCCCCTGGCTAAGAGTTCCTACGGGCAGTATCTCGTCAACCTGGTGAACGAACCAGACCCGCATTTTGCGCAGAGATGATGGGCACGGAAACCTGATCATGTCGGCTTTTGAACTGATAAAACTCCCCACCATGGCGGATGCGCGCGGCCACCTGACGGTGCTGGACGGGCTGTTGCCTTTCGAGGTTCGCAGAAGTTTCTGGATCTATGGGGCGGATGGAAATACACGCGGCGGCCATCGCCATCATGTCACACGGCAGGCGCTGGTGGCACTTTCGGGTTCCGTGACCGTCAACATGGACGACGGCCATAACCGGGAGAGCATCGTCCTTTCCTCGCCCGATGCCTGCCTCATTGTCGAGCCGAAAGACTGGCATACGATGGACTTCGGTCCCGGGGCCATCCTGATGGTTTTCGCCTCTCACGGGTACGACAAGAACGACTATATTCACGAACCCTACCAGGTGTCCGGACAATGATAGAATATGAAAGCCTGGCGAAGTCCAACCAGGCCGTTATGGAAAAGCTGGAAGCGGCGGCGAGCCGCGTGCTCCGTTCGGGATGGTACATCCTCGGTTCCGAGGTGTCGTCCTTCGAAGCGGAGTTCGCAAGCTACTGCGAAAGCACTCATTGCATCGGCGTTGCAAACGGGCTCGATGCACTGATCCTGTCGATCGAAGCACTCGACCTGCCGCGCGAAAGCGACGTGCTGGTGGCTTCCAACACCTATATCGCGACGATCCTGGCAATCGTGCGCGCCGGTCATCGACCTGTCCTCGTCGAACCGGAACTCGAAACGTTCAATATCGACCCCGAGCGCCTTGCCGGCGCCATCACGCCGAGAACGAAAGCCGTCTGCGTGACGCATCTGTTCGGCAAATCCTGTCGGATGCCGGAAGTCACAGCATTTGCCGAGGCTCATGGCCTCCATGTCATCGAGGACTGCGCGCAATCGCATGGTGCCCGCTATGACGGCAAGCTGACCGGAACGTTCGGGATTGCCGGCTGCTTCAGTTTCTACCCGACAAAGAATCTCGGCGCGATCGGCGATGCCGGAGCGATCGTCACCCATGACGAGGCTTTTGCCGACAGGCTGCGCTATCTGCGCAACTATGGCTCCAAGAAGAAGTATGAAAACGCCTATCTCGGCCTGAACTCCCGGCTGGATGAAATGCAGGCCGCATTCCTGCGCGTCAAGCTGGAGCATCTGGACGAAGTCACCGCGCACAAGCGCGCGCTCGCCGACATCTATTTCGAAAACCTGCCCGACTGGGTGCTCAAGCCCGTGCGTCGCGCGGCGGAACACGACGTGTTCCACATTTTCGGCATCCGTACGACACAGCGCGATGCTCTGCGGCAGTGGCTTCTGGAACAGGGCGTGAAGACCGAGGTTCATTACCCGATCGCCCCTCACCGCCAGCGCGCCATGCAAGGCATCCTTACGGGCGACTATCCGATTGCTGACGAACTGCATGCCACGGAACTCAGCCTGCCGATTTCGGCGGGGCACGAGCCTCACGACATCTGCCGCGTCTGTGAGGTCTTTGCAGCCATTCCCGCGGCCCTGAGGGCGACGGCATGAGCAGCGACAGCAAGCAGACCGAAACCTGGGACATCGTCATCACGCCGGCAAAGGCGACCAAGGTCGATATCGGCCTGATCTGGCGCTACCGCGAGCTCGCCTGGATGTTCTTCAAACGCGATTTTTCGACCTTCTATAAGCAGACGGTGCTCGGGCCCATCTGGTACATCGTCCAGCCGCTGATGACAGCGCTGACCTATTATGTCGTCTTCGGCAAAATCGCGAACCTGTCGACTGACAACCTGCCGCCCTTCGTCTTCTACATGTCGGGTACGATCATGTGGAACTACTTCTCTGCCTGTCTCGTCAACAATTCGGAGACCTTCTCGAAGAATGCCACGCTCTTCGGAAAGGTCTATTTTCCGAGGCTCGTCGTTCCGGTTGCGGTGGCGCTCAGCGGCATCGTCGCGTTCCTCATCCAGTTCTGCCTCCTGCTGACTGTCGCCCTCATTCTCTGGCTGGGCGGTGCGGCGATCAACTGGAACTTCTACTTTGTCTTCCTGACGCCCTTTCTGCTGATCTATGTCGCGATCCTCGGCGTCGGCGCAGGCCTCATTGTTTCGGCGCTGACAGTTCGCTATCGAGACCTCGCCTATGTCGTCGGGTTCATGGCGCAACTGTGGATGTACGCGACGCCTATCGTTTATCCCTTTTCACAGATCCCTGAGAAATATCAGTGGATCTATTACCTCAACCCGATGACGACGCCGATCCAGTCGTTCCGCTGGGCACTCCTGAGCTCACCCCCCCTGCCGTGGTCTCTGGTCGTGACCAACACGCTGATCGCCCTCGGACTGATGCTTTGCGGTGTGCTGTTTTTTGCACGCGCCGAGGCCAATGCGATGGATACCGTCTGATGCAGGATATCGTCATTCGAGCCGAGCATGTTAGCAAGCTTTACAAGCTGGGCGTGATCAACCACGGAACCCTGTATCGTGACCTACAAAGCTGGTGGGCGCGGCTGCGCAATCTGCCGGACCCTAATCAGTCGGTCTCGGACATCGCGCGCCGGAGCGATGGCGCAGCACGCCTGACCGGCGATATCTTCAGGGCGCTCGATGACGTTTCCTTCGAAGTGAAGCACGGCGACATCGTCGGCATCGTCGGCCACAACGGTGCAGGGAAATCGACCCTTCTGAAGCTGATGTCTCGCATCACCATGCCGACCTCCGGCTTTATCGGGATCAAGGGCCGGATTGCGAGCCTGCTGGAAGTGGGAACCGGATTTCACCCCGAACTGACCGGCCGTGAAAATGTCTATCTGAACGGTGCGATCCTCGGCATGAGCCGCTCAGAAGTCACGTCAAAGTTCGAGGAAATCGTCGAATTCGCGGAGATCGGCGACTTTATCGACACGCCGGTCAAGCGGTATTCGTCCGGCATGTATGTCCGCCTCGCCTTTTCGGTGGCAGCCCATCTCGAACCCGAAATCCTGCTCGTAGACGAGGTTCTTGCCGTCGGCGACGTGAATTTCCAGAACAAGTGCATGGGCCGGATGCAGGACGTCACCCGCGCCGGCCGCACCATCATCTTCGTCAGTCACAACATGACGGCGGTGGGCAGTCTTTGCCCGCAATCGATCCTCCTTGCAGACGGCAAGGTCGCGATGAGCGGCGAGACGGCGGATGTCATCAAGGCCTATCTGGATCGGCCGGGTTCCGGCGGCAAATCGCGCTATGAGATCGACCCGTCCGAGGTGGATGGCAAGGCTGTCATCACGAAGGTTTCCGTTTTCGACAATGCGGAGGTGATCCAGGACGCCGTCGAACTGACGGAGCCCTTCTCGATCGAGGTCGAGTATGAATTGCGCGAGCCGCTGTCCGGTCTTTCGGTGGGGCTGCAGATCATGCTGGAAGACGGTTACACGACGGTGGTTAGCCTGTCCGACCCCGAGCTGGAGGCGACGCGGCTGGGTACGCGAGAGGCCGGGCTTTACCGCGCACGCGTGCGGGTTCCCGCCTGCCTCCTGAACACTGGCACCTATTATCTCCGAATCGGGATCTCGAGCCGCTTCTCGATATATTCCGTCGTTGAAGGTGTTCGTTTCGACGTCGAGGATAATGTCGGTATCATCCAGATGCTCGGCCAGCAGAGGAAGCCTTCGATTTCTGCGATCCAGCTTCCATGGGACGTGCAGAAGCTTCACATGCGCAACAAAGATGGTGTTCTGAAATGAAGAAAGTGCTGGTCACGGGAGCCGATGGCTTTATCGGATCGCATCTAGTCGAAACGCTGGTACGCGCCGGCATGGAAGTGCGCGCGCTTTGCCAGTACAATTCCTTCTCAAGCTGGGGTTGGCTTGACCGGTCGGAATTTGCCGGCCAGTTCGAGGTGGTACTTGGCGATGTCCGCGACCCGGCGCAGATGCGCCATGTGACCAAGGGTGTAGATACCGTCTTCCATCTCGCGGCCCTCATCGCGATCCCCTACTCCTACCAGGCGCCCTCAAGTTACGTGGACACCAATGTGGGCGGAACGCTTAACCTCTTGCAGGGCGCGCTTGACAACGGGGTGGAGCGGTTCATCCAGACCTCCACGAGCGAGGTCTACGGCACCGCCCGCTTCGTCCCGATTTCCGAAGAGCATCCGCTGCAGGCCCAGTCGCCCTACTCGGCCTCCAAGATCGGCAGCGACGCCATGGCCTACAGCTTCCACGCAAGCTTCGACATGCCGGTCGTGATTGCCCGTCCCTTCAATACCTATGGCCCGCGGCAATCGGCCCGCGCCGTCATCCCGACGGTGATCACCCAGTTGCTGAGCGGCAAGCGCGCCCTGAAACTCGGCGCGCTTTCTCCGACACGGGACTTCAATTTCGTCCAGGATACTTGCGACGGCTTCCTGGCATTGGCGACTTCGCAAGGCTGCGTCGGGCAGACGGTGAACATCGGCTCCGGCACGGAAATCTCGATCGGCGACACAGTCGAATTGATCGCTAAAATCGTTGGAGTCGATGTCGAAATCGAGTGCGACGAGCAGCGACTGCGCCCCGCCGCTAGCGAGGTCGAGCGGCTTTGCTGCGACAACCGTCTGATCAAGTCCCTCACCGGCTTTCAGCCGCGCTTCAGCCTGGAAGACGGGCTGAGGGCGACGATCGACTGGCTCCGCGTTCCAGACAACCTGTCGCGATACAAGGCGGATATTTTCAATGTCTAGACGTGCCGTCATTCTCGCCGGAGGCAAGGGGACGCGCCTGCGGCCCTATACCGTCGTCCTGCCCAAGCCGCTGATGCCGATTGGCGAGTATCCGATCCTCGAGGTTATCGTCCGGCAGCTGATCGCTGCGGGCTTCGACCACATCACCCTTGCCGTCAATCATCAGGCGGAGATCATCAAGGCGTTCTTCCAGGATGGCGAGAAATGGGGTGTCCGGATAGACTATTCGCTGGAGAGCGAGCCTCTGGGGACTATGGGCCCGCTACGGCTGATTTCAGACCTGCCCGAGAATTTCCTGGTGATGAACGGAGACATCCTGACCGATCTCGACTTCTCGTCGTTCCATGACGAGCACGTCGCCAGCGGCTCGATTTTCTCAATATCCGCCAAGACGCGCGAGAACAGGATCGATTACGGCGTGCTGGACACCGACGAGAGCGGAAAGCTGGTCGGCTTTCGCGAAAAGCCGGTCGCCCAGTATCAGGTCAGCATGGGCGTCTATATGGTATCGGCCGCAGCCGTGGAATTCATCCCGGGCCGCGGCGCCTTTGGCTTCGATCAACTGATGCTTGACCTCATGGCGGCGGGGCGCCCGGCGACCGTTCGCGAATTCGATGGCTACTGGCTCGACATCGGCAGACCCGACGATTATGCGCTGGCGATTGATGAGTTCGAAACGATGCGGCACAGGTTCCTGAATGATTGACGCGGTCGTAACAGGCGCGGACGGGTTCATCGGCCGCGCGCTGGTGGAACGACTGACGCATGACGGGCAGAACATTTTCGCCGCCGGCCGCTCGGCCCGTCGCATGGAAGACCCCTTGTTCTGGGAGGAACTCCCGGCGGCGCGGACGCTCTATCACCTCGCCGGCAAGACCTATGTCCCCGACAGCTGGCGCGATCCCGGCGGATTCGTCACCGCAAATGTCGTCGGCACGCAGAATGCGCTGACCTGGTGCAAGCGGCACGAGGCGCGGCTCGTGCTCGCCAGCGCCTATATCTACGGGCTTCCCGAACGACTGCCGATCCACGAAGAGGATCCGGTCAAGCCTAATAATCCTTACGCGATGTCCAAGCATCTCGCCGAGCAATTGTGCGCGTTCGCGTCTGAATACGAAAAGATCGACGTCGCGGTCTTGCGGCTTTTCAATGTCTACGGGCCCGGCCAGCGTGGTGATTTCCTGATCCCTACCCTTTTGTCACAAATCGTGTCTGGTGGGGAAGTGAAGGTCATGGACCTGACGCCGCGACGCGATTTCGTCTTCATTGATGATGTGATCGAGGCTTTCGTACGGGCGGCAAATGCCCCCCAAGGGTTTCACAGATTCAACATCGGGTCGGGGCAATCGCACTCCGTGGGCGAGATCATCGGGATGATGCAGTCTGTGTGCGGAACCGCACTGCCGGTGACCTCGGCTTGCCTGACACGGCGCAATGAGATAACTGACGTCCAGGCCGATATAGGTCGCGCTGCCGAGATCCTGGATTGGCGCCCCCAGGTTGATTTTCCGGCGGGCATCAGGATCATGCTGAAGGAGCAATCACGTGACGGTTCGCAACGTCCCGATCAACAAGGGTAACTACTCCATGGACTCGGCCGAACGCGAAGATGCGTTCGAGCGGTATCGTGGAGAAGGCTGGGAAGCGGACTATGCCGACTACCGCCGCAAGTGGTCGGAATTTGCCAAGAACCAGATCGTTTCCGAATATCCGCTGCTCGTAGATCTGGAGCTTGCCTCTATCTGTAATCTGCGTTGCCCGATGTGCTACACGATCAGTGACGAGTTCAAGAAGAATGTGAACACGACGCGGATGGACTGGGACCTCTATACCCGGATCATCGATGAAATCGGCGGCAAGGTTCCTGCGATCCGGCTCTCGCTGCGCGGCGAAGCAACGCTTCACAAGCGCTTTGCCGATTGCGTTCGCTATGCAAAGGACCACGGGATCAAGGAAGTCTCGACGCTGACGCACGGCTTCAAGCTCAACCGCGACTACTTCGCGGCGATTGCGGATGCCGGCATCGACTGGATCACCATTTCCATCGACGGCGTCGGCGAGACCTATGAAAAGATCAGAAAGCCGATCAAGTTCGACGCGCTGCTGCAGAAGATCAAGGATATCAAGCAGTACAAGGACGAGCACGGGCTGCATCGCCCGGTCATCAAGATCCAGGGCATCTGGCCTGCCATTCGCGAAAACCCGGACCTCTACTACGAGACATTCGCGCCATATGTCGATCTTGTCGCGTTCAACCCGCTGATCGACTATCTGGGCAACGACACGGATATCGAGTATCTCGACGACTTTTCCTGCCCGCAACAATATCAGCGCCTCGTGATCGGCGCCGACGGGCTGGTCATGAAATGCTCCAACGACGAGGAAAACCGCGAAGTCATCGGCGACGCCAATAAGGAAAGCGTGCATGCGATCTGGCACGGCGAGAAGATGAATGCCGTGCGCGCGCTGCACAAGGAACGCCAGGGCTTCCTCAAGAGCGAAGTCTGCCGCCGCTGCTACCTGCCGCGCCTGACGAAGGACGAAACCGTCGAGATCGGCGGCCGCGAGGTGATCGTCCGCAACTATGTCGATCGCAGCCAGGAGATAGGGAAGTAGCGTGAACGGGAAGATTGATCGCGCGTCCTATCGGAACAGGGGCGGCTTCTTTCAGAGACTTGTCTCGCTTTACAAGAGGAAGCGGTATCTGAGCCGTTGTGGCGGCGATCTTCTTTGCAAGCGATCCGTTGAGTTTCGGTTGGTAGAGCATGCGGTCATAGATGTGGGCCGGAGCGTGACCATCCAGGACTACGCATTCTTCCAGCTAACGATGCCTGCGCCGAAAGTGATCATTGGCGACAATACTGTGATCGGACGCCGAAACATCATTACCGCGAAGGGAACAATCACGATCGGCAGCGATGTTCTGATCGGTTCGGACGTGCAGATCATCGATCATAGCCACGGAATTGCAAAGGACCGTCCCATTCGCGAGCAGCCAGCGGAGCTCGGGTCCGTCACGATTGAAGATGACGTGTGGATAGGAGCCGGGGCCAAGATCCTGATGAATTCACACATTCGTCGTGGCGCCGTTATCGGCAGCAACGCCGTGGTCAGGGGAGAAATCCCCGAATATGCAATCGCCGTGGGTGCCCCTGCGCGCGTCGTCAAATACAGGGAATAGAACATGTTCCGAAACTATCGGCAGGACCGTTGCTACATCATCGCGGAGATCGGCGGTAACTTCACAACTTTCGATCAGGCAAAACGCCTTATCGATGAAGCCGCCGCGTGTGGTGTCGATGCCGTAAAGCTTCAGACTTACCGCGCCGAAACCCTGTCCAGCCGGTCAGCCATGTTCGATATGGAAAACACGGGCGTCACATCGCAGTTCGAACTGTTTCGGAAATATGAGATCGGCGAAGATTTGCATCAAGCCGTCTTCCAGTACGCTGAAAGTCTCGGCCTCGACTGGTTTTCATCTCCGTCGCATCAATCCGACATCGACGTTCTCGTGAAATGCGGCGTCGGCGCTTTCAAAGTCGGATCGGACGACGCAGTCAACCTGCCATTTCTTCGCTATATGGCCACGTTCAACAAGCCTATCCTACTTTCAACCGGGATGTGCGACTTGGATGAGGTCGAGGAGTCGGTAGAGGCCATCCGCGCGGCTGGGAACAGCCAGATCATTCTCCTGCACGCGATCACCAGCTACCCGACACATGCGGAAAATGTGAACCTAGCCGCAATGCAAACCATGATGCAGGCGTTCCCGGGTCTTGACGTCGGCTATTCCGATCATACGCTTTCTCCGGTCGCCAGCCTGTGTGCCGTGGCGATGGGCGCGCGCGTCATCGAGCGCCATTTCACGTATGACAAAAACGCCGATGGACCCGATCATATGCTTTCGGCCGACCCGGAGGAAATGAAATGGCTCGTGGATGCTATCCGCAGTTTCGAGGTTATGCGTGGCAGCGGGATCAAGGAGCCTGCCGCCAGCGAAGCGACGACCCGGATCAACAACCGCAAGAGCATCGTCCTAACGCGCGCGTTGAAGGCGGGAGATTTACTCTCCGAAGCGGACATAGCTGTCAAACGTCCGGGCACTGGCATCTATCCCAAGCATTGGGAAGCGGTCCTTGGCCGCAAAGCCGGACGTGACCTGGAAATAGATACCGTGCTGCAATGGTCCGATCTCCAATGAAACTCGGAATCATCATCCAGGCACGGATGGGATCGAGCAGATTGCCGGGCAAGGTCTTGCGCGATATCGCCGGAAGACCGTTGCTTGGACACGTCATCGGACGATTGGCAATGCTGCGCCATCAGGCTGTGGTGGTTGTCGCGACGTCGGACCGCCCTGCTGACGATCAGATCGAAGGGTGGTGCGCAAGCAATGACGTGCGATGCTTCAGGGGCGATGAGCTGGATGTTCTCGACCGGTATTTTGCCTGCGCCACCCTCTACGGCTTTGAGCAGATCGTCCGTCTGACGGCAGACAATCCCTTCACCGACATCGAAGAACTCGACCGCCTACTGACTTTTCACATCGATGGTTCATACGACTATTCACACGCCTTCGGTTCTTTGCCGGTCGGTGTGGGCAGCGAGGTCTTCACCTTTTCCGCGCTGGAGAAGAGCCAACGGGAGGGCAACCAGCCGCATCACCGTGAACATGTGAACGAGTATTTCACAGACCGCCCTGATCTCTTCCGCATAGGGGTCCTGTCCGTACCGCCCGAGAAGGTGGCTCCCGTTCTGCGGCTGACCGTGGATACGATGCAAGACTGGATGCGTGCCGACACGCTGGCAGCGCACGCTGGAGACCGTTGGCTATCGACGAAAGAAGCGATCGCGCTATGTTCGTCATCTGCATAGAAAGCTCGCATCGTCGCGGGCTTGGACATTTGTTTCGTTCACTGAATCTAGCTCGCGAACTGCGCAAACGCGGCTACGCCGTGAGGTTTCTTGTCAACGATCATGACCGTTCGCGCGCACTCATCCAGTCGAACGGCTTCGCCCATGACATCTACCCACTCGTTGACCCGCCGGGAAGCTGGGAGGCCCGTTTTCTAGACGAACATCCCGATGTGAGTGTGTGGATCAACGACCGGCTGGACACGGACCCCGCGCATGCCGGCGTCGTCAGGGCGGCCACCCGCAAGTTGATCACCTTCGATGATAGAAGCGCTGCTGCTGACGCGGCGGAACTCAACGTGTCCGCGCTGATTTTCGATCATGCGGACCGGCTGAAGGGAAAGCACGTCGTCACGGGACCACGCTACCTGATTCTCGACGCGGCAATCGGCAAATACAGACGTCAGCGGGAGGCGCTGGGCTCGATCGTCGTGACGCTCGGAGGTGCCGATACTTATGGCGTGACACTCAAGGTCCTGGAACTCCTGGCACAGTCAGGGCGCAGTGCGACCGTCGTGACCGGTCCCGCATTCGGGCACCTCGACCAATTGCATGCGCTGCTGGACCAACCCGGCTATGGTGAGTTCCTGCACAAGGCCAATGTCCCTTCATTAGCCGAGGAAATGAGCAGGCACGACCTGGCGATTACCGGTGGGGGCCTGACTCCCTTTGAAGCTGCAGCGGCGGGGTTGCCCTCGGTGGTCATTGCCAACGAGGATTTCGAGATACCCGTCGGCAGGGCTCTCGAAGGTCTGGGGTGCTCGATTTTCGCGGGGCACCACACCGCCGTGAACGAGAGGATATTTCACCGGATGCTTCCGTTGAAGGAGATGAGTATACGTGCAACTCAGGAAGTCGATCTGAACGGTGCCCTGCGTGTCGCCGATTTAATCGAGGAGCTGCGCCATTGAACTCGCTGACGGTAATCCACCAACCCGACTTTGCGTCGTACCTGGGATTCTTTCAACGTTTCCTGCATGCCGATCTTTATATTGTGCTTGATCATGTGCAATTCGTTCAAGGCACGAGCCGAAGCTGGACTCATCGAGATAAGATAAAGACCGCCCAGGGCGAACGGTGGCTCACCCTTGGGATCAAGAAGCCGGGACTAGGAACGGCCATCAATATGGTCGAACTGGCTGACGACGATGGCTGGAAGGATCGCAACCTCGATTTACTACGCGAAAACTATCGCCATGCGCCTGGATTTTCGGAAGCTTTTCCGGAGATTGCGCGGCTCTATGAACCGTCTCCGCGATATATGGCCGATTTCTGCCTTCATTTCATGAACGGCATACTCGACCTTCTCGGGATGAAAATCGAGCAGGTCCGCTCCAGCACGCTCACGCCGACGGCGAGCAAGAACGAGCTTTTGATCGAATTGCTGCAGAAGGTTGGCTCGACGCGTTATCTGTCCGGGCTTGGTGCGCGGGACTATATGCGGCCGGAGCTCTTCGAGGAGGCCGGCATCGAGGTCGTGTGGCAGAACTTCACCCACCCGACCTACCCGCAGCAGTTCGGCGATTTCATTCCCTATCTCAGCATCCTCGACACGCTGCTCAATTGTGGTATTGCAGGCACCCGTGATCTTCTTTGGAGTTGCAAATGAATATTCTGGCGATTGGCGCGCATTTTGACGATGTCGAGCTCGGCTGCGGAGGCGCAGTTGCGCGCCATGCCGCGAACGGTGACAATGTCTATGTTTATGTGGCGACTGTCTCCGGCTTCTCCAACCAGTATGACCAGTCCGTCCGCTCTAGTCAGGTAGCCCGCGCCGAGGCCGATGCGGCCATGAAGATACTGGGTGTAAACCAGATGTTCTGCGGCGACTTCAAGACCCTGCATATCGAGTTCGTGGATGACCTGAATATCGAGATTCTTAAGCTCGTGCAGGATCTCAAGATCGACATGGTCTATACACACTGGGCTGGCGACATCCATCATGACCATCAGGCATTGTCGCGTGCATCGCTGCACAGCTGCCGGCATGTGCCGCGATTGCTGATGTATCGCAGCAACTGGTATCATTCGACCGTGGATTTCCGCGGCAACTTCTATGTCGACATCACCCCGCATTGGGAGCAGAAGGAACGCGCCATCCTCGCGCATGAATCCGAGATGGAACGGACCGGCCGGAAGTGGGTCAGCTTCTTCCGCAACGAGGCTGAGAACGCCGGTCAGCGCATCGGCGTGAAATATGCCGAGGTCTTCGAGGTCGTGAAATGGCTGCAGGGTTGAGGAAGCTCCGGACGCTCGGACGCATGTTGCTCCCGCTTGGTGTCCACGAGCTTCAGCGCCGTTATGCGCTCCGGAACGCCCTTCCTTCAGACGTGCGCGAAACGATTGCCCGCAATGCCGAAGTGAAGAACCGGCACAAGGGTGAGCGTTGTTTCATACTCGGCAACGGCCCGAGCGCGAAGCAACTCGACCTTGAGCGCCTGAAGGGCGAAGTCGTGTTCAGTGTTTCCAATGGTTACCTGCACAAGGGCTATAACGTCTTCGCTCCGCGTTATCATTGTCTTCCGCAGGTCACGCGCGACCGCATGTCGGACGAGGATATGGTTCGCTGGTTTACGGAAATGCATGAACGGATCGGCGAGGCAGAGCTTTTCCTCAGCACGCAGGACATGGAAATTGTACTTCGCCGCCGTCTATTTCCCGGACGCCGCGTTCGATATCTGCATTTGCAGGAAAGCTTCGACGACATAGCCAGCACTGACATCATCGATATTTCCAGACCCACGCCACGCGTCGAATCCGTTCCCGTGATGGCGCTGATGATCGCAATGTATATGGGCTTCAGCGAGATCGTATTGCTTGGGGTGGATCACGATCACTTTCTGACCGCACAGTACACCTATGCGTTTGATCTGACGATGCAGCAAGGGAAGGATTCCACGGTGGGTCGCGGCGATGTGGTTACGCTTTCACGGCATGACGATTTTCAATCGCTTGCTAGGCTTTGGCGCCAATACCGTTGCCTCTCGCAAATCGCGAAAGCCCAACACGTCCGAATTTTCAACTCGACTGGCGGCGGCGCACTTGACGAGTTTCCTACTGTTCCGCTTAAGGCGTGGTTTGCCCGATGAGACAGTTCACGTTTTCCATCGCTAACCTACATACGCAGATGCGGATTTCCCGTGAAACTCCGGAGGAGCTCCTGAAGGCGACCCTTGAGAGATTTCAGCAGACCAATGTGTATTTTGAAGGGCCGTTCAAGGATTGGGATGTAGCAACAGAGGCTGCAAGTGGATACAATGCGCCACAAATTCTGGAAAAGGCGATTGCGTCCGCCCGTGCCGTGAAGGCGGGCGAAGCCGCGTATGAGCGCGACACCGTTCTCTTCCAGCAGCCTGCCTTTTCACATCCGCTACTGTCGTGGCTTCTTCTAGCGGCAGCCAGCAGTGGCGGCAATCTGCATGTCGTCGACTTCGGCGGCGCGTTGGGAAGCCTCTATTTTCAGAACCGCACTGCGTTGAGCGTCCTGAACGCGCTTTCATGGTGCGTCGTGGAGCAGGATCATATCGCCTCTGCCGGCGCGGCGGAATTTTCTGACGATATATTGAGTTTTTCGAGCGACCTGACTGAGGCATGCGCCAAATCGAATGCCAATTTCTTGCTGCTTTCGGGCGTCCTTCAATATCTTCCAGATCCAATAACTGTACTGAGAACAGCTCTCAGTTCCGGCGTTGAATTTGTCGCCGTAGATCGCACGATGGCTCGTGCAAACTTGAAGGATGAGGTGTTCCTGCAGCACGTCCCCGAATGGATTTATGAAGCAAGCTATCCGGTCCGCTTTCTGAACGCCGAGGCCCTAGAACAAACATTCGCGGAATTCGGCTATTCGATCATTGAGCGGACCGCTCCGGCATGGAGCACTTTCGGGTCTGCAGCACCGCCGTCCGTGAAGGAGTTTTCCGATTGGGGTCTGGACGTCTCGTCTTTGGGATCACTTGAAGGATGGCCCTATCTTGGGTGGTTTCTCCGCCGTCAGGGAAAATCCGCATGACCATCTTCACTCTCATTCCCGTTTTCAACCGGCTTGCACACACCAAGCGTGTCATCGAGTGTCTGCGTCGGCAGACGCTGGCGCGTGACTTGAGGATTGTCATCATCAATGACGGTTCGACCGATGGAACGGCGGAATACCTGAAGTCGCAGCCTGACGTGACGACCATCCAGGGTGACGGAAATCTCTGGTGGGGCGGCGCGATCGAGGCCGGTCTGAAGAGCGTTCTACCGCAAGCGAAGGACGAAGACTACATTCTGTTTCTCAACAACGACACTTGGTTTGCTGACGACTATCTGCAATGTCTTGTCGATACATCACGTAAATTTGGCGGGGCCGCGGTCGGCAGCGCGATCAGAGAAGAGGATCGCGATCCGCCGCTCGTGAGCATCGGCGCCAGGATCAACATCAACAGGCTGGCCATATGGGATGTGTTTTCCGAGCTTTCGGAGGCAGAGCGGGCGTCCCCGAAGGAGTTTTACGACGTTGACGCCCTGAGCGGGCGCGGCACGCTCTACCCGGTCAGCCTCTTCCGACGCTTCGGGACCATGCGTCCACGGCTCCTTCCTCACTACATGGCAGATTACGAAGTCGCGATGCGTTTCAAGCGAAACGGCGTCAGGCTGGTTGTCAGCACACGCGGGGCAGTATATTCACCTCCTGTTTACGGCAATGACACGTCAAACATACCGTTACGGAAGCGTGTGTTTGGCAAGCGGTCGCCTGAAAACATCTTCCAGAGAGCGGCGTTTTACTGCCTGGTGGGATCACCTTTGCAGCGACTGACTGCAGTATTGAGATTAGCGTATTTCGATGTGTCGCGGATGATTGCCCGAAGGCGCGCTGCACACTAGGGGAAATTTGAAACCATGAGCGGCACCAGCCAACAAACCTGTCTTGCATGCGGCGCGCCCATGCGTCCCTTCATCAGCCAGATCAGCGACGACCGCTATGGCTGCCCTGGAACATATGCCATCCTCGAATGCACAAGATGCGGGCACATGACCACCACGCCTCCCCTCACCGAGGCAGACCTGCCAGCCCTCTACAGCAACTATTATCCGCGACGCGAGATCGATTTTACGGCGCTGGAGGCGGAAGCCAGGCAGGCCGAGCGACCAAATGCCGGTTTGCGCCGCTGGTTTGCCGGAACGGATAACCAGGGCCACTATATGGCTCGTCCCGGTGATAAGGTTCTCGACATCGGCTGCGGCTCCTGCCTTTCGCTGCTCGAAATGCGTAGCATGGGCGTGGAATGCTGGGGTGTCGAAGCCGACCCAAACGTCAAGGCCATTGCCGACCGCTATGGGCTGACAGTTCACATCGGCAATATCTACGATGTTCCGTTTCCGGATGTGAAATTCGACCTGATCGTGCTCAACCAAGTCATCGAGCATGTGCCGGATCCCAAGGCGATGCTGACCGCCGTGAAATCGCGTCTTGCACCGGGTGGTCGCGTGGCGCTTGCCTTCCCCAATAATGGCTCGTTCCATCGCAAGATGTGGAAGGAACGCTGGATCAACTGGCACATCCCCTACCACCAGACCCATTTCAACAAGGCGTCCTTTTCGCGGATCGCAGCCGATACCGGCTATAATGTCCAGTCGGTCAGGACGATCACGCCCAATCTCTGGTCCGTTCTCCAGCTTCGCGTCGCCCGCGAGCAGAAGAAGGAAGGCGTCGCATCCGCAGCGTGGTCGGGAGATGCCGCGGCATCAGCCAAGCCCAGCCTTGCGCGAAAGATTCGGAATGTGCTGGCCTCGCGGTCGGTTCGGGCGGCGGGCATGTTGATCGGCATCGGCAACAGGTTCATCGATGCCATGGGCAAGGGCGACAGCCTGCTCGTGGTTCTCACGCCCTCCAACAGGTAAGCACGAGACCGGATCGCGGACATGCGGATTGCCATTTTCGACACCTATTATGCCCGCTTCATGGCCGACTTCTATCGGCGGAACAGACGCCTCAAGAAGGCGTCGTCTTCCGAACAGGCGGATGCACTGCTGGCGGCGGCATTCGGGACCTCGGACTTCTATTCCCGTCACCTCAAGGCGTTGGGTTGTGAGGTCATCGACATCGTCGGCAATTGCGTCCCCCTGCAGACCGTCTGGGCCGAAGAAAACAATGTCGCTTTCAGCCCATGGGCGATGAAGCTTCCACATCGGCTCTTTCGTCTTCCTGTCATCGGGCCGCAGCTCTCCGCGCTCCCCGGTTTGCTGGAGGTGGCGATGGCGCGTGTTCGCGACTTCAAGCCGGACGTTCTTTATTGCCAGGACCTGAGTTTTTTCCCGCCGGCTGCGCTCAACGAGCTGAAGAAGACGGTGCCGCTGATCGTCGGGCAGATCGCGTGCCCTCTGCCGCCAGAGCACTTCCTCGAGCCGTACGATCTGATCCTCACGTCGTTTCCGCACTTCGTGCCGCGGTTCCGCGAGATGGGGATCGGTTCCGAATATTTCCGCATCGGGTTCGATACGCGCGTTCTCGATATTCTCGGGAAGGTCGAGAAGGACGTTCCCGTCAGTTTCGTGGGCGGCATAAGCCGACACCACGGAAAGGCTCTGCCACTCTTCGAATATCTTGCCGAAAACACGCCGATCCAGTTCTTCGGATATGGCGCCAGGACGTTGCCGAAATCGTCGCCCATCCGCAAGCGGCATAATGGCGAGGTTTGGGGACCCGACATGTATCGGGCGCTGGCCCGCAGCCGCATCACCCTCAACCGTCACATCAACGTGGCGGAGAACAACGCCAACAACATGCGCCTCTACGAGGCAACAGGCGTCGGCTCGATGCTGATCACGGACAGGAAGGACAATCTCGGCGATCTTTTCGAGGTCGGCAAGGAGGTTGTCGCCTATTCCAGTCCCGAGGAAGCGGCGGAGCTGATCCGGTATTATATCGACCACCCTGCCGAGGCTGAGGCGATCGCCGCAGCTGGGCAGGCGCGTACTCTGAAGGAACACACCTATCGTCACAGAATGGAAGAGCTTGTCCCCATTCTCGAGCGTTATCTGAAGGGGAAGCGATGAAGGCTTTGCTTTCCAGGCTTCTCGGCCGATTTCCCCGCTTGAAGTCGCAGTTGCGGCAACTTCGAAACCAATTAGGCGCAGCCGCTTCGGTTTCCACGGAATATGTCGAGATTGATCGCTCCCGGCGTGAGGACGAAAGCCGGCGGCTTGCGGATTCCTGGAAGCAGGATGAACTGCCGCAGCGGCAGAGGGCACTTGCCGACCTGCAGCTGCAGAAATACCGTAACGGGGCGAAGATCGATGTCTACGATACGTTCATCGAAGCGATCGATGCGGCACAGGGCCTGCCGGCGGGGGCTTCGCTTCTCGAGATCGGCTGCTCCAGCGGCTATTATTCCGAGGTTCTGGAAATCGCCGGCAAGGATATGATCTATACCGGTTGCGATTATTCGGATGCCTTCATCGCGCTCGGTCGCTCGATCTATCCCGACCTGCGGCTCGATGTCGAGGACGCGACGCGGCTGAGCTATGCCGACGAGACATTCGATGTCGTCGTGTCCGGCTGCTGCCTCCTGCACATCCCGGATTACCGGACGGCTATCGCTGAAACGGCGCGCGTTGCCCGCAGCCATGTCGTCTTTCACCGGACGCCAGTGGTGTATGGGCAGGATACGCGCTATTACCGCAAGAAAGCCTATGGGGTGGAGACGATCGAGATCCACCTCTCTGAAACCGAGTTCATGGAACTGCTCGCAGAACACGGGTTGTCGCTGATCAAGACAATCACGTTGTCCGACACACCCGATCCGCAGAACCCATCGATCGGCGGGGCGACCAGAACATATCTCTGCAGGAAAATTGCCTGAAATGACCAAATACTTCTGTACGCTCTTCGATAGTGGCTATCTGATCAAGGGCGTTGCGATGATCGAGAGCCTGGTGAAATGGTGCCCCGGCGCCCATGTCTTCGTGCTGTGCATGGACACGCGCACAAGGGAAATCCTCACCGAACTGAATTTCGACTGCGTCACCTGCATTGATCTTGCAGAGATCGAGACCGACGAGATTCTGGAAGCCAAGAAGACCCGCGGCGTGGCGGAATATTGCTGGACCCTGTCTCCCTGCCTTCCGAGCTATATCTTCGACCGCAACCCGCAGATCGATTTTCTGACCTATATCGATTCCGATCTTCTGTTCTATTCACCCGTCCAGGCGATTTTCGACGAGATCGGCGACAAATCCATTGCCATCATCGAGCACCGCTTCGCGCCGCGCCTGATGGACCGGGAGGTCAACGGCCGCTTCTGCGTGGAATGGGTGAGTTTTCGCAGGGACGAAGAAGGCATGCGGTGCCTTGCGCGCTGGAAGGCCCAGTGCATCGAATGGTGCTACTATCGCCTCGAAGAAGGCCGGATGGGCGACCAGAAATATCTCGATGAATGGCCGGCGCTTTATCCCGCCTGCCATATCATCGAGGCTACAGGCGCCGGCATTGCGCCCTGGAACTACGAAACGCTGTCATTCTCGCGCGGAAACGGCACAGAAATCCTGGTCAATGGCGAGCCCTTGATCTTCTACCACTTCCATCAGTTCCAGCTGCTGGAAAACGGCAAGTTCGACAGGCTTTCGCTGTTCTACACGTCGGTGTGCAAGGAGCCGGAAGATGTCTACTCGGCCTATGAAGCGGCCTTGATGGAGGCTCTGCGCAAGATCAGAAGCGTGGCGCCGAGTTTCTCGGCCGGGCTCCGCCCGGCTGCCGTCATCTCCAGCCGGCGCTGGCTGCAGGCGCATATCCCGTTTGCCGTCAAGGAAGTCGTCAAGAAGCTGATCCGCTACCGTCATTGAAGGTTCCGTCTTTGGCGTCACGGGACGCCCGGCACCTGCGGGCAACGCCTTTGCCGGACTTCGCTCGCACGGATATGCGCAAGGCCCCGGCACGCGTGCCTTACAGACCCGACGCCGTTTCCGGTTTCAGCACGCCCAGTCTCTGGCCCGAATAGACCTTCTCCCGCAGCGGCTTCCACCACCACGCATTGGACAGATACCATTCCACCGTCTTGCGGATGCCGGTGTCGAATGTCTGCTCGGCCTTCCAGCCGAGTTCCGTTTCGAGTTTGGTCGCATCGATGGCATAGCGTGCATCATGGCCGGGCCTGTCGGTCACGAAGGTGATCAACCGGTCGTAGGGAGCAGCAGCGGGGCGGAGGTCGTCGAGGATTTCGCAGATACGTTTCACGACATCAATGTTGCGGCGCTCGTTGCGTCCGCCGACATTGTATTTCTCCCCTGCCCGCCCCTGCCGGACGATGAGCCACAGCGCCTTGGCGTGATCTTCGACATAGAGCCAGTCCCGGATATTGGCGCCGGCTCCGTAGACCGGCAAAGGCTTGCCGTCGAGCGCATTGAGAATGATCAGCGGGATGAGCTTTTCGGGGAAATGGAATGGGCCATAGTTGTTCGAGCAATTAGAGATAACGATCGGCAGACCATAGGTTCGGTGCCAGGCCGTCGCCAGATGGTCGCTCGCCGCCTTCGAAGCCGAATAGGGCGAAGAGGGATCGTAGGCCGTGGTTTCCTCAAAGAGACCGTCGTCGCCGAGCGAGCCATAGACCTCATCGGTCGAGACATGCAGCATGCGGAATTTCTGCTTCCGTTCTTCTGGCAAGCGCGACCAGTAATCGCGCGCCGCCTCCAGTAGCGAGAAGGACCCGATGATGTTGGTCTGCATGAAGTCCGCCGCGCCGGTGATCGATCGATCCACATGGCTTTCAGCCGCCAGATGCATGACATAATCCGGCTGAAAGGTCTCGAACGCTTCCACCATCGACGCGCGATCGCAGATGTCGGCTTTGAGGAAGCGGTGATTGGGCGCGTTGGCGATCGGCTTCAGCGATTCCAGATTGCCGGCATAGGTTAGCTTGTCGATGTTGAGAACTTCTGCACCCACCTCGCCGACAAGGTAGCGGACAAGCGCCGAACCGATGAACCCTGCCCCACCCGTGACCAATACACGCATAACTTCCCCCGAAATCCTGCCAAAAGCAGCCAAGTGAGCCGGAGGCTTATCAAGGAGAAGCAGCCGGAAGCAACCTCAAACTCCCTAACTTTGTGGGAAAGTCGACAAGGTAACCTGCAGGCTGCGGTGCACTATGCGCGCAGCCGTCCGAAACCTCCGGCGAACTGGAACGAGGGTATCCGCGGAAGCCGGCCTTGTTTCTTCAGACCGGGAATACTCTAGCGGTTAAAAAGGTAGGGCAGAATTATATCAACCACCTTGCCGCTGCCCAAGCGGGAGGGATGGTGCGAGCGTCATACAGAACTGCTCCGCTCTTGCTGTCCGGATGCCCTATTTGCTCTCATGACCGCGCCTGCATTGCAAAGCCCCACAGATTCATTCAGGCCGGCAAATGCTCTAAGACCGGATGGGCATGGAATGACGCCGCAAAGCGTTGCAATCTTCTGCTAACACACTTACTAGGGGCCCATACGTCACGAATTCCGGGGAAATCACCATGAACGTTAAATCGAGCGAACTCTTTCGCTATTTCGATGTGCTGCGCCAGGTTCTGGCCGATGCATCAGCATCGGACCGGAACGGTCAGTCCCTTGACTACACGAAGGCTGTCGAGTCATGCATCGACATGGCGCGCCGGACGCATGCAAACGGTCGCAAGCTGATCTTCATCGGCAATGGCGGCAGCGCCGCGATCGCGAGCCACATGGCCACCGACTATTCGAAGAATGGCAATCTGCGCTCGATGGCGATGAACGACGGCGCAACCCTGACCTGCCTATCCAACGACCTCGGCTATGAGAATGTCTTTGCCAAGCAGATCGACATGCTGGCCAACGAGGGCGATCTGTTGATCGCGATCAGCAGTTCCGGCAAGTCGCCCAGTATCCTGCGCGCCGTCGACAAGGCGCGCGAGCGCGGCTGCAGCGTGATCACGCTCAGTGGCTTTGGGGACGATAACCCGTTGCGAAAGATCGGCGACGTCAATTTCTATGTCGCCTCCAACCAGTACGGCTATGTCGAGATCGCACATCTGACGATCTGCCACGCCATACTCGATTTTCATTGCGGTCTCGTTCCGCCCACCCTGCCGGCTGCCTGAACATGTTGATCCAACAAACCCATGATCCCGAACTCACCCTTCTCGTTCCGGACAATGATGTGCCGGATCCAGAGGTGACGATCCTCGTTCCCTCGCTCAACGAGGAACTCACGATCGGCATGTTCGTCGACTGGTGCCAGCAGGGCATCGCGGCAAGCGGTGCGCGGGTCGAAATCCTGATCGTCGACAGCTCGACCGACCGCACCCCCGACATCGCCTGCGCCGGCGGCGCGCGCGTTCTCAGGACGCCGAAGCGGGGACTGGGGCGCGCTTATATCGACGCCATCCCCTTCGTGCGCGGCAAGTTCATCATCATGGGCGACGCCGACTGCACGTACGATTTCCGGGAGATCAAGCCGTTCATCGACGCCTTCCACAACGGCGCCGAGTTCGTCATGGGCTCGCGCTTCAAGGGATCGATCCAGGAAAACGCGATGCCGCCGCTGCATCGCTACTTCGGCACGCCGCTGACGACGTGGATCCTCAACCGCATGTTTTCCAGCCGCTTCTCGGACATCCATTGCGGCATGCGCGGGATCAGCCTCGATGCGCTGCACCGCATGGACCTGAGATCCCAGGGCTGGGAATATGCCTCCGAAATGGTCCTCAAGTCCGTTCACATGGAACTGCGTACCACCGAAGTGCCGATCCACTTCCTGAAGGACCCCGAAGGCCGGCTGAGCCACATGAAGCGCCGCGGCTGGATGGAGCCCTGGCGCGCCGGCTGGCGCAACCTCCAGGCCATGTTCGTCTATGGTTTCGACTTCTTCCTGTTCCGGCCCGGCATTCTGCTTCTGGCGCTGGGGCTGCTCGTCATGCTGCCTCTGCTGGGTGGCCCGGTGTCGGTCGGCGGCATCCATTTCTCGGCCAATGCGATGCTGTTTGCCATGGCGCTGGCCATTCTCGGCCAGTCCATGCTGGCCTCTGCGATCATCGGCCGGATCATCTTCGATTATTCCGGTCGCGTGCAGCCCGGTTTCGAACGGCTGTTTCCCTATAACGTCACCATCTGGGGCACGATGATCGCAATCATCGTCGGGGCTCTGCTCGCGACGCCGCTGATCAGCTCTTATGTGAATGCCGGCTATATCCTCCCCACAATCGGTATCGAGACAAACTGGGCGGTCTTCGGGCTCTGGCTGATCATCACCGCCTTCCAGGTATTCATCTCCGGCCTGATGGTGCGCGCGCTCGGCGTGATGCTGCCGGTCAAGCAGAATGACGGTGTTCCGAAGGGCCGGTGATCCATGACAATCCTTGCGGGATGGGCAACGGTCATTCTCATCGTCCTATTCGGTATGGTGCTGAACCGTGCGCTGGTTGCCCGCCTCAATCGCGGTTTCGCCGGGCCCGAAAGTGACGGGCCTGACCGGTTGCTGAGCGGCATCCTGCCCGGTCTTGCCATGGTCGGTGGGCTGGGAACGATGCTCGGAGCAGTGCATCTCTTCCAGATGAAGGTGATCTTGCTCGTGGCAATCCTCCTGGTCGTTCTATTCAGGCTGGCCGTTTCTGCGATTTTCAAAGACGTGGTTGGAGTTTCGAGGGCCTTCCTTCTGTCGATAAGGCGAGGCAATCCGGCATCGATACTTGCGGCTATACTTTTTGCAATCCTACTCTATGTCATGACCGTTTCCGCCACGTTCCCCGCGGCGAGCGCGGACGTATGGGCATTTCAGGTTCCGCTTGCCCAGAGCATCGTCTCAAAGTCGGGTTTTGTGACGCCACAGATAGACAGCAATTTTTACGGCAACATCCCCCTCTTTTTCAACGTATTGTTTTCGTTTTTGATGTTATTTTTCGACGATTGGCTTGTTTCTTCACTTCTCAATATTTCGATTTACTGCGGCCTTATCTTCCTGATCGCCAGCTGTGTTTCCAGGCAGCGCGACGCAGCTTTTCTGCTGGCGCTCTATCTTGTTGCATTCCAACCGTTCTTCACGCCCGGCGCGGGGGTACCACTGACAGATCTTCCGCGATCCTGCTTCTCCGTTGCAGCGATCCTCTACGTGTGGCGATATCTGGAAACCCGCCGTCCCGGTGAACTCGTGAATTCGGCGCTGGTTTTGGGCGCTGCAGTGGGTTCGAAATATACGGAACTGCAAACCGCAGCTCTCGTCGGGATGGCCCTATTGCCAGCGATTTTCCAGGGGCGCGTTTCGCTGAAGCTTTTTGGTTGGGCAGTGATCGCCTTTGTCATCGTTGGCGGCTATTGGTATGCCAAGAATGCGCTCCTTTTCGGAAATCCGGTCTATCCTTTTCTTTTCGGTCATCCCGGTCTTTCCGATCAATGGATGGCCGATTACACGCGTGAACTGGGTCAGGCTTTTGACCCCAAGGACCGTCACTTTGTGACGAATCTGACAAGCGCACAGGGATGGAGAGACTTCTTCTTGGTTTTCCACGATTGGTTCATCGACAGGCGTCGTTATGCAGTTCTTGCCATCATCCTTATTGTGGTCGCGCTTCTGACATCTTTCAGGCGGATCGCCATGCTCGTCTGGATGACGGGTGCCATGTTCGTGATCTGGTATGCGATCATGTTCAATCACATCCGCTGGTCGATGCCGGCAAATCTTCTTTTCTATTCGACCGCAGTCGTTGCGGCCGGTTTGAGCGCCGAGCGTGCGGCAAAGACGAAAGCGGTGAACCGAACGCTTGAATGGCTTCGTTATCGGTCGATGACACCGGCCGGTGCAGCTCAGGTCAGGCTGCTGTCAGGCGCAGCCGTGGCTGCTCTGCTGTTCGTCTCCGCCATGCCGGCTATTCGGAGTTTCAAGAGCCATGAAGAAACATTAGCCTACACCTGGATGGAGCCGGGCGTTCTCAATGTGGTCTTGCGAAGAACCAGCGTCGACGCCCTGCTCAACAGGCAACGCGAAGGCTACGAGATGTATCGCTACGTAAACGCGAATCGCCTGTCGGTCGTTTTTCAGCCATTCGATACGGCTAGCACGCTTTATATGGCAGCCTTCAACGGAGGTCACTCCGGCGCCTATCTTCTGCCACCTGGTGAGCTGCCCCAATCTGTTGACGAAATCGACAACTTCATCAAGGCCAATAAGTTGCAGTATTTCATAAGCGTACCCGACAAGTCGGGGATATTGGCGGATCGGATTGGCTCGGCGAAATTTCAGCTTGCGCAACAGGTCATCGACAGGATGAAGCCTCGTGCCAATCTGGTTCTTGAGGATGCCTTCGGGTGGCGCCTCTACAAATATGACGCGACGTCGGAGCCGTGACCAATGATATTCGCGTGTAACCAAGTTGAATGGCGGCAAAATCCATGACAATCCTTGCGGGATGGGCAACGGTCATTCTCATCGTCCTGTTCGGTATGGTGCTGAACCGTGCGCTGGTTGCCCGCCTCAATCGCGGTTTCGCCGGGCCCGAAAGTGACGGGCCTGACCGGTTGCTGAGCGGCATCCTGCCCGGTCTTGCCATTGTCGGTGGGCTGGGAACGATGCTAGGGGCAGTGCATCTCTTCAGGATCGAGGTCATCGTCCCGCTGGTGCTGGTTCTGCTCGTCTGGCTGAGGAGAAGTCTGCGAGAGGTTCTGACGGATCTGGAAGGGCTTTTCGGCCAGGGCTGGAGCAATTTCAGGGGCGGAAATCCGACCCCGCTTCTCATCGTTCTGGTCCTTGCGGCGCTTCTTTATGTCGCGACGATTGCCGGTCTCATCCCGTCGCCGGTTGCAGATGTTTGGGTCTTTCATGTCCCGCTTGCGCAGAGCATCGTTGAGAACAAGGGTTTTGTATCGCCCCAGATCGGCCATCCCTTCTACGGCAATATCCCGCTATTCTTCCACGTGCTGTTCGCGTCGGCGATGCTGTTCGCCAATCATTGGTTTTCGGCCAACGCGGTGAATATCGCGATCTTTATCGGTTTCCTTTTCCTGCTGACAAGCTGCAGCAAACGCTGGCGCGGGGCGGGCTTTTTGCTGGTCATCGCTCTGATCGTGGGGCAGGACTTCTTTTCAGGAAGTGTCGCGCAGCCGATGACGGACCTGGCGCGGTCCTGCTTTGCCATCGCATCCGTTCTGTTTCTGTGGCGGTATTTCGAAACCCGCCGGCCGGCAGAGCTTGTGCAATGCGCGCTGGTGCTGGGCGGTGCGGTCGGCAGTAAATATACCGAACTACAAATGCTGGGGTTGATCGGTATCGTGCTCCTGCCACTGATCGCCCGCGGCAGGATATCTCTGCAGCTCTTTGCAGTATCGGTCGTCGGCTTCACGATCGTGGCTGCATACTGGTACGTGAAGAACCTGGTGGTCCTGGGAAACCCGATCTATCCGTTCGTCTTCGGTCATCCGGGGCTGACGGATGCGTGGATGGCGGATTACAATCTCGAACTGGGCCGTGCCTTCGATCCGGAAAATCGCCACTTCGTGACGAATCTCCGAACCCGGCAGGGCTGGCACGATTTTTTCTGGATACTCTACCACTGGTTTCTCGCGCACAATCCCAATGCGATCGCCGCATTGCTGCTGATCCTCGGCGGGCTTGTTGCTGCATTCAGGCGACTTGCCATGCCGGTTGCCTTCGCCATGGTCATGTTCGTGGTCTGGTACACGGTGATGTTCAATCACATCCGCTGGGCCATGCCGGCCTACCTCCTCTTCTTCAGCAGCGCCTATATTGGCGCCGTGCTCATCCGGGAGAGGCTTGACGGCTGGATCGATGGAACGCTCATTCCGGCCTATGAAGGCTTGTCAGGCCGGATTTTCGTCCTGCGCCATCTCTCCGCGATGGTCATGCTGCTGATGCTCGCCGTGGCGGTGGCTGGGACCGGGCGCGTTCTCTGGCTGCAATCGAAGGGCCGCTGGCAGCTCGCCGAGGGCACCCGCGCGGACATGTTCCTCGGCCGGCTGCCTTTCGACCGCTATCTCGAGACACAGTTGGAAGGCTATAAGATCTACCGGTACATCGCGGTGAACGATCTCAAGCCAGTGTTCCAGCCCTTCGATACGGCGGGCAGCATGTATGCCGCAGCCTTCAATGGCGGCGTCGACGGAAAATGGCTTTACCCGAGGACAGATCTTCCCAAGCCGGGCGAGGATATCGGCCAGTTTCTGACGCAAGCGGGCATCCGCTACTTCATCTCGGTGCCCATCCCCAGGCCGGAGTTCCTTGCCGAACGGATTGGCGCTGCCAATCTGGCGATGGCGACCAAGGTGATCGACTACATGATGCCGCATTCGACGCTGCTGATTTCTGATGATGCCGGCTGGAAGCTTTACCGTTACGATCGGACCACGCCATGAGCGAAGCCGGGGGCAGCAGTCCCGGCAGGCTTCTTTGGCCTGTCGCGAAGACGGCGGTCGCACTCGGCCTTCTCGCCTGGATCGCCACAAAGGTCGATTTCGCGCGGGCCATCGAGACCGTCCGGTCACTGAGCTTACCCGTCGTCATCGCGGTCCTCGCGCTGCTTGTCCTGCAGGCCTACCTGTCGGCCTGGCGCTGGGCGGCGATCTCTGCGCTTGCCGGCCCGCGACTTCCGCTTCGACCGGCCTTCCACTATTTCATGGCAAGCCTTTTCTACAATCAGGCGCTGCCCAGTCCCATCCCGGGGGATGCCGCCCGCATCGCAGGCGCCACGCGCTGGGATATGACACTGGGTGAAGCGACCATCGGTGTTCTGCTCGACCGGGTCCTGACCCTGTTCGGCCTGCTTCTCATGGCATTTGCCGGCCTTATGGCGATGAAGCAGATCTTTGGTGTCGATCTGCCGGTTCCGCATCTGCTGGAACTGATGGCGCTCGGCATCCTTGCCGGCGTCATCGCGGTGCTGGTGCTGGCAATCCGGCCGCGGGCGATCGCGATGCTGCATTCCGGTCGGCTGGCTGCCGTTTCGGCGGTTGTTGCACGCCTTTTCGGGAGCCGTGCAGTCGTGCTCATGCTGCTCCTCACCTTCGTCATTCACGGTCTCAGCCTTGCCGCCGTCTATGTCATCGCGTCCGGCCTCGGCCTTGCGTTGAGCTGGGGCGTTGCGCTCTGCGCGGTTCCGGTCGTCCTGCTCATTGCGGTGTTTCCTGTCTCCGTCGGTGGCTGGGGCGTGCGCGAAGGCGGCATGATCATGGCACTTGCCGGCTTCGGCATAGGCTCGACGGACGCCGCCACGCTGTCGGTGGTTTTCGGCCTGTTCCAGCTTGTTGTGGGGCTTGCCGGTGGTGTATTCGTCGTCTTGCCTTCCAGCGGGCGGACATTGTCCGGACGCTGACCTCGAAATCGATCGTCTGAAACGCGGAGTAATTGTGCATGCATGCTTTGGTCACCGGGGGCGCCGGCTTCATCGGCAGTCATCTTTGCGACAGGCTTCTCTCCATGGGTTATCGGGTGACCGCGATCGATAACCTGCATCTTGGCAAGATGCAGAACATCGCACATCTCGCCTCGAACAGCGCCTTCGCATTCCAGTTGATCGACATGCTGGATGCCGAAGCGATGGAGGCGCTCTTCAAGACCGATAGGCCGGATTGCGTGTTCCACCTGGCCGCCAATTCCGATATTGCCGCCGGCAATGACGATGCGAGCCTCGATCTCAAGCTGAACCAGCTGACCACGACCACCCTGCTCGACATCATGCGCCGCCACGACGTGAAGCGCCTGTTCTTCGCCAGCACGTCCGCCGTGTTCGGCGAGGCGGATGGCCGGATCCACGAGGATTTCGGCCCGTTGCAGCCGATCTCCTTCTATGGCGCGAGCAAGCTCGCCGCAGAGGCCTATCTCTCCGTCTACGCCCATTCCTTCGGGATCAGGACGCTGGTTCTGCGTTTTCCGAACGTGATCGGCGAGCGCTCGACGCACGGCGCGATCTACGATTTCATCCGCAAGCTGAAGGACGACCCGACGCGCCTTCCGGTGCTCGGCAACGGCCGACAGACCAAGCCCTATCTCTATGTCGGCGATCTCGTTGACGCGATCCTCTTCGCCTGGGACCGGTCCGAGGGCAACTACGCCGTCTTCCATGCCGCCGGGATCGGCGAGACGTCGGTGCGGGACATGGCGGAGATCGTTGTGTCGAAAGTCTCCCCGGCCGCCACGATCGAATATGGCAGTTCCGACCGCGGCTGGCTTGGCGATGTGCCGCGCTTCAGCTACGACACCGGCCGCCTCGAACAGCTTGGCTGGGTGCCGAAGCGGACGTCGACCGAGGCAGTCGAATACGCGGTCGAGCGGATCCTGACCAATGGGTTCTGAGGAGGTCATCCGGCAGGCGGTGATCATTGCGGGTGGGCTCGGCACGCGCGCGCACTCGATGACGGGCGATGTGATCCCGAAGGCGCTTCTGCCGCTCGACGGCGTCCCGATCGTGATCCGGCAGATGCGCGCGCTCGCGGCCGAAGGGATCGTCCGTCTCTGTGTTCTGGGCGGTCATCTTGGCGCGCAGCTCGAGCCGGCGCTCAAGCCGGAGGCGGAGGCGCTCGGTATGACGCTTTCGGTTCTGGTGGAGGCCTCGCCACTCGGCACGGCCGGTTGCCTGACCACGATGGGCACGGTCACCGAGGATACCTTGATTGTCTATGGCGACATGCTATTCGATCTCGATCTGGCGGCACTCGCCCGACACCGCGCACGCGTGCCCGCCGCGCTGACGATCCTCTGCCATCCCAACGACCATCCGCGCACCTCCGATATCGTCGTCGAGCGTAACGGCTATCTGACGCGGCTTCTGCCCCGTAAGCAGCCTCGGGAGGGCGATTTCCGCAATCTCGTACCGGCAGGGCTTTACGTCGCGTCTCCGGCGTTTTTCGCCCGGCTGACGCCAGGTGTCACGGCAGACATGATCCATGACGTGATCCCGCACATGCTGGCGGACGGCGTGGCGGTCGGTCTCTACGACACGCCGGAATACATGCGTGACAGCGGCTCGCCGAGCCGTCATGCCGCAGCCGAGGCCGATCTTCGGGCCGGCCGCGTGCGGGCCGCGCATCTCTCGATCAAGCGCCCGGCCGTCTTCTTCGATTGCGATGGTGTCCTCAACCGTGACGTTGGCGGTCACGGCATCGTCCGCGCGGATCAGGTCGAGATGATCGATGGCGCCGCCGAAGCTGTCCGTCTGGCGCGTGAGTCCGGCAGGCTGGCCATAGCGGTCACCAATCGCCCGCAGGTCGCCAAGGGCTTCCTCGATCGCGATGGGCTCGACGGCGTAATCGGCCGGCTGGAGGCGGAATTGGCGGAGGGCAAGGGCGTTCTCGACCGTATCTATTTCTGTCCCCATCATCCCGATCGCGGGTTTCCCGGCGAAGTCGCGGAACTGAAGGTCGATTGCGATTGCCGCAAGCCCAAGCCGGGCATGATCCTGCAGGCCGCGCGTGAACTGCCGGTCGATCTTTCCCGTTCGGCCATCGTCGGCGATAGCCTGCGCGACATTGGTGCTGCGCGTGCGGCGGGCATCTGGGCCTATGGTGTGCGTACCGGCTATGGCCTGAAGGATGCCGCCAACTATCCGGGCCCGCTGCCTGTGGCGGATCTCGTCTTCGATGACGTACTTGATGCCGTCCGCTTCGAATGCAGCTTTGCTGCCTTGGCCGATCATGTCCATTCTCGACTGGGCATGACCCTCACCGGTTCTGGCAAGGCTCCGCTCGTGGCCATCAGCGGCCGTTCGCGGGCGGGGAAGAGCACGCTGGCGCACGCACTCGAACGGCATGGGCGGGAGCAGGGCCTGAAGGTCTTGCGCGTTCAACTCGACCGCTGGATCGTCCCGGCGGCAGATAGGACCCCCGGCATGGCCGCTGACCAACGCAACCGCGTCGCAGACTATTCCGCGATCATCGCCGTCCTTAAAGATGGCAAGCCCGTGCAGGCGCCGGGCTACGACGCCGCAACACGGGGTGCAGCAGCCCCCGAAATCTTCGATCCCGCAGGCGCCGCGCTCATTGTGCTGGAGGGCGTTTTTGCCGGGCATGCGACGATCCGCGAGACAGTCGACAGGTCCGTTTTCATCGATTGTGCCGACGACATTCTGCGCGCGAGGTTCAGGTCCTTCTATCGGTGGAAGGGCATGCCTGACGAAGACATCGAAAACCTGCTTCAAATCCGCATGACTGACGAGTGGCCACAGGTCGACCGCCAGCGTAAAAGCGCGGACATGATTTTCAATCTGGAGGGCTGTTTGCCTTGATCGTTTCCTCAGCACCCTTTCGCGTGAGCTTTGCCGGCGGCGGCTCGGACATCGCTTCCTACTATCGCCGCAAGGCAGGCGCGGTCCTGTCCTGCGCGATCGCCAAATACAGCTTCGTCATCGTTCACAACTATTTCAACGAGAAGAAATATCATCTGAAATATACCCGAACCGAACTTGCGGACGCGCTGGACGACATCGCGCATCCGATCCTGCGCGAAGCGCTGCGCATGCATGGTCTTGAACCGGGCATTGAAATCGCCTCGGTCGCCGACATCCCGTCGGGAACAGGCCTCGGCTCGTCCAGTTCCTTCTCCGTCGCTCTTATCAACGCGCTCTATGCGCACCAGTCGCGCTTTGCCTCCAAGGACAAGCTCGCCGAAGAGGCCTGCGCGCTCGAGATCGACATTCTCAAAGAGCCGATCGGCAAGCAGGATCAGTATGCAGCGGCCTTCGGCGGCATCAACTTCATCGAGTTCAACGTCAATGGCAGCGTCAACGTCCAGCCGGTCGTTCTCAGCGCCAACAAGGTGGCGGAACTGGAAGGCAACCTGATGCTGTTCTTCACCGGTGACCAGCGCGACACCCGCTCGGTCCTGTCGACCCAGGTCGCCGCGATGGAGTCCGACGAAGCCAAGTTCCGCACCGTCGAGCAGATGGTCGAGCTCAGCTATGACATGCGTGATATTCTTCTTTCCGGCGATCTCGATGCCTTCGGCGATGCGCTCCATCGGGGCTGGGAGATGAAGCGCTCGCTTACCGCCAAGATATCCAATCAGTCCATCGACGGCATGTACGAGGCGGCCCGCTCTGCCGGGGCGATCGGCGGTAAGATTGCCGGCGCCGGTGGCGGCGGCTTCCTGGTGCTCTATTGCCCGAAGGACAGGCAGCCCGCCGTCCGTCAGGCGCTGTCGCACCTGAAGGAAATCGAATTCCGCTTCGACTGGACGGGCGCGCGCATCGCCTTTGCGCAATAGGCGGAGAAGCGGACATGGCGCGTTTGCTGATCACCGGATCGACGGGCTATATCGGCGGCGAGCTTGTTGCCTTGGCGCGCGCTGAAGGCCACGACGTGGTTGAACTCGGCCGGGCTGCGGGCTGGCGCATCGGCGCGCCCGTTCCGGCGGGCATGTTCGACGGCGTGGACGCGGTCATACATCTTGCCCATTCATGGGCGGTGGAGGATGGCGCGCCGGAAGCGGCAAATCCGAATATCGAGGGTGCGGTTCGATTGGCCGAGGCGGCGGCAGATGCCGGTGTCAAGCGCTTCGTCTTTGCCTCCTCGACCTCGTCGCGGCCGAACGCGCTGAATGTCTATGGTCGCACCAAATTCCGCATCGAGGAGCATCTATCCCGCTCGACTGCTGCCGCGGGCGTGCGCATCGCGCGCATCGGGCTCGTTTACGGAGGGCCGCGAACCGCGATGTACGGGCTGATGCTCAAGCTCGCCGGCCTGAGCCCGGTTCTGCCGATGATCGGGCTTTCGCGTGAAGTCCAGCCGATCCATGTCGAAGAAGTGGGCAAGGGTCTGCTGACGCTCGCGCTCTCGGATCTGCAGTCCGGCGACCCCTTCATTCTCGCCAGCGCCGGCAAAATGACCTTTGGCACATGGCTGCGTCTGTTGCGGCGTGTGCAGGGGCGGGGCGGGCTGATATTCCTGCCGGTTCCGATTGCACTTGCTCTTCTCGCCTGCCGGATGACCGCCTTCGTTCCGCTGATCCCGACCGTCGATCCGGAGCGGGTCCTGGGCCTGGCGGGTGCGGCGCCCATGGAAAGTGCGGCCAGCCTGACACGGCTGGGATTGACGATTGGCGATCCGGAAACCCGGCTCTCGGCAGAACTTCACCGCGATCAGGGCGACACCGCGCTCGCCGAGGCGTCCGCCCTGCTCACGTATCTCACGGGCCGCGCCGAAGAGGCATCGGCCGAGCGGCTCGCCGAGGCACTGCGCCGGGAGCACCTGTCCCCTATCGGCCTTTCGGAACGGATCATAAAATCGCCGGCGCTGATCGCGCTCTACGAACCGCCGGCGACGCGGCAGGATCACCGGCTGGCACGCGCGCTCTATCTCGCTGATCTCGTTCGCGAGGCAGAGGTCGATCGCGTGGCCTCGCACGGCTTTTTCTACTCTCTCGTGACCGCTGCCGTCGATATCTGCCTGCTTCCTGTCCGGCTGATCTTGTCGGGGAGATATCGGTGAACGCATTCGAACCGGACTTCATCATCATCGGCAGCGGTCCAGCGGGGGTTTCCGCCGCGGTGCCGCTCGTCGCCGCCGGACGGCGCGTACTGATGCTGGATGGGGCCTTCGGCATGGCGGAAACGGTTCAGGGCGCGCGATGGGAGCGAACGCTGGGCTCGCACCTGCAATCGCTGCGGCCGGATGACGGCACATCCCCGAAGCTGCAGGCACCGCTCGCAAGGGACCTGATCAACGGATTTCTCGACGCATCGGCCATTCGCGGTGACAATTTCGTGGCCGTCGGCTCGCTCGGCCGCGGTGGGCTCTCGCAGGTCTGGGGCGGGCAACTGAGCCTGCTCGACGAGGAAGACCTCGATGGCTGGCCGATCCGTCATGCCGACCTTGCGCCTTCCTATCGTGCGGTCATGGCCCGGATCGGGGTCAGCACGACCGGAGGCGGACCGGAGGCGGAGACTGCCGCGCTTCCTGCCGGCGCCATCGCGTCGCGTATTCTCGCCCGCCATCGGCGTTATGGGCTCGTCGCCGATTTCACGCTCTGGCCGGCCCTCAACGCCGTCCTGGCCCATCCTGTCGATGGTCGCCACGGATGCGACCTGCGCGGCGACTGTCTTTTCGGCTGCGAAAGAGGCGCGATCTACAGCAGCGTTCACGATCTGCCGCTCCTGCAGAAATCTCCCCATTTTGCGTTGACCGAGGGCGCACGCGTGACTGAACTCAAGCCCCATCAGGAGTTTGGCTGGGCAGTCACGACCGCCGATGGCAGGGAATTCCGTGCGCCGCGGGTGCTGCTGGCAGCCGGCGTGCTGGGCAGTGCCGCCCTTCTCAGCCATCTCGTCACGTTTCCGGCCGAAGGCCTGCGCCTGCTCAACAGTCCGACGCTCGCCCTGCCGCTGATCGCGCCGGAGCGTCTGTTCAGGCGGGCGACGGCGACACACAGCCTTGCCCAGCTCGGCTTTGCGCTGCGCTATGGTCACGCCCGGCTCGACTATCTCACCGGCGGCTTCTACGAGGTCAACACGCTGCCCGCTTCGAGTTTCATCAACCGCATGCCCACAGGCCGGCGCGGCGGGCGGGCGCTCTTCGACCTCCTGTCATCAAGCCTCGCCGTCGCGACCGCCTATTTTCCCGGCGATGAAAGTCGGACCTTCCTGCATCTCAACCGAACGTCTGAGGGTGGCGGGATTACCGTACGCGGTGGCTTTGCCGACGGCCTGGAGGAAAGGGCCAAGGTCATTCTGGGGCGTCTGGCTGGCCATTGGCGAAGGCTGGGGCTGTTCCGGCTGCCGGGTGCGGCCATCGCCACGCCGGGCACTGACGCGCATTTCGCCGGGACCTTTCCGATGGGCGGCTGGGGCAACCTCTCGACGTCCGATTTAGGAGAACTGTCCGGCTTTCCCGGCCTTCATCTTGTCGATGGGTCGATCCTCCCGACACTTCCATCGAAATACATCACGCTCACGGTCATGGCGAATGCGGACCGGATCGGCCGCCAGCTGAGCAACACCTGATGACGTGTTGGCCCTGCCCATTTCACTTCCTTTTCTGAGCCGTTGCGCCGAGGAATGAGCTGCTTTTGACGGACTTGCGAGAGAGACCGCTGCCACGGCAGTGTAGGACAGTCAGAGCCGACAATGCGTGCTCAGCAGAATATGAAGAAATTTGGATAATTTCTTTTCTTCTGACATTTTTAAAAAGGAATGGCTGGGGCGCCAGGATTCGAACCTGGGAATGCCGGTACCAAAAACCGGTGCCTTACCGCTTGGCGACGCCCCAATGCATTTCTTTGCGCAGCGCTCTTAGCAAGAAGCGCGCGGGACGGCAACGCATATTCGCGGGATAAACACGATCGTCGCGCTCGGGCAGCGGGATGGCTTTTAGGCGCGGGGAAATCGGCTATAAGGATGCATGAGCGATGATCTACCGAAATTCGAACTGGCATTTCAACCGGCCTATGGCGTGGCAGTCGATGTGGCTCCAGGCGTTCAGCGCCTGACGGTCAACAACCCCTCGCCCTTCACGTTTCACGGCACGAACAGCTACATCGTCGGCGACCGGTCGGTCTGCGTGATCGACCCGGGTCCGGAGGATGAGGCGCATTTTCAGGCGCTGATGCAAGCGCTGGACGGACGCGAGGTCACGCATATTGCCGTGAGCCATACCCACAAGGATCATTCGCCGCTCTCGCGCCGTCTGAAGGCGGCGACGGGCGCGCTGATCGTGGCGGAAGGTCCGCATCGTCCGGCACGACCGCTGCACGATGGGGAGACGAATCCCTTCGCTGAGAGCTCGGATATGGATTTCGTCCCGGACATCGGGCTTGCCGATGGCGGTGTCGTCGAGGGGGACGGCTGGGCGCTTTCCGGGATCGCGACGCCGGGACATACCGCCAACCACATGGCCTTCGGGCTGGAGGGAACCGGGATCGTGTTTTCGGCGGATCATGTCATGGCCTGGGCGACGTCCATTGTGGCGCCGCCGGATGGGGCGATGGCCGATTTCATGGCCTCGCTGGAGAGGCTGCTGCAACGCGACGACAGGCTCTATCTTCCCGGTCACGGAGGACCGGTGACCTCCCCCGCCGCCTTCTGCAGAGGCCTGCGTACGCATCGACGGATGCGCGAGCGCGCGATTGTGGAGCGCGTGAAGGCGGGCGACCGGCTGATTGCCGACATGGTGAAGGTCATATACCGCGAGACGGACCCCCGTCTGCATGGCGCGGCGGCGCTTTCGGTGCTGGCTCATCTGGAGGATCTGACCGAGCGCGGCATCGTTTCAACCGATGGTCCGGCGCGGCTTGCGGGTGTCTATCTGCCCGCCTGACCGATTGCCAAACGTCCATTCCGCAAGCCCGGCTCCAGTGCGAGGCGCTATGAAGCCTTCTCGAAAAAGGGACCGGCCATGGCGAAGCTTTCCATTTGCGTGCCATCGCGCAACCGGCAGATTTGGTTTCAGGAGACCATTCGTGCGCTTCTCGACAATCCGCGCGACGACGTGGAATTCGTGTTCGCCGACAACTCTGACGATGCCTCCATCATGTCCGAATTCATGCGCGCCCATAGGGATGATCCGCGCGTCACCTTCCTGCCCCCCGGCCCTGTCGTCTATTCGATGGTCGACAACTGGGAGCGCACGGTCGCGGCCTCGTCGGGCGACTGGGTGACGGTGATCGGCGATGACGACTATGTCGATCCTGACCTTGCCTCGGTGCTCAGAAAGGTCGAACTGCTGCTTCCGGATGTCGAGGCCTTCGGCTGGGCCTATGCCAGCTTCACCTGGCCGGAGAGCGAGGGCGCGCCGGACACGAATATCGCGCTCGATCTCACGCATCATTTCATCGACATACCGCGCGAATGGCTGATCCGGAGGGCGTACCTCTGGGCGGATGCGACGACGACACCCACGCATGGCTTCTCGATCTACCACTCGGCCCTGTCGCGCAGGCTGGTCGAGCGCATACGCGAGCGCTTCAACAATCGCTATTTCGAACATCCGACCGTCGACTTCGACTCAAGCTTCAAGTCGGTGCTGCTGGGAACGCGTTTCCTGATGTGGCAGCGACCATTGTCGATCCATGGCATCTGCCCGCTGTCGATCTCATCGATCATCTTCGATCCCAAGCGGTTTCAGTCGGCCAATTCGACTTTCCACGCGGAGGTCGGACGCAACTTCTTTGAAGACGCCTCCATGGAAGGCCTGCCCTTCGTGAGCGACATGGGCGTGCCCGCCTCCATTCTGGCAACCCAGCAATGGGTGAAGCACAGCGCCGGTTTTTCCATCGATGGCTGGCAGGAGAATTTCGCCCGGTGCTGCGCCTATTACTGCTCGCGCTTCCGCAGCCGCGAGGATTTCGATTTCATCACCGATCTCTACCGGTCCTCCTTCGCGCGCTGGGATGGCGGGCGCTATGCCCATGCCTTCAATCCCGCCTATGCCGAAATGCCGGCGAACTACAGCGCCTTTTCGGGGGTGAAGGACGGCAAGATTTATCTCAACAACCGCAATACGGGCGCGCGAACCCCGCGGGATATCTACGACATGATGTCGGCACTTGCCCCGCCGCTTGAAGACGTCGTCATCGACCCCACGATGCTGCGACGCCCCGCTGACGCGGCCCCCGCGCAGCCTGTGCCAGCCTAAGGCGTGACCAGCAAACGTGCGTCGATGGCCTTGCGTTCTAACCGCGTGAAATCAGATAGATAGAGCATTTCCCAAGAAAGCTCTTCTTTTGCGGCAGGCGTTTCCGACATCACTCGTCGGATGTTCCCAGCATTGCATCGTCCAGCGCCTTCAGGAAGGCGTCGGCGATAGAGGCTGAAACGCCGAGATCGGCGCGGCCGTAGCGGGCGGCGACGCGAATGTCGGCGAGCGTCGAATCGCCGGCCTCGCGGGCGCGAACGACGACATCATAGGGAAAGCCGGTCATGCGGTCTGTGACCACACCCTGAAACACGGCGATCGGGATCTGCTGCTTCAGCGGCGTGGCTCCAGGAATGGTGATGACATTGCTGGGCCGGCGGCGCGGCACCGGAATGCCACCCAGCACTTCGGGCTGGGCCTCCTCCTCCTCCCGTTCGCGAATGGCGGCCGGGACATTCTCTTCCGAGAACTTGATGCGTCGGTCCGCGGCAGCCTCACGCACGGCCTTGACGAGGCGATCGAGCGAAGCGTCGTAGCGATGGGTGATTAGCCCCGGATAAGCAGACTGCTGCGTCTCTCGCATGGCCGCGTCTGCCTCAGGCCGCGGACCGAGCCAGAGCTGGTCGTAATCGGGTGCCTTGATCCAGGCGGGAGGATCTGCAAGGTCGCTGGACACTTCGTAGATTTTGGCGTGCGACTTATAGAGCCAGCCGGCATAGGCGCCGGGCAAAAGCACCGGGACGGCGAGCAGAACCGCTGCCATCGAGGACTTCCCCCCCTCCGCGCCAATGCGCCAGAGATTGACGAGACCGATCATGGCGCCCAGCAGCGCGAGTATGGCGATGGCACAGGCCGCCAGATAAAGCGCCAGGAAGTGCACTTCGAGGACGGGACCGAAGCGGGTAGCCATCCATGAAGCCAGCATCAGCATCAGCGCAAAGAGCGCCAGCCGGCGCGCCCAGAAGGCAGCATGGGAAACGGGCCGGACGTATTCGATCGCCATGACTTATCTCGCTGAAGTGCCGGTGACGGCCTGGGCAGCGGCAAGACGCGCAATCGGCACGCGGAAGGGCGAGCAGGAGATATAGTCGAGGCCGGTCTGCTCGCAGAAGCGAATGGAGGCCGGGTCACCGGCATGCTCGCCGCAGATGCCGAGCTTCAAATCGTTGCGCGACTTGCGGCCGCGTTCCGAAGCGATCTTGATCAGTTCGCCGACGCCGTCGAAATCGAGCGAGGAGAAGGGGTCCTGCTCTATGATGCCCTTGCGCTTGTAGGTCGTCAGGAACCCGCCGGCATCGTCGCGCGAGATGCCGAAGGTCGTCTGTGTCAGGTCGTTGGTACCGAAGGAGAAGAATTCGGCGGCTTCGGCAATTTCCTGGCCGCGAAGCGCCGCGCGCGGCAGCTCGATCATCGTGCCGACCAGGTAGTCGATGAAGACGCCCGTCTCCTCGGCCACCTTGCGGGCCACGCCGTCGATGGCGGCCTTGACGTAATCCAGTTCACTGCGCAGCGAGACGAGCGGCACCATGATTTCCGGCACCACGGCAGCGCCCGTGCTCTCGGCGGCCTTCACGGCGGCCTCGAAGATGGCGCGCGCCTGCATCTCCGCGATCTCCGGATAGGAAATCGCGAGCCGGCAGCCGCGATGGCCGAGCATGGGGTTGAACTCGTGCATGTCCTCGATGCGGCGGCGAAGCTTGTCTTCATCCATGCCGACCGCTGCAGCCGTCTCCTTGATATCCTCGTTCGCCTTCGGCAGGAACTCGTGCAACGGCGGATCGAGCAGGCGGATCGTCACCGGCAGGCCATGCATGATCTCGAAGAGCTCGATGAAGTCGGAGCGCTGCATGGGCAGCAGCTTGGCGAGTGCGGCGCGGCGGCCCTCCTCGTCTTCCGCCAGGATCATCTCGCGCATCACGTTGATGCGGCCCTCTTCGAAGAACATGTGCTCGGTGCGGCAAAGGCCGATGCCTTCGGCGCCGAAGGAACGGGCGCCTCGCGCATCCGCCGGCGTGTCGGCATTGGAGCGCACGGCGAGGCGGCGGATCGCATCCGACCATTCCATAATCTCGGCGAAGTCGCCGGACAGTTCCGGCTGGATCATCGGCACCTCGCCGTCGATGATCTGGCCGAGCGAGCCGTCGATAGTGATGAAATCGCCCTTCTGCAGGGTGACGCCAAAGCCGGTGAGCGTGCCGGCGGCGGTGTCGATGCGCAAGCCGGATGCGCCCGCCACGCACGGGATGCCCATGCCGCGCGCCACCACGGCGGCGTGGCTGGTCACGCCGCCGCGCAGTGTCAGAACGCCTTCGGCCACATGCATGCCATGCACATCCTCCGGGCTCGTTTCGGCGCGGACCAGAATGACCTTGCGGCCTTCACGATAGAAGGATACCGCGTCTTCCGATGTAAAGACGATCTCGCCGGAAGCCGCGCCCGGCGATGCCGGCAGGCCGGTGCCGATGACATTGCGTTCGACCGACGGGTCTATGGCCGGGTGGAGCAACTGTTCGAGCGAGAGCGGATCGATGCGGGAAATCGCTTCCTCACGGGTGATCAGCCGTTCGCTCACCATCTCGACCGCCAGCCTGAGGCTCGCCTTGACGCTGCGGCGCGCGGGGCGCGCCTGAAGCACATGCAGCTTGCCATCATCGACGGCGAATTCGATGTCCTGCATGTCGCGGTAATGCGCTTCGAGCCTGACGGCAACGTCACGCAATTGCGCGTAAGCTGCCGGGAACTGCGCCTCCATCGAGATGACGCCGGCATTTCCGTTGGCGTGGGCACGACCCGAGACGGGAAACAGCTTGCGCTCGCCCAGGGCCAGTTCGCTGCCTTGAGAATTCGGCAGGTAATCGCCGAAGAGCATCCTTTCGCCCGTCTCCGGATTGCGCGTCAGGACGACGCCGGAAGCAGAGCCCGCATTGCGATTGCCGAAGACCATCGCCTGCAGGTTCAGCGCCGTGCCCCATTCAACCGGGATGCCATGCAGCGCGCGATAGGCGCTGGCGCGGGGCGCGAGCCACGCCTGATAGGTCGCGGAAATGGTGGCCCAGAGCTGTTCGCGCGGGTCTTGCGGGAATGCCTCACTCATCTCCTCAAAAATGAGGTCCTTCATCGCCCCGACGATGTCGACCAGCGCATCCGCATCGAGATCGGTGTCGAGGTCGACGCCCCGCGCGCGCATTTCGGCCTCGGTCAGGTCCTCGAAATAGCCGCGGTCCAGCCCCATGACGGCATCACCGAAACTGCTGATGAAACGTCGGTAACAGTCATAGGCGAAGCGCCGGTCGCCTGTCTCCTTTGCCAGTGCCTCGACCGTCTCGTCATTGAGGCCGAGATTGAGGATCGCTTCGATCATGCCCGGGATCGGCACGCGGGACCCTGGGCGAACCGCCAGAAAGAGGGGCTTGCTTGCGCCGCCGAGTTTGCGGCCGGTCATGCGCTCGATTTCGGCGAGCGCCTGATCGATCTGCTTCGGCAGCGATTCGGGAAAATGGCGTTGGTGATCGGCATACCAGGTGCAGGCCGGGGAAATGATGGTTGCGCCGGGTGGCACGGGAAAGCCGAGGCTCGCCATTTCGGCCAGATTGGCGCCTTTGCTGCCCAGAATATCACGTTCGCCGGCACTGCCTTCGGACTGGCCGTTGCCGAACGTATAGACCCATTTCCTCATTCTCGCCTACCTGCTCCCCGCCTCCCGCAGTCAAGCATTCCGCCGCCAGACTCAACTTGAGAAAAGCGACACTAAGGTAAGGCTATGAAAAAGGAAATGGGTAGTTGCGACGAAAATGCTGCAGCGCACAAAATGGGTGACTTCTGCGCTGCTGGCGCATCGCCGGGAAGATCAGAATCGATTTTCGCGAAGCACAATACGCAGATTCAATATGTTAGAGCGCCGCGGGTCCGTCTGGCCCCACGGCGCTCTCAGGTCACGCCGCTGCATCCACGATGACGTGCGGCAGGCCTTGGGAGCAGGTTTCGATGCGGGCGTCGATGCGATAGGTCTCGCGCAGCATTCGCGCCGTCACGATCTCGCTGGTGCGACCTGACGCGATCAGGCGACCATTCGCGATCACCAGCGTCTGGTCGCAATAGCGCAGGGCGTGGTTCAGGTCGTGGATGGCGATCAGCACGGCCATGCCGCGCTTTGCGGCCAGCCGGCGCATGAAATCCAGAACCTCGATCTGCCGGTGCAGGTCGAGCGCCGAGGTCGGCTCGTCCATCAGCAGCACTTCCGGATTGCGCGCCAGCGCCTGGGCAATCGCCACCAATTGCCGCTGGCCGCCCGAAAGTTCACCGAGGTTGCGGAAGGCGAGATTGGCGATGTTGAGGCTTTCCAGCAGCCGGTCGATTTCGACCAGATCCCCCTCCCCGACACGCCAGCCTGCGTTCTGGCGCGAGGCGAGCACGATCGATTCATAGACGGTTAGAACCGCATTCGCGCCCGTGTCCTGCGGCATGTAGCAAATGCCGTCGCGGCCGCGCTTCGTGCCTTCCAGCGTTACCTTGCCATCGCCCTTGATGAGGCCGGCGATGCGCTTGAAGAGCGTCGACTTGCCGGCGGCATTCGGGCCGACGACAGCCGTCAGGCAGCCGCCTTCCAGCCTGCCGGTGGAGATGCCGTCGAGAATGCGGGTCCGGCCATAGGATGCGCCGAGATTGTCGAGCGTCAGGCTTACCATGCGCGCCGCCTCTGGGTGAAAATGAGCGAGAAGAAGAAGGGCACGCCGACGAGCGCCGTGATGACGCCGATGGGGAGCACCGCGCCGGGGATGAGGATCTTGCTGACGACCGAGGTTGCCGACAGCAGCAGCGCGCCACAGAGGATCGAGCCCGGCAGGAAGAAGCGCTGGTCCTCGCCGACCAGCATCCGGGCAATATGCGGGCCGACGAGTCCCACGAAACCGATCGTCCCGACAAAGGAGACCGGAATGGAGGCGAGCAGGCTGATGATGATCAGCGCTTCGAGGCGCAACCGGCGGACATTGACGCCGAAGCTCGCGGCCTTGTCATCACCGAGGCGCAGCGCGGTGAGCTGCCAGGCCTGACGGGCGAAAAGCGGAACGCAGACGACGAGGATGGCTGCCGTCACGGCAACCTTCGTCCAGGTCGCCTTGGTGAGCGAGCCCATGGTCCAGAAGACCACAGCGGCGAGCGCCTGTTCGGAGGCCAGATATTCCATCAGCGAGAGTGCTGCATTGAAGGTGAAGACGAGCGCGATGCCGAGCAGCACGATGGTCTCCACGGTGACGCCCCTGAGCGTCGAGACGCCATAGATGAACATGGAGGCGACCATGGCCATGACGAAGGCATTGATCGGCACCATGAGTTCGACCGCACCGGGAAACAGCGCCACGCCGCCCACGAGGCCGAGGGCCGCGCCGAAGCCGGCAGCGGCGGAAATACCGAGCGTGAAGGGGCTGGCGAGCGGGTTGGCGAGAATGGTCTGCATCTGCGCGCCGGCCAGCGAAAGCGACGCGCCGACCGTGATCGCCATCAGGGCAATCGGCATGCGGATATCCCAGATGACGACGCGCAACTGCTCGGCGACGGCCGAGGGACTGGTCAGCGCGGAGAGAACCTGGGCAAGCGTGTAGCGCGCCGGGCCGAGCGCCATGTCGAGCGTGAGCGTCAGACACAGAGCCAGGGCGATGCCAACGAGGATCAGCACGCGACGCAGGACAAGGGCGCGATATTGACCGCGCCCCGTGATGGTCCGCTCGCCGGCGTTTCGGCCGCGATGGTTGCCATGGTCTTACTCTCCGGCATTCAGCGAGACGAAGTAGCCGCTGCGGTATTCCACCGGCAGATAGCGCTTGTGCAGCTCGGCAAAGGTTGCCTCCGGATCCAGGTCCTTGAAGAGATCCGGATGCAGCCACTTGGCGAATTGCTGGATCGCCACGAACTGGTAGGGGTTGTTGTAGAACTGGTGCCAGACGGCATGGACATTGCCATCCTTGACCGCCTTGATGCCAGTGAAGGCCGGGCGCTGCATGAGGGCTGCAAGCTTCTCGCGTGCCTTGGCCTTGTCCGCGCCTGCACCAACGCCGACCCACTTGCCGCCCGGGACATAGCCCTCCCAGTTGGCGCCCGTCACGATCACCTGATCGGGGTTGGAGGCGATGATCTGCTCGGGGTTCACAGCGCCGAAGGTGCCGGGAATAATGTCCTTTGCGAGATTGATGCCGCCGGCCATATCGACCATCTTGCCGAAATTCTCGTTGCCGAAGGACATGCAGCAATCATCCGAATAGCCGCCGGCGCGCTCCATGAAGACGAGCGGCTTCTTGACGTCCGGATGCGTGGCGAGAACGTCCGTGACCTTGGCGATTTCTTGCGCCCGGAACTTGATGAAGTCCTCGGCGCGGGCTTCCTTGCCGAACAGCTTGCCGATGAGGCGCATGGACGGTTCGGTGTTTTCCATCGGCTTTTCGCGGAAGTCGACATAGACGAGCGGAATGCCGACCTTGGCAAGCTTGTCGATATAGCCGCTTTCCTCGGTCGCCGACTTGGCGTCGATATTCATGATGATGACATCGGGATGCAGGGCGACCGCCTGTTCGATATCGAACGTACCGTCCTTCATGCCGCCGAAGGTCGGAATCTTGGCCATCTCGGGGAACTTCTCGAGATATTCATTGTAGCCGTCGAGATCGGCCTTCTTGAAGTCATCACGCCAGCCGACGACGCGCTTGAAGGGGGCGTCCGTGTCGAGTGCGGCGGTGAAATAGATCTGCCGGCCCTCGCCCAGGATCACATGCTCGACGGGCAGCGACACCGTGACCTTGCGGCCTGTGATGTCGGTGATTTCCGTCTTCTCGCCGGCAAGGGCGAGACCGGAAAACAGGACGAGCGAAGCCGAGGCGGCCAGAGCCACCTTGTTGAAATATTTCATATTTGCAACCCTCAAGTCGCCGCTTGAAGCAGGCGTCTTATCTTGATAAACGCGATCATGTTTTGACTAGATATGTAGAGAATATCAGTCAAGAATTATCTTTTGGAACCATTCCAGACTGTGGGTAACGACATGGAAGAGACGATGGGCAAGGCGATCGAGGGATCGAATTTTTCCCTGCGCGACGAGATCAAGGCCTATTGGTCGGCTCGCGCGGCGACATTCGACGAGCAGCCCGGCCACGAGATCTTTTCCGAAGAAGAACGGCAGGCCTGGCAGCGGTTTTTCACCCGGCACCTGGGCAACGGCGAAGGCCGCAAGGCGCTGGATCTCGCAAGCGGCACCGGCGTCGTCTCGCATCTTCTCGACGGGATCGGTTTCGACGTGACCGGCATGGACTGGGCCGAGCCGATGCTCAATCTTGCCCGCGCCAAGGCCAAGCGCAACGGCCGACCGATCCGCTTCGTCATGGGGGACGCGGAAAACACGATGGAGCCGGACGACAGCTATGATGTCATCACCAACCGGCATCTCGTCTGGACGCTGGTCGATCCGAAGGCGGCTTTCATCGAGTGGCATCGCGTGTTGAAGCCCGGCGGCAAGGTGCTGGTCGTGGACGGCGATTTCGTGCAACTCGGCTTCGTTGCGCGGCTGACGAAGCGACTGAGCAAGTTTGCATCCCGTCTCGGACTTGCCCGCGACGCCCATCACGGTGCACCGACATCCGAGATGGCGGCGACGCATGAAAGCATTCTTTCGCGCGTCTATTTCTCGCAGGGCGCCCGCGCCGAGGCAGTGGCTGATCTATTGAAGCAGGCGGGTTTCGATACGGTCGTCATCGACACCGACATGCGGGCCATCCACAAGGCGCAGCGGAAGAACTTCAGCTTCTTCAAGGGACTGGAGCGCGCCACCCAGCACCGCTACGCCGTGGTGGCGACGAAGGCGAAGTGATAGTCTCCTTCTTGATTTGAAGAAGGATTCGCCCTGCATGTCCCGGACCGTTCTGGCCCTCGCATTCGCTCTTGTTGCCGCCTCCCCTCTCGCCGCCCAGGAGCAAGGCGGCTGGAAGCCCACGGAAAAGATCGAGCGCTATGCCATCTCCGGCCAGACGGAGCTGGATCTCTACAAGTCCATCGGCGAAAAAGGCCCGATGGTGCGCGGCGGCAAGGTGCGGGCGATCGCCTATACCGATTTCAAGCTGACCTGGACGCGGCGTTACGAGAACGATGCGGCCGGCGGCTGCCGGATCGCCGAGAACACGCCGAACGTCACCATCATCTACCGCTTCCCTAAACCCGCCGGGAAGCTTGGCGCCTCGGTCAAGTCCAACTGGGACACGTTCGAGACCGGCATCGAGACGCATGAGCGTCAGCACGGGCAGTTCATCATGCAGATGGTGCGGCGGATGGTGGCGGAGACGTCAGGCCTGAGCGCCGCAAACGATCCGTCGTGCAGACAAGTCCGTGCCGAGCTGACACGACGGATGGGTGCCGCCTTCAAGGAGAAGAGCGACAAGGATGCGGCGTTCGACAAGGCGGAGATGGGCGATGGCGGGAACGTGCGGCGGCTGGTGATGACGTTTGTTTATGGGGGGTGAACGGCAGCGCTCTCGCTTGCGCGGATGCCTCTAGAAAGTTATAAGTCGATATAAGGCGCTTCCCTTATATCAATTTAGAGGTTTCTAGACGATATGGATCCGGTTCGAAATCCGTTTGCGCCAGGCGCGGGATCACAGCCGCCGGAACTGGCGGGCCGCGATGAGATCATTGCAAACGCCAATGTCGCCTTGCAACGAGTCCTTCAGGGCAAATCCGACCAATCGCAAATTCTCCTTGGCCTGCGCGGCGTTGGCAAGACTGTCTTGCTCAACAAGATCGAAGCCATGGCGGAGGAACACGGCTATCTAACCTCGTTCATGGAAGCACCGGAAGACAGGCCGTTGCCCGCCCTGCTCTATCCCATGATCCAGCAGACCCTGCGCAAATTGTCGGTCAGCGAAAATGCCAAGGCGGCGGCGTATTTCGCGATGCGCGCGCTACGCAGTTTCGCCCGTACCTTCAAGATCGAGGTCGGCGATTTTTCCGTTGCCGTCGATCCGGAGCCGGGCGTGGCTGACAGCGGCAATCTGGAATTCGACCTGCCGGAGCTTTTCGTGCGCATCGGGGAAGCCGCGACGGCTGCTGGAAAGGGCTGGGTTCTGCTCATCGATGAACTTCAATATCTCAAGCAGGCCGATCTCTCCGCACTGATTGTCGCAACGCATAAGATCACGCAGCGCAATCTTCCGGTCCTCGTATTCGGAGCGGGCTTGCCGCAAATCGCCTCGCTTTCCGGCGATGCGAAATCCTATGCGGAAAGGCTGTTTGCCTATCCACGCGTCGGCGCGCTGCCGGAAGATGCGGCCATTGCGGCGGTTCGCAACCCAATCGAAGACGAAGGCGAACGTATTTCCAGCGAGGCGCTCTCGGCGATTTTTGCCGAGACGCGCGGCTATCCCTATTATCTTCAGGAATGGGGCTACCAAGCCTGGAACCTGGCTGAGAAATCGCCCATCGGAGCCGATATTGCAAAGGCAGCTTCCAAGGCAGCGTTGCGCCGATTGGACGAGGGCTTTTTCAAGGTGCGTTACGACCGACTGACGCCGAAAGAGAAGGATTACGTATGCGCCATGGCAACGCTGGGGAACGGTCGGTACAAATCCTCAGACGTGGCCGATGCGCTGGGCGACGCGCAGCAACGCTTCGGCCCGGTACGCGCGAGCATCATCAAAAAGGGCATGATCTTCAGCCCTGCCTATGGCGAGATCGACTTCACCGTGCCGCTGTTTTCGGAATATCTTCGAAGGCAACAGCCGGGCTGATCATCCCGCCTCGCGCAACTGCTCCGCCGTCTGCAGGTCCACCGACACGAGCTGCGAAACCCCCTGCTCCGCCATGGTCACGCCGAACAATCTGTCCATGCGGGCCATGGTGATGGGGTTGTGGGTGATGACGACGAAGCGGGTTTCGGTGGAGGCGGCCATTTCGTCCATGAGGTTGCAGTAGCGCTCGACATTGTGGTCATCGAGTGGCGCGTCCACCTCGTCCAGCACGCAGATCGGAGCGGGGTTGGTGAGGAAGACGGCGAAGATGAGGGCGAGCGCGGTGAGCGCCTGTTCGCCGCCCGAAAGCAGCGTCATGGTCTGCGGCTTCTTGCCCGGCGGGCGGGCGAGGATTTCGAGGCCGGCTTCCAAAGGATCGTCGCTTTCGATCAGTTGCAGTTCCGCCGTACCGCCGCCGAAGAGATGGGTGAAGAGACGCTGGAACTGGGCGTTCACCACATCGAAAGCGGCGACAAGCCGTTCGCGGCCTTCCTTGTTGAGGTTCTGGATGGCGGCGCGCAGCTTGCGGATGGCGTCCACCACGTCGTCGCGCTCGCGGATCAGCGCCTTCAGACGGTCGGAGAGTTCGATCTGCTCTTCCTCGGCGCGCAGGTTGACCGCGCCCAGCCGTTCGCGTTCGATGCGCAGGCGGTCCAATTCGATCTCGACATTGCGCGGATCGGGCAGCGGCGCACCGTGCGGTCGGCCGGTCAGGCGGAAGACTTCGTGCGGCTCGATCTGAAGCGTATGGCGGATACGGTTTTCGACATCCTCGCGGCGCTCGCGGGCGGAGACGAGGCGCTCTTCGGCGCGGCCGCGCTTTTCGCGGGCCTCGGCAAGCGCAGACAAGGCCATGGCTGCGGCCTGGTCGGCATCGCGGCCGGCGGTTTCGGCAAGAACGAGGCGGTCGGCGGCGGCCTTGCGGGCGCCCTCGGCCTTCACCAGTTCGTCGAGCAGGCGGCGGCGCTTGTCGTCGAGCTCTTCCGGGGCGTCCTCCAGCCCTTCCAGTTCCTCACGCGCCTCCTCGCCGCGCGCCTTCAGCGCGGCGATCTGGGTTTGCGCATTGGCGGCGCGAGCGGTCCAGGCGGAGCGCTCCTGCGCGATAGCGCCAATGCGGCGGCGGCGCATGTCGTTTTCGCGGGCCAGACCATCGTGGGCGGCGCGGGCTTCGGCGAGCCGTCCGCGACCGGCGGCGACATCGGCCTGCGCCTGGGCCAGCTTCAGATCGAGGCCCGAGAGGTCAGGCGTGTCGGCAATCGCTTCGCGCGCCTCGTCTTCCTGAACCTTCAGATCCTCGATCTCGCCCTTTAGCCGTTCGACATTTTCGGCCAGCGTATCGCGGCGGCGGGCGACTTCGAGGGCAGCGCGCTCGGCTTTCGACAAGGCATCGCGTGCCTCAACAAGGCGGCGCTGGGTGTGACGCTCGGCCTCGCGGGCATCGCGCACTTGCGCTTCGGTGAGCGCCACGGATTGGGCGGCGGCGCGGTGCGCAGTCTCGGCGGTCAGAAGCGTCTCGCGGGCGGAAACGATCTCGTCAGCCAGCGCGGCGAGACGGTTCTTCTGTTCGAGCCGGAGGGCGGCGGCACCCGGCGCGTCGGCTCCGGAAACGAAGCCGTCCCAGCGCCAGAGCGCGCCGTCCTTCGAGACCAGCCGTTGACCGGGTTTCAGGAGCGCCTGCTTGGCCGCCCCCTCGCCTGCGGCGACGACGCCGACCTGGGCGAGACGGCGGGCAAGTTCTGATGGCGCGCGGACGAAATCGGAGAGCGGCGGGATGCCTTCCGGAAGCGCGGGATCGCTGGCGGCGCTGAGCGGCGCGCCCCAATGGCGGGCGGCGCGGGCGTCGGCGGGTGCGTCGATGTCTTCGCCGAGTGCTGCGCCAAGTGCTGTTTCGTAGCCGCGATCGACGGAGAGAAGATCGGCGACGGGCGTGTAATCGCCGCCGGCGGAGCCTGCCTCCAGCATGCGCTCGATGGTGCGGGCTTCGGTTTCGAGACCATTGAGGTGCTGGCGGGCATTTTCGACGCCGCGGCGGGCCTGTGCCTCGCCTTCACGCGCGCCGGACAAGGCGTCTTCGGCCGACACAATCGTCTCAGCGCTTTCCTCCAGCATCGCCTCCAGTTCGGCCACCTCCTCGCGATGCGCGGACGGGTCCGGCATTTCGGCGATGGCGCGCTCGGCGGCGTCGAGTTCACGAGCGGCGTCCTGCAACTGGCGGGTCAGGCGGCCGGCACGTTCGGTGAGGTCGAAGAGCCAGCGTTCCATCTGCTGGCGCGAGGCAGCGGCCTCGGCGCGCTCGGCGGTGAGGGTCGAAAAGACGGTTTCGGCCTCGGCCAGTGCTCCGCCGGCTTGCGCCACGGCAGCGGCCAGTTCCTCGGCGCGCTCGGCAGCGCCCTCGACTTCGGCAGCGAGATCACTCTCTTCCGCATCGAGTTCGGCAAGGAAGCGGGCGTTGTCGGCCAGCAATTGCTCCTCGCGGGCGATGTCGCCGGAAAGCTGCAGCAGACGGCGCTCCAGTTCGTCGCGGCGGCGGGCCATGCGGGAGGCTTCTTCCTCCAGCTGGGTGCGGGCGATCTGCAGACGTTGGAGGGCAGCGGCGGCGCGAGCCTCCTCCTCGCGCAATTCAGGCAGGTGAAGACCGGCCACGGCCTGGTTCTTCGCCATTTCGGCCTGCGCCTGGGCGCGTTCGGCGACGATGGAGGTCGCCTCGTTCAGCGCGACGGTCGCTTCCGTCTCGGCCTGTTTCGCATCCGTCCACTGGATGTGGTAGAGCATGGCGTCACGGGCGCGGATATCGGCGGAGAGCTGCTTGAAGCGGGTCGCCTGACGCGCCTGCCGTTTCAGGCTCTCGATCTGGCTTTCGAGCTGCGCCGTGACGTCATCGAGGCGTTCCAGATTGGTTTCGGCGGCGCGCAACCGCAGTTCCGCCTCGTGGCGGCGGGAATGCAGGCCGGAAATGCCGGCGGCCTCTTCCAGCAATTGCCGGCGCGCCTGGGGCTTCGCCTGAATGAGTTCGCCAATGCGGCCCTGCCCCACCATGGAGGGCGAGCGCGCGCCGGTCGAGGCGTCGGCGAAGAGCAGCTGCACATCCTTGGCACGGGCTTCCTTGCCGTTGATCCGATAGATCGAACCCTGCTCGCGCTCGATGCGGCGCGTCACCTGGATCTCGTCGGCATCGTTGAAGGCGGCGGGCGCAGTGCGGTCGGAATTGTCGAGATAGAGACCGACTTCCGCCGTGTTGCGCGCCGGGCGATTGCCCGAGCCGGAGAAGATGACATCGTCCATCCCGGAGGCGCGCATGTTCTTGTAGGAGTTCTCCCCCATCACCCAGCGCAGCGCCTCGACAAGGTTCGACTTGCCGCAGCCATTGGGGCCGACAACGCCGGTGAGACCGGCCTCGATGACGAATTCGGATGGTTCGACGAAGGATTTGAAGCCGAGGAGGCGGAGCTTGTTGAATTTCATGCCACGGCTCCGATGGCGTGCCGTGGGGCACCCCCCTTTGTCACTGCGTGACATCTCCCCCTCAAGGGGGGAGAATGGAGTGCGCGGATGGCGCCTGCGCTCCAGCAAACGCTTCTAGCCGTAGCAACGGTTGATGGTCGTTGGGGAGTGAGCCTCTTACCCCCACTCTCCCCCCTTGAGGGGGAGATGTCAGCGAAGCTGACAGAGATGGGTGCGCCACACATGCTACGTCCAGACAACGAAAAACCGGGCGCGCGGCTGCCGCCGCGGCCCGGTTTCCCAAAATGACTGCGCTTAAAGCTTGCTGTCGATGATGGCCGACATCTGGTCAACCGTCATTTCCCCTGCATAACGCGCGCCGTTGACGAAGAAGGTCGGCGTTGCGTTCACGCCAAATTCCTTCGCCGCCTTCTCGCGGACCGCGTTCACATCATCCAGAAGCTTCTGGTTCGTCAAGCAGGCGTTGAAGCTCTCCTGTGTAAAACCGGCGAGCTTGGACATCTGCATCAGCGAGGCGCGCTTGTCGTCGGCCGTCGCCCAGCTCATCTGCTGCTGGAAGAGGACGTCCACGAAGGGGAAATACTGCTCCGGCGGGGCGCAACGGGCGAGCATGATGGCAGCGGCCGCAACCGGGTCGAGCGGGAATTCGCGCAGGATATAGCGCACCTTACCGGTGTCGATATATTTCGTCTTGATAGCCGGGAACGTGTCCTTCTGGAAGCGGGCGCAATGCGGGCAGGTCATCGACATGTATTCGACGATGGTGACCGGCGCATCCGCCTTGCCTTCCGACATTTCCGGCAGCGGGCCCGGTGCCATCAGCTTGGCGACATCGACGGTGCCGTCGGACTTCGGAGCATCGGAGGTGGAGGCGGTCGTGGTGTTGTCGATGCCGGGATTTGCATCCTTGGCGGCGCTTTCCTTGTTCTCGTCCTTCCCGTTGCAGGCGGCGAGAACGGCAGCGGAAGAAGCAAGAGCGATCCCGCCGAGGAGATGCCGCTTGGTCAACATGAGGTTGTTCATCGTGTCTTTTCCAATTGTTTGAAGCATTGCTTCTCTAAAACGGGGTGTTCGCGCTTTCAAGTCGCTCCTGTCCGCACCTTTTGCGGATGAAACGCTGCAAGTCAAAGCAGAAATCATGAAAATTTAGACAGGAATACGATGACGGCCAGGTAAAACTGCCGGGTGGCCCGGAAAACCGGCAAAATCGGACCGGAAGCTACGCTTCAACCGAATATCACATTTTCTTGAAATACGCCAGTTTTCGGCATTGCCACTTGGTTCGAATCCCTTACTATCGCCGTCGTGGGTTTCGTTCTGGAGGGGGCGAAGTCTCTCCGGGATGGGCGTCGGGTGAGGAAGCGATGGACGGAAGAATGGCGATTGCGTTCTGGCTCATGTCGCTCGCGTCAAGCGACTATGACGGCAATTCTTTCTCTGTGAAACATGGCGATGCGGCGCATCGGCTGACGATCTCCGAAGGCTTCCTGCAATCGCGCGGCAGGACCGTTGGCGGCGAAGGGCGAGCGACCTACAGTTTCGAACGCGTGCTGAACCGCTTCAACCCCGTGATCGACTTTTCCGTTGGTACGGGCGGCGCAACCTTCGTGGGCGCCGGGCTCTATGAACAGACGGATTTCTCGATCGGCGATCATGACTTCTTCGCCGGATTTTCCTTCATTCCCGGGCTTTATGCCAAGGGCAACGGCTTCGACCTTGGCTATCCGCTGGTGTTTCGATCCGGTGTGGAGCTCGGCTACCGGACGGAGAACGGCACGCAACTTTCGCTGTCCTACGATCATCGTTCCAATGCCGGACTGGGGCACATAAACCCCGGCATCGAGAGCATTCAGCTGAGGATTTCGAAGCAGTTCGAATAGGCGGGCGGTGTTAAAGCCACCGCCCGCCTTTTCATATCAGACCAGTTCCGCCAACGCCGACGGCTCGAAGCCTGTCAGGTTGCCGAGTTCGCCCCTGCGGACCTTTTCCACCCAGTTCGGGTCGCTGATCAACGCGCGGCCAACTGCGATGAGGTCGAACTCGTCGCGTTCCATGCGCGAGGTCAGCTGCTCCAGACCGGTCGATGCGGCGTTGCGGCCGGCAAAGGCGTTGAAGAAGTCGTTCGACAGGCTGACCGAGCCGACGCTGATCGTGGCGGCACCGGTGAGCTTCTTCGCCCAGCCGGCGAAGTTCAGGCCATTCTCGCCGTCGATTTCCGGGAATTCCGGCTCCCAGAAGCGGCGCTGCGAGCAATGCAGGAGGTTCGCACCCGCCTCGACCAGAGGCACCAGCCAGTCAGCCATGGCGTCCGGCGTTTCGGCGAGGCGAACGGCGTAATCCTGCTGCTTCCACTGGCTGACGCGCAGGCTCACGGGCAGATCCGGGCCGACGGCGGCGCGAACCGCGGCGACGACTTCTGCTGCAAAACGCGACCGCTCCTTGAGCGTCGCGCCACCATAGCGATCCGTGCGCTCATTGGTGCCGGACCAGAAGAACTGGTCGATGAGATAGCCGTGAGCGCCGTGGATCTCGACCATGTCGAAGCCGAGGCGCTTGGCGTCGGCGGCCGCGCGTGCGAAGGCGGACACGGCATCGGCTATCGCCTCCTCGCTCATTGCCTCGCCGCGCGGCTTGCCGGGGGCGAGCAGACCCGAGGGGCTTTCGACCGGATGACCCGGGTCCCAATCAGGCTTGCCGATCGTCGAACCGGTGTGCCAGATCTGCGGACCCATACGGCCGCCTGCAGCGTGAACGGCGTCGATCACCTGCTTCCAACCGGCAAGCGCTTCCTCGCCGTGAAAGAACGGAATGCCGGGATCGTTGCGCGATACGGGCCGATCGATGACCGTGCCCTCCGACAGGATGAGACCGACATTGCCGGCCGCGCGCTTGGCGTAATATTCGGCATTGTGGCGGCCCGGCACGCCATCAGGCGCAAAGGAACGCGTCATGGGCGCCATGACGATGCGGTTCTTCAGCTCCATCGAGCCGAGACGGAAGGGGCGGAAAAGGGTTTCGTTGGGGGAGGTTGTCATGCGGGTACTCCATCGGTCAGAGCCGCATAGGTATGTCGCCGACCCGAAAGGTCAAGCACCCCGGCTGACGTTCGGCGCAATTCGGAACGGGCGCGGCGTCATCTCTGGGGGCGCTTGCGTCCCGAAAGGACGCCGCGACCGAGGCGCATGATCGCGTCTTTCAGGCGCCCGTCCTCCATGCCATCCACCATATCCTCCAGCTTGGAGGCGGCGATGGCGTCGAGCGGGCGGAGCGGCCGGCTCTTCGGTTGCTGTGCGACCGGCTTCTGCACGATGCGCAATTGCCGGATGGCGGCAAAGCCGAAGAAGGCATTGATACGGGCAATCAGCTCGCCCTGCGCGTGGGTCAGGAAGAGCGCACGCGAGCCCTCGCAGGCCACAGTCAAAACGCCGGGCTGCGGCCGCCCATCTCCCGCCTCATCGCGGCGCGGCCAGGCGATCTTTTCCGGTCGGGTGCAGTCGGCAAATTGCAGGCCGGCGATTTCGGCCCAAGAACCCAGAAGGGCCGTGTTGATCCCGGCGCGGCGCGCAAGTACGGGATCGATGAGACCGTTGGCCACATCGGCGATCTGCTGCGCGCCCCGTCGTCTTTCCACCATGTTTCTTGGCCTCTGGCGCCGGTTCTGCTTGAACCGTGCGGCTTGCGTCGGCACATATAACGCAATTCGGCCGGAAGTGCGAACCGGATTCGCTTGTGGAATTGTGTGGAAACAAAAAGATAGGCGTCTCGGTTCAAGCAGGCGCAGATGGCGGCCATATGGCTGACGAGGCGACGGAGCTCCAGACCTTGCAGAAAGACCTTAGTGACGTCCTGGTCGCCTGGTATGACCGGCACCATCGCGAGCTGCCGTGGCGGGTGAGCCCCGCTCAAGCGCGCAAGGGCGTCAAGCCCGATCCCTATCGCGTCTGGCTTTCGGAGGTCATGCTCCAGCAAACAACCGTGCAGGCGGTGAAGGCTTATTTCGACAAATTCACCACGCTCTGGCCGACAGTCAACGATCTCGCCTCAGCGCCGACCGACGATGTCATGAAGGCCTGGGCGGGGCTCGGCTATTATGCGCGGGCGCGAAACCTGAAGAAATGCGCCGAGGCGGTGGCAAACGAGCACCACGGCATCTTTCCCGATACGGTGGAGGCCCTGCGGGCGCTACCGGGCATTGGCGACTATACATCTGCAGCGATCGCGGCCATTGCCTTCGACCGCCCGGCGGCGGTGATGGACGGCAATGTGGAGCGCGTGATCTCGCGGCTTTATGCGATCGGCGAGCCCCTGCCCGGCTCCAAGCCGGTGATGAAGGCACGCGTGGTCGAACTGACGCCCTCCGACCGTCCGGGCGACTTCGCGCAGGCGATGATGGACCTCGGCGCAACGATCTGCACGCCGAAGCGACCGGCCTGTGTCCTCTGTCCGTTGAAGGATTACTGTCGGGCGCTGAAAGAGGGCGAGCCGGAGTTCTATCCGGTCAAGGCGGCGAAGAAGGCACGGCCGGTGCGTGTCGGCTCGGCCTTCGTTGCCATCAACGGCAAAGGCGAAATCCTGTTGCGGACACGGCCGCCTGAAGGCCTGCTCGGCGGCATGGCGGAGGTCCCCGGCAGCCGCTGGACGGCGCGCGAAGACGGCACGACCGACCTTTCGGCAGCCCCCTTCCCGGCCGACTGGAAGCCGGCCGGCGTCGTCACCCATGTCTTCACGCATTTCGAGTTGCGGCTGACGGTGCATGCCGCAGAAACCGAAGGTCAGGCGATCGATCACGGCTTCTGGCGGAAAATCGAAAATCTTGATCGCGAGGCGCTGCCCACTGTCATGAAAAAAGCTATTGAAGCCGCTATCCCCGGCGCGTTCTGATATCGCGACGAGCACTTCGCCGCTCTTTCTTTTGTTTTAACGCAATTCCGGACGCGAAACCGGAGGCCACTTTCGCTGGAATTGCTTTGTTCGTCACGGCCACCCCCAGGAAAGGTTCTGCATGAAACCCGAAATCCGCCACATCGTCTTCGACATCGGCAAGGTGCTGATCCATTATGATCCCAACCTGCCCTTTAGCCGATTGATCCCGGACGAGGCCGAGCGGCGCTGGTTTTTCGAGAATGTCTGCACCCATGACTGGAACATCGAGCAGGACCGCGGCCGGAGCTGGGCGGAAGCGGAAGCGCTGCTGATCGAGACCCATCCCGAGCGCGAGGAACATATTCGCGCCTTCCGCAAGCACTGGCACGAAATGGTGCCTTACGCCTATGACGGCAGCGTCGCGATCATGAAGAAGCTGATTGCCGACGGTCACGACGTGACGATGCTGACGAATTTCGCTGACGATACGTTTGCCGAAGCCCAGACCATGTACGACTTCCTGCATGCGCCGCGCGGCGTCACCGTATCTGCCCGCGTCGGCCTGATCAAGCCGGATGCCGCAATCTACGAGACGCATGCGAAAGCCTTCGATCTTGACCCGAAGGCCAGCCTCTTCATCGATGACAGCGCGGCGAATGTCGCCGGTGCGCAGGCCTGCGGCTGGCAGGCGGTGCTGTTCACCGGCGCGGACAAGCTGCGGCAGGATCTGGCCGAGTATGGGATCGCGGCATAACCCACTCGCCATTGCCCTGACTGCGGCTTTGGTTTAAAGGGCGCGCGCATGCCGCATCGCGCGCGCCTTCACACCCCCAATAGAACGTCTGGACCATCATGAACGGCTTTGACCTCATTATTTTCGATTGCGACGGCGTGCTCGTCGATTCCGAAATCATTGCAGCACGGGTCGAATCCGCGCTGCTGACGGAGGCCGGTTATCCGATCTCTGTCGAGGAAATGGGCGAGCGCTTTGCGGGCATGACGTGGAAGAACATTCTTCTCGCCGTCGAGGCCGAAGCCTCCATTCCGCTCTCGGCGTCGCTGCTCGACAAGTCGGAAAAGGTGCTGGACCAGAAACTCGCCAACGAAGTGAAGATCATCGACGGTGTCAAATTCGCGCTGGCGCGCATCACGCTGCCGCGTTGCGTCTGCTCCAATTCCAGCACGCAGCGGCTTGATGCGATGCTGACGCGCGTGGGGCTGAAGCCCTATTTCGAGGGTCACATCTATTCGGCGAAGGATCTGGGTGCGGACCGGGTGAAGCCGAAGCCGGACATTTTCCTGCACGGCGCCGCGCAGATGAATGTCAGCCCCGCCAAGACGGTGGTTGTCGAGGATTCGGTTCATGGCATCACCGCGGCCCGCGCCGCCGGCATGCGCGTCATCGGCTTTACCGGCGCCTCGCATACCTATCCATCGCACGCAGACCGGCTGACGGAAGCCGGTGCGGAAACCGTGATTTCGCGAATGTCGGAGTTGCCGGCCATGATCGAGGCGCTGTCAGGCTGGCGCGAACTGGTGTGATGAACATCGCAGGCAACAGACGATGAAATGCAAAAGGGGCGTGTCGATCACGCCCCTTTTTTGACTCCGCCCGCGCCCTCGCTCTCGTCGTGAGAAAGGCGGCTTACTTCTTCTTTTTCTTGGTCGTGGCTTTATCGGTGCCGTTGTCGAAGCCGACATAGATCGTGGCCATGTCGGCGCCGGCCGGAATAGTCACGTTCTCCTTGGAGAACAGGAACTGGCTCGACGGCTCGTTGACCGGCAGAGCGGCTTCGAAGGGCACGAGTTCGGAATAGAGAACCTTGTCACCATCGGTCACGGCGACACGGATCGGCAGCTTCGCATTGCCCTTGGCGCCGGCCTGGCCGAGAACGATGCGGCCGGCGACCTGCACGGTCATGACCATCTGGCCGCCTTCGAGGCGGCACTGGCGGGTCGTGTTGGCAATCGAGGCCTGGTACATCAACTTGGCCTGATCCATGCTGCCGTCAGCGGCCGGCTTGGTGCCGCCAACATAGGCATCGTGATAGGCAGTGCCGTCGCGAAGCACGATGCGGGGGCAGTTGCCCTGAACGACTGCGGGCTGAGGTGCAGCCGCCGTCTGCGTGCCTCCGAGGCCCAGTGCATTCTTCGTATCCGTGGTACTGCAACCTGCCAGCATCCCGAGGAGCGATGCGGCAACCAAACCCTTCGAAACCAGACCAAACGCTGTCATGTCACACCTTCACGAAACCTTGCCGGCATCATGCCGGCCACGCACCCTGTCAATATGCATTCCCGGAGACAAGACCGCTGCGCACTCTTGACTCGAAACTGCTTCAGGCTTTCACCGTCAGCTCTGATTTATCGCGTCCTTTCGCGAATTGGAAGCTGTCGCCCCTGTTATACCTGACACAACTCATGCATTTCGGGCAGAATTACCAAGGATAAAGCGCTTCCAGCCCGCACCGAAAGCCTCTATAGCAACAGTCGAAATTCGAGGGACGCGTTCTGTCCCGACACGATGCCTGCAGATGAGGACTAGGGAAGTGAAATACATCTCGACGCGCGGCAATGCGCCCGTTCTTGGCTTTTCGGATGCGCTTCTGGCGGGCCTTGCCGCCGATGGCGGCCTTTACGTCCCGAAGGAATGGCCGCATTTTTCCAAGAAGGATATCCGCAAGCTGCGCGGCAAGTCCTATCAGGAGATTGCCGAAGCGATCGTCTCGCCCTTTGTCGGCGGCGATATCGAGGCGTCCGATCTTCGCCGGATGATCGACGAGGCCTATGCGACCTTCCGCCATCCGGCCGTGACGCCGCTCGTGCAGACGGACGCGAATGTCTTCATCATGGAGCTTTTCCACGGTCCGACACTCGCCTTCAAGGACGTGGCAATGCAATTGCTGGCCCGTCTGCTCGACCACGTGCTGACAGAGCGCGGCGAACGCGCCACGATCGTCGCCGCGACCTCCGGCGACACCGGCGGCGCTGCCATCGAAGCCTTTGCCGGACGCGACCGCACGGACATTTTCGTGCTCTTCCCGGAAGGCAAGGTCTCGCCGGTGCAGCAGCGCCAGATGACGACGGCCGCTGCCTCCAACGCGTTTCCGGTCGCCGTGAAGGGCAATTTCGACGACTGCCAGAACCTCGTGAAGGCGATGTTCGGCGACGTGAAATTCCGTGACAAGGTCCAGCTTTCCGGCGTGAACTCGATCAACTGGGCCCGCATCATGGCGCAGGTGGTCTATTATTTCACCGCAGCGCTTGCCGTCGGCAGCCCGGATCGCAAGGTGTCCTTCACCGTGCCGACCGGCAATTTCGGCGACATTTTCGCGGGCTATGTGGCCAAGCAGATGGGCCTGCCGGTGGCCAAGCTCGTCATCGGAACCAACGAGAACGACATTCTCGCCCGCACGTTGAAGACGGGCCGCTACGAGATGCGCAGCGTCAAGGCGACCATGTCGCCGTCGATGGACATCCAGATCTCTTCGAATTTCGAGCGTCTGCTTTATGAAGCCTCCGACCGCAACGCGGGCGAAGTGGTTCGCTACATGAGCGGGCTGAAGCAGTCCGGCGCCTTCGACATCGAGGAGAAGACGCTGAAGGCGATCCGCAAGACTTTCAAGGCGACGCGCGCCTCCGAAGCGGACGTCAAGAAGACGATCAAGACCGTACTTGCAGATACCGGTTATCTGGCCGATCCGCACACGGCTGTTGCAATTCACGCCGCAAAGCGCAATCTAAAGGCGGATGCGCCGATGATCGTGCTGTCCACCGCCCACCCGGCCAAATTCCCGGCGGCGGTGAAAAAGGCCAGTGGTATTGACCCGGCGCTTCCGTCGTGGCTTGCTGGTCTGATGGATAGGGAGGAGCGCTTCGATGTCCTGCAACCCGAGCTTGATGCCGTCGAAACCTATATCGGTGGCAAAGCACGGATCGCCGGAAATTGAGCGCCGGAAAGTGTGTTGATGAAAGTTGAGTGCACCAAGCTTCCGTCGGGTCTGACGGTCGTCACCGAAAACATGCCCCATCTGGAAAGCGTGGCGCTCGGCGTCTGGGTCAAGTCCGGTTCCCGCAACGAGATGCCCGATGAGCACGGCATTGCCCATCTCCTCGAACACATGGCCTTCAAGGGCACGGCGCGACGCACCGCCCGGCAGATCGCCGAGGAAATCGAGAATGTCGGCGGCGAAGTGAACGCCGCCACCTCGACCGAGACCACGTCCTACTACGCCCGCGTTCTGCGTGACGACACGGCACTGGCACTCGACATTCTCGCCGACATCCTGACCGAATCCTCCTTCGACGAGGAAGAGCTGGAGCGCGAGAAGCATGTCATCCTGCAGGAAATCGGCGCGGCGAACGACACGCCCGACGACGTGGTCTTTGATCGCTTTGCCGAAACCGCCTTCCGCGACCAGACGATCGGCCGCGCCATTCTCGGCACGCCGGAAACGGTGCAGTCTTTCACACCGGACCAGATCCGCGCCTATCTCGCGCGCAATTACACGACCGACCGCATGTTCGTCGTCGCCGCCGGTGCTGTCGATCATGATGCGATCGTCAGACAAGCCGAGGAGCGTTTCGCCTCCATTCCACAACGGCCGACGCTGCTGCCGGTCATGGAACCGGCGCGCTATACGGGCGGCGATTTCCGCGAGACGCGTGACCTGATGGATGCGCAGATCCTGCTCGGCTTCGAGGGCCGCGCCTATCATGTGCGCGATTTCTACGCCTCACAGGTTCTGGCCAATATTCTCGGCGGCGGCATGTCGTCGCGCCTCTTCCAGGAAGTGCGGGAAATCCGCGGTCTCTGCTATTCGGTCTATGCCTTCCACTGGGGCTTCTCCGACACCGGCATTTTCGGCATCCATGCCGCCACCGGTGCGGAAGACATGAGCGAGCTGGTGCCGGTCATTCTCGAGGAACTGCGCAAGGCCTCGGACAATATCCGCCAGGAGGAGATCAACCGGGCACGGGCGCAGATCCGTGCGCAGCTGATGATGGGCCAGGAAAGTCCGGCCGCCCGCGCCGGCCAGATTGCCCGGCAGATGATGCTCTATGGCCGTCCGATCTCCAACACGGAGCTGATGGAACGCCTGTCCGGCATCACGACGGAACGGTTGACCGACCTCTCCGGCCGGCTCTTCTTCGACGCCAAGCCAACGCTGTCTGCCATCGGGCCGCTGGAGAAGCTTGCGCCTCTGTCTGACATCACGTCGTCACTTTCGCACAACATCGCCAAGCAGAAGTCGGCGTAAAGCCGCGAGGGCCTGGTCTCGGCAAGCGAAGACCTGACCAATAGAACCTTTTGGGGGTCCGAAGTCATCGATGCAGGGTTCCATGTTCCGTTTTCTCACGCGTCAGAACGGCGTGGTGAAGCTGAGCGACGGCAAGCACCTGCTGCGCATGCCGCGCTATGCCGATTTTGACGCATGGTGGGCGCTCAGACGCGAAAGCCGTTCGTTCCTCCAGCCCTGGGAGCCGACCTGGAGCGCCGACGACCTGACGGAACGTTCCTTCCGCGCGCGCGTGAACCGATATGAGCAGGAATACTCCGCCGGCACGGCCATTACCCTCTTCATCTTCGGCGAGAATGACGAACTGATGGGCGGCATCACCATCGGCAATATCCGCCGAGGCGCCTCACAATCCTGCATGATCGGATACTGGATGGGCGAGCGTTTTTCGGGCCAAGGCCACATGAAAGCCGCATTGAAGCTGACAGTCCACCACATCTTCGACCGGCTTCAGTTGCACCGCATCGAGGCAGCCTGTATCCCGGAGAACCATCGCAGCATCGGCCTGCTCGAAGGCTCCGGCTTCCGGCGCGAGGGCATGCTGCGCGACTATTTGAAAATCGACGGCCGGTGGCGCGACCATGTGCTGCTGGCACGCCTGGCAAACGACGATATTGGAAAAGACGTAATTGATGATTCCGGCCTCTATCGCGCGAACAGTCATGCGTAAGCTGCCGCTTCAGGGCCTGTTTCTGACGTTTCTCCTCGCACTCTTCGCGTTGCAGTCCGTGGCGCCGGCATTTGCCGCGGAGCCCGTGAAGATTTCGCGCGAGGACAATGCACTCGATCTGACCAAGACGACCGAGATCTATCGTAACCAGGGCAATGTCTTCCAGGTTTCGACGGCCGCCGGCGCGGACGGTATCGTGCGCCGCATCGAAGTGCGCTCGACCGACAACAAGCACCAGGGCGACTGGGCCGTCTTCGCGCTCGCCAACGTCTCCGACCAGCAGCTCGACCGCGTGATCGTCGCGCCGCATTTCCGTCTCGTGAATTCGCATCTCTTCTGGCCGGATCTCGGTTCGCAGCGCATCATCTCGATCACGCCGTCGGAAGGCTTCGCGCTCGACCGCGAGCCGAGCACCGAGGCCGACGTCTTCTCGATCACGCTGAACCCCGGCGCCGTCGTCACCTTCGTCGCCGAACTTTCGACGCCAGACCTGCCGCAGCTCTATCTGTGGGAGCCGGACGCCTACAAGGACACGGTCAATGCGTTCACGCTCTATCGCGGCATCGTGCTCGGCATTGCCGGTCTGCTCGCGCTGATCCTGACCATCCTCTTCGTCGTCAAGGGCACCGCCATGCTGCCGGCGGCAGCAGCCCTTGCCTGGGCGGTGCTGGGCTATATCTGCGTCGATTTCGGCTTTCTGGAAAAGCTCGTCAGCCTCTCGTCGGGCGACCAGCGCATATGGCGAGCGGCGACCGAAGTGGGCATGGCGGCAAGCCTTGTCCTCTTCCTCTTCTCCTATCTCAATCTCAACCGATGGCACACGAACCTTGTCTACGCGACGCTCGCATGGATCGGCGGGCTTGGGCTTCTGGCTGGTGTCGCCGTCTATGATCCGGCGATTGCAGCCGGCGTGGCGCGGCTCTCCTTTGCGCTGACTGCGGCGGCCGGCGTGTTCCTCATTCTGTTCCTCGGCATCAAGCGCTATGACCGCGCCATTCTGCTCGTTCCCTCCTGGGCCCTCCTGGTCGCCTGGCTGGTCGCGGCATGGATGACGGTCACGGGTCGGCTCGACAACGATATCGTGCAACCGGCTCTGGGCGGCGGTCTCGTGCTGATCGTGCTCATGATCGGCTTCACCGTCATGCAACACGCATTCGCGAGCGGCGGCTTTCATAACGGTCTCTTTTCCGATCTCGAGCGACAGTCGCTGGCACTCACCGGTTCCGGCGACATCATCTGGGATTGGGACGTGGCGCGCGACCGGATCGTGACCATTCCGGATATTTCCGTTCACCTCGGCCTGCAGCCGGGGGCGTTGCATGGTCCGGTGCGCAACTGGCTTCCCAGCCTCCACCCCGATGACCGCGACCGCTTCCGCGCTACCATGGATGTGCTGCTTGAGCATCGACGCGGCAAGCTGAACCACGAATTCCGCGTCCGCGCGCAGGACGGGCATTATCATTGGCTGTCCGTGCGGGCGCGGCCTGTCGTGGGTTCCACCGGCGAGGTCATCCGTTGCGTCGGCACGCTGATCGACGTCACGGAGGAGCGCAATTCCATCGAACGGCTGCTGCGCGACCCGCTGACCGACAACCTCACCGGACTCCCCAACCGCCAGCTCTTCATCGACCGTGTGCAGTCGCTCCTCTCCATCGCCAGCGACAACAACCCGATCCAGCCAACCGTTCTGTCCATCGGGATCGACGGGTTCAAGAACGTCAACGACCGGCTGGGGATCGCCGCTGGCGACAATATCCTGATCGTGCTGACCCGTCGTCTTCGCCGACTGCTGAAGCCGCAGGACACGCTTTCGCGCATTTCCGGTGACCGGTTCGGAATCGTGCTGGTGTCGGAAACGGAAACCCAGAAGGTCGCCGATTTCGCCGATGCGATCCTGCGCAGCATTTCGACGCCGATCGATTTCGCCAACCAGGAAATCGTTCTCTCCGCTTCGATCGGCCTTGCCTCGTGGCTTGATCAGTCGCAGGACGGGGAGGGCCTTCTTGCAGATGCGGAGCTTGCCATGATCCGCGCCAAGCGCGAGGGCGGCAACCGTGCGGAGCCATTCCGACCCGCCTTCCGCACCGCGGGCAGCGACACGCAGGAGATGGAAACGGACCTGCGCCGGGCGCTGGAGCGCAAGGAACTGACGATGGTCTACCAGCCGATCGTCGACCTCGCCTCGCGCCGCATCGCGGGCTTCGAGGCCCTGATGCGTTGGGAGCACCCGCGCCGCGGCGATGTCTCGCCCAACGAGTTCATCCCGGTCGCCGAGGATTGCGGCCTGATCCACCAGGTCGGCCTCTTTGCGCTGGAGCGGGCTGTTGCCGATTTCAGCCTGTGGCAGCAACTGGGCGGCGACCTGCCGATCTTCGTCTCGGTCAACATGTCGAGTGCGCAACTCATCAACACCAGCATCTGCGACGACTTCCGCTCGGTCGTGGCCAAGAACCGCTGCCAGCCGAACCAGGTGAAGCTGGAACTGACCGAAACCGTCCTGATGGAAAATCCGGAGCAATCACGGATGATCCTCAACCGGCTGAAGAGCATGGGCTTCTCGCTGGCTCTGGACGATTTCGGCACCGGCTATTCCGGCCTCGGCTATCTCACCAAGCTCCCGTTCGACACAATCAAGATCGACCGTTCGCTGGTCACCAACCAGACGCCGACAGGACGGACGATTCTCGTCTCGCTGCTCAACATGATCAACAAGCTCGACATGGTGGCGGTCGCCGAGGGCGTGGATACGGACGAGGTCGCGGCCAAGCTCAGCGAACTCGGCTGCGCCTATGGCCAGAGCTATCTCTTCGGCCCGCCGATCACCGCCGACATGGCGCAACGCCTCTTGCGGGAGCGCTTCCCGCTGGTTGGGGCGAAGGCTTGAGCTAGAGATGCTGCAGCACGTTGAGAAGCGTGCCGGCGGGGTCCCGGATATAGAAGCGACGGACGCCCCATGGTTCCTCGGCGGGGCCATACTCGATCGGGATGCCGGCGGAACGCACCCGCGCCAAGACAGCCTCAAGATCATCGACCTCTATGGACATCGCCGGAACCGGTGTCCCCGAGCCGCCCTCGCTCGCCACACTGATCTGCGGCACCGCGCTTTCGCCGGGTTCGGCAAACGTCGCGATCCAGCCATGATCCATCACCAGATCGAGGCCAAACACGCCTGTGTAGAAGGCCCTTGCGGAGGACGGATCGGTATAGTGGATATTGGGAACGATGCGCCTGACAGTCATGCCGCTGCTTTCTCAAGCCCGCTCAGGCGTGGCCCATCTCGCTGGAAAGTCGGGATGGCGAGATGCCGAGGAGCGCCATGGCACGCTCGTACTTCGTTTCTAGGTCCCAGTCGAAGATCAGGGCTTCGCTTGCAGGGCATGTGAGCCAGGCATTCTGCGCAATTTCGTTTTCAATCTGGCCGGCGCGCCAGCCGGCATAGCCGAGCAGCATGGTCGCGCGGCTGGGACCGCGCCCTGCGGATATGGCGCGGATGACGTCCTGCGTGGTGCTCAGGCACAGATCCTCGCTCAGCGGGATCGACGAGTTGCAGTGATAGTCTTCGGAATGAAGCACGAAGCCGCGCCCGTTATCGACCGGACCACCACAAAGAACCGGGAATCTCGACACCGCTGCCGGCAAGCGTTCGACGGAATCGTCGGTCGCGATCTTCAGATGCAGGAGGATATCGGAGAAGGACACGTCCTGCGACCGGTTGATGATAAAGCCCATCGCGCCATCTTCCGAATGCGCACAGATGTAAACCACGGTACGGACAAAATTGGAGTCAAGCATGGAGGGCATGGCGATCAGGAATTGACCGTCAAGGAACCCTTTGTCCTTTCTGCTTCCCATTCCCAACATATTCATCATGATCGACAGCCTAGCAACTCGGGGGAAAATGAAAAGAGCGGAAGTCGATAATTTTTCGCGCCCCGGCGCTTCCGCGATCAAGCGAAATTGAATGTCCCGTCCTCCACTGTGTCTGGCGCGAGCAATGCCAAAGACTTATCGGTTTTCCATGAGAAAAAGATTCACAACGTTCACGAAGAGATTCATCTGTGCGCTCACGCTGGTCCTGTCAGCACTTCCACTGCCGGCCGCAGCCGCCAGTTCCGACTGGATCGGCACGAAGGGCGGCAAGCTCAGGCTGGTGGCTCTGCCGCCGGATGCGCAAGGAACCATTCGCGGCTTCGTGGAAATTGCACCTGAAGATGGCTGGCATACCTATTGGAAGGTGCCCGGCAGCGGCGGCATTCCACCGCAGATCTCGTTCAAGGATGGCGGCAATGTGCGACTGGAGAAGCTTGATTTTCCAGCACCCCGGATCTTCGACGACGGAAATCTTCGTGACTTCGGCTATGATGCGCGCGTCATGCTGCCGTTGACACTGAAGCAGGAAAAGCCGGGTGAACCATCGACCCTTGACGCTTCCGTTTTCATCGGGCTCTGCGCCGACATCTGCGTTCCCTTCCAGGCGGAGGTTTCTGTCCAGGTCGCGCCGGGCGACAAGCCGAAGCCGGCCGAAGTCGCGTTGGTGAATGCGGCCAATGCGCTGCTTCCGGAAAGCCCGAGCGCCGATTTCGCCATCGATGACATCCGTGCGACGGAAGATGGACAGGGCATCGTGCTGACGCTCCGTCTGCCGGCGGGCGCTGATGCCACCGCGACCGATCTCATCGTTGTCGGCCCCGACGGCCAGCCCTTCGGCAAGGCGAAACACGAGGCCTCCCCGCCGGGGAAACTGGTGGCCGAGGCAAGGCCGCTTGGTACACAGGCCGGCACCCTGCCGGGCAAGACGCTGAGCGTGCTCTCTCTTTCGGCAAGTCGCGCAATGGAAGCGACCGTCACGGTGAAATAATTCTCCCGGGCCACAATCCATGATCGATTGAACGCCATAGTACCGTTCACATCGCCAGATCGCTTGCAATGGGACCTGCGTTCCGCTTTGATCCGCCCCATCCATCCAGACCCCCAAGGAGAGACACCATGACCATCGAACCCGGCAGCCATATTCCCGACGTCACCCTGATGGAGCGTACGCCCGACGGGCCGGCCAAGATTTCCTCCAAGGAGTTCTTTGACGGCAAGCGCGTCGTCATCTTCGGCGTACCCGGCGCCTTCACGCCGACCTGCACGCTGAACCACCTGCCCGGCTACCTGGAAAACCGCGATGCGCTTCTGGCCAAGGGTGTCGACGACATCGCCGTCATTTCCGTCAACGACCATCATGTCATGGGCGCCTGGGCGAAGGCCACCGGCGGCGAAGGCAAGATCCGCTTTCTCGCCGATTGGGACGCGTCCTTCGCCAATGCTACCGGGCTGGCCAAGGACCTCAGCGCCGGCGGCCTTGGCGTGCGCTCCACGCGTTTCTCCATGCTCGTCGACAACGGCGTGGTGAAGTTCGTCGAAGTTGAAGAGAACCCGGGCCAGGCAACGGTATCTTCGGCCGAGGCCATGCTCGAGCGGCTTTAACAGCCGCTCCATAAAAGCGCCCTCCCCCCAAGGGAGGGCGCGTAGCCGCCCTATTCGCCCAGTCGCGAGGCGGTGACCACGCTCTGATAAAGCGCTTCCACCTGCCGCGTCAGTTCTTCCGTATCGAAGAGCGGGGCGGTGTCGCGGGCCGCAATCAGCCGTTCGCGCAACTCGGCCAGCCGGACCGGATCAGATGCAATCCCGATGGCCATAGCCTCGAAGCCGGCCAGATCATCCGCCACCAGCTCGCGCAACCCCACCGCATTCAAGAGGCTCTCGGAGACGCGGCCGGCAAAGCTCGTGCCCTTGAAGGTCAGAACCGGAACGCCGACCCAGAGCGCGTCGGACGTCGTCGTATGACCATTGCACGGGCCGGTGTCGAGGGCCAGGTCGGCTTGCGGCAGGCGCCGCAGGTGATCGTCCATGGGCGCAAGATCTGCGAAGATCAGCCTGTCGGGCGAGATGCCGCACCTGTTCGCCGCAAGCCGAAGGTTCGATTGCGCCAGAGCGCTCATCGGATTGAGCCAGAGAACGCAATTTTCGACAGCCGACAGGATGCGCATCCAGCTTTCGAAGACCGGTGGACGGATCTTGGCGGCATGGTTGAAGGCGGCGAACACGATTGCGTTTTCCGGCAGCCCGTGGTCTGCGCGGTTTCCGGTTCGGCTCACGCGCTCGCGCGCAGCGTCGTTGCACTGGTAGGAGCCCGGAAGCCGCAGCAGCTTTTCCTGATAATAAGGAATGCTCGTGTCCGGCGTGACAATGTGATCGGTGATGGCAAACTGGATACCAGCGCCCGTGACGGAGCCCGGATAGCCGAGCCAGGTGATCTGGATAGGCGCAGCGCGGCGGCAGAAGATGCCAAGGCGTGAGCCTTGCGTGAAGCCCTTGAGGTCGACCAGGACATCAATGCCGAGGCTGCGGATCGTCTCGGCAGTTTCCGCATCCGACTTGCCGAGGATGTCGATGTAATAGTCCACCGTATCGAGCATACGCTCGTGCATCGCATCCTCGCGGCGTGCCATCGGCGTATGGCAGAAGGCAAAGATTTCGAAACGGTCGCGGTCATGCGCTTCCAGCACGCCGGCCAGCAGGGACATGGTGGCATGATCGTAGAAGTCGCAGGAGACATAGCCGACGCGGATGATCTCCGGATCCTTGCCGTCGACATGGGTATCGAAGCCGAGGGCGGGGGCGACAGGCGGCAGAAGGACATCGGCAGTGCGTCGTGCATAGCGGGCCAGCAGCGCCTCGTCGCCCGTCCACATGAGGGCGCGGAAGGCGTTTTCGCGGATGTCGGCCGCGTCGCCCTCTTGCCGATAGGCCGCTTCGAGGCGCGCCTGCAGAGCGCCGGACGTTTCGAGATCGCAGACATTGGCGGCGGCCCAGAAATATTCCGACAGCGCCAGCCGCTCGTCAGGCCGCGCTTCATGCGCCTTCGCCAGCGCCGCATAGGCTTCCTCGAACAGACCGAGGCCATTCAGGATTATACCTGCGGACAGCGTGGCATCGAAATCCACGGCCGTTTGAGAAAGCTTCAGTGCGGCATCGCGGGCCAGACCGTAGTCTCCCATTTCGCGCGCCAGCCCGCAGAGGCTTTGCAGAAGATCCGGATCATCCAGCATGACGGGCTGGAGCGCCAAGAGAGCCTGGAAGGCCAGCGGACGCTCACCCAGTTCCTCGAAAAGGCTGGCGGCGCGGAAGGCGATATCCTTGCACCGCTCCGGAGCCTTGCCTGCGGCCTCGGCATAAAGCATGGCGGCCTTCCGCTTCTCGCCCGCCTGTTCAAGGATCGTGGCGGCAAGGAGGAGAATGTCCGCATCCGTACGGCTCACCGAGAGCACCCGGTCGCAGACGGCGAGCGCCAGTGCAGCATTGCCCGAGCGGAACGCCGCCAATGCCTGTTCGTAAATCTCGGATGCCAAGGCCGTAGGCCCTCCCCTGCAAGTTGGCGAAAGCATAAAGGCAAGGTCTTGTGTCAGGCTGTCAGTTCGGTCTCAGCCAGAAAAGACAACGCCCGGAGCTTGAGGGCTCCGGGCGAATAGGTCCGACGACGCGGACTGGAGGTACAAGCGTCGTCGGTTTGCCTCAAGGCAAAGGCGGTGTCAGGGGTTACCCCGCCTTTGCCATGTCTTCCCTGATGAGAGAACGCAGTACATCGATGGGCTTCAGGGACTGCCCATCGTCGAAGTGCCAGTAGGTCCAGCCGTTGCAGGCGTCCAAGCCCTGCACGCGTGCACCCACCTTGTGAATCGAACCGGCTTCCGCACCCGAAACCAGTGTGCCGTCGGCGCGCACGATGGCGCTGACGCGGCGCTTGGCGTCGGAGAGGATCGTGCCGGGCTTCATGAGACCGGACTCGATCAGCGAGACGAAAGCGACGCGCGGCTCGGCCTTCTTGCCGGTCATGACGGTCAGTTCGGCAGCGCCCAGCGGCTCGACCGCAGCGATGCGGGCAGACGCCGCATCGATGTAATCCTGCTCGCGCTCGATGCCGACGAAGTTGCGGCCAAGACGTTTTGCGACAGCGCCGGTCGTGCCGGTGCCGAAGAAGGGATCGAGCACGATGTCGCCGGGCTTGGTCGAGGACATGAGGACGCGGGCGAGCAGCGCTTCCGGCTTCTGGGTCGGATGAACCTTGTCACCGTCGTCGTTCTTCAGGCGCTCGGAGCCATTGCAGATCGGGAAGAGCCAGTCGGAGCGCATCTGCACGTCCTCGTTGGCGGCCTTCATCGCCTCGTAATTGAACGTATAGGCCTTGGCGTTTGCGTCGCGCGACGCCCAGATCATGGTCTCATGCGCGTTCTGGAACCGGCGGCCCTTGAAATTGGGCATGGGGTTCGTCTTGCGCCAGACGATGTCGTTCAAAATCCAGAAATTCAAATCCTGCATAATGGCGCCAACACGAAAAATATTATGATAGGAGCCGATGACCCAGATCGTTCCATTCGGCTTCAGGACGCGGCGGCAGGCCAGCAACCAGGCCCGCGTGAACGCGTCATAGACCTCGAAGGACGCGAACTGGTCCCAATGATCGTCGCAGGCATCGACCTTGGATTGGTCCGGCCGCGTCAATGCGCCGCCGAGCTGGAGATTATACGGCGGGTCAGCGAAAATGACGTCGACGGACTTGTCCGGAAGCGCCTCAAGCGCGGCCACGCAATCGCCCTTGATGATCGTGTTGAGCCAGTTGCGACGTTCCGGACGGCCGGAAACCTCGCCAAGCGAAAGAACTGCAGACATCGGATACTCTTGGTTACGCTTTACTCGGAACACTTCAGAACACATCGAAACAGATGCGCTTAACTCCCGGTTAGGGTTACTGATTTTAGTTACTAAAAGCTGAAGGGGATGGGGGTTTGAGGAAATAAATCCTCTTACCTCTTGTGTAATTTTGAACTTCGCGATCGAGGACACGGCAGGCGGCATTTTCCGAAATTATATATTATGTCTATAGACAAATTAGAAATAAGATTTCTCGCGCGAGGGCAAGGCTACGGCGAGACTGGCTTCGTCACGTCTTCACAGGATCGTTGCGATCCAAATGATGGAAGGAACCAGCCATGACCGCGCATGCCGAGACTGCCGCAAGCTCCCCCTATTCCGCCGCCTCTGCGCCCGTAGCGCGCAACTTCAGTGCCGATCACTACCGCTTCATCGACGTGCGCCGGGCTTCGCCCTTTGTCGGCGCCTATATCTCCGGCGTCGATCTCTCGCAGCCGTTGAGCGATGCCGTGTTTTCGGAGATCGAGGCGGCGCTCGCCGCGCACGGCGTCATCTTCTTCCGCGATCAGGATCTGACGCCGGAGCAGCATATCGCGCTTGCCGCCCGCTTCGGTGAGATCGACGTCAACCGCTTCTTCCGGGCTGTCGAGGGCCATCCGGAGATTGCGGAAGTGCGCAAGGAGGCCGGGCAGAAGACCAATATCGGGGGTGGCTGGCACACCGACCACAGCTATGACCAGATCCCGGCGACCGCGTCGCTGCTCTATGCCCGCGAACTGCCGGAACTCGGCGGCGACACGATCTTCGCCAGCACGGTCGCGGCTTTCGAGGCGCTGTCGCCCGGCCTGCAGAAGACGCTCGAAACGCTCGACGCCTTCCATTCCAGCCGCCATGTCTTCGGGGCGGCAGCACGGGCAAAGGCCAATAACGATCTCGGCGAGCGGATCGGCAATGCGGAACTGGCCACCCAGGACGCCATCCACCCGGTCGCCTACCGGCATCCCCTGACCGGCGATAAATCGCTCTATGTCAATCCGGGCTTCACGCTGCGCATTAACGGCTGGACCGAACAGGAATCGCAAGGCCTCCTCTCCTCGCTTTACGAGCATATCAAGAAGCCGGAATTCGCCCATCGCTTCGCCTGGGAGGTCGGCTCGCTCGCCATCTGGGACAACCGCACGACATGGCACCTCGCCGTCAACGACTATTCGGGCGAACGCCGCCTGCTTCACCGCATCACGGTGAGAGGCCGCTGACCCCGAAGGCCCGACCGTCCCGCGAAGTCGGCAACCTCCCCGCCGGCTTCGCGGGGGATGCTTTGAACAAGCAGAACTACTTGCCGGAAATCTTGTTGCGGGAGAGAACCTTGCCCCCTTCGGCCATCACACGAGGGTCGCTAAGCATATTTAAACGGTATTCGAACTCCGCGGTGCCCATAAGCCGCTTGCCATTGTCGGGATTGGCAACCTGCCATGCGTAAACGCCTGTAACGGTACAGATCGCGGACACACAGTTAGTTTGGATCGTCTGCGGGTCTATCAACGCCTGTCGCAGAGGCCAGCGCTCGATATAGCGCAGCTTTTCATCGAGAACTTCTCTTTTGGGCTTTTCGTGACCGAAGAAAGAGACGACATCCGTGTAGGACGAGGCGGCGACGGAAATGGCCTTCTCCTTGGAATCGTTTCCCGAATTCACGAGGGAGATCACGAAGCTCAGTGCCTTTGCCTTCAGGCTCTCCTCATCGGTCGGCAGGCTCGTCTGTTCAGGCTGCATCGCCAACTTCGGTGCCAGACGATTTCCCGACCTGTTAATGCCAAGTGAGAGGACTTCTTCAGGCGTGAAGAAGTAAATGTCTTCCGAGCGCGTCCGGAACATCTTCGTGATGACCGCCTGCGGGACATCATATTTGCCGAGCACATCCAGAATGTCTGAAATGTTCAGCTGCGCATCGGAGACATTCGCAGAACCGGAAATCTGATGGACACCGAGTTTGCCTTCCGCCATGCGCGAACTGCCGGCAAAGAAAATGTAAGCGCACGCAGATGCGCACTCGGCCTCTTTCGGAATAAGTGTCGTCAGCCGCTTTTCGTAAATGTCTTCCGCAATCAGTAGCGCCGACTGAACCGAGCCCCCGTTGCTGGACAGCGCGACAATTCGCGTGTCGGGGTATTTCTGCATCGCCCGTTTGAACGCAAGCGGCGTGCGGAGGTCTATGGTCCCGTCCAGCACCAGAACACCCGGAGTGTTATCGAGGTGCAGAAATGGAGCGATCTCAGCTGACGTATCATTCGCCAGGCACGACACGAAAGACAGGAAAAGGCTGCCGAAAAACGCGGCAAGAAACTTGGACATGGCATTCCCCCTGTCCGATATTTTTCTAAATTATGAATAGGTTGTCCAGATGGCAAATTCACTCCTCTGATTGAAAATCAGCTGAATCTATGCCGGTAACACACCCACCGCAGCCCCAGCCACCGCCTCCCCCAGCGCCTTGAGTAGTCCCGAAGGCAAGCGGCTGACCTGCCAGAAGAGCGGGATGTCGAGCGTGGCGCCGGGGAGGGGTTCCACGAGACACCCACTCGCCATGTCGTCGGCCACCAGCATGTCCGGGTTACAGCCCCAGCCGAGACCGAGGCGACAGGCGATGACGAAGCCTTGAGGTGACGGGACCCAATTGAGCGGGGGCGCGAACTCTTCGCCCAAATGCTGTTGCATCCATTGGGTTTGCAGGCGGTCCTTACGGTTGAAGGCGAGCGCCGGGGCCTTCGACAGCGCCTCCGGTGTGACGCCACCGGAGAAATGCCGCGCCATGAAATCGGGGCTGGCATTGGCGCGGTAGCGGAGAGCGCCCAACGGCTTGACGCGGCAGCCCTGCACCGGCTTGTCTTCCGAAGTCACGGCTGCCAGCACTTCGCCGCGCCGCAACCATTCCGCCGTGTGGTCCTGATCATCCACCTTGATTTCGACGAGCTGGCCCGTCTTTTGCGAGAAGTCCGCGACTGCCGCCAGGAACCAACTGTCGAGGCTATCGGCATTGACGGCAACCGGGATCGTCGCCCTGCCCTCGCCTTCGAGGCTGAGACCCGGCAGATCGGCGGCGAGTTCGCCCTCCAGCGCAGAGACGGCGTCGAAATGACGGCAGAGTGCGCGACCCTGCGGGGTCGGCTCCGCCGGCTGGCCGCGGCGGACGAGAACGGCGCCCACTTTCTCCTCCAGCGTTTTGATCCTTTGGGAGACGGCCGAGGGCGTGACGTGGAGCGCCAGCGCTGCCCGTTCGAAACTTCCCTCTCGCACGACTGCGGCGAGGGCTGCCAGAGCGGCGTAGTCCAGCATCTTCAGTTTTCCTAATCCATGTTTAGAAAAGTTAGTTTTACTGAAGCGCGGATGTGGGCGAGAAGGCAAGCCTCTTCACACGGGTTTCTCATGCTTTCGATCTTCGCCACCGGCTTTGCCACCAGTTTCGGCCTCATCGTCGCCATCGGTGCGCAGAATGCGTTTCTGCTCCGGCAGGGCTTGCGGCAGGAGCATGTCCTCGTGCTCTCGTCCATCTGCGCCATTTCGGATGCGATTCTGATTTCCGCGGGTGTGGCCGGCTTCGGCGCCGCCATGCAGGCGCTGCCCTGGCTGGAGCCGGTCATGCGTTACGGCGGTGCGGCTTTTGTCGCGCTCTATGGGCTGAAGAGCCTGTGGTCGGCGTTTCATGTGGAGAGCGGGCTTAACCCCGCAGATGCTCCGGCCATGCCGCTGAAAACGGCCGTGCTGACCTGCCTGGCCTTCACCTGGGCCAATCCACATTGCTATCTCGATACGGTCGTTTTTATCGGCTCGATCTCGACGCGGTTTGCGCCAAACCAGTGGATTTTTGGCGCAGGGGCGGCGACCGCCTCGCTCGTCTTCTTCTTTGCGCTGGGCTATGGCGCGCGGCTGGCCGCACCGCTGATGGCGAAGCCCGTGGCGTGGCGCATTCTCGATGCGGTCATCGGGATGACCATGGGCGCGATTGCCGTGCGGTTGGCGACGCTCGGCTAATTTTTCGCCGCAGTCCCGAACGCGAAACCGGTTCCCACTTTCGCTGGACTACTCGGAACGTTAAACTTTCTCCATCTTGGCATTTGCCCTCTTTACGTCCGAACCGTTATACCATAACACGTAATAATATAACGTTCAGGACTTGAGAATGCATTCGCCCATCACGCCGCCCCACACCTACGCCGAGCGCGTCAGCCTCTTGCAACAGTCTGCGCTCGTCCGCATCGGACTTGCGGTACTGGTGATGGGGGCCCTTTGGCTTGCGATTGCATGGGCGATTTCGCTGCCATGACTGCCCCCGCTATCGCCCTCGAAAACCTCACCGTCGCCTATAATCGGCACCCGGCCGTGCATCATGTGTCGGGCGCGCTCGCACGCGGCAGCCTGACGGCCATCGCGGGGCCGAACGGCGCCGGCAAATCGACGCTGCTGCGCGCCATCATGGGCGAGTTGAAGCCGGCGGAGGGCGAAATCCGCCGATCGGTTCCGAGCCGCGACTACGGCTATCTGCCGCAGGCGGCCGATATCAACCGGCGTTTTCCGGTCTCCGTCATCGACACGGTCGTGACAGGCGCGTGGAAGCGCGCCGGCGCCTTTGGCGGCATCGGCCGGGCCGAGCGGCAGAAGGCGTCCGAAGCGCTCGTCGCTGTCGGTCTCGAAGGCTTCGAGGCGCGGCCGATTGGATCGCTTTCGGCCGGGCAGTTCCAGCGGACACTTTTCGCGCGCCTTCTGCTGCAGGACGCCTCCGTCATTATTCTCGACGAGCCTTTTACCGCCATCGACAGCCGTACCACACAGGACCTCATCGACATCGTTCTGCGCTGGCATGGCGAGGGTCGGACAGTCGTTGCCGTGCTGCACGATCACGAACAGGTGCGCGCGCATTTTCCGCAGACGCTGCTGATCGCCCGTGAACTGATCGGCTGGGGCCCGACCGATGAGGTCATGACACACGAGAATCTGAAGCGCGCCCGTGCGCTTGCCGAACGCTGGGACGAGAACGCCCCGGTCTGCGCGGTGCCGGCATGAGCGCCTACGATCTCCTCATCGCGCCGTTCATGGATTACGGTTTCATGCGGCGTGCGCTGGTGGCCTGCCTCTGCCTCGCGCTGGGGGCCGCGCCGATCGGCACGTTTCTTTCGATGCGCCGCATGAGCCTGATGGGCGATGCGCTCAGCCACGCTGTCCTGCCCGGTGCTGCCATCGGCTATCTCGTCGCCGGCTCGCTGTCGCTGACGGCCATGGGCATTGGCGGACTGATTGCGGGCCTGTCCGTGGCGTTGCTCGCCGGTGTCGTCAGCCGCATGACGGTGCTGCAGGAGGATGCGAGCTTTGCCAGTTTCTATCTGATTTCGCTCGCCGTCGGCGTTCTCATCGTTTCGCTGCGCGGCTCCAACATCGACCTTCTGCATGTGCTCTTCGGCACGATCCTCGCCATCGACAACAACGCGCTGATGCTGATCGGCACGATCACCTCGCTGACGCTACTGGCGCTCGCCGTGCTTTATCGGCCGCTGGTCATCGACTGCTTCGATCCCGGCTTCCTGCGGGCCGTCGGCGGGCGCGGGCCGCTCATCCATGGGCTGTTCATGCTGATGGTGGTGCTGAACCTGGTTGCCAGCTTCCAGGCGCTCGGCACGCTGATGGCGGTGGGCCTCATGATGCTGCCGGCGGCGATTGCGCAGCTGTGGGCCCGCACCCTGCCCGCCATGCTCGCTATCTCGGTCGTGACCGCCCTCGTCTCCGGCTACGCGGGGCTCATCGCTTCCTACCATCTCGAACTGGCCTCCGGCCCCACCATCATCGTGGCTGCGGCGGTCATTTATGTCGTCTCGCTGCTCGCGGCGCCTTCAGGCCTCATGAGCCGGTATATCCGCCGGCCGCATCTCGCCAACTGATCCGTCATCTCAACTGAACAGGAGTTTTGCTCATGCAGAAACGTCTTCTCCTTCTCGGCCTCGCCCTGCCCTTCGCATTTGCCGGTGCGGCCTCCGCCAAGGACCTCAACGTGGTGGCCTCGTTCACCGTTCTGGCCGATGTCGTCCATCAGGTCGGCGGCGACAAGGTCAAGGTGACCAGCCTCGTGCAGCCGAACGGCGACCCCCATGAGTTCGAGCCTTCGCCCGCCGATGCCAAGCATCTGAACGCTGCCGATGTCGTCTTCGTGTCTGGCGAGGGCCTGGAAGGCTGGATGGACCGCCTGATCACGGCCTCCGGCACCAAGAACAAGCCGGTGACCGTCTCTGAAGGCATTTCGCTGCATCAGATGGAAGAAGACGGCAAGACCGTCACCGATCCGCATGTCTGGAACGACCCGCTCAACGTCAAGGTCTGGGTGAAGAACATTGAAGCCGCCCTTAAGGCCGCAGACCCGGAGGATGCCGCCGTCTTCGCCGCAAATGCAGACGCCTACCAGAAGAAGCTCGACGCGCTCAACGCCTATGCCCATCAGAAGATCGACCCTCTCCCGGAAGATCGCCGCAAGGTTCTGACGAGCCATGACGCGTTCGGCTATTTCGGTGCGGAATACAAGGTGAAGTTCCTGTCGCCGCTCGGCGTATCGACCGAGACGGAAGCTTCCGCCGCCAACGTTGCCAAGCTGATCGACCAGATCAAGTCGGAAGGCGTGAAGACCTATTTCTTCGAAAACTCCAACGATCCGCGCCTCGTCAAGCAGGTCGCCAAGGCCACCGGCGCGACCTCGGGCGGCGAGCTCTATGTCGAGTCGCTGTCGAAGAAGGACGGCCCGGCTTCGACCTACGAGAAGATGTTCCGATTCAACGTCGACCAGCTTTCGGCGGCGATGCAGAAGAACAGCTGACGCGCCGATTTTTTTGCGGTTCGGACGATCAGCTCTCAAACGTTCGAAACAGACTAAGCTCGGTTGACGGCATGGGTCCCTCCTCGCCGTCGGCCGGCCCCTCCCCCGCCCCCGCCGGGAGGGGCCCCCTTCTTATCGGGGCGCTCGTCAGCCAATCATGGCATGACGGGTCGCATCGAGGATTTCCGCCTGCACGTCCTCGCTGACGACAGCGCGCGCCAGCACCATGGCCCCGACGATCTGCGACAGGAATTGCCACGCCTTCTCGCCATCGCCCACCCTGTCCGCGATCTCCGCCTGAGCCAGCTGCAACTGCTCCTCGAACACCCGCCTGGTCGACGCCGGCGCACGCGCGACATCGGCGGCAAGGGTCGGCATCAGGCAGCCGCTTTCCGGATGATCGATATGGGCGCGGCTGAGATAACGCACCGCCTCTTCCTTGAGCCATGTCGCGCCCGACCGCTCCGGATTGCGGGCCCAGCGTGAACGGCTGCGCTCCATCTCGTTGACGATCATCGCATCGAGCAGCCCGGCCTTGGAGCCGAAATGTGCATAGACCGAACCTGAGGTGACGCCAGCGGCCTCCGCAAGAGCATCGACACCCGTGGCCGCGAACCCATTCTTCTTCGCCGCGGCGCCAGCCGCCTTGAGAAGATCGCGCCGCTTCTGTTCCTTGTATCCCTCCTGATAGCGCATGCCCACCTCGTCCTCTTCATCCTTGACAGGCCTCGTTCTTATCACATAACGTTCGTTATTGTAACGGTCGTTATCAGGGAGGAACCGATGACAGACCAATCCGGCCGCAAGGCCGCGCTGATCATCGGCGCGGGGGGCGCAACGGGTGCGGCACTTGCCCGGCGCTTCGCGCGCGGCGGCTATGCGGCTTGCGTCACACGCCGGTCTGCCGACAAGCTGGAGGGGCTTGTCGAGACGATCAGGACCGAGGGCGGCGAGGCCCACGGCTTTGCCGCGGATGCGCGGAAGGAAGAGGATGTCGTGACCCTCATTGAGCGGATCGAGCGCGAGGTCGGGCCAATCGAGGTCATGGTCTTCAATATCGGCGCCAATGTTCCCGCAAGCATTCTGGAAGAAACGGCGCGCAAATATTTCAAGATCTGGGAAATGGCCTGTTTCAGCGCATTTCTGAGCGGCCGCGAGGTGGCCAGGCGCATGGTGGAGCGTCAGCGCGGGACGATCATCTTTACAGGCGCCACGGCATCCCTGCGCGGCTCAGCCCATTTCGCCGCGTTTTCCGGGGCAAAACATGCGCTGAGAGCGCTGGCGCAGAGCATGGCGCGCGAACTGCAGCCGAAGAACATCCATGTCGCCCATGTCGTCATCGATGGGGCGATCGATACCGACTTCATTCGAGAAAGCTTCCCCGAACGCTATGGGCTGAAGGATCAGGACGGCATTCTCAATCCGGACCACATCGCCGAAAACTACTGGCACCTGCACAACCAGCCGCGTGACGCCTGGACGCACGAACTTGACCTGCGCCCCTGGTCGGAGCGTTGGTAAGCCCCTCACCCCGAAGGACCATCCCCATGAAACAGGTCGAATTCTTCTTCGATGTCGGCAGCCCTTTCAGCCATATCGCCTGGCGCGCCTTGCCCGAGATTGCGGCCCGCAACGCGGCGGTGATCGTCTGGCGGCCTATCCTGATCGGCGGCGTCTTCAAGGCGACGGGCAATGCGAGCCCCATGACGGTTCCCGCCAAGGGCAGCTATTCCACCATCGATCTCTATCGCTGGGCTGAGTATTACGGCATCCCCTTCCAGATGAATCCGTATTTCCCGATCAACACGCTGCCGCTGATGCGCGGCGCGACCGCCATGCTGATGCGCGGACCCAAGGCGCTCGAGGCCTATCTCGACGCGATCTATCCCGCCATGTTCGAGCATCCGGTCAACCTCGGCGAACCGGCCGAGATCGGAAAGGTGCTCGCGCGCGCCGGCATCGACCCGCAGGCACTGTTGGCCGAGATCGGGACGGACGCAGTGAAGGACAAGCTGAGAACCGACACGGACGAAGCCGTTCAGCGCGGCGTCTTCGGCGCGCCGACCTTCTTTGTCGGCAAGGACATGTATTGGGGGCAGGACCGGCTGATGTTTGTCGAGCGGGCGCTGAAGGGGTAAATGGGTTTCAGGTTGACAAGGTACAGCGTCTTGCCAAAACTTAGTTCAGCTATTGGAGATCAGCGATGCCCGGCAGTATTCAGGTCAAGGTCAGCGGGAAGCTTGAAGAGCATGTTCGCCAGCAGACGGAGAGCGGGCTTTACGAGGATGCGGGCGAATATATTCGTGCCCTGATCCGGCAGGATCTCCAGTCTGAAGAGACCGGGTGGCAGTTTCTGGAAGAGGAGCTTGCACCGGCTCTTGCTGCCACCGACGAAGACTACGTGGCCGTGAGAGCCGAGGATGTGATCCGCCGCAACATGCGGCAATAGTCATGGTGGGCTACCGGCTCCATTCCCGCGCAGATGCCGCCCAGGATCGAATTTGGCGCTACACTTTAGAGATGTGGGGGGAAGCGCAGGCCACCTCCTATATCGAAGGCCTGCATGCGCATTTCAGGAAGCTCACGACACTCCCGCAGATCTGGCGACCGCTGCCTTCGAAATTCAAGCAGCAAGGGGTGGGAAAGGCGGTCTATTTCAGCCGCTACAGCCAGCACTACATCTTCTTCAAGATTTTGGACAATGGCGATCTCGGCATCATGAGCATCCTTCATGGGCGGACCGATATGCCGGCAAGACTGAGAAGCGATCTTGCCATTCTCGAACGCCAGAACGGCGATCGTTAGAAGGCTTCACTGTACGCAATTGCGGACGCGAAACCCGTTTCCACTTTCGCTGGAATTGCTCTGGTCCTCACCGCGTCTTGAACGGCGCCATGCCCATGCGCGCCAGTTCGTCGGCGCGTTCGTTTTCGGGGTGGCCGGCGTGGCCCTTGACCCAGTGCAGCGTCACCTTGTGGCGGTCGCGGGCAGCTTCCAGCGCCTGCCAGAGTTCGGCATTCTTCACCGGCTTCTTGTCGGCGGTCTTCCAGCCGTTCTTCTTCCAGCCGAAGATCCACTTGGAGATGCCATCCTTGACATAGGCGCTGTCGGTATAGAGATCGACTTCGCAGGGGGTCTTCAAAGCGTTCAGCGCTTCGATCGCCGCCATCAGCTCCATGCGGTTATTGGTCGTCTCGGCCTCGCCGCCGGACATTTCCTTTTCCTTGTCGCCGTAGCGCAGGATGGCGCCCCAGCCGCCGGGCCCGGGATTGCCCGAACAGGCCCCGTCGGTGAAGATATCGACATGCTTCATGGAAAACTCTCTCAAAGGCCGTAATCGGCAGCGCTTTTGACATGCGCATGGAAGCGCAGCTTGCGCAGATATTCGAGCGGGTCCTTCTTGACCACCAGCGCGCCGGGTGGGGTTTCCAGCCAGTCGTAGAGGCGGGTGAGAAAGAAGCGGAGCGCCGAGCCGCGCGCGAAGATCGGGAGTGCGGCGATCTCTTCCGTCGAGAGCGGCCGGACATCCTGATAGCCTTCGAGCAGCGCCATACCCTTCGTCAGGTTGAAGGAGCCGTCCTTCTCGAAGCACCAGGCATTCAGGCAGATCGCGACGTCATAGGCGAGGAAATCGTTGCAGGCGAAGTAGAAGTCGATGAGACCGGAGAAGGTCTCTCCGAGGAAGAAGACATTGTCCGGAAAGGCATCCGCGTGGATGACGCCCGTCGGCAGGTCTTTCGGCCAATGGGCTTTCAGAAAAGCAAGCTCGGCCGGAATTTCGTCGCGCAGCGTCGCGTCGATCTCGTGCACCCGAGCTTCCGACTTGTCCCAGAGCGGCCGCCAGCCGGAGACTGACAGCGCATTGCGGCGCGTGATTTCGAACCCCTCGCCGGCGAGATGCATGGCGGCGATCGCCTTGCCCGTTTCGCGGCAATGGGCGACCGTCGGCTTGCGCGGCCACATGCCTTCGAGAAACGTCACCATGGCAGCGGGGCGGCCTGCGAGGGTACCCAGCATGCCGCCGTCCTTGCGGATCAGCGGCAGGGGGCAGGACAAGCCGTTCTTGGCCAGATGCTGCATCAGACCGAGGAAGAACGGAAGGTCCGCCGGATCGACGCGCTTTTCATAAAGCGTCAGGATGAAGGAACCTTGCGTCGTGTGGAGCAGGAAGTTCGAGTTCTCCACGCCCTCCGCAATCCCCTTGTAGGAGGTCAGCGAGCCGGCGTCGTAGTCGCTCAAGAAAGCGGAAAGCTCATCTTCCGAGATGTCGGTGTAAACGGCCAAGGCGGGTTCCTTCGCAAGTCAGTCACCGCTCTCATGCCCCGAATCGGGCGACAAAAGCAACAGGCTTGGAACGCTGGCTGTGGAGGTTGAAGTCCCTCCATGAGGTTCCGGCTCAGGCGCGACGCAACTTGTTGGGCAAGGGCGTGACCATGTTCGCCGCCTTCCCTTCAGTCACGGGCGTAGCAGCGGTCGCTCCCTCTTCCCGTTCCTGCATGAAGCGTAGCGCTGCCTCCGCCGGCATGGGCTTGCCGAGAAGATAGCCCTGGCCGATATCGCATCCCAGCGAGCGCAGATAGGCGAGCTGTTCATCGTCCTCGATACCCTCGGCCGTCGTCTTGACACCGAGACCCGATCCCAGCGCAACGATGGCGCGGATGACCTTGTCCTGGCGCTCACCCTTGTTCATGGCGGTGACAAAGCTGCGGTCGATCTTGATCGTATCAAAGGAGAAGCCGGAGAGTTGCGAAAGGCTTGAATAGCCTGTGCCGAAGTCGTCGAGCGCGATTCGCGCGCCAGCCTCGATCAGGTCGCCCAGCACCTTCTGCGCAGCGGGATAATCCTTCATCACGCTGCTTTCGGTGATTTCCAGTTCGAGACGTGTCGGCGAGAAGCCTTCGTCCGACATGATCTTGATCAGCCTGAGACCCAGAACGGCATCGCTCAGCAGTACCGGCGACAGATTGAAGGCAAGCCCGACATCCTGCGGCCAGTGGCACGCCTCCCTGCAGCAAAGCCGCAAGAGGTGCTCGGTCATCGGCACGATCAAACCGGTTTCTTCAGCGAGAGGAATGAACTCGCCCGGCGAGACGAATTCGCCCGGCTGCAACTCCCAACGCGCAAGCGCTTCGAATCCGTAGACCCTGTTCGTCTTGAGATCGATCAGGGGCTGAAAATGCGGGATGATTGCCCCTTCGCGAACGGCACGCTTCAGCGCGCCTTCCAGGCGCGCACGCTTGTAGACGTCTTGTTCCATGGAGGGCGCGAAGGCCATGGCACGATTGCGTCCTGCGGTCTTGGCTGCGTACATCGCATAGTCGGAATGCATGATCGCCGTGTTCAGTGCGTCGGCTCCTCCCTGCGAGAAGGCGTAACCGACGCTGGCACCGACATCGACCGTCATGACGTCCGCATCGATGGGTGCGGTCAACTGCTGCACGATGCGCTGGCCGGCAACGGCAGCGGTATCGGCGTCCATTCCACGGGTTATGACGATGAACTCATCGCCGCCGATCCGGTAGATGGACTCGTGGGGGAAGGTAGATTTCAGGCGTTCGGCGACGGTCTTGAGAACCTCGTTGCCAACGGCGTGACCGAAGAGATCGTTGACGCGCTTGAAGCCATCGAGGTCAACCGAGAAAACCGTTCTTTGCACACCACCTTCGGCAGCGGTCGCGGCGAGTTCCTTGTCCAGCATGCGGCGATTGGGAAGCTCGGTCAGCGCGTCATGGGTGGCGATCCATTCGACGTTCCGCTCTGCCTCACGGCGACGGTGGTTCTCAAGCGTCAGGTCCTTGACGCGCATCAGGGAGTAGATCAACCCGATGAGACCCGCAATGTTCAGCGAAATGAAGACATCATCGAAGTGATAGCCCCGGTAGGCGGCAAGAAAAGTGTCTACATAGTGGTGGACGTTGATCGCGATGGCTATCGCGGTGATGGACATGAAGACAAGGGTCCAGCCCAAAATCTCCACGAAAACCCTCGCCCCGCTTTTCTGCTTCATCCGCGTAATCCCCAAACTGCGGTGCCAAACAGATTATGACTGCATTATGGCAAGATATAGCCTGTTCGAATTTCACAGCAATTAAGGACTATGCTTTATTTAGCATAAACATGGCTCTCCGGCCCGTCAGCCGTTGACGAAAGCCATGTCTGTCGCCGTCAACTCCACATTCCGCAGTTCGCGGTTGACGAGGAAATGTTCGTTTTCCTCGGCTGTCACGGCAAGATCGACCGTTGCATCGAAGCGCTCCTTGAAGGCGGAGATGATCTCGTTGACGATCACTTCCGGGGCGGATGCGCCCGCAGACAGGCCGACCACAGAAACATCGCCGAGATTGTTCCAATCGATCTCGGACGCACGTTGAACCAGAAGAGACTTCCTGGCTCCGGCCTTCTCCGCAACCTCGACCAACCGCTTGGAATTGGACGAGTTCGGCGCGCCGACGATCAGGAACAGATCGCATCCGGGCGCTGCGTGCTTGACGGCCTCCTGGCGGTTGGTCGTGGCATAGCAGATACTGTCGGCGGCCGGGGCCGACAGCTTCGGGAAACGTTCCTGCAGGCGCGCGATCACGCCGGCCGTATCATCAACCGACAGTGTAGTCTGTGTCACATAGCCGAGATTGTCTGCATCTGCCGGCTGGTAGCGATCCGCATCCTCCACCGTCTCGATCAGAGAAACGGCACCCGGCTCCAGCTGGCCCATCGTGCCGATGACTTCCGGATGCCCGGCATGTCCGATCAGGACGACGTGGCGGCCGAGGCGCTGGTGGCGCATGGCCTGCTTGTGGACCTTGGAAACGAGCGGGCACGTGGCGTCAAGATAGAAGAGGTTGCGGGCCTCGGCATCAGCAGGCACCGATTTCGGCACGCCATGTGCGGAAAAGACGACCGGCTGCATGCGATGCTCGGCGGGGATTTCGTCCAACTCCTCGACGAAGACCGCGCCCTTGGCCTCCAGCCCTTCCACAACGAAACGATTGTGCACGATCTCGTGGCGCACATAAACCGGTGCGCCGAAGCGTTTGAGCGCCAGAACGACGATCTGGATGGCACGGTCGACACCGGCGCAGAAGCCGCGCGGTTCGCAAAGCCGGATGGTGAGCGGACGCTTCATGGTGACCTCAGGCATGGACGCCGGCAATGAGCACGGCAATCATCGCAAGGATGGCCGGCAGGCCTTGCGTGAACAGGATCTTCCTGCTGGCCGACCAGGCGCCATAGAGCGCCGCGACGATGACGCAGGCGAGGAAGAAGACCTTCAGTTCATAGGCGAAGACGGCATCCGGGTGTACAAGGCTCCAGAGGAGCCCGGCAGCGAGAAAGCCGTTGTAAAGGCCCTGGTTGGCCCCGAGCACCCTGGTTTCCTCCGCCTTTTGCTGGCTCATCCCAAAGGTGCGCAGACCTGCCGGTTTCGTCCAGAGAAACATTTCCAGGTAGAGAATATAGACATGCTCGAGCGCGACAAGAGCTGTCAGCACAGCGGCGGCTATGGTCATCTCTCGCTCCCCGTTCTGCGCCCGCGAAACCAGTAGATCGCGACGACGACGGCCAATGTTGCGGCAAGGCCATACCATGTCACCGCGTATTGTAAATGATTATTGGGAAAATCGAACTGGGTGACACCGCCGATCGGCAAGCCGCCGGCGTTTGGCGCGTCATTGGCGTCGACGAAGAACTGCAGGACACGACCCTTGGTCAGGCCCGCATGCGCCGTCATGGCGTCCAGATCCTTCCAATAAAAGATGTTCTTGGCCAGATCGTTATCCGGCACCATCCATGATGGTTTCCGGTCGAGCCGCGAACGCGCAAGCCCGGTCACCGTCACTTCTCCGGAAACCTGCCCTGCCGTTCTCGTCGCAGGGTCCTTCTTGTCGTAGGGCACGAAACCCCGATTGACGAAGATGACCTGACTGCCCGCGATCTTCAGCGGCGTGTAAACATAGTAGCCGGGCGCCCCTTCATACGTCGCGAAGAAATACTGTTCATGCTGGTGATCGAAGGTCCCCGTGACGTTGATCGGGCGATAGTCGACATCCCCCCCGGAGGCGAGCACCGCACCGATCCGGTCCACGCCCACTGCCGGCATGGCGCGACGTTCGGCGATATCGGCGAGCAGTTGTTCCTTCCACTGAAGACGGTGGACCTGCCAGGTACCGAGAGCGACGAGGATTGTAAAACTCAGGGCCAGCATGACAAGCGTCGCCAGCCGACGGACCCACCGCCAGAAGGGACGCGCCGCTCTCCGGCCATCTGCGATGTTGTCAGCCACGGTCGATCTCGCCCGGCTTGGCGTTGTTGGCATATTGAAGATTGATGAGAACGCCCTTGAGGGAGCGCATCAGGGCAAGCCCCGCAATGATCATCAACGGTATCCACAGCACGAATTGCAGCCACATGGGCGGTTCGTAGGTCACCTGCATCCAGAAGGCAAGGCCGACGAAGATGAAGCCGATGATGAGCAGCACGAAGACCACCGGCCCGTCGCCGGCGTCGATGAACGTGTAGTCAAGGCCGCAGTTCGAGCAGGCCGGCTTGACCTTCGTGAACCCCTCGAAAAGCGCGCCCTCGCCGCAGCGCGGGCAACGGCAGCGAAGCCCCGCCGCAATGGGGTTCACGGGCGGATATTGGGCGCTGTCGCGCGGGGGATCATGAGAGTCTGTCAAGGCCGATCTCTATCGTTGTATCGTTCGGGACGCCGTCCCAAATCACATTCATGTCTTCATTTTCCGCACCGCCACCAGCGGGACGGAATCGGGCGAAACGGCCAACTCCGGCTCCCAGCGACCAGCATCATCAAGGCGCGGCGCCTGTCGGTCGAGCGGGGCGTGACGTTTCGAACCCTTCCCATCGGGGCGCGGTATCCTGAGGCAGGACCCGTTCCTGCCCCAGGAAAGCGGTTACTTGATGACGTCTTCCCATTCCGGATGACGAGCAACCTGAGCCTTGAAGAAGGGGCAGAGCGGAACGATCTTCCAGCCGCCTGCCCGCGCCTCCTCGACGGCGTGGGCCGCGAGCGCCTGACCGACTCCCTTGCCCCGCAGCGCATCCGGAACGCCGGTGTGATCGATGATGATCAGCTTCGCCGACGCACGCGAATAGCTCATCTCCGCTTCATGACCCTCGACCGTGGCCACATAGCGACCGCCGGAACCCGTTTTCTCCTCGCGAATGTCCATTTGGCACGTCCTTCCAAAATGCAAGGCGGCGCGGACCAGCCGCGCCGCCGGATGTCCATCCGTCAAGCTTTATCAGCCATGCGCCAGCGGCGCACCCCAACCGCCCCAGATGTAGATGGCGAAGAAGAGGAAAAGCCAGACGACGTCGACGAAGTGCCAGTACCAGGCAGCTGCCTCGAAGCCGAAATGCTGCTTCGGCGTGAAATCGCCGCCAATCGCCCGGAACAGGCAGACGGCGAGGAAGATCGTGCCGACGATGACGTGGAAGCCGTGGAAACCGGTCGCCATGAAGAAGGTCGCGCCATAGATCGAGTTCTTGAAGGCGAAGGGCGCGTGTGCATATTCGTAGCCCTGCACGAAGGTGAAGAGCAGACCGAGAAGCACGGTGAGCGTCAGGCCGTTGATGAGACCCCTGCGATCGCCGTGGAGCAGCGCATGGTGCGCCCAGGTGACCGTCGTGCCCGAAAGCAGCAAGATCACGGTGTTGTAGATCGGCAGATGCCAGGGATCGAGAACCTCGATGCCCTTCGGCGGCCACGTTCCTCCCGTGAACGTCGTGCGGGCAGCCTGGATCGCTTCGCCCGGGAAGAGGCTGGCGTCAAAGAAGGCCCAGAACCAGGCGACGAAGAACATCACTTCTGAGGCGATGAACATGATCATGCCGTAGCGCAGGTGCAGCGACACGACGCGCGTGTGATGACCTTCGTGGGCTTCCTTGATCGTGTCGGCCCACCAGGCGAACATGGTGTAGAGCACCAGAACGAGGCCGATGAAGAAGACCCACGGATTGGCGAGGTTCATGCCGAACAGTTCGAAGGGCTGGCCGGAAAGATAGCGCATGTAGGACACGCCACCGATCGCCATGATGAAGGCGCCGATCGAAGCCAGGAACGGCCACGGGCTCGGGTCGATGATGTGATAGTCATGTTGTCTGTTATGTCCGTCTGCCATGTCAGTCTTCCCCGGATTTCAATCCCGCCCCGGAAACCCGAGGCTCTCCTCATGAAAATTCAAAGTTTCTTCGCTGCGTCCTCAGCCTTCTTCGCATCGGCGACCGGGCGGGTCTTCTCATGCGGATAGAAGGTGTAGGACAGCGTGATGGTTCCGATGCTCTTCGTCTCGCGATCCTTGACGATATCGGGATCGACGAAAAAGAGTACGGGCATTTCCAGTTCTTCCCCCGGCTTCAGCGTTGTTTCCGTGAAGCAGAAGCACTGGATCTTGTTGAAATAGGCCCCGGACTGTTCGGGCGTCACGTTGAACGTCGCCTGACCGGTCAGTTCCTTGTCTGACGTGTTCTTCGCGCGGAAGAAGATCTGCTTCGTCTCGCCGATCTTCATGACCACTTCGCGCTGATCGGGCTTGAAGTCCCAGGCAAGCCCTGGCGACACGTTGCCGTCGAAACGAACCTTGATTGTCTGGTCGAGGATGACCGACGAGGCCTGCTCAACTTCCCGCACAGTACCACCGTAGCCCGTCACCTGACAGAACATGCGATAAAGCGGCACGGCGGCATAGGACAGGCCGATCATGCCGAAGAAAATGCCGAGACAGACCCCAACGACCATGCCGTTGCGTCTCTGTTGTGTTCCCGTCGCCATGGTCTCCTCCCTCAGCTCCAGTTACACCGGCTTGTGGCCGAACTTGATGATGGTGATCACGTAGAAGATCGCCACCAGTCCGGCGAGCACAAGGCCCAGCGCTATGTTGCGGCCCCTGCGCGATTTCTGCTGCGCTTCCGTCAGCTTGACCGTTTCCAGCTCCATCAGATCAGGCCTCCCATATGCAGGAGGCTCGCCGCGTAGTGATCGACCATCAGCGCGGAGAAGATGACGAAGAGATAGACGATGGAATAGGCGAACAGCTTCTTGGCCGGGATCATCTTCTGGTCGTTCTCGTCCATGCGATAGACGCCGATGGACATGGCAACGAAGATGAGGCCGAGCACGCCTGCGAAGGCGCCGTACCAGAGGCTGGCGAGACCCGTGAAAGTGGGCGCAACGCCGGCAATGGCGGTCAGCACCGAGTAGAGCACGATCTGCGTCTTGGTCGTCGCAACGCCCGAGACGTTGGGCAGCATCGGCACGCCGGCAGCGCCGTAATCCTTCATCTTGAACAGCGCCAGCGCCCAGAAATGGGCAGGCGTCCAGAGGAAGATGATGAGGAACAGACAGATGCTGTCAATCGACACGCCGCCGGTCACGCAGGCCCAGCCGATCATGGGCGGAAATGCGCCGGCTGCTCCGCCGATGACGATGTTCTGCGGTGTCGAGCGCTTCAGCCACATCGTGTAGATGACGGCATAGAAGAAGATGGTGAAGGCGAGCAGGCCGGCAGACAACGTGTTGACGGCCAGTCCGAGAATGGCGACCGAGAAGGCGGAAAGCACGAGGCCGAAGGCGAGTGCTTCGCTCGGGACGATCTTGCCGGCGGGAATGGGACGCGTCGCCGTGCGTGCCATGACGGCATCGATATCGGCGTCGTACCACATGTTCAACGCGCCGGACGCGCCGGCACCCACGGCAATACAGATGATGGCGAAAAGCGCCATGACGGGGTGGATCGTGCCTGGCGCCAGGACCAGTCCGGCAAAGGCCGTGAAGACGACCAGCGACATGACGCGCGGCTTCAGCAGGGCAAAGAAATCCCCGGCCGAGGCTTCGGAGATCCCGGAGCCTGCCTGCACGCTATCGATTTCGCGGTTGTCGACCAAAGACATGAACTGAACCTGCTTTTACTCTCTGTGCCGGTCCCGAATATCTTCGGAGCCAGCTTCTTGATGAAAGAAGCGCCGCCGACGCGGCGCTTCAAGGATAATCCGCTTACTTGATGCGCGGCAGCTGTTCCCACTGGTGGGTCGGAGGCGGCGAAGACAGCTGCCATTCCAGCGTGTCGGCACCGACGCCCCAGGGATTGTCGCCTGCCACGCGCTTCTTCATGAACGCCTCGATGACGCAGACGAAGAAGACGAGCACGCCGAAGGCCGAGATATAGGAGCCGACCGACGAGACATAGTTCCAGCCGGCGAATGCGTCCGGATAGTCGATGTAGCGGCGCGGCATGCCGGCAAGGCCGAGGAAGTGCTGCGGGAAGAAGACCATGTTCACGCCGACGAACATGATGAAGAAATGCAGGTTGCCCAGCGTTTCGTTATACATGTAGCCGGTCATCTTCGGGAACCAGTAGTACCAGGCCGCGAAGATCGCGAAGACGGCGCCGAGAGACAGGACGTAGTGGAAGTGGGCCACGACGTAATAGGTGTCGTGCACGGCGCGGTCGAGACCGGCGTTTGCCAGCTGCACACCCGTCACACCGCCAACGGTGAACAGGAAGATGAAGCCGATCGCCCAGATCATCGGCGTGCGGAACGAGATCGAGCCGCCCCACATCGTCGCGATCCACGAGAAGATCTTGATGCCGGTCGGCACCGCGATGACCATGGTGGCGAAGAGGAAGTAGCGCTGCGTGTTCAGCGACAGACCGACCGTGTACATGTGGTGCGCCCACACGATGAAGCCGACGGCACCGATCGCCACCATCGCATAGGCCATCCCGAGATAGCCGAAGACCGGCTTGCGCGAGAAGGTCGATATGATGTGGCTGATGATGCCGAAGCCAGGCAGGATCAGGATGTACACTTCCGGGTGGCCGAAGAACCAGAACAGGTGCTGGAAGAGGATCGGGTCACCACCGTTTTCCGGCGCGAAGAAGGACGTGCCGAAGTTGCGGTCGGTCAGAAGCATGGTGATGCCGCCGGCGAGAACGGGCAACGACAGCAGCAGCAGGAAGGCGGTGATCAGAACCGACCAGGCAAAGAGCGGCATCTTGTGCAGCGTCATGCCCGGAGCGCGCATGTTCATGATCGTCGTGATGAAGTTGATCGCACCGAGGATCGAGGATGCGCCGGCGATGTGAAGCGCCAGGATCGCGAGGTCGACGGACGGTCCGGGCGTGCCGGAGGTCGCCAGTGGCGGATACATGGTCCAGCCGCCACCCACGCCATAGCCGCCTGCCGGACCCGGTGCGAACATGGAGAGGATGAGCAGAATGAAGGCCGGGACGATCAGCCAGAAGGAGATGTTGTTCATGCGCGGGAACGCCATGTCCGGCGCACCGATCATGATCGGGATCATCCAGTTGGCGAAGCCGCCGATCAGCGCCGGCATGACCATGAAGAAGATCATGATGAGTGCATGCGCCGTCGTGAAGACGTTGTACATCTGCTTGCCACCGTCGATGGCGGCATCGCCTTCGAAGCCGTAGACCATGGAGGCCAGACCGTGGAAGATCTGGATGCCCGGCTCCTGCAGCTCCATGCGCATGACGACGGAGAGCGCCCCGCCGACGACGCCCGCCATGATCGCGAAGATCAGGTAGAGCGTGCCGATATCCTTGTGATTGGTCGAAAAGAACCAACGCGTGAAGAAACCCGGAGCGTGGTGATGATCATGCGCGGCATGGTCGTCGTGACCATGGGCATGATCGTGGGCGTGATCGTGATTGCTAGCCATCTTGATTGTTCCCCCTCCGGATTACTGCGCGCTGGAAGCCACGTCGACGGTCTTCTTGCCGTCGGTGGCTGCCATGAGGGCCTTGTTGGCCGCACCGAGATTGCCGGCGGCGGCGGTCAGCCACGTCTTGTACTGTTCGTCGGTCACCACGCGAATGGCGACCGGCATGAAGGCGTGGTCCTTGCCACAAAGCTCGGAACACTGGCCGTAATAGAGGCCTTCCTTGTCGGCCTTGAACCAGGTTTCGTTCATACGGCCCGGAACGGCGTCGATCTTCACACCGAAAGCAGGCATTGCGAAGGCATGAATGACGTCAGCGCCGGTCACGAGAACGCGCACGGTCTTGCCGACCGGCACGACGAGTTCGTTATCCACAGCCAGAAGGCGCGGATAAACGGCCTTGTCTTCCTTGCCGAACTTGGAACGATCGGCGTCCTTCAGCATCAGCGAGTCGAAGGCAAGTTCCTTGCCGCCCTGATATTCATAGGACCAGTACCACTGGTTGCCGGTGGCCTTGATCGTCAGATCCGTATCCTTCGGAATGATCAGTTCGTTCGACAGAAGCTGGAACGACGGGATCGCGATCAGGAAGAGAACCACGACAGGTCCGAGCGTCCACAGGATCTCGATGGCCGTGTTGTGGCTGGTCTTGGAGGGGACCGGGTTCGCGCCGGCGCGGAAACGCACGACGACGATGATCAGCAGCGCCAGAACCAGCAGCGTGATCGGGACGATGAACCAGAGTGTATACTCCTCGAACCACCTGATTTCATGCATCACGCCTGATGCAGCCGGCTGCAGATCGGTCTGCCATGGCATCGGTTGGGCGGCAAACGCTGCGCCAGCAAAGAGCAAACTGGCGATCGACGCCATTGCTGCAATAGCCTTATTCCTCACGAATCTCTCTCCCCTCAGTGTTTGGTCCTCGACACTTGATCGAGATCAAACCGTCTAGCAGAATCCCTGCTATACTAACTGTTTCAAACCACAGTTTAGCCCCAATCGCAACCGTCGTCACTCACCGTGCATGCGTCATTTTTGCGCAAGAGCGGGGGATTGACTGGCTTTTATCAAATTGCCGTGGAATTGCGAACGTTTGCGGACACTATTTTTGCCGCTTTTCACGTTGATCAACTCTCTTTAAAGGCAGCAGGCGCAAGCGCAGGACAGCGAGCTTTGGAAGGCTCCGGAACTCGCCCCTTGAAGCCGGCGCGCTTTGACTGTTCAATGATCCGCGTTTCGGCGCTAAACGGTAGTGCCCAAGCGGAAGAATGATTCGAGGACGTTCATGATATCCAGCCAGTTGAAGCGTGCAGCGCTCAGCCTCGTCGCCGTTGCGACGCTTGGCCTCACGCCGGCAGCCTTCGCCGCCACACAGCCGCCGCCGGCTCCGAGCCAGGGGCAAGGCACTGTGCGTTCGACGCATGGCGCCTGGTCCATCATCTGCGACACGCCCGCCGGCGCTTCGGAAGAGCAATGCGCGCTGATGCAGAACGTCATTGCCGACGATCGGCCCGAAGTCGGGCTTTCCGTCGTGGTACTGAAGACGGCGGACCGCAAGTCGCGTATCCTGCGCGTCCTCGCACCCCTCGGCGTTCTCCTGCCGAACGGACTGGGTCTCAATGTCGATGGCAAGGATATCGGCCGCGCCTATTTCGTGCGTTGCTTTTCCGACGGCTGCTATGCGGAAGTCGTGCTGCAGGACGATCTCCTGAAGACATTGCGCGCCGGCACACAGGCGACGTTCATCGTGTTCCAGTCGCCTGAAGAAGGTGTTGGCATTCCGGTCGACCTCAAGGGCTTTGCCGACGGCTACGACGCCCTGCCCTGAGGCCCATGGCCCTCAGCCTCGGCCGCTCGCCCATCCCTAAAACGGTTGGAAATTCCCGGCAGCACGCCTATCTGAAGTCTTGATCCATTCTCAATTACGCTGAAAGGCGCCCCGATGAACGACGATCTGCTGAAGCTTTTCGATGCCGATGAAGGCGCTGTGAAGGACGTCGTCGCGGAAGCGTTGAAGGACGCCGACGACGGCGAGCTTTATCTGGAACACGCCCAGGCGGAGGCCCTGACGTTCGACGACGGGCGGCTGAAGGCGGGCACGTTCAACACCGACCAGGGCTTCGGGCTGCGCGCCGTCGCCGGCGAAGCTGTCGGCTATGCCCATGCGGGCGATCTGTCGCTCTCCGCTCTGAAGCGCGCGGCAGACGCCGTCGGCGCGGTCACGCGCGGCTATTCCGGCTCTTACGCGGATGCGCCGCAAGGCACCAACAAGCGGCTCTATTCCGCCGAAAACCCGATCGGCGAGCCGAGCTTCGAGGCGAAGGCCCAGCTTCTGCAGGAAATCGACGCATTTCTGCGCGCCGAAGACCCGCGCGTGCGGCAGGTGACGGCATCGATTGCCGCAAGCTGGCAGATCGTCGACATCATCCGCCGCGACGGACACCGGGTGCGCGACATCCGTCCGATGACGCGGCTCAACATCTCGGTCGTCGCGGGCGAAGGCGACCGGCAGGAATCGGGCTCCTTCGGCACAGGCGGCCGCAAGGGCTTCGGCGATTTCATCCTCACCGAAAACTGGCAGGTCGGTGCCCGCGAGGCGCTGCGTCAGGCGCTGGTCAATCTCTCTGCGATCGATGCGCCGGCGGGCACGATGGATGTCGTGCTCGGCTCCGGTTGGCCGGGCGTGATGCTGCACGAAGCGGTGGGCCATGGGCTGGAGGGCGATTTCAACCGCAAGAAGACCTCCGCCTTTGCCGGCCTGATGGGCGAAATGGTTGCTGCCAAGGGTGTCACCGTCGTCGACGACGGCACGATCGAATCGCGCCGCGGCTCGCTGACGGTCGATGACGAAGGCACGCCCTCCGGCTATAACGTGCTGATCGAAGACGGCCGCCTCGTCGGCTACATGCAGGATCGCCAGAATGCGCGGCTGATGGGCATGAAGCCGACCGGCAACGGTCGTCGCCAGTCCTATGCGCATCGGCCGATGCCGCGCATGACGAACACCTACATGCTCGGCGGCGACAAGACGCCGGAAGAGATCATCGCCTCGGTCAAGAACGGCATCTATGCCGTTTCCTTCGGTGGCGGACAGGTGGACATCACCTCCGGCAAATTCGTCTTCGGTTGCACCGAGGCCTACATGATCGAAAACGGCAAGATCGGCGCGCCGGTGAAGGGCGCGATGCTGATCGGCAATGGACCGGACTCCATGCGCCGCATCTCCATGGTCGGCAACGATATGAAACTCGATCCCGGCATCGGCATGTGCGGCAAGGCCGGCCAGAGCGTTCCGGTCGGCGTAGGTCAGCCGCATCTGCGGATGGATCAGGTCACCGTGGGCGGCACGCGAACATGATCCGGACGGGCCGGCCAGCGAAGAGCCGGTCCCACTCCCTTCCTTCGACGCCGGTCACAAGCGCGTGAGCCGGCACAGTTCTCCATTACAAACCGATGGACGGTCGATGCGATCGGACGTAATATTTGCGTCGAAATCGGCTTAACCTTGGGCGGGCTCTTAATGCCGGACAACATATCGTCTGACGCGGATCTTGCGACCGTGCCGGGTGAACCGGCGGCGGCGGTTTCGGGTACGGAAGCGCGAATCCTTCTGTCCTTGCCCGATATCGTCTGGTTGCTTGATGAGCATCGGCGTTTCCGGCTTTGCAACGCCGCCTTCGAAGCCTTCACCGGTAAGACGCAGGAGGAACTTCTGGGAATGACGCCGCCGTTTGACGGCGTCGAACTTCCGCAGTTCATTCGTGGCTTCATGGCCCATACGACAGAATGCCAGGCGGAGCGCGGCGAGCACGCGGTCCGCAACCCGAAGACGGGCTTGCGCATCTATTTCGAGACGACCGAGATTGCGCTCCGACGCCCGGACGGGACGCCGGATGGATATGTTTGCGTCGCCCATGACATGACGCGACGCAAGACCCTTGAGCTCGAGCTGACCGCGAGCCGCAACGAACTGTTCCAGCATGCCTATTACGACCCGATGACAGGCTTGCCGAACCTTCGCCACCTGGCCGGCAAGCTTGCCGAGGCGTCTGCGGTTGCCGTTGCAACCGGAAATGCGGGAGCCGTCTTCAAGATTGACCTCGACCGCTTCAGCGCGATCAACGAGACGGTAGGTCGCGCCTCCGGCGATCAGGTTCTCGTCGAGCTTTCCAAGCGCCTGCGCGAGGAGGCGGAGCGCAACGGCGATTTCCTGTCACGGCTGGAAGGCGCAAGCTTCGCCCTGATCGTGAACCGCCATATGGGACGCGAGGATATTGCCCGCGACTGCGAACGGCTGCTGACGCGCATCTCGAAACCGTTTTTCGTTGAACAGAAGTTGCTGACCGTGACGGCGAGCATCGGCGTCTCCTGCTTTCCCGAGCATGGCGACAATCCGGATCAGCTTCTCTCCCAGGCCGACAGCGCCCTGTTGTCTGCCAAACGGGGCGGGCAGAACACATGGCGCATTTTCGACGACAGCCTGATCGATGAGGCGCGCGAGCGGTTCGAGCTGGAAGCCGATCTTCGCAAGTCCATCGAGGGCGACAATTTCACGGCGCACTTCCAGGCAAAGATCAATCTGCACACGGGCGAAATCGCAGGCGTCGAAGCCCTCATGCGGTGGAACCATCCGGAAGTGGGATCGATACCGCCCGGCGTCTTCATTCCCCTGGCGGAACAGACGGGGTTGATCATTCCGCTTGGCGAACGGATCATGACCGATGCCTGCCACTTCGCACGGACCTGGAACGACGGCAACCGAAAGCCGGTGCGGGTTTCGGTCAACCTGTCGCCCCGGCAGATCATGCTGGATGATTTCGTTCCGCTTCTGAAAGGCTGCATCTCGCGTGCAGGCTGTCGGCCCGAATGGCTGGAACTGGAAATCACCGAAAACATGCTGATGTCCGATGCGCGGCGCATCGATGAGCTCATGCGCGGGCTCTCCGCCTTGGGCATCGCCGTATCCATTGACGATTTCGGCACCGGATATTCGGCGATCAGCAGCCTGACACGTTATCCCATCGCATCGCTGAAGATCGACCGCAGTTTCGTCCATACGCGGAACAATGACGGCAAACCTTCCGCCATTGCGCGCACGATCGTCGCCATGGCACGCGAACTCGGAATCAAATGCGTCGCCGAGGGGATCGAGCTTGCGGCCGAAGCCGACATTCTCCGCAAGATCGGTTGCGACGAAGGTCAGGGTTTTCTGTGGCATAGGCCGATGCCGAAGGATGAATTCTTCCGTTGGGTCGCACGTCATGAGAAGAGTGCTGCAGCGCAATAAGCATTCGACCGCGCATCATCTTCAAGTGACGCGGCTTTTTCTCAATCCATTTTCAACATTTGCATTCTAGTCTCGCCTAGGGGTTGTCTGGAGGCTGGCCAATGGGATGCGCGCGCCTTCAGTTCTGTATCTGCTGGAGAGGCGATCAATGACGGGCGGACTGAAACTGCTGGCCAAGCGACATGCCAAGAGGCTGGGAATTACCGGCGGGCTGGAAGCTTCCGCCATGCTCAGCAGCCTCGGCCTCGGACGCAGCATGGCCGGTCGCGGCGTGATCTTCACCCTCCACCATGTCCGGCCGTATGCAACGCGCGCCTGCGAACCCAATCGGCATCTGGAAATCACGCCGCAGTTTCTTGAGGAGGCGATCAATGCCGTTCTCGAGGACGGCTATATCCCGATCGCACTCTCGCAATTGCCCGAATGGCTCAAGAGCGGCGATCCGTCGAAGCCCGTCGCCATTTTCACGCTGGATGACGGCTACCGCAACAACGCGGTGCATGCCGCGCCGATCTTTGCGCGTTACGATGTGCCGTACACGATCTTCGTCACCCGGGGTCTCACCGAGCGGACCCACACGCTGTGGTGGGAGACGCTGGAGGCGCTCGTCAACACAACGACGGAGTTCGATTATGACTTCGGCAACGGGGTCGAACTGGTCGAAACGGCAACGCCCAGCCAGAAGCTGACAGCCTTCAAACGGATCGGCGCCGGCATCATCGGTGCGAACGAAGCCGAAGCGGTCGCTCAACTCAACGAGCAGGCGCGTGTCTATGGCGTCAATGCCGACGCGATCGTGCGCGACCTCGTCATGGACCGCAAGGAGTTGCAGGAGCTGGCCGCACAGCCGCTGGCACATCTGGGGGCGCATACGATTTCGCACCGCGCCTTATGTCATCTCAATCGCGAATCCGCGATTGACGAGATGACCGCCTCGGCCATCTACGTCACCGGCATCACGGGCCGCCGCAATCGGGTCTTCGCCTATCCTTACGGCTTCGCCGAGGCTGTCTCGAAACGGGACCTCGATCTGGCGCTCGCATGCGGCTTTGATCTCGCCGTAACCACCGTCCCCGGCACCCTGACGGCGCGCGCGCTCGCGAATATGGGCGCCCTGCCCCGTGTGTCGCTGAACGGCTTTTACCAGAAGGCGCGCTACGTGAAGGCGCTCGCCTCCGGCATTCCGTTCAAGCTTCTGAACTGACCCCCATCGAGGGCCACGGCTCCCTTACGGATACATCCGCACCTTATCCCAGCCGCCGTCGATTCGTTTGAACTCGACACGATCGTGCAGGCGGAACTTGCGGTCGTGCCAGAACTCGATAGAACTCGGCTTCAGGCGGAAGCCGGACCAGTGCGGCGGGCGCGGGATCTCACCGAGGCCGAATTTCGCAGTATATTCAGCGACAGCCTTCTCCAGGGCGAAGCGGCTTTCGAGGGGACGTGACTGCTTCGAGGCCCAGGCCCCAATGCGACTGCCGCGGGCGCGGGAGGCGTAGTACTCGTCGGCCTCGGCATCCGTCACCGTCTCGATGTCGCCGCGGACGCGAACCTGGCGACGCAGGCTTTTCCAGTGAAAACACATGGCCGCCTTACGCGCGCCCAGAAGTTCCCTACCCTTCTGGCTCTCGTAGTTCGTGTAGAAGACGAAGCCATCCTGATCGAACCCCTTGAGCAGAACCATGCGGACATTGGGCAGCCCTTCGTCATCGACCGTTGCCAGTGCCAATGCGTTAGGATCGTTCGGTTCGCTTTCCGTAGCGTCAGCCAGCCACTGGGCGAAAAGTGTGAATGGCTCACTTTCTTCCGTGAAGTCACTTGTTATTAACCCATTTGCGGTCATTCTTGTCGCAGTCCTCGTTTTTTCGCGTCGGGATACCTAATCGTGCAACCAATAACAAAGCAGGCATGGGAAAAGAATAGCCGCGCTGCCTGCGGAGTCATGAAACTTGTCACGGTGGCATTGATTTGCCTGCCGGCTGCGGGTTGCATGGGCACGGGCTTTGGGCTGTCCGACAATGTGGACGCCGGGCTGACGACACAGTCGACCCCGTCGGCGCAGCGCAAGCCGGTCGATTCCGACGAGACCACGATCCGCAACGCCGTCAGTTCCGCCGATCTCGGTCGCCTCAAGGGCGAGCCGCTCCCCTGGGCCAACACGGATACCGGCAGCGCCGGTGTCGTGACAGGCATCACCCAGACGCAGGCCGGCGAAGTCACCTGCCGTGACTTCACCACGACGAGCCATAGCTTCAAGGGCATTTCCAAATATCGCGGCACGACCTGCCTGACGCCATCCGGTGAATGGAAGATCGTCAGCTTCGCCAAGCAGGACTGAACTCCCGCCCTCAATCCGGCGCAAGCCCAAGGTAAGGCCTGCGATCTAAGGTCGCCGGCTTGGGATTCATGTGAGAGTTCCGCCCCGGCGCGATGATTGCGATATGCTCCAGCGGCTTGACCACCTGAATCCGGATCGAAACCGACGGGCATCGTACCGCCTCGTCGCGTGGTTGGATGGCTTTTCGGATGCGTGATCCCTACAGCGTACTGGGCGTGAAGCCGACCGCAAGCCTTGACGAGATCAAGGCCGCCTGGCGGGCGCTTGCCAAATCCCTGCACCCCGACCGGAACCAAAGCGACCCGAATGCGCATCTGCGCTTTGCCGAGGTCGGCCAGGCCTATCAGTTGCTGAAGGACCCGGAAAAGCGCCAGCGTTTCGACCAGGAACGCCGCATGGCCGAGGAAGCGCGCAAGCGCGAACAGGCCGCCGGGGGCCCACGGAGTGCGGACCCGCCCCCAAAGACCGACACTTCGGACGGCGACATTCTTTCAAGCCTCTGGCGCAAGATGGCCGGTCAGCCGAACACGCCGGACAAGGCGCCTGATCTGGCCGTGGAGGTTCAGGTTTCGATTGAGGCCATTTTCCAGAAGATCAGGCCGCTCGTCCAGTTGCCGGACGGCAGGACACTGCGGGTCGCGCTGCCCGAGGGGGTGACCGACGGCAGGCAGGCGCGGATCGCTGCGCAAGGTCATCGCCTGCCCGGCCTGAAGCGCGGCGATGTCGTCGTGACGTTCGCATCGCTCCGCATCCGGTCTTCCGCGCCGACGGTCTTGACCTTTACACGAACCTGCCGGTGGACATCGAAAATGCGGTTCTCGGTTGCGAAACCATCGTTGACGCGCCCGATGGCGCCGTCCGCGTCACCGTGCCGGACTGGTCCGGCTCCGACCGTACCCTGCGGATAAGAGGGCGCGGCCTGCCTGGGAGAGACGGCGCGCGCGGCGATCTTTATGCGGAAATCCGCGTCATGCTGTGGGACCATCCGGATGAAAAGGTGAAGGATCTCATGCGCAGCCTGCGGGAAGGCCTGTTTTTGTGACAGCGTCTTGAAAGAGCACAGATTATTACGATTGCTCTTATTTCCTTACCATTCAACTTCTTGAACCTTCTGCCTCGCTGTGCCATAGGGCTCCAAATCATTATGACGGAGAGCATTCCATGGTCCAAATCGGCGGGCTGATGCAGGGCAAGCGCGGCATCATCATGGGCGTGGCAAACAATCGTTCCATCGCCTGGGGCATTGCCAAGGCCTGCGCCGACGCGGGCGCGGAGATCGCCTTCACCTGGCAGGGTGATGCGCTCAAGAAGCGCGTCGAGCCGCTGGCGGCCGAAATCGGTGCCTTCATGGCCGGTGATTGCGACGTGACCGACATGGCCTCCATCGATGCCGTGTTCGACGCTGTGGAAAAACATTGGGGCAAGATCGACTTCCTCGTGCATGCCATCGCCTATTCCGACAAGGAAGAACTGACCGGCCGCTACGTCGACACGACGCGCGAGAACTTCCTGAAGTCGATGGACATTTCAGTCTACTCCTTCACCGCTGTCGCGCAGCGCGCCGACCGGATCATGAATGACGGCGGCTCGATGATCACGCTGACCTATTACGGCGCCGAAAAGGTCATGCCGAACTACAACGTGATGGGCGTTGCCAAGGCGGCCCTGGAGGCAAGCGTGCGCTACATGGCCGTGGATCTCGGCGGTCGCGGCATCCGCGTCAACGCGATCTCGGCCGGGCCGATCAAGACGCTGGCCGCGTCCGGCATCGGCGATTTCCGCTATATCCTCAAGTGGAACGAGTATAACGCGCCGCTGAAGCGCAATGTGTCACTCGACGAGGTTGGCCGCTCGGGCCTCTACCTCCTCTCCGATCTTTCGACCGGCGTCACCGGCGAGGTTCACCACTGCGACTCCGGCTACCATACGATCGGCATGAAATCGGTCGATGCGCCGGACATCTCGGTCGTCAAGGACTGAGATCGCTGCCGATGATCCCTGACGTTCCGATCTACCTGATCCGCCACGGACAGACGGACTGGAACGCCGAGGGTCGTTTCCAGGGCCAGCACGACATCCCTCTCAACGAGATCGGCCGTGGACAGGCCAGCCGAAACGGCATTCTCCTGCAGTCGCTGATCGGCGACCGTGTTGCCGAATTTGAATTCGTTTCCAGCCCGATGACCCGCACCCGCCAGACGATGGAACTGGTGCGGGACGCGATGGGGCTTGAGCCTCGCGACTACACGACGAATGACGCTCTGGTGGAACTGTGCTTCGGGGATTGGGAGGGCCGCACCCTCTCCGAATTGACGACGCTCTTTCCCGAGGCGATGCATCGCCGCGAGGCCGACAAGTGGAATTTCGTGCCGCCGGGCGAACGTGCGGAAAGCTACGAGATCCTGTCCTGGCGCGTCTCGGGGTGGCTGCAGTCGGTGACGGGCCCGACCGTCTGCGTGACCCATGGCGGGGTGATGCGATCCATCATCAAGCTCTGCGCGGTCAGCGCGGCCATCGAGGCATCAGAGACGGATATCAGGCAGGACAGCATACTCAAGCTCGAGAAACGGGCCCTGACCTGGATTGCGGCCTGAAAGACGTTTTTACCTATTCCGTCTGCAGATCATCGATGACGCGCTTGCCGTCCGTCGTCGAGTAATAGATCACAACCTTCACGCCCGGTTTCAGACCGTCGAAGTTGAACTCGGAGGGCGTCATGTAGGTCTTGCCGTCACTGAGCGTGATGGACCCCTTGTCCTTGTCGATGGCGGTGATTTCGCCCGAGGTATCATCGCTTTCGGCCAGCGCAAGCGCCGGCATGACGAACAGGGCGAGAGACATGGCTATGGCGGTCTTTTTCATCAAGGGCTCTTTCCGGGTTTGCAAGCGAGGCCGGGCGTACGAAGTCTTACAATGCGCAATCGGGCTTATCTATCGGGGATGGGCCTCGAAGGCAGCAGTTATCCCCGGATTTCAGGCGTCCTGATCGTCACCCTGCGCGCTTTAGTGCTTCCGGATTGTGGCAGAATTTATGCGTGACGCCCTCGGCAGCCATTGCCCACAGCCCCGCACAACCTGACAATGCAAGGCCTTCTTAATATTCGACGCGTAATAATTGATTCCTCTGAATTCCTTCCCTTTCAAGATGTTGCAGACGGGGTCGCAGCGCATTGAATTCCATCACGAGACAAGGCCGCCACGGCGGTTGGCTTGCTTATGCGCAAGTGTTTGTTGCAGCGGTTTCATTGTCCGCCGCAGCCTATTTCCTCGACCGCAACTACGAGGAGGTCCACGGCACGGAAATGCGCCTGAAGGCAGCGGCCATGCTGGGGATGAAGCGGGATACTCTAGACCAACGCATTCAGTTCGAACTCCGCTCGGTCGACACGATCCGCAAACGCCTTGCCGAGGATCCCGACGTCACTTCGGATGACTTTGCGGCGCTGGTGCATTCCCTGATGGACGACAATCCCGATCTCCTCTTCATCTGCGCGAAAACCGTGACCGGTAACGCGCTGGAAGTCGGGCGTGACGGTGTGATCCCCGAAAAACATGATGACCGTTCGGGCCCGAGAACCCGAAAGGACTATCTTCTGACCGCCTTGCGTGGCCTTGATACGTCAAGCTTCGGCCCTGTCGTTCGCCTGAACACCGGCATCCGCGCCATCAGGATCACGGTGCCTGTGCTCGCCAGCCGTGGCGACGCGGTCGTTCATTGGGGGACACTGACCGGCTTCATCGATGCCCGCAAATTCTTCCTGAAATCAGGCTTGCTGCAGCCGACTGGAGCATACAGGCTCGAATTGAAGGTCGCCGGACAGGCCGATGATGCGTTCGCGCCTTTTTTCGCGGCGGACGACGTGAAGGCGACCTTCGACGCTCGCCCCGTGCGGATATCGACCAACGTGCTTTCGGAAACGTGGCAACTGGCGGCCGCACCCGTTGATGGCTGGAAGCGCTCCCCGACACAGGTCTGGACGACACGCGGCATTCTCGTCGCCATCGGAATGGTTTTCCTGCTGCCCTTCTTCAGGAGCCTGCGACTGCTTCGGCTGAACCAGGAGAGTCAGGTCGCGCTTGCCAGACGCGAAACCCAACTGCAGCACCTGACCAAGCGGCTCGATCTGGCGCTTGGCAGTTATCATTGCGGCGTCTGGGAAATCGGGACCGAGGCCGGCGACGTTCATTGGGACCGCCGCATGCAGGATCTGCATGGCGTCCACGGCCAGTCGAACGTACCCACCGTTCCGGACTGGATGAGCCTGATCCACCCGGACGACCTCCCGCGCGCCCGTCAGACTGTCCAGGAGGCCACCTCAACAACCGGCCGCTTTTCGCTCAGGATCCGGATCAACCGGCCGGACGGCAAAATGCGCTATATCCAGTATGTCGCCCAGTCGCATGAAGAAGGGCAGAGCGACGAGCGGCGCCTCTTCGGCATCGCCTTCGACGTGACGGAAGAGGCTACGCTGACGGAAGAACTCCGTCTGGCGAAGCAGGAAATGGAGCGGAAGAATGCGGAACTCGAACAGGCGCTGACAAGACTGTCCGCCAACGAGCGGGACCTTCGCGTTGCCTCGGAGCGGCTCAATCTTGCTACGAAAGCGTATGGATGCGGGGTTTGGGAAAGCAATCTCGATGCGCAGACCCATTACTGGGACGCGCGGATGCACGAGCTTTACAACGTGCCCATGAAAGACGGACGAACCAACCGGGAAGGATGGCTTTCGCGTATCCATCCGGAGGATCGGGAGCGGGTTCTGGCGGCGCGCAACGAGGTCATTGCGCGCGGGGGGCATTACAGCGCGACGTACCGGATCATGCCGACGCCCGATACGATCCGCCATCTGCGTGTGGTCGGGCTCATCCACGAACAGCCAGGAGGAGATCGCAAGTTCATCGGTCTCGCCGTCGACACGACCGACGACATCGAAGTGCAGAACGCGCTGGAGGCAGCGACCCGCGAGGCAAGGGAGAAGAACCGCGAACTCGAGGCCGCCCTTATCCGCCTTTCAGGCCGCGAGGCGGAGATGCAGGACCTCGCCCAGCGTTATGAACTCGCAATCCAGGCCTATGGCGGCGGAATATGGGAGGCCGACATCGAGACGGGCCGGGCCGTGTGGAATCGGCGACTGCACGAATATTTCGATGTTCCCTATGTGGATGGGCAGGTCGATAGCCAAAGCTTTGCCAAACGCATTCATCCGGAGGACATTGCCCGCGTGGAGGCCGCCATTGCCGAGGCGATTGAAAACGAACGTCATTATTCGTGCAACTATCGCATCATTACGGAAAGCGGAAGCGTCCGGCACTTGCAGGCCATGGGTCAGACGCACCGCTCACCCGAAGGCAAATTGAAGTTCATCGGCATCGCGTTCGATGTCTCCGAGCAGCACCAGAAGAACGAGGCGTTGATTGCGGCAAAGAACGATGCCGAAGCAAAGCGGGCCGAGCTTGAGACCATGCACGCCATGCTTCAGTACAATGCCATGCACGACCCATTGACCGGTCTCCATAACCGCCGGGCTCTTGACGAGGCTCTCGAGCGCCTGGCAGGCGAGCCTCACGACCCGCAGAAGCGGGTCACGCTGCTGCATATCGACCTCGACCGCTTCAAGCAGATCAACGACACGCTCGGACATGCCGCTGGCGACGCGATGCTGACCCATGCCGCCGACGTTCTGCGCAAGAATACCCGCAAGGATGATCTGGTGGCCCGTATCGGCGGCGACGAATTCGTCGTGCTGGTGCAGAACAACGGCACGAACAAGGATATCGCAACCCTTGCAGGCCGCATCATCGAACGGATGAATGTTCCACTCGATTACCAAGGGCAGGAATGCCGCTTCGGCGTCTCGATCGGCATCGCGCGGGAGCAGACGCGGCGCAGCTCCGTCAGGCAATTGCTCGTGAACGCCGATATCGCGCTTTATCGCGCGAAGGCGCATGGACGAAATCGCTTCGAATTCTTCACCTCGAACCTGCAGGCCGAGATCAGACGCAACAAGACGCTCGCCGATCAAATTCTGCGTGGGCTGGAAAACCGGGAGTTCGTCGCCTGGTATCAACCGCAATTCTGCGCCAAGACCCACGCGCTGACGGGCATGGAAGCGCTGGTGCGATGGAACCACCCGGAGCGTGGACTACTCACGCCGGACCTGTTCCTCAAGAACGCGGAAGAGATCAACGCGCTGGCGACCATCGACGGACATGTCCTCGAGCAGGCGCTGGCCGACCGTCTCTCCTGGGCCGGCAAGGGCCTGATCGTGCCGAAAATATCGGTGAACGTGTCCGCGCGGCGGCTTCGCAACGACCAGCTTCTCAGGTCGTTGAAGGATCTCGCCATATCGCCGGGGCAGATTGCCTTCGAGCTGGTCGAATCCATCTATCTGGACGACGACGACGAGGTCATTACCCACAATATCCGTCGTCTGAAAAGTCTTGGCATCGACGTCGAGATCGATGATTTCGGAACCGGACACACGTCCATCGTCAGCCTCCTGAAGCTCGAACCAAAGCGACTGAAGATCGACCGGCAGCTCGTGCAGCCGATGCTGACATCCCCACGGGAATTCTCGCTGGTGCGCTCGATCATCGACATCGGAACGTCGCTCGACATAGAAACCGTAGCCGAGGGCGTCGAGAGCATGACGCATGCCGTCAGGCTGGAGGAAATGGGCTGCTCGACACTGCAGGGCTATGCCTTCGCAAAACCGATGAAGGCCGGCGAGATCTTTGATTTCGTGACATCCGCTCCCTGGAAGCGTTTCCGCGAAGCGCCTTTCCTCGCGACTGCAATCTGACAAGCGTTGCCGCTTTTCTTTTTAAGGCCGGCGCTTTAAGAGAGGCCCGAATTCTCAATACGAACTCCACGGGCTCTTCATGTCGCACAACACGTTCGGACATCTTTTCCGGGTCACGACCTGGGGCGAAAGCCACGGACCGGCGCTCGGCTGTGTCATCGACGGCTGCCCGCCCGGCATCCGCTTCACGCTGGCCGAAATTCAGAGCTATATGGACAAGCGCAAGCCCGGCCAGTCGCGTTTCGTCACGCAGCGACGCGAGGAAGATATCGTGAAGGTGCTGTCCGGCGTGCTGCCGGAAGAGGATGGCGAGACGCTCGTCACCACCGGCACCCCGGTTTCCATGCTGATCGAAAATACCGACCAGCGCTCCAAGGATTATGGCGAAATCGCCTCCCGCTACCGTCCCGGCCATGCCGACTACGCCTATGACGTCAAATACGGCATTCGCGACTATCGCGGCGGCGGACGCTCGTCCGCCCGCGAGACGGCGGCGCGTGTTGCTGCCGGTGCGCTCGCCCGCAAGGTCGTCCCGGGCGTGATCGTTCGTGCCGCTCTTGTGCAGATCGGCAAGATCAAGATCAACCGCGAGAACTGGGACTGGGATCAGGTTGATCAAAACCCCTTCTTCGCGCCGGATGCGGCCATCGTTCCGGTGTGGGAAGAATATCTCGACGGCATCCGCAAGGCGGGTTCGTCCGTCGGTGCGGTCATCGAAGTTGTGGCGGAAGGTGTTCCCGCCGGACTTGGCGCACCGATCTATGCCAAGCTCGATCAGGACATCGCTTCCAATCTGATGTCGATCAATGCCGTGAAGGGTGTCGAGATCGGCAACGGCTTTGGCGCCGCCGAAATCACCGGCGAGGAAAATGCCGACGAAATGCGGATGGGCAATGACGGCAAACCGTTGTTTCTCTCCAACCATGCCGGCGGCATTCTCGGCGGCATTTCCACCGGCCAGCCGGTCATCGCGCGCTTCGCCGTCAAGCCGACCTCCTCGATCCTGACCGAGCGGCTTTCCATCGACAAGGACGGCAACAATGTTTCCGTCCGCACTAAAGGTCGTCACGACCCCTGCGTCGGCATCCGCGCCGTGCCCATCGGCGAGGCGATGGTGGCCTGCACGATTGCCGACCACTTCCTGCGGGATCGCGGGCAGAATGGGAAAGTGCGGTAAGACGAGCGGTTATCCCCTCGCCTTCCTCCCCGCCGCATGCAGCGCCAGGAGATCGTTGGCAATCGTCGCCCCTGCCAGCGCGGTAATCTCCGCGTGGTCGTAGGGAGGGGAGACTTCCACGACGTCCATGCCGACGACATTCAGCCCGGCGAGCCCTCGGATGATTTCCTGCGCCTGATAGCTCGTCAGCCCGCCGACGACCGGCGTGCCCGTTCCCGGTGCGGCCGAAGGGTCGAGGCAGTCGATGTCGAAGGTGACATAGACCGGATGATCGCCGACGATCTTGCGGACCTTTTCTGCGATCGCCTCCGGACCCTGCTTATGGACCTCAATGGCGTTGAAGATGTTGACGCCCATCGGGTCGTCATTGTGCGAGCGGATGCCGATCTGTGCGGAGCGCGAGGGGACGACAAGGCCCTCGTGAATGGCATGCCAGAGCATGGTGCCATGATCGAGCCGCTCGCCCTCGTCCGCCCAGGTGTCGGTATGCGCGTCGAACTGGATGATCGAAAGCGCTCCGTGCTTGGCCGCATGGGCCTGCAGCAGCGGCCAGGTAATGAAATGGTCGCCGCCGAGCGTCAGCAGCGCCGTATCGGTCGCCAGCACGTCGGCTGCGGCTTCGCGGATCGCCTTCGGAATGTCCATCGGACGCCCGGGGTCGAAGAGGCAATCGCCATAATCGACGACTGCGAGGTCTTCAAACACATCGCTTTCCCAGGGCCAGGGGCGCGACCATGCGAGATGCGACGAGGCCGCGCGGATGGCACGGGGCCCGAGGCGCGTGCCGGGGCGGCCTGAGGTGGTGAGATCGAGCGGCACGCCCATGACGGCGACATCAACGCCCGTCAGATCGCGCGTATAGCGGCGGCGCATGAAGGAAAGCGCGCCGGCAAAGGCATTTTCCATGATCGAGCCGTAATGGCTGTCACGGGTGAAGGCGAGATCGCCGATCTTCGGCATGACTTCGATGGGGGCGCTCATGGACTATCCTTTGCGGGGCGAACATTGAAATTGCGAGGCTAATCAAGCACAGGACACCTGCGCGAAAAAATCCGTTAAAGGCATACGCCTTTGGTGGTATATCCCTCGCATGACAGATGATCTGATGCTTCTCTCCACATGGTCGCCGCTTGCAGCGCGCTTCGTCGCGGCCATCGGTGCGGACGACTTTCCCGTCGCGCTGACGGCGGCGCTGAGGCAGCTTGCACCCTTCGATACGCTGATGACGACCTTCTATCGCGGTACCGCGCAGCCCGAGACCGTCTATAACGACCTCGACGAAACTCAGGCGCTGGTCAACACGCGTTTCTACGAAAGCGGGCCCTATCTGCTCGACCCATTCCACATCGCGATGCGCAACGGTGTGCGGCCGGGCGTGCACCTGCTCTTCGATCTGGCGCCCGATGGTTTCGTGCGCTCGGAATATTACCGAACCTTCTTTCGTCGCATCAAGATGACGGACGAACTGGGGCTTCTCATCGCCACCGGGCGGCCGGAGGAATGGCTGCTTCTGTCGCTGGCGCGAGGGCTTGGAGCCGAGCGTTTCAGCCGGCATGACGCAGCGCGGCTTGCTGCGGTCTTTCCGCTCATTGCGGCTGCGAGCCTCAAGCACTGGGATGGCGGCGCGCCGGACCAAACGAGCGGCATCGATGAGCGGCTGGCCACCTTCGCGTCCGGGCGGCTTTCCCCGCGCGAGCGCGACATCGTCTACATGATCCTGAACGGGCGCTCGACGCGGGCGATCGCGCAGGCGACCGGGATTTCGGAGGGCACGGTGAAGGTGCATAGGCGACACGCCTATGCGAAGCTGTCGATTTCCTCACAGGCGGAGCTCTTTTCTCTTGCCGCCCGGCATCTGGCGGGAGAAGCCGTGTAAAGGGGCCTATAGCAATTCCAGCGAAAGCGGAAACCGGCTTCGCGTCCGGAATTGCGTGAAAACAAATAGATAGAGCGCTTCAGCGTTTCCGTTCAATGCTGAAATGCTCTAGCGCGCCACGACACCATTGATCCGGTCTGCCGTGCCGCCGCCAAGACGCGCGGCGCGATAGGCACGCGCGGCCTCGCCGAAGGCCTCGAAGAGGGCGCGGTTGACCGGGTTGGTCTGCGGATCGTACTCGGCATGCCATTGGACGCCGAGCGCGAAATCCTTGGCTTCGCGCATGCGGATGGCCTCTACCGTGCCGTCATCGGCCAGGCCCTCGACAACGATCTTGTCGCCGAGGTCGAGAATGCCCTGCCCGTGCAGTGAATTCACGCGGATCTTGTCGCTGCCGAAAATGCCGGCGAAGACGCCGCCGGGGGTCAAGTCGACGCCATGTCGGTCGGCGAAAACCACCGCCGGATCGGGATGGACCTCACCGGTTTCCAAACGCGGCATGCGATGATTGATGCGGCCGGGCAGCTCGCGGATCTCCGGATGCAGCGTCGCGCCGCCGGCCACCGCCATTTCCTGAAAGCCGCGGCAGATGCCGAACACAGGCACGCCGCGCGCCACGCAGGCATCGATCAGCGGCAACGCGATGCTGTCGCGCTCTTCGTCATAGGGTTCGTGTTTCGGGTTCGCATCCATACCGAAACGGCGCGGATGGACATTGGCGCGCGCGCCGGTGAGCAAGACACCGTCAACGACTTCCAGCAGCGCTTCGATGTCGGTGATGGCCGGGTGCGCGGCAAACATCAGCGGCAAGCCGCCCATGACATCGGTCACGGCCGCCATGTTGCGGTCGCCGACGACCTGGACCGGGAAGCGGTCCTCGATGGAATAGCTATTGCCGATAATGCCAATGACGGGGCCGGACATGGGAAACTCGCAATGCAGCCGCCTGATCCGAAGCGAAAGCGGCTTGTTCATACAGTTGTTATGTAGGAACAAGTTTGGCCGCATTGCAACATGCGTGCCACCCGAAAAGCGGCGGAAACGGTCGATGCAGCGTTCACCGGATCACGTCGCCAGCCAATCCTCGGCCAGCACCACCTCCTCTACCCCGGCAAAGCGGGCGACGCGGGAAAGCTCGGCCATCAGCTTTTCGATCCGTCCGGAGGAGGCGCGTACGCCCTTTTCCCACCAAAGCTTGCGGACATTGAGCCGGCCCGTCTTGCGATCCGCCTTCATGTCGATGCGGCCGATCAGGCGGTCGCCTTCCAGAAGCGGGAAGACATAGTAGCCATATTCGCGCTTGGGCTCGGGGACGTAAATCTCGATGCGGTAGCGGAAGCCGAAGAGGCGCTCAGTGCGGTCGCGGTCACGCAGCAGCGGGTCGAAGGGGCTGAGCACCCGCACCCGCGAGGGCGGCTCAGGCCAGTCGTCGGGGTTGGCGGAGAGCCCCTTGAAGGCGAAGGCCGCGCGCGGCTTCCCGCCGTCGATGGGCGCGACCTCGACCGGCTCCAGTTCGTCGCGATGCTCCGCCACCCAGCCCTTCGCCTCCTCAGGCGAGACGAGGGCGAAGAAGGCGGCGATCTCGCCATGGGTGGCAAAACCCAGCCTTGTCAGCGCCGAACGGCAGGCCCAGTCGACAAAGGCCTCGTGGCTCACTTCCGGCTCGCGCGCATGGGCCGGGATCACCCGCTCCGTCAGATCATAGACCTTCTGGAAATTCTCGCGCCGCGAAATGGCAAGCTTGCCGGTTTGCCAGTAGAATTCCAGCGCGGTCTTGGACGGATGCCATTCCCACCAGCCGCCGGACTTGTGATCCTCGGGCTTCACATCGCGCGTCAGCAACTCGCCGCCATCGCGAATCCGCGCCATTGTCTCCTCAAAGGCGCTGTCGAACCCCTTCCCCTGCCACTTCGCCCAGCGCTCGCGCATCGAGGCTTCCTTGCGGACGAAGCGATGCTTCCAGTAGGGAAAGAACGCGACCGGCAGGATCGAGGCATCATGCGTCCAATGCTCGAACAGCCGCCGATCCTCCTCGATCAGCTTGCGCAGGTGCTCGCGGTCGAAGGTCTGGTTGCGCGAAAAGACGATCTGCTCATGCGCCCGGACAACCGTCGCAATGCTATCCACCTGCACGAAGCCGAGACCGTGGATGAGCTGATAGAGCCCTTCCCTGTCGAGCGCCCGGCCGGGATGGGCCGAGAGGCCCTGGCGGGCGAGGAAGATGCGTCGGGCGGTGAGGTTGGGGATGTGAGTCGCCATGACACATGAATGCACATGTTCATGCTTTGTTCAAGCCGAATTCAAACCGCTCGATCTTCCGATCGAAAATTATACGCAATCTTCTCCGGGCAGCCATTCTTGACCGATGCTAGTTTTCCTCCCGCTGGAGGGCGCATGTCGTGCCGCCGCCCTGCGGCGTCGAACGAAAAGATCCGATCAATGTCCAGCGGCAGAAAGCAAGGAAAGAACATGCGTGTGCTCCCCTCCCTCGTCATTGCACTCACGCTGGCCGGCGCATTTGCGGCCCAGGCCGGACAAAGCGTCAAATCGCAGATCGCCGGCACCTGGAAAGTGACTGCGGTTTACGATCAATTCGCCGATGGCACCAAACGCGAGACTTGGGGCCCCGGCCCGGTCGGCCAGTTGATCATGACGCGCGAAGGCACGTTCAGCTTCATCATGGCGGCGGACGACCGCAAGCCGAAGCCCAATTCGGTCCCGACCGATCCGGTCGGCCCGTCGATCGCCTATTTCGGCAATTACAAGATCGATGAAAAGACGAAGAAGATATCGCGCACCCTCATTCAATCGACATTCCCGCAATGGAAGGGCATCTCCCAAACCCTCCAGGTCGATTCCATCGGCGCCAATGAACTGAAGATCGCCGCCATGCCGATCAAGGACCCCGTGAAGAACCAGGAGTTTGTGCCGCATCTCGAGTTTGTGCGGGTGAAATAGAGGCAGCAAGCCAAGGCGCCGTCATCGGGCTCTCGGTGTTGCGCCGGGGGCTCATGGCTGAGTGGGCGAAGTGAGGATAGGGACTAATGCAAGAAAGTGCGACTAAGACAGATCACGAAATATGGCTTCGGTTATCCGTCATACCTTTTTTACCTGACGGGATAATCTGCTAAACATAGAAGCATGCAAGAACATGAAGACGACTTCGACCACGATCAGGACCGCCTCCCACCGGTACCGGATGCGATCGACTGGGAAGCATTGCGACGCGCATTGAGTTCGCTGCAAATGTTCGATGACCCTTACATGCAGATGCAGGCGAACAATATCGGGGTTGTTGACCAGTTTCTAACCAACCTCGAGCAAACAGTGCTCCAAGAGAGCTTTCAGGATCAGCGGGATAGGAGCAAACTGTTCTTCCTCAACGCACAAAGCCAAATGTGGATGTTCAGCACCTACGAACTACTCCGTACGTGGCGACAAAGGGTACGCGATACTCTGAAACTCATTGAAACTGGGAAGCTTAAAGAACGAGTTGATGAATTGCTGAAAGAGCAGGGGTTTCGACACTCCGGAATGTTAATTCGTGCACAACAGCTGCAAAGAATATTGGAATCGTCCGAATCTCGTCGGCTGATGGAAGAAGACTTGCGAATTACATATGTGCTGTACAAACAGCTCGACTACTTAAGGGTTGCGCTAGCGAAACATGAAGTGAAAGGCCGCCCGCGTTCGGTCGCACTCGCTCCGGGCTATGGAAGAATGGATACATGGTCGGGCTCAATTCAGTACGAATTAGAGGCAGGCCAAGTGAGCCTTGGCATGCTTAGTAGGCGAAATGTCGCAGACGAAATAGAGCATTTTCCGACAGAGGGAAAATCCCATCTGCAGAGGACCTTAGGGCGTTTGACACCTTCATGAAGGGTGAAATACCGGATTCGAGGGAGTTTTTACGCCGGCCGAACGAAGAGGATTGAGCGTTGTCACGCGGAGAGCCTGTTCCTAGCCGCTAAGCGGCAGCGATTGTTCTCGACCAAATACGTTTCTCGTTAACTTGAGTAGAGCCGAGACATTGGTCCCCCAATCACCACCCCCTCAAACCCACTCCCCGCAATCTCGTCGCAAACCGCCCGCCACCGGCACATCCCACAGGCAGTCCTGCTTTCTCCGCTGAGAAATGCCGCGCGCAGTTGCGCTACCTTTTCCGCATCGAGCGTGAAGGCCTCGTCCAGCCCATGCCCCAGCACCGCGACGGTGGCCCTCTCCGCCATCTCGTCCAGCGCTGCTGTCTCCGGCTTGGCGCAGTCGTGGTTGCAGGCGACGCGGTCGGCGGGCGTGAGGGCTGCGCAGATGTCGTCGGGGCCGGCATGGAGGATGACTTTTTCGCCGGCGTTGATGCGGTCGGCGATCGCGGTCATGTTTTCGACGAAGGCGGGTGTGTAGCCGAGGCCCTTGTAGGTCAGGAGACAGAGGAAATGGTGGCCGCGCAGGCGGATCGCCCGGTCCTCGTCCACTGCGTCGCAACATGGTTCTGTTTGCAAACGATCCATCCTTGGCTATAGACCCTTTCGTCGGGTCAATCTTTGGGACTGTAGCGCGTTGGACATCCGTTTTTCCGATTGCTCGGTGAAATTCAAGACGCATGTCGCGCTTCACCCGTTTTCGCTGGTGCTCACGGAGCGCCGCATCGGGATCATCGGGCTCAACGGCTCCGGCAAGACGACCTTCGCCAAGCTGATCGACGGGCTGGTCAAGCCGACCTCGGGGACCGTGACGGTCAACGGGCTCGATACGATGAAGGACGCCAAGGCGGTTCTTTCCGTCGCCGGCTTCATCTTCCAGAACCCGGCGCAGCAGCTCATCATGCCGCAGGTGTTGGAAGATATCGTCTTCGGGCTGAGGGCGCATGGGCTTGCGCCAGCAGAGGCCGAGGCGCGGGCGAAGGCGGCGCTGGCGCGTTTCGGCATCGAGGCGCTCGGGCCGCGCCGGGTGCACGAGCTTTCGGGCGGGGAGCTGCAGCTGGCGGCGATTGCCAGCGTGTCGGCCACGGGGCCGGATATCCTGATCTTCGACGAGCCGGTGAACCAGCTTGACCTGAAGAACCGCAGGCGGGTGGTGGATGCCATCCATGCGCTCAAGGAAAACGCCATCGTGATCAGCCATGACCTGCCGCTGATCGAGGATTTCGACCGGGTTCTGGTGTTCCATGAGGGGCGTATTGTCTTCGACGGCCGGCCCGCAGCGGCGATCGCGCATTACCGGGAGATCGCCGGATGCTGACGAGCCTTTATGTCGAGGGCGATACGTTGCTGCATCGGCAGCGGCCGGGCACGAAGCTGTTGTTGATCCTCGTTTTCGGGCTCGCGCTTTATCTTACCGAGCGGATGGCGGTTCAGGCGGTGGCGATGGTCGTCGCGGGGGCGACCTATTTCAGCCTGCCGATGACGGTTCGCGAGGCGGTCACCCGGTTGAAGCCGGTGCTCTTCGCTATCGCGGTTCTGGGACTGATCAACATCTGGCTGCTTTCGCCGCAGGAGGCTGCCGTCTCGACGCTGCGGCTGCTGGCGGTCGTGTTTCTCGCTGCGGCCGTGACGGCGACGACGCGGATTGGTGATTTCATGGAGACGATCGCTCTAGCGCTGCAGCCTGCCGAAAGGCTGGGGATCGTGCGCGCTGCCGATGTCGGTCTCGCTTTGGGGCTTGTGCTTCGCTTCCTGCCGGATATCTTCGCCCACTATGAAGGGCTGAAAGAGGCTCATGCGGCGCGCGGCATCGCGTTCCGTCCGATACGGGCCATCGGACCGCTGATCATTCTGACGTTGAAAGATGCGGATGCGATTGCGGACGCCATCGACGCAAGGGGAATAAGAGGCCGCTAAACCTTTGGGAGGCCTCGACAAAGGAGAGAGATCATGACCACCAAGGATATCGTGCTCGTGGCGCTTTTTGCCGCCATCATCGTGGTGCTCGGCTTCCTGCCGCCGATTACCATCCCGCTGATTGCCGCCGTGCCGATCACCGCGCAGTCGATGGGCGTCATGCTTGCAGGCTGCATCATCGGCGCACGGCGCGGGGCTGCGGCCTATGTGCTCGTCATCCTCATGGTCGCCATTGGCCTGCCCGTGCTTTCGGGCGGCCGCGGGGGCTTGAGCGTCCTGATGGGGCCGACGGCGGGCTATATCGTCGGCTGGGTCTTCGGCGCATTCCTCACGGGGCTGATTGCGGAGAGCGTGGTGCGCGATGGCCAGCCGGAAATCCGCCAGTATATCGGCTTCTTCCTCGCCAGCATCGTCGGCGGCATCGCCGTGGTCTATGCTTTCGGGATTACATGGCTGTGCTTCTCGACCGGCACGCCCTTCGCCAAGGTCCTCATCGGCAACCTCGCCTTCGTTCCGGGCGACCTGATCAAGGCCGTGCTGGCGACATTGGCCGCGCGCGCGGTGCTGGCCGGCTATCCGATGCTGCCGTCGCGGGCTTGAGGAGAGGGCGCGACTGGGGGACACCCCCTCTCTTGCAAAATCTACGACTTAGCCTTCGGCTAAGATCATGATTTTGCTTTCTCCCCCACCGAGGGGGAGATGGACGCACGCGGCAACGTCAACCTCCAATCTCCCCCCTGGTGGGGGAGAAAGCGATTTCAACATCTTAGCTTCAGCTAAGTGTTAGAAATCGCAAGAGAGGGGGTCCGGGCCGCAGACACAAAAGGGCGTAAGACTAGGCAAGTCCCGTCACAAAGCCCATCTAACATCGTCTCCGCCCCTCCATCACAAAAGGTTCCACCATGACGACAAGGCTTTACGAGCATTCGATCTTTCTGGAACACGAGGTTCCTGCCGGACACCCGGAGCGGCCGGATCGGCTCAGGGCTCTGAACGAGGCGCTGAGCCATCCGAATTTCGGCACCCTGGACCGCAAGGAAGCGCCGCAGGCGAATGAGGATGCGGTTCTGCTTGCGCATCCGGAGGAGCATCTCTTTGCCGTCATGCGTGCAATGCCGGAGGACGAGGATGAGATCAACCAGATCGAGAACGACACCTATGCCGGCGTCAAGAGCCTGCAGGCGGCGTTCACGGGCATTGGCGGGGCGATGGCTGCCGTCGACGACGTGATCTCCGGCAGCCATGACAATGCCTTCGTCGCCTCGCGCCCGCCGGGCCATCACGCCGAGCGGATGCGCGCCATGGGCTTCTGCTTCTTCAACAATGCCGCGATTGCCGCGCGCCATGCGCAGCAGAAGCACGGGCTGGAGCGGATCGCTATCATCGACTGGGACGTGCATCACGGCAACGGCACGCAGGACATTTTCGAGGCCGACCGTTCAGTGCTTTACTGTTCGACGCATCAGATGCCGCTCTATCCCGGGACGGGGCGGAAGGAAGAGACGGGGGTGGGCAATATCGTCAATGCACCGCTTTCGCCCAATACGGGCTCGGACCATTTCCGCGAGGCCTTCAAGGATCGCGTGCTACCGGCGATCCGCAACTTCTCGCCGGACCTCATCATCATCTCCGCCGGCTTCGACGCGCATCACCGCGACCCGCTGGCGCAGATCAACCTCGTCGCCGACGATTTCGACTGGGCGACGGGCAAGCTCATGGATATGGCGGGGGACTTCGCCTCGAACCGTCTCGTCAGCATCCTCGAAGGCGGCTATGACCTTCAGGGGCTGGCCGAATCGGCTGGCGCGCATATCTACAGGCTCATGAAAGGATGACCATGACGGACACCGCAAAACCGGCCGACATCAAGGGCCTTTCGTTCGAACAGGCCGTGGCCGAGCTGGAAAGCATTGTCTCGCGGCTGGAGCGCGGCGACGTGGCGCTCGACCAGTCGATTGCCATCTACGAGCGCGGCGAAGCGCTGAAGAAGCATTGCGAGACGCTGCTGTCTGCCGCAGAAGCCCGCATCGAGAAGATCCGGCTCGACCGCGCCGGCAAGCCGCAGGGCGTCGAGCCGCTGGACGGGCAGTAAGTCCAATCCCAAAAGCAGAAAGCGGGCTCAAACGAACCCGCTTTCCTTTGTTATTCCATGACGATTTCCATCGCCTCTTCATTGTCCGCCTCGGAGGCCGAGCGCTTCGGCGGCTTCAGCAGCAGAAGCAGCGGCATCACGACGATGGACATGAGCATCAACAGCTTGAAATCGTCGGCATAGGCGATGATCGTCGATTGCAGGGTCACCAGCCCGTCGAGTGTCGAGAGCCCGCTGGCGCTGTTCGGGTCCAGTCCGGCATGAGCCAGCGCCTGGAGCGACTGATTGAACGGCGTCAGCGCGGCTCCGATTTCAGCATGGTTCACCTGGATATTCGAGGTCAGCAGCGCCGAGACGACGGCGATCCCCACGCTCGAGCCGATGTTGCGCGACAGATTGAACAGGCCGGTGCCGTCACCGCGCAGTTCCGGCGCGATGGTCGAGAAAGCGATGGTGGACAGCGGCACGAACAGGAGGCCAAGCCCGGCGCCCTGGATGAAGCCGACCCAGACGATTTCCCACTGCGAGATATCCGGCGTCCATCCGGTCATGACATACATGGCAAAGGCCGTGACCGCGAGGCCGCCGAAGAGCAGGATGCGCGTGTCGATCTTGCCGATGGCACGGCCGACGAACATCATACAGAGCATTGTCCCGATCCCGCGCGGACCCATGACGAGACCAGCTGTGATGACAGGATAGCCCATCAGCGTTTGCAGGTAGGGGGTCAGCAGAGCCAGCGATGCCAGCAGCACCACACCGACCACGAAGATGAACAGCATGCTGACCGCAAAGTTCCGGTCGAGGAACAGGCGCGGATTGACGAACGACTTTTCCGCCGTCAGCGTGTGAACGACGAGCAGATAGAAGGCACCCGCAGCGACGATCGTCTCGATCAGGATTTCGCCGGATGAAAACCAGTCGAGCTGCGAGCCACGGTCGAGCATCAGCTGAAGCGCCCCGATGGCGACCGACAGCATGCCGAAGCCGAACCAGTCGAGCTTGGCGTTGGTGTTGATCTCTGTTTCCTTGACGAAGGTTGCGACACCCATGACGGCAAGCGCGCCGATCGGAACGTTGATGTAGAAAACCCAGCGCCAGCTCAGGTGATCCGTGAGCCAGCCGCCGATCACGGGTCCGAGGATCGGCCCCACCATGACCGACACGCCGAACAGCGCCATGGCGCGGCCGCGCTCTTCGGCGGAATAGATATCCAGCAGGATGCTCTGCGACAGCGGTACGAGCGCCGCGCCGAAAAAGCCCTGCATCAGCCGGAAGCCGACGATCTGTGTGATGGACTGGGCGAGGCCGCACAGGATCGAGGAGACGACGAAACCAACGATGCCGATGGACAGCATGCGCTTGCGGCCGAACTTGGCCGCCAGAAAGCCTGACGGCGGCGTCATGATGGCGGCGGCAACGATGTAGGATGTCAGAACCCAGTTGATCTGGTCGGCGCTGGCCGACACGCTGCCCTGGATGTAAGGCAGCGCGACGTTGGCGATGGTCGTGTCCAGGGCCTGCATGATGACCGCGAGGATCACGCAGGCGGTGATGGCCCCGCGATTGGCAACGGGCATAAACCCTGCCGATGATGTTGCCGCGTTACTCATGAGCGTAGGCCGTATCGTGTCCCAGGAGGTTTTCGACGAATTGCGGCAGGCCGCGGGCGTGGTTGGTGTCGATATCGACGACCGTGCTCATGCCGGCGCGCAACTCCGGCTTGCCATCCTCGGCCTTGACCGCGATGCGCAGCGGAATGCGCTGGACGACCTTTACCCAGTTACCGGACGAGTTCTGCGCTGGCAGGAGCGAGAAGCTCGAGGCCGAAGCCGGGCTGAGGCTGGCGACCTCGCCCTTCCAGGTCACACCCGGATAGGCATCGATCGAGATCGTCACCGGCTGGCCGGGCTTCACATAGGTCAGCTCGGTTTCCTTCGGGTTGGCTTCGATCCACATGTCCTTCGTGGAGACGAGCGAGAAGGCCGTCTGCGCCGGCTGGAGGTAGGTGCCGATCTGGATGGCGTTCACATTGGTGGCGATACCGTCGAACGGAGCCTTGATGATCGTGTGGTCGAGCTGGCGCTGCGCATCTTCAACGGCTGCCTGGGCCTGCATGTATTCGGGGAACTGCTCGAGCGGCAGATCGACCTTGCCATTCAGCTTGGCGAGCGTCGCGGCGGCTTCAGCCTGGGCGACATCGACCTTCTGCTTTGCGGCTTCCAGATCGTGGCTGGCCTGATCGAGCGTAGCCTTGGATGCGGTGGCGGAAGAGACCAGCTTCTGGGCGCGTTCATAGGCATCTTGATAGAAGGGAAGATCGGCCTGCGCCTGAACGATCTGCGCCTGATCCTGTGCGTAGGTAGCCTTGAGCGTCAGAAGATCGTTGCGCGCCGCATCCACCTTGGCCTTGGCGCCGTCAAGCGCAATCTGGAAGCTCGCCGGGTCCAGCTTGTAGAGAACCTGGCCAGCCGTCACCTTCTCGTTATCGTGAACGGCAATAGACTGCACCGTCCCCGCGACATCGGTCGAGATCCCCGCAATGCGCGCCTGGACATAGGCATTGTCGACCGAAACGAGCTGACCGCCGGTGACATAGTAATAGCCGCCCACGACGAGCGCGATGGGGAGCGCCGCAAAAAGCAGGCCGCGCACGCGCGAACGCTTCTTCTTGGCGGGAGCCGCCACCGGCGTCTCGGGCGGAATAACGGTGCTGTTGGCTTCAGACGTGTTGGCCGGGCGCTCCATCTTGGCAGCGCTCGCATCTTCACCCTGGCGGATTTTCACTGGCTCAGACATGTCTCTTCTCAACTTCCGCTGCCTGCCGGCAGCCTTCACTCAGGTTGGATTTCATGGTTTCAAGCATTTGGATCAGCCGCGCCTGGTCGGTATCGGGTATGCCTTCCAGTGCTTCTTCTCGGGTTTCCGAGCCGAGTTCACGCATCTCTTCGAGAAGACCCCGCGCCTCGTTCGTCATGTAAAGCTGCCAGATCCGGCGATCCGTCTCGTGTTTGCGACGCTCGACCAGCCCCCTCTCGGACAGCTTGTCGATCAGCCGCATCAGCGTAATCGGCTCGATCTCCTGCATCTCGGCCAGCGCCTTCTGGTTCACGCCCTCATTGCGGGAGAGCAGCGCCAGCGTCTGCCATTGCGACCGCGTCAGACCGAGATGGCGGGCGCGCTGCTCGAAACGCTTGCGCATCAGCCGCGCCACGTCATGCACCACTGTCCCGATTGTCTGATCCTGCCGCTGCATCGTTTCGCCTGAAAAGATAAGCTTACTTATAATAAGGCAGCATATATATTTTCACCTGCGTTTTGACAAGGGGCTGGGCGTGTGTGAGATGACGAAAATCAGGTGCGGCGAACGCGCGCGAAGCAAAAAAGGTTTGGCACGGTTACCAAATCGTCTTCCATGAATTGCACTTGCCGCCGGAGCGGTTAGTTTAGCGCCAGGAAAATCAGCGAAAGGAAAGCCGATGTCCTTCTTTCCCGGCCAGGACCCCGAACCCGGCGATGCCAGCGCCTGCGATGCAGTCGAGCTGCTGATCGTGCCGCGCACCAGCGATATCGGCGGTCTGGAAGTACGCCGCGCCCTGCCCTCGGCAAAGCGCCGGCTGGTCGGGCCGTTCATCTTTTTTGACCGGATGGGACCGGCTGTTCTGAAGGCGGATGATGCGCTTGATGTGCGCCCTCACCCGCATATCGGGCTTTCGACCGTCACCTATCTCTTCGATGGACAGATCACCCACAAGGACAGCCTCGGCAACGACATGGTCATCCAGCCGGGCGACATCAACCTGATGACGGCGGGGCGCGGGATCGTGCATTCCGAGCGCTCGCCGGAAAAGCTGCGCGGCCATCCGCAGTCGATTTCCGGTCTGCAGACCTGGCTGGCACTGCCGGACCAGCTGGAGGAGATCGATCCGAGCTTTGCCCATACCGAAGCTGCGATCATGCCCGAATTCTCGGAGGCCGGGCTTCAGGGCCGGCTCGTGATCGGCCAATACGAAGGCATGGCCTCGCCGGTAAAGGTACCGACCGGTACGCTTTATCTCGACATCAAGCTCGATCCAGGCGCCCGCTTCTCGCTGGCACCGAAATGGGAAGAACGCGCCGCCTATGTCCTTGCCGGCACGGTGACGGTCGCGGGAACAACGTTCGAAGCGGACCAGTTGCTGGTGCTGAGCCCGCGCGACGCCATTTTGTTCGAGGCCGGGCCGCTCGGCGCGCATGTGATGTTCTTCGGCGGCGACGCGCTCAGTTCCAAGCGTTATATCTGGTGGAATTTCGTCTCCTCGTCGAAGGAGCGCATTGAGCAGGCGAAGGAAGAGTGGAAAACGGGGCGCTTCGACATCGTGCCTGGTGACGAGGAAGAGTTCGTGCCTTTGCCTGAGGGGTGAATTGAATTATTCTAAGATGCAGACACGCGCCATCGTCTTGCCGCTTTCAACGCGGAACACGATGGACTATAGGCAGTGGATTGCTTGACCGGCAAGAAGAGCAGGCATGAAACGGGCATGAGCTGCGACAGTCCTGTCGTCTGACTTGCTTACAGTATTTTTGTAAATGCGATTCCGGATAGAACGCGGCAACGCAAGTCTGCAGGAATTGCTGTAGAAGGCCGAGATCCATTGACGAGCGTACCCTCCACTCCGCTGCTCGACACCGTCCATATTCCGGCGGACCTCAAGCAGGTCGAAGACCGCGATCTGCCGCAACTGGCTTCGGAGCTACGCGCGGAGATGATCGACGCCGTGTCGAAGACGGGCGGACATCTCGGCGCAGGGCTCGGCGTCGTCGAGCTGACGATTGCGCTTCACAAGGTCTTCAACACGCCCGATGATCGCATCATCTTCGATGTCGGCCACCAGTGCTATCCCCACAAGATCCTGACCGGTCGGCGCGAGCGCATTCGCACGCTGCGGCAGGAAGGCGGGCTTTCCGGCTTCACCAAGCGCGGGGAAAGCGAATACGATCCCTTTGGCGCGGGCCATTCCTCCACCTCGATTTCCGCAGGGCTGGGCATGGCGGTTGCTGCCGACCTGCAGGGCAGCGACCGGCGCGTGATTGCCGTTATCGGTGATGGCGCGATGTCGGCTGGCATGGCCTTCGAGGCGCTGAACAATGCCGGCGCGCTGGATGCCCGCCTCATCGTCATCCTCAACGACAACGACATGTCGATTGCCCCGCCGACCGGCGCAATGAGCGCCTATCTTGCCCGTCTCGCCTCCGGCCGCACCTATATGGGCGTGCGCGAATTCGGCAAGAAGCTGACGGCCTATCTCGGCAAGACTGTGGATCGGGCGATCACCCGCGCGGTCGAACACGCGCGCGGCTATGTGACCGGCGGCACGATGTTCGAGGAGCTGGGCTTCTATCATATCGGGCCGATCGACGGCCATTCCTTCGAGCATCTCCTGCCCGTGCTACGCAACGTGCGCGACAACCAGCAGGGTCCGGTGCTGATCCATGTCGTGACGCAGAAGGGCAAGGGCTATGCCCCGGCAGAGGCTGCCGCCGACAAGTATCACGGCGTCAACAAGTTCGACGTCATCACCGGCGCGCAGGCCAAGGTGAAGCCGAATGCGCCGAGCTACACCGCCGTCTTCGGCGAAACGCTGGTGCAGGAAGCCGCACTCGACGACAGGATCGTCGCGATCACCGCCGCCATGCCGTCGGGCACAGGCGTCGACAAGTTTGCCGACGCGTTTCCCGCCCGCACCTTCGATGTCGGCATTGCCGAACAGCATGCCGTGACCTTTGCGGCCGGCCTTGCCTGCGATGGGATGAAGCCCTTTGCGGCGCTTTACTCGACCTTCCTGCAGCGCGCCTATGACCAGGTCGTGCATGACGTGGCGATCCAGAAGCTGCCCGTGCGCTTCCCCATCGACCGCGCCGGCTTCGTCGGCGCCGACGGGCCGACGCATGCGGGTTCGTTCGACACCGGCTATCTCGCCATGCTGCCGGGCTTTGTGGTGATGGCCGCTTCCGATGAGGCGGAGCTGAAGCATATGGTGCGCACCGCCGTTGCCTATGACGAGGGCCCGATCTCGTTCCGCTATCCGCGCGGCGAAGGCGTCGGCGTCGAGATGCCCGAGCGCGGCGAAATCCTTGCAATCGGCAAGGGCCGCATCGTCAAGGAAGGCACCAAGGTTGCCCTGCTCTCCTTTGGGACACGTCTCGCCGAATGTCTGCTGGCGGCGGAAGATCTGGAGGCTGCCGGCCTGTCAACGACCGTTGCCGACGCCCGTTTTGCCAAGCCGCTCGACGAGGACATGATCCGCCGTCTGGCGCGCGAACACGAAGTGCTGGTCACGATCGAGGAGGGCTCCATTGGCGGCTTTGCCAGCCACGTGTTGCAGTTCCTCGCCCGCGAAGGCCTGATCGACGGCGGGCTCAAGGTTCGCCCAATGGTTCTGCCGGATGTGTGGATGGATCAGGCCAAGCCGGAGGCGATGTATGCCAAGGCGGGGCTGGATCGTGCCGGGATCGTCACGACGGTGTTCGAGGCGCTGGGAACGGCGCATCTGACGCAGCGGGCTTGAGGTTCCATATAAAAAGCCCCTCCCAACCCTCCCCACAAGGGGGAGGGCTTAACCCAGCGGCACCCAACTGCCCCAACAAAAGGCGGAGCGAGCGCCTCTTGCCGTCTCCCC
>UBMP01000018.1 GCA_900466575.1 Hyphomicrobiales bacterium | reverse complement strand
AAAGACCCCTCCCCAACCCTCCCCACAAGGGGGAGGGAGAGTGACCGTCGTGCCCCCGCCTGCCATTCCTCCGTTGCCGGATGCTGTCTAGAACCCATTCAGTGCGGCACGATATGCGACTTGTGGAAGACATCGTCGGACGGCGGGATGACCTGCCGCTCGATCATGCGATGGACCTTCGGCGGGCCTTCCCCGCGATGCAGCGCGCGGATCTGGTCGAAGTTCATCGCATCCGCCTTGGTGCGGCGGTGGTTGTGGCGGACATAGTCCACCCAGGTCGGTGTGTGATAGGTCTCGGTCCAGATATGCGGATTTTCGAGATCGCGCATCAGCGCCCAGGCCTGCGCGCCGTCGCGGATACGGATACGGCGGCGTTCGACCATCAGCTTGAGGAATTCGCTGACGTCCGTATCTGCGATTTCATAGTCGATATTGATGGCGATCGGACCGCTGCGGGGCAGAATCTCGAGGCTGAGATCAGGCTCGCGGAAGCGGTCGAGCGGGTCAAGGTCCAGCTCCTCGAAGACAGGCATCGGCATGAAGAAACCGATCAGGACGCCGACCGCCGTGACGATGGCTGCGATGGAGAGCGCGGTGGCGCTGTTGGAGCTTTCCGCCACCGAGCCCCAGAGCCAGCTGCCCGCCGCCATGCCGCCGAAGGAGGCGGTCTGGTAAAAGGAGACGGCGCGGCCGACCACCCAGCGCGGCGTGGAGAGCTGGACGATCGTGTTGAAGAGCGAGAGCGCGATCACCCAGCATCCGCCGGCCACCACGGCGGCGAGACCCGAAATGATCCCGTTGCCGGTTGCGCCCATGGCCGCTTCGGAAAGGGCGAAGCCGGCGAAGGAAAGGCGCACGATGTTCTCGCTCGTCAGCTTTTCGCGCAGCCAGCTATTGGCGAACGCCCCGCCGATGGCCCCGACGCCGAAAGCGCCGAGCAGGAGGCCGTAAGTCAGTGGACCACCCTGGATCAGGTCGCGCGCGACGATCGGCATGAGAGCGAGGATGGCAATGGAGGAGAGGCCGAAGACGAAGCTGCGGAAAAAGACCTTCAGCAGCTTCGGCGACATCGCAACATAGCGAAGACCGGCCGCGACCGCGGGGCCGATATCCTCGCGCGGAAGCAGGCGCGTCTTTTCCGGGCTTTCCCAGCGAAAGAGGGCATAGATCAAAGCCAGATAGCTTGCCGCGTTGGCTGCGAAGGCAGCGGCTCCACCGGCGAAGGCGACGATTGCGCCGCCAAGCGCCGGGCCCACGCTGCGCGTCATGTTGAAGCCCATCGAATTGAGCGAAACAGCACCTGCCACATCCTGCCTTGCAACCATGTCGCCGACGGAGGCCTGCCATGCCGGATTGTTCAGCGCCGTACCGCAGCCGATGAGAAAGGTGAAGGTCAGTAGCGACCAGGGGCCTATCCAGCCGATATAGGCAAAGACGGCGAGCAGAACCGAGACGGCAAACATGAAGACTTGCGCCAGGAGAATGACCTGTCGCCGCTGGAAGTTGTCGGCGAGCGCGCCTGACAGAATCGAGAAAAGCATGATCGGCAGCGTTGTCGAGGCCTGAACCAGCGCCACCATGTTTTCAGAGGCCGAAATCGAGGTCATCATCCAGGCCGCTCCAACGCCCTGGATCAGTCCGCCCAGGTTGGAGATATTGTTGGCGATCCACAAATCGCGAAACGTCGTGTTGGAGAGCGGCGCGAAGAGCGGTTTTCTGTCTGGCATGTCGGGCGGCGGGCTTTGCTGCTTGGAGGGATTCGTCTGTTTTCGTCCGTTGACTATAGGCAAGAAGAAAAGGCGGGCCTATGGCAGAATGGGTCAATGCGCTTGAAAAGTGCGTTGCTTGCAATTCGCTTGCCTTTTAGCCGAAATCGGCCTATATGAGCCTCAAATTCTTGATCGGTAGATGAAGAGTGGGTCCGCGAGGTCCCGCTCTTTTTTGTTACCTGCCGGCGGAAGGAAGATTCTTCAAGCCTTGGGAAGACGGCCTTGTCCGATACCGAATTCGCGCCGGAAGCGCGTCTGATCACCGAAACCGGTCTTGACCTGCGCATCGCGCAGATGATCGAGCCGCTTCTTCAGTCCATGGGCTACAATCTGGTGCGCGTTCGCCTCTCCGGGCAGAACGGTCTGACGCTGCAGATCATGGCCGAGCGTTTCGACGGCACGATGACCGTCGAGGATTGCGAAGAGGTCTCCATGGCCGTTTCGCCGGTTCTCGATGTGGAAGATCCGATCGACAAGGCGTATCATCTGGAAGTGTCATCGCCCGGTATCGACCGGCCGCTGGTGCGCAAGTCCGATTTCGAGAAGTGGGTCGGGCATCTGCTGAAGTGCGAGACCTCGGTTCTCGTCGACAACCGCAAGCGCTTTCGCGGCAAGCTGGTCGGTGCGAATGAGACGGGTTTCACCGTCGAGCGCGACCAGCCCGGTTATGGCGAAGAACTGACGGTCGAGATCCCCTATTCGGCGCTGTCCGAAGCTCGGCTGATCCTGACTGACGACCTGATCCGCGATGCGCTGAAGGCCGACAAGGAAGCAAAGGCAGCCGCCCGCGAGGCCGCCAACGAGAATGAAGAACCCCAAGACGATTGACCGCCGGGCCAAGTTTAATGCCCCGGTCCTCAAATGGAGACGAATGAAATGGCAGTGAGTGCGAACCGGCTTGAGCTTCTGCAGATTGCGGATGCTGTTGCGCGCGAAAAGGTCATCGACCGCGAGATCGTTCTGGCCGCCATGGCCGACGCGATCCAGAAGGCGGCCCGCTCCCGCTACGGCACGGAATCGAATATCCAGGCCGACATCAACCCCAAGACCGGCGAAATCCGCCTGCAGCGTCTGCTCGAAGTCGTCGACAAGGTCGAGGATTACTCGACCCAGATCGCGTTGGAACTCGCCCGCGATCGTAACGTCGATGCCAAGCTCGGCGACTACATTGCCGACCCGCTGCCGCCGATGGATTTCGGCCGCATCGCTGCGCAGTCGGCCAAGCAGGTCATCGTGCAGAAGGTGCGCGAAGCCGAACGTGACCGTCAGTTCGACGAATTCAAGGATCGTATCGGCGAGATCGTCAACGGCACCGTCAAGCGCGTCGAATATGGCAACGTCATTGTCGATCTCGGCCGTGGCGAAGGCATCATCCGTCGCGACGAGATGATCCCGCGTGAAACCATGCGTTACGGCGACCGCGTCCGCGCCTATGTCTATGACGTGCGCCGCGAACAGCGCGGTCCGCAGATCTTCCTGTCGCGCACGCATCCGCAGTTCATGGTCAAGCTCTTCACCATGGAAGTGCCGGAAATCTACGACGGCATCATCCAGATCAAGTCGGTTGCCCGCGATCCGGGCTCGCGCGCCAAGATCGCCGTCATCTCGAACGATAGCTCCATCGATCCGGTCGGCGCCTGCGTCGGTATGCGCGGTTCGCGCGTTCAGGCCGTTGTCGGCGAGCTTCAGGGCGAAAAGATCGACATCATTCCGTGGTCGCCGGATCCAGCTTCCTTCATCGTCAATGCGCTGCAGCCGGCGGAAGTCGCCAAGGTCGTGCTTGACGAGGACGCAGAGCGCATCGAAGTTGTGGTTCCGGACGAGCATCTGTCGCTCGCCATCGGCCGCCGCGGCCAGAACGTGCGTCTCGCTTCTCAGCTCACGGGCTGGGACATCGACATCATGACGGAGCAGGAAGAGTCCGAGCGCCGCCAGAAGGAATTCAACGAACGCTCCAAGCTGTTCATGGATGCCCTCGACGTCGACGAAATGGTCGGTCAGGTTCTCGCCTCCGAAGGCTTTGCCCAGATCGAGGAAGTGGCTTATGTCGATCTCGACGAAATCGCCTCCATCGACGGTTTCGACGAAGAAACGGCTCAGGAAATCCAGAACCGCGCTCGCGACTATCTGGAACGCCTTGATGCCGAACTCGACGAAGAGCGCAAGAAGCTCGGCGTTTCCGACGAACTGCTCTCCATCGACGGCATGACCCGCAAGATGCTGGTCGCGCTTGGCAAGGATGGCATCAAGTCGATGGAAGACTTCGCCGGCTGCGCTGCCGATGACCTCATCGGCTGGTCGGAACGCAAGAACGGCGAGACGAAGAAGTTCCCGGGCCTGTTCTCCGACATGGAGATTTCGCGGACGGAAGCCGAAGCGATGATCGTTCAGGCGCGTCTCGCGGCTGGCTGGATCACCGAAGCGGATCTGGCTGCCGAAGCCGAGGAAGAAGCCGGCGACGAGGAACAGGACGCCTGATTTCGGGCTTCCTGGCGAAAGGTATGAGCCGTTCATGACGGAAGATGAGGACATTTCTGACGTGAACGGCCGCCAATGCATCGTGACGCGCGAAAGCGGATCGGTCGATGACCTGATCCGCTTTGTTGCGGCTCCCGATGGAACCGTGGTGCCGGATCTGAAGCGCAAGCTTCCCGGCCGCGGTTGCTGGGTGAAGGCCGAGCGCTCCGTGCTTGAAAAGGCAATGGCGAAGAACCTCTTTGCCCGCGCTCTGAAGAACAAGGTGATTGTGCCGGACGATCTGGCTGATCAGGTGGACCGGCTTCTGGCCGCCGATCTGGCCGGCATGATCAACATGGCACGCAAGGCGGGCGAGTTCGTTTCGGGTTTTGCCAAGGTCGATAGTGCCGTGCGCTCCGGCAAGGCGATTGCCGTGCTGCATGCCCAGGATGCCGCCGATGATGGCGTGCGCAAGGTGGGCCAGGCACGCAAGGCTTTTCATATGCTTGCCGAGACGGATGAGGAGATTCCCGCCTACCGGCCGTTTTCTGCCGAAGAAATGGTCACACTGATGGGCGAGAATGGCTTTATTCACGCATGCGTGCTTGCAGGAAAGGCCGGAGAGGGTGTAGTGAAGCGCGCAAGACTGCTTGAGCGCTTTCGTAGCCTCGGCAATGCAAGGGAGAAGGGTTCAGGTGCCCTGATGAACAAGTGTTGAAAGTCCCGGCTCTCGCCGGTTTGCAAATCTCATTTTTGAACGATTGAACGACCGGATCGGTAGAGACGATTCCGTATCCGGTCCCTGAGGAACTGGAACGGAATGACAGACAACAACGACGACAAGACCGGCATGGCTGGCAAGAAGACGCTTACCCTGAAGCCCTCTGGCTTCAGCCAGGGAACCGTCCGCCAGGATATGGGTCGGGGTCGCACCAAGGCGGTCGTGGTCGAAACGCGCAAGCGTCGCATCAACCGCCCCGAAGACGAAAAAGTAATCACACCCGTACAGCAGACGCAGCCGGTGGCAGCACCGCGCCAGCCGGAATCGCAGACGCGTCCGCAGCAGCCGGTGGCGCCGCCGCCGCAGGCTCGCCCGCGTCCCGTCACCGTGCTTAACGATCTGTCCGCCGGCGAGATGGAAGCGCGTCGCCGCGCACTCGCCGAAGCACAGATCCGCGATGCGGAAGAGGCCAAGCAGCGCGCCGAACAGGAAGCTCGCCGCAAGGCTGAAGAGGCCGAGCGCCTTGAACGTGAGCGCATCGAGGCGGAAGCCCGCGCCCGCGAAGAAGCTCTCAAGCCGAAGGTTGAAGAGCCTGTTGTCGAGGCCGAGGACGAAGCGCCTGCGCCAGTTGCAGCCGCTCCGCGTCCTGCCGCTGGCGTTCAGGTCCGTCGCCCTGCACAGCCCGAGCCTGCCGCTCCGCGCCCCGATGCCCGCGCGCCCGTGCCGGCAGCCGGTGCTCCGCGCGGCCGACGCGGCGCCGATGACGAAGAAGAAGAAAGTCGTGGTGGCGCCCGTCCCGGTGCCCCGCGCGGCAAGGTCGCTGGTCCCGCTCCCGCCAAGGTTCCGGCCCGTCCGAAGGCGGACGATGGCCGCCGCCAGGGCAAGCTGTCTCTGAATACGGCACTTGACGAAGACGGTACGCAGCGTGGCCGCTCCATGGCCGCCATGCGCCGCCGTCAGGAGAAGTTCCGCCGCAGCCAGATGCAGGAAACGCGCGAAAAGGTCATGCGCGAAGTCATCCTGCCGGAAACCATCACGATTCAGGAACTGTCGCAGCGCATGTCCGAACGCGCCGTCGACGTCATCAAGTACCTGATGAAGGAAGGCCAGATGATGAAGCCGGGCGACGTCATCGACGCCGACCTTGCTGAACTCATTGCCTCGGAATTCGGCCATACCGTCAAGCGCGTTTCGGAATCGGACGTTGAAACCGGCATCTTCAATGTCGAGGACAACGAAGCCGCGATGAAGCCGCGTCCGCCGGTCGTGACCATCATGGGTCACGTCGACCACGGCAAGACCTCGCTGCTCGACGCCATCCGCAATGCCAACGTGGTCAGCGGCGAAGCCGGCGGCATCACGCAGCATATCGGTGCCTATCAGGTCGAGCATAACGGCCAGAAGATCACCTTCATCGACACGCCCGGCCACGCCGCCTTCACGGCCATGCGTGCCCGTGGTGCGCAGGCCACCGATATCGCGATCCTCGTGGTTGCCGCTGACGACAGCGTCATGCCGCAGACGATCGAATCGATCAATCACGCCAAGGCGGCCGGCGTTCCGATCATCGTGGCGATCAACAAGATCGACAAGCACGAGGCAAAGCCTGAAAAGGTTCGCCAGCAGCTGCTGCAGCACGAAGTCTTCGTGGAATCCTTGGGCGGTGAAGTGCTCGACGTCGAAGTGTCGGCCAAGAACAAGATCAACCTCGACAAGCTGCTCGAGGCGATCCTGCTGCAGGCCGAAATCCTCGACCTCAAGGCCGATCCGGACCGTACCGCAGAAGGCAGCGTCATCGAAGCTCAGCTCGACCGTGGCCGTGGTTCGGTTGCGACCGTTCTCGTCCAGAAGGGCACGCTGCGTCCCGGCCAGATCATCGTTGCCGGCGATCAGTGGGGCCGCGTTCGCGCCCTCGTCAACGATCGCGGCGAACATGTGAAGGAAGCGGGTCCCGCCATGCCGGTGGAAATCCTCGGCCTTCAGGGCACGCCGCAGGCCGGTGACCGTTTCGCGGTCGTCGAGAACGAAAGCCGTGCCCGCGAAATCTCCGAATATCGCCAGCGTCTCGCTCGCGATCTGGCGGTTGCCCGCCATGCCGGTTCGCGCGGTTCGCTCGAGCAGATGATGAGCCAGCTCCAGACCTCCGGTCTCAAGGAGTTCCCGCTGGTCATCAAGGGCGACGTGCAGGGCTCGATCGAAGCCATTGCCGGCGCGCTGGAGAAGCTCGGAACCGACGAAGTGCGCGCGCGCATCGTCCATTCGGGTGCCGGTGCGATCACGGAATCGGATATCTCGCTCGCCGAAGCCTCGAACGCCGCCATCATCGGCTTCAACGTTCGCGCCAACCCGCAGGCCCGCGATGCGGCCGAACGGGCGGGCATCGAGATCCGCTACTACAACATCATCTACGATCTGACGGATGACGTGAAGGCGGCCATGTCCGGTCTTCTGTCGCCGGAACGTCGCGAGACCTTCCTCGGCAATGCCGAGATCCTCGAAGTCTTCAACATCACGAAGGTCGGCAAGGTTGCCGGTTGCCGTGTCGTCGAGGGCAAGGTCGAGCGTGGGGCAGGCGTGCGCCTGCTGCGCGACAACGTCGTCATCCACGAAGGCAAGCTCAAGACGCTCAAGCGCTTCAAGGACGAAGTGGCCGAAGTGCCGATGGGTCAGGAATGCGGTATGGCCTTCGAGAATTACGAAGACATCCGTGCCGGCGACGTCATCGAATGCTTCCGCGTCGAGCACATCACCCGCTCGCTCTGATCGGGCGGTGCAATTCAATCTCGAAAATGGCGGCTTCGGCCGCCATTTTTGTTTTGTGTCTAACGTGCAATCGTGATTCTGCGTTTTGCGCGGGCGCGCTATAAGAAGGTTGAGAGACCGGAAGGAAGACATGAACCCCTTTGGCGCACGCGTCACGCAATTGAGTTTCAAGCGCCTGCCGGAGGAGCATGCGGAGACGATGCTGCGCGCCGGCAAGCTCTTCCTGCAATCGCGTTCGCGGCGCAAGCCGGTGCCGTATCTGATCGGCGCCGTCATTTTCGGGATTGTCTGTGGTGTCGGCATCGAGGCGTTCCGGCAATTCGTGCTCGCGCCCCATTTCGGGATCAATGCCCTGCCGACTGTTCAGGTCGTGGCGTTCGAGATGTTGCCTGTCATGTTGGCGATCGGCGCCGGTGCCGTCATCCAGCGCGAGATCGTGCGGCGCGGGCGCCGCAAGCGTCTGATCGCCTCGCTGGCCCCGGATGTCATGATCGATGTCGATGTCTATGAGCGCGGCATGGAAACGAGCATCGGCGGCGTTTTCAGCTATTGTAGCTGGCCGGCCTTTCTCGATGTGCAGTTGGAGAAGAATGCGATCACCTTCTTCCGCGATGACACGCTGTTCTCGATTCCGGCGCGCGCCTTCAAGGACCGCAAGGAATTCGATGCGCGGGGGCGTGAGATCGTCGATCTCTGGAGGCGGGCAAAACCGCATGGGCGCGAGGCAACGCGGCGGGCGGAGCCGATGCGCAAGGATCCGCCGCCTCTTGACCTCGGGGGCGAAACGAGGCATTGAGGCGCCTCTTTGAAAATCCCCGGGTTCGAACCCCGACATTGCCGCGTTGAGCGGCCTCACGATCATACAGACAGAAAGACAGATGAAAAAACCGACTTCATCGGCTCCCTCGCAGCGCATGCTGCGTGTCGGCGAGCAGGTTCGCGCCGCCATTACCCAGGTGCTCCAGCGCGGCGATGTCCGCGATCCGCTGATCGAAAAGACCGTGATCTCCATCTCGGAAGTGCGCATGTCGCCCGATCTCAAGATCGCCACCGCCTTCGTAACGCCGCTCGGCGCGACCGATCACGATGAAACCGTGGCGGCGCTGAACCGCAACGCGAAGTTCATCCGCGGGCGGCTGGGCAATGCACTCCGGCAGATGAAATACATGCCGGAGCTGCGCTTCCGCGACGATACCAGCTTCGACAATTACCAGAAGATCGACGAGCTTCTCCGCTCGCCGGAAGTTGCCCGCGATCTCGACGCAGACACGGAAGAATAAGATAAGACATGTCCAAACCGCGTAAACCGAAAGGCCGCCCGGTCTCGGGCTGGCTCGTCCTCGACAAGCCGTTCGATTTCGGCTCCACGGAAGCCGTTTCCAAGGTGAAGTGGCTCTACAAGGCCCAGAAGGCCGGCCATGCCGGCACGCTCGATCCGCTCGCCTCCGGCATGCTGCCGATTGCGCTGGGCGATGCCACCAAGACCGTTCCTTACGTCATGGATGGCCGCAAGATCTATGAATTCACCGTCGCCTGGGGCGAGGAGCGCAACACCGACGATCTCGAAGGCGAGCCGACGCAGACCTCCGACAAGCGCCCGACTGAGGAAGACATCCGCGCCCTGCTGCCGAAATATACCGGCGTGATCGAGCAGGTCCCGCCGCAGTTCTCGGCGATCAAGATTGGCGGCGAGCGGGCCTATGACATGGCGCGCGAAGGCGAGGCGGTCGAAATTCCTGCGCGCGAGGTGGAAATCCATCGCCTGACGCTGCTCAAGGCCGAGAAGGATCAGGCGCATTTCGAGGTCGAATGCGGCAAGGGCACCTATGTCCGCTCTCTCGCCCGCGACATGGGCCGCGATCTGGGTTGCTATGGCCATATTGCCGGCCTCCGCCGCACGCTGGTCGCGCCCTTTGGGGAAGAGCGTCTGGTGCCGCTGGAAAAGCTTGTGGCGCTTGAAGAGATCGAGGATGCCGATGAACGCCTTGCCGCGCTCGATGCTTTCCTGATCCCGCCGGTCGAGGCCCTGACCAGTCTGCCGCATGTGCGCGTCAGCGACGATCAGGTGCGACGCTTGCGTGCCGGCAATCCGGTCATCCTGCGCGGTCGCGATGCGCCGTTGCCGACGCCGGAAGCCTATGCCACCTCGATCTCGGGCGAACTGGTCGCCATCGGTTCGGTGGAAGAGGGCGAGTTCAGGCCGAAGCGTGTTTTCGGCTGATAACCCTTCCCGGATCGGTCATTAAAAAAGGCTGCCGCAATTGCTTGCGGCAGCCTTTTTCGGTTCAGAAGACAGTGTCTTTTTCAACGCAATTCCGGACGCGAAACCGGTTTCCACTTTCGCTGGAATTGCTCTTGATCAGGCCTTGGCGTCGCGGAAATCGGCTTCCGTCAGCTCGTCCGACTTGTTGGCCGGGAGGATGAAGGAGAGCACGAGTGCCACCAGAACGTTGAGAGCGACCGCGGTCAAACCGTTATAGAGCGGAATGCCCAGGAAAGCCTTGGAGACCGGCACCCAGGAGGTCGGGCCATAGGACAGGTAGGTGCCCATGGCGAGGCCCACGATGAGGCCTGCCAGGAGCGCGCCGCCTTTGAACCAGCGGGTATAAAGGCCCAGAATGATAGCCGGGAAGATCTGGATCATCCACACGCCGCCGAGCAGCTGCAGGTCGAGCGCGAATTGCGTCGGCAGGAAAAGGATGACGATCAGCGCGCCGATCTTGACGACGAGCGACATGAGCTTGGCCAGCGTCGATTCTTCAGACGGCGACATGTTCTGGTTGACGAAGGGCCGCCACAGGTTGCGCGTGAACGTGTTGGCTGCACCGATCGACATCACGGCAGCCGGCACCAGCGCGCCGATGGCAATCGCCGCGAAGGTGAAGCCGACGAACCAGCTCGGGAACATGGCGAGGAACAGCTGCGGGACGGCGTCCTGCGGGTTCTGTACCTTGATGCCCGCCGCATGCGCCATGTAGCCGAGCATGGCGATCAGCGCCAGGACCAGCGAATAGGCCGGCAGCGAGATCGCGTTGTGGCGGATCGCCTTCGGGCCGGAGGCCGAGAGTACGCCGGTCAGCGAATGCGGATACATGAACAGTGCCATGGCCGAACCGATGGCGAGCGTGATGAAGGGCCAGATCTGCGCCGGCGCGAGCAGGATGCCGCGTGCCGGGGCGCTCGGATTGGCGGCGAGCTGGGCCGCAAAGTCCTTCTGCGCGCTATCGAAGATCGCGCCATAACCGCCGAGCTTTGCCGGGATGATGATGACCGCCGCAATCACGAAGATATAGATCATGATGTCCTTGACGAAGGCGATCATGGCTGGGGCGCGCAGGCCGCTGCGATAGGTGTAGACGGCGAGAATCAGGAAGGCGATGGTCAGCGGCAGGTGGCCGGCCATGCCCTCATGCGGGAAGCCGAGTGCCTGAATGACCTTTTCCATGCCGACGAGCTGCAGTGCGATATAGGGCATGGTGGCGATGATGCCGGTCAGCGCAACCATGCCTTCGAGCCACTTGTTGCCATAGGCGCCGTAGACGAAGTCGGCGCCGGTGAGATAGCCGCGCTTGTGGGTGGCGTTCCAGAGGCGGGGCATGGTCAGGAAGATGAAGGGATAGATCAGGATCGTGTAGGGCACGGCGAAGAAGCCATAGGCGCCGATCGCATAGACGACCGCCGGAACCGCGATCACGGTATAGGCGGTGTAAAGGTCGCCGCCGAGCAGGAACCAGGTGATCCACGAGCCGAAGCGGCGGCCGCCGAGGCCCCATTCATGCAGCTCGTTGAGATCGCCCGCCTTCCAGCGCGCGGCGATGAAGCCCATGACGGTGACGAGGACGAAGAAGAAGATGAAGACGGCGGTTGCCGTGACATTGATCCCGCTCACAGGTCATCTCCACCGGTCTTGGCGGCAAGCCAGATGAAGAGGGACGATGCCGGAATGAGGACCATCAGGAACCAGTAGAAAAACGGAATGCCGAAAAGCATGGGGTCCGTGATGTTGTAGTACGGCGTCAGGACCGCGGCGATGCAGGGTATGAGCAGAAGAATGTAACGCAAGGTCTCTCCTCCAGATTGAAAACAGGTAGGCGGGCGCGCTGACCGGCAGGGCGGCACGCAGGCGGCGAAAATTCAGGGTCTTGTGGCGGTGCTTGAAACACGGGACCTTTGCAAATCCCGGCCCTCCCCAAGGCGTATTTCAGAAGCGGCTCAAAAGCTTAGCAAAACGCAAAGTAAGCAGTAAGGGAGGCTTATGCTTTTTTCAAGCGGTTATGGGGGCTTTGGCCAAGTTGCCGGACGCTGAAATGCCGGTTTTTCAACGGGGTGGCGACGGTTTCCTGATAGTGGTGCGAGAGACCTTGATCTCGGCCGAGCTTGCCGCCATCGTTGCGGTGGAAGAGGGGTGGGTTCCGGCCAAAGCGCGTCTACGGCTGATCGATGGTTCACATCGGTGCCGAAGCAGCCTATTCTGAGGCATGACCCGGTTGGTGCCAGAGAATTACGATCTGCAACGCTTCGTCGATGCGCAGGCACGCGTCTACAACGACGTGCTCCGCGAGCTGCGGCAGGGCCGAAAACAGACGCATTGGATGTGGTTCATTTTTCCGCAGGTCGTCGGCCTTGGTTCGAGCCCGACGGCGCAAGCCTATGCGATCGGGTCTCTGGACGAAGCGAAAGCCTACCTTCTCCATCCGGTGCTCGGGGAGCGCCTCGCGGAATGCACCCGCCTCGTCAACGCCAACGCAAATGCTTCCGCCAGAGAAATATTCGGGAGCCCCGACGACCTGAAATTCCGGTCGTCCATGACGCTTTTCGCCGAAGCCGCCGACGATCCCTCGTTGTTTCGGGCAGCGCTGAACCGCTATTACGCCGGCGAGGCCGACGAGCGCACGCTTGGTATTCTTCGGCGCTGACGGGCACGCGCATGTGCTTCGGTCGATGAACAATTCGCGTGACAGAGTTTCCGGGCTCGTCTATCGCTTGCGGCATTCATCCTCTTCCCCGCTTCGAGCCTTGCCGTGTCCCCAGTTTCCGCCCGCCATTCCCTCGCCATCGTCGTGGCGCTGGGGCTGACGCAGATCATCGGCTACGGCACGCTTTATTACAGTTTCAGCATTCTGGCGCCAGGCATGGCGAAGGATGTCGGCTTGAGCCGCGAGGCGGTATTCGGCACATTCTCGGCCGCGCTTCTCGCCGGCGGTCTGGCGGCCCCTTTCACCGGCGGCTGGATGGACCGCTTCGGTGCCGCGCGGATGATGGCGTTCGGTTCCGTCCTGTGCGCCCTGCTGCTCACCTTGTGCGCATGGTCGCCGAGCGCCTGGTTTTTCGTCGGCGCGGTGATCCTGGCACAGGTCGCCACCGGTCTGGTCACCTACCAGGCGGCCTTTACCGCGCTGGTCGAACATGCGCCGCAGAACGCGACGCGCAATATCACCTATCTCACGCTGATGGCCGGTTTTGCCTCCAGCATCTTCTGGCCGATCACGACGACGCTTGCCGCGCATTTCGACTGGCGCGCGATCTATCTGATCTTTGCCGGGCTGAACCTTGTCGTGTGCCTGCCGGTGCATCTCGTGCTGGCAGGCGGCAGGGCACGCCGGGCCGCACTTGTTTCCAGCGAGGCGCCCCGTCCACCCGTTGCGGGCGCGCTTGCCCCCGAGGAGCGACGGCGGGCGATGATTGTCGTTTCGCTCGCCTTTGCCCTTTCGGGCTTCGCGCTTTCGTCCCTTCTCGTTCACATGGTTCCCATGCTGGCGGCTCTGGGTCTCGGCGCCGCAGCCGTGACGGTCAGCGCATTGTTCGGCCCCTCGCAGGTGGCGAGCCGGTTCGTCAACATGATCTTCGGCGAACGTCTGCCGCCGACGGGGCTTGCCATGGTCGCGGCGGCGCTGATTGCGCTCGGTGGGGTGGTGCTGGCGATCACGGACGGCAATCTGGCGGGAGCCGTTATCTTTGCGCTCTGCACCGGCATGGGTTCGGGCATCGGCAGCATCGCGCAAGGCTCCGTGCCGCTCTATCTCTTCGGCTCCGAGGGCTATGGGGCGATTACCGGACGGATGACGGCGGCGCGGCTGGTGGCGAGTGCCGCAGCACCCGCGGTGTTTGCGCTTGGCATGGAGCGGCTGGGCATTCCGCTATCGCTCCTTCTCAATGCCGCTCTCGGTGCGCTCGGCATGATCGGCTTTGCGCTTGTCTGGCGAGGTACCACGCGGGGCTGACTGAGGCCGGCAGGGCCGCTCCGGTTGCGTGAAAACGCCACCTCTTCCCTTTCGTGACGCTTTCCTGTATAGCGCAGCCAGCTTTGGGCAGTTTGCCCGAAAGCCTCATGGCCGAAGCTGGACGACATCCCGGCTTGTGGCGTCCGATTACTCCTTAAAATGAAAGGAACACACGATGTCGATCACTGCTGAGCGCAAGACGGCCCTCATCAAGGAATATGCAACGTTCGAAGGCGACACCGGCTCTCCGGAAGTCCAGGTTGCCATCCTGACGGAACGCATCAACAACCTGACGGAACACTTCAAGGACCACAAGAAGGATAACCATTCCCGCCGTGGCCTCCTGACGATGGTTTCCAGCCGCCGCTCGCTTCTTGATTACCTCAAGAAGAAGGACGAAGCCCGTTACACCAAGCTGATTGGTGCCCTGGGCATCCGCCGCTAAACTGTTTCAGGGCCGGCGCGCCTCTTAGGCTTCGCCGGCCCTGTTGCATCGCCCGCAATGCGATGCTTTTTGAAATTCCTCTCTCCGGTTCAACCGGGGTGGGGCGCTGGCAGTCCGGATGGGCCGGAATGCCGCAAATTAACCGTTGGCCTGTCATGGGGCAGGATTGCCGGATGCTTTTGGTGGGAATGTCTCACCAGTCGGACCAAAGCTTCCTGTTGTCTTGCCCGTGATGTGCTGCACCAAAGGCGATCAGCGCGTGCTGCCCGAATGGGTGGCCGGCCGATCCGCCTTACATCGAAGGACAAGATATGTTCGAGACTCATAAGGTCGAAATCGAGTGGGCAGGCCGCCCGCTCATCCTGGAAACCGGCAAGATCGCCCGTCAGGCTGACGGCGCCGTTCTCGCCACCTACGGCGAAACCGTCGTTCTCGCCACCGTCGTTTCGGCCAAGTCGCCGAAGCCGGGCCAGGACTTCTTCCCGCTGACTGTCAACTACCAGGAAAAGACCTATGCCGCCGGCAAGATCCCGGGTGGCTATTTCAAGCGCGAAGGCCGTCCGTCGGAAAAGGAAACGCTGGTTTCCCGCCTGATCGACCGTCCGATCCGCCCGCTCTTCCCGGAAGGCTACAAGAACGACACGCAGGTCGTCGTCACCGTCGTCCAGCACGACCTTGAAAACGATCCGGACGTCCTGTCGATGGTTGCCACCTCGGCAGCGCTGACGCTTTCCGGCGTTCCCTTCATGGGCCCGGTCGGCGGCGCACGCGTCGGCTACATCAACGGCGAATACGTTCTGAACCCGCATATCGACGAGATGGACGAGTCGACGCTCGACCTCGTCGTTGCCGGTACGTCGGATGCCGTTCTGATGGTGGAATCGGAAGCCAAGGAACTCAGCGAAGAAGTCATGCTCGGCGCCGTCATGTTCGGCCACAAGGGCTTCCAGCCGGTGATCGACGCGATCATCAAGCTCGCTGAAGTCGCTGCCAAGGAACCGCGCGAATTCGAACCGGAAGACTATTCCGCGCTCGAAGCCGAAATGCTCGGCATTGCCGAAACAGAACTGCGCGCCGCCTACAAGATCACCGAAAAGGCCGCCCGTTACGCTGCCGTCGACGCCGTCAAGGCGAAGGTCAAGGCACACTTCCTGCCGGAAGGTGGCGAAGCCAAGTACACGGCTGAAGAAATCGGTGCGACCTTCAAGCACCTGCAGGCCAAGATCGTTCGCTGGAACATCCTCGACACCAAGAGCCGCATCGACGGCCGCGACCTGTCGACCGTTCGTCCGATCGTTGCCGAAGTCGGCATCCTGCCGCGCACGCACGGCTCGGCGCTCTTCACCCGCGGTGAAACGCAGGCGCTCGTTGTTGCCACGCTCGGCACCGGCGAAGACGAACAGTATGTTGACAGCCTGACGGGCATGTACAAGGAGCAGTTCATGCTCCACTACAACTTCCCGCCCTACTCGGTCGGTGAAACGGGCCGCATGGGTTCGCCGGGCCGTCGCGAAATCGGTCACGGCAAGCTCGCATGGCGCGCCGTTCACCCGATGCTGCCGGCTGCGGAACAGTTCCCCTACACGCTGCGCGTCGTCTCGGAAATCACCGAGTCCAACGGCTCTTCCTCGATGGCAACCGTCTGCGGCACGTCGCTCGCACTGATGGACGCAGGCGTTCCGCTGGCCAAGCCGGTCGCTGGTATCGCCATGGGTCTCATCCTCGAAGGCGAGCGCTTTGCGGTTCTCTCCGACATCCTGGGTGACGAAGACCACCTCGGCGACATGGACTTCAAGGTTGCAGGTACGGCCGACGGTATCACCTCGCTGCAGATGGACATCAAGATCGCCGGCATCACCGAAGAGATCATGAAGGTCGCTCTCGGCCAGGCCCAGGGCGGCCGCCAGCACATCCTCGGCGAAATGGCGAAGGCCATCTCCGAAAGCCGCGGCCAGCTCGGCGAGTTCGCTCCGCGCATCGAAGTCATGAACATCCCGGTCGACAAGATCCGTGAAGTCATCGGCTCGGGCGGCAAGGTCATCCGCGAAATCGTCGAAAAGACGGGCGCGAAGATCAACATCGAAGATGACGGCACCGTCAAGATCGCCTCTGCCTCCGGCAAGGAAATCGAAGCGGCCCGCAAGTGGATCCACTCCATCGTGGCAGAGCCGGAAGTCGGCGCGATCTACGAAGGCACGGTCGTCAAGACCGCCGACTTCGGCGCCTTCGTCAACTTCTTCGGCGCGCGTGACGGTCTCGTCCACATCTCGCAGCTCGCCGGCGACCGCGTTGCCAAGACGACCGACGTCGTCAAGGAAGGCCAGAAGGTCTGGGTCAAGCTCATGGGCTTCGACGAACGCGGCAAGGTTCGCCTCTCCATGAAGGTTGTCGACCAGGCAACCGGCAAGGAAGTTCCGGCTGCTGAAAAGAAGTCCAAGGATGAAGGCGACGCTGAATAAGCGTCTGCCATTCCCGATCAGGCGCGGGGGCATCTCCCGCGCCTTTTTTGTTTGAACAACCGGATTGACCGCCATGGCCCGCGACGCGCTGAAAACCCTCTTCCATCCCTTCGACACTGGCACGATCGATGTGCCCGGCGCCGAGCAGAAAATCCTGTTCCTCGGTGCGGAGGCCGGTTTCCGCCTGCCCGAAGGCTTTGCGGCAGAGCTTGCGTGCGTGCAGGGTTTCCGCCCGGTCTACAATCGTCTGGTGGCTGCGGGCGCGGCGGCAACGCCGTCGGCAGAAGGTAGCGATTACGACCTGGCGCTGGTGCTTTGCGACAAGTTCAAGGGCGGCAACGAGGCGCGGGTAGCCGAGGCGCTGAAGCGCACCAAGTCGGGCGCCATGATCGTTCTTGCCGGCGCCAAGGAAGACGGCATTGAGGCGCTGCGCAAGCGCATCGCCAAGCTCGGCGTTTCGGTCGAGCATATGCCGAAATATCACGGCCAGGCCGTCTGGTTCATCCGTCAGGACGATGCCGAAGCTCTTGCCGCAACGCTTGCGCCCGAGCCTGCCATGGTCGAAGACCGGTTCCGCACGGCGCCGGGCATGTTCTCCTATGCGGAAGTCGATGCCGGCTCGGAACTGCTGGCCGGCCGTCTGCCGACCGATCTCGATGGCGCTGCCGCCGATCTGGGGGCCGGCTGGGGTTATCTCTCCGTCATGCTGGCCGACGCTTCGCCGCGTCTGAAATCCATCGACCTCTATGAAGCCGATTATGCCGCGCTGCAGATGGCCAAGGGCAATCTGGCGGCTGCGCATCCGGGTCTGGCTTCGCATGCCAACTGGCATGACGTCGCCGGTGAGGAGATCAAGGCGAAATACGACTTCGTCATCATGAACCCGCCCTTCCATGAAGGCCATGCCGCCGATCCGGCGCTCGGCCGTGCCTTCGTCAGGCGGGCGGCGGACATCCTCAAGATCGGCGGAAATCTGCTCATGGTCGCCAATCGCGGCCTACCTTACGAAGACACGCTGGCGACGCTGTTCAAGGCGCATGGCGAGACCTGCCGCAACGCGCGTTACAAGGTGCTCTGGGCGCGCAAATAGGCCCATGTTCGGCCCGTCCTTCCGCTGAATCAAGGTTTCCGCGCGCGGAAGCAGTAGCGCAAGCGCTTTGGGCAAATGTGACATCTAGACTTTTTGAGATATGTGTGCGCTTTTAACTTTAGGCGCCACTTATTTGACATCTGGATGGCTATGCTGGAGGAGGCATTTTCAGATCGGTATAGCATCGTGTCCGGAATGGGCGCGGGGCTCCTGGAGTTTGCGCAGCGACAGGGTCTTGACATTCTTCCGGAATGCAAGCGTCTGCGGATCGATCCCTCCCTCTTCAATTCCATGGTCGAGCGAATAAGTCTGGGGCGCTTTTGTGCGCTCCTGGAATATTGCGCTGAAGCGACAAAGGATGAGGCCTTCGGGCTGAAGTTCGGCTTGCAGTATAAGGCAGGCTCGACAGGCCCGTTCGGTTACGGGTTGATGGCGGCACCGACGCTGGAGCATTTTCTGCGCTTCCAGACCGAACATATGCAATACAGCGCGCAGACCAGCTATGGCCGTCTCGAGGCTGAGGACGGTTATCTCGTCTATCGCTGGACATTCGCGCCCGTCATCCTCAAGCGCGACCAGTTCGTCGATCTCGGAATAACGCTGGTCATGCGCCATATCCGCCATCTTTTCGGATCGAAGACATCGGAGATCGAGGTGGAGCTGGAGCGCAGACCGCCTGCCGATCCGCGACCTTTCCGTGAAAACATCGCGGGCCACATCACATTCGACTGCCATATCAACAGCCTCTGGGTGCCGACAGAGCTGCTGTCGTTGACCAATCCCCATGGTGATCCGAAGCTTCTTGAACTGATGGATCTGCAATGCCGGCAGCTTAGGCCGGAATTGACCGAGGACGCGGATTTTCGCGAGGAGATGGAGCGTTTCATCCTATCGCGCATGTCGGAAGACGAGATCACGCTGGCCTCGGCGGCGAGTTTTTTCGGTGTCTCCGAACGCACGCTGCAGCGTCGGCTTGCGGAACTCGACACGACGCTGAACGAGTTGCGCGACGGCATGCGGCGGCGGCTGGCGGAGCAACTCATGGCGGAGACCGCCTTGAGCGCCACGGAAGTCTCCTACAGGCTCGGTTATTCCGCTCCCAGCGTCTTCACACGTTCATTTCATCGCTGGTTCGGCACAACGCCGCGAGAGTATCGCAGCCTGAGTCGTGCGCAAAATTTGACAAAGCTCAAAGACAAGTTCCCGGGTTCATAAGATTGTGCTCCAATGTCAAGCGATTGGCACGGTCTGTCAAAGACAGATTGATAAATCCGGTTTACATATCCGCGCATGAGAAGCGCGGTTCCGTTCCGGATCAAGCGCATAATTTGTCGCGCTGTTCAAAGCGCTTTGACACCGTCTTTTGGAGACTATTTTGGCCATACCTTCGCGCATGGTCGGCGAATGCGTTTCGCTTGTCGCAACGCTGACCCGTTCGGAATTGAAATGTCTTGCTCTGACCGCCTCGGGTCATGGTGTGGAATCGATCGCGCGCAAGCTGGCTATGGCGACGCAAGAGGTCGAAACGTTGCTGTTCTGTGCCGAGCGGAAGCTGGGCGCACAGAACCGCATGCATGCCATGTGCCTTGCAGCCTCGATGAACCTGATCGAATGTAACGATTAATCCGGGGATGACAAACGGCGCTTGAAGTTTCTGCGTATCGGCTGTCGGTCCGGAGGCCATTTGGCTGTGTTGACCTGATCGCCATCGCGCCGAAGGCGGACCCATCCTACGGAAAAGGCCCGGTCGCTCCCAACGACCGGGCCTTGTCATTTCTGGCTTCTCTTGCGAGCGCTCAGTCCTGGTCGGACTTCATCAGCTGATCGAGCACCGGCATGGACGTGATGTTGTAGCCGGCGTCGACATAGTGCACTTCGCCCGTCACGCCGCGCGACAGTTCGCTGAGCAGATAGAGCGCCGAGCCGCCGATATCCTCGATGGAGGCCGTGCGGCGCAGCGGCGCGTTCTTCTGGTTCCAGGAATACATGGCGCGGGCGTCGGAGATACCTGCGCCAGCGAGCGTGCGTACCGGGCCGGCGGAGATCGCGTTGACGCGAATATCGCGCGGGCCGTAATCGGCGGCGAGATAGCGCATCGAGGCTTCGAGAGCCGCCTTTGCGACGCCCATGACGTTGTAGTTCGGGATCACGCGCTGCGAGCCGTTGTAGGTCAGCGTGAGGATCGAGCCGCCCGGGTTCATCATCGCGGCGGCGCGCTTGGCGATTTCCGTGAAGGAGAAGCAGGAAATCACCATCGTGCGCACGAAATTCTCGCGCGTCGTGTCGGCGTAAAGGCCCTTCAGCTCGTTCTTGTCGGAGAAGCCGATGGCGTGCACAACGAAATCGATCGTGCTCCAGCGCTCTTTCAGCGCAGCGAACACGGCATCCACCGATGCAATGTCTTCGACATCGCACGGCAGAACGATGTCCGAGTTGACTTCGGCTGCCAGGGGTTTGACGCGCTTGCCCAGCGCATCCCCCTGGAATGTGAAGGCGAGTTCGGCGCCCTGCGCATGAAGTGCCTTGGAAATGCCCCAGGCGATGGAATGATTGTTGGCGACCCCCATGATGAGGCCGCGTTTACCCTGCATGAAACCCGTCATGGAAAATTACCCGTTATAACGCTGGAAGACCAGCGTGGCGTTGGTGCCGCCGAAGCCGAAGGAGTTGGAAAGAACGGTGTCGATCTTGGCATCGTCAATCCGCTTGCGCACGATCGGAACGCCATCGAATTCCGGGTCGAGCTCGGTGATGTGGGCGCTTTCGCCAATGAAGCGGTTCTGCATCATCAGGAGGCCGTAGATGGATTCCTGCACGCCGGCGGCTCCCAGCGAATGACCCGTCAGCGACTTGGTCGACTGGATATGCGGGATACGATCGCCGAAGACTTCGCGGATCGCGCCGATTTCCTTGCTGTCGCCCACCGGCGTCGAGGTGCCGTGCGTGTTGATGTAGTCGACTTCGCCCTGCACGGTCTTGAGCGCCTGGCGCATGCAGCGGATGGCGCCCTCGCCGGAGGGGGCGACCATGTCGTAACCGTCGGATGTCGCACCATAGCCGGTGATTTCGGCATAGATCCGGGCGCCGCGGGCCTTGGCGTGTTCCAGCTCTTCGAGAACAAGAACGCCGGCGCCGCCGGCAATCACGAAGCCGTCGCGCGAGACGTCATAGGCGCGCGAAGCGGTCGAGGGCGTATCATTGTACTTCGAGGACATGGCGCCCATGGCGTCGAAGAGGTTCGACATGGTCCAGTCGAGGTCTTCGTGGCCGCCGGCGAACATCATGTCCTGCTTGCCCCACTGGATTATCTCGGCTGCGTTGCCGATGCAATGGGCCGAGGTCGAGCAGGCCGACGAGATTGAATAATTGACGCCATGGATCTTGAACCAGGTGGCGAGCGTCGCGGACGCGGTCGAGGACATAGCCTTCGGCACGGCGAACGGGCCGATGCGCTTCGGGCTCTTGTTGGCGCGGGTAATGTCGGCGGCTTCCACGACCTGACGGGTGGAGGGGCCACCGGAGCCCATGATGATGCCGACACGTTCATTCTCGGCGTAATCGCCCTCTGCAAGGCCTGCATCGGCTATTGCCTGCTTCATCGCAACGTGGTTCCACGCACCGCCCTGCGACAGGAAGCGCATGGCGCGGCGGTCGACCATCTCGGCCAGCTGCTCGGCGCCGAGCGTCGGGCGACCCCAGACCTGGCAGCGGAAGCCGTTTTCAGCGAAGTCAGGCGACGCGGTGATGCCGGAACGGGCATCTTTCAGCGACTGCGTGACCTCTTCGGCATTGTTGCCGATGGATGAAACAATTCCGAGACCCGTGATGACGACCCGTCTCATGTATCCTACCTTTTTCTAACCAGATGCGTAAAAGGTCCCATCGAGACCTCTTCCCGCCCTTTTGTCCGCCGCACGGCCGCCGGCCGCGCGCAGGTTTATGCATGCCGCCGGAGTGCGGCGCAATTCAATGCCCGACGCCGGATCAGGCAGCCTTTTCCTTGAACAGGCCGACACGCAGATCGGTGGCCTTGAAAACCTCTTCTCCATCGGCCTTAACCCAGCCATCTGCCGTGCCCAGCACGAGGCGGCCGCGCATGACGCGCTTGAAGTCGATGCCGAATTCCACGAGTTTCGTTGCCGGCGTGATCTGGCCGGTGAACTTGACCTCGCCGGTCGACAGTGCGCGGCCCTTGCCGGGCTCGCCCAGCCAGCCAAGATAGAAGCCCGTCAGCTGCCACAACGCATCAAGACCGAGGCAGCCCGGCATGACCGGATCGCCTTCGAAATGGCAGGGGAAGAACCAGAGATCAGGTGTGATATCGAATTCGGCGCGGGCAAAACCCTTGTCGTTCGGGCCACCGGTTTCGGAGATTTCCGTGATCCGGTGCAGCATCAGCATCGGCGGCAATGGCAATTGCGCATTGCCCTGGCCGAACATCTGCCCATGCGAGCAGGTCAAAATCTCTTCATACGTAAAGCTGGACTTCCTGGAGGTCATCAAATGCAGGTCCCTAATTCCGTCTGCGAACCGAGGTCACGGTTCGGCTGCGACATTTGCCTACCTTGCAAAAGGCTCAGGAGAATGTCGCTCCGGAAGCCTCTAGCAAAAAATTAAACGCGGGGGAAACTCCCAAGGCCAAAGCGCGACGCGCGCTGCCTCATATGGCGTTTGGCGCTGGCCCTTGCAATTCCCCCAGTCGGGCTTTCGCCCTTGCCGGCCTCAATGCCAGCTTCATTCTGCGATTTCTTAGTCGAGTTGCAAGCCTGCAGCCAGCCCTGTTTTCGTGTTGAGGCGCTTAACGACAGGTTTTTGCGGGCTAATGCGGTCATGAAGCGGTTGCAACGGCCTCCTGCGCGCGATATATGATAAACAGTAGTGAATTCATCCACTTTTATACGGATGAAGGGACGGCTTTGAGACGTATGGACCCACGAATGCTTTCCGATACCGAGAACAGGCTGCGCCGCTCTGGCTTGCGACCAACGCGTCAGCGGATCGCCCTTGCGGACCTCCTGTTTGCAAAGGGCGACCGTCATCTGACGGTCGAGGAATTGCATGAGGAGGCAACCATTGCAGGCGTGCCGGTGTCTCTGGCGACCGTCTACAACACGCTGCACCAGTTTACCGAAGCCGGCCTGTTGCGCGTGCTCGCTATCGAAAGCGCCAAGACTTATTTTGACACGAATGTGTCCGACCATCATCATTTCTATGTCGAGGGCGACAGCGAAGTGGTGGACATTCCGGTGAGCAATCTCGAGATCAGCAATCTGCCCGAGCCACCGGAAGGGATGGAGATTGCGCATGTCGACGTGGTCATCCGCTTGCGCCGCAAGGCACGCTGACCCTTTCAAGTCCGACGGCGTTACATCTCTTCTTCAAGCTGCATGACCGGAATGGACGCAATGTCTGAAGGCATACTGCGTCATCGCCGCATGGATGGGATTTCATCGGGATGACGGCCGGGCCGCTGGCGGTAGCCGCTCAGGCGCCAGCCGAATTTCAGCGCTCCGCCGCGAATGACGAATGCGACGAGGGCCGCGACGGCGGCCGCCATGGCGTGCGACAGATCGAGCTGAATCAGCGCGGTGTAGGCGCCTGCGCCGGAGAGGGCGGCCGTGACGTAAATTTCGGGTCGCAGAAGAACAGACGGTTCTCCGGTCAGAAGATCGCGAAGGATGCCGCCGAAGGCGGCGGTCAGGACGCCGGTGACGATGGCGACAGTCGGTGATCCGGACGTCTCGAAGCCCTTTTGTGCTCCAATCACGCAATAGGCCGCAAGCCCGATGGCGTCGAGCCACAGGAGCCAGACGTAGCGCGATTCAAGCAGGTGGGCCGTGAAAAACAGAAGCACGGCAACGCCTGCACACACCATGATGTAGATCGGATTGACGACCCAGAAAACCGGCGTGTCGCCGAGGATCAAGTCCCTGAACGTGCCGCCACCGACAGCCGTGACGACGGCCAGGAATAGAAATCCGATGATGTCCATCTGCTTGCGTGACGCCGAAAGCGCGCCTGTTGCCGCGAACACCGCGATTCCCGCATAGTTCAGGATGTCGGCGAAACCCATCAAGCTCTCCCAGGCTGCGTCCGTTTTCGCCAACGTAGCGCATCGGTGCGAAAATCGGAATCGATTTCGCGACCCTCGATGCGCAGTTTCAATATGTTAGAGCGCCCTTTGTAGGTGCGGATCAACGCACTGCGCTCGAGGTGATCGAGCCGACGCCGGCGTTGATTCGCCGGATTCCAAGCTTCGTTGATAAACGTTTAAGCGCGCGGCCCTCTTTGTCGGAAATCGGGCCATTCTTAAAATTTTTCGGATCCTGGAAGGAGGATGTTAATTCCCCCCCGCCTATAAAATGATTTCTATTCGAACGGAAGTTGAAACCGAGATGCGTATTCCAACCCCTCTTAAGTCGGTTGCCCGCCGCTTCGCGCGGGACGATCGCGGCAATTTCGGGATCCTCGCCGCCGTTCTCATCCCCGTGGTCCTGGCCGCGGTTGCGACCAGCATGGATATTTCCAAGCTTCTTTCCGACAAGTCCAAGCTTGCTTCGGCGCTCGACGCCGCTTCGCTCGCCACGGCCTCTGCCCTGACCAACGGCGATATCACGGCGTCCGACGCGCAGAATTTCGCCGTTCGGATCGCCGCCGGTCAGATCTCCTCGACGCTCTCGGACGCCCAGGTCAAGGAACTGAAGGCTTCGCTGGTCGCTACGGTGACCAGCCAGGGCAGTGGCAGCAAGAAGGATTTTACTGTCAAGGTGACCGGCAGGTTCACATCTCAGCTTCTGGCCTTCTCAGCATTTCACGTTGCAGGTAACCGCAACGTGGGCGGAAGCAGCACGGCGACCAGCCAGGCCCAGACCGCGACGGCGATCTCGCTGTATCTGGTGGTGGATCGTTCAGGCTCCATGTCATGGCCGACCACCACCCAGGACACGTCCCAGCCAAATGGCTGCTGGCAATATCTCGAAGACAACTGGCCGTATCAATCATATTCCAAGCCGTGCTACATCAACAAAATGGCCTCGCTCAAGACGGCGGCCAGCGCTCTGTTCGATCAGATGGATTCGATCGAGGCCGTCGATTCGACCAACTCTCTTGTCCGCACCGGGGTTGTCTCCTTCAACGATCAAACGCAGTCGCCCTCGAACCTGGCCTGGGGGACGAAGTCGTCCCGCAACTACGTTACGGCGCTTCCCGCCAATCCAACCGGTGGCACCGACATGACCGGCGGCATGAGCACCGCAAACACGGCACTCAACGCTGCGACCGAAGCCAGCGCACAGACCTCGAAGGGTAACAAGGACTTCAAGAAATTCATCGTCCTGATGACCGATGGCGAAAATACCGGTAACAGCGCCAACTGGAATCCGGCACTCGACACCAAGACGCTGGCCACGTGCACATCCGCGCGCACTGCGGGCGTAACCATCTTCACGGTTGCCTACATGGCGCCCTCGAATGGGGAAGCCCTGCTGAAATCCTGTGCCGGGGACATCTCGAATTATTACAAGGCCACGGATATGCAGAGCCTTATCAAGGCTTTCAACGATATCGGCGGAAAGGTCGCGAATCAGACGACGCGCATGACCAATTGACGCGGACGCGCCGATTGGGCAGCCGTTCTGCCTTGAAAATCACATTTCGCGCCACCAGTTTACCCTCCATCGGAAACCCGCATGGAGAGACGGCGTGAAGAATTCTTTCGTGAAATGGACGACCTACGGCATCCTGGCACTTGTGGCGGCATCCATGGTGGCCGTTGACCTTCTGTCAATCGTCGCCGTCGAGTGAGCGCGTCAAACGCGCTCGTTTCACATGCATGACATGTTCTGCGTCTTTATGTGAACTGGAATATCGGGAAGGTTTGGTGGAGCTAAGCGGGATCGAACCGCTGACCTCTTGCATGCCATGCAAGCGCTCTCCCAGCTGAGCTATAGCCCCATCCTTGCGAGCGTTTCGCTCGACTGTCCAGGCTTGGGTCCCCGGAAGGTGGCGGCTTGATAACGCTGCTTAATCGCGTTGGCAAGCCCCAAATTCGAAACTCGGAAATTTTTATTCCGGCTCCGTCTCCGCCCCGCCAACGTGATCGTTCTGCGGGGCGAAATCTTTTCAGAATCAGACTTCGTCTTCGTCGCTGTTGACGCTGATGATGCCGGACATGTCGTCGTCCTCGTCATCTTCGTCGGCTTCGAGGAAGGTATCGTCATCATCGTCATCGAGTTCGACGTCATCGTCGCCGAGATCGGGCAGGTCTTCCGAGCCGCCTGCCGCATCGTCATCGGCGTCCTCGAGCGAGACGAGTTCGATTTCCGTGTTTTCGGTATCGACCTCTGCGACGTCTTCCTCTTCTTCCTTCTCCATCAGCGCGCTGACCTTCGTTTCTTCGAAGAAGGAGAGCGGATAGGACTTGCCCGTGTAGGGCGAGACGATCGGATCGCGGTTCAGGTCATAGAATTTGCGGCCCGTATCCGGGTCGACACGCTTCGTGCCAAGTTCTGCTTTCGCCACGGTGAAACCTCGTGTGTCGCCAATCGAAGCCCGGTCGGGCCGGACTGGTGGTTGAGACGAAATAAAATCAAGCCGGTCCCTTACTCATCTTGCCGCCACCTGTCAAAGCGAAACTTGCCGAGCCCCCGAGACCGCATTGCGAGATGTGCGGATTGGATAAAAACCGAACGTTAAACTTCACCAATTATAAATAGTTCGAGGTCCGATCGCCGCCAAGGGTGTTTTCTGGCGGGTCGGACTTTCAGTCCACGCCTCTGCGAACAGTGTCGTGTTCGCATGTCGTCGGCATATTTGTATGGAGTAATGACGATGCGTTGGGTGTTTCTGGCATGTCTGCTGGTGTTGGCGGGCTGCGCGACGGTGCCGCGGCATACGACGAATGCCTGCGCGATCTTCGATGAAAACGACGGCTTCTTCAACAATTGGCGCGACGCGACCAAAAAGGCTGAAGCGCGCTGGGGCGTGCCGGCGCCGATCCTGCTTGCCACGATCTATACCGAATCCGGCTTCCGCTCGAATGCGCGCCCGCCGCGCAGGAAGCTTCTCGGCTTCATTCCCTGGTCGCGTCCCTCGACGGCCTACGGCTATTCTCAGGCGCTCGATGGAACCTGGTCGCATTACATGGCCGAAACCGGGCGCTTTACAGCGCGGCGCACCAGCTTTGCCGATGCGGTCGACTTCGCCGGCTGGTTCCACCGCAAGAGCTACGAAACGAACCAGATCGCGCTGAACGATCCCTACAATCTCTACCTCGCCTATCATTCCGGGCAGCAGGGCTATGCGCGGCGGACCTATGTCGGCAATGCCGATGCTCTCAACGGTGCGCAACGCTTTACCAAGATTGCCTATCGCTATGCGGCCCAGCTCAGGACCTGCCCGAACTGAAATCGCGATCATCAAATCGCCATTTTCAGCCGGCACCTTGATCCTCAGAGGCCGCCGCCTGCGGCCCGGCCGGCGCGAAACCGTCCCCCTTAGAAATTTCGCGTCGCTTGCGGTGTCATCGCCCCATGGTGCCGCGTTACATCCCGGCCGCAACGGAATTGCCCCTCCGTTGCGGCCCATTTCTTTTCAAAATCAATGCCTTGGAAAATTGTGGCCTCGCGCCCGGAAGCGTGATTCAAGTAAGTCTGGATTACCAATTTGTAATCCCCATGACCTTGAAAAGCCACATTCCGGCGGCCATTTTGAGGGCGTCGGCGATTGATCACGCCGCTGTCTGACAAACGGCCTGTCCCCCGCCATTGTCAGACGTGGACAAAGACCTCATCCCCCCTCTCCGGGTCTTTGTCCCCAAATCGCAAGCCGCCATGGCGTCCCCCCTCCAGGCCATGGCGGCTTTTGCGTTTTGAAGTTTCCCTCTGTTGAATTAGCTGTCTCTCAAGTTGCATAGCCTGCTGTGGTTCGCATTGCCGCGAATCGCCGCCTCTTGTATCAGGGACGGCATGGCCTTCGATCTCTCCAGCTCCGCAATCTATCTTTCGAGCCTTCTGGCCCGCGGCTTTGCGCGATCGTTTCAGGAGCGTGCGGCGGGCCTCGGCTTTTCTCCGGGTCAGTATCCGATCCTGGTCGCGCTCTGGAGCGAGGATGGACTGACACAGCGCCAGCTTGTCGACAGGCTGGATATCGAGCAGGCCACCATGGCCAACACGCTCACCCGCATGGAACGTGACGGGCTCATCGAGCGACGCGCGCATCCGAGCGACAAGCGAGCGCAGCTGCTCTTCCTCACGGATCGCGCCAAGGCGCTGCGGGACGAGGCGGAGCAGGCGGCGCGGGACGCCGAGGATGCGATGTTCAGCGGCTTCCGCCGCTTCGAGCGTGAACTGATGCTGGAATACATGCGCTGGCTGGTCGAGACGGCCCGCAGGCTCGAGGAAGATCCCCAAGCCGCTCCGGGGCCGATTTCGGAAAGAAAACGAATTCCTGTCTGAGCCATTGTCGGTTAAGGTCGCGCCCAACCCACCTGCCAAACAACATCGGATATCCTGTCATGGCTCAAATCGACAACGTGCTGTCCCGCGCGGATGAAAACCTGCCCTCAAGCCTGGAGCGGCTTTTCGAACTCGTTCGCATCAAGTCGATCTCGACCGATCCCGCCTTCAAGGACGAGTGCCGCAAGGCCGCGGGGTATCTCGTCTCGGTGTTGACCGGCCTCGGGTTCGAGGCATCTGTGCGCGACACTGCCGGCCATCCGATGGTGGTGGCGCATCACGCCGGTGAAAAGGCCGATAGCCCTCACGTGCTGTTCTACGGCCATTACGACGTTCAGCCGGTCGATCCGATCGAGCTTTGGGAGACCGATCCCTTCGAGCCGTCCATCAAGCAGGAAGCGTCCGGCCGCAAGATCATCACCGGCCGCGGCACGTCCGACGACAAGGGTCAGTTGCTGACCTTCGTCGAAGCCGTTCGCGCCTACAAGGACGTGAAGGGCACGCTGCCCGTGCGCGTGACCATTCTGTTCGAAGGCGAGGAAGAATCCGGTTCGCCGTCGCTGAAGCCCTTCCTCCAAGCCAACAGGGACGAGCTCAAGGCCGATTTCGCGCTGGTTTGCGATACGTCCATGTGGGATGCGGAGACACCGGCGATCTCTGCCGGGCTTCGCGGCCTCGTCGGGGAAGAGATCGTCGTCAAAGCGGCCAGCCGCGACCTGCATTCGGGCTATTACGGTGGTGCTGCCGCCAACCCGATCCACATTCTTTCCGATATTCTCGCCGGTCTCCACGACGAGAACGGTGCCGTCACGCTTGCCGGTTTCTATGACGGCGTGGAAGAAACGCCCGCCGACATCAAGGCGAAGTGGGAGGAGCTCGGTCGCACCGGGGAGGATTTCCTCGGCTCGATCGGCCTCTCGATCCCGTCCGGTGAAAAGGGTCGCTCCATTCTCGAACTCACCTGGGCACGCCCGACGGCCGAGGTCAACGGCATCATCGGCGGCTATACCGGTGGCGGCTTCAAGACCGTCATCGCGGCACAGGCCTCGGCGAAGATCTCGTTCCGCCTTGTGGGCAAGCAGGAGCCGGCGAAGATCCGTGAGAGCTTCCGCGCATATGTGAAATCGCGCATTCCGGCCGATTGCTCGGTCGAATTCCACGAGCACGGCGGTTCGCCGGCAATCCAGCTGCCTTACGATTCACCGCTCCTCAACAAGGCGCGCGAGGCGCTGTCGCAGGAATGGGCCAAGCCCGCTCTGATGATCGGCATGGGCGGGTCGATCCCGATCGTGGGCGATTTCCAGTCCATGCTCGGGATGCAGTCGCTGCTGGCAGGCTTCGCGCTGGCCGATGACCGTATTCATTCGCCGAACGAGAAGTACAATCTGGAATCCTATCGCAAGGGCATCCGCTCCTGGATCCGAATCATGGATGCGCTGGCAGCCTGAGCCGGCCGGATTCCACGTGTTTTCGAGAGGGGCCGGCGCTGCGCCGGCCCTTTTCTGTTCCGTTTGGCGCTGCATGTCAGAATGTTTAACGCCCCCTTAAACCGCCACATTTAAAGTTCAGGGCGACACAGGCTCGATAGGCCCAAGAAGCCCTCAAGGACAAAACCCGGCGGAATGGCAAGACACGACGACAGTGACAGGCGCATCGAGCCCTCGTTCGATGGTGGATTGAACGCGAGCGAAAGCGATCGCGTCGGCGGCCCGTCGCGTGGTTCGCGCGGCAATTCTCGCAGTGGCGGTTCCCGGCGCGGCGAGGGGGGCTCGAAAGCCTCGGCGAAGCGATCGCGGCAGCGTTCGGGTCGAGGGTTCTTCGGGCTCATCCGGTCGATGATCTATTGGGGGATCGTGCTTGCCATCTGGGGCGCGATCGGCATCGGGGCGATCTTCCTCTATTACGGCGCGCAGATGCCGAATGCGACCTCCTGGTCGATCCCGGACCGGCCGCCGAACATCAAGATCGTCGCAGCAGACGGGTCGATTATCGCCAATCGCGGCTCAACCGGCGGCGAGGCCCTGAGCCTTGACAGCATGTCGCCCTATCTGCCGCAAGCCGTCATCTCGATCGAGGACCGGCGCTTCTACTACCATTTCGGCTTTGACCCCATCGGCCTTGCCCGCGCCGTGGTGACGAACCTTGTCAGCGGTCACACGGTGCAGGGCGGCTCGACACTGACCCAGCAGCTGGCCAAGAACCTGTTCCTGACGCCTGAGCGCACCATGGAACGCAAGGTGCAGGAAGTACTGCTCGCCATCTGGCTCGAGCACAAGTTCACCAAGGACGAGATCCTCGCCATGTATCTCAATCGCGTCTATTTCGGCGCGAATGCCTATGGCGTGGAAGCGGCAGCGCGGCGCTATTACAACAAATCGGCGCGCGATTTGAACCTGATGGAAGCGGCGACCATCGCGGGTCTCCTCAAGGCGCCGTCACGGCTTTCGCCTGCGAAGGATCCCGCGGCCGCGAAAGCCCGTGCAGAAGTCGTTCTCGGCGCGATGCGCGAGGCGGGTTACATCAACGAGAACCAGGTGCAGAGCGCGCTCGCGCAGACGCCTGATCCGGCGCGGCCTTACATGTCGAGCGCCGGGCAATATGTCGCCGACATGGTGATGGACAAGCTGCACGACATGGTCGGTGATGTGAAGGAAGACCTGATCGTCGACACGACCATCGATCCCGCGCTGGAGACCGAAGCCGGCGATGTCATCCGCAATGCCATCACCAAGGAAGGCAAGCGGCTGAATGTGAGCCAAGGCGCACTTGTCGCCATCGACGGGACCGGTGCAATTCGCGCGCTGGTCGGCGGCAAGGACTATGCCGAAAGCCAGTATGACCGCGCCTACAAGGCGCTGCGCCAGCCAGGCTCGGCCTTCAAGCCCTTCGTCTATGCCGCAGCGCTCGAACAGGGTGCCACGCCGGACTCGGTGCGCAATGACGCACCCGTCCGCATTGGTGACTGGACACCGGAAAACTATGAAAAGAAGTATAACGGCCCTGTCACGCTCTCCTATGCGTTGGCGCATTCGCTCAACACCATTGCCGCCCAGCTTGTCATGGAGGCAGGTCCGCAGCAGGTGATCAAGGTCGCCCATCGCATGGGCATCGAGGCCGATCTGCAGCCGAATGCCTCCATTGCGCTCGGTACCTCGGAAGTCACCCTCATGGATCTGACGGCCTCCTATGCGCCCTTCATGAACGGCGGCTACAAGGCCACGCCGCATGTCGTGCGGCGCATCACCACGGCCAAGGGCAAGGTTCTTTACGAAAACACGTATGACGCGCCGCCCCGCGTGCTCGAGCCGAATATCGTCGCCATGATGAACGGCATGATGATGCGGGTGGTCAATGAAGGCACCGGTCGGTCGGCAAGGCTTTCCGGCTGGCAGGTAGCCGGCAAGACGGGCACGACGCAGTCATCGCGCGACGCACTTTTCGTTGGCTTCACCTCTGACATGACCACCGGTGTCTGGTTCGGCAACGACGACGGCACGCCGATGAAGAAGGTGACCGGTGGCGGGCTTCCGGCCGAGAGCTGGCATCAGTTCATGGTGCAGGCGGAAAAGGGCAAGACGCCCGGTCCGCTCTTCGGTACGTCGGGCGGGCCGATCGTAGCATCGCAACCGCCAAAGAACACACCGATGGCAGCGCGTGACGCGCCGGAACAGGGCCGTACGCTGACGGATATCATCTCGGACTTCCTCAATGGCACGCCGTCGAAACCGGAGCGCCGTGTGCCACCCCCTGCTGCCAACCAGCCGCCACCCGTCGCCAACACACCGCCCGCGCCAGTGCCACCGGCGTCTGTCAATCAGGCTCCGGCGAATGCGAGACCCCGTCCGGACGGGTCGGTTCTGGAGGGTCCGGTTCCGCCGGGTGACATTCCGGGCAGCACGCTGGAAGGGCCCGTTCCGCCGGGCGATGTGGGCGCCGCGAACAACCGGCCGCAGGGCGGACGTCCGAAGACCTTGCTCGACATCATCAACGGCAACTGAGGCAGGGCTTTGCGGGGATCATCCCTGCGCAAGGCTCGCATGCAAAATCACCGCAAATCTGTAGGTTTGCAGGGCAAATCCGCCTTGCAGAGCGAAAAATCGCTCCTTATATACCCCGCATCGCCGCAGTTTCGGCTGCGATAGACAAGTGTAATCCCGTTAGGGGCTGCCAAGGAATGCCTGACCGGGTCCCGGCAGCTTGCTTCAAGGAGAGAATGAACATGGCTAAAGTAATTGGTATCGACCTCGGAACGACCAACTCCTGCGTTTCCGTCATGGATGGCAAGGATGCCCGGGTTATCGAGAATGCCGAAGGCGCGCGCACGACGCCTTCGATGGTCGCCTTCAACGACGATGGCGAGCGCCTCGTCGGCCAGCCGGCCAAGCGCCAGGCTGTGACCAACCCGGAAAACACGCTTTTCGCCGTCAAGCGCCTCATTGGTCGCCGTTTCGACGACAAGATGGTTGAAAAGGACAAGGGCCTGGTGCCCTACCAGATCGTTCGCGGCGGCAATGGCGACGCCTGGGTGAAGGCCGGCGGCACGGATTATTCTCCGTCGCAGATCTCCGCCATGGTTCTCCAGAAGATGAAGGAAACGGCGGAAGCCTATCTCGGCGAGAAGGTCGAAAAGGCCGTCATCACCGTTCCGGCCTACTTCAATGACGCCCAGCGCCAGGCCACCAAGGATGCCGGCAAGATCGCTGGTCTTGAAGTGCTCCGCATCATCAACGAGCCGACTGCGGCTGCTCTGGCTTACGGCCTCGACAAGCGCGAAGGCAAGACGATTGCCGTTTACGACCTTGGCGGCGGTACGTTCGATATCTCGGTTCTCGAAATCGGCGACGGCGTCTTCGAAGTGAAGTCGACCAACGGCGATACGTTCCTCGGCGGTGAAGACTTCGACATGCGTCTCGTCGAATATCTTGCCGACGAGTTCAAGAAGGACAACGGCATCGACCTGAAGAAGGACAAGCTCGCTCTGCAGCGCCTCAAGGAAGCTGCCGAAAAGGCCAAGATCGAACTGTCGTCCTCGCAGCAGACCGAAATCAACCTGCCGTTCATCACGGCGGATGCTTCCGGCCCGAAGCACCTGACGCTGAAGCTGACGCGCGCCAAGTTCGAAGCCCTGGTCGACGATCTCGTCCAGCGCACTGTCGCACCGTGCAAGGCAGCCCTCAAGGACGCCGGCGTCACGGCTGCCGAGATCGATGAAGTCGTTCTCGTCGGCGGCATGAGCCGCATGCCGAAGGTGCAGGAAGTCGTCAAGCAGCTGTTCGGCAAGGAGCCGCACAAGGGCGTGAACCCGGATGAAGTGGTTGCCATGGGCGCTGCCATCCAGGCCGGGGTTCTGCAGGGCGACGTCAAGGACGTTCTGCTGCTCGACGTGACCCCGCTGTCGCTCGGCATCGAAACGCTCGGTGGCGTCTTCACCCGTCTGATTGATCGCAACACGACGATCCCGACGAAGAAGAGCCAGACCTTCTCGACGGCCGAAGACAATCAGAACGCCGTGACCATCCGCGTCAGCCAAGGTGAGCGCGAAATGGCCGCAGACAACAAGCTGCTCGGCCAGTTCGACCTCGTCGGCATCCCGCCGGCACCGCGCGGTGTCCCGCAGATCGAAGTCACGTTCGACATCGACGCCAACGGCATCGTGCAGGTTTCGGCCAAGGACAAGGGCACCGGCAAGGAGCACCAGATTCGTATCCAAGCTTCCGGGGGTCTCTCCGACGCCGAGATCGAGAAGATGGTGAAGGACGCCGAGGCCAATGCCGACGCCGACAAGAAGCGCCGCGAAACCGTGGAAGCCAAGAACCAGGCCGAAAGCCTGATCCACTCCTCGGAAAAGTCGCTGAAGGACTATGGCGACAAGGTCTCCGAAGCCGATCGTACCGCGATCGCGGATGCCATCGCCAGCCTGAAGGAAGCCGTCGAAAAGGCAGAGCCGGATCTGGCCGAACTGCAGGCCCGCACGCAGACGCTTATGGAAGTCTCCATGAAGCTCGGTCAGGCCATGTATGAACAGAGCCAGGCTGCGGAAGCCGGCGCTCACGGTGCTTCGGCCGACGATAAGGTTGTCGACGCCGAATATGAAGAAGTCGACGACGACAAGAAAAAGTCGGCCTGATGCCAAACCGGCCGGATCGGGTCTGACAAAGACCTGATCCTGGCCGGACACTCGGGAAGCGGAGCTGACTGACGATGGCAAAGGCGGATTTTTACGAATTGCTCGGCGTCTCCAAGACAGCCGACGAAAAGGAGCTGAAAAGCGCCTTTCGCAAGATGGCAATGAAATATCATCCGGACAAGAATCCGGATGACAAGGAAGCCGAGAAGAAGTTCAAGGAAATCAACGAGGCTTATGAAACGCTCAAGGACCCGCAGAAGCGGGCAGCCTATGACCGTTTCGGCCATGCAGCCTTCGAGCAGGGCGGCATGGGCGGCGGCAGTCCCTTCGGGGGCGGTGGCCAGGGCTTCGCGGGTGGCGGCTTCTCGGATATCTTCGAGGATATCTTTGGCGAAATGATGGGTGGCGGCCGCGGTCGTCGACCCTCCGGCGGTCGCGAACGCGGCGCGGACCTTCGCTACAACATGGAGATTTCGCTCGAGGAAGCTTACGCCGGCAAGACGGCGCAGATCCGGGTTCCGACTACGATCTCGTGCGACGTCTGCAACGGATCGGGCGCCAAGCCCGGCACGAAGCCGACCACCTGCCCGACCTGTCAGGGTGCCGGGCGTGTGCGCGCGGCGCAGGGCTTCTTCTCGATCGAACGCACCTGCCCGACCTGTCAGGGTCGCGGCCAGACGATCACCGATCCCTGCACCAAGTGCCATGGTCATGGCCGGATTCAGGAAGAGCGGTCTCTGTCGGTCAACATCCCGGCCGGCATCGAGGACGGCACGCGCATTCGCCTGACGGGCGAGGGCGAGGCCGGGCTTCGCGGCGGGCCGGCGGGCGATCTCTATATCTTCATGTCGGTGAAGCCGCACCAGTTCTTCCAGCGCGAAGGCGCGGACCTATACTGCTCCGTGCCCGTCTCGATGACGACGGCGGCGCTCGGCGGCAAGTTCGACGTGACGACGCTGGATGGCACGAAATCGCGGGTGACGATCCCGGAAGGCACGCAGACCGGCAAGCAGTTCCGCCTCAAGGGCAAGGGCATGCCGATCATGCGGTCCAACCAGACCGGCGATCTCTACATCCAGATCATGATCGAAACACCGCAGAAGCTGACCAAGCGCCAGCGTGAACTGCTGCAGGAATTCGACCAGATTTCGTCGAAGGAGAACAACCCGGAATCCTCCGGGTTCTTCGCCAAGATGAAGGAATTCTTCGAATAAGAGCCGACTATTTCGGCTGAACGATTAGAACCGCCGGGTGACTAGCCCGGCGGTTTTTTTGTTTGTACGGGCCAGTGAGTTTCACAGCTTGACACCATCACCAATTCGGGCGATTAATTTAACGAATGTTCATTTCTTTCGGGAGGGGAGATGGCACGGCAGGCAGGCGCAAACGGCGAGACGACGGCGCGGGCGATCCGGGGGGAGAGCTTGAAGCTCTTTGCGCGTCACGGCTACGATGCCGTTTCGATGCGCCAAATTGCGTCAGCCGTCGGCGTGCAGGCGAGCGCGCTTTATCAATATTTCCCCACCAAGCAGCAGATCCTCGTGACGCTCATGAAGGAGCATATGGAGGAGTTGCTGGCCGCTTACACTGAGGAGCGGCGGGACGGCGAAACTCCGCGCGCAGCGCTGACGCGCTTTGCCCGGTTCCATATCCGCCACCATATCAGCCGCGCCGATGCCGTCTTCATTTCCTACATGGAGTTGCGCGCGCTGGAGCCGGAAGGGTTCGCGGTCGTTGAAGCGTTGCGCAAGACTTACGAAGGCGAACTGAAATCAATCCTCGCTCAAGGGGCCGAGGCGGGCGAATTCCGGCTGGAGGAGCCGCATGTCGCCGCCATGGCCATTCTCGCGATGCTGACCGGCGTCAACACCTGGTATCGCACCGGGGGGCGTCTCAGCCGCGAGAAGATCGAAGAACTCTATGTCGAGATGGTGCTGAAGAGCGTGATTTGAAACGGCAATTCGCGTGTTGCTGACACAGGCTCGGGAAGGGGCCTTAGCGATACGCAGCAACGGGAGGAAGACATGTTCCATCATACCATGCGGTTCGGTCATAGCGAGGAAATCGAGGCCCTGCAGGAGGCCGCGCATCGCTGGGCGCAGGAGAGGCTGAAGCCGCGCGCCGCCGAGATCGATCGAGGCAATGCTTTCCCCAACGAACTCTGGCCCGAAATGGGCGACCTGGGCTTTCTCGGCGTGACGGTGCCGGAAGAGTTCGGCGGCGTCGATATGGGCTATCTGGCGCATACGATCGTGGTCGAGGAGATCGCCCGCGCTTCGGCTTCCGTGTCGCTGTCCTACGGCGCGCATTCCAATCTCTGCGTCAACCAGATCAAGCTGAACGGCAATGCGGAGCAGAAGCGTAAGTATCTGCCGAAGCTCGTCTCCGGCGAACATATCGGCGCGCTCGCCATGTCGGAGACGAGTGCCGGCTCCGATGTGATCTCGATGAAGCTGCGGGCCGAAAAGCGAAACGATCGCTATGTGCTGAACGGCTCGAAATACTGGATCACGAACGGGCCGGATGCCGACACGCTGGTGGTCTATGCCAAGACCGACCCCGAGGCTGGCTCCAAGGGCGTGACGGCCTTCATCATCGAAAAGACGATGAAGGGATTTTCGACCTCCACCCATTTCGACAAGCTCGGCATGCGAGGCTCGAACACGGGCGAACTCATCTTCGAGAATGTCGAAGTGCCGTTCGAGAACGTGCTCGGCGAGGAGGGCAAGGGCGCGCGCGTGCTGATGTCCGGTCTCGATTTCGAGCGCGTGGTGCTCTCCGGCATCGGGCTTGGCATCATGGCGGCCTGCCTTGATGAGATCATGCCCTATATGGTCGAGCGCAAGCAGTTCGGCCAGTCCATCGGCGATTTCCAGCTCATGCAGGGCAAGATCGCCGATATGTACACGGCGATGAACTCGTCCCGCGCCTATGTCTATGCTGCAGCGGCCGCCTGCGATCGGGGGCAGATCACCCGGCAGGATGCGGCCGCTTGCGTACTCTATGCCTCCGAAAAAGGCATGGAAGTGGCGCATCAGGCCGTGCAGGCGATGGGCGGTGCGGGCTTCCTCAACGACAGCGCGGTGAGCCGCCTGTTCCGCGATGCCAAGCTGATGGAAATCGGGGCCGGCACGTCGGAAATCCGGCGCATGCTGATCGGCCGCGAATTGATGAATGCGATGCGTTGAAGCCGGGAGTGAAGCCATGACAATCATCGGAACACCGCTTCCCCCGGAAGCTGACACCAACCGCGCTGCGATGCTGGTTCATCGCGGGGCAATAGAGGCCGAGGCGCGGCGCATCATGGCCGGTGGTCCGCAGGCCGCGCGGGACCGGCATGTGAAGCGCGGCAAATTGCTTCCGCGCGACCGGGTGGCTGGGCTTCTCGATCCTGGCTCGCCTTTCCTGGAAATCGGGCTCTTCGCCGCGACCGGCGTTTATGACGACGATATCCCGTCGGCCGGCGTGATTGCCGGAATCGGCAAGGTCCGGGGCCGCGATTGCATGATTGTCTGCAACGACGCCACTGTGAAAGGTGGGACTTACTATCCGCTGACGGTGAAGAAGCATCTGCGGGCGCAGGAAATCGCTGCTGAGAACCGGCTGCCCTGCCTCTATCTGGTGGACTCAGGGGGAGCGAACCTGCCCAACCAGGACGAAGTGTTTCCGGATAAGGAACATTTCGGCCGCATCTTCTACAATCAGGCGCGCATGAGTGCTGCCGGCATTGCACAGATCGCCGTTGTTATGGGCTCCTGCACGGCCGGCGGGGCCTATGTGCCGGCCATGTGCGACCAGACGATCATCGTCAAGAACCAGGGCACGATCTTTCTCGCCGGCCCGCCGCTGGTAAAGGAAGCGACGGGCGAGGTGATCGACGCGGAGACGCTGGGCGGCGGCGATACACATACGCGCCTTTCCGGTGTCGCAGACTATCTCGCCGACGATGACGATCACGCGCTGGCGCTAGCTCGCCAGATCGTGAAGCATCTCGGTCCCGCGCCGCAGCCGAATATCGCGCTGCAGGCCACGCGCGCGCCGCTTCATCCGGCCTCCGACATTATGGGTCTCGTGCCCGCAGATGCGAAGACACCCTATGATGTGCGCGAGGTGATCGCCCGCATCGTCGACGGTTCGGATTTCGATGAGTTCAAGCCGCGTTACGGCACGACGCTCGTGACCGGTTTTGCCCATATCGATGGCGTGCCGGTAGGGATCATCGCCAACAATGGCGTACTCTTCTCCGAAAGCTCGCAAAAAGGCGCGCATTTCATCGAGCTCTGCTGCCAGCGCAAAATCCCGCTTCTCTTCCTGCAGAATATCACCGGCTTCATGGTCGGTTCGAAATACGAGGCCGGCGGGATTGCCAAGGACGGGGCGAAGCTGGTTGCGGCTGTCTCCACCGCTGCCGTTCCCAAGGTGACGGTCATCATCGGCGGCTCCTATGGTGCGGGCAATTACGGCATGTGCGGCCGCGCTTACGGACCACGCTTTCTCTGGATGTGGCCCAATGCCCGCATTTCCGTCATGGGCGGGCCCCAGGCGGCAGGCGTTCTAGCGAGTGTTCGCCGCGCCGGCATCGAGGCCAAGGGCGGCACATGGTCGGTGGAGGACGAGGCGGAGTTCAAACGCCCGACGCTCGAACAGTTTGAGCTGCAATCGGCCCCGCTCTACGCCTCGGCGCGGCTTTGGGACGACGGGATCATTGATCCGGAAAAGACCCGCGATGTCGTGGCATTGTCCCTGCGGGCTGCGCTGAACGCGCCCGTCGAAGACACGAAATTCGGCCTGTTCAGGATGTGAGGTGAAGACATGTTTTCCAAGATCCTGATTGCCAATCGCGGCGAAATAGCCTGCCGCATCATTCGTACTGCTAGGCGGCTCGGTGTCCGGACCGTTGCCGTCTATTCGGACGCGGACGCGAATGCGCAACATGTGCGGCAGGCGGATGAGGCTGTGCATATCGGCCCCTCACCGGCGCGCGAAAGTTACTTATCCGGCGAAAAAATTATTGCCGCCGCAGTGGCGACGGGTGCCGAAGCCATCCATCCGGGCTACGGGTTTCTTTCGGAAAACCCGGATTTTGTGGACGCGGTCGAAAGGGCGGGCCTTGTCTTCATCGGTCCGTCGGCCGCATCCATCCGGGCGATGGGGCTGAAGGATGCGGCGAAACGCCTGATGGAAGAGGCAGGCGTTCCTGTGGTGCCGGGTTATCATGGTGACGCACAGGATGCGGCGTTTCTTCAGGGCGAGGCAGATCGCATCGGCTATCCGGTGTTGATCAAGGCGTCTGCCGGTGGCGGCGGCAAGGGCATGCGTAGGGTCGAGCGAGCGGAGGAGTTCGCTGCGGCGCTGGAAAGCTGCCGGCGCGAGGCGAAGTCTTCCTTCGGCGACGACAAGGTGCTGATCGAGAAATACATTTCCTCGCCGCGCCATATCGAGGTGCAGGTCTTCGGTGACAGCCAGGGCAACATCGTTCATCTCTTCGAGCGCGATTGCTCGCTTCAGCGACGGCACCAGAAGGTGATCGAGGAAGCACCGGCGCCCGGCATGAGCGAGGCGGTGCGCGCGGCGATGACGGGCGCGGCGATCGAGGCGGCAGCGGCGGTGAACTACAAGGGCGCGGGTACCATCGAATTCATTGCCGATGGTTCGGGGCCGCTGCGGCCAGACGGGTTCTGGTTCATGGAAATGAACACGCGGCTTCAGGTCGAACATCCTGTCACGGAAGCGATCACCGGCTTCGATCTGGTCGAGTGGCAATTGCGCGTCGCAAGCGGCGAGCCGCTGCCGGTCACGCAGGATGATATTCGGATTCATGGTCATGCCGTCGAGGCTCGGCTATATGCGGAAGACCCGGCGGGCGGTTTCCTGCCGCAGGCCGGGCGGATCGATTATCTGGCATTCTGTTCAGGCAACGGCGTGCGCATCGATGGCGGAGTGGCCGGCGGCGACGCCGTGTCGCCCTTTTACGATCCGATGATCGCAAAGGTGATTGCCCATGGCGAAACGCGCGATGCGGCGCTGGACCGGCTGGGCGCGGCGCTGGGCGGTACGCATATCGCCGGGCTTGCGACCAATCGCGATTTCCTGCGGGCGCTGTCGGGGGATGAGATTTTCCGCGCCGGGCGGATGGATGCGGGGCTGATCGAACGTCATCTGGATGGGCTGTTGCGTAAGCCGGAGCTTTCTGAGGACGCGATTTTTGCCGCGGTATTCGCGGCGTTGGAGATCGATCCTGAGGCTTCCTTCGCCGGTTTCCGGCATTGGGGGGAGGCGGCGCATCGGGTGGTCTTCTTGCATGAGGCGGAGCGGCTGGAGCGGCGGCTTGTCTCGGATGGCAAGGAGTATCGCCTTTTGGGCGATGTCGGTGAGGCGACGTTTTCTCAGGTGAGCGTTTCATTCGGAGCACCCCCCTCTGTTGCTTCGCGACATCTCCCCCTCGAGGGGGGAGAGTGGGAGCAAGCGGCTGCCGCACGGCCAATCTCCCCCTTTGAGGGGGAGATGCCCGGCAGGGCAGAGGGGGGTGCCAAGCCCGCTGCGCTTACCATCTCCGCCCGCACCGACCGCAACGGCGCGTCTGCCAACCTCTCCGCACGCGTGGTCGTCACCCCGACCCGCGCCGGCAAGTCTGTCTCCGTCCTTCTCGACGGCGAAACCTATGTTTTCCTCTACCCCGACCCGCTTGTCGGTGCGGATGCCGCGCATGGCTCCTCCGGCGACATTCTCGCGCCGATGACCGGTGTCGTGCGCCTTATCGAGGTCAAGGCTGGCGATACGGTGAAGGCAGGAGACCGGCTTCTCGTCATGGAGGCGATGAAGATGGAGCATACGCTGAAGGCGCCGCGTGACGGGGTCGTGGAGACCGTGTTTGCCAGCGAAGGCGGGCAGGCTGAAGGCGGGGCGATGCTTGTGAAGCTCAAGGACGCCGTCGATGACTGAGTTCGTGACGATTTACGAAGTCGGCCCGCGCGACGGTCTGCAGAACGAGAAGGAGATCGTGCCCACAGCCGACAAGATCGCGCTGATCGATCTCCTCTCTGAAGCCGGATTCGCCAAGATCGAGGCGGCGAGTTTCGTGTCGCCGAAATGGGTGCCGCAGATGGCGGATGCGGGTCAGGTCATGGCGGGCATCAAGCGACGGCCGGGCGTGACCTATGGCGTGCTGACGCCGAACATGAAGGGGTTCGAGGCGGCGCTGGCGGCGGGTGCGGATGAGGTGGCGATCTTCGCTTCGGCGTCCGAAACGTTCAGCCAGAAGAACATCAATTGCTCGATCGAGGAGAGTTTTGGGCGCTTTGCCCCGGTTCTCGATGCGGCGCGGGCTGCGGGCATTCCGGTACGCGGCTATGTCTCCTGTGTCGTCGCCTGTCCCTATGAGGGGCCGATTGCGCCGTCTTCTGTCCGGGCCGTTGCGGAGCGGCTGATCGCTGGCGGGTGCTACGAGGTTTCGCTCGGCGATACGATTGGGGCGGGCACGCCCGAGACGATTAAAGCGATGCTTCATGAGGTGCTGCAGGCCGTTCCCGCGTCGCGCTTAGCCGGGCATTATCATGACACGGGCAACCGGGCGCTTTCGAATGTCGAGGCGAGCCTGGATTTGGGGCTGCGGACCTTTGACAGCGCGGTCGGCGGTCTTGGCGGGTGTCCTTATGCGCCGGGAGCCAAGGGGAATGTCGCGACCGGGGCGTTGGTGGATTTGCTGCGCACCAGGGATTTGGAGACGGGAATTGATCGTGCGAAGCTGGCGGCAGCCGAGGCCTTTATGATGGGGCGCATCGGGCGGTTGTCGGCGGAGTGAAAACTCCGCACCCTCTTTGGGTGCCGTTCCCCCCTCATCTGCCTGCCGGCATCTTCTCCCCGGTGGGGAGAAGCGAGCTGGAGCCGCGCCGTGGTCTCCCTCCTCTCCCCTTGGGGAGAGGATAGCCTGCCCCAAGAGGCGTAGCCGATTGGTTTGGCAGGCCTGGTGAGGGGGTGATTACTCGATTTATGGCGGCAAAAGGCCTCTCTCCCTGCGACAGGCCCCGCATACAGGCGGCCGCAAGAACGCCCACGATGCCCCTAAGCGCTTACACGACTTAACAAAAAAAGCGCCCGCCGGAGCGGACGCCTTTCCAATCTTCCCTCAGCCTTGACTTACTTGAAGTCGCGGATGTCGACGAAGTGGCCGGCAATCGCCGCTGCGGCGGCCATGGCGGGCGACACGAGATGCGTGCGGCCCTTGAAGCCCTGGCGGCCTTCGAAGTTGCGGTTCGAGGTCGAGGCGCAGCGTTCGCCCGGCTTCAGGCGGTCGTCGTTCATGGCGAGGCACATGGAGCAGCCCGGCTCGCGCCAGTCGAAGCCGGCTTCCTTGAAGATCTTGTCGAGGCCTTCGGCTTCGGCCTGTTCCTTCACGAGGCCGGAGCCCGGAACGATCATGGCGTTGACGGAGCCGGCCACCTTCTTGCCTTCGACGACCTTGGCAACAGCGCGCAGGTCTTCGATGCGGCCGTTGGTGCAGGAGCCGATGAAGACGCGGTCGATGGCGATATCGGTGATCTTCGTGCCCGGCTTCAGGCCCATATAGTCCAGCGCGCGCCACTTGGAGGTGCGCTTGTTTTCGTCATGGATATCGTCCGGGTTCGGCACGATGCCTTCGACGGACACGACGTCTTCCGGCGAGGAGCCCCAGGAGACGATGGGCGGCAGGGCGGCGGCGTCGAGAACGACGACCTTGTCGTAATGCGCGCCTTCGTCCGTGTGCAGCGTCTTCCAGTATTCGATGGCCTTTTCCAGCGCTTCGCCCTTCGGCGCGCGCGGCTTGTCCTTGATATATTCGAAGGTCTTTTCGTCCGGGGCGATGAGGCCGGCGCGGGCGCCGCCTTCGATGGTCATGTTGCAGACCGTCATGCGGCCTTCCATGGAAAGCGCGCGGATCGCTTCGCCGGCGAATTCGATGACGTGGCCGGTGCCGCCGGCCGTGCCGATTTCGCCGATGATGGCGAGCACGATATCCTTGGCGGTGACGCCTTCCGGCAGCTTGCCGTCAACGCGCACCAGCATGTTCTTGGCCTTCTTCTGGATCAGCGTCTGGGTCGCCAGAACGTGTTCCACTTCCGACGTGCCGATGCCATGCGCCAGCGCGCCGAAAGCGCCATGCGTGGAGGTGTGGCTGTCGCCGCAGACGATGGTCATGCCCGGCAGCGTGAAGCCCTGTTCGGGACCGACGATGTGCACGATGCCCTGGCGCTTGTCGTTCTCGGAATAGTACTCGACGTTGAAGTCAGCGGCGTTCTTGGCGAGCGCCTTGACCTGGATGCGGCTTTCCTCGTTCTTGATGCCGAGGTGGCGATCCGGCGAGGTCGGCACGTTGTGGTCAACGACGGCCAGCGTCTTTTCAGGCGCGTGAACCTTGCGGCCGGCCATGCGCAGGCCTTCGAAGGCCTGGGGGCTCGTCACTTCGTGAACGAGGTGACGGTCGATATAGAGAAGACAGGTGCCGTCATCGGCCTGGCTGACCAGGTGATCGTCCCAGATCTTGTCATAGAGGGTACGCGGTGCGCTCATGATGTTTCATCCCGAAAGCTTGGAGATTTTTGGATTGGCTGAAGGCGGCCGCAAAGACCGCAGGCGCGGATCACGATAGGCGGGTGTTGAGCGCGCCAGAGATTGCGGCAAAGAAGCGGGCAGGAAGACGCTTCCTGTCCTGGAGCACGAAGACATGCTCGAAAATGCCGCTTTTTGCCGTGGGTATCGTCATGTCTGGGCTCATATCAATTTTTGAAAAGCTCGGCAATCTTCATGTTCATCGCATCTGGTTGCGCCGAAGCCGCTTTTCAAGCCGTCTGAGGCCTAGAGACAGGCCGACGGTGAGGATCAGATAGACATAAGCCACGATGGAATAGGTCTCGAAGAAGCGAAACGAGCCCGAGGCATAGACCTTGCCGAGTTGGGTGATGTCCTGCACGCCCAGCACGGAGACGAGCGAGGAATCCTTGACCATGGCAACGAAGTCGTTGCCGAGCGGGGGCAGGATCACGCGGATCGCCTGCGGCAGCACAACGAGGCGGAAGCGCTGGAAGCGCGAGAGGCCGAGCGACTTCGCCGCTTCGATCTGGCCCTTGTCGACCGACATGATGCCGGCGCGGAAAACCTCGCTGATGAAGGCGGAATAGCCGATGGTGAGCGCCAGGATCGCCCGCCACATGAGCGAGATGTCGCGCACCAGCAGCGGGTCCATGACGCCGGCCTTGATCAGCGGCGTGGCGAGAACGTTGATCGCTTCGGTGAGTGCGGGCGCGCCGACAAAGGCGATGTAGAAGAGGAGCACGAGGATCGGAACGCCGCGGATGATCTCGGTGTAGAAACGCGCCGTCTGCTGTGCCCATTTGGAGCCGGAGAGCGCCATCAGTGCGATGCCAAGGCCCATGGCTGACGCGAGGACGAAGGCCGTGAGTGTGACCCCGATCGTGACCCAGAGGCCGTGAATGACCGTTTCGAAGACCTGCACATAGAGGTCGTTGACGGCAATCGCGATGGCAATTGCAATCGCGATTGCGACGAGAACGGCGAGCCACCAGGGAAAACCCTGTGTCTCGCCGTCGGAACTGTTTTGAGCCTGGAGGTTCATTGTGGCGTGAACATCCGGGTCAAGCGCGCGACTTCGCCATGGACCTCACTGGCCCATCTTGTAGTCGAGGAACCACTTTTTGTTCAGCGCGTCCAGTGTGCCATCGGCCTTGAGCGAAGCAATCGCGGCGTTGACCGGCTTTACGAGATCTGACCCCTTGGGGAAGATGAAGCCGAAATCCTCGGTGCCGAGCGGGCCGCCGACGAGCTTCAGCCCGCCATTGGAGGCATCCACATAGCCCTTGCCGGCCGTGCCATCGGTCAGAACTGTGTCGACGTCGCCGGCCTTGAGCGCTTGAACGGTGGCGCCGAAGGTTTCGAAAAGCTTGATGCGCGGGTTCTTCTCGTCGCCGTCGAGAACGCTGTAGACGGCAGTATAGAAAGGCGTGGTGCCGGGCTGTGCGCCGACCAGCAGTTTCGTGTCGGCGGCAAAGCTCTTGGCATCCGTGAAGCGCTTCTCATCGCCGCGCACCAGCATGAACTGTTCGGAGCGCATGTAAGGGTCCGAGAAATCGACTTTCTCCTTGCGCTCGTCCTTGATGGTGATGCCGGTCATGCCGATGTCGTATTGCTTGTCGGACACGGCCTGGATCATCGCGTCCCAACTCGTGTTCTGGTACTCGACCTTGAAATTCAGCCGCTTGGCGATCTCGTTCATCGCGTCATATTCCCAGCCGATCTGCTTGCCGGACTTGGGATCGACAAATTGCAGCGGCGGGTAGGCGTTTTCGGTGACCACGACCACCTTGCGGCCCTTGAGGTCCGGCAGGGCGTCTGCGGCCTGGGCCGAATGCGGTGCTGCAAGCGGGGTTGCGGCTGCGAGGGCGGCGAGCGCGAGCACGGCGCGTCTGGAAATCATCGGTGTCTCCTGTCTTTTGTGGCGGGACACACTGTCACAGAATGTTCAGGAATTGCAAGGAGAAGGCACTGCCAGTTCAGGCCGTCAGCAGCATGCGCGGTGCCGTCTCGGCCGTGCTGAAAAAGCCTTCGGAGAATGCCGAAGGCGGCAGCTGTCCCGTCGCCTCGAAATATTTCTGCAGAACAAGAAGCGAAGTCAGTTTCTCGTTGCGGCGCTCAAGGAACATGCCGATATGCCGGTTGGCATTCGCAACGATCTCGCGGGCGCGCATCGGGTCGGCTTCCAGCGCCTCGATCTTTTCCTGCAGGTCTGAAAAGTCGTTGCGCACCTCGACATAATGATAGTCGGGAATCAGCCGGCCTTCCATGAACCAGGTTTCATAGCGCGGGCGCGGCATGATGCAGACGCTGTTGGAGGCCATGACCCATTTCAGGTTCGTGGCGACGTCGCAGCCTTCCACCGAGATGATGTAGCGATAGGCAAATTGCTGGACCGGCGACAATTCGCCCTTCGGAGGGACTTCCGTCAAATTGCGACTGACATGGCCGACATCGCAGAAGGGGCTGTTGGCATGGCCGGACACGAGGGCCGCGCGCAGTGGATTGTTCATGCTGCCGCGCCAGACAGCCTTGGGTGTTTTCTTTGAAAACGGAACCGGGTCGTGAAACAGGCGGAAATGCCGGAACTTGTCGAGGTTGAGCACGACCGAATTGATATTGTCACCATCGATTGGCCGGCTCTTCAGCACGCTCGGAACGGGGGGAACATGCGTAATGTCGCCGAAAAGAGTGTCGATCTTCAAATGCGCGGGGAAAAAGCGCAGATGCTCTGCCAGATCGATGAAATAGCGGCTCCTGGAGCGATCGATCGCGTCGACGCGGGTCGAAGGCAGTGTGTGTCCGTCCGCCACGAGGCTGTTGTAATAATTGACCCGCTCGAGAAGGGCCGGCAGCGCGCCGGTATCCTCAAGCTCGCGGAAAATCGCGTCAGGCTCGAAGCGGAAGAGGGAACGCGGCATGAGTTCACGCGCGACGCCGGTTGCGTAGTAGTTCAGCCGCCTGACGGCAGCGACAACTTCTTTCGATATCCCACGCATCAGCGGCAAATGTCCCCGGTCTCGCCTTCATTCCGCAAAAAAGAAGGCCGCCGGATCATACCGGCGGCCTTCCCTAAAATGCAACAGGCGATCAGGCTTATTCAGCGGCAGCTTCAGCAGCGGCCTTTTCGGCGGCAGCCTTTTCAGCAGCTTCGGCAGCGGCCTTCTCGGCAGCCAGAGCCTGGGCAGCGGCGACCTTCTCGGCTTCGATGCGTGCCTTTTCTTCAGCCACAGCCTGGCGCTCGCTGTCGTTCAGCTTGCGCGAACGCGTGCCGGTGTTTTCAACGATACGGGCAGCCTTGCCGCGCAGGTCGCGAAGGTAGTAGAGCTTGGCGCGACGGACCTTACCGCGGCGAACGACTTCAACGCCTTCGACGAGCGGCGAGTAAACCGGGAATACGCGCTCGACGCCTTCGCCGTAGGAGATCTTGCGAACCGTGAAGCTCTCGTTGAGGCCTGCGCCCTTGCGAGCGATGCAAACGCCTTCATAGGCCTGAACGCGGGTACGGTTGCCTTCGACAACGCGGACGTTGACGCGGACGGTGTCGCCCGGGGAGAATTCGGGAAGCGTGCGCTTGGCGGCGATCTTGGCGGCCTGTTCGGCCTCAAGCTGTTCGATGATGTTCATTGTCTTCAACCTTCTGTTCTTCTGAAACAGCCAGAGCGCTCACATCATCCCTTGGCATACAGCCTTGTGAATGCGCCTCGGACGAGACGGTAGCGGGTTCGCCAGTTCTTTATTGGTAACGGTTGGGGCCGAGACATGCCCAGCCCATCAGTTCCGGGCGGGCGTATACACCAGTGTCGGGGCTTTGTCACCCCCTTCTATGCTGTGACTTAAAGGTAAGGCAGACCTTGCATTTCGTCAAAAAGAGGAATCAATTCGCATTTGCCTAAAATTTAGGCCGAGTTTTAAAGCCGCCTGGGGAGGGTGGCCATCGCAATGGGGAGTATCATGTCCGTCAACAATCCGTCGCCCTCGCTGTATAACGAGGATCTGGCGCCTGCGGAAACACGCAACTGGGGCGCATTTTCCATTTTCAACGTCTGGACCTCCGACGTGCACAGCCTCTGGGGCTATTATCTGGCCGCCAGTCTCTTCCTGCTTTGCGGCAGTTTCATCAATTTCGTGATCGCCATCGGCATCGGTTCGCTCGTCATCTTCGTGCTGATGAGCCTTGTGGGCAATGCCGGCGTCAAGACTGGCGTCCCGTTCCCGGTTCTGGCGCGGGCCTCCTTCGGCACGTTCGGGGCAAACCTTCCGGCGCTGGTGCGCGCCATCGTCGCCTGCTTCTGGTATGGCGCGCAGACCTCGGCCGCCTCGGGCGCCATCGTCGCGCTGCTCATTCGCAACGAAAGCATGCTGCAATTCCACCAGTCGAGCCACATGCTGGGTCACTCGACACTCGAGGTGATCTGCTACGTCATCATCTGGGCGCTGCAGCTTCTCATCATCCAGCGCGGCATGGAAACGGTGCGCAAGTTCCAGGACTGGGCGGGCCCGGCCGTGTGGATCATGATGCTACTCCTGGCGATCTATCTCATCGTCAAGGCGGGCACCTTCTCCTTCGGCGAGAATATCCCGCAGGACGTTCTGCTTGCCGCCACGAAAGACGCGGGCGTTTCCGGCGCTCCCGGCTCCTTTGGGGCTCTCGCGGCCGTGGCTGCGACCTGGATCACCTATTTCGCCGCGCTTTACCTGAACTTCTGCGACTTCTCACGCTTCGCGCCAGATCAGGCGACGCTGCGTCGCGGCAATCTCTGGGGTCTGCCGGTCAACCTGCTCGCCTTCTGCCTCGTGGCCGGCGTCACCACGACGGCGGCCTTTACGGTCTATGGCGAAGTGCTGCTGCATCCGGATGCGATCTCGGCCAAGTTCGACAGCTGGTTCCTGGCAGCGCTTGCGGCGCTTACCTTTGCGGTGGCGACGCTCGGCATCAACGTCGTGGCCAACTTCGTTTCGCCGGCCTTCGACTTCGCCAACGTCTTCCCGCGCCAGATCAACTTCAAGCGCGGCGGCTATATCGCGGCCCTTATCGCACTGGTTCTCTACCCGTTCGCACCGTGGGAAACGGGGGCGGCGCATTTCGTCAACTTCATCGGTTCGACCATGGGTCCGGTCTTCGGCATCATGATGGTGGACTACTATCTCATCCGTAAAGGCGAACTCGATGTCGAGGCGCTCTATCACGAGAACGGCGAGTTCCGCTTCCAGGGCGGCTGGAACACGAACGCCATCGTGGCCTTCGTCGCTGGAGCGATCTTCTCCTCGATCCTGCCGACCTTCACCAACGTGCTTCCTGCTTGGTGGGGAACCTATGGGTGGTTCTTCGGCGTGATCATCGGGGGACTATCCTACATGGCGCTGGCCGCCATGCGCCCGCGGGTGCGCACGGCTTGACGTTGCTTTGCAACAGGCCGCGTTACATGCTAGCCCCCGGTGATAGGGCCGGGGGAGTAGCATGACAATTTTGGCTGGAATTCTGCTTTTCGTTGCCGGGCTTCTGTCCGGCGCGATCAATGCCGTCGCCGGCGGCGGCACGTTTTTGACCTTCGGCGCGATGACGCTGTTCGGCGTGCCACCGATTGCAGCCAATGCAACGTCTTCCATCGTGCAGTTTCCCGGCTACATCACCTCGGCGCTTGCCTATCGCCGCGAAATCGCCCGCGAGTGGAAGCCGATCCTCATCCTGTCGGCGATTTCGCTTGTGGGTTCGCTCGGCGGCGCGCTGCTGCTGCTTTCGCTCGACAATCCGTCCTTCAAGAAGCTCGTGCCCTGGCTGCTTCTGGCTGCGACCGCGCTCTTTGCCGCCGGGCCGAAGCTGCGGCCGAAGGTGGAGAAGGAGCACCCGCCGAGCTCGCCTGTCGGCATCCTCACCCAGCTCGTCACCTCCGTCTATGGCGGCTTCTTCGGCGCGGGCATGGGCATCATGATGCTCGCCTCGCTGGGTCTTGCCACCGGTGGCGATTATCATCGCCTCAACGCGATCAAGAATTTCCTCTCGATCGTCATCGCCGCTGTCGCCATCGTCGTCTTCACGGCAGGCGGCGCGATCTCGTGGCTGCATGGCATCATCATGCTGCCGGGCGCCGGCATTGGCGGCTATTACGGTGTCTGGCTCGCCAAGCGCGTGCCGCAGAAGTGGATGCGCTACGCGGTGATTGCGGTGGGGCTGTTTCTTGCGGGCTATTATTTCTTCAAGGCTTGAAGCAGGTCCGGCCTGCGCTCGGCGGTGAGCTTCAGCGCCTGTTCGTGCCGCCATTTCTCGATCTTGGCGTGATTGCCGGAGGTCAGGACTTCCGGGATTTCGCGACCCTCGAAGACGGGCGGGCGGGTGTAGTGCGGGTGTTCGAGAAGCCCGCTCTCGAAGCTTTCATGCACGCCCGACTGGTCGTTGCCCATCACGCCGGGCAGGACGCGGATGACGGCGTCGAGCAGGATCATCGCGGCCGGCTCTCCGCCGGAGAGAATGTAATCGCCGATGGAGACTTCCTCGAGATTGCGGGCGTCGATGACACGCTGATCCACGCCTTCGAAGCGACCGCAGACGATCACTGCGCCGGGGCCCTCTGCGAGTTCGCGGACGCGCTTTTGCGTGAGCGGCTTGCCACGCGGGCTCATCAGCAGGCGGGGGCGGTCGTCGTCGCCAACGGAATCGATGGCCTTGGCGAGAATATCGGCGCGCAGCACCATGCCGGCCCCGCCGCCCGACGGCGTGTCATCGACCGAACGGTGCTTGTCGGTGGCGAAGTCGCGGATCTGGACGGGTTCGACAACCCAAGCGCCGCGCTCCAGTGCCTTGCCGGAAAGCGATTGGCCGAGAAAGCCCGGAAACATTTCCGGATAGAGCGTGAGGATCGTGGCGCGGAAGGTCACTTCTCCGCGTCTCCGCCGTTCTTGCCTTTGGTTTGCGGGCCCTTGTCCTGCGGGCTGCGCTTGCGGCTGCCGGGACCCTTTTCGCCGTCTCCGTTGTCGCCGTCGTCAATGAGACCGGCGGCAATCGGGTCGACCAGAATGCGGCCCTCTTCCAGATCGATCTCCAGCACGGCGGCTTCGGAGAAGGGAATGAGCAGCGGGCGCTTGGCGGGGGCCTTCAGCTCCAGCAGGTCGCCTGCGCCGAAATCGAAAATGCCGGAGACGATGCCATAGCTCCTGCCGGTCGCGTCGAAGGCTTCCAGCCCTTCGAGATCGGCGTAGAAGAACTCGTCGTCCTCCAGCAGCTCGCTCGGCAGGTTGTCGCGCTCGATGAAGAGATCGAGCCCGCGCAGCACTTCCGCCGCATTGCGGTCGTTCACGCCCTTGAAGCGCACGACGGCCATGTCCTTCATCTCGCGAATGTCGAGAATTTCAAACACCCGCCCGTCGGCCGCATGCAGATTGCCGTAATCGCCGAGCGCCGTCGGCTCGGTCGTATAGGTCTTGGCGCGCACTTCGCCACGCAGACCTTGCGCGGCACCAATGGTCGCCATGAGAACGGGGTTCTTAAGCTTTGTCTGCAAATTTCTCGGCATCCTTGGGCCATTCCAATCGGAGAGTCATCAGCTTTCGTTCTGCCGCCTTCAAGCCGATGTGTTACCAATACGGCAGGAATGGCGTATCGAAAAGCATCACGCATGGCCATAGTGAGCCAAAGCGATATTCAAATTTTGCGGGGTAGATCGATTTCAACAATATTCGGTTAGAGTCTAGTCGGTTCTTGACAAGCTCTGCTCTTCCACTAACGGCGTCGCTCAGGAAATGAAAATAACAAATTTCTTCAAGATCGTGATCGGGAATGCGTCATTTGGTGATTGGGCGTTCTTCGTTGTGTACGTAGCATTTCCATTTTTCATTCTAAATTTTGGAAATGAACGAAGGCCGGTATTTATTATCGTTGTCCTCGCTCTGTTCTACCCGTTCTTCTTGATTGGCTGGATGGTCGCTATTTATAGGGCGGCGCAGAAACGGGACCGCGATACTCCCTAACCTCAAGAAGGCACGTCATCAAAAAGTAAGTCCCCCGCATCTTGCGACGCAGGGGACAAAGAGCTCATCTTCGGAGCTACCGGAAAGCCGACAGCCCTCGCTTCTGCTCGGGCCGTCAATTGCTCGCCTTATTCCGCAGCAGCGGCTTCAGCGGCCTTGGCTTCCTTTTCCTTGGCGCGCTCGACGGCCTTCTTGCCCGGCTTTGCCTTTTCCGGGTTGTTGCGGGCTTCGCGCTTGGCAAGGCCGGCGTCGTTCAGGAAGCGCAGGACGCGGTCCGTCGGCTGTGCGCCGTTGTCGAGCCAATGCTGAACGCGGGCGTTGTCGATCACGATGCGGCCTTCAGCGTCCTTGGCGAGCATCGGGTTCCAGGAACCGACCTTCTCCAGGAAACGGCCGTCGCGCGGCGAGCGGGCGTCAGCGATGACGATATGGTAGTACGGACGCTTCTTGGAGCCACCGCGGGCGAGACGAATCTTCAGTGCCATTTCATTTCTCCTTCAGGCATTGATGTGCCGCTTGCAGGCGGCGATTTCGTGACATGTCGTTTGCAGCGGAATGCTGCGTATTTCCTTGTTTGTGCATCAAATTTTCGGTCCGATGCGGCTTTAGCCTTCACTTGCCGTTATGTTCGGCGGCGATGGCTTCATGATGCCGGATGACTTCCTTGATGATGAAGTTCAAGAACTTCTCGGCGAAATCCGGGTCCAGATTGGCCTCCTTCGCCAGACGGCGAAGACGTTCGATCTGGTATTCCTCGCGCGCCGGATCAGACGGCGGCAATTCATGCGTGGCCTTCAAGACGCCGACTTCCTTGGTGCAGCGGAAGCGCTCGGCGAGCATGTGGACGAGTGCTGCGTCGATATTGTCGATCGACTGGCGATAGCCGGAAAGCTTTGCCTTGATTTCGGGATCGATCACCAAACGCACTCCTTACTTCTTCTTCGGCAGGCCGGGCAGGCCCGGAAGCCCGCCGAGACCCGGCAATTTCGGTCCACCCAAACCGGGAAGCCCACCGGGCAATCCACCCATGCCCTTGGTGAGGCCGGAGGCTTCCGCCTGCTTGGCGAGCGCCTCGAGCTGCTTGGGGTCCATGCTCGACAGGTCCGGCATGCCACCGCCCATCATGCCGCCCAGACCCATCTTGCCGGCAAGCCCGCCCATCATCTGCTTCATCATGCCGCCCTTCTTGCCGCCCATCATTTTCATCATGTCGGCCATCTGGCGGTGCATTTTCAGGAGCTTGTTGATGTCGGCGGCATCCGTGCCGGAGCCGGCCGCGATGCGCTTCTTGCGGGAATGCTTCAGGATATCGGGATTGGCGCGCTCGGCCTTGGTCATCGAGGAAATGATGGCGAGCTGACGCTTGAAGATATTGTCGTTGAGGCCGGCGGCGGCCATCTTGTCCTTCATGCCGGCCATGCCGGGCATCATCCCCATGATGCCGCCCATGCCGCCGAGCTTTTCCATCTGGCGGATCTGGTCGGCCATGTCGTTGAGGTCGAACTTGCCCTTGGCCATGCGGGCCGCCATGGCGGCGGCCTTTTCGGCGTCGATGGATTCAGCGGCGCGTTCGACGAGCGAGACGATGTCGCCCATGCCGAGAATGCGGTCGGCGATACGGCGGGGATGGAACTCGTCGAGTTCGTCCATCTTTTCGCCGACGCCGATGAGCTTGACCGGCTTGCCGGTAACGGCACGCATCGAAAGAGCGGCACCACCGCGGCCATCGCCGTCCATGCGGGTGAGAACCAGGCCGGTGATGCCGACGCGCTCATCGAAATTGCGGGCGAGGTTGACGGCGTCCTGACCGGTCAGCGCGTCGGCGACCAGCAGGATTTCGTGCGGATTGGCCTTTTTCTTGATATCGGCCATTTCCACCATCAACGGTTCGTCGATGTGGGTGCGGCCGGCGGTGTCGAGGATGACGACGTCATGGCCGCCGAGCTTGGCGGCCTGAACGGCGCGGGCTGCGATATCGACCGGCGACTGGCCTTCGATGATGGGCAGCGTGTCGACGCCGGTCTGGACGCCCAGCTGGCGCAGCTGTTCTTGCGCTGCCGGGCGGCGCGTGTCGAGCGAGGCCATCAGGACCTTCTTGCGCTCGCGCGTGGTCAGCCGCTTGGCGATCTTGGCCGAGGTCGTCGTCTTACCCGAGCCCTGGAGGCCGACCATCATGATGACGACGGGGGCGGCGGCGTTGAGGCTGATGCCTTCGCCATCCGTGCCCAGCATGTCGATCAGTTCGTCATGGACGATCTTGACGACCATCTGGCCAGGCTTGATCGACTTCAGGATTTCCGCGCCGACGGCCTTTTCGCGGACACGGTCGGTAAAGCCACGAACGACTTCGAGCGCGACGTCGGCTTCCAGAAGCGCACGGCGCACCTCACGCAGCGCCGCGGAAACGTCAGCTTCCGAAAGCGCGCCACGTCCGGTCAGCCCATTCAGGATGGAGCCAAGACGTTCCTGGAGGTTATCAAACATCGTGTCGTCCTTTTCGTTTCGGGATGTCCGAAACGTCGGTATTGTCCGGCCCGAATGCAAGCGTAAAACACTTCAGCACAAAGCAGTGTGGCATCCGGGGGCGCATCGCGCTGCCGGATGTTGACCTCCGGGATCGAAGTCCCGGTCAGTGGCTCAAGCTTGCCTTGAGACGGATTTTGCGGGGCTTAAACAGGAAAAGCGGCGGAAAGTCAAGGCTGGGCAGGCGGGGCGCGTTTTCACGGGTCCGGATTGCGATCTTCATCTTTACCCGGCCGCAGCCCGGACCGTTTCCCCGTTTGCATTTACGTTTTGCATCACAGCCCCGAGCAGGGCGGAGTTCCGATCCGCGATTTCGTCCATCGACGCGAAGCTGGCCAGGATCGTCTCATGCGGAGCGGGTCTGCCCAGCAGATAGCCCTGCATGGCGTCGCAGCCTTCCTGCCGCAGGATTTCGAGCTGGCTGCGGGTTTCCACGCCTTCGGCGAGAACCGGCACATTCATGCTCTTGCCAATCGCAAGTACGGCGCGAATGATGGCCCGGGCCTGCGGACTTTCCTCGATCTGGTTCATGAAGGACCGGTCGAGCTTGATCTTGTTGAACGGGAAGGTTCTCAGCGTTTCGAGCGAAGAGTAGCCGGTTCCAAAATCGTCAAGTGCGATGGTTACGCCCAGCGCCTTGATCTGCGACAGCACCGACAGCGTGCGTTCCCGGTTTTCGATGATGGACGATTCCGTCAGTTCCAGTTCGAGCCGGTGCGGGGCAAGCCCGGTCTCCTCGAGAACCTTGCGCACGGTGGTCAGCAGCTTGGGATCGCTGAGCTGAATGGGTGAGAGGTTGACGGCAATGCGCAGATTGTTGGGCCATGTTGATGCCTGCTCGCAGGCCGTCTGCAGGACCCATCGGCCGATTTCCATGATCAGGCCGCTCTCCTCCGCAATCGGGATGAAGTCGACCGGAGAGACCATACCGCGCGCCGGATGCCGCCAGCGCAGCAGGACCTCGTAGCCGGTTACAACTTCCGTATCGACCTCATTCTGCATCTGGTAGTAAAGTTCCAGTTCGCCGTTGGCGAGCGCGTTCCTGAGGTCGGCGGCAAGCGCCTTGCGCCGACGCACGACCTCATCCATCCCGGAATCATAGAAGCAGATCGAGGTGATCGGACTTGCCTTGGCGCGATACATCGCCAAGTCGGCACGGCTCACGAGTTCCTGGGCGTCGGGCGCATCGGTCGGATAGAAAGCCGCACCCAGGCTGACGCCGATGCTCACCTCCGTGCCGTCGCCGAGCGTGATCGGACGAACGAGCGCGTTCTTGATCTGCATCATGTCTTCGAAGACGAGCTTCTCGTCGCTGCAGCGGGAGATCAGGGCGAATTCGTCACCGCCAAGCCGTGCGAAGAAGAGGCGTTCCGACTTGAGTGCGGCCAGACGCTCGCCGACCTCCCCAAGCACTGTATCTCCGGCCTGATGGCCCCACAGATCGTTGATTTCCTTGAATCGGTCGAGATCCATGCCAATGAAGGCAAAGCCGCATCCTGTCTTGTCGCTCTGCGCAATCGCCGCCAGAAGCTTGTCGGTGAAATTCTGCCGGTTCGGCAGGCCGGTGAGGGTATCGTAGAGAGCCATCTTGTAGAGCTTGCGATCGGAATCGCTGCGCATCCGGTGGTCGATGACGAAGGATGTCAGTCCGGTGCCGGCAATCACGATGCACGCCAGCGCGATCGCCATTGCCATCGCAAGATAGGAGCCTTGCGGAATGCTCGCCCCCCGCAACACGAGGGGTGTGACCGTCATGGCGGTCATGCCCGTGAAATGCAGACCGATAATGCCCGCCGCGAAAATACCTGCAGCCTTTTCGGGCCGCGCCCTAAGGTCCTGACGCTTCATCAAGCCGAGCGCGACGATTGATGCGACGACGATGATGGCGACAGACACGACCACGAACGTCCTGTTCCAGTTGACAAGGCCGTCGACGTGATAGGCGTTCATGCCCGCATAGTGCATCGCGGCGACGCCCAAACCGACGAGAATGCCGCCGCCCGCGGCGCTGAAAGGAATCGACACGGACGTGGCGGCCAGCCCGGCAAAAATGCCGGCAATCGCGATCAGAAGCGACACGATGGTCAACACGGGATCGAAGCTGACGGGCGCGCCCGTCCTGAACGCGAGGATCGCGATAAAGTGCGTGGACCAGACGCAGGAGCCTGCTGCCGTGGCAGCCAGGAAGTTCCAGCCCAGTCCGATCAGTCCGCTATCCATGAATCCGCGATCCAGCAGCCGGAATGAAAGCCAGCTGCCAAGAATGCAAATTATCGCTGCAAGGGCCACAAGTTTGAGATCATGCTCAACGACGATGCAAAAAATAACATCAAACATATATAGACTCGCAACGATGAGTGCGCGTTGATCGCATCAACACCTTAAGATTCCCATAATTCCCATATAAATTAGGGGTTTACTCGCCGAAATATAGGCTTAAGCGGCCGTTGATCTTTAAAGGCAACCACATGGTGCCCAACTGCGTTATTCTCGCGTGCATCAAACGATAGGCGAAGCTGCAGCATGACTTCGAAGCCGACTGGAAATTCCTATTACAAAGGCCCCGTCACCGATCATTTCGACGGAAAGCGCTTCTTCAATCCCGGCGGAGTCGAGCCGGGCGGTTTTTCCAAGGTGCTGCAATGGCGGTTTCGCGATAAGCCGCAGCCATGGCCCGCTGCCGTGGCATCGCCTTTTCCGAAGGCAAAGCCCGAGGCGCGGCTGGAGGGGAAGCGGCTGCGCGTGACCATGGTGGGCCATGCTTCCATGCTGATCCAGACGCAGGATTTTTCGATCCTGACCGATCCGGTCTGGTCCGAGCGCGTCAGTCCCTTCAGTTTTGCCGGTCCCCGCCGGGCCAACGAACCGGGCATTCGTTTCGAGGACCTGCCGCCCATCGATGTCGTGATCATCTCGCACAATCACTACGACCATCTGGATATGGTGACGCTGAAACGACTGGTGCGTATCCACAATCCGTTGATCGTCACGCCGCTCGGCAACGACACCATCATCCGCCGTACCGTGCCCAATGCCCGCATCCGGGCGATGGACTGGGGTGACCGTTTCGATTTCGGCCATGGGCTCGTCTTTCATTGCGAGCCCGCGCATCACTGGTCTGCGCGCGGTGTGAACGACCGACGCTTTGCGCTCTGGGCGGCCTTCGTCATCGAGACGGCGGGTGGGCTGATCTATCATATCGGCGACACCGGCTTTCACGACGGCATCAATTATCGGGCGGCCGGGGAGAAATACGGCCGCTTCCGCCTCGCCATCCTGCCGATCGGCGCCTATGAGCCGCGCTGGTTCATGAAGGCGCAGCACCAGAATCCGGAAGAGGCCGTGGAGGGCATGCGACTCTGCAATGCGGCCTATGCGGCGGGCCACCACTGGTTCACCTTCCAGCTCACCAACGAGAATATCTATCATCCCGAGCGGGAGCTGCACGCGGCGCTCGATGCCGCCGGCATCGCGCGCGAGCGCTTTCCGGCGCTGCAGCCGGGCGCGGTTTTCGACGTGCCGCAGGTGTGATACCTTCGCTACTGGAAATCGCCCGGTTTTTCGGCCATATAAGCGAAAAATACGGGTGTTGACCCGACCGATCGAGAAGAAAGCGAAATCATGTCTGAACGCGTCCCCTTTGCGAAGATGAACGGGCTTGGCAACAAGATCCTCGTCATCGACATGCGCGGCCGCAAGGACCGGGTCACGCCCCAAGCCGCGATTGCGCTCGACATCGATGCCGCGACGAAGTTCGATCAGATCATGGCCATCCACGATCCGAAGCTCGACGGCACTGACGCCTATATCGACATCCTGAACTGCGACGGTTCGAAGGCGCAGGCCTGCGGCAACGGCACGCGCTGCGTCGTGCAGGCGCTGGCCGCCGAGACGGGCAAGCAGTCCTTCACCTTCCAGACGATTGCGGGCATCCTGAATGCCAGGGAGCATGAGAACGGGCTGATCTCTGTCGACATGGGCGAGCCCGTCTTCGATTGGGACCGCATTCCGCTGGCTGAAGAGTTTCACGACACGAGCCGCATCGAGCTGCAGATCGGGCCCATCGACAATCCGGTTCTGCACTCGCCATCGGCCATGTCGATGGGCAATCCGCATGCCGTGTTCTGGGTCGAGAACGACGTCTGGTCCTACGATCTCGAGAAGTTCGGGCCTCTCCTCGAAAACCATCCGATCTTCCCCGAGCGCTGCAATATCACCATCGCGCAGGTGACCTCGCCGACGTCGATGACGACGCGGACCTGGGAGCGTGGCGCGGGGCTGACGCTCGCCTGCGGTTCGGCCGCCTGTGCCGCCGCCGTCAGCGGTGCGCGAACCGGCCGCACAGGCCGCAAGGTGACGATCAATGTCGCCAGCGCCATTCCGCCCGGTTCGCTGGAGCTCGAATGGCGGCTCGACAATCATGTCGTCATGACGGGCCCCGCCACCTGGGAATGGTCGGGCACGGTCGATCCCATGACCGGCGAATGGCAGGCCGACGAGGCGGTTGCGGTTTGAGCGCTGTCGAGGTCATAACCTTCGGCTGCCGTCTGAATATCTACGAATCCGAAGTCATGAAGGCCGAGGCCGCGAAGGCCGGGCTGACGGATGCCATTCTCGTCAATACCTGCGCCGTGACCGGCGAGGCCGTGCGCCAGGCCCGCCAGGCGATCCGCCGGGCGCGGCGCGAAAACCCTTCCACCCGCATCGTCGTCACCGGCTGCGCCGCACAGGTCGCCGCACATGACTTTGCCGCCATGCCGGAAGTGGATGCGGTGATCGGCAATGACGACAAACTGAAAGCGGATGCGTACAGAGCGCTGCCTGATTTCGGCGTCGCGGCCGAGGAGAAGGCCCGCGTCAACGACATTATGAGCGTGACCGAGACCGCGCCGCAGATGGTGCGTCTCATCGACGGCCATGTGCGCGCCTTCGTGCAGGTGCAGAATGGCTGCGATCATCGCTGCACCTTCTGCATCATTCCCTATGGCCGGGGCAATTCGCGGTCGGTGCCGATGGGGGCTGTGGTGGATCAGGTGCGCGAGCTTGCCGCATCCGGTTACCAGGAAGTGGTGCTGACCGGTGTTGATGCGACCTCCTATGGCGGCGATCTGCCGGGAACGCCGACGCTGGGTCTTCTGGCCAAGACGATTCTCAAGCAGGTCCCCGACATTCGTCGGCTCCGGCTTTCCTCCATCGACTCCATCGAGGCGGACCGCCATCTGATGGACCTGATTGCCGACGAGCCGCGCTTCATGCCGCATCTGCATCTGTCCCTGCAGCATGGCGACGACCTGATCCTCAAGCGCATGAAGCGGCGACATTCGCGCGCCGATGCGCTGGCCTTCTGCGCCGATGTCCGACGGCTGCGGCCAGACATGGCCTTCGGGGCGGATATCATTGCCGGCTTTCCGACAGAGACGGAAGAGGCCTTTGCCAATTCTTTGCGGCTTGCGGAAGAGACCGGTATCGCGCATCTGCATGTCTTCCCGTTCAGCCCGCGCGAGGGTACGCCCGCGGCGCGTATGCCGCAGCTCGACCGCCGGCTGGTCAAGGAGCGCGCCGCCCGGCTGCGAGAGACCGGCGAGCGGCTGGCGCAGGCGCATCTTGCCGCCATGACCGGCACGCGCCAGATCGTACTTGCCGAACGCGGCGGCTTGGCGCATACCGAAAACTTCACGAGCGTCAGGACGCCGGACATGGCGCCCGGAACCTTTGCCGAGGTCACGATTTCCGGTCATGACGGCAAGCATCTGATATTCGACACGATCGCCGCCCACGCGGCCTGAACCAGACGGACGAGAAATGGCGCTCGGTTTCATCAAGAAAGTCTTCTCCTTCGGCAAGAAGGATGACGAGACGGCCAAACCGTCCGAGGTGGTCGAGACGCAGGCCTCAGAGCCTGCCGTTCAGCCGCTTTCCTCCCCTGAGGGGGAGATGTCGGCAAAGCCGACAGAGGGAGGTACGCCACCCGCCGACGTTTCCGTCGAAGCCCCCGCCGAAACTCACGATGTCGACCTGACGAAAGAAGAGGCCGTCGAGCGTACCGAATGGGACGCCGACCTTCCGGACCCGGCGCCCGCCCCCGGCATATCGGAGGAGACGGCAGAGGAGTTTGCCGCCGAACATGCGCCTGCCGAAGAGCCTGCGCATGTCACCGATATCGATCACGAAGAGGCCGAAGCACTGGCCGATTGGGACGCCGGCGTGCCGGAACCCGAGCCGGAAGCCGCAGCCTCACTCTCCCCCCTTGAGGGGGAGATGTCGGCACAGCCGACAGAGGGGGGTGCTCCCGTTGACGCGGTCGCTGAAAAGCCTGCGGACGACGCACCCGAAACCCCTGCTGAACCGTCGCCCCCTCATCCGGCCCTTCGGGCCACCTTCTCCCCAGGGGGAGAAGAGGGAGCTTCCACGCCCGCGCTTCCCAAGGGGTTTGCGTCTGCTGCCGACCGCAAGATCGAGCCGACGGTACCGGCACCCGCCGTCAAACAATCCTGGTTCCAGCGCCTCAAGGCCGGGCTCTTCCGCACCTCGTCGCAACTGACGCAGCAGATTTCCTCGCTTTTCACCAAGCGCAAGCTCGATGATGACACGCTGGAGGAGCTGGAAGAGCTGCTGATCCGCGCCGATCTCGGCGTCGAGACGGCGATGCGCGTGACCGGCGCTCTGTCAGCAGAGCGTTACGGACGCGATGTGACGGGCGAAGACGTCTCCCGCATCATGGCGGGCGAAATCGAGAAGGTTCTGAGCCCCGTCGCCAAGCCGCTCGAACTCGATCTCAATCACAAGCCACATGTCATTCTCGTCGTCGGCGTCAACGGCACCGGCAAGACGACGACCATCGGCAAGCTGGCTGCCAAGCTTTCGGGCGCGGGGCTGAAGGTCATGCTGGCGGCGGGCGATACGTTCCGCGCGGCGGCTATCGAGCAGCTGAAGATCTGGGCGGGCCGCACGGGCTCCGAATTCATCGGCACGCAACTGGGTGCCGATGCGGCGGGGCTCGCTTACGACGCCTATAAAAAAGCCATAGAAAAGAAGTCCGACGTGCTGATCATCGACACGGCCGGACGCTTGCAGAACAAGGCCGAGCTGATGGCGGAGCTCGAAAAGATCGTCCGCGTTCTCGGCAAGCTCGATCCCGATGCGCCGCATACCGTGCTGCAGACACTGGATGCGACGACGGGGCAGAACGCCCTGCAGCAGGTGGAAATCTTCCGCAACGTCGCGGGCGTGTCCGGCCTCGTCATGACGAAGCTCGACGGCACGGCGCGCGGCGGCATTCTGGTGGCGATTGCCGCCAAGCACAAGCTGCCCGTCTATTTCATCGGCGTGGGCGAGGGGATCGACGATCTCGAGCCCTTCGAGGCGAAGGATTTCGCCAGCGCCATTGCAGGCATTGCCTGATCGCTTAGAGCATCTCCGGGTTTCGCTGAAACGCGGAAATGCTCTATCTCTTAGTTTTTACGCAATTCCGGACGCGAACCGGTTCCCACTTTCGGCTCGGAATTGCTCTAGAATTTAAGGAAGCTCGTCAATGACTGACGAAAGCCTGAACCCGAAATCTGCCGCCCTTCCCAAGCCGCGCGAGAATGCCGGCCTGAAGCTGGCGCTGGAACTCGGGCCGATCCTCGTCTTCTTTTTCGCCAACCTGCGCGGCGAATGGCTGGTGAAGCATTTTCCGGTGCTGGAAAAGCTGGGTGGCCCGCTGTTCGTGGCGACGGCCTTCTTCATGGTGGCGACAGTCGTCTCGCTCATCGTCTCGAAGATCGTGGTCAAGCACCTGCCGCTCATGCCCTTCGTTTCGGGCGCCATCGTGCTCATCTTCGGCGGGCTCGGCATCTATCTGCAGAACGAGCTTTTCATCAAGATGAAGCCGACGATCATCAATGCGCTCTTTGGCGTCGTGCTGCTTGGCGGGCTCTATTTCGGCAAGTCGCTCCTCGGCTATGTCTTCAATGCCGCCTTCCGGCTGGATGACGAGGGCTGGCGCAAGCTGACCTTCCGCTGGGGCCTGTTCTTCCTGTTTCTCGCCGTGCTCAATGAAGTCGTCTGGCGGAATTTCTCCGACGACGCCTGGATCACCTTCAAGGTCTGGGGCACCATGCCCATTACCATCCTCTTCACCATGTCGCAGATGCCGCTCATCATGAAGCATTCGCTGGAGGATGAAGAGGAGAAGGAAAGCCAGTCATGACGGCGGCCATGGAGCACCGGCCTGACGCCTTGCGGTCCTCCATGATCTGGCTGGGCGTCGCACTGGCGATCCTGGCCATCCAGATTGTCGCCGAGCATTTCATGGGGCGGTTGTGGATCTGCTCCTGTGGGGAGATCAAGCTCTTCGAGCCCTCGGTCCATTCCTCCGGAAATTCCCAGCACATTTCCGACTGGTACACGCCATCGCACATCATTCACGGTTTCATTTTCTACGGACTGGGGTTTCTTGTCCTTAGGCGCTATCCGCTGGCCCTGCGCCTCGCATTCGCGACCCTCATCGAAGCCGGCTGGGAAATCCTAGAAAACTCGCCCATTATCATCGAGCGCTATCGCTCGGTTACGGCTTCTTACGGCTATGAGGGCGACAGTATCCTGAACTCTGCCATGGACACGGTGGCCATGGCGGCTGGTTTCATCTTTGCTGCGAGGGCGCCTGTCTGGCTGACGATTGTGATCGCCATCGGCTTTGAAATCGCAACAGCCATCATCATCCGCGACAATCTTGCGCTCAACATCATCATGCTGGTCTGGCCGATCGACGCGATCCGGCAATGGCAGTCGGCGCTGTAACGTCCCTTGGCAAGTGCTGCTGGAAGGGGGTTACCCCTTCCCGGTCAACGCCTTCGCCACCGCCGGCATCAGTTCCTTCTCGATGCTAACCGGATCGAAGGGACCGACCTTCTTGTAGACGATCTTGCCGGTCTGATCGACGAGATAGCTTTCCGGGATGCCGTAGACGCCCCAGTCGATGGCGGCAGCACCGTTCGGGTCGATGCCGATCGCGGCGAAGGGGTTGCCGAAGTCGCCGAGAAAGGCAAGCGCGTTGTCGGTCTTGTCCTTGTAGTTGATGCCGACGACGTTGATGCGCGGGTCCTTCGAAATCTCCATGATTTCGGGGGCTTCGTCGCGGCAGGGAATGCACCACGAGGCCCAGACATTGACCAGCGTCAGCTTGCCCTTGACCTGCGCGTCGATGAGCGGCGGGCGGTTTGAGCCTTCCAGCGCATTGAGGTTGAGCGACGGAGCCTGACGACCGATCAGGGCGGAGGGGAGCGTGGCGGGATTGCCGCCGCTCGTCAGCTGTTTCCAGAAGATGCCGGCCAGCGCCAGAAAGGTGACGATAGGCAGGAAGGCGATGATGACGCCGATGCGAGAAAGCTTCGGGCGCGCGGGCTCGTCTGTGGGCTGATCGGTCATACGTCCAATGTCTTTTTTGTTGCGGCTTCGGCGGCGGCTGCCGGCCGTGCCGAGCGGCGGCGAATGCCGGTCTCTTCCAGCCGCTTCAGCTCGCGCTGGCGGCCGCGGCTGTCGAGCATCACCCAGCCGATGATGACGATCATCGCGACGAGCGTGATGGCGTAGGAGGCAAGCACATAGCCTTCGTTATGGGCGAGCTCCATGGTCTCAACCCTCCTGGCCGCGGGCGGCCGAACGGGCGGCGATGCGACGCATGGCGGCGACGCGGCGGCGCCAGATTTCGGTGCGCATCGCCATCATATGCAGCGTGAAGAAGAGCATGGTGAAGGCGACGGCCATCACAAGAAGCGGGCGCAGGAATTCCGGGTCTACTGCGGGGCCACCCATGCGCACGACCGATGCCGGCTGGTGCAGCGTGTTGAACCAGTCGACCGAGAACTTGATGATCGGGATATTGACGAAGCCGATCAGTATCATCACCGCCGACACGCGCGCCGCGCGCGACGGGTCATCCATGGCGCGGTTGAAGGCGATGAGGCCGAGATACATGAGGAAGAGGATGAAGACGGAGGTGAGCCGCGCATCCCAGACCCACCATGTGCCCCACATCGGCTTTCCCCAGAGCGAGCCGGTGACCAGCGCAACGAAGGTGAAGGCGGCACCCAGCGGCGCTGCAACACGGGCCGACACATCGGCCAGAGGATGGCGCCAAACCAGCGTGCCGACGGCAGAGGCCGCCATGATCGTGTAGCACATCATCGACAGCCAGGCGGCGGGCACATGAATATACATGATGCGGACGGTCTCGCCCTGCTGATAGTCGCCTTCGGTGGTGAAGCAGAGCCAGAGGCCGACGGCGAAGAGGATCGCTGTGAGGCCTGCCATCCAGGGAATGAGCTTTCCCGCCAGCGCAATGAACTTGGCCGGGTTGGCGAGGTCTGAAAAGCTTCTGATCGCAAGGCTCGTGTCTGTCATGGCGCCCTTTTACCGTCTGCCCGGTCAAGCTGCAATTGATCTTGGTCAACTCAAGATGATTTGATCAGTCCGAAGAAGCCCGAAGCGCAAGGGCTGCGGCCAGCGGCCCGATGACGGCGAAGATGAGCGTCAGCGCGATCAGATAGAGGAACGGCGGCAGGAATGGCGAGGGGTCCTGTGTCGCCGCATAGGCCGCGCCCGCGCCGAAGATCAGCACCGGGATCGTCAGCGGCAGGACGAGGATGGAGACGAGCAACCCGCCGCGTGGCAGCGAGACGGCCACCGCCGCTCCCGCCGCGCCAATGAAGGTGATCGCCGGCGTCCCGACCAGCAATGTCAGCGCCGTCGCGCCCACCGATAGTGCATCCATGTTCATGAAGAGCGCCAGCAGCGGCGAGGCGATCACCAGCGGCAGGCTGTGCGAGAGCCAATGCGCCAGGCATTTGACGAAGACCGTAAACACCAGCGGCGTCTCCTGCATCAGCATCAGATCGAGCGACCCGTCCTCGCGATCGGCCTGGAAGAGCCGGTCGAGGCCGAGCAGCGAGGCGAGCAGCGCGCCGATCCACAGAATGGGCGGGCCGATGCGGGACAGGAGGTTCAGGTCCGGACCGACGCCGAAGGGGATGACGGCGACGACTGCCATGAAGAACAGCACGCCGATCAGGGCGCCGCCGCCGGAGCGGATGGAGAGACGGAGGTCGCGGAGGAGGAGTGCGGTCATGCCAGCGCCTCCCCATACTCAAACCCCTTCATCACCAGCGACTTGACGCTCTCGATCCCCAGCGGCTGGTGCGTTGCCGCGACCAGCATTCCGCCCGCCGCCAGATGCGCCTGGCATAGTCCCGCAAACATGGCATCCGCCTTCACATCCAGCGCGGCCGTCGGCTCGTCCAATATCCACACCGGCCGGTGCGCGACGAGGAGCTTGGCCATCGCCATGCGGCGCTGCTGGCCGGCGGAGAGGTAGCCGAAGGGGAGGTGGGTGATGCCTGAGAGGCCGACGGCTTCGGCGGCTTCGTCGATGTCCATGCCCGGGGCGGCGCCCTCCTTCGCCATGAACTCGGCCCAGAAGGTCAGGTTCTCCTCGACCGTCAGTTCCCGCTTCATCGCGTTGCGGTGGCCGAGATAGTGGCAGGCCTCGCGAGCCGGACGCTCTTCGCCGCCGTCCACGAATCGCACCGTGCCCTCTTCCTGCGGGAGGAGACCGGCGAGCACGCGCAGCAAGGTCGACTTGCCGGAGCCGTTCGGGCCAGTGACGATCAGCGCCTCGCCGTCTTCAAGCGCGAAGGAAATGTCGCGGAAGAGGAGGTCTTCGCCTCGCCTTGCCGAAAGCGCTTGCGCCTCGAACCGCATGTCCCACCGCCTCAACTGCAAGTGCTTCACCGCACTGCAAAAAAATTACACGCTTCGACCTTCGCAGGTCTGGAACCTTCTTTAGAAAACATCTATAACGCCCGCAACACGCCAGCGGCCGGCGTGATCATTATCCTTGCGCCGAACGTGAATTCTTGAGGAAGACTTCTCGTGCGGACAGCGGAAATGGCCGTACCCGCATCCCATTTGCGCGATCTTTCAAGCGCTCGGGCGTCCGCACGTCAAATTTGGCGAACAGACGAAACGGGGTTTTTATCCGTGGCACAATCTCTTGACAGTTTCAAATGCCGCTCGACGCTTAACGTCAACGGCAAGGACTATGTCTATTTCAGCCTCCCCACCGCCGAGAAGAACGGTCTCGCCGGCATTTCCAAGCTGCCCTATTCCATGAAGGTCGTGCTTGAAAACCTGCTGCGCAACGAAGACGGCCGCTCCGTCACCAAGGCCGATATCGAAGCCTGCGCCGCATGGCTCGTCAACAAGGGCAAGGAAGAGGCTGAAATCGCCTATCGTCCGGCCCGCGTTCTCATGCAGGACTTCACCGGCGTTCCCGCCGTCGTCGACCTCGCCGCCATGCGTGACGGCATCAAGGCGCTCGGTGGCGATCCGGAAAAGATCAACCCGCTCGTTCCCGTCGATCTCGTCATCGACCACTCGGTCATCGTCGACGAATTCGGCACGCCGCGCGCTTTCGCCCGCAACGTGGAACTGGAATATGAGCGCAACGAAGAGCGCTACAAGTTCCTCAAGTGGGGCCAGCAGGCGTTCAAGAACTTCCGCGTCGTTCCGCCCGGCACCGGCATCTGTCACCAGGTGAACCTTGAATATCTCGGCCAGACCGTCTGGACGAAGGAAGAAGACGGCGAAACGATCGCCTATCCCGATACTTGCGTTGGTACCGATTCGCATACCACGATGATCAACGGTCTCGGCGTTCTCGGCTGGGGCGTGGGCGGTATCGAAGCCGAAGCTGCCATGCTCGGCCAGCCGGTGTCCATGCTGCTGCCGGAAGTCATCGGCTTCAAGCTGACCGGCAAGCTCAAGGAAGGCTGCACGGCAACCGACCTCGTTCTGACCGTCGTGCAGATGCTGCGCAAGAAGGGCGTTGTCTCCAAGTTCGTCGAATTCTTCGGCCCCGGCCTCGACGCCATGTCGCTCGCCGACCGTGCGACGATCGGCAACATGGGTCCGGAATATGGCGCGACCTGCGGCTTCTTCCCCGTTGACGGCGAAACCATCAACTACCTGACGATGTCCGGCCGCGACACCGACCGCATCGCGCTGGTCGAAGCCTATTCGAAGGCGCAGGACATGTGGCGCAAGGGCGACGGTTCCGACCTCGTCTTCACCGACACGCTGGAACTCGACCTCGGCGACGTCGTGCCCTCCATGGCCGGCCCGAAGCGTCCGGAAGGCCGCCTGCCGCTCGAAACGATTGCGCCGAACTTCGCTGCCGCGCTCGAAAACGACTACAAGAAGCCCGGCCAGCTCTCCAACCGCTATCCGGTTGAAGGCACCAATTTCGATCTCGGCCATGGCGACGTCACCATCGCCGCCATCACGTCCTGCACCAACACGTCCAACCCGTCCGTGCTGATCGCCGCCGGTCTCCTGGCTCGCAATGCGGTCGCCAAGGGCCTGAAGACGAAGCCGTGGGTGAAGACCTCGCTGGCCCCCGGATCGCAGGTTGTCGCTGAATACCTGAACAATTCGGGTCTCCAGAAGGATCTCGATGCGCTCGGCTTCAACCTCGTCGGCTTCGGCTGCACGACCTGCATCGGCAACTCGGGTCCGCTGCCGGCTCCGATCTCCAAGACGATCAACGACAAGGGCCTGATTGCCGCCGGCGTTCTCTCCGGCAACCGCAACTTCGAAGGCCGCGTGTCGCCGGACGTCCAGGCGAACTACCTCGCCTCGCCGCCGCTCGTCGTCGCCTATGCTCTGGCCGGTTCGGTCCAGAAGGACCTCACCAAGGAGCCGATCGGCGAAGGCAAGGATGGCCCGGTTTATCTCAAGGACATCTGGCCCTCGACCAAGGAGATCCAGGAATACATCATGAAATACGTGACCCGCGAAATCTACGCGGCGAAGTATGCGGATGTGTTCAAGGGCGACGCCAACTGGCAGGCCGTTCAGGCCCCGACCGGCCAGACCTATGCCTGGGACGACAACTCGACCTATGTGCAGAACCCGCCCTACTTCGTCGGCATGGGCATGAAGCTCTCCGGCATTTCGGACATCAAGGGTGCCCGCGTGCTCGGTCTCTTCGGCGACAAGATCACCACCGACCACATCTCGCCGGCCGGCTCCATCAAGGCGGCTTCGCCCGCTGGTGCCTACCTCACGGGTCATGGCGTGGCCGTTGCCGACTTCAACCAGTACGGCACGCGTCGCGGCAACCATGAGGTCATGATGCGCGGCACGTTCGCCAACATCCGCATTCGCAACCACATGCTCGGCCCGAACGGCAAGGAAGGTGGCTACACCATTCACTATCCGTCCAAGGAAGAGATGTCGATCTACGATGCGGCCATGCAGTACAAGGCCGAGGGCGTTCCGCTCGTCATCTTCGCCGGTGTCGAATATGGCAACGGCTCGTCGCGCGACTGGGCTGCCAAGGGCACCAACCTGCTCGGCGTCAAGGCCGTGATCGCCCAGTCCTTCGAGCGTATCCACCGCTCCAACCTCGTCGGCATGGGCATCGTGCCCTTCGTCTTCGAGGACGGCACGACCTGGGAATCGCTCGGCCTCAAGGGCGACGAACTCGTCACGATCGAAGGTCTCGCCAACGTCAAGCCGCGCGAGAAGAAGATCGCCAAGGTCACCTATGGCGACGGCACGGTGAAGGACATCCCGATCATCTGCCGCATCGATACGCTCGACGAAGTCACCTACATGAACAACGGCGGCATCCTGCAGACGGTGCTGCGCCAGTTGGCTGCGTGACCCTTGTCCTCTCCCCTTGTGGGAGAGGAAGCGATTTCAGCATCTTAGCCAAAGGCTAAGTGTTAGAAATCGCAGGTGAGGGGGCTGTAAGGCTCCAGAGTTTGAACCGCCGGATGAGAGATCGTCCGGCGTTTTTTATTTTCCGTCGACCAATTTACAGACGTAATCAGTGAGAGATTTCAGCGAATTCGGGTTCGTTTCGAGAATATGTTTGAGCAGAAAGAGACTATCTGCCTTCTTGTTGAAGGTTACCCGTTGTTCCGAAAGTGCTTTGCAGGTTTCCGCGATCAATTTTGCCGCGTCTACCTTCTCAAGCCATGCTTCATTCGACAGGTCGTCGTTCCATTCAGAAATGGAAAACTTGGGCGACGCTGCGAGTTCGGTTAGTTTTTGGGAAACCAGCTCAGATGTGTGACTCTCGTTCGATTGCCCGTCCTTCGAGTTGAGAAACGCACTAATGGCGGAGGGATCGAGGAGATAACATTCGAAGTGTCGGCGAGGCAGAAAGTGCATTTTACCCTTCGACTCTCTTCGCATGTCCTCCTTTTCGGCTTCGGAGAGCTGTTCGCTGTCGAAGCCAAATTTGACGGATTTGACGAGAGGCGAACCAGTTGAGCTAAGACGTTCGTAAATTTCTCCTACAAGCTGCCGATCTCTCTTTTTTCGGCTTAGATCGCCTGTCGCAACAACAGAGATGAACGCTGTTCCTGGCGGAAGTATTTTGTTTGTTGAATAGGAGTAGATGAGTGGAAAGCAAAGTTCCTCGGTTGGCCCTTCCACCCAGATAACGTTATCGGCAGCGAAGACGTCGGCCATTGATATTCCTAGGTGGTCCGCCACCTCGCGGAAATCTTCTACTTGGTTGAGGTTCAGTTTATGGACTGTCGAATCATATCCTGATCGTTTTACGAGATGCACCGTGCTGGGGTTACTGAAGCTGATGACCTCAGGAGAATGTGTTGAAATGATGTATTGATGTTGGCTGTATTCTGTTTGCAATATACGAAGTAAATTTTTTACTGCGGCGGGGTGAAGGAAGCTGTTGATTTCATCAATCACAATAACTGCATTCTCAATAGTCATTATCGCAGTTAGAATTGCGATGACTTGAGCCACGCCAGTTCCACTGTTGTTAAGAGGGAAGCTTAGCTCTCTGCGTGGCATTGATTCAGTTGGCCACACTCTAACCTCAATTTCAGTGCGACCTTCGATCGGTCCCACGCTTAGATTCCCAACAGTCGAAAATATTTCTCTTAAGTGTTCAACTAGTCTCTTAAATTGATCTCCACTATACCCTTGTAGAGTGAGAAGGACTGCGGGCAGGTTGTTAGCGTTTGCTGAAAGTCTTCCCGCATGAGAGTTAGGAGATTCTCCTATGGTCATACGCTCAGCCGCGAAATAGAATGTATTCTCGTATGCCATGTTTTTGAATGAATTAGGAAAATTATATTGAACGGCTGGCGCTCCGTCTTCAAACGCAAGATTTCCGTCTGAATAATTTAAATTTATATATTGAATTGACGTCCAATTTTCCTGTCCCTGAAATTTGACCTCTGCTATTTGTTGTGAATCAATTTTGTAAATCATTTCTATTTCTTTTTTAAGGAATAGCTCGGTGGTGTAATTATGGATTTCTGCTACGTGAGGTACTGCTATGACGTTTAGTCTATTTTTTATTAGCATATCTTTGTATTCGTCACCGCTTACAATATATTTTATTTGGACAGACGGTATGGGAAGCATGTAAGTTTTCCAATTCCCTGGAGATCTATTCGGATCGTTGGAAATTGTTGATCTAAGTGTACGGAGAAGCGCACTTTTTCCTGAATTATTTTGGCCCACCACCAGGTTTATGCCTTCAGAAAATTCAATTTCCCCCGAATCTTTAAAGGACTGAAATCCGACAATGCGTACCTTGGAGATTCTCATCTTTCGTCTCACTCGATTTAGAATAATTCGTTCTGAAAATAACATTTACCTGTAGCAAGTGCCTTATTTTGTTGAAAGTCGATGATTGATGAGGTCTTTTTTGAATCATATCCCCCAATTTCCCCGCTCCCCAATCTTGCGTCATCATAGCCTCATCCCGTCACGGATACACCGCAGGGCGCTGCGGCGAGGTGGGGACGGTTCCGGGTGTGGGGGTGAGACGCAAGCCTTCGCATGTGTCTTGACCGACAGGAATAGACACCGGTTTTTCGACCGGGTCGGGATGACCCGCAAGGAGGATTGCCGGCGCTTGACGAGAGACGGTGACCCGGAGGGCAAGCGGAGGCAGGCCGCACCCGAAGCGCTGGCCTGGCCAGCATAAGCAATCGCGGTCCACTGCCAGTAGCCTCGACATGACGAAGAACGGCATGACGAGGGCGGACCGGGCGTTGAGATCCAAGTTCGTCAAGTGACAAGGACTGAAACGGGGCGTCTGGGACGCCATACTATTTATACCATTACGAGGTGTTGCAGACGCCCCGGCCGATGACTCGCGAAGAGTCATCATGAGAATGAAGCATAACCCGGAGGTGTTGGCCTGCCGGGGTTTTGGCGCGAGCGGCGAAGACCCCCTCTGGCTGCCGCCATCTCCCCCACAAGGGGGGAGACGGCAAGGGGCCAGCGCGCTGCCCTCATCGGGCGAAGTGGGTGCCGGATGCGAAAGGGTGATTGGGGCACGACGGCGCGGCAGGGTCTCCCTCCCCCTTGTGGGGAGGGTGGGGAGGGGTCTTTTTACCGGGCGCAGGGCTGAATTGTCCGAGGAAACCACCACCCCGCTGTTTGCAAGAATCACCCCATCCACTACATACGAGACCATGGCAAAGCGTGTGACCGGACCGGAAATCGAGAAACTCATTCAGTTGCTGGCGAAGGTGCCGGGGCTGGGGCCGCGCTCGGCGCGGCGGGCGGCTCTTCATCTCGTGAAGAAGAAGGACCAGCTGATGGCACCGCTGGCCCATGCGATGGGCGAGGCAGTCGTCAAGGTCGGCGTCTGCTCGCGCTGCGGCAATGTCGACACGTCCGATCCCTGCACCGTCTGCACCGACCCGACGCGCGACCATTCCGTCATCATCGTGGTGGAGGATGTCGCCGATCTCTGGGCGCTGGAGCGGGCGGGCGCGATGAATGCGGCCTATCATGTGCTCGGCGGCACGCTGTCGCCGCTCGACGGCGTCGGGCCGGACGATCTCAACATCCGCGCGCTGGTGGACCGCGTTGCCGAAGGCGGCGTGCGCGAGGTGATCATCGCCGTCAACGCCACCGTCGAGGGGCAGACCACGGCGCATTACATCACCGACCGGCTCGCCGGGCTCGAGGTCAAGATCAGCCGTCTGGCGCATGGCGTGCCGGTGGGCGGCGAACTGGACTATCTCGACGAGGGCACGCTGACCGCAGCGCTTCGGGCGCGGACGGCGATTTGAGGGAATGGGGGATATAAGCCTGATGATGAGCCTTTTCATTCGTGGCAAGAACCCCTCCTCTACCCTCCCCACAAGGAGGAGGGAGAGTGACCGGGGTGCCCCATCCGTCTCCCCCGCTTCAAGTGGAGAGATGGCGGCAGCCAGAGGGGGTCTTTTCTCCCGCACCCTCATCGCATTAGGAATCCTTTCCTCCATCCTCCTTGCCCAACCCACCTTCGCCCTAGACAAACCCGCCGTCGAAGCCCAGTTCCGCGCCTGGCTCGAAAAGACCGTCTGGCCGGAAGCGCAGAAGAACAAGGTGCCGCGCGAGACGTTTGATGCTGCCTTCAAGGGGGTGACGCTCAACTGGTCGCTGCCCGATCTCGTGCCGCCGGGCGAAAAGCTGCCGCCGGAGCAGAAGCAGAGCCAGGCGGAGTTTTCGACGCCCGCGCCCTATTTCGATGAGAAGAAGCTCGCCCCTCTGGCGCTGAAGGGCCAGCAGATCAAGGCGCAGCGGATGAGCCTGCTGGCCCGGATCGAGAAGACCTATGGCGTGCCGGGCGAGATCGTGCTGGCGCTCTGGGGCCGCGAGACGGCCTTCGGTGTCGGCTCCTCGCCCTATCCGGCCATGCAGGTTCTGGCGACGAAGGCCTTCATGTCGACCCGCAAGGACCTGTTCCTGAAGGAGTTGATCGCCGCGCTGCAGATCTCGGCTGTCGACAGGATCGATCCGAAGACGATGAAAAGCTCCTGGGCCGGCGCGATGGGTCAGCCTCAATTCATGCCGTCGAGCTTCCTGCAATATGCGGTGGATTTTGATGGCGATCACAAGGTCGACATCTGGAATTCCGTTCCCGATGCGCTGGCTTCCATTGCCAATTACATGGCGCAGAAGGGCTGGCAGCGCGGACGCGGCTGGGGGGTCGAGGTCACGGTCCCAGACAGCGTGTCCTGCGCCCAGGAAGGGCCCGACAAGGCGAAGCCGATTGCGAAATGGGTTGCCGAAGGCATCAAACGGGTGGATGGCAAGCCGTTCTCTGCTTCAGAACTGAAGAGCGACGGCATGATCATGATGCCGGCCGGACGCTTCGGTCCTGCCTTCATCGTCACGCCGAATTTCTACGTGCTGAAGGAATATAACAATTCCGACCTCTATGCGCTTTATGTCGGCAATCTCGCCGACCGTATCATCATTCCGCGCGCCGGCGGCTTTGCCGGCAAATGGGGCGATGTCGGCAAGATGCTGCGTTCCGACGTGCAGGCCATGCAGGAGGCGCTGGTCAAAAAGGGCTACGATGTCGGCAAGGTCGATGGACTGCCCGGCTACAAGACGCGCCGCTCCATCGGCGATTTCGAAGCGAAGAACGGGCTGAAACAGACCTGTTATCCGGATTCCGCGCTGATTGCGAAAATAAAGTAAGTTATTTCTAACGTAATGTTTTACTAACTCAGCTTGTCCGCATCTCGTCGGCGCGGTCTTCGATCGCCTGCATGTCATCGTCCGAGAGGCCGAAATGATGGCCGATTTCGTGGATGAGGACATGGGTGATGATATCGCCCAGCGTCTCCTCGTTCTCGGCCCAGTAGTCGAGGATAGGACGGCGATAGAGCAGGATCTTGTTCGGCATGTCGCCGCTTTCGACCGAAAAGCGCTCCGTCAGGCCCCGGCCTTCGAAGAGACCGAGCAGGTCGAAGGGCGTTTCCAGCGCCATATCTTCGAAGACGTCGTCGTCTGGAAATTCGGCCAGTTCGATGATCAGGTTGCCGGTGAGCATGCGGAATTCCTCCGGCAGATGGCTGAAGGCCTCCTGCGCGAGTGATTCCATAGCTTCCATGGAGGGCGAGTAGCGATCACGCCAGTCGTCCGACCTGTCGATATTGGCCATGAGTTTCCTTTCTGGTGCTCCATATAGAGATTCGGAGCGCGCATTTCGAGGTGTTTCTCGCGTCACGGTTAAATCAGGAATAAATTCTTATAAGTCACCCGTTGACTCTTTCGTGAAGCTCTGGAATCCATAGGAACATAACAGGAACAATTTGGAGTGAACGCCATGGCAAATGCCGCTTTGGCGAAGGCGAACCTGCATGCCTTGCGGCAGGTCGTTGCCGCGATTGAAGAAGGGCGTCAGCATACGGGCAAGCTGGACGAGCAGCCTGCCGCCCACGCGGCGGCGGGGCGGCTGGCGCTGGGGATCGAGGCTTTCGACGGCCGGCTGGAGGGCGGTTTGCCCATCACGGGCCTTTGCGAATTGCGTGCGGCGCTGACCATGGATGCAGGCGCGGCTACGGGCTTTGCGCTCGCTCTCTCGTCGCTCGTTCAGGAGCGGCTGCGGCCTGAGCGGCCGATCCTTTGGATTTCAGAGCGGGAGGCGGGGCGCGAGGCAGGTCTTGCCCATGCCGCCGGTCTCGTCAGTTTTGGCATTTCGCCTTCAAGCCTCATTACCGCCCATCCGCGCCGGATCGAGGAAGCGCTCTGGGTGGCCGAATCCGCGCTGCAGACGGAAGCCTTTTCGGCGGTCGTGCTGGAAGTGCGCGGCAACCCGGCCAAGTTCGGCCTCACGGAAAGCCGGCGTTTGCATCTGAAGGCGCGGGAGGCCCGCCTGCCGCTTCTTCTGCTGCGTCAGGCAGGCGAGGAGGAGGCAAGCTCCGCCCAGCTTCGCTTTTGCGTGGAAGCCGCCCCTGCCGGTCTTCGCCGCATCGGCCGCTATTCGGCGCCCGGCACGATCGGCCATCCCGCCTTTCGCATCACTGTCGAAAAGAGCCGCAACCCCGCACCCTTTGCCTTCGTCATGGAGTGGAACGCCGATGACCGTCAATTTTACGCAGCCGGACAAGACGCTATTCACGCATCTGGGGCAGCGCATCCTCACCGTTCTCCTGCCGCGCCTGCCGACGGACCGGATCGCGCGGATCCGATGGGGCGCGTCCTGGCGTTTAATGGGGCGTTCAGCCGGGCGTCCTGAACATCCCCCCGTCGTCATTTCGGCGCGCATCCGCAATGCCATGCGGATCTCAGCGCTTGACGAACTGGCCGAACGCGTCGGTTTGCGCGTCGGTCAGGGGATCGCCGAGGCGCGGGCCTGCCTGCCGGAGCTTGACGTCATAGAGGCGGAGCCGGCGGCGGATGCAAAACTGCTCGCCAGCCTTGCCGACTGGTGCGGACGCTATACGCCGCTGGTCGCCCTTCATGGCGACAATGCGCTCTTTCTCGATGTGACCGGCTGCTGTCATCTCTTCGGCGGCGAGCGGGCCCTGTTCGACGATCTGGCCGCGCGGCTCTTTCACATGGGGTTCGAGGCGCGGCTCGCTCTTTCGGCGACGCCCGGCCTCTCGTATGCCATGGCTCTCGCCAGTCGCCAGCAGGTTTTGCCGACCGGCGAGGAGGCCACCATGCTGCGCGGTCTGCCGCTCTCGGCGCTGCGGCTTGAAGCCGCCACGCTCGATGGACTCGCGCAGGCCGGGCTGAAGCGGGCGGGCGATATCATGGACCTGCCGCGTGCGCCGCTCGCCCGCCGCTTCGGACCGGATGTTCTCACCCGGCTCGATCAGGCTCTGGGACGGGAAGGCGAGCCGGTGTCGCCGCGTCTGCCGGTTGCTGCCTTGTCGGCCGAGCGCCAACTGGCCGAACCCGTGACAGGCGAGGACGATATTCTGGCGCTCGCCACCCATCTCGGCGGCAATCTGGAAGAAACCTTGACGCAGCGCGGGCTCGGTGGCCTCAATTTTGTCCTGACGCTCTATCGGGTCGATGGCAAGGTCGTGTCGATCACCATCCGTGCGCCGGCGCCGATGAAAGCCGCCGCGCGCATTGCCGCACTCTTTCGCGAGCGCCTTGCCGCCATTCATGACGATTTCGATGCCGGTTACGGATTTGAGACCGTGCGACTTTCGGTTCTGGCGACCGGGCCGCTGGACCCCGTCCAGCCGGATTTCGCCAGCGCCGGGCGCTCCGACCTGTCGCTCGATGATTTTGTCGGCAAGGTTGAAGCGCGTCTCGGCAGCGGCGTCGTCCGTGTCCCGGTCCTGAACGAGAGCCATATTCCCGAGCGCGCCTCGGCGCTGGCGCCTTTCAACCGCGATCTGATGGATGCTTCACCCGTTTCCAACTGGCCGGCGCGACTGCGGCCCATGCGGCTCTTTGCGCATCCTGAACCGGTCGAGGCCATTGCTGAAGTGCCGGAAGGTCCGCCGATCACCTTTCGCTGGCGACGGACCTTCCATCGTGTCAGCCGCGCCGAAGGGCCGGAGCGCATCGAGGCGGAATGGTGGATCGATGGCGAGGCGGCAAGTCCGCGCGACTATTTCCGCATCGAGGATCAGGGCGGTCGCCGTTTCTGGCTCTACCGCCAAGGACTTTATGGTGTCGGGGCTCTGCCGCCCCGCTGGTTCATGCATGGGGTCTTCGCATGAGCCCCGCCTTTCCCGCGCCTGCCTTTCCGGAACTGGGCGCGCGCAGCAATTTTTCCTTTCTCGAAGGGGCGTCTCACCCGGAAGAAATGGTGGATGCCGCGAAGGCAGCAGGCCTGTCCGGCCTGGGCCTTGCCGACCGCAACACGGTGGCGGGTGTCGTCAGGGCGCATCTGACCGCCAAGGAACGCGGTTTTCCCTACAAACCCGGCGCGCGGCTTGTCTTCAGCGACGCCACACCGGATATTCTCGCCTATCCGGTCGATCGCGCCGCCTGGGGACGGCTCTGCCGGATGTTGAGTGCGGGTAACATGCGGGCGGAAAAGGGAACCTGCCGGCTCTTCGAAGCCGACCTCATGGAGTGGGGCGAAGGCCTGCTTCTGATCGTCCTGCCGCCTGGTGATCAGGAAAGCGATCCGCTGGCCAGTCTTCTCTCACGTCTCAAAATTCGTTTCGGCGATGCGGTCCATCTGGGTCTTTCGGCGCGTTACGACGGCAATGACCGGCTGAATTTCGGCTGGCTTGCGGCACTGGCAGAAAGTTGCGGGATCGCTCCGGTTGCGCTGAACGAGCCGTTCTATCACGATACGGCGCGGCGACCGCTTGCCGATATCGTGGCGGCTATTCGCCATCGAGTGAAGGTGGCGGATGCCGGATTTTTGCTGGCTGCCAATGCCGAGCGACATCTCAAGGGACCGGCGGAGATGGTGCGCATTTTTCGCGATTATCCTCATGCCATCGATAATGCGCAGAGCTTCTTCACGCGGCTTCGTTTTTCCCTGGACGAATTACAGCATCAATATCCGGACGAATCCTTTCCCGGCGAAACACCGGCTGCGACGTTGCGCCGCTTAGCATGGAAAGGGGCGGCGGAACGCTATCCTGAGGGCGTGCCGACAAAGGTTGCCGGGCAGATCGAGCATGAACTGGCGATTATCGCAGATCTTGAATACGAGCCCTATTTTCTGACGGTGCGCAATCTGGTGAATTTTGCCCGCGAGAAGAAAATTCTTTGTCAGGGCCGTGGCTCGGCGGCCAATTCCACGGTGTGCTTCTGCATCGGCATCACCGAGGTCAATCCCAATCTGACCGATCTCCTGTTCGAGCGTTTCATCTCGCCGGAACGGCGCGAGCCGCCCGATATCGATGTCGATTTCGAACATGAGCGGCGCAATGAGGTGATCGAATATATTTACGAGCGTTACGGGCGAAACCATGCCGGGCTTGCCGCAGCGGTGACGACCTACCGGGCGCGTTCAGCAGGGCGAGAGACGGCCAAGGCGCTCGGACTTTCGGAGGATGTGCAGTCGGCCCTGTCAGGGGCGATCTGGGGCTGGTCGACCAAGGAGTTGAGCGAACGCGAGGCGCGCGCCGCGGGTCTTGATATTCGCGATCCGCTGACGCGCCGCGTGCTCGACCATGCCTCGACGCTCATGGGTTTTCCGCGCCATCTGACGCAGCATTCCGGCGGTTTCGTCATCACCCGCGACCGGCTGGATGAGATCGTGCCGATCATGCCGACGGCGATGGACGGGCGCACCATGGTCGAGTGGGATAAGGACGATCTCGATGCGCTGAGTATTCTCAAGATCGATGTGCTGGCGCTCGGTATGCTGACCTGCATCGCCAAGGCTTTCAAACTGCTGGAAAATCATTATGAGCGGCCGCTCACGCTCGCCTGCATGAAGAAGGAGGAGGCGTTCGTCTATCAGATGGCGAGCCGTGCCGACACGATCGGCGTCTTCCAGATCGAAAGCCGGGCGCAGATGTCGATGCTCCCACGGCTCAAGCCGAAGACATTCTACGACCTCGTCATCGAAGTGGCGATCGTCCGGCCCGGCCCGATCCAAGGTGGTATGGTCCATCCCTATCTGAAGCGCCGGCAGGGGCTGGAGCCTGTCAGCTATCCGAAGGAGGAGCTGCGGGCGGTCCTGGGGCGGACGATGGGCGTTCCGCTTTTTCAGGAACAGGCGATGAAGATTGCCATTGTCGCCGCCGGCTTCACCCCGGCCGAAGCCGACAAGCTACGCCGTGCGATGGCAACGTTTCGCCGCCTCGGCACGATCCATGAGTTCCGTGACAAGATGGTGGCCGGCATGGTCGCCAATGGTTACGAGGCCGAGTTTGCGCTGCGCTGCTTCCAGCAGATCGAGGGGTTCGGCGATTACGGTTTTCCGGAAAGCCATGCCGCGTCCTTCGCGCTGCTCGTTTATGCTTCCTGCTGGCTGAAGGCAAAATATCCGGATGTGTTCTGCGCGGCACTTTTGAATTCGCAGCCCATGGGTTTTTATGCGCCAGCCCAACTCATCCGCGATGCGCGCGAACATGGCGTCGAGGTGAGGCCGGTCGATGTGAACCTTTCCGAATGGGATTCGACGCTGGAAGAGGCGGCCTTCGACCCGCGTCGCATAGCACCGGCGCATCGATCCATGGTGGGTGTAATCGAGACGAATCGGGCGGTACGGCTGGGCTTCCATCAGGTCAAAGGTCTGGGCGAAGAGGATATGAAGACGCTCGTCGCGTGCCGGGGGGCGGGCTATCCCTCGATCCGGGTGCTCTGGCTGCGCTCAGGTCTGACCCGCAGCACGATCGAGCGGCTGGCGGAGGCGGATTGCTTCCGTTCCATGGGGCTCGACCGGCGCCAGGCGCTGTGGGAGGCGCGGGCGCTCGACAGGAAGTCGGCGGCTGAAGCCATGCCGCTCTTCGAGGCGGCGAAGGGGCGGGTGGAGGTCGTTGGAGATGTTCAGGCCGAGCCACAGGTTCTTCTGCCGAAGATGCGCGACAGCGAACATGTGGTGCAGGACTATCGCACTCTGACCCTGTCCCTGAAGGCGCATCCGCTTTCCTTCCTGCGCGAAAGGCTTTCCGCCATGGGTGTGGGAACTTCGGAGGGGATCAAGACATCGCCGAATGGCCGGCGTCTGACCGGAGCCGGCCTGGTGCTGGTCCGCCAGCGACCGGGCACGGCCAAGGGTGTGATCTTCATGACGATGGAGGATGAAACCGGGGTTCTGAATGTCATTGTCTGGCCGAAAGTGTTCGAGCGGTTCCGCCCGGTCGTCATGGGCGCGCGGCTCGTCAAGGTACGCGGACGCTTACAGAGCGCCGAGGGCGTGACGCATCTCGTGGCCGAGCATCTTGAGGATATTTCGCCCTTGCTCGGGCTTCTGGAAGCGCAGGGTGCGGACCTCGAAAGTCTTGCCCGTGCCGATGAGGTGCGACGACCGGGCGTTGATCAGCGCGAGCGTCGGGGTGAGGATCATTGGCGTCGCGGGGGCCTGCAGGATGAAGCGTCCGGCGCGGGTGCCGGTTCGGCACTGCCCCGGTCATCGCCCTTGTCACCCTCTCTGGTACCGCGTCATGTTCCCGTGGCCGAGGTTATGCCAAAGGGGCGCAATTTTCATTGAACGCGCCTTGTGATGAAAGGCGAACTATGATTTCCCTTCGAAGGAACGACGCGCCTGGTGCGTTCGCTTGGAGAATATGGGAACGATCTTCAGACGGTACGGTGCGCAAATTCACAATGCCGGAGCGTTTCTCCTGCGTCCGTGACGACGCACGGTCCTCCGGAGGCGAATGGAGAGTGGCATGAGCGGCAAGGCGTTGATCGTCATCGACGTGCAAAACGATTTCTGCCCGGGCGGCAAGCTCGCCGTGGCGGATGGCGATGCGATCCTGCCGGCGGTCAACCGGCTGATCGGCGAATTCGACCATGTCGTTCTGACCCAGGACTGGCATCCGGCCGGGCATTCCAGCTTTGCCTCCTCGCATCCGGGCAAGGCGCCTTTCACGGATATTGACATGCCCTATGGTCGCCAGACGCTCTGGCCGGATCATTGCGTGCAGGGGACTGAGGGCGCCGCATTTCATCCGGCGCTTGTCTGGACGAAGTCGGAACTCGTGATCCGCAAGGGTTTCCGCCTTGGCATCGACAGCTATTCGGCCTTTTTCGAAAACGATCACAAGACGCCGACGGGACTCGGCGGCTATCTCAAGGAACGCGGCATCGACACCGTTACGCTGTGCGGGCTTGCAACGGATTATTGCGTCGCCTATTCCGCGCTCGATGCGGTTTCGCTCGGGTTCAGGGCGGACGTGCGGCTGGAGGCGTGCCGGGGCATCGATCTCGGCGGTTCCGTTGCCAACATGATCAAGCGCATGCGCGAGGCCGGCGTCACCATCGCCTGAAGGCTGCCGGGGAGGGCATCATGACCAAGACCGATCTGGCGCGCCGCGTCTATAACCATGCGTGGAAACTGGACCCGATCATCCGCAGTCTGCTCGACACGGACTTCTACAAGCTGCTCATGCAGCAGATGATCTGGCAGCAATATGCGGACGTGAATGTCGAGTTTTCGCTGATCAACCGGACGAAGACCGTGCGGCTTGCCGATGTGATCGACGAAGGCGAGTTGCGCGAGCAGCTTGATCACGCCCGTACGTTACGCTTTTCGAAGAAGGAAATGATCTGGCTGGCGGGTAACACGTTTTATGGCCGCAAGCAGATTTTCTCTCCGGATTTCCTGCAGTGGCTCACGGACTTTCGCCTGCCGGAGTATCAACTGGAAAAGCGGGACGGTCAGTATGAGCTGACATTTTCGGGGCCCTGGCGCGAGACGACCATGTGGGAAATCCCGGCGCTTGCCATCATCAATGAGCTGCGGTCGCGCGCGGCGCTGAAGGGCTTCGGCCGCTTCGAGCTGGATGTGCTCTATGCGCGCGCCAAGGCGCGGATGTGGACCAAGGTGGAGGCGCTGAAGCACTATCCGGCGCTGCGCATTTCCGATTTCGGCACGCGGCGGCGTCACTCGTTTCTCTGGCAGCGCTGGTGTGTCGAGGCGCTGAAGGAAGGGATCGGCGAGGGCTTTTCGGGCACATCCAATGTGCTGCTCGCCATGGATACCGATCTGGAGGCGCTGGGCACGAATGCGCACGAACTGCCGATGGTGGCGGCCGCACTGTCCGAGACGGATGCCGAGTTGACCTACGCTCCCTACAAGGTTCTGGAAGACTGGCGTCAGCTTTACGGTGGCAACCTTTTGATCGTGTTGCCCGATGCCTTTGGCACCGCCTCCTTCCTGCGCAATGCGCCCGACTGGGTGGCCGACTGGACCGGTTTCCGCCCGGACAGCGCACCGCCGATCGAGGGTGGCGAGAAGATCATCGAATGGTGGGAGAAGAAGGGTCGCGATCCGCGCGGCAAGCTGCTGGTGTTTTCCGACGGTCTTGATGTCGAGACGATCATCAAGACCTACCGTCATTTCGAAGGCCGCGTGCGCATGAGCTTCGGCTGGGGCACCAATCTCACCAACGACTTCGCCGACTGCGCGCCGCGCGATACGCCCGGCCTTTTGCCGATCTCGATCGTCTGCAAGGTGTCGCATGTCAATGACAGACCGGCGGTGAAGCTCTCTGACAATCCGCGCAAGGCAACGGGGGAGCCGGCGGAGGTGGAGCGTTACAAGCGATTCTTCGGCACGGAAGACTTCGCTGAACTCGAGTTGAAGGTGTGAAGCCGCAGGCGGGAAACGGCTTTGCCGGCGCGTTTTGCGGCTGTTGATCACGGCGCGACGCAGCGTTCACAAAAGCGGATGGATTCAGCGATCAATCTATCTTGACAAACAGTCTCCGGTTTTGGTTAAAGTGGAGCCTGGAATATAGGTTTAACGAACGGTCGCCATGCTGGTCTGTAGCTGCAATTTCATCACCGATAACGAGATCCGCGATGTCATCAACGCGTTTCTTGAGGAAGATTGCTGGCAGCTCATCGTTCCGGGCAAGGTCTACCACGCGATGCAAAAGCGTGGGCGCTGCTGCGGCTGTTTCCCCAATGTCGTCGACATCATCGTTTCGACGACGCAAGAGTTTCATCGGAAGCGTAATTTCGCCGATGAGAAGGTGGTCGACTTCATGGAACGCCTGCGCCGGTTCGAAGAAGAGCAGAAGACCGCCCTTCGCGAACGTCGCAACCCGCGCATCGCTTGATCCGCCGCAAGTTTTCTCAAATAGCTTGATAAATCTCCGGACCTCCGGTTCAATCGAATCGGGGCCAGATTGTCTTATAATTTAAGGAGATGCTTATGAAGGGTGACGCGAAAGTCATCGAACGGTTGAACGAGGCCCTGTTCCTGGAACTCGGCGCCGTCAACCAGTATTGGCTGCACTACCGCCTTCTGGAGGACTGGGGTTACCAGAAACTCGCCAAGAAGGAGCGCGCCGAATCGATCGAGGAAATGCAGCACGCCGACAAGATCGTCGCCCGCATCATTTTCCTCGAGGGCCATCCGAACCTGCAGACGCTTGCGCCGCTGCGCATCGGGGAGAATGTCAAGGAAGTGCTCAAGGCCGACCTCGCCGGCGAGTATGACGCCCGCACCTCCTACAAGAAGTCTCGCGAAATCTGTTATGAAGCGGGCGACTATGTCACGATGCAGCTTTTCGAACAGCTGCTCAGCGATGAGGAAGGTCATATCGACTTCCTTGAGACGCAGCTCGAGCTTCTCGACAAGATCGGCGAAGAGCGCTACGGCCTCCTGAACGCGGCCTCCGCCGACGAAGCGGAATAAGCCGTCCCCAAGTATATCGAAGAGCCTCTCCGTGATGAACGGAGAGGTTTTCTTCCCGGGCAGGGTTCACGCGTCGAGATGCCGGAAGGCCTCGACAACCTTTCGGTAGACCTCGCGTTTGAAGGGCACGATCAGCTCGGGAAGCTCTTCCATCCGCTTCCATTCCCAGGCGTCGAATTCGGCTGCGTGGCCGCCGGGCGGCGGATTGATGGCGATCTCGTCTTCATAGCCTTCGAAGCGGAAGGCAAACCAGCGCTGGGTCTGGCCGCGATACTTGCCTTTCAGGCCGATGCCGATCAGTTGCGCCGGCAGGTCGTAGTTGATCCAGTCAGGTGCTTCGGCGAGCAGGCTGGCGGTCTTGATGCCGGTTTCTTCGTAGAGTTCGCGCCAGGCGGCTTCCAGGGGTTCTTCACCCTTGTCGATGCCGCCCTGCGGCATCTGCCAGAGCTGCGGCGAGCCATCATACTCAGAGTTTTCTTCCGGAATTCTGCGCCCCGCCCAGACGAGGCCATCGCGGTTGATCACCATGACGCCCACGCAGGGGCGATAGGGCAGGTCTTCTGCCCGGACAATCTTGTGGTCTTTCATGTGGCTGGCTCAGTTCTTTGCAGGGGTGTCGGCGAGTGCGGATACGCCGACAATTTCTATCCCGCGCCCTTGAGCATCGTCTACCCATTTCTTGATGGCCGTGATGCTTTCATCGAAGCCGGCGGCAACGCCGATCGCCGTGCCGTTGCGGGCAGCCATGCGCTCCAGATCGTCCAGCTTCTTGAGTATGGCCGTCTGGTTGACGTCGGTGTCGAGCGTCAGGTTCGCAAAGGCATGCGGGATGGATAGCGCGCCGGCGAGTTGACCGCTCAGCGACTGAGCGGTCGAGCCGTCGTCGAGGAACATGAGGCCGCGGGCCGCGATGTCACGCATCACGGGCTCCAGCGCATCCGGGTCGGCGAGGAACTTCCCACCGAGATAGTTCATGACGCCGGTATAGCTGTCCATCCGCGCCATGTCCTGGTGCAGGTTGGCGATATTCGTCGCCGTTCCCTTGGACGTCACGAGCGTGCCCGGTCCCGGATTGTTGTCGGGATAATCAAACGGCTCCATGGGAACCTGCAGCAGCACCTCATGGCCATTGCGGCGGGCTTCCGGCACCCAGCGCGAAAGGCTGTTGCCATTGGCGGCAAAGGCCAAAGTCACTTCCTCCGGCAGATCGCGCACGGCGCGCATCGTGCCGGTCTGGCTGATGCCGAGCCCCGAAACGACGATGGCGATACGGGTGCCGCGCGCGCCGGACCACGGGCGCGCATAATAGTCAAAGGGGCGCAGCCCGTCAGGACCGATCCTGGGCAGCTTCCCCTCGGGCGTATCTTCTATGAGATCGAGATTGGGCATGCCCGCAAGCCGGCGCTCCTGCGTTCTGCCGGCATTGATCATGACCGGTCCGGAGCCGTCGCGTGCCTTGGGCGAATAGGTGGTGACCACCGAGCCGTCATCCATGGTCTGTCTGACGACGTTGGCACCCTCCTGGCCATTGCCCTTGGACAGGCCACTGACATTGGCGCCGGGATTGCCACCCGGATTGGCAGGTTTGGCGACAGCCTCCTTCGGCGGCGCGGGCATGCGTGCATCGGGCAGTTTCTCGCCATAGACCCAGGGCCAGACCGAGATGCCGCAGACGACGACAAGGCCAGCGGCCCAGCTTACGCCTGCCGCAATGCGCGAAAAGGGGATGCCGCCTTTCGACGTCCCCTTGCGATTCTGTCCGAGCGGCGCATGAAGGTCGCTGTTCACGAAAGCTCTTGCCTGGCTGGAAGCAAAGCCCGGATCGAGATGCGCTCAATCCGGGCATTGCTGCATTACTTGGCCATCGTCACCTTGGTCGGGTCCGGCGGGAAGGAAGGATCGGTCTTCACGCCGTGCAGCAGGTCAAGTGCGTAGTGAAGCTGGACGTCGTCCTTCGGATCCGGCGGGACATAGGCGATGGAGCCGGAGCCCTCGGTCGTCTCGCTCTGGCCCTTGATGTGGCCGGAGAGGCTCGATTCGCCTTCGACTTCAACCTTGCCCTTCAGATCATCCGGAACGGGTTCCTCGACCTTGATGTCCGGCGTGATGCCGGTGCCCTGGATGGAGCGGCCGGACGGCGTGTAGTAGAGCGCCGTCGTCAGACGCAGTGCGCCGCTGTCACCCAACTGGATGATCGTCTGGACCGAGCCCTTGCCGAAGGACCGCGTGCCGAGAACCGTGGCGCGCTTCAGATCCTGCAAGGCGCCGGAGACGATTTCCGATGCGGATGCCGTGCCGCCATTGATCAGAACGATGATCGGCTTGCCATGCGACAGGTCGCCTTCGGTCGCGTCGAAGCGGCGGGTTTCGCTCGGATCGCGGCCCCGGGTGGAAACGATCTCGCCCTTGTTCAGGAAGGCGTCGGAGACGTCGATCGCCTGATCGAGCAGACCGCCGGGGTTGAGGCGCAGGTCGAGCACATAGCCCTTGAGCTTGTCGTCCGGAACCTGTGCCTGGATCTTGTCGATCGCCTTCTTCAGGTCGTCGAAGGTCTTTTCGGTGAAGGAGATGATGCGGAGGTAACCGACATCGCCCTCAACGCGATACTTGACCGCCTGAACGGCGATGATGTCACGCTTGACGGTGAATTCGAGCGGCTTGTCGGCGCCCTGACGGATGACTTCCAGCTTGATCGGCTCGCCGACCTTGCCGCGCATCTTTTCGACCGCCTGGTTGAGCGTCAGGCCGCGAACGTCCGTGCCGTCGATCTTGGAAATATAGTCGCCGGAGAGGATGCCGGCCTTGGCCGCAGGCGTATCCTCGATGGGCGTGACGACCTTGACGAGGTCCTTGTCCATCGTGACTTCAATGCCGAGACCACCGAATTCGCCCTTGGTCTGGGTGCGCATGTCGGCTGCCTGATCGGCATTCATGAAGCTCGAATGGGGGTCGAGCGAGGTCAGCATGCCGTTAATGGCCGCTTCGATCAGCTTCTTTTCATCCGGAGGCGTCACATATTGCGCGCGAACCCGTTCGAACACATCGCCGAATACCGACAGTTCCTTGTAGGTCGAGTTGCCGGCGGCCGAGGCCGGAACGCCAGCCGAATAGATGACGCTCATCGCCGTCGCGCCAAGTAGCGCACCCGCGACAAGAAGTGAAGCCTTACGTATCATTGCGAGCCTTTCCAATCTGAGGGGCGGTCCACCAGGGACGGGAATCAACCGGTTTACCGTTTTGCCTGAATTCAATGTAAATGCTTGGCCTGTCCGTGACCAGCGCCAATGCAGCGGCACTGGCCACTCTTTTTTCACCCATGACCGCCAGCGGCTCGCCTGCCACCACGAACTGCCCGGGCCGGACGGAGACACGCCCCATGCCCGACATGACGACGTGATAGCCGTCGCCGGGATTGAGGATGACCATCTGGCCGTAGCTGCGGAACGGCCCGGCATAGACCACCCAGCCATCCGCCGGCGCGGTGACGACAGCGCCCGGCGCGGTCGCCAGCGTGAGGCCCAGAGCGACGTGTCCGGTACCGTCCGGATCGCCGAAATTGCGCACCACGTCGCCCGCCGCCGGAAGCACCAGTTTGCCGGTCAACTTGGCAAAGGCATATGCGGGGGCAATACGGTTTTTATCGGGCGGCATCTGGCCGGGGGCGGCACCCGTATCGGCCTGCGCCTTGGCGGCGGCGGCCGCGTCGCGCACCGAGCCGATCTGGTCTTCCAGCGAGCCGATCAGCTCCTGCAGGTTGGCGGCCTTCTTGGCGAGATCTTCCGATTTCGCCCGCTCGTCCGCCAGTTGCTGTTCGCTCTTCGCGGCGTTCTTTTCGTTCTCGGCAATCAGCAGGTTCATGCGCCGCTCTTCCTCGAGGTTCGAGGTCATCAGCGTGGTGAGCGAGGCGCGTTCGTCGCCAATCTTCTTCTGCGTCTCCGCGAGCTTGGAGAGGTCGGCCACCAGCTTGTCGGTCTCGTGGCGAATGCCGGGTACGACGGCGCCGAGCAGAATGGCGCTGCGGACGGAGGAAAGCGCATCTTCCGGCGTCACCAGGAGAGCGGGCGGCGGGTTGCGTCCCATGCGCTGCAGCGCGGCCAGAACTTCCGCCAGAAGCCCTCGACGCTCATGCAAGGAGGCCTTGGCGACGGTCTCTTCGGTGCGCAGCTTGGCAAGCGACGTCTCGCCCTCGGCAATCTTCGCCTCCAGTTCCTTGCGGCGCGTGGCCGAGACGACAAGGGCGTCGCGGATGCCGGCCGTGTTCTGCTTCAGGTCGGCGATGCCCTTTTTCAGCGTCTCAACGCGTTCGTCGGACAGGCTGATTGTCTTGGACAGCGCCTCCAGCTCCTGGCGGGTCGCTTCGCGGCGGGCGGCAAGGTCAGAGGTCGGATCGGCGGGCGTTGCGTTTGGCGCATTGTCGGTGGCCGGGCGATCCTGTTTCGGCGCGGTTGTCGCATCCTGGGCACCGGAGGTGTGGATGTCGACGGGTGAAAGAACAAGGATCGGCAGGATGGCAAGCGGCCATGCGACGCGGCGCGCCGTCATTGCCCCTTTTACGGTCCGTCCTGAAATCATGTCGTGTCTTGAGCTCCAGCCGCTCTTTTCTGAAGCGGGCAGCTTAGAATACCAAACCTTCGGCAAGCTTGTGCGTGGCGATTGTGACCGAAGTCGGTCACGCCCGGTGATAGGGGTGGCCTGAGAGAATGGTGACGGCGCGGTAAAGTTGTTCGGCGGCCATGATGCGCACGAGTTGGTGCGGCCAGGTCATCTTGCCGAAGCAGATCTGCGCATCGGCGCGGGCGACAAGATCGGGATCGAGGCCATCCGCGCCGCCGATGGCGATCATCAGGTCGCGCTTGCCGTCGTCGCGATAGCGGCCGATGAGGTTGGCGAAATCCTCCGAGCCCAGCGCCTTGCCGCGCTCGTCGAGCAGAATGAGAACGGCGCCTTCCGGCAATGCCTTGTCCAGCATGCCGGCTTCTTCGCGCTTGCGGCCTTCTGGCTGCGGCAGGCGGCTTTCCTGGACTTCGACAACGCGGGAGAATTCAAGGCCGATGGCAGGTCCGGCCTTTGCAAAGCGGTCAAGATAACGCGCCGCAAGATCCTTCTCCGGTCCGGCCTTGAGCCGTCCCACAGCGAAAAGTCCAACCCGCATAACGCCTACCTCACATCGTCATCGCATGACTGCTGCAAGACAAGCGCGATCCGCGCCGACCTAGTGCAGCCTGCCGTCTTCCATATCCGGAGCCTGCCACATCTTTTCGATGTTGTAGAACTCCCGGATTTCCGGACGGAACACATGCACGATAATGTCGCCCGTGTCGATCAGGACCCAATCGCCCGTCTCCAGACCTTCGACCCGGGGAGACCCGAAGCCTTCGTCCTTGAGATCGGTGATGAGGTGATCGGCAATGGCGCTGACATGGCGGTTCGATCGCCCGGAGACTACAATCATGTAATCTCCCAGCGCCGATTTCCCGGCAATGTCGATGGTGACGATATCTTCGGCCTTGGAGTCTTCGAGACTGCCAATAACCAGTTGAAGAGCGCGGGCGGCGGCTTCGACGCCAGTGTCCTTGCTCCGTGGGAGGCTGCGGGGGGCAGTTCCCTTGATATGTACTGTTGTCAGAGGTTTGCCTTTCTATCCAAAAACACAGCACGTCACGTTGCGATTCACAATCGCAATAGGATGATACGCACCAAAATGCGAAGCTTTCAAGAAGTCAGTTCTGCGGATACAGAACTTGGCCTGTGCCGTTTTTGTTCCCTGCGCTCTCAATTAAGCCCGGAGCCGCGTTTTTCAAGGGAAATTCGCCGGGTGACACCAATGTTCGCGAGAAAGGCTGCGTCGTGGCTGACGGCGATGAAGGCGCCGCGATAGGCGTTCAACGCATCCTCCACCGCCTCGACCGATTCGATGTCGAGATGGTTGACCGGCTCGTCCAGTAGCAGCAGGCCGGCCGGGTCTTCGCCGCCGATGGCGCAGGCGAGCGCGGCGCGTAGACGCTCGCCGCCGGAGAGCGTTGCCGGCGTCAGCCGCGCCGCCTCGTTGCGGAAGTGAAAGCGGGCGAGCGCCGCATAGGCTGCGTTGTCGGTCGCACCGGGATTGAGGCGGCGGAAATTTTCAACGAGGCTCATGCCGAAATCGAGGATCGCGGCGCGCTGGTCGAGATAGGCGAGCGGGACGGGGCAGTGAATCCGGCCGGTGGCGGCGGCGAGCTGGCCGGCGATGAGGCGCAGAAGCGTGGTCTTGCCCGCGCCGTTCGGGCCCTCCAATGCAATCCGTTCGGCGCCGGTGACGGTCAGCGAGAGGCCTTGGATAGCACGCGGGTTCTGCGGCGGGCCGCCGGTCAGGTCTTCTATGGAGAGCACGATCTTGCCGGCGGGAAGCTCCGTGCCGCTGACATGGAAATCGAGCTTGCGGGCGCGCTCCACCGCCTCCTTGGCGGAACTCAACCGATCCTCGGCCTCCGCCTGCTGGCGCAGCGCCAGACGGCCGACTCCGCCGGCGGAACCTTCTGCGCGTTCCTTGGCGGCATCCAGCAGGATTTTGGGCTGGCCGGCGCTGGCGCGGCCCTTCTTTCCGACGGCGTCGCGCTTTTCCTTGCGCTGGCGGGCGGCCTCGATGTCGCGGGCGGTGCGGTCGGCATGCTGGCGGGCGGAGGCGAGTTCGCCCTCGGCACGCTCCGTGGCGCGGGCCTTTTCCGCCCGGTAAAAGCTGTAATTGCCGCCCCAGACGGTGACGCCGAGCGTGGTGATTTCGACGATGCGGTCCATGCGCTCCAGCAGTTCGCGGTCATGGCTGACGATCAGGAGGCCGCCTTTGAAGCTCTCCACGATCTCGGCGATGAAGGCGCGCCCGGCGCGGTCGAGATGATTGGTCGGCTCGTCCATGGCCAAGAAATCCGGCTTCTGCGTGAGGAGACCGGCCAGTCGCGCACGTGTCTGTTCGCCGCCGCTGAGTTGTTTGAAGGGCCGATCTGGATCGAGGTCTGCGAGGCCGAGGCGGGCAAGCGCTGCCTCCATCTCGGCCTCGATGGTCCAGTCGATGAGGTCCAGTTCGTCGGATGTCGCCTCGCCGGACAGTCCGCGGCGGAAGAGTGCGAGGTGGTCCGCGAGGCCCATGGCTTCCGCGACGGTGGCATTGTCGGCGATGTCCGGCCATTGGCGCAGATAACCGATCGAGCCGCGCCGCTGGATGGTACCGATGGCGGGCTCGCGAAGGCCTGCTATCAGCTCCAGCAGCGTCGTTTTGCCCGTGCCGTTGCGGCCGACAAGGCCAGTGCGCTCGGAGCCGAAGCTCAGGTCGAGGTTTTTAAAGAGGGTGTGGCCGTCAGGCGTGGCTGCGGAAAGGCCGGTGAGCGTGACGGTGGGGGAGGACGAGCGCGTGGACATGATGAACCTGAGACACGGAAGCAAAGACGGGCGAAAGCGGGGTCTTCGGCATCGTGTTCATCGGTTCAGCTCCTGTTTGTCTGGGGTTTAAGATAGGGGCTGATGTCGGCTGGGGCAAGTCTTGCGCGTTTGCGTTTGCGGCCAAGACCCCCTCTGGCTGCCGCCATCTCCCCCACAAGGGGGGAGACGAGTGGGGCGCTTTAGCCGGGCTTTCATAGCTGTCGGAGTCGTCCATCTCTCCTAGGCCTATGTAAGACCAAGGGGCGGCTGGCCGCGACGGTCACTCTCCCTCCCCCTTGTGGGGAGGGTTGGGGAGGGGTCTTTTCAAGATCAATCTGGAACGTTTTAGGTTGGTGCCGCCCCCTCATCTGTCCTTCGGACATCTTCTCCCCGAGGGGAGAAGAGGGTACCTCATTGACCGTTCTTCGCCCGGATCGAGGTCGAACTCAGCGTCGATCTTGGCCCATGAATGAAGGTCCAAGCGGGGGCCTTGCGGAAGGGCAGGGCGCGGGCTTCCTGTTCGTCCACGCGGGCGTAGTCGAAGGTCTTGGCCATCTTGGAGGAGAGATAGGCGAGCGTCGAGCCGGGGCGGTCGATGACGGCGATGGGGTAGGTGGCGGCGATGTCCTGCCACTTTTGCCAGCGGTGGAAGGTCTTGAGATTGTCGGCGCCCATGATCCAGACGAAGTGGCAATCCGGGTTGCGCGCCTTCACGGCCGCCAGCGTTTCGGCGGTGTAACTGTTGTTCATGCGCTTCTCGAAGGCCGTGACCTGAATGCGCGGGTCGGTTGCCATCGCCTCGCACGCGGCGATGCGTTCGGCAAGCGGGGCGAGACCGTTATGGCTTTTGAGCGGGTTGCCGGGCGTGACCATCCACCAGAGACGGTCGAGGCCTAAGCGTTTCAGCGCGATTTCGGCGACGAGCTTGTGGCCCTCATGTGGCGGGTTGAAGGAGCCGCCGAACAGGCCGATGACCATGCCGCGCTCGGTGTGCGGCATGGTGAGATAGCGATCGGAAAGAGCCGCTTCTGTCTCCACGCGTCAGCCCGGCCTTACCTGGCCGTTGCCGCGCACCCGGTATTTGAACGAGGTGAGCTGCTCGACGCCGACCGGGCCGCGGGCATGCATCTTGCCGGTGGCGATGCCGATTTCCGCGCCCATGCCGAATTCGCCGCCATCGGCAAATTGCGTCGAGGCATTGTGGAGGAGGATGGCGCTGTCGATCTCGTTGAAGAAGCGCTCAACCGCGCTCGCATCTTCCGCGACGATGGCTTCCGTGTGGTTCGAGGAATAGCGGGCGATATGCTCGATCGCGCCGCCGATGCCGTCCACGAGGGCGACGGAGATGATCGCGTCGAGATATTCGGTCGACCAGTCTTCTTCCGTGGCGGGCTTGAGGTTCGGCACGAGGGCCATCACTTCTTCCGAAGCTCGGATTTCGCAACCCTTTGCGGCGAGCGCTTCGAGGATCGGCTTCAGATGCGTTGCAGCGCAGGCGCGGTCCACGAGCAGCGTTTCGGCAGAACCGCAGATGCCGGTGCGGCGCATCTTGGCGTTGACGGCGATCTCCACTGCCATGTCGAGCTTGGCCGACTTGTCGATATAGAGATGGCAGATGCCTTCCAGATGCGCGAAGACCGGCACGCGGGCTTCGGTTTGGACGCGGGCGACGAGGCTCTTGCCGCCGCGCGGCACGATGACGTCGAGATTGCCGCCAAGGCCGGCGAGCATCGCGCCGACGGCAGCGCGGTCTGTCGTGGGCACCATCTGGATCGCGGCTTCCGGCAGGCCGGCATCCTTCAGGCCGCGCACGAGGCAGGCATGGATCGCCTGCGACGAGTTGATCGAGTCCGATCCGCCACGCAGGATAACGGCATTGCCGGCGGCGAGGCAAAGCGCACCGGCGTCTGCCGTCACGTTCGGACGACTTTCATAGATGACGCCGATGACGCCAAGAGGCGTGCGGACGCGCTCGATATGGAGGCCGTTCGGGCGGTCCCATTCGGCGATCACTTCGCCCACGGGGTCCTTCAGTTCGGCAATCGCGCGGATGCCGTTCGCCATGTCGCGGATGCGGGTTTCGGTCAGCGTCAGGCGATCGATGAAGGAGGCGGCCATGCCGGTCTCGCGGGCGTTTTCGAGATCGAGTGCATTGGCGGCGAGGATCTTGTCCATGTCGGCCATGATATAGGAGGCCATGGCGGTCAGCGCCGCGTGTTTGCGTTCGGCGGAGGCGATGCTCAACGGTCGGGCGGCGGCGCGGGCTTTTTGCCCGATTTCGAGCATAAGCGTCTCGACTGCGGCCTTGTCCTTCGTTCCGTCCAACATCGTCTCATCCTTTCGCTTGAAGATGTCGTCTCAAGCCTTTTCCCGCGCTGCGGTCATCACGAGATCGTCGCGATGGACCATGGCAGAGCGGCCTGCATAGCCGAGAATCTCGGCGATTTCACTGCTTTTCTTGCCGAGAATCTGGCGTGCTTCGTCCGCATCATAGGCAGACAGACCGCGTGCGATCTCGGTTCCGGACATGGTGACGATGGCCACCGTGTCGCCACGGGTGAAATCGCCCTCCAGTGCCTTGACGCCGGCGGGCAGCAGGCTCTTGCCGGAGAAGAGCGCCTTTTCGGCGCCTTCGTCCACCCGAATCCTGCCGGCCGGTTGCAGCTTGCCGGCAATCCAGGTCTTGCGCGCCGTGGACGGATTGCCCGAGGCGGTGAACCAGGAATGGCGGCCGCCAGCCTCGATGAGGGCGAGCGGATGGTCGGGCTTGCCGCTGGCGATGATCATGGCGCAGCCGGCCGAGGTGGCGATCTTGCCGGCGTCGATCTTGGTGCGCATGCCGCCGCGCGACAGTTCCGAGGCCGGCCCGCCGGCCATGGCGTCGATCTCGGGCGTGATTGCCGGGATTTCCTCAATCAGCTTCGCGTCCGGGTCGAGATGCGGGGGCGCGGTGTAGAGACCGTCGATATCAGAAAGAAGAACCAGCAGGTCCGCGCCGACCATGGTCGCGACGCGGGCAGCGAGGCGGTCGTTGTCGCCATAGCGGATTTCGGTCGTGGCGACCGTGTCGTTCTCGTTGATGATCGGGACTGCGCCAAGCCTCAGTAGCTGGTTCATCGTCTCGCGGCCGTTGAGATAGCGGCGGCGCTCTTCCGTGTCGCCCAGCGTCAGCAGGATCTGGCCGGCGATGATGGAATGGAAGGACAGGCTTTCGGTCCAGGCACGGGCCAGCGCGATCTGCCCGACGGCGGCAGCAGCCTGGCTTTCCTCGAGCTTCAGGATGCCCGACGGCAGGTCGAGGACGGTGCGGCCCATGGCAATCGCACCGGAGGAAACCACGAGAACCTCGACGCCCGCCTTGCGGAGCGCTGCGATATCTTCGCAGACCGAGTCGAGCCACGCTTTCTTAAGTCCCGACTTACGATCTACCAGCAGCGCCGAGCCGATCTTGATGACGATGCGTTTGCAGCCGGAGGGTTTCTTGCGCTTTACGGGCATTGTCACTCAGTCCCAGTCTTCGCCGTCTTCGTCTTCGTCATACATCGGCTCCTGCTTCGGCTTGCGGCCGGAATGGCCGTGCGCGGCGGTGGCCGATTGCACGCCCGGATCGGCGCGGCGGGCCTCGTCGATGATGCGGGCGAGCTCGCGCTGCACTTCGCGCATGCCCAAGCCGGTGATGGCCGAAATGACGAGCGGCGTCTGGCCGCAGGCGCGTTTCAGCGAAGCGAGCTTCTTTTTCAGCTCCGCCGGATCGACCACGTCGGCCTGCGAGAGCGCGACGATCTCGGTCTTGTCGGTCAGCCCGCCGCCATAGGCATCGAGTTCCTTCTTGACCGTCTTGTAGGCCTTGCCGGCATTTTCTTCCATCGCCGAGACCAGATGGAGGATCACGCGGGTGCGCTCGATATGGCCGAGGAAGCGGTCGCCGAGACCGGTGCCCTCATGCGCGCCTTCGATGAGACCCGGAATGTCGGCGATGATGAATTCGCGGCCGTCGACGGTGGCCACACCTAGGTTCGGATGCAGCGTCGTGAAGGGGTAATTGGCGATCTTCGGCCGGGCGCGGGTGACGACCGACAGGAAGGTGGACTTGCCGGCATTGGGCAGACCGACCAGACCGGCATCGGCGATGAGCTTCAGGCGCAGCCAAAGCGTCTTTTCCTCGCCGGGAAGGCCGGGATTGGCCCATTGCGGGGCCTGGTTGGTCGGCGATTTGAAATGCGTGTTGCCGAAGCCGCCATTGCCGCCGGCGGCGAGGCGGAAACGCTGGCCTTCCGTCACCATGTCGACGATGAGTGTCTCGCCGTCTTCCTCGAAAATCTGCGTGCCGACCGGCACCTTCAGCGTCACTTCCGCGCCCTTGGCGCCGGTGCGGTTGCGGCCCATGCCATGGGTGCCCGTGCCGGCCTTGAAATGCTGCTGATAGCGGAAATCGATGAGCGTATTCAGACCGTTGGCGGCCTCCACCCAGACATCACCGCCGCGCCCGCCGTCACCGCCGTCGGGGCCGCCGAATTCGACAAATTTTTCACGGCGGAAAGACACCGCGCCTGCGCCGCCGTCACCCGAACGGATGTAAACCTTGGCTTCGTCCAGAAATTTCATAACATAGGTCTCGAAATGAGGGTCGGCGCTCGGCATTGCAGCAACAAGCGCGCTCGATTGAGCCTTGCAATACAGGGGCTTGATCGGAAGGTCAAAGGCAATCGTCAGGGACGGCGCCGTGCTTCGGCGGCCGAATGTTTGCCGTTTGTCAAATTTTGTCCAGCCGGAAAATTTTCGAAACGCCTGAGTTGCTTTCGTGACCTAAATAAGGTTTCCTTGCCTCCAAGCCCGAGGCAACGGGCGAAACCAAAAATATAACTGGGAAAAATCGCCATGAAAAAATTGGCTCTTCTGCTGGCCGCTTCGGCGCTGGCCTCCGCCTTTGCAACCTCCGCATGGTCCAAGACGCTGGTCTACTGCTCCGAGGGATCGCCCGAGGGGTTTGATCCGGGGCTGTCTGAATCCGGCACCACGTTCGATGCCTCCTCGAAGCCGGTTTACAATCGGCTTGTCGAGTTCAAGCGGGGCACGACGGACGTTGTTCCCGGTCTTGCCGAGAGCTGGACGATTTCGCCCGATGGACTTGTCTATACGTTCAAGTTGCGCAAGGGCGTCAAATTCCAGACGACGGACTTTTTCACGCCGACACGGGACTTTAATGCCGACGATGTGATTTTCACCTTCGACCGCATGAGCAACAAGGACAATCCCTATCACACCTATGTGAATGGCGGCGACTATACATACTATTCGGACATGTCTTTGCCGAAGCTCATCACGTCCTGGGAGAAGGTTGACGACAACACGGTCAAGCTGACGCTGACGTCGCCGAATGCGCCCATGCTTGCCGATCTGGCAATGGATTTCGCATCCGTCATGTCGAAGGAATACGCCGACAAGCTGGCCGCGGACAAGAATATGATCCAGCTCAACCAGAAGCCACTTGGGACTGGGCCGTTCACCTTCGTTGCCTATCAGCAGGACGCTGTCATCCGCTACAAGGCCAATCCCGACTATTGGGACGGCAAGCAGAAGATCGACGATCTCGTCTTCGCGATTACGCCGGATGCCGCCGTGCGCATGCAGCGCCTCAAGGCAGGCGAATGCCATGTTGCCAATGCGCCGGCGCCCGCCGACATTCCGGGGCTGAAGGGCGACAAGTCTCTGACCGTCATGGAGCAGCCCGGCCTCAATATCGGCTATCTGGCTTACAATACGACGCAGCCGCCCTTCGACAAGGTTGAGGTGCGCAAGGCTCTCAACATGGCCATCAACAAGAAGAGCATCCTCGAAGCGGTCTATCCGGGCATTGGGGAGATTGCGAAAAATCCCATCCCGCCGACCATGTGGTCCTATGACACCAAGACCGAAGACGACAAGTACGATCCGGCAGCCGCCAAGGCGATGCTGGAGAAGGCTGGCGTCAAGGATCTGAAGATGAAGATCTGGGCCATGCCCGTGGCTCGGCCTTACAACCCGAATGCGCGTCGCATGGCGGAACTGATCCAGGCCGATTTCGCCAAGGTCGGTGTCGCTGTCGAGATCGTCTCCTATGACTGGACGCAGTACCTCAAGCTTGCCGCTGACCCCAAGCATGACGGTGCCGTTCTCGCCGGCTGGACGGGAGACAACGGCGATCCCGATAACTTCGTGACGCCGCTCTTGAGCTGCGATGCGGTTGGTTCCGGCAACAAGGCTGCATGGTGCGACAAGTCGTTCAGCGAGGTGGTCAAGAAGGCCGCCGAGATTTCCGACAAGGCCGAGCGTACCAAGCTTTATGAACACGCGCAGGCGATCTTCAAGGCGCAGGCTCCGTGGGCGACCATTGCGCACTCACTGGTCGTTCTGCCGATGTCCGCGAAGGTCAAGGGCTACCTTCAGGATCCGCTCGGTTCGCACCGCTTCGACGGCGTCGATATCGAAGAGTAAACTTTAGACCCGTTCTGAGCAAAGCATTGCCACGTTCCAGCGTGGCAGTGCTTCAGCCGGTTGCTGTTTGCAGTCCTTCGACGGGGTATTCTCATGTTCAGCTTTATTCTCAGGCGACTCGGCCTTTTGATTCCGACTTTCATCGGCGTCACTTTTGTCGCTTTTCTCTTTATCCGGCTTCTTCCCGGCGATCCGATCATCGCGATGGCGGGCGAGCGTGGCGTTACCCCGCAAAGGTACCAGGAACTTGTCCAGCAGTTCGGTTTCGACAAGCCTATGCTGCTGCAGTATTTCGATTATCTGCGCGGCGTGCTGCACGGCGATCTCGGGACCTCGATCACGACCAAGCGGCCTGTCCTGGCTGAATTCCGAAATCTCTTTCCCGCCACGCTGGAACTCTCGATCTGCGCCATCATTCTGGCCGTTGCTCTCGGAATTCCTGCGGGCGTCATTGCAGCGGTCAAGCGTGGTTCCTGGGTCGATCAGGCTTTGATGGGAACCGCACTTGTCGGCTATTCGATGCCGATCTTCTGGTGGGGTCTGCTGCTGATCATCTTTTTCTCCGGCTACCTAGGCTGGACCCCTGTGTCCGGGCGCATCTCGCTGATGTATTTCTTCCCGCCGGTGACAGGTTTCATGCTGATCGACAGCGTGATTTCGGGACAGAAGGGCGCATTTTTATCGGCCGCCAGCCATCTCATCCTGCCGTCGATCGTGCTGGCCACGATCCCGCTCGCGGTGATCGCGCGCCAGACCCGCTCGGCCATGCTGGAGGTTTTGGGGGAAGATTACGTGCGCACGGCGCGATCCAAGGGCCTTGCACCCTTCAGGGTCATCGGCATTCACGCGCTTCGTAACGCCTTGATTCCCGTTGTCACCACGATTGGCCTGCAGATCGGGGTCCTCATGGCGGGCGCCATCCTCACGGAAACGATCTTCTCCTGGCCCGGCGTCGGAAAATGGATGGTCGATGCGGTGTTCAAACGCGACTACCCCGTTGTGCAAGGGGGGCTCTTGCTGATCGCCGGCATTATCATGATCGTCAACCTTCTGGTGGACGTCGCTTACGGGTTCATCAATCCGCGCGTGCGGAAATAGGAGGCGCGGATGACCGACGCAACCGACATCAAACTGAAGCAGCAATCCGGGCTGGGCGAGTTCTGGTATTATTTCACGCGTTCCAAAGGCGCCGTGATCGGGCTGTTCGTCTTCGCGCTGGTCGTTCTGATCGCGATTTTCGCGCCTCTGATTTCGCCTCACATGCCGGATGTTCAGAACCAGTCGATGATTCTGCAGCCGCCGGCCTGGATGAATGGCGGCAATGGCGCCTTCCTCCTGGGGACCGACGCCGTCGGACGCGATATTCTTTCACGTCTGATTTACGGGTCGCGCTTTTCACTGTTCATCGGCGTTGTCGTCGTTGCAATTGCCGTGGCCTCCGGCGTCATCATCGGGCTGATCGCAGGATATGTCGGCGGCTGGCTCGATGCCGCGATCATGCGGGTCATGGATGTCATCCTGGCCTTTCCGTCGCTTCTCCTGGCGCTGGTGCTCGTGGCCATCCTCGGCCCCGGCCTCATGAACGCAATGATCGCCATCGCGCTTGTCGATCTGCCGCATTTCGTTCGGCTGACGCGGGCGGCGGTGATGACGGAAAAGAACAAGGACTATGTCGTAGGCTCCCGGGTGGCCGGTGCCGGCTGGGCCAGGCTGATGTTCATCACCATCCTGCCGAACTGTCTCGCCCCGCTGATCGTGCAGGCGACGCTCGCCTTTTCGGCCGCGATCCTCGATGCCGCGGCGCTTGGCTTTCTCGGCATGGGCGCGCAGCCGCCGACGCCGGAATGGGGGACGATGCTGGCAGAGGCGCGCGAGTTTATCCAGCGTGCCTGGTGGGTCGTCACGTTTCCGGGGCTTGCCATCCTCATCACGGTTCTGGCGATCAATCTCATGGGCGATGGCCTGCGCGATGCGCTCGATCCAAAGCTGAAGAGGTCGTGATATGGCACTTCTCGAAATTTCAAACCTCACGGTGGAATTCCAGACGGCAAGCGGCGTGTTCCGTGCCGTCGATGGCGTTTCGTTGACCTGCGACAAGGGCGAGATCCTCGCCATTGTCGGTGAATCCGGCTCGGGCAAGTCGGTGGCGATGCTGGCCGTCATGGGGTTGCTTCCCTGGACGGCGAAAATCACCGCTGATCGCATGGCCTTCGACGGCAAGGATCTGGCGAAGATGAGCGCCCGCGAGCGCCGCAAGATCATCGGCAAGGACATTGCCATGATCTTTCAGGAGCCGATGTCGAGCCTCAATCCGTGCTTCACGGTCGGCTATCAGCTGGGCGAGACGCTGCGGCTGCACATGGGCCTCAACCGCGCGGAACGGCGGGCGCGCTCCATCGAGCTGCTGAAGCTGGTCGGCATTCCCGCGCCCGAAGACCGGCTCTCCAACTTCCCGCATCAGATGTCGGGCGGCATGAGCCAGCGCGTGATGATCGCCATGGCGCTCGCCTGCAATCCGAAGCTCCTGATTGCCGACGAGCCGACGACGGCGCTCGACGTGACGATCCAGGCGCAGATCCTCGAACTGCTGGTGCGCCTGCAGCGCGAGAACGGCATGGCGCTGGTGCTGATCACCCATGACATGGGCGTGGTGGCGGAAACCGCCGAGCGCGTTCAGGTGCAATATGCCGGGCAGAAGGTGGAAGAGCAGCCGGTGAAGGCGCTGTTTGCCGATCCGCATCATCCCTATACCGCTGGCCTTCTCGCCTCGCTGCCGGAGCGCGCCGTTGACGGGCAGCGGCTGCCGTCGATCCCCGGCGTCGTGCCGGGCCAGTTCGACCGGCCGCCGGGCTGTCTCTTCGCGCCGCGCTGCGCCTTTGCCGATGCGGCCTGTCTGACGAAACCGCCGCGGCAGGGCCCGGCACTCGGCAATGCGCTCTGTTTCTATCCGCTGGTCGGCGGCGAGCCGCAACGTCTCGGAGGTGCGGCATGAGCGATGTCGTGATGGAAGGCCGCGACCTCAAGCGGTATTACGAAGCGGGCCGCAAGCTCTTCAAGCCGGCGGCGACCGTGAAGGCGCTGAACGGCGTCAGCTTCAAGCTCGAACGCGGCAGGACCCTGGCCGTCGTCGGCGAATCGGGCTGCGGGAAATCGACGCTCGCCCGTCTCGCCACCATGATCGAGACGCCCTCGGAGGGCGAACTCACCATCGGCGGCAAGCCGGCGCTGGTGGGCGATGCGAGCTTGCGTTCGCGCGTGCAGATCGTGTTCCAGAACCCCTATGGCTCGCTCAATCCGCGCCAGAAGGTGGGCGATATTCTCGAGGAGCCGCTGAAGATCAATACGAAGCTTTCCTCCGCCGAGCGGCGGGCGAAGGTCGAGGACATGATGAAGCGCGTGGGGCTTCGGCCTGAACATTACGGGCGCTATCCGCACATGTTCTCCGGCGGCCAGCGCCAGCGCATCGCCATTGCCCGCGCGCTGATGCTCAACCCGGATATTCTGGTCCTTGACGAGCCGGTCTCGGCGCTCGACCTGTCGATCCAGGCGCAGGTGCTGAACCTTTTGATGGACCTGCAGGAGGAGATGGGCCTCGCCTATCTCTTCATCTCGCACGGGCTTTCGGTGGTGAAGCATATTTCCGACGAGGTGATGGTGATGTATCTCGGGCGGCCGGTGGAAGAGGGCGCGGCAGACAAGGTCTTCGCCCGTCCGCGCCACCCCTATACGGCGGCGCTTCTGTCGGCGACTCCAGTTGCCGATCCCGGCCGCGAGAAGACGCGCATCAGCCTGACCGGCGAACTGCCGTCACCGCTCAAGCCGCCATCCGGCTGTCCGTTCCATCCGCGTTGTTGGCGGGCGACGGAGATCTGCAAGGTTGAGATGCCGCCGCTGACGGGGGATGAGGGGCACAAGTTCGCGTGTCATCATCCGCTGGATTGAGGGTGGACGAGGGGGGTGTCACACCCACCTGACCTTGCTCACCCCTCCGGATCCAGAAACCCGCCCGACTGCCGGTCCCAAAGTCGGGCATAATGCCCACCCAGCGCCAGCAATTCGTGATGCGTGCCCTGTTCCACGATCTGGCCGCGCTCCAGAACGACAAGGCGGTCCATCGCGGCGATTGTCGAGAGGCGGTGGGCGATGGCAATGACGGTGCGGTCCTGCATCAGGTTTTCGAGGCTCGATTGGATCGCGGATTCGACTTCCGAGTCGAGGGCGCTGGTCGCCTCGTCGAGGATGAGGATCGGCGCGTTTTTCAGGATCACGCGGGCAATCGCGATGCGCTGGCGCTGGCCGCCGGAGAGCTTGACGCCGCGCTCGCCGACATGGGCGTCGAAGCCCTGCAAACCGTTCCAGTCGGTCAGGTGCTCGATGAATTCCACCGCGTGGGCCTGTTCGGCGGCGGCGATGACTTCGGCGCGGGTCGCATTGCTGCGGCCATAGGCGATGTTCTCGTGGATCGTGCGGTGGAGGAGCGAGGTGTCCTGCGTGACCACCGAGACATGCCGGCGGATGCTTTCCTGCGTTGCGTCCGCAATGTTCTGGCCGTCGATGAGGATGCGGCCGGATTCGAGATCGTAGAAGCGGAGCAGAAGGTTGACGAGCGTCGACTTGCCGGCGCCGGAGCGGCCGACAAGGCCGATGCGCTCGCCCGGCTTGATGTCGAGCGTGAGGTTCTCGATGATCCCGCCCTTGCGGCCATAGTGGAACGAGATGTTGTCGAAGCGGATCGCGCCTTTCTTCACCACAAGCGGCTTCGCATTCGGCTTGTCGGTGAGGCCGATGGGCTGGGCGATGGTTTCCATGCTTTCATGCACGGTGCCGAGCTGTTCGAAGATGGTCGAGATTTCGAGCGCGACGCGGGAGGAAATGCTCGAGATCTGCAAGGTCATCGGCAGCACGATGGCGACGATGTCGATCCCGACCTTGCCAATCGACCACAGCCAGATTGCCATCGAAGCCGTGCCGGCGATCAGGAGCCCGGAAAGCAGTGACAGGCCGATGCCAAAGAGCGAGAGCCAGCGGTGCTGTGTCGTCATCTTGCCCGTATGCACGTCGACCGATTCGCGCACGAAGGCGTCCTCGTCCTCGGCGCGGGCGAAGAGCTTTACCGTCATGATATTCGTGTAGCTGTCGACGATGCGGCCGACCATGTCCGAGCGTGCGTAGGCGATGTTGCGCGAGCCGCGGCGGATTTTCGGGACGATGAAGGCGAGGAAGCCGATATAGGCCAGCGTCCAGCCGAGAACGGGAATGACGAGCCAGAGGCTGGCGGTGGCCAGAAAAAGCGCGCCGATGAGGCCAAGCGCTGCCAGATACCAGACGACGGAAATGACCGAAACGGCGGAGTTGCGCAGCGCAAAGCCCACTTCCAGCACGCGCGAGCCGATGCGGCCGGCGAAATCGTTCTGGAAGAACGAAAGGTTCTGGCGGATGACGTGCCAATGGCTCTGCCAGCGGACAAGGTTTGTCATGCCCGGTGCAATCGCCTGGTTCAGCACCAGCGCCTGGAAGGCCATGACCAGCGGCTTGACGGCGAGAACGAGGATGACGAGGCTCAAGACCAGATGCTGGCTGTTGCCGACGACCAGTTCCGGGGCGCTCGTCGTCAGCGCCTTCACCAGCCGGCCCATGAAAATCGGGATCGCCGCATCGGTGACGGCAACGAGAAAGCTCGCCACCAGCAGCATGACGAAGAGGCCCTTCGCCTGACGAATGAAGAACCAGTAGAAGCTCACGATTCCTTCCGGCGGATTGCCGGGGGTCTCTTTGGCGGTCGGGATGATGAGATTTTCGAAATAGCGCAGCATCGGGGGGCGGGTCCTGAAGCATCTTGTCACAAGGCATTTCTGGCACTTGGAACAACGACATGCAAAAAAGTAAGGGCATGCAACTTTTCAAATCGCGGCCGTTCCTGCACCCCGAATGTGGTGCAATGAAGGTCAGCGGCGACTTTCGGATTGTTGCCATTCAGCGCTTGTTTGATGAGTCGAACAAGCGCGGATCGGTCATGCGGGCTTCAGGAATTTTGATGGGTGATATCCTCTCCCTTGTGGGAGAGGATAGCCTGCCCCAAGAGCCGCAGCCGATTGGTATGGCAGGCTTGGGGAGGGGTATAGTGCGTCGGGCGCCGGTGAGGATTAGACCCCCTCACCTGGAAAATCTAGCACTTAGCTGAAGCTAAGATTCTGATTTTCCTTCCTCTCCCACAAGGTGAGAGGACAGCCTCAGCTCCGCAATCCCGGCGCTTCCTGCCCAGTGCGCTCCACATATTCCGTATAGCCACCATCGTAGCGGTGCACGCCGTCCGGCGTCAGTTCCAGCACGCGATTGGAGAGGGCGGCGAGGAAATGGCGGTCGTGGGAGACGAAGAGCATGGTGCCTTCGTAACTCTGGAGCGCCTTGATCAGCATTTCCTTGGTGTCGAGGTCGAGGTGGTTGGTCGGTTCGTCGAGGACGAGGAAGTTCGGCGGGTCGAAGAGCATGGCGGCCATGACGAGGCGGGCCTTTTCGCCGCCGGAGAGGACGCGGCACTTCTTCTCCACATCGTCGCCGGTAAAGCCGAAGGCGCCGGACAGTGCGCGAAGCGGCGCCTGGCCCGCTTTGGGGAAGCGCTCTTCCAGCCATTGCAGGATGGTGAGATCGCCGGTCAGCACGTCCATGGCGTGCTGAGCGAAATAGCCAAGCTTGACGCTGGCGCCGATCGTGACCGTGCCTGAATCCGGCTTAGCATCGGCGGCGACCAGCTTCAGCAGCGTCGATTTACCGGCGCCGTTGACGCCCATGATGCACCAGCGCTCGCGGCGCTTGATCATGAAATCGAAGCCATCATAGATGATCTTCGAGCCATATTGCTTGTGGACTCCCTTGATGTTGACGACATCGTCGCCGGAGCGCGGGGCGGGAAGGAAGTCGAAGGCGACCGTCTGGCGGCGGCGTGGCGGCTCGACGCGCTCGATCTTGTCGAGTTTCTTCACCCGGCTCTGCACCTGAGCCGCATGCGAGGCGCGGGCCTTGAAGCGCTCGATAAATTTCAGCTCCTTGGCGAGCATGGCCTGCTGGCGCTCGAACTGCGCCTGCTGCTGCTTTTCGTTCTGCGCGCGCTGGCCCTCGTAGAATTCATAGTCGCCCGAATAGGAGGTCAGCGAGCCGGCATCGATCTCGATGATCTTGTTGACGATGCGGTTCATGAACTCGCGGTCGTGCGAGGTCATGAGCAGCGCGCCGTCATAGCCTTTCAGGAAGTTTTCCAGCCATATCAGGCTTTCAAGGTCGAGATGGTTCGACGGTTCGTCGAGCAGCATGACGTCGGGACGCATGAGGAGAATGCGAGCGAGCGCGACGCGCATCTTCCAGCCGCCCGAGAGCTTTCCGACATCGCCGTCCATCATCTCCTGACTGAAGGAGAGGCCGGCCAGAACCTCGCGGGCGCGGCTTTCGAGACCGTAGCCGTCGAGTTCCTCGTAGCGACCCTGCACTTCGCCGTAGCGCTCGATAATCTGGTCCATCTCGTCCAGACGATCCGGATCGACCATGGCGGCTTCGAGCGCATGCAGTTCGGCGGCGATCTCGCTGACCGGACCCGCACCCGCCATGACCTCCTCGACCGCCGAGCGGCCGGACATTTCGCCGACATCCTGGTCGAAATAGCCGACGGTCACGCCCTTTTCAGTCGAGATCTGGCCTTCGTCGGGCTGCTCCTCGCCGGTGATCATGCGGAAGAGGGTGGTCTTGCCCGCGCCGTTCGGGCCGACCAGACCGATCTTCTCGCCGCGGTTCAGGGCGGCAGACGCCTCGATATAGAGGATGCGGTTGCTGTTCGACTTGCTGACATTTTCGATGCGAATCATGCGGGCGGTCCGGGTGGGGCGGTTCCCTAAAATCCGATGCGGATTGCTGCGGAACTGCGCTTGAAACGAGTTGCCGCCCCTATGCCACGGCGCGGGCCACATGTCACGCGACGAGACAATGTCAGATGAGCGCATTCCTGAATGGCTCGTTCAGCCACGGTTCAGGCAGTGAGCCGTAGTTTGCCTGTCAACACGGCAAATCACTTCGCCGATCTGAAAGGACAAAGACATGCGTACGTTTCTGAAGGTTGTTGCAGTCTCGAGCGCCCTCCTTGTGGCTGCACAGGCAGTCCCGGCCGCCGCGCACGACCGTCACCACGGCGACGACATGCTTGCCGTCGGCATTGCCGGTCTTGCTGCGGGTGTGATCGCCGGCGCGATCGTTTCCGGTTCGCAGGATAACGGTCCGCGTGAAGTGCAGACCTATGACGAGCCCCCGCGTTACCGCGAGCGCGCCGTTTATGACAATAGCGGCGATGACGGTTACCGCCCGGCCAGCTACCAGCGCGTCCGTCCGTGGTCGCCCGCCTGGTATCAGATTTGCGAAGACCGCTATGACAGCTTCGATCCGCAGACCGGTACCTATATTGACGGCTACGGCAACGAGCGGTTCTGCAAGGTTCGTTAAGCCGCTTCATCCGATGACCCCCAAATCAACCGGAGGCCTCATGGTCTCCGGTTGATTTGTTTTCAGAATCCGGCAAGTTCGCAGCATCAGGACCAGAGTTTCTTGAACCGGGTCCGTCATGGTGTTCATTGCGGTTAAACGTTCGATGACAAAATTCTCTGCCAATCTGGGCCTTCTTTGGCGGGAACTCGCACTGCCCGATGCAATTCGCGCGGCAGCCCGCGCCGGTTTTGATGCCGTGGAATGCCATTGGCCCTATGATGTGCCGGCGAGGCATGTTCGCGCCGCGCTTGAGGAAACCGGTCTTCCGATGCTGTGTCTCAATACCGTCCGGGGCCGGGTGGAACGCGGAGAGACCGGGCTTGCCGCGCTCCTCGGTCGCGAGACGGAGGCACGGTCTGCGATTGATCAGGCGCTCGATTATGCGCTCGCGGTCGGCGGGCGGGCGGTCCATGTCATGGCAGGCGATGGCGAGGGTGCCGCGGCACGGAAGACGTTCGTTTCCAATCTCGCCTATGCCAGCGACCGCGCCGCGCAGCATGGCATCACCATCCTCATCGAGCCGCTGAACCGCTTCGACTGGCCGGGCTATTTCCTGCGCACCACAGATCAGGCGGCAGAGATCATTGCCTCTGTCGGGGATCCCAACCTCCGGCTCATGTTCGATTGTTACCACGTCCAGATCACCGAGGGCGATCTGAGCCGCAGAATCCAGACGCTGATGCCCGTCATTGGACATATCCAGATTGCCGCCGTCCCCGACAGAGGGCCGCCTGATCGTGGAGAAGTGGACTATCGTCACATCCTCAGCGTTCTTGAAAATCTCGGCTACGACAGTCCGATAGGGGCCGAATATCGTCCGGATGGACCGACGGAGGCTGGACTGGGGTGGATGGAGGCCTTCAGACGCGGTTCCGCCGTCAGCGAGCGTCAGGTCGGCAAAAGCATCGGTTTTTAATACTTGCCGACCGCAGAGGCTGTTCACCGGGGGCGATCGCATTCGTGCAGGATATGTTTGCCAAGGAACATGGCTCGCATTTTGTCTAATATCGACGGTTTTTCTTCATGGCGCGTCCATCTGTTTCGTGATGGATATGATCATTCTGCATTTCTTTATTACAGCTGAAATATTTTTATGCTGGAAAGGGTTAACGTCTCTGTTGCAACTGCTTTCTGACCCGCGCTTCATCGGGAGAGGCAAGTCATTTGTAAGTACGGCGAACATTTCTAGCGAAAGTTAATGAGAGGCCTCGTTATCTTTTCCGGTTGTAAAGCAAAAATTAACCTCTATGGTCTCAAGATTGTAAGTGGATCGCTTTGAGCTTGTTTGCTGCGGTATTTCTAGGGCACGATCACCCCGAGGAAAAGGCACATGAGCAAAGCGATGCATGAGGGGCGGGGATCTGGTGTTTCGACACCACTTGCATGATGCGCGTATTCCCCGAGGCTTCCAAAGCCATGTTTCTCTGAAAAACCGACCGTGCGCGAGCTCGTTCAAGCGTTGCTTGATCTGTTGCTGATGCGCCGGACTGTTTGATTTTCCGGCCTAGCCCCTGTTCGAACAAGTTGCAGGGCGCGGCAGGAAAAGAAGCGTAAATGGGCAAATTGGAAAGCGACGGCGCTTATGGTCTCGATTATCTCTTCTCTGACGACAAGCCAGATTAAAACTCTCTCCACGAGCACGATCGCAGCACTCAACACCGGCGATGTGGCGGCTTTCACGACCGCGCAGGTAGGCGCGCTGTCCTCGAGACAGATCGCAGCCTTCCAGACGACAGAAATTGCGGCCTTTACCACCGCGCAGATGGACGCGGTATCGACCGCTGCCATCACGGGCCTCTCGCTCACCCAACTCGCAGTCATTTCCACCGGCACGATCGCTGCCCTGACCAACGATCAGGTCGGAAGCCTCACCAGCACCCAGGTTGCCGGCCTCACCTCGGCACAGGCCGCGGCATTGACCGCCGGCCAGATCGGCTCGATGGGCTCGGCAGCCATCGGCGCGCTCTCCACCGACGATATTGCTACCTTCACGACCAGCGAAGTCGCAGCCATCACGCCAAAAGCCATTGCCGGCATGACAACCGCCGGCGTTGCTGTTCTTTCGACCGGCCAGGTCGCCGCCATGACGTCCAGCCAGTTCGGCGGCCTCAAGTCGACACAGGTTGCCGTTCTTTCGACCGCGCAGCTCGGCGCCATGACCACGGCCCAGGCGTCCGCCCTGACGTCCAGCCAGATTGCCGCGATGACGACCACGCAGGTCGCCGCGCTGACCAGCACGCAGTTTGCGGCGTTGAAGTCCGACGCGATCTCGGGTCTCACATCGGCTCAGGTCGGTGTTCTGACAACAGCTCAGGTCGCTGCGCTGACGACCGGTCAGGCGAGTGCGCTCACCTCGACGCAGATGGCTGCCATCTCTTCGGCCAATCTCGCAGTTCTCACGACGGGTAACGTCGCCGTGCTGAGTTCGAAGGCGGTTGCCGGGCTGTCGTCCACCAACTTCGCGACGCTCTCGACCGGCCAGGTGGCAGCCCTCACCTCGACGCAGGTCGGTGCCCTGACGACGGGTCAGGTCGGTGCTCTGACGACGGCCCAGCTTGCCGTGGTGACCACGACGCAGATTGGCGCGCTGAGCTCGACGCAGCTTGCCGCAATGACCACGACGGATGTGGCCGCTCTTTCGACGACGCAGTTTGCCGCCGTCAAGTCGACCGCGATCTCCGGTCTCACCTCGGCCCAGGTTGGCGCCCTGACGACAGGCCAGGTGGCCGCTCTGACCTCGGGTCAGGCCGGTGCACTCACCTCGACGCAGATGGCGGCGATCTCGTC
>UBMP01000034.1 GCA_900466575.1 Hyphomicrobiales bacterium | reverse complement strand
ACGTTGTCGCCAGGCATAACCATTTCCGTGCCTTCCGGAAGCGTCACGATGCCCGTCACGTCCGTCGTGCGGAAGTAGAACTGCGGACGGTAGTTCGTGAAGAACGGCGTATGACGGCCGCCTTCTTCCTTCGTCAGGATGTAGGCTTCAGCCTTGAACTTCTTGTGCGGCTTGACCGAACCCGGCTTGCACAGGATCTGGCCACGCTCAACGCCGTTACGGTCAACGCCGCGAAGCAGTGCGCCGATGTTGTCGCCGGCCTGGCCCTGGTCGAGCAGCTTGCGGAACATTTCAACGCCCGTGCAGGTCGTCTTCGTCGTCGGACGGATGCCGACGATTTCGATTTCTTCGCCGACCTTGACGATACCGCGCTCAACGCGACCCGTCACAACCGTACCACGGCCCGAGATCGAGAACACGTCTTCGATCGGCATCAGGAAGGGCTGGTCGATCGGACGTTCCGGCGTCGGGATGTAGGCGTCAACCTGAGCCATCAGCTCGCGGATCGCGTCTTCGCCGATCGTCTTGTTGCTGTCTTCCAGAGCAGCAAGAGCCGAGCCCTTGACGATCGGGATATCGTCGCCCGGGAAGTCGTAGGACGACAGGAGTTCGCGAACTTCGAGTTCGACGAGTTCCAGAAGTTCTGCGTCGTCAACCTGGTCAACCTTGTTGAGGAAGACAACGATGGCCGGAACGCCAACCTGGCGAGCGAGCAGGATGTGTTCGCGCGTCTGCGGCATCGGGCCGTCAGCAGCCGAGCAAACCAGGATCGCGCCGTCCATCTGGGCAGCACCGGTGATCATGTTCTTGACGTAGTCGGCGTGGCCGGGGCAGTCAACGTGAGCGTAGTGACGGTTGGCCGTCTCATACTCAACGTGCGCCGTCGAGATGGTGATACCACGGGCCTTTTCTTCCGGAGCGGCGTCGATCTGGTCATACGCCTTGAACTCGCCGAAATACTTCGTGATCGCAGCCGTCAGAGACGTCTTGCCATGGTCAACGTGACCAATCGTGCCAATGTTGACGTGCGGCTTATTGCGCTCGAATTTACCTTTTGCCAT
>UBMP01000003.1 GCA_900466575.1 Hyphomicrobiales bacterium | reverse complement strand
ATCAGTTTTTCCGTGCCCCGCGGTCCAGCCCGAGGGGTTCACTCCAAAACCGGCTCACTTCTGCGCGGAAACCAACACTCTGCTGGACTAACCGACTGAAGACGCGAGAGACTGTCTCACCTCTCAAGCCGAGCCAATCGCCGATCTCGGTCCGCGTGAGTGGCAGACTCAGCGTTCCGCGAGAAACCGGGTCAACACCGAATTGCAGGGCGAGATCCATAAGGACCGTGGCGATCCTTTGAACGGCCGTCTTGCCGCACAAGAGCGCGACATGCCGCTGGGAACGATCAAGGTTTTCGACGAGAGATTCGTGGATCATGCGGGCGTGCTTGCGAAGGCTGAGCACCTCGTACCGGCATTCTATGCGCACTTCGGCCAAGGTCGGCGCGCTGGGATGGACAAAGATACGGCCCGGACCATAGACGTCAACGATCTGCGCAACGCTGTTGGCGACCAGCCGGCTAAGCACAATGCATCCCTCGTGGATGTGATAGAATGGTCCATCGGCGCTATCAGTAGCCGTGAGTATCGTGCCGATTGGGAAAATCTCCATTGCTGCCGCGCTTTTCCGCCGATCGCCCTCGATTGGCCGGGATACCAAACGGTGTTCTGGGGATACCATCAAGTTCATCGTCGAAAACATTCAGTGACGGCAAAGCCGCATCGTTGCCAGGAAGCTGCAAACACCGTAAGCGCTCATTTCGTCACACATTGACGGGGGCGACGATTTCGATCCCGCGAGTTCGAATGGGTGGTTGATCAGGTGACTGCGGCTTTTGGAAAGTTGAATGGCAGCAGGTCGGTGATATCGGCGTCTTTGGCGCGCTGCGGGAGTTCGGTGAGGACATGGCGCAGGTAGGCCAAAGGTTCGACGCCGCAAGCCCGGCATGTCAGCATGATGCTGTAGACGACGGCGCTGGCCCTGGCCCCGTCAACGGTGTCGCTGAAGAGCCAAGATTTTCTGCCCGTTGCAAAAATCCTGATGTCACGCTCAAGAAGGTTGTTATCGATCGGCATTGTGCCGTCTTGCGCGTAGCGGGTCAGATAGTCCCACTGGTTCAGGGTATAGGAGATGGCATCGCCGAGCTTGCTGTCCGGCAAGACCTTCGGCGCGATGTCATCGAGCCATGTCTTGAGGGCATTGAGGATGGGAACGCTGTGCTGTTGGCGAAAGCGGCGAATGCAATCGGCCCGCGTTTCGCCATCGTTCGGTGGTTCGTCCTTCGCCAGCCTTTCTATCCGGTAGAGCTGTTCGAAGAACTTGAGCGCCTGCTCCGGCGGGCCGCCGCCTTTCTTTCTCGTCTTGAGGGCGTCAACGAAGCGCCTTCGTGAATGGGCCATGCATCCAATATGGGTTGCCCCCTCCAGAGTGCGCCAGGCGGAATAACCGTCACTCATCACGATGCCGCGGTAGTCGCCGAGGAAGGTCTGCGGATGGATCTGACCGCGGCCCGGCTGATAATCGAAGAGGACGATGGACTCGTCACTGTCGATGCCACTGCGATAGGCCCACATATACGAGGTGTCAGCCGCCTCTCTGCCCTTTTCCTTCAGCACCTGAACCGTCGTCTCGTCACCGTGGATGAGAGGCTGCGATCGAAGCTTGAGCTTCAGCGCGTCATAGATGCGGGTGAGATGCATCTGGCTCGAGCCGATCACCCAATGGCCCAATGCGCCCCGGCTGACGGGAACGCCGGCGCGCTCGAAGGCCTGGCTCAGACGATAGAGCGGGGTGCCGTCGACATATTTATGCACCAACGCGAAGGCCAGTGTCGAAGCCGTGGCAATGCTGCCTGGTAACGGCTGCGCCGGCATCGGGGCAATAATGACCGGCGTGTGGATGCCGGTGCGGTCGCAATTCCGGCAGGCATATTTGAACCGGACATTCTGAAGGACCTTGGCCTTCACCTCGATATGAAGCTGCTCGGTGACGGCCTCGCCCATGCGATGCATCTGATGATGACAGCAGGGACAGGACTTCTGATCGTCGGGAAGGTCATATTCGACGCGTTCGCGCGGCAGATTTTCCGGCAGGGGTCTGCGACCGCGCTTCTTGCCTTCCGACTTTTCTGCGGGCGGCAATCCGGTGTCCGGCAGGTCAATGACGTCGCTATCTTCGCCGCCGTCATCCTCACCGGCAATCTGTTCGGCTTCATTGAAGAGGCGATCGACGTGCTTTTCGCTGCGAGGCGCAAACCGATGCAGCCGCGCCAGGGCAAGCTCTTCTTCGAGTTTGATGACGCGGGCGCTCAGCGCTTCCTTCTCGGCTTTGAGTGCAGCGATTTCGGCAGCATTCGCCGCCAACTGCGCCATCAGCTCTGCAACACTCGGTTCACCGGTTCGATTCATCAGATTCTTGAATCGAAAGCAGGCCGCTGCGTCAACTCCTCGATCAGAGATGCGTCAGCCAGCCACCTGATATTGTCGCACCGGGTGGCGGACCATCGCGTCGATGTCGATGCCGTCGAGTAACCAATGGAGCTGCTCGGTCGAAAGCGTCACCACCGCAGCTTCCCGACGGGGCCATCGGAACCTGTCTTCTGTCAATCGCTTCAGCACCATCACAAAACCGGACCGATCGAAGAACAGCAGCTTCATCCGGTCGCGGCGGCGATTGCAGAATGCAAAGACCGCAGGCGCAAACGGATCCAGCTCCATTTCCTCCTGGACCAGAACCGCGAGGCTGTTGATCCCGGCCCTGAAGTCGATCGGTTCGCGATGAAGATAGACTTGTCGATCAGCGCTGAGGCGGAACATGACCAAGCGCCCCGATCATCGCCGTCAACGCATCCATATCGCCGCAGTCCAGCGAGAGCTTCACACCGTTCGGTAGCGCCACGCTCACCCTGACAAGAGAGGATAAAGCGCCCGTCCTTTCCGGTTTCGCCGAAAGCTCTTCACCATTCCGGTCAGTCAGCGCCGTCGACAGGCTGCATCCTGCGGCCACAACCGGGACAAACGCCGATGCCGAGGGCTGATGTTCACCACCAGCCTCCGTAGCTTGCTTGATCCACTTCCTCAGAAGGTTGGCATTGATCCCGTTGTCCAGCGCAAGCCGCGAAACCGACACACCCGGCTCCAGGCTCGCCGCAACAAGGCGTGCCTTCGACCCAGCGTCATACCGCCGACGCCCATTTCGCAAAATCCGCCGGATAACCAGCTTACCTTCGTCACTCTCAATCACTTGGTGTCCACCTCCGTTAGGTGGACACCTCATGCAGCACGGCGCTCAATGACAAAAGGTGCACGGAAATTCGCGCTTACGGTTTTGCGCATATGATCATAGGCATGGATCTGGTCGATCTGCACCTCGGCGCTGCGGGGATCCCAGTCAGAGCAGCGCTCACCCGAAGACGCGTCCACGACGGATTTCTTTCCATTTGCCGATGGCATTTGTTTTAATTCCCCTTCCACAGGTCAGCGGCTACAATGCAGCAGGTGAGAGCAGGGTCTTTGTCTTCACGCAAAGAACTCAAATGCAGGTTTCTGCAAAACCGACTGTGAGATTACACATGACCGGAGAGACGGAATTGCCCACTCAGATAAGGCAGTTTGCGATTGCTGAAGTCAGAATAGGTCGAGCGAAGCCCTTTGGACCAGGAACAGCACGGTCGGCGATCGACAAACACTCCGTCACAACTCCGCTGCTGGCAAGTGCGCTAGGTCTGGTAGGTGACGAACAGGCGGATCTTCGCCATCACGGCGGTGCAGATAAGGCAATCCATGCCTATAGCGCAACACACTATCCCAAATGGGCGCAGGACCTTCCGGAAGCCGCAGATCAATTCCGAACCGGCGGCTTCGGAGAAAACCTGGTGGTCGAAGGCGCGACCGAGGCTGACCTTTGTCTGGGAGACCGCTGGCGGATTGGGTCAACACTGCTGGAAGTCTCCCAAGGCAGGCAGCCCTGCTGGAAACTGAATATACGCTTTGAGGTGCCCGACATGGCGCGTCGGGTGCAGACGACTGGTCGCACCGGCTGGTATTTCCGCGTCGTAGAACCGGACCAGATCAAGGCGGGCGACCATGCTTCACTTGAGGAACGTCCCGCACCTGACTGGCCACTCACGCGGGTCACCGATTTATTCTACAACGACAAGCTCAATCGCCCGGCTCTGACCGCTTTTGCCGCCCTTTCCGGGCTCCCGGAAAGCTGGCGCAATCTGGCCGAGCGCCGTCTGCAAAGCGGTGAGGTGGAGGACTGGGGATCCCGCCTGAATGCGCCGAGGGAAGCGATCTCCTGAAGAACTCGCAGACGTGTTCCGCCGATTGCGGCGATCACGATATCGCTAGCATCATTGATCCTTGAGCGGCAGTGAGGGCGATGCCGAGCGTTGGAGTTTGAAGGCGGCCAGAACAGCCAGACAAAGTATTGCCGCAACATGCGCCTCTTTGATCCTCCGCGCAGCCGCTGCGATCACCATGTTGCGCCCCGGCTGACCCCATCGTGTTGTTCAAGCAATTGTTCTCAGATGGAGGCGGTTACGGCAGAGGACGCGGTGATGCGCGCCAATATGGCCGACTCTGGCTCAGGAGTGACTTCAGCGAAAAAGCCGGGAGCCCCGGAGAGACATCTGAACCACCGACTACGCGGCATATATCCTCTATCTATACCCAACACCCATCACGTAATCATGAAGCATCTTCTCTTCATATTCGACATCTTGCAGTAGCGATTGAAGCACGTCCCTCGCATTTGCAACACCAATCGGTGCCGACTGTTGATCCAAAACCGGAACGTTTTTCAAGCCACGCACCTTAAGTGCAGACCATACATCGCTCAATAGATCGCTTGGTCGGCAAGACACAATGTCCGTCGTCATCACCTGGGTCGCCGGCATTGAGCAACTGCATCCAGTGCAATAACTGATCCTGCTGACCACGTCGGTCTTGGTGATTACACCGACCGCCTTCCCGCTGCCATCGCAGACGACAACGAGATTGAACTGTGGACCGTTCAACAATCTGGCGGCGTCTATCAACAGAGCATCGTCACCGACGGTGGCGAGCCGCTCTTGCGCCACTTGCAGTATGCTGTCAACTCTCAATACATCCTCCCTTTTCCAGTTCCCTAGTGCTTCGCCCAAGGGACACCTGGCGTTCTATTCTCGCAGTCACGACGCCGTAACCGTCGGGTTGCGGTCTTGTGAGCAGGTGATTTGCCCGGCGATGGTCCGGTCCTGATGGGAGAACAGTATCGTCAGCAGCAAAGTCGCGTCCTGAATTCCTCTGATCGAGTGAGGGGTGCCGCCGTCAAGATAGAGCCAGTGGCCATCCGAGAGTTCGCGCGTGCACTCGGATAGGCCAAGCAAAACACGTCCATCCAGACATTGCAGCATAATGGGACCGTCGAACTTGTGTTCCTTTATAAAGGTTCCGGAAAGAACGACGAGACGCACAGCTTCGAACATCTTCGTCTTGACGATCGCGACTGAAAACTCATTCCCTGGGCTCGAACTCGATGGTGCCAGATCGAAAACTTCACCAGGCCGGACGTGTTGCATTGCCATTTCCGCCACTCCTGCGTCATTAGTCACGGGGACTATACGCTACGATGCCTGTCTTTCACTCAGATCTTTGGGCCAATACGCAATGTCGATCGTGTATCAGATCGACAGAGTTTCCGATGCCGCACAATGATCGCTCCGAACAGATGGCGCAAGGGATAGCTCGTTCACGCAGTCGCGCCCTTGGCTGTAGAGGCCATACCGAGTTGAAACGGCCACATTTTCAGGTTCGACCAACATGGGGCAGCGGCCTTCCCTGTGACCTGCCTATCCTTGCGCATAGCGCAACAGCAGATCGAACTGCAGAAACAGCAAGATGAATGCGGTGTTCAGAGCCCAAGCCACGTTCAGCCACCTGACCATGGTGGCCCAGAAGGGTGCGGCATTTCCGGCGCAGCGCCAGATGGCGACAAGGATCCAGGGCGTATATAGCGCAAAAGCAAGGATAGCAGCTTGCTGAACCCAGAGTTGGTCGAGATAGAGGGCGATCACATGCAGCATCGCGAGCTCGGCGCTCACAAAGATGCCATAGACCCAGAAAACCCCAGCCAAGGACATCTCGCCCCGCCAGGCTTTAAGCTCCGGGACGAGATAGCGCTCAATGAATAGCGCGCTGGTGGGACCCAATCTCGCCATCTCTCTTGCCTAAAGTTCGTCGTGTTGAACCAACGGTTCGTATGTTGTTGTTCGGTCGGAGCGACTTCTTGGCCAGTTGACCGCCACGTCGATCCGCCCCCTAATGGCACGTTTCTTCTGACGCGACCGCTGGCATAGGCACGATCGGAAAGACGACCAGCTAGCGTCGCGCTATTCCAGACTCCGTCACGACCATGTCCATGGGAAGGTCATGCTTTTGCGGGTAGATCGTCGAAAGCCGGCCTGCGCTGTAGCCGACGCCGACCACTTGAGGCCTGGCTTGCGTCGCAGCCAAGGTCCTGTCGAAGAAGCCTCCACCATAGCCGAGCCGATAACATCCATGATCGTAGCCGACGACTGGCGCGATCACCACATCAGGAATGCAGGGTCGCTTTTCGGCCGGAACCGGTATCCCCCAGACCCCTCGCGACAATGCCTGGCCCGCCTTCCAGAAATGGAATTCCAGCGGTAGTCCCTTTTCGATCACCACGGGCAAAGCCGTATGGCCTCCCTGCCTGACGATCTCCTGCATCAGCGGACGAAGGTCAGGCTCCCCTCGGAATGGCCAATAGGCGCTGACGATACGGCCCTCGACATTGCCGATCTCGGCGAGGACCAAGGCCGCGATGGATTCTGCAGCCGCAATGCGAACCTCGGCAGGGACCGCCAGACGCTCAGCAATCAACCGGCGACGCTCGTTCGTGCGCCAGAGCTTGACGTCTGCCCAGGCGGTCAAGTCCGGTGGATTGGCCAAACCCGCGTAAACAGGATCAACCTCGTGCAGGAAGCAAGCCGGTGAGGCAAAGGAGCGTGGAGCGTCGTCGTCAACCATCAAGCATCCTCCTATCAGCCTTCTGCTGCCTGCAGGCCGGCCTCAAGCCCCGCAACAAGGTCATCAATATGTTCAAGGCCGACCGAAAGCCGAAGAAGTCCATCGCAAATGCCGGCATTGGCCCGTGCTTCCGGCCCCATGTCAGCATGGGTCATCGTCGCCGGATGGGCCACCAGGCTCTCAACACCGCCAAGAGACTCGGCCAGCGTAAAACCGCGCACCGCGTGCACGAAGCGCTTCACGGCGGGAACGTCGCCCACGAGCTCGAAGCTCATCATCGCGCCGAAACCGCTCTGCTGCCGACAGGCGAGGACATGATCGGGATGATCGACAAGACCCGGATAATGCACGCGAGCGACCGCAGGATGGATCCGCAGCCGTTCTGCGATCAACATGGCATTGCGTTCCTGAGCCGCCATGCGCGCGAATAGCGTTCGAAGGCCCCGCAGCGTCAACCAACAATCGAACGGCGCGGCGATCGCACCAGTAACATTGGCCCACTGCTTCAAAGCCTTCACCTCCTGCGCCTCTGCGGCAATCACGGCACCGGCAATCACGTCGGAATGGCCGTTGAGAAATTTCGTCGTCGAGTGCAGGACATAATCCGCGCCAAGCGACAGTGGTTGCTGCCGCGCAGGAGACAGAAAGGTATTGTCGACCACCACCCGCGCCCCTGCATTCCTTGCGCGGGCAGAAAGCATGGCGATATCGACGACCCGCAGAAGCGGGTTGCTCGGGGTCTCGATCAAGACAAGTGCCGGATGATCCCGAAGCTGCGCCTCAAAGGCCTCCATATCGGACTGATCCACCAGCGCGCGCCGGATCTGGCCGAGTTGCGCGCGCGCGTTCAACAGCCGCATCGTGCCGCCATAGCAATCGTGTGGCGCCAGGACCAAGCTTCCAACCGCGAGGCGACCGATGAGAAGATCAAGCGCCGCCATGCCGCTCGGTGTCACTACCGCACCCGCGCCACCCTCCAGTTTGGCGATCGCCTCGGCCAGGAGATCCCGGGTGGGATTGCCGACACGGCCATAATCGTAGGTACGGGGCTCCTCGAAACCGGCAAACTCGTAGGTGCTGGAAAGGTAAAGAGGCGGCGCCACCGCGCCAAAAGCGGTATCGCTGGCAACACCATATGCCGCGGCGATCGTTTCCGGGTGGAACTCAGCCGTCCTTCGCTCGGACATTATTGCTGCTCCTCATATTCTAGCCGCAATGATGGTCGGATTGATTAGTTGTGACAAATGAAATCTATTGCAGTTTAACCGCAATTTTCTTGCTTTTATTTCCGTCGGACAAGAGCTCATGGACCATGCAATCGCTCGTACATTCCTGGAAGTCGTGAAAGCCGGCACCTTTGTCGGAGCCGCGGAGGCACTCAACATTTCGCAGACGGCGGTGAGTGCTCGTATCCGCGTCCTGGAGGAACAACTGGAGCGTCCTGTATTTGTGCGTAACAAGGCTGGTGCCAGGCTCACTCCGGCTGGCGAGAAATTCCTCCCCTTCGCCTCAAGCCTGGTTCGCGTCTGGGAAACAGCCCGGGATGTCGTGGCGCTTCCACCGGGCCGATCGGTTCTGGTGAGCCTCGGCGCAGAACTCAGCCTGTGGAGCCCCTTGCTCTCCCAGTGGCTCCTCTGGATGCGCCGCGAATGCCCGGATATTGCCGTGCGCACCGCGATCGATACGGGCGAGCATCTGCTGGCGGTGATGCAGGAGGGCGGGCTCGACGCCGCCGTCATCTACGGTGCTCCCCGCCGGCCCGGACTGGTCGCCGAACTGCTGTTTGAGGAGCGTCTGGTGTTTGCACAAACGCCGGCTCAGACAGGCAACAAGGAATTCATCGGAATTGACTGGGGTGCCGACTTTGCTGCAAGTCTTCGTGCCACTTTTCCTGAAAGCGTAAGCCCGGCCGTCTCCATCGGATACGGCCCGCTCGCACTTGACTACGTCCTTGCAGTCGGCGGCGCCGGATACTTTCGCGAGGGCTTCATACGGCGGCACCTCGAGGATGGACGTTTGCAGATCGTTCCCGACAGTCCGGCCTTTGCCTATCCGGCATATCTAGTCTCTTCCGAGAAAGCTGATCCGTCCCTTCTGCGGCGGCTGAGGGAGGGCTTGCGTGTTGCTGCGGCAGAAGCGGACTAGCAACGATCAGCCAAAAACTCGGCAAGCACCACGGCCTGGTTGAGGTTCCGGTTGCTCGAGCCGTAGAGTAGCGTGACGGTCTTGGTCGCCGCACGTTCTCTCAGGCCATCAAGGGCCGGGTTATCCTTCAATTCCGCCTGGTAGCGCTCCTTAAACTTCGCCCACCGTTCCGGTTTGTGGTCGAACCACCGTCGCAGTTCCGCCGACGGAGCGACATCCTTCATCCACGCATCCAGTTTGGCTTTCTCCTTGCGGCAGCCGCGTGGCCAAAGGCGATCGACAAGAATACGCTCGCCATCCTCCGCTTCGGGCTCGTCATAGATGCGCTTGATCCGCGCCAGCATGTTCAAACCTCCTGCGCTCACTGTGCAGTCCAGTTTCGAAAGTAACCCATCCTGCAGGCCATCGAACCGCCCGTGAATGGATACGTCCCTGCCAGACCTCCATGCCGCCTGCAAGGTCGGCATGTGAGCAAGTCGCTCAACCTGCTGGACACACAGACACGATCAACATCGCCACGGCTTTGGGACCTGCGACGCTGTTGCACCTTCAAGTGGCGGAATCTCGCTTTAAAAGTAATATTTAGAATACTTCTTTTCGACTCCAGAGTCGATGGTGGCAAAAACCGCCCCACGCTTGAATGCCGAAAGGCCCAGCAACGTTCGTTTCCCTGGAAGGGACCGTCGCCGGTGCGGTTGCCATCAATGTTTATCGGTAGGGTCGGGTTGTTGAAACCGACCAGCGCAGGCACCGGCGTCTGATCGGCGATAGAAGATGAGCACCCGTTGAAACTCTTGATTATAGAACGCACGGGCCTCCGGGCCTTCAGGATCGCCTGAAAAGACGCCCAGCATCTCGGCTACTGCGAAAAAGCCCCTCGCGGGCAGACCCCGGGTTAACCTGCTTACGCACAGTGTTGCTAGCAAAGGCCGGGTCGCTGCGACATCAGCCGCCATGAGGATTTCAAGTTCCTGCGTCACACGGTGAATCATCTGTGGCGGAGCCAGCCCCAGACGACTTGCAAGTTCCTTATAGGTTATGGGGCTCCCGGTCTGAGCCTGATCAATCAGAAGTTTCCGCATGCGATCATTCAACATGACACCTCTATTTCACGACAAATCAATATAATGCAGTCGCGGATCGCGATGGAGTGGCCGGCAAGCTTCACGACATCGGCATACGTATAGGTTATCACCCCCCTTTCCCAGGCACCAAGGAAAACCGCTACGGGATCGCGCATCGTTATGGTCGGAACATCCGCAAAGAAATCCGGGAGGTCCATTTCAACTCCGATTGGTTCGGCCTTCGTGGCCCAAGTCGCTAACGTGAGACCCCGGTGCACCCCCACTACTGTCCGGTTTAAGTTGGCCTGAGATCGAAGGAGATCTGTGCGTTATCTTCGGGCGGCTTTTTGGGCGGCTCGATGAGGTTCTGGATTGTCTTTCGATGCATGAGATTGGCGCGGACCAGCCGTGCGAATGCGAGCGGGCTTTCGATTCTGGCCTGGGTCTTCTTGAGGCTGGCGAGGAGGATATAGGCGATGAGCGCGACCATGACCTGGATGCGCACGGCATTTTCCGAGGTGCCGAGGAAATGACGAATGCGCAGGGTTTGCTTGACCCAGCGGAAAAACAGTTCGATTTGCCAGCGCCTCTTGTAGAGGGCGGCGATCTCTTGCGCCGGTGCGTCGAGGTCGCTGGTGACGATGCGTATGATCTTGCCCGTGGAAATCCTGACCATGACCTCGCGAACGGGATCGACGTAAGGATTGGGGCGCCCATATCCGATCCTGCGATTGAGATGGCCTATCCTGTCAGACAGGATGTCGCCGCCTTCGGGGACCGGCCGGCTCTCGATGATCTGTAGCGGCGTGTGGGTCTTGAGGCGTGTGACGATGCGGCAACCTTTTGCCTTCAGCTCGTCCTACCATGCGAAATCGTAGTAGCCAAGGTCGAAAACATAGGTCGCTGCGGCCTCGACCGGCATGGTCTGCGCCGGCGTGATGTCGTTGACATTGGCGGCAGTGACGACGGCGTAGACCGGCGAGGCCTCGTCGGGATCGTAGACGACATGGATCTTGCCGGCGCAGCTTTTTGCGGAGAAGTGGGCCCAGTTGGCGGAAAGCCTGATGTTCGTCGCATCGACGAGACGTACCGCATCACCGATCTTGCGGCGGGCAGCGCGACCGGCGCCTTGCGCCAGGGCGGAAAAGAGCCCTTCGAACACGGCGGCCGGCCGGCGAGCATTGGCATCGGAAAGGGTCGAGCGCGCCGGGCTCTTGGCGCCGAGGTGATAGAGACCACGCCAGTGGCTGGACAACCCTATCTCGATGTCGCGCAGGCTCACCGCACCGCTCAACTGACCGTAAAGCAGTGCCACGAACTGACTTTTTGTGGACAGCCTGCGGACTCTGTGATCGGCATCATGTTGACGGACGAGGCGATCAAAGACGCCCCAGGGAACCTGCTTCAAAACGGCGTGAAAAACACTATTGTGGTGCTGCATGGCATTGATCCCTTGCTCGTGTCCGAAACGCGCTCAAACGTTCAAATACGAGTAGAATCAATGTCATGCGCCATGTCCACAAATTTAAACCGGACAGTAGTGGTGCACCCCCGACGTGGCGCCTCACTGCAAAAGACCGGGTCTCGCACAAGCATCCAGCGAATTGGATCTTCGGGCGTTCCATGCCAACATCAGACGCCAATATCCCAGGCTCCATGCTCTATTGAGTCCCCGCGCAAGTTCTTACACCTTCAGACAGAAGTCTGATCCTGTCCGGCTTTATGGAGCAGATCCAGACAAGCGCCTGATTAGATCAATCTCGATCGCTCTGCCTCCATCTGCGCCTCGGCCTTGCGAACGAACAACTCGGCTGGCATCCCAGGTGGGATCGGAGGCAGATATGATACGGTGATTGTCCCGCTACGCTTGCCCGATCGTCCAGGTCCCCAGTACTTGCCAGAGTTCACCACGACGGGCAGCACGGGCACCCCCAGCTTTGCATAGAGCAACTCCACCCCCCGTTTGAACTGAATTGGTTCCAGCTCCTTCGTGCGTGTGCCCTCTGGAAATAGGAGAACCGAGCGACCGCCGATGAGCGCTTCACAACTTTGGTTCAGCATTATCTTCAGTGCCTTGGACCCGGTCTCCCGATCGATGATGATCATCGGTGATTTTCGCAAGTACCAGCTGATGATCGGAATCCGCAGCAGTTCCTGCTTCGCAACAATTGCAACGTCAGGGAAGAGAACCAGAAACGCGAGCGTTTCCCAAGTGGATTGATGATTGCAGACGATAAGACAGGGTTCTGCCGGAATCAGGTCACGACCAGTTTCGACATAGTCCAGCCTTACGACATGCTTCAGCGCGAACAGTACCCCTCGCACCCACACACGGGTTGCAGCCCTAATTGCCTTCCCCGGCGACCCAACTAGCCAGAAGACCGGCACCCCCAAGGCGAACAATGCGGTCCAGACAGCAAAGAGCGCGTCGAACAGGTGCGATTTCAAATTGATCTGATGCATGGCTGCGGTCACTTTGCGCTGTCAGAAGCGGCGGATCGACTCGGCAGCCCCGGATGGGTATCGTGCCGAGAGGTTGGCATGGGCCGCTCCCTTCTTCAATTCTCTTCGGTTTGGCGTAGCACGATATCGTGCGGAGCTGATCCGACATTATTCGCCAATCGGAGTTGATGAGTGCTCTGATCCCCAAAAACTGGACCGTTCATAATTAGAGTTTTACGCAGTAATTTCCCGGCTGGAAAAAGGAGCGGAAGCATGAAGGCATCGAAGTTCTCGGACGCCCAGAAGGCGTTCGTTTTGAAGTATGCGATGACGGCGTGCCTGTCGCAGAGATCTGCTGTTGAACTTCAGCACGATTTGGCCCGTTTTTTCATTTCGCCGTGATTCACCTAAATCGAAATATTTGTTTATATTCCGCTTGTTACGTCGGTTTGGATGGATCACGGCGAAATGAAAAAACGGGTCAATCTCACCGGATAATCAACAGTTGTGCTCAAGGAGCAATGTACCGACAAGCCCTACGATAGTACCGTTGTTGGAAAATATGCCGACGACCCCGGTTCAGCGATTGATCTCGCCGTTGAGACGTCCATTGGGGTTTGTGCCGTGAAGCTTGGTCCAGTGCTGTATGGGAAGGGTCATGTAGGATCGCGCGCCCTCTTCGGCGCTGTCCATGGGTGGCGAGCTTCGGCACTTTCGACCCGATCTGGTCGGCGACAGCTCGCCATCGAGTGCTGCCGCTCATTTGGGTACACCGCAGTATCGCCCGCAGACGCTATCCGTCCCAGGCCCTTGTCAGCGACGGTAAAGGCAGGGCCAGCAGGTCGATGGCGCGGGCAGCGATTTGATCGACGATGTCGGCCACCGTCTGCGGAAGGTGGTAGAAGGCCGGCACCGGCGGCATGACGATCGCGCCCATTTCGGTTGCCGCGCACATGTTGCGCAGGTGCCCCAGATGCAGCGGCGTTTCGCGGGCCAATAGCACCAGCCGGCGGCGCTCCTTCAACTGCACGTCGGCGGCGCGCACCAGCAGATTGTCCGACAGGCCGGTGGCGATGGCCGCAAGCGTGCGCATCGAACAGGGTGCGACGATCATGCCGGCGGTGGCAAACGAACCGCTGGCGATCGAAGCGCCGATATCGCCGATACCGTAGTGCCGGAACGCCGTCGCGACCAGCCGCGTCAACGCATCCGCACCGACCTCATGGTCGAGGGTGCGGCGTGCCGCGTCGGAAACGACCAGATGAATTTCTACTTCCTCCAGTGCCGCCAGCCGCTCGATGATGCGAACAGCAATAGCAGCACCCGAGGCACCGGATATGCCGACGACCACGCGAAACCGGCTCATGCGCCCGTCTCCGCCAGCCCGAGGCCCGCCCAGATTTCATCGACCCTGGCCGAGACTTCTGGCGTCATTTTCAGCACCTGGCCCCACTCGCGGTCGGTCTCGGCACCGATCTTGGTGGTGGCGTCGAGCCCGAGCTTGCCGCCGAGCCCGGGCTTCGGCGAGGCGAAATCGAGATAGTCGATCGGCGTGTCGGCAATGGTGATGACGTCGCGGCTGGCATCGAACCGGGTCGACAGCGCCCAGATGACGTCGGTCCAGCTGCGCACGTCGATATCCGGATCGACGGCGATGATCAGCTTGGTATAGCTGAACTGCGGCAGCATCGACCAAAGCCCCATCATGATGCGCCGCGCCTGGCCCGGATAGCGCTTGTCGATGGCAACCACCATGATCCGGTAGGAACAGGCCTCCGGCGGCAGCCACAGGTCAGTGATTTCCGGAAACTGCCGCTTGACCAGCGGAATGAACAGCTCGGTCATCGCCGCCCCCAGCCGCGACGGCTCGTCCGGCGGCCGGCCGGTAAACGTCGAGAGATAGACCGGATCCCGGCGCATGGTGATCGCCGACAGCGTCATCACCGGAAAGCGCTCGACGGCGTTATAGTAGCCGGTGTGATCGCCATAGGGACCTTCCGGCGCCGTGTCGTTCACCGATACCGTGCCTTCGAGCACGATCTCGGCATTGGCCGGTACCGGCAGCGGCTGGGTCAGCCCCTGCGCCACACCTGTACGGCTGCGGCGCAGCAGCCCGGCGAAACCGAGTTCGCTCATGCCCTCCGGCAGCGGCATCACCGCCGACAGGATGGTGGCCGGATCGGTGCCGATGGCAATGGTGACCGGCATGTCGCGCCCGAGTTTCTGCCACATCCGGTGGTGTTTTGCGCCGCCGCGATGGGCAAGCCAGCGCATGATGACGCGGTCTGGGCCGAGCACTTGCATGCGGTAGATGCCGACATTGATGTCGGCGGGGTCGTCGGGCGCGCAGGTGATCACCAGCGGCCAGGTGATCAGCGGCGCCGGCTCGCCCGGCCAGCACCATTGGATCGGCAGGCGGCCGAGATCAAGCTCCTCGCCGCGCCAGACGATCTGCTGGCAGGCTGGACGCTCTACCTTGCGGGTGCGCATCGACAGGGCGGCGCGCAGCAGCGGCAATTTGTCAAAGGCCTCCCGGATCGATCCCGGCGCCTGCGGCTGGCGCAGGTCGGCCAGCATTTCGGCAAGCTTGGGAATGCCGCCGTCCTCCAGCCCAAGCCCCCAGGAAATCCGCTCCTGCGTGCCGAACAGGTTGGCGAGAAGCGGGATCGTGCTGACCCTGCCCCCGGCATCCACGGGCTTTTCGAACAGCAGCGCCGGGCCCTCCGCTTCCACCGTGCGGCGGTGGATCTCGGTGATCTCGTGCACCAGCGACACCGGCGCGGAAATCCGCTTGAGGCGGCCACGGCGCTCGAGCTCGGCCATGAAATCGCGGAGATCGGAAAAGCGGCGGACGGCGGGAATCATCTGGGTCATCCGGTCTGTCTGCCGCGGAAAAACGCATCTGTCTTTGAGCTTGCTCAAATGGCGGCGGCAATGGCGGCGTTAAGACTGCTGGCAGAGACCGCCTCTTCAACAAAGGTATTGCCCATGCGAATCCCTCCAGCGATGGCTGCCCCGTTCGATTTCCTGCCGCTGTTCGTCATCCAGCGAGCGGTGGGGCTGGTGTTTGCGCAGGTGATGGCGCGCCACCCGGCACTGCTCGACCGGCTCGGGGACCATGGGGCGAAACGCTACGGTTTCCTTCCCACCGACCTGCCGCTCTCCTTCGTCGTCGAGCCGTCGATACCGATGATCAGCGTGCTGCGCCGCTCGGTGCCGGTGACGACCGACGCGGCGATCGAGGGGCCGCTCTATCTGCTGCTGGCGCTGCTCGAAGGCAAATACGACGCCGATGCGCTGTTCTTTTCGCGTGACCTCAGCGTCACCGGCGACATGGAGGCGATGCTGGCGTTGCGCAACGCGCTCGACGACTGCGATATCGACCTGCCGCTCGATCTCGGCGCTATGGCCGGCCCGTTCGGGCCGCTGGTGACGCGGGCCGTGGGCTATGTACGTGAGCAGGCGCTCTTGGAGGAGGCCCCGGCATGGAACTAATCTGCCCGGCCGGCACCCCGTCCGCCTTCCACGAAGCCGTCAATGCCGGCGCCGACGCCGTCTATTGCGGCTTTCGCGACGAAACCAATGCCCGCAATTTTCCGGGCCTGAATTTCAGCCGCGACGAACTGGCGCAATCGATCGCCTATGCGCGCTCGAAAGAAGTGATGACCTTCGTCGCCATCAACACGTTTATGCGCGCCGGTAAGGAGGCGCTTTGGTACGGCGCCGTCGATGATGCCGTGCGGCTGGGCGCCGACGCTCTGATCCTTGCCGATTTCGGCCTGATGGCCTACACGGCGGAACGCCATCCGCAGGCGCGGCTGCATGTCTCGGTGCAGGCCTCGGCCTCGAACGCCGATGCCGTCAATTTTCTGGTCGAGGCGTTTGGCGCCAAGCGCGTCGTCCTGCCGCGCATCCTCACCATTCCCGACATCGCCAAGCTGGCCAAGAAAATCAGCTGCGAGATCGAGGTCTTCGTCTTCGGCGGGCTGTGCGTCATGGCCGAAGGCCGCTGTTCGCTGTCGTCCTATGTCACCGGCAAGTCGCCGAACATGAACGGCGTCTGCTCGCCAGCCAGCCACGTGCACTACCGCCAGGACGGCAAGGATCTGGTCTCCGAACTCGGCGACTTCACCATCAACCGCTTTCCCGCCGGCGAGGCCGCCGGCTATCCGACGCTGTGCAAGGGGCGCTTCGATGTCGGCGACAGCAGCGGCTATGCCTTCGAGGACCCGGCGTCGCTGGATGTGATGGCGCATATCGATGCGCTGCGCGAGGCCGGCGTCAGCGCGCTGAAGATCGAAGGCCGCCAGCGCGGCAAGGCCTATGTCGCAGAAGTCGTCTCGACGCTGCGCAAGACGCTTGCCGCCGGACCGCTGGAACGCCCAGCCCTGATGTCGCGGCTGCACCTCTTAAGCGAAGGCCAGCGCACCACGTCCGGTGCCTATGAAAAGCGCTGGAGATAGGAACCCCATGCCCGATTCATCAAAGCCCGAACCATCCTCGTCCGCCCCGACCCTCAGCCTCGGCCCCGTGCCCTATCTCTGGGACGGCCCGAAATGGCGCGATTTCTATTTCCGCATCGCCGACGAGGCGCCCGTCAGCCATGTGACGCTCGGCGAAATCGTCTGTTCCAAGCGCCTGCACTTTACCGAGCCCTTTGCCGCCGATGTCATCGAGCGTCTCGAGGCGGCCGGCAAGCGCGTGCATCTGGCTTCGCTCGCCATGGTGACGCTGGAGCGCGAGAGCCGGCATGTGCGCGCCATGGCCGCAGACAGCCTGTGGCCGGTGGAGGCGGGCGACCTGTCGGCGCTGCATGTGCTGAACGGTCGCCCGCACACGATCGGGCCGCTGGTCAATGTCTACAACGCCGCCACTGCCAGACTGCTTTCCTCGCGCGGCGCCTTCAGTATCTGCCTGCCACCGGAACTGCCGATGGCATCGGTGGCCGAGATCATCAAGGGCGCTCCCGACACCGACTTCGAGATTTTTGCCTTCGGACGCATGCCGCTGGCGATCTCGGCGCGCTGTGCGCATGCCCGCTCCAAGGGGCTCACCAAGGACAATTGCCAGTTCATCTGCGCAAACGATCCCGACGGCCTGCCAGTCCACACCCTGGCGCGCCAGCCGTTCCTGGCGCTGAACGGCGTCCAGACGGTGTCGTTCACCTGCCAGGCGCTGATTGGCGAGTTGGACGAACTGTCGGCAATCGGCGTCCGCCGCATCCGCCTGTCGCCGCAGGACTGCGACATGGTGGCGGTGGCGCAGGCCCATCAGGACGTGCTGTCCGGCCAGATCGACGGCGAGGAGGGGCTGGCGCGCCTGCGCACGATCTATCCCGGCGTGCCGCTGTCGAACGGCTTTTTTCACGACGAGGCCGGAGCCGCCTTCGTCGCCCGCACGCGCAATGCGGCCTCAGGGCTTGCGTCTTAAGCCCAAGACGTCTGCAGCCGTGCGGAGAGATGGAGCACTCGAGCCAAGGGAAACCTGAGCGTTCGGCAAGATCGGCCGGTTGCAGGATAAAATCGCCATTGGGATCGCGTTCGATCTGCATCATGATTCTTTCTAAGAGCGGCAATCCATCAGTGTCTGCCCGGCACCGCCTGCGTTTCAGGCCACCAATATGTCCGTCACCATAACGCTAGAACATCGATCCGGACCGTCTCGATTATCTTTGTGCCAGCACAAAGAACAGGACCACCGCCAGGCGTAGCGTCCCCCAATGATGCGTGAATAGCCGGGAATCCCCATGGGCGACGACAGAGCACTACACTACCGTAATGTCCTGATGGAAATGCTGACCGCGCAGGCGGGCCTGCCGGATGACCTATGCCAGACCATGGAATTCCTGGTGCATGGCGCACGGGTGCAGAGCATTTTGCCAAGACCGGCAACGGAGCCCAAGCGAAACCGCCATTCCGGCCAGATCGGGCCGCTCAGAACCGCCGACCTTGGATGATCGCGACGCGCTGACCGCGATCGTCATTTCAGACCGCCGACCTAGAAAGGACCCTCCATGATCCCGATTTCCCTCGACATGACCGTTCGCACCATTGCCGCCGACCTACCGGGTGCCGCCGAGCTTTTCCGCCGGGCGGGCATCAATTTCTGTTGCGACGGCAATGTGCGGCTGGCAGAGGCGGCCCTTGGCGCCGGCCTCGTTCCCGATAGCTTGCTTGGCGACCTGCAGGAACTGGCCAATGCGGCAGGACGGGACGCGCCAGAAGACACGGCGGCGCTGATCGATCACATCTTGATCCGCTACCACGACACCCATCGCGCCGAACTGGAGTGGCTGATCCCGCTGGCCCAGAAGGTGGAGCGGGTGCATGGCGGCCACGACATGGCGCCGGCTGGTCTCAGCGATACGCTGATTGCCTTGCGCGACGAGTTGACCGGTCATATGGCACGGGAAGAACAGGTCCTGTTTCCCATGATGCGGCGCGGCGGCACCGAGATGATCGCCCATCCGATCGAGCAGATGCGGCATGAACACGACGGTACGGCGCGATTGTTGAAATCCGTCGAGCACGTCACCCACAGCCTGTCACTGCCGGTCGGCGCCTGCGGATCCTGGACGGCACTCTACACGGGGCTGCGCAAATTCGTCGACGACCTGGTAACCCATATGTACCTGGAAAACAGCGTTCTTTTCCCGCGCTTCGACGCGGCAGGTCGGGCGTGACGCATTGCCAAGGAGATGACTGAAGCGGCCTGCCGACGCCACAACTCTGAAGTTTGCAAGCTGTGGTCCATTACGAAATAGACTTGTGTCGCTCAGGCGATGCGTTTGCGATGGCCGCCGATCTTGCCAGGACGGACCGATCCGGTCACGCGATAGCGCTGCGACCACTTCACCACCGAAGAGACGGCAACCTTGAAACGCGCCGCCACGACACGACAACTTTCGTCGTTCAAAACGGCGGCTACAACACGCTCACGAAGATCATGCAATAAAGGGGCTGTCATGAGATGCTGGCCTCCATCCAGCCAACATCAGTGAATCAGAACAAAGTCGATTCGTGAATCTGGAGGGTTATTTGAGGTCGCATGAACGGTGCGGCGACTTCGGGCGGCCTCATGTAAGCCGGATTGAACTAAGACGCGGGTTGTTTGACCTTCTATGGGGAATTGAGAGCCATGCCGCCGGAGATGAAGTCCGCCGTATCTCGTTCCGACTGCTTTGCTAGCGGCGCTGAGCGGGGAATGATGCTTTCCTGTGCGGTTTGCCGAGGACTTCGCTGCGATATCGGAAGGGATCCGCAGCCTTTTGAGCTTGCTGCGGTCGAGCGATATTGCTCGCCGAAGACGCGCTGAACGACTGGGAATACTCTGAGAGGCTGCTTGTCGGGCATCATGACGTATCGCACCAGAAGGATGATGGTCGCGGTGGTGCAACAGGCGCCAAGGAGACGCCAGTTCGACGCATTGGCCGCCGGCAGTCGGGGCATTCGTAGGAATTTGCCTGCTGCGATTTGGTCGAATGAGATTGCTCGCTTGTTGATGTTGGTTGGCCGAAGAGGCTCCTGCAGAGCCCGATACGATCACGGCGGTGGCAATTGGCGAGAAAGCCGAAGTGGCGCATGCGGTGGAAGCCGTCAGGAAGCACATGAAGGAGAAAGCGCCGGATAAATTCGTGGGGATGAAGACGCATGATCTTCTCACGGTCGCGACCATTGCCACGGTAATCCTTCCATCGGAAGGCAACATGGTCGTCATCGGCATCGACGATGCGGCTATTGGCGATGGCGACACGATGGGTGTAGCGGCCGAGATAGGCGAGCACCTGGTCCGGCCCCCCGAATGGTGGCTTCGAATAGACGACCCATTCGACGCTGCGAGCACGCGCGAGATGGCGGGTGAACGCATCGTCGTCGTTGAGATGGCTGAGGTCGTTGGAGAAGCGGAGTACACCGTGAGCGAAGGCTTCAGCAAGAGCAGTCAGAAAGAGCCGCCGAAACAGCCGCGACAGCACGCGCACGGGCAGAAAGAAGGCCGGCCGGGATGCAACCCAACTTAACCTGTCCGGCGAGAGACCGCCGCCCGGCACGACGCAATGGACATGGGGATGATGGGTCATCGCCTGACCCCAGGTGTGGAGTACGGCGGTGACGCCAATCTCAGCGCCCAGCCATTTGGGATTGGCCGCAACGGTCTGCAGGGTCTCGGCCGAGATCCGCATCAACAATCCATAGACAACCGCTTTGTTCTGAAAAGCGATCTCAGCAACGTCGCGTGGTAGCGTAAAGACCACATGGAAATAGGGAACCGGCAAGAGATCGGCGATGCGTGCGTCGACCCACTCCTTGCGAGCAGCCCCCTGACACTTCGGGCAGTGGCGATTACGGCAGGAATTATAGGAGATGCGCGTCTTGCCGCAGTCATCGCAGGCATCGACGTGTCCACCGAGCTGTGGCGTCCGGCAAGCTTCTATCGCTCCCATGACGCGTCGTTCGCCGCGGCCAAGATGACCGGCGTTCTCTTGCCTGTAAGGACCCCCATGTCGCCGAAAGATGTCAGCAACCTCGAAGGCGGGACGCACCCGATTATGGTTCCGGTGGCGTCACCTCAAGTTGCAAACGATCAAGTGGGCTGGCTGTCGATCGGATCGTGTCGGTGGAAACCTGCGTATAGTGTGCCGTGCTTGATAGATGGGCATGGCCGAGCAGGACCTGGATGATCCGGATATCGGTTCCATTCTCCAGCAGGTGTGTGGCGAAGGAATGCCGCAAGGTATGAACGGTCACCCGCTTTGCAAGGCCGGCCGCGGCAACCGCCGACCGACAGGCAGCATTCAAAACGGTCGGCTCGATCGGCTTGTCAGCATCACGTCCTGGAAAAAGGAACGTTGTGGGACGTGACAGGCGCCAATAGCGACGCAGGACGCCGAGAAGTTCGTTTGAAAGCATGACGTACCGGGCTTTTGCACCTTTGCCATGGCGGACATGGATCACCATCCGGGAGCTGTCGATATCCTCGACCTCCAGTCCGCAAACCTCACCGATCCTAAGACCTGCGGCATAGGCCGTGGTCAGCGCAACGCGCGCCTTCAGGCTGGAGACCGCCTCCAGAAATTGTGCCACCTCGTCCGCCGACAGAACAATGGGGAGCTTGCGTGGTTCGCGTGCATAGGGAATTCGATCCGGGATATTGTCCTGGCCAAGCGTGATCCCATAGAAAAATCGAAGAGCACACACGATCTGGTTTAACGATGCCCACGATATCCCAGTTGACACGAGGTGAACCTGGAAGGTGTGGATCTCGGCAGGACCGAGCCGATCGGGCGATCGGCCAAAATAGCGGCTGAACTTCTGGACTGCATTAATATAGGATCGCTGGGTCGCCGGGGATAGATTGCGGATCGTCATGTCCTCAATCATCCGGCGGCGAAGAGGGCTCATCTCAGCCATCGGGGCCTCCTGTCTGAAGGGTGGGTTGCAACACAACCATCCTCTCAGTCAGGAGCCTCTCCTCAAAGGCCGCCGCAAGTCGCCGCGATCAGCGGCTTAGTTCAATCCGAACCGATTCTGAAAAATACGGATACTCTAGGTGGATCCTATTTGTCCTGGCACAAAGAACACGGTCGAAATGTAGGCTATGCGATACGCATGAAATGCAGATTTACCTCCAAGTGCGTCTCCGCGAGACCTTTCCGGTCGCTCTATCCCCTCTGTCGGCAGTTGCCGGTGCCCGGGGCCTGAGGACGCGGTCTTGACCCCTTCCTTTCCACCCCGCGGTCGGTGCGACATCGCCATAACTGCTTTGGGGGAAAGGAACCCGTAATGTTTCGGAGATGGGGTAACAGCATGCGGCGGACCAGGTTCTGGCCGCGATCGGATCATCGCGCACATCTTGAAAAACTCCTGGCGACCGCCGTCCTGATGTCTTCGACGGCCCTCAATGGGGCATTCGCTCAGTCGGCAGCGCCCGGCGCCACGACGATGCTCGACCCCATTGTCGTGCAGACGGATGAGAACGGAACGCTCGGCGTCATCGCAGAACGGCTCTGGCTGCTGCCGGGCGGTGTGTCGCTGGTGTCGAAACAGGACTACGGGTCTCTGGTCGCACCGACCCTGTCGGACGCCTTGGCAGGTGTGCCCGGCGTCGTGGTCCAGGATTTCTTCGGCGCGAACGACCAGCCGCGCGTCCAGATCAGAGGTTCCGGCCTGCAGCAGAACCCGGTCGAGCGCGGTATCCTGATGCTGCGCGACGGCCTGCCGATCAACCGGGCCGACGGATCGTATATCGTCGGCTTTGCCAATCCGGGGGCTGCCGACGCAATCGAGGTCTATCGCGGCTACATGGCGAACCGGCTGGGCGCCACGGTACTGGGCGGGGCGATCAACATCATGTCTCCCACGGTCGTGACAATGCCGGGCACCGAACTCACCGTTGGCGGCGGCAGTTTCGGTCAGGTCGGCACGTCGGGTCGGACGGGATACGACGGCGACGGCCTGGATGCCGCGCTTCACTTCGATGTGACGCGCCGCGACGGTTTCCGCGACTACAACGCATCCGACCGCGTCGAGATCGGCGGAAATATTGAAGCGGAACTTTCCGATACGGTGACGACACGGCTGTTCTTCAGCTACACGGATCTGGGCTTCGATGTCTCCGGGCCGATCAACAAGGAGGCGCTCGAAGACGATCCGTCCCAGGTCTCCTCGGGCCCGGTAGTCACGCCGACCGGCGTGATCAATCCCGGCCCGAACGTCGAGCGGGACCGGCCGCGGCGCGACGCCAGCCAATACCTTATCGGCTCGCGCACCACCGCCGATCTCGGCGACCACCAGATCGACATAGGCTTCGGCTATACCTATACCGACGACACGTTCCGCTTTCCCGTCTCGTCCGGCATCCGCGAAACGGTTGGCGGCGACCTCACCGGCATGCTGCGGTATGCCTATACGCCCGATGCCAATCGTCTGCTGCCGCTGTTCGAAACCACAGCCCAGTACACTATCGGTTCGGCGGAGCGGCGCTACTACCTGAACGAATCGGGCAAGCGCGGCGACCTGTTCGGTTCGAACGATCTCGACGCCTCGACGCTCTCACTGCATTCCGGCTTCAACATCCCGCTTTCGGCCAATTGGACCCTGTCGCCGGCGATATCCTATGCCCATGCGACGCGCAGAAGCGACGACACCTATTCGGCCGCGACCCGGCCGACGGTCGCCTACAATCCGGCCAATCCGACGGTCCGCCTGCCGGACGGCGCCGTTCCGACGGTCAGCACCGACTACGACTACAGCTACGACGCCTGGAGCCCGAGCCTCGGGCTCACCTTCGAGCCCGCCGCCGACCAGATCCTGTTTGCCGCCGTCAGCCGGAGTTTCGAGCCGCCGACCCATGACGATCTGCTCGCCACCGTCAACGGCACGCCGAACAGCAGCCCCGGACGCCTGGCGCCCGGCAATCCGACACTGCCGGCAGCGGTCTTCTCGACGCCGGATCTGGAGGCGCAGACAGCCACCACGGTGGAGGTCGGCTGGCGGGGCAGCCATGGCGTCCTGCGCTGGGACGCCACGACCTACTATGCCTGGATCGACAACGAACTGCTCAGCCTGCGCGACGCAACGGGCGCCTCGCTGGGTGCGATCAATGCCGACCAGACGACGCATTTCGGTATCGAGCTTGGCTTGACGGCCGATCTTTACGACGGCGTGACCGGACGCCTTGCCTATACCTACCAGGATTTCCGGTTCCGCGATGATCTATTGCGTGGCGACAACCAGCTGGCTGGCGCTCCTCGCCACGTCATCAATGCCTCCCTTTCCTACCAGGCGACCGAAGACTGGTCGCTTGGCACCAGCCTTAAATGGGTTCCGGACAAGACCCCGGTCGACAACATGAACACGCTTTGGGCCGATCCCTATGCGGTGGTCGATCTGAAGACGGAATACCGGATCAACGATCATGTGTCGCTGTTCGGCGAGATCACCAATGTGTTCAACGAGAGATATGCCTCGTCGACGCTGATCGTTGATCAGGCAACGCCGGACCAGGCGGCCTTCCTTCCCGGAGAAGGCCGCGGTTTCTATGTCGGAGTGACAAGCCGCTTCTGAAGCGGCCCGGCCGGATCATCGCCTTGTTCCGCGGCACACCTATATCGGTGCGCCGCGGGATTGTTTGTGCCGGAGCAAAGAGACGCGCTGCGACCTGCGGCATGGTTTTGCCGCGGAGCGGGCAATTCCGGGATTTTGCCGCCTTGAAGGAGGACTTGCCTTGAACGCAAAACTGAACGCCGGAAATCTTGCCACGCTGGAGCGCAGTCACGACGGGCTTCTGCGCCTTTGCCTCACCCTCGAGGAGATTGCCGATAGCCTGCCCGTCGACGTCGACAAGGATGATTGCCTCGACGTCGCACGGGACATGGTCCCGCTGCTGAAGCAAGCCCATCTGCTTGAGGAGCAGGTCCTGTTTCCCGACTTCGACAGCAATGCCGGTTCCCGCTTTGCCGGCATGGTCATCGAGCGGCTGAAGGCGGAGCATCGCTGCGATGCGCTGGCCTGCGAGGAAATGGTGCAGACGCTCAAGGCTGTCGCGGAGGATCGGTGCGAGCTTTCTGCCGACACCCTTCGCTACATGTTCCACGGCTTCCTGGAAGGCGTCCGCCGCCATGTCTCCTCGGAAAAACTGATGATCGAGGCACTGCTGGCTGCCCAGTCGGAAGGACGGGAGATCCTTGCCTGAGCGCTGCCGATGCCGATGCCGCCGTGTCATCCCCACCGGTCCGCATGATTGTTTGCTCTGGCGCAAAGAAGGACGGCAGCTGCCACCATATTACATGACTAATTAAATCATGTTTATTGCGAGGATGGGATCATGACCAGAGACACGCGCCGACCGTCGACACTCCTTGGTTCCGGCACCACGATGTCGCGTCGCACCGTCTGCGCGGGGCTTGCCGGCTTTCTGGCGCTTCCCTGCATCGGCCGCGCCGAGGCGGCACCGCTTGCCGAACTGACCCTCTATGGCCCCCCGGCCGGACCTTCGATCACGCTTGCCTACGCCGCCGGCGCCGGTCTGCTGCGCGATGTGGCCGACAAGGTCACCTTCAAGGCGTGGCGAACGCCCGACGAGATGCGGGCAGGCCTCACATCGGGATCCATGCAGGTTGTCGTCATGCCGGTGACGGCGGCGGCCAACCTGCATACCCGCGGGCTTGGCGTCAGGCTTGCCAATGTGATGACCAACGGCCTTCTCTACGTCATTTCCACCGACCCGGCGATCCGGACCATTGCCGACCTGAAGGGCCGCAAGATCACCGTGCCCTTCCCCAACGATACGCCGGAACTGGTATTCGACGCCGTGCTCGGCAACTATGGCATGGTGGCCGGCACCGATGTCGAGGTCGACCGGACCGGCACGCCGATCGAGGCTATCCAGATGCTGCTCACCGGGCGCATCGACATCGCGCTGGTGCCGGAACCGGCGGCCACGGCGGCCATGGTCAAAGCCGCGGTCGCGGGCAAGACCGTCTACCGGGGCATCGACATGCAGCCCGAATGGGGCAAGGTCACCGGCCGTGGCCCTGTGATGCCGCAGGCAGGCCTTGCCCTCGATGCACGGTTTCTCGCCGATCATGCCGACAAGGTCGAACCTCTGCTGATTGCCCTGGAGAAAGCCATCGCCGCTGTGATCGCCGATCCGTCGGAGGCAGCAGGCCATGCCGCCTCCGCGCTGGAACTGCCCTGGCCGGTGATCGAAAAGGCAATTCCCTTTTCCAATCTTGTCGCCATACGGGCAAAAGCCGCGCGACCCGACCTGGACGCCTTGTTTCTCGCCATAGCCCGGGACAATCCGAAAATGATCGGCGGCAGGATGCCGGACGAAACGCTTTATCTCTGAGGACAAGCCAATGTCGCTGATTGCCGTTCGTGCGGGACGGACCGGACGCTTCCTCTGGTCGGCCTGGGCAGGCCTTGCCGGACTTTCGGTCTTCGCCGCAGCCTGGCAATTGGGCCATGAAGCATATGGAAGCTTTATCCTGCCGTCGCCAACAGAGACGCTTTCCACCATGGCCCTCCTGTTGGCCGACACGCAGACCTGGTGGCTGGTTGGCGCCACGGCCGGCCGGGCGCTGATGGGATTTGTTGTTGCCGCCACGATTGGAACGCTTGCCGGCGTGCTGGCCGGCTATCATCCGGCCGTGATGCGGCTTGCCCGCCCCCAGATCACCCTGATACTCGGCGTGCCGCCGATCGCGTGGATCGTGCTATTGATGATCTGGTTCGGCAACGGCGCGGGCACGGTCACCGCGACAGCGGCGATCGCCTGCCTGCCGATCGTCTTCGTGGGCGCTGCCGAAGGCATTGCCGGTCGTGACCGCGGCCTTGACGACATGGCCCGCGCCGCCGGCATCGATCCGGTAACGCGCCTGATCCAGATCGCCTTGCGCCAGATGCTGCACGCCCTTTTCCCGGCCCTGGTGATGGCTCTCGGCACGGCGTTCAAGGCAGCGATCATGGCCGAATTGCTCGCCAATGCCGGCGGTGTCGGCGAGGAACTGGCGGTGGCGCGCGCCAATCTTGACGTGGCGGCAGCCCTTGCCTGGATCCTGTTGTCCGTCACCGCCCTGATCAGCGTCGAATATGGCATCCTGCAACCGATGCGCTCCGAATTTGAAACCTGGCGCGAGGCCGCACGGCCATGGGGAGTGAAGCGGTGAACATGTTGAGGCTCGATCATGTCGGTCATGCCTTTCTCGGGCGCACGGTGCTCGACGCCATCGATCTTGAGGTCGAGGCCGGCGAACTCGTCGCCCTGGTCGGGCCGTCCGGTTCAGGCAAGAGTACCCTTGCCCATATCGCCGCCGGTCTTCTCGAACCTCGCCAGGGGCATGTTACCCGCGGCTATCGTGGCCATGCCGTGATTTTCCAGGAGCCGCGGCTGATGCCATGGGCGACGGCCGGCGACAATATCGCCTTCGGGCTCAGGCGCCACCATTTCAAACGATCGGTCTGTCGGCAGAAGGTTTTGGCCGTCGCCGACCGCGTCGCTCTGGATGCCCGCGATCTGGAGAAATTTCCCTCGCAGCTTTCCGGCGGCATGCGCCAGCGCACCGCCATCGCCCGCGCACTGGTGGCGGAACCGGATTTCGTCTTTTTCGACGAACCCTTCACGGCTCTCGACGTCGCGCTCAAGCGCCGGATGCAGGATATCGTCATCGACACGGCGGCGGCAACCGGGCAATCGGGCCTCTTCATAACGCACGATCTCTCCGAGGCGGTGCGCATCGCCCACCGCATTGTCGTGATGGAGCGCCATGGCCGTGGAATTGCCGGCAGCCGCACGGTCCCGCTCTCTCCGGGAATGCGCGACGATCGCATGGTGTTCGAAACCGCGCAGGCATTTCTGATCGGGGACCGGCTGTTTGCCCATGTCAACGATTGCGACGAAAGGAGCCTGGCATGACGGCCACCCTTCTCGAAACATCCATCGACCGGCGCGGTCGCCTCGACGCCATGACCGGCGAAGGATTGCGGCTGTTCTTTCCACTGGCCGCCCTGCATGCGGCACTCTGGCCCTTGCTCTGGGCTGTCGTCTGGAGCTTCGACCTGCCCTTTGTCAACACCACGATGCCAGCTCAATGGCACGCACAGGAGATGATCATCGGCTCGTTCGGCGCCGCGCTGATCGGTTTCCTGACCTCCGCCCTGCCCGAATGGACCGATACGCCGCGCCTTCACGGCAGGCCGCTCGTCGTTCTTGCCGGACTGTGGGGCGTAGCCCGCCTGGCCGGCCTTGCCGGAGCCGAGATGCTGATCCTCTTCTCCGCGCTGGCCGACCAGGCGTGGCTGATCTTCCTGGTCGCCTATGCGCTACACCTCTCCTGGCGCCGCCGCACCACAGGGCTGCTCGGCTTCATCCTCTTCCTTTCCGCCCTCGCGGTCGCTGCCGGGTTGCTGCGTCTCGCCATGCTGCAAGGCGATGTCGACGCCGGCGAGACTGCGATACGGCTCGCCACCTTCGCTTTTCTCGGCCTGCTCGGCCTTGCCCTGTCGCGGATCACCGTCCCGGTCACCAATCTCGTGCTGGATCCGACCGAGGTCACCTCGCCCTATCGCCCGCATCCCGGCCGGCTCAACTTTGCGCCGGGCCTCATCGGCCTGCTGCTCGTGGCGGAAATCACCGGGCTGTCCGAGCCGGTGCGCGGCTATCTGATGGTGGCGGCCGGCGCCGCTTTCCTCGATCGCGTCGCCGAGGGCTTTGTCGGGCGAGAATCGTTGCGGGCAGAACTTGCCACCTTATCGTTATCGAGCGGGTTTGCCGGCGCTGGCCTCATCGTCGGCGGACTGTCGCTCGTCGGGCTACCGCTCTCATTCATCGCCGCCCTGCATCTGATGTCGATGGGCGGCCTTGGGCTCGGCCTGCTTGCCGTGCTATCCATTGCCGGGCTGCTGCATACGAGCCAGCCTTTGCGTATCCCGGCAGTCGCAAAGCTCGGCCTTCTGCTGATGGTGGTGGCCGTCATACTGCGCGTCGCTCCGGAGTTCCTGCCCGATTTGACGCTGCCCGGCGGCCCGCACGCCGTCGCGGCCTTGTGCTGGGGCCTTTCCCTCATCCTTTGGCTCAGGGCCTACCTGCCGCTCCTATGGTCGCCCCTGACCCTCGACACCGAAAGCTGCTGACAATGGCACATCCTTTTGCGAACGGCTCCAGATCCTGGCTCGCCCATGTCTTTTCCGGTGGGTTTCGTCCCTTCTTCCTGTCCGGCGCGCTGCACGCGGCGCTGATGATCGCCCTGTGGGTGCCCTGGTTTCTCGGTCTCCTGCATGTGCCGACGGCGCTATCGCCGATTGCCTGGCATCAGCACGAACTGCTGTTCGGCTATGTGCCGGCGATCATCGCCGGTTTCCTGCTGACGGCTGTGCCCAACTGGACAGGACGCAAGCCGCTGCGCGGCCTGCCGCTCGGCCTGTTGTTCGCCCTCTGGCTTGCCGGGCGACTGGCCATTTCGTGCTCGGAGAATATCGGCCTTTCGACCGCTGTCGTGGCTGCCGGCGCCTTCCTTCCGGTGCTGGCAGTGCTGACTCTGCGGGAACTGGTCGCGGCCCGCAACCGGCGCAACTACAAGGTCGTCGCGGTGCTCGGCCTGCTCTTTGCCGCGCAAATAGTCTTTCACTACGAGTTCAACCGCTTCGGCCGCATCGAGTTCGCCGACCGCATCGCCATTGCCACCATTATCCTGCTGATCTCGATCATCGGCGGCCGCATCATCCCGGCTTTCACCGGCAACTGGCTGCAGCAGAACAATCCCGGACCCATGCCGCGGCCGTTTGCGGGTTTCGATCAGGCGGTGATGGCCCTGTCGATCGCAGCGCTGATCGCGTGGCCCGTGACGGTGCGCATCGAAAGCCTGGCGCCGCTTGCCGGCGTGCTGATGATCGGTGCGGGGATCGCCCAGTTCATCCGCCAATGCCGTTGGGCGCCAGAGCGCACGCTGGCCGAACCCTTGTTGACGATCCTGCATGTCGCTTTCGTCTTCGTACCGCTCGGCTTTGTGCTGACCGGACTTGCCCTGCTGCTGGACGATAGCGGCCTGCGGACGGCCGGCGTCCATGCATGGACGGCCGGCGCAATCGGCACCATGACGCTTGCCGTGATGGCCCGGGCGACGCGGGGTCATGCCGGCCAGTCGCTGCAGGCGCCGATCTCCAATGTGCTCGTGATCTTCATTCCGATTGTATTTGCGACGCTGGCGCGGCTCGCCGCGGCCATCGCGCCCGACCATATGATGGTGCTGCTGCCGCTTGCCGGCGTGCTGTGGATCACCGCATTCCTGGGCTTTGCCGTTCTGTACGGACCGATGTTGCTGCGCAAGAGGATCGGCTAGACGGCAGCTCGATCCATATGGCCCTGAGGCCTTGGCGGGACAGATCCGGCAAAGACCAGCCTGTTCTCCGCATCGATGCATCCCCGGGTGCGGCCGGGGATGGTATTGTCTGTTGCGCGTTCAGCGACTTTGCGAAGGGCATGACGCGGGTGGCGTCGCCTTATCCGCATGGTTGGGATGGGCTTGATATTCGGATTGTCATGACCGAAGCCCCGCACGCCCACTTCAGACGCCACCGCTTTCCAGCCGAGATCATCGCCCATACGGTTTGGCTCTACTATCGTTTTCCACTAAGCTTTCGCGATGTCGAAGATCTGCTGGCCGAGCGTGGCATTGAAGTCTCGTTTCAGACCGTTTCGGAATGGGCGGCGAAGTTTGGCCTCAAATTCGCTCATCAGCTGCGGCGACGTTCACGTGGTCACTTTGCCGACAAGTGGCAGCTCGATGAGATGGTGGTGACGATCAAGGGAAAGAAATACTGGCTATGGCGCGCCGTCGATGCCAACGGTTACGTCCTCGATGCGCTCTTGCAAAGCCGGAGGAACAAGCGGGCAGCCCTGCGGCTCATGCGCAAGCTGCTCAAGGTTCAGGGTACCACCCCACGGGTCATGGTCACCGACAAGCTGCTCTCCTACTCTGCAGCAAAGGCCGAATTGATGCCGGGTATCGAGCATCGGTCACACAAGGGGCTCAACAATCGCGCCGAGAATTCACATCTTCCCGTGCGGCGACGAGAGCGACGTATGATGCGCCTCAAGTCGGCCCGGCAATGCCAGCGTTTCGTCTCAACACATGGCCAGATCGCCAATCTCTTCCTTCTTCACCGCAAACATCTCACCGCCGCAGATCATCGAATGCTTCGTTCCAACGCCATCGCAACATGGCGGCAAATTGCCTTGTCGATTCATGCGTGAAATGTCGGCCCAAGGGACTATCACGTCTCAAATGCGGTTAAGGCGACGCCATCCGCAGTGATCTTTGCCTCTGCAACCGCGGCCGCGACACCCTTTGTGGAAAATTGATAGACTCCATTCTCTGGCATCGTCTTCGGCGCCTTGTGAGTGACCACGAAAACCGGCAGCCGTGTCGGGCCAGTGGGCCCGTCGCTTCGCCAACTCGGCAATGACGTGTCATAAGTCCGCCTGCCCGCAATGACCGCACCGATGCTGTCGATGGCATCTGCCAGATATTTGTTATTTTCCGGATCATTTGCCGAAGCCCATTCGTGAAGCAGTTCTCCGCCAAGTCCCAAGGGCTTTTCAGCTGTGGGATTGGCGGCCTGCATGAAGCCGTCCAGCGACATGCTCATGGTTAGGGTGACGATAGTCATTTGAAATCCTCCGTGAATTGATTTTCGGTCACCCAACTGACCGATTAAACAGAAGGTTCACATAGCGAATTAGGTGATCGATGCTCTCAGCAGCGATTTCAGGGCCGCCTCTGGCTTTGGCGAGGACGAAGGCGCCTTGCAAAACCGCTTGGGTATGAAGGGCTAGCGATTGGGCAGACCAATCTGGCGAAATGCCCCGTGCGGTTATGGCCTGCTCGATGTCCGATTCTAACCTGGCGGCATGCTCACTAATGCTCCGGTTGCAGGCTTCGCGAATGGCTGGGCTTGTGTCGTAGGTTTCTTGGACCATTGTGCCGACAAGACAGGTGAACTCTGACAGGGCACCTTGCAGAAGTTTCTTGCGGAATTCGAGATAACCAATGACCCGTTCAAGTGGATCAGTAAGGGTGTGATACGGTGCCTTGGCGAACTGCGCGCCGGTTGTTTCCGACCAATGGTCGGCAGCAGCCACCCCAAGATCGTCCTTGCTTTTGAAGTGGTGGAAGAAAGCCCCCTTGGTGACGCCCGCTGCCGTGCAAAGTTCGTCCACCGTGGTGGCGGAATAACCTGTGGCACGGATTACCGCGAGTGCAGCATCCAGCAATTTAGCTTTGGCATTCGGTTTTGCCGCGTTGTCGGACATGCCATTCTCCCTTTAGACAGAAAATACCGACTAGTTGGTATGTATTCAAGATGCGATTGTCTTCCGTCGCGGGGACAGGGCGTCCGTTGTGTCCCGCACTCTGTGCCTTCAATCGGATCCCAGTGAACGGCTGGTTTTAGGTTCCACGACCGCGACCGGTACGGGATGGATGAAGGCGCATGGTTGTCTTCGAGCTTGCAGCGGCTGATTCCCGGAGCGCATGCCGCTCTTGCGCCTTCGTAGTGCGTCTGGGCTGAGATTGGGCTCTCTTCGGTTGGCGGCCGCTAACGTCGTTGCAACCAAGCCTCCAGAGCTTGCCGGATCGCACGATCTGCGGACATTGTCTGATCGAACGCCCACCAGATATGCTCACCCTGAGCACTCAGCCCAGCCGTCATGAGTGACGATGACGATCTCCGATCCTCAGCGGAACTTGAGGTGCTTGGTATAGGCAGCATTGCCCTCAACCCGGTTCGTCGATCGCTTTGCGCCGACTGGTACAAAGCCTTCTTTGCACGATCCGGGCAGGATTTCGATGGTAGGGATGGGCTGAAAGCGCTCTGACCGCCCCTCATGGGCGGAGGCTCCGAAAATCGAAGGTGCGACACGATGCATTTCCTCCTCCGTGGGTGCTATTCAACCACCTAAAGGTCAACAGTCACGCCTTCGTTCGTCTCGGCGACTGCCAAAAAGCGGGTCTCACACCCTCAGTGATTGGGAACGGAGGCCGGAACATACTCGTCGGGGACACGGGTACCGCGGCGCGACAGTTTTTCTGTCATGATTGTTGTTCTCATCCAGACTGCGGAAATCAAGAAGGCCGCAACGCAGCCGGTGATGAGCGGCAGCAGAGTATTGAACTGCCCGGTGATTTCCAGAGCAAACAGGATCGACGCAAAGAGCGCACGCGAAGCCCCGGCAAAGCAGGCCGCCATACCAACGAGCGCTGCCATGCGCAGGTCCACCGTCAGTCCCAGCATCTCAAGTCCTTGGCCAAGCAGGACTCCGAGCGCGCCACCAATTGTAAATATGGGCGCGAGCGTGCCGCCGGACGTCCCGCTGCCAAGTGCCACGGCCCACGAAACAAACTTCAGGAGGCAGAAGATAGCAAGGGCGTTTCCCACGAAATTGCCGCTAAGAATACGATCAATATTGTCGTAGCCGACACCCATCGTATTTGGCGACAGAAATCCAACCAGACCCACGACGAAGCCGCCGATTGCCGGCCACCACATCCAATGAACCGGTAGTTTTTCAAACAGATCCTCGATGAGGTAGACGGCTTTTGTGATGAGAACGGAGAAAGCCCCGAGCACAAGCCCTTCAAGTGCGTAGGTCACCAGCATTTCTTGCGTTGCCGGGGGCATGTTGGGTACGATGAAGACTGGCGCAACCCCGAAACACAAGGGGCGTATTGCCATGGCGACCAGGACGGCAAGAATAATAGGCACGAAGGACCGAGGACGAAATTCAAAGACCAGCAGTTCGATGGTCAGCAAGACTGCAGCAAATGGGGTTGCGAATATTGCGGTCATGCCTGCCGCAGCCCCTGCAGCCAGAAGCACCTTTCGTTCGTGTGCCGATACGTGAATCCGTTGGCCAAATAGCGAGCCGAGTGCTCCACCTGTGGCGATAATGGGGCCCTCTGCGCCGAACGGTCCGCCTGTGCCGATTGAAATCGCCGCCGACAATGGCTTCAAAAATGTCATGCGAACGGGAATGCGGCTGTCATTCGTGAGGATTTGCTCCATGGCCTCTGGAATACCATGACCGCGAATAGCCTTGACACCGTACTTTGCCATTAAACCCACGATCACCGAACCAATGATCGGGACAAGGACAACCCAGGCACCGAGATGATTGTTGGCGGGTGATACGAGATCGCCCGCAAGGCGTCCGTAAAAGGCGACATTGGTTACAAGGCCAATGAGATAAACGAGAAGACGCGCAACGACGGTCACCAAGGCGGCAACGACCATGCAAAGTGCGCATATCAGCAGGCTGCGCCCATCCAATGCACGGGGATGCTTCTCGACCTGTGCATTTTCGATCAACGGGGCAAGTCCGGCGGATAGCGGCAGGCCTGAGGTCGTCGAAGCCTTCTCAACATCATGAGAACTCATTCTTCGGTCCCTTCAAAGAAAAGCTGTGGTGCTGCCTCACTCAGACCCGCTACTTGGATCAGCGCCTTCAGGCCCTGAGCCAGAGCCGTACGGTCCTCACTCGACAGTGCGGTGATTGCTTCGACGATCTCCTCCTGCGGCGTCTTTGCTTGATCTCGAACAACGTTGCGACCCGCTGCAGAAAGATAGAGTTCAACCCGTCGACGATCGGCTTCGGCAGTTTTCCGTTCGATCAAACCGTTCGCTTCAAGACGCGTAACCATCTCCGATGCGGTGCTTTGATGTGTATGCGTCAAAGCGGCAAGATCATTGACAGATGCGCCTTCCGATGCATCCAGCGTTCGCAGGACAAATATCTGCGCGCTCGTAAAGCCTTCGTATTGTGTTGATGCCCGTCGCAACGCCTGCACGATGCGGCGAAGGGAATCCATGATGGCTTGCGCCTCTGAGATAGAAAGTTCACCGTCAGTCATTATGTATCGGTTCCAATTTAATTGGAGCCGATACATTTAAATTTGACAATTGTCTATAGCTTGCAGTGACCGCATGGATTGAATGGTCTGGCGCATCGGAATTCGCCACCGTCGAACGCCTGTTGGCCACGTAACAAATCTCCGATTTGCTATTCCGACATGCAAAAACCAAGGGCTGCGACTCGATGACACTTTCATCGTGAATGTTTTTCCATTATAAATGGTATTTGTAATACCACTTATAATCATCCATCGGCTTGTGAGGTATTTGGATGCGCCTGACACTGCATACCGACTACGCGTTGCGGCTGCTTGTTTACGTGGCGACGTGTTCCGACAGTACATGCACCACATGTGACGTCGCAGAGGCCTACGGGCTTTCTCGCGATCACCTCATCAAGGTTGCCCAAACCCTGCGCGATCTCAATCTGATCACGACAACGCGCGGGCGCGCCGGAGGTATCCACCTGGCAATGTCACCTGACAAAATCAACATTGGGGCGTTGGTCCATGCTACGGAAGAGGACCTTTTCTTGGCTGAATGCATGCAGTCGCAGGGGCGCATTTGCGCAATTTCACCTGCCTGCAAGCTTAAGGGAATGCTTCATGAAGCACTCGCCGCCTTCCTGGCAGTCCTCGACAAATATACCCTGGCCGACATCCTGAGAAACAGGTCCGAGCTCGGCCCTTTGCTCGGCATTGATATCCAAGCGGCTTGAACGAGGAGCAACCATCCAGTGATGTCCCTGCTCGCATTTTCAAACCGGCAATTGGTGCAACAAAGCCCGCCGCACTCACTCTTGTCGACGCAGCCATAACGGTCGGTCGGAACGGCATTCGAAGGCACTTGGTCAGAAGCATGATTGATGCCCAAATCGCAGTGCCAAGTGCACCAGCGACCGAGACAATAAAGGAGACAAGCGGATGAAAGGTCGACCCTCACCACAACGAACTATTGTTATTGACGGCAAACCCTTACCCGCGACGCTGGATGACGCCATGATCCAGACCGTTGTCTACGCTTTTTACAACCGTATCCGCACAGACGATTTGTTGGGGCCGATTTTCAACCGGGTCATCCCGGCCGAAAATTGGCCTCGGCATCTCGCCCGAATGTGCGACTTCTGGTCGGCAACATTGCTGCGTACGGGCCGATATGACGGTCGCCCGCTGCCTCCTCACCTAGCCATGACAGAGCTCAAAGATGAGCACTTTCGCCGATGGCTTTCGCTTTTCCGGGAAACGGTCGAGCGGATATGTCCACCTGACATTGCTGCATTGTTCCTTGATAGGGCAATGCGCATCGCGCATTCATTCCGGCTGGCTATCGCATTCCATCGCGGAGAGAGCTCCATCGCATTGACGCCTATTACTAGCGCTGACTTGCGCTGCGGACCGGGCACCATATCCGCCATATCGCGTACAGGAGAACCATTGTGAATGCCATTGAAGGCCAGAATTCCTTGATCCGGGATGGCGCCGGCCAATTTCAAATTCCAGCCGAATTGCTCGCCGAACGCTTCGGCTGGTCGATTCAGACACTGCAGGAGATGATGCACCGTGGTCTTGTCGCGTCCAACGTAGAATGCGGAGAAGGTGAAGATAGTGGCCAATGGCGGCTCTCTGTGCGAAGCGGCAACCGTCGATGGCGCGTTACAGTTCAGCAGGATGGCAGAATTATCGGTCAGGAGTTTGATATCGTCCCCTTAAAGCGGCGTTGACAGGGCCCCGTTAGGCAGTTTCATCGCCGACTTTACCTGTTGTCGGTAGGCAGCCCCGCAGCGCCAACCATGAGGCGGGCACCAATCACGGTCCTCCAATGTCTCGTAGTATCTGGTCGATATTTAGAGGCGACAACCTGCAGGAAGCCATCTTATCCGACCGGGCGATAGCTCTTTACCTTGGTTGGATCGGTTTCGATCCGCCCCGCGCCAATCAAATCGAGGCAATACGGCACGGACGGGAAAATTGTGTCAAGGCAGATCCGGATTGCTGCAGGATTCCCAGGGAGGTTGATAATCAGTGTGTGGCCGCGCGTACCGGCAGTTTGCCTCGAGAGGATCGCCGTTGGCGTTTGGTCGAGGCTGACGCGACGGAGCATTTCGCCGAATCCCGGAAGCTCCTTGATCATTACAGCGCGCATAGCCTCAGGGGTCTCATCGCGTGGTGCGGGCCCCGTTCCTCCCGTCGTCAAGATCAGATCAACTCTGTCCTGATCGCAAAAATCGATCAAAGTGTCACGAACAGATTGAAAGCCATCTGGAATGACCTTCTTGGTCAACTTGTAAGAAGACGTCACTGTCTTCTTCAGCCAATCTTCAATCAAAGGCCCGCTCAAATCCTCATATTCGCCTCTGCTGGCGCGATCTGAAACAGTTACGATTACAATTTCCATGTCATCCTCTCCACCAATATATGATGGTCAATTCCTTCGGCCGCACTTGTTGTGTCCGTTCATGCAGCACTCGTCTTCAACCTCGCCTCCTCGATTGCTGTAATGCACCACGATAACACTTCTGGCAGTTCAGGAGGCAAACTCACCGCAAGCCCCGCCGCAAAGTCATCCCACGCGGGCACATAAGCTTCCTTGACAGAGGTCAGGACTGGAATGCCATCAAGGCTTGCAGCCTCAAAAACAGATCGTAGGCCACCTCCATCTGCCTCACCTTTACCAAAGCGGTTGAGAAACAGAATGTCGGGTTTCCTTTGCAACTCGTTCAACGCCCAAACTGAAACACTCGCCAATTCTTGTGGGTTCAGTCGACAACCCCTTGCATGCTGCCCCAATGGTTGCATGATCTGCCAACTCTTGGCGGAGACAATATCTTCAACGAAAACTGCTCCGCAGCACTGGCCTTCCTCGCTCTGTGCACGTTGAATGAGGCCGACGACCTTAATCCCCCGCTTCTGCAATTGGCGGGCAACGTCCTCAAGCAAAGTGTCAGCTGCCTCATCTTGTGCAAATTCAATTGCCGCTAGTTGTGCAAAACTCTGGGTCATTAATTTACCTCACTCAAAGCCGGTGCCGAGTGAAATGGCACCCATTGGAGAATATTTCCCTCTTCAAATCCGTCAGAGTCGGCCGGGATCACACACATGCCATCGGCAAAACTGAGGGGGAAAAGTGTTGCGGAACTGCCGTGACCTACCGGTTCAACAACAGGCAGTTGATCCTTTATTCCGACAATGCGCGCCGGTAGGTATTCGGTGCGCCCCACTTTGTGGCGAACGTCGATTGCGCAAATAGCGCTTCCAGAAAAGGAGGCCGAGAACTGACGGCCCGTGAGTGCCGCAATCTGCGTCGCTACGAACAGTTGGAACCCGACATAGGCCGAAAGTGGATTGCCAGGTAACCCGGTAAATAAGGCGGCGCCAAGCTTGCCAAAAAATACGGGTTTGCCGGGCTTTAACGCCACACGATAAGCGTCAATCGTCCCACCAGAAATGATTAACGCCTCACGCAGCATGTCGCGCTCACCCGTCGATGCCGCCCCGGTCGAAATGATCAGATCAAAGCGCCCATCAAGCGAACCCAGGAATTTGACCAACGGAGCCATTTCGTCCGGCAAAATACCAAGATCGGTCACCTCAAATATCGGCCCGGCGCATAAGGCATGTAGCATTGGACCGTTAGCATCGAATATCGTGGAAGCTCCGGTCAGCACGTTTCCGCGAACCAGTTCATCGCCCGTAGAAAGGATGCCAATTCTCAGTTTGCGGACTAGCGGGATGGAATAGATACCATTGGCAGCAAGCAACCCAATATGTCTCGCTTCGAGCAGTGTTCCCGCCCGGACAATAATATCATCTTCAGCGATATCCTCACCTCGAAAGCGTATATTGTCGCCGACAGCCGGACGAGTGCGCAATGTGACGGTACTGCCATCAGATAAGCAGTGTTCTTGCATGATAACCGCATCAAAGCCGTGGGGAATCGGCGCCCCGGTAAAAATGCGATAAGCGCCTGGTCTCTCATCGATGGTATGATTTGCAGAACCGGCGGCTACCGTGCCAAGAAGGCGCAAACACTGCGGACCATTTCCCGTCAGTTGACTTGTCCTGACGGCAAAACCGTCCATCGCGGAATTGTTGAAAAATGGCATCGCTCTTGGCGCGCATAAGTCGATTGCCGTGACCCGCCCTACGGCATTGCGAATATCAATCGATTCAAACTCCGTAATTGGCCTGACAAGGCCGCGCGCAATTTCCAATGCAAGACGAACCGGAACAAGTTGGCTTAACTGATCCACTGCGTCGCAATCACATGATTTTGCCAAAGCGTCAGCCATTTTCACATCCTTCCATCGAGCCGACCATAGTCTATGGCTCTCTTCATGCGGCTTTCAGCTTGACACCCGTAACGTCTGCTCCAGTCACCAGTTCAGCCACGAAATCCCGAGCTGCGTTGGCCCAAGCAGCTTTTTCCAGCATTTCGCGGACGCTTGAAGCCACCGCCTCAAACGGCAACACAGCACCTTCCGCACGCGCATCCAGCCGGATGATGTGCAGACCATAGCGGCTCAAGATGGGTAGTTCTGAAATGGCACCTTCAGTCAGGGCATCCAGCGCCGCTTCGAACTCTGGCACCGTATCGCCCGAGATCAATTGGCCCAGCCGTCCGCCCGCATCACGCGAAGAACAAGCACTGTTCTCACGAGCTAACGCGTCGAAAGAGCGAGGATTACGCCGGATCTCGACCAGCAGGGCTTCGGCTTGTGCCTGAGCGGTTGTCAAACCCACAGGATCGTCAGGACGAACCGGCAACAGGATATGGGCCGCCTCATAGAGCGTTGGCGCTCTCCAGCAGTCAGGGGCTTCTTCATACGCTGCAAGAACCTCAGCATCTGTCGGCACGTCGGGCTCGATAGCTAGATCAACAACTTGGCGAACGAGCGCTTCGTCCGGGGTCTCGATCTTTCCCTCACTCACCTCCTGGGGGTCCGGCACAAGCCCACGCCGTCGAGCCTCTTGCAAAAGGAGCGCTCGGATCGCCAAGGCCCTTGCGGCCGCAGTCCAGGCCAAGCCGGGCTTTGACTTCGGCGCGGGATGATTTTGCGCCTCGTCGGCTATCGCCTCGGCAGAGATTATTTCGCCGTTTACTGTCACTTTCGAAAGAAAAGATGCCATCAGGGTCACTCCACCGGATATTTCGGGCTGTGCTTTCTGGTGCGCACGATCTGGTAGCCTGGCCGCCATAGATAGCGGACCGGCACCGACAGCATGTGAACCAGGCGGCTGAACGGGAACAGGGTAAATACTGTCAGTCCAAGGAAGATGTGCAATTGGAACAACAGTGGCGCGCCTTCGGTGTAGCTTGCAGCGCGCGTGTCAAAGGTGAAAATAGCCTGCGCCCATTGCATGAACTTCACCATTTCTACGCCGTCAATGTTCTGCACAGAAATAATGATCGTCAGCAAACCAAGGCAAAGCTGCAACAGCAGTAGCGAGAGGATGATGATGTCCATTGCGCTCGACGTTGCGTGAATACGCGGATCGATGAGACGCCGGTGTATAAGGATGATCCCGCCCACAAGCGCCATACCCCCAGCCACTCCACCAACTACGACGGCAAGGATCTGCTTGGCCTCATGGCTAATGCCCAACGCCTCGATCAGAGGCAATGGTGTCAGAAGGCCGAAAAGGTGGCCGAAAAAGATCGTCAACACACCGACGTGGAACAAGACCGAGCCGAATATCAGTTGCTTGCGTCGCAAGAGTTGCGACGAGGACGATTTCCAGGTGAACGGGTCGCGCTCATAGCGCGCGATTGAACCGATCAGCAATACGCTGAGCGCAATGTAGGGGTAGATACCGAAGATAAAGCCGTGCATCACGGGTCTCCTCTATTGGGTAGCTCCGGCGCGTGCCGGAGGAAGGGGAACGTCCATTTTGGCGAGGATGTCACGTGACACCGGACAGCCTGCGTTGGGGTCAGGCGCGAAGGTCACTTGTGCCTCCTCCCATACCGTATCGAGCGCTGCCAGATCCTCCGGGTTGTCGTCGGGCTCGGCCAGCAATGCTGCCGCTACCTCACCCTCGAGAGCACCCTTGCCAAGATCGGCCAGAGCAGCAAGGATCGTCGCGTAGGGTGTCTCGCGGCGCGTCAGGCGCTCAGTCAGTACTGCAAGTATCGGCCCCGCATCGGCGAGGATTTCCCTCGCAGTCGCGATTGGTTGGGTTGCAAGGAATTCCAGCAATACCGGCAGATGATCGGGAAGCTCCGGCCCGACAAGATCGAAGCCGCCGGCGCGATAGGTTTCCAAAAGATCCACCATTGCACCGCCTCGGTCCCTGCTTTCACCGTGGATATGCTCAAAAAGGTTGAGCGACAATGTGCGAGAGCGGTCGAAAATAAGGACATAGGCCTCTTGCAGATCAAACAAATCGTCCGTAGCCATGCGTCGCAACAGTGGCTGCAATGCCTCCGCTTGGGCAGATGTCAACAGCGCCTCGCTGACAAGCACCTTACGTATCAAAGGGATCGCCGCTTGCAGATCGGCGGATGGATAACTCAGCAGCGCTGACAGCGCTTTGAATGTGCGGATCATTGCCAACCATCCTTTGGTGTCACGTGTTTTTTGCTACCAAACAACTTGCCCGAACTGACACCTGCCGAGCAGCCGTTGCCATCGGTGAAGCCGCATTCCGATCTGAGATCATACGCATCTTCGACCACCTCGCGGTGCGTCGTTGGGATGACGAAACGATCCTCGTAGTTGGCGATTGCCATCAATTGATACATCTCGTCGATCTGCAGTGGCGTCATACCGACACGTTTGGCAACGCCAAGGTTGATGACGCCGTCTACGGTTTTCGACCGCATATAAGCCCGCATCGCCAACATGCGTTCCAATGCTGAGACCACGGGGGCCTCGTCGCCGGCCGTCAGAAGGTTTGCAAGATACTGCACCGGAATGCGCAAGCTCTTGACATCTGGCATCCCATCTTCGGCAGCGATCATCCCAGCCTCGGCGGCATTCTGGATCGGTGACAGCGGCGGGACATACCAGACCATCGGCAAGGTGCGATATTCGGGGTGCAGCGGAAAGGCGATCTTCCACTCCATCGCCATCTTCCAGATCGGAGAGTTACGCGCACCCTTGATCCAGTCTTCGGGGATGCCTTCCGCGCGCGCCGCCGCAATCACTTCCGGGTCATTCGGGTCGAGGAATACGCCAAGCTGCGCTTCATAAAGGTCTTTTTCGTTCTCGACAAAGGCTGCTTCAGCAATCTTGTCAGCGTCATAGAGCATCACGCCAATATAGCGAATGCGCCCCACGCAAGTTTCCGAACAGACCGTGGGCAGGCCGCTTTCCAGACGCGGATAGCAAAAGGTGCATTTCTCCGACTTGCCGCTCGACCAGTTGTAATAAATCTTCTTGTAGGGACAGGCCGATACACACATACGCCAGCCACGGCATTTCTCCTGGTCGATCAGCACCACGCCGTCTTCCTCGCGCTTGTAGATCGCGCCCGATGGACATGCCGAAACGCAAGCGGGGTTGAGACAGTGCTCGCACAGACGCGGCAGATACATCATGAAGGTCTGTTCATACAGACCGTACATTTCTTTCTGGATGCCCTCGAAGTTGTAATCCTTCGAGCGTTTTGAGAATTCGCCGCCGAGAATTTCCTCCCAGTTCGGGCCCCATTTGATCTTCTCGATCCGCTCCCCCGATATCAGAGAACGCGGGCGCGCGGTCGGAAATGCCTCCATCTCGGGGGCGGATTTCAGATGGTCATAATCGAAGGTGAACGGCTCGTAGTAGTCGTCTATCTCGGGCAGGTTGGGATTGCCGAAGATATTAGCAAGGATACGCCATTTGGCTCCCTGCTTGGGGCGGATCTTGCCCGCCTTCGTGCGTTCCCACCCGCCGTTCCAGCGTTTCTGGTTTTCCCAATCCTTGGGATAGCCGATGCCGGGTTTCGTCTCGACGTTGTTGAACCACGCGTATTCAACGCCGTCGCGACTGGTCCAGACATTCTTGCAGGTGACGGAACAGGTGTGGCAACCGATACATTTATCGAGGTTCAGCACCATGCCGATTTGCGCGCGTATTTTCATTCTGCTGCCTCCACCTTGGCCGGGGCATCAAGCCAATCGACCTTCTCCATTTTGCGCACGATCACGAACTCGTCTCGGTTCGAGCCAACTGTGCCGTAGTAGTTGAACCCGTAGCTAAGCTGCGCGTAGCCACCGATCATATGCGTCGGCTTGATCACCGTACGGGTGACCGAGTTGTGGATGCCGCCGCGTTTGCCGGTGATTTGGCTGCCTGGCGTGTTCAGGATCTTCTCCTGCGCGTGATACATGAACAGGTTACCTTCCTTGATCCGCTGACTGACCACACAGCGCGCCGTCAGCACCCCGTTGGCGTTGAAAACTTCGACCCAGTCGTTGTCGACCAGCCCCGCCTTTTTGGCATCGACCTCGGAAATCCACACGATTGGCCCTCCACGGCTGAGCGTCTGCATGAGGAGATTGTCGGTATAGGTCGAGTGGATGCCCCATTTCTGATGTGGCGTGATGAAGTTCAGCACGACTGTTTTCGAATCCCCGGCAAGACCTATCGCCGGAGCGATGGTTTTCAGATCGACTGGCGGGCGCCAGGTGACCAGGGCCTCGCCAAAGGCGCGCATCCATTCGTGATCCTGATAGAGCTGCTGCCGTCCCGACAGTGTGCGCCAAGGGATCAATTCATGAACGTTGGTATAACCCGCATTGTAGCTGACCTCCTCGCTCTCGATCCCGGACCAGGTTGGCGACGAAATGATCTTGCGCGGTTGCGCCGCGATATCACGGAAGCGGATCTTTTCATCGCGCTTGGCCTCAGCAAGGTGGCGATGTTCGCGCCCGGTGATCTTTTCCAGCGCGGCCCAGGCCTTCGCCGCAACTTCACCGTTGGTTTCTGGAGCAAGCATCAGGATCATCTCGGCCGCGTCGATTGCGGTATCGAGACGTGCCAAACCCTTGGTCACACCCTCGTCCTTGACGCGATCGTTCAACGCCTGCAGGTGATGCACCTCTTCCTTGGTGTCCCAGGCGATGCCTTTGCCACCATTGCCGATCTTTTCCATCAGGGGGCCCATCGAGACGAATTTCTTGCCGAGATTGGGATAATCCCGCTCGATCTCGATGTAATTCGGCGCGGTTTTGCCGGGGATAAGGTCGCATTCGCCCTTTTTCCAGTCAGCAACGACGGACTGCGCCAGTTCAGCGGGCGTGTCGTGCTGCAATGGCCAAGCGACAACATCGCTTTCCACCCCAAGAACTTCGGGCGCAATATCCGAAAACCGAGTGGCAATCAGCTTGAAGATTTCCCAGTCGGTCTTGGACTCGTAGGCCGGATCCACCGCTGCCTGCAGAGGATGGATGAACGGATGCATGTCTGAGGTGTTAAGGTCATCCTTTTCATACCAGCTTGCCGTCGGCAGCACGATGTCGGAATAGACACAGGTCGTCGACATGCGGAAGTCGAGCGTAACCAGCAAGTCAAGCTTTCCTTCCGGCGCCTCGTCATGCCATTTCGCCTCAAGCGGCTTCTGGCGTCCCTCCTCGCCCAAATCCTTGCCCTGTATTCCGTGGTCCGTGCCCAGCAGATGGCGCAGGAAATACTCATGCCCCTTGCCCGACGATCCCAATAGGTTTGACCGCCAGATAAACAGGTTGCGCGGCCAGTTTTCCGGCGCATCTGGGTCTTCGCAGGACATTTGCAATGACCCGGCTTTCAATTGCGCAGCGACATACTCTGCCGCTGTCTTGCCTGCTGCCTTCGCCGCGCGACCAACGTCCAGTGGGTTGGTTTTGAGTTGGGGGGCTGAAGGCAGCCAGCCCATACGTTCGGCCTGAATGTTATAGTCGATGAGGCTGCGCTCGACCCAATTTCCAGCGGGAGCGGTTGGCGACAATATCTCCCCCGCCGACACAGTTTCATAGCGCCACTGGTCAGTGTGAGCATAGAATGCGCTGGTTCCATTCATTTGCCGGGGTGGCCGCGACCAATCGAGCGCGAATGCAAGCGCAGTCCAGCCTGTCTGTGGACGCAACTTTTCCTGACCGACATAATGCGACCAGCCGCCGCCCGACTGCCCCACGCATCCGCACATCACTAGCATGTTGATGATGCCGCGATAGGTCATGTCCATATGGTACCAATGGTTGATGCCGGCGCCGAGAATGACCATCGACTTGCCGTTGGTCTTTTCGGCGTTGGTTGCAAACTCACGTGCGACGGCGATGATGCGGTCGCGTCTGACACCGGTGATCTTTTCCGCCCAGGCCGGAGTGAACGGCACATCTGCGTCGAACGAGGTTGTGACGTTGTCGCCGCCCAGCCCGCGATCAAGGCTGTAATTGGCGCAGAACAGGTCAAACACTGTTGTCACCAGTGTCTCGCCGTCGTTCAGCTTCATCCGCTTGACGGGAATGTTGCGCGTCAGCACCGTACCACGGTCGTCGGATACGAAATGCGCGTGCGCCTCGCCGCCGAAATATGGGAAATCGACGCCGACCACATCGTCGCGGTCCTCTTCAAGGATCAGCGTCGACTTCAGATCAACCCCTGCCCCGGCTGCCTTCTTCTCGAGGTTCCACTGTCCATCCTGGCCCCAGCGGAACCCGATCGAGCCGTTTGGCACCACCACGTTGCCACTTTTGGCGTCAAGTCCAACCGTCTTCCAGTCGGGGTTGTTCTCCTCGCCCAGTGCGTCGGTGAAATCGGAGGCACGCACCATCCGCCCGGGAATATATTTGCCGCCCTTTTCCTCTAGCTTCACCAGCAAGGGGAAGTCGGAATATTTGCCCGTGTAGTCCTCGAAATAGGGCACCTGTCTATCGAGGTGATATTCCCGCAAGATCACGTGACCCATGGCCAGGGCTAGAGCTGCATCCGTCCCGGCCTGCGGGTTCAGCCAGATATCACCGAACTTCGCAGCCTCCGAATAATCGGGGCTGACCACGGCCGATTTTGCGCCACGATAGCGTGCTTCGGTATAGAAATGCGCATCCGGGGTGCGGGTCTGCGGCACATTGGAACCCCAGAGGATCATGAAGCTCGAATTATACCAGTCCGCGCTTTCAGGTACGTCTGTCTGCTCGCCCCAGGTCTGCGGTGAGGCTGGCGGTAAGTCGCAATACCAATCGTAGAAGGATAGGCATGTGCCACCCAGAAGCGACAAATAGCGCGCGCCTGCAGCGTAAGAAACCATCGACATTGCCGGGATCGGCGAAAAACCGAAAACGCGGTCGGGGCCATGGTTTTTCGCGGTATAGGCATTTGCTGCCGCGATGATCTCGGTCACCTCATCCCATGAGGCGCGCACGAACCCGCCCTTGCCTCGTGTCTTTGTATAACTCGCCCGTTTCTTCGGATCGGCCTGGATCGAGGCCCATGCAGCGACTGGGCTCATTGTTGTCCGCGCCTCGCGCCATAGCCGCATGAGACGACCTCGGATCAGCGGCGTTTTCACGCGGTTGGCCGAATAAAGGTACCAGCTGTAACTTGCCCCTCGCGCGCAACCGCGCGGCTCGTGATTGGGCATGTCGGGCCGAGTACGTGGATAGTCGGTCTGCTGTGTTTCCCAAGTCACTATGCCGGATTTGACGTAGATCTTCCAGGAACAGGACCCGGTGCAGTTTACCCCGTGAGTGGAGCGCACGATCTTGTCGTGGCGCCAACGGTCACGATAGACGTCCTCCCAGTCCCGGCTCTCGATCGTAGTCTGGCCGTGGCCATCCGCGAAAGTGTCGACCCGGTTGGATTTGAAGAAATTCAGGCGGTCGAGAAGATGGCTCATGTTGCAATCCTTTCAAGTCAGGCTTTGACGGCGGTCGCGCGTGCGCCACGTTCCGCGGAGTAGAGGAGGCCACCGCGCCGGGTGTAGTAGACCCAGGTCAGGACCGCACAGAGGAAGTAGAAGGCAAGGAAGCCCCAGAGCGCAGCCGATGGTCCGCCAGTCATGGCGATAGAGCTGCCGTAAGCCTTGGGGATGAAGAACGCGCCATAGGCGGCAATTGCTGACGTGAAGGCAATGATCGCAGCACTTTCCCGATCGGCCTGCTTGCGCAAGTCGTCACCTTTGAGCCCTGGCATAAGACGCGGTACTTCCCGCCCCATAATCGCAGGGATCATCTGGAAGGTGGAGGCATTGCCGACCCCGGTCAGGAAGAACAGCGCCATGAAGGCCGCAAAGAAGCCTGCGAAGGCGCCCGGTTGGTCCTTGATGCCGAGGAAGAAGATCACACCGAACACCGCCGCAATCATTCCGACGAAGGTCCAGAAGGTCACGCGCCCGCCGCCGAAGCGGTCAGAGATCCAGCCAGTACCCGCGCGGCTAAGTGCGCCCACCAGCGGCCCAAAGAATACAAGCTGCAGCGAGTTCACATCAGGGAACATCATCTTGGCCAGCAGGGGGAAGCCCGCAGAATAGCCGATGAAACTGCCGAACGTTCCAGTGTAAAGAATGCACATAATCCAGTTGTGCTTGCGCGAGAAGATGATTGCCTGCTCCTTGAAGCTCGCCTTGGCATCGGCAATATCATTCATCCCGAGCCACGCTGCGACGGTCGACAGTATGATAAATGGCACCCAGACAAAGCCCGCGTTCTGCATCCAAAGTTGGCCGCCTTTGGTCATCGTCTGCGCATCGCCGCCCATGATGCCAAAAACACTGGAGGTAATGACAATAGGGACGAGGAACTGCATGACCGAGACACCGAGGTTGCCCAAACCCGCGTTCAAAGCAAGCGCATTGCCCTTCTCGGCCTTCGGATAGAAGAAGGCGATATTGGCCATTGACGACGCGAAATTACCGCCACCGAAGCCGCAAAGCAGCGCCAGAACCAAAAAGATCAGGTATGGCGTTTCCGGATTTTGCACCGCATAGCCAATGCCCATGGCCGGCAACAACAGCGACGCGGTCGAAAGTGTCGTCCAGAGCCTGCCGCCGAATATCGGCACCATGAAGCTGTAAAATATCCGGAATGTTGCGCCCGAAAGCCCTGGCAATGCTGCGAGCCAAAACAGTTGCTCCGGCGTGAACGTGAATCCAATCGCTGGCAGCCGCGCCACCACCACAGACCAAACCATCCAGACGCTGAAGGCCAGAAGAAGCGCCGGGATGGATATCCAGAGATTGCGACGCGCAATGCGGCGACCCTTGGCTTCCCAGAATGCTGAATCTTCCGGTTTCCATTCTTCCAGTGTATGAGGACTGACGGCCGCTTCGGAGACGAGCATACCCTGCATTTCGGGCAATTGTGGCAACTGGTCTAATGCTGCTCCATGGGCAGAGCGCTCCATATGCCGGATAGCCAAGTGCATCCAAGCAAGCGATACGCTGACCAAAAGGAATAGCAACGCGAAGCTGGACGTGTAGATCCCTGTCAGATCCAGAGCCGCCCCGAACAGGATCGGCAGAATGAAACCGCCAAGGCCGCCGATCATACCGACCAACCCGCCGACTGCTCCAACGTTCTCAGGGTAATAGACCGGGATGTGCTTGAATACTGCTGCCTTACCAAGGCTCATGAAGAATCCGAGCACGAAAAGCGCTATGACAAAGGGCAGGAAGTCCATCTGGGTTGAAAACGCGATCGGACCATTCTTGCTTTGAATTACATAATCCGTGGCCGGATAGGACAGCATGAACAGCAGGATGGCGGAGAAACCTAGGCTCCAGTACATCACCGAACGAGCGCCGAAGCGGTCCGAAAGGTGGCCGCCATAAGCGCGGAAGAGAGAGGCGGACAGTCCAAACGCAGCGGCCGCCATACCCGCAGTACGGATATCGACATGATAGACGTTGACGAGGTAATGCGGCGTCCAAAGCGCAATTGCTACGAACCCGCCGAAAACGAAGAAATAATAGACCGCGAAGCGCCAGACCTGCAGGTTTTTCAAGGGCGCAAATTGTTCAGCAAGCGTGGGGGCCATCTTGCCATTTTTGCGGCGGGCGACCAGCTCTGGATCGTCCTTGGCAAATATGAAGAATGCTATCGCTATCAGCGCGAGCGCCGCCGCCCAGACGTGGGCAACTCCGTGCCAGCCATAGGCAACCATGAAGAATGGCGCGACAAAGGCGGTGACAGCCGCACCCACATTGCCAGCGCCGAAGATCCCCAGCGCAGAACCCTGCTTGCCCGAGCTATACCAGCGGGACACATAGGCTACCCCAATGATAAATGATCCACCAGCAAGCCCGATCCCAAGCGCTGCGATCAGATACATTGTATAGCTCGTCACCCAAGTAAGCATCCACGTTGCCAGCGCAGTCAACAGCATCTGCGAGGTGAAGACGATCCGGCCACCGTATTTTTCGGTCAGAACTCCCAGGAAGAGCCGTGTAATCGATCCGGTCAGCACCGGCGTCGCGACGAGCAGGCCGAACTCGAATTCGTCGAGCCTCAGTTCCGCGTTGATCGCCACACCGATTATCGAAAAGATCGTCCAGACCGCAAAGCAAGCTGTGAACGCAACCGTACTGAGGGCCAGCGCGCGACTGCGGTCGCCGATAGCTACATTCGCCTTGTCCAGCATTGACATTCTCCGTTTCCGGCGCGGGCACTTTCCGCGCGCTTTCGGATTAGGTCAACCAATGCAGGGGGCCAGAGAATTGATACAGATCAAATGTTTACGAGATGTCTTGAGATTCGAACCCGATTTGATCTAGTGCGAAAATGCACCCGAAAATTGTTAATGCAATAAGGTGAAAAAGCCGGATCATTTCTGGACAAGGATCAAGTCTAGGCTTATCATTTGATAAGCGTACACTTTTGCTTTGGGGCTATTCTTGCGTGAGGTCGAACGTCCATATATTCGTCAGTTGCCCTTGTTCCGCACGATGGACGAGGCCAATTTCAATGCGTTGACCCGTTCCGCCTATGACCAGACGTTCCCAGCGTCGATAAAGCTAATCGACGAAGGTTCTTTGGCTGACTTTCTACACATTGTTGTGGAAGGATCTGTCGAACTTTTTGCTGGATGGGAGGGCCGAGAAACCACAATGGGAGTGGTGAGACCCATTTCCACCTTCATTCTCGCGGCCGCCATCAAAGACGCGCCGTATCTGATGTCGGCACGTACCCTTGAAAAAACCCGCGTAATCCTTGTGCCGAGCGTCGATTTGCGCGCAATTTTCAAAATTGATCCCGAATTCGCGATGGCAACGATTACCGAACTTGCTGCGTGTTACCGGAGTTCGGTGCGACACACCAAGGACCTCAAGCTGCGAAATGCGCGCGAAAGACTTGCCGCCTATATTCTGCGTCAAACAAAGTCTGCGACCAATGACGTCAGCTTTACTCTACCCATCGAAAAGCGATTGCTTGCTTCACTTCTCGGCGTCACACCTGAAAGCCTATCGCGGGTTATGAAGTCACTGAGGGAGGTGGGCGCCAAGATTGATGGTCAACGTATCATCATCACAGATCGTGGTGCGTTGGAGGCTTTGGCCCACCCAACACCGCTGATCGATGAACCCGACCACAATAGCTGACGATTTTATAGTCCTTCGCCTTGAGATCCCATCAGGGGTGAGTAGCGGCCTGCACCGTGGCAGAGTGAGGTCGCTAGAAAACTCTCTGGAGGCCAATCATGCCGATAACAGCAGATCAAACCCAAGCGCAGACCACTACCCCCGTCGATCTTGGCGCAATTTTTGTGTCGTTGGAAATGAGCAAATCGACATGGCTCGTGACAGCTCTATCGCCGGGAAGTGAAAAGATGTCTCGCCATACCGTCACTGGAGGCGATATTGCCGGCTTGTTCTCGTGTTTTGACGCCCTTCGCCAGAAGGCACAGCGGCGCAAAGAGAGGCTATACCCGCTGGTCGTGATCCAGGAGGCCGGACTTGATGGCTTCTGGCTGGGGCGAGTTCTCAGCAAGGAAGCCTGGATCGAGAGCCACATTGTAGAGGCCGCATCCATTGCCATGCCACGCCGTCATCGTCGGGCGAAGACCGACCGTATCGACGGCGAAACGCTGATCCGCGCCTTAATGGCATGGAAACGTGGTGAGCCCCGTGCGTGCTCAATGGTCAAGCTCCTTACACCGGAGGAAGACGACAACCGACGGCTTGGACGGGAGCGGAAAACGCTAATTGCCGAACGTGTCTTCCACGTCAATCGCATAAAGGGGCTGCTCTTCACGCAAGGAATTCGGGATTACCAACCTGTCAATCGAGATCGCCGCCAGCGTCTGGAGGAGCTTCAGACTGGCGATGGTCGGCCGCTCTCAAAACATTTGAAAGCAGAAATCTGCAGAGAACTCGATCGCCTCGAATTGTTGATCACCCAGATCAAGGCTGTTGAAGCCGAGCGAGAAGCCTTGATCGTTCAGGAAACGCCGAAAGAAGCGACCGCGCTTTTAGGCATCAAAGGAATAGGCCCAGAGTTCGCTACGATACTCTACACCGAAGGGCTGTTCCGACACTTCGACAATCGACGGCAAATCGCGTCCTATGCGGGCCTTGCGCCCTCCCCCTGGCAAAGCGGTAACGTCAATCGCGAACAGGGCGTGTCTAAGGCGGGTAATCCGCGTTTGCGAGCCACCATGGTCGAGCTCGCCTGGCTATGGTTACGGCATCAACCGAAATCGGCGTTAACATTATGGTTCAAAGAGCGCATCGCGCAGAACGCCGGCCGCTTAAAGACGCCGATGATTGTTGCACTCGCGCGTAAGCTGCTCGTGGCCCTTTGGAAATATGTGAGCTCCGGCGTCGTGATCGAAGGCGCGATCATGAAAACCGCCTGAAACACAAACTGCTGCGACACAGTTTCTAATCCTCAGGGCCTGATCAGCCCTGACGGATCCAGGTGAACGGACCGGGAATCCTTTTGGCCTATAAATGCCGATCTTGAGTTTGGTCCCGTTCTCCTGAGCCCGTGCCCGTCGAATGCGGGATAATGGTGCAGCCGCGTGAGAGCGGCGACCGGATGTGAGGTTGTATAGGCCCGAGAACCGGGCCGGTAATTGCTATGGGCTCAGACCGTGGATCCGCCTACGAAAGAGAAATTCGATGCCACTCGAATGAACGATTGACAAAAATCCTGATGTGAAGGGATTCGAACCGCTGCCCCCGTTATTATTAGGCTACTCCCGCATTAAATTTCCCAATCTGGGCAATTACTTACCTTGGAATGGCCCAGTGTGAGCCAGTTCCAGGCAAACAGCTTCGGTATCCATGCCGTTGCGCCAGGGGCGAAGCACGTCCGAGTTTGGCCGGCCATTGGGGTTGAGCGGCAGCTTCAACCAGGCACGCGCAAGATCGCCTGTCACATCGAACGCGCCGCCTTTGGTATCTCCCATGAATGCCACGCCGAGATTCTCGGCAAGCCTGCGGGCCTTCGTCAAATCCATGGCACCCGCCGTGAGATCGGTGTTAATGACTGCGACCTGCTTTTCATCCAGCCGCAGTTCGTCCGCTCCCTGCCCGAAGCAGACGAGGGATACACGCACCGCAGCCCCATCCACGACCCACGGCTGATCGCTCCAGGCTTCGAAAATGCGGCTCTGGGCGCCGATGCGATCCAACACCCTGCGATTGGCGCCACCCCGTATCGAATTGGTGCTGACGAGGCCGACGCGGCTCGATCTGCCTGACTGCACGGCATCCAGCGCCTTCTCGAACCAGTAACAGACGAGATCGGCCTCCTTCGGCACGCGTCCGTCGAACGTCTGGAAGAGATCCTCAACCACGTCGTCGCCAAGATGCTGGCGGAGAAGTTTGGCGCCCAGAAAAGGCGGGTTACCGACGATGAATTCCGCCTGGGGCCACACAGCTTCCCTGCTTTCATTCACCTGTTCCGGATGTGATGGCAGGAGGTCCAGTTCTACAGGTTTCGCAGACGTCGTGTCCTCTGGCCCATGCCGAAGCTGCAAGGGCTGCGTTACCAGGGCGTTCGCCGTTTCTATGGCTTCAAGTTTCCGAAGGATCGGGACTGGCTTCGAATGAATGCCGTTGCGCAGCCGCCACTGAATGTCGCCGATCCAGATGGTCGTCCTCGCCAGTTCGGCGGCCATGGCGTTGATTTCGATCCCGCGGAGAATTTCCGGCCCGACAAGCGGAAGGCGCGGATGCAGACCCAGCATTTCGCATTCCAGATTGGCGCGATATTCGATGTCCTTCACCCCTTGCAGGGCGAGATAGAGGAAGTTGCCAGAGCCGCAGGCAGGGTCGAGAATTCTTAAGGCGCGAAGGCGCTCCTCGAAACGCGAATGCTCTTCCTCTGCGGCTTCGGTCGGCGTCATTCGCCGGCGCGTCGTCTTGCGCATCGGCGGTTTGATGCTGCCATCCAGCAAGCCAACGATCATCTGCTTGCAAGTTTCCCATTCCGCTCGCAAAGGCCGCAGCACTACCGGATCGACCAGCTTCATGATCTTGTCCGTATCGGTATAGTGGGCACCGATCTGGGCTCGTTTGTCGGGATCGAGGAACCTCTCGAACAGGGTGCCAAAAATCGTTGGATCGATCATTCCCCAATCGAGGCTGTCGGCCGCGACGAGCAGGCCAAGATCACCCTCATCAAGGCGAAGAGCCCTGCGGCGATCGAAAAGACCGCCGTTGAACCAGGCAATTTCCGTGAGGTCGAAATCCCCGCCGCTTTCCATCGCTTCAAAGAGCTTGTCCAGATAGGCTTTCGCCTGTTCCGGTCGCTGCAGCGAACGCCTCAGAAGTTTGGTGAACAGATTTTCCGGTAGCAGTTTGACGCTCTGCGCGAAGAAACAGAACACAAGCTGATTGACGAAATGGGCGATCTCTTCCGCTGTACCCCGTCCCTGCAATCGCAAGGCAATCGTCGAGAACTTGTCGGCGGCCTCCGCTGTAATCGCGGCCCGTGTCTTTGCCGGTTTCAGCTTTTCCGGTGCGTAGAATACATTTCGTAACAATTCACGCGGACCAGGCTCCAGGAGATCGTCGAGACTTATCTCGTAGACTGAGGGCACCGTATTCGTCCAAGCGGTGTGGATGCGAAATCGGTGGAGGTCGCAGACGACATGGAGCGGCGGGTTCTCCAGTGCCGCTGCGTATCGGACAAGCTGAAGCAGCGCCTCATCGAGATTGCCGTTCTTGCGCTTGTATTCCCAGGCGAAATGATCCTTTTTCCAAACGTCGGCAAACCCGCGGCCGCCCCACTCTTGCCGACACCTTTTTCAAAGACAAAGAAGTCGCCGTGCGGATCTGTGCCATTCGGTGTGGGATGATCAAAAAGCGCACAAAGATCCAGAAAATGCTCATGAGCGGCCTGACGCTCGTTGAGCGATGCATTCTTCCATTTGTGAACAAATGAAACGGGTGTCAGAACGCCGGCATCAAAACTCATAGCGGCACAACCTTAAGCAACGCAATACGAAGCGTTGCAAGCATCGTTCGCTTTCGTCGCCAAGTCAATCAAAGGTCGAGTGAATGGTAAATCTCACAATCAGCGTGCTTCCGGGGATATCGGTCGAGAAGTTCGATGCGTGCTCGCGCTCAGCTTGGCTGCCGGATGATTGATAGGGCCGTTTTCATGGAGCCCGCCTGCGCAGCAACAATTGCAGAAGAACAGACGCTGCCATCAGGTCCACTACGGAGCGCATCTAACGGCAAGACCAGACACACGCCGCATCGCTGTCTCTGCATATCGGGCATGTCGAGCAGTATTTTACATCTGCCTGGCAAGGAACCAATTGATCTCAAAGCGGGATCGGAGCGACATCGTTTTGGCACCGCTATCCGGGCCAGCATCGGAAAGGTGCCATCGACATTGTCGACTACCAGAACGTCTTCCTTGTCATCGTGCTGATGATAAAGCATACGATATACAGAACTAGCTGATCGAGGTCATGAGTTGGTGAGTCCATGTGCGCTGCCATGCCGAGGATCGTAATAACTATTCGGCCCCACACCTCTGGCCGGAACGCTTCGGATTCTAGATTGCGGATCGGCGCGCCACAGGTGTCCGCTTTCTGCACACGTATGGCTGCTCTGTACTAGCAGGTCGAGAACGATGCCTGCGGCACCGCTATTTAAGAGCGCTTAGCTTAACTCGTTCTCTATTTTAACAAATAGCCGATTGTTTAAATAGCCGACTTTGTACATATTCCCTTCATGTCCGATTCCACTTTCCAGTCGCGGCTTGGCCGCTTTGTCGAAACCTCTGTTGCCGGCGAAACCGTGCGTGCCTTCGTACCCCCTCCCCTGCCGCCGGAGCCTACCATTGATGTTCTGGCGTTGTTGGAACGGCTCAGTCTTGCCGAACGGGCGCTGGGGCGGCTGGATGGCATCACGATGCTGCTGCCGCGGCAAGAACTCTTCCTTTATATGTATGTCCGAAAGGAAGCCGTGCTTTCTTCCCAGATCGAAGGCACACAATCGACATTATCGGATCTGCTCCGCTTTGAAACCGAGGCAGTGGCAGGACAGCCAATCGATGACCTCCGCGAGGTGTCGAACTATGTCGATGCGATGATGTATGGCCTTGAGCGGCTGGAAGAGCTCCCCTTATCCCTCCGCCTCATCCGTGAAATGCATGCCCGCCTGCTGCAAAGCGGCCGTGGCGGCACTAAAAATCCCGGCGAATTCAGGCGCTCCCAAAACTGGATCGGGGGAACTCGACCGGGCAACGCGCTTTATGTGCCGCCACCGGTCACCCAAATGCAGGAAAGTCTCGATGCACTCGAACGCTTCATGCATGAAGACCGGTCGCGGTTGCCCGCCCTGATCAAAGCGGGGCTGTTGCATGTCCAGTTCGAAACCATCCATCCATTTCTGGACGGCAATGGCCGTATCGGCCGGCTGCTGGTGACGCTTTATCTGTGTGTCAACGGGGTTTTGCGCAAGCCGCTGCTTTATCTCAGTCTCTATCTCAAGACACATCGCGCCGACTATTACCGGCTGTTGCAGGAGGTGCGCGAGCATGGAAACTGGGAAGCCTGGCTTGATTTCTTTCTGACTGGGATAGCTGAGACGGCGAACCAGGCATTTGAAGCCGCCACCGAAATTGCGGAACTGTTCAGGCGGGATCGTGAGCGCATCGCCACGGAAAGTGAGCGGGCTGGATCGGCCCTGCGGATTTATGATCTGTTTCAGAAAGCGCCATTTTTGACCTCTAATCAGCTGGTTCGTGAGACCGGCTTGTCCGCGCCCACGGTGAACGCGGCGCTGGCTGACCTGGAGCGTTTGGGCATCATCGATGAGATCACAGGGCGCAAGCGGGACCGGGTCTTTGGTTACCGACGCTATCTCGCAATCCTGAGCGAAGGAACCGATCCAATGCCCAAATAGGGTTCCTCAACAAATTGTATTTAAATAGAAAAATTACAATACATGTGGCGAATGTGGATTTTACTTTCATAGGATATGATGAGTGGTTTACGCCTCTATCACTCACGATAAGTAACCCTTATCGAAGAATAGCCATCAGAATGTTCTTATCTTGCTATCATGGCGGCAATTTCCTATCTTTGGCCCTATGAAGTCTGTGCCGGGAGCCTGAATCATGTCCGAACCGCAACTGTCCATCCGCAGCAGCAAGGCGCGGGATCTCGCGCATGCACTCGCCCGCCGCACCGGCCAACCAATCAACAAGCTCATCGAACAGGCGCTCGAACGATACGAACAGGAACTGCAAGACGGCAGGGTTCGCTATCCAATGGACGCTGTTTGGGATATGGCCGCGGAAGATCGACCGAATATCCCGCCGGGCACGACATCCGCCCACGATGATTTCTATGATGAGAACGGGCTGCCGATATGATCGCAGTGGATACGTCGGTCATCATTGCCATTTCCATGCAAGAGCCTGAAGCTGAAACGTTCCGCGTGCTCGTCGGACGTGAACCGGTCATCATCGGTTGGCCGACGCTGCTGGAGGCAAGAATGGTTCTGACGGGCAAGGGGTTCGCCAGCGCCGCGAAGATGATCCGACGGCTCGCCGAAACACCGAATGTCACCACCGTTGCTTTCGATGAAAAGCATTTTCGTGCGGCAGAAGACGCCTTTGAGCGTTTTGGTCGCGGCCGCCATCCCGCAGGCCTCAACATGGGTGATTGCTTTTCGTACGCAGTCTCAGCGGTGGCCAAGGCACCCTTGCTGTTCAAGGGTCGCGACTTCTCGCAGACCGACCTGAAACTGCATCCGGCGTCATCATCGGGATGAGCAGCTCAGAGCGCCACAGTCCTTTGGATCGCCGTTTGGCGGCCCTTGATACGGTCGCCTCGGTCCTGCCGATAGGGCGTCGCGACACGTTGGCGGACCTGTTGACCGACCAGGATGTCGAGACGCTGCGGCATTTGGTCAATCAGGGGATGGGTGAGAATACGCTGCGGGCGCTCACCTCCGATCTGGCCTATCTTCAGGCTTGGTCTTTTGCTGCGACCGGCGGCCCTCTTCCGTGGCCGGCGCCGGAAGCGCTTCTGTTGAAGTTCGTGGCGCATCATCTATGGGACCCGGAAAAGCGTCTCGCGGATCCGCAGCACGGAATGCCCGTGGATGTCGAAGACCAGCTTCGCGTTCAAGGGTTCCTCCGAGCCACCGGCCCGCATGCGCCCGATACGGTGCGCCGGCGGCTCGCCACCTGGTCGACGCTGACAAAATGGCGCGGGCTGGAAGGCGTATTTGCATCGCCAAGGCTGAAGTCTGCCATTCGGCTTGCGGTGCGTGCCACCCCGCGTCCGCGCAAGCGCAAGAGCGCCAAAGCCGTGACAGGCGAGATTCTCGCCCGTCTCCTCAAAACATGTGAAAGCGGCAGTCTGCGCGATCTTCGCGATCGGGCGATCCTGATGGTCGCTTTCGCCTCCGGTGGCCGTCGTCGCAGCGAAATGGCGGGCATGCGCAAGGAACAACTGATTGACGAAGACCCGATTGCCGTCGAGGGGGGCACCCCCCTCCCCTCGCTGTCCATTCATCTCGGGCGGACAAAAACGAGCGGTGCCGATCATGATGAAGTGGTTTATCTCACTGGTCGGCCTGTGGAGGCGTTGAAGCTCTGGCTCAAAGTCGCACGGATCGAGAGCGGCAGCGTGTTTCGGGGGATTGATCGCTGGGGCAATGTGTCGGCCCGCGCGCTCGATCCCAAGGCCGTGAATGACATTGTCAAGCAGCGTGCGCGACAAGCAGGGCTGGAGCCTGCGGAGTTTTCCGCGCATGGCCTCCGGTCGGGCTATCTGACAGAGGCGGCCAATCTGGGCATTCCGCTGCCCGAGGCCATGGAGCAATCCCGTCATCGCTCGGTTCAGCAGGCCTCGGAATATTATAACAGCGCGACACGTAGAAGCGGACGTGCGGCGAGGTTATTGTAAGGATAACAGCTAGACCCTTTGGTCTTCGGGTGTCCCGACAAGCTTCGCTGCGGCACGATTGGCGAGGTCCAGCGCCTCCGGAAAACCAAGTCCTTTTGCGCGCGAAGCGGCAAGAACGCCGATGAACTCATCACCTGCGCCATGTGTGCTGGCGACAGTGACGCGGATCGGATCGAGTGTCAGTGTTTTCCCTTGCGCATTCGCGTAGGCGACGCCCGCGCCACCGGCAGTGACGACGACATGCGGATAGCTTCCGGCGAGACGTCTTGCGGCGGCTAATGCGCCTTCCAACGTTTCCACCACATCCGTCCCGGACAGCATTTCCGCCTCGATCGCGTTCACGACCAGGACGTCAACGAGAGCGGCAAGGTCGGAAGAGAGGGTGCGCGCTGGTGCCGCATTGAGGAGGACTTCGCCCCCGGCAGCCCGCACACGCTTGGCCGCCGCGACATTCGCGGCATCCGGTATCTCGTTCTGCAGCACGAGCACCGCGCTTGATGCCAGTAGCTCACCCGCGGCCTCCACATCTGCATCTCCCAGTGTCAGATTGCTACCCGACACTATAACGGCCCCGTAGTCGCCATCGGCATCGAAGATGGCGACGCTCATGCCGGTGGACCGCTCCGCATCCCGGCGCACATGGGCATGTCCTACGCCCTTGGCGGAGAGATTGGCGATCAGCGTCCTGCCGAAATCGTCATCGGCAACGGCCCCGATCATCTCCGTCCGGGCACCCGCGCGCACTGCCGAAACCGCCTGATTG
>UBMP01000044.1 GCA_900466575.1 Hyphomicrobiales bacterium | reverse complement strand
CCCTCGCGGTTCCCCCGCCGTGAGGGGCGTTTCTGTCGTATGCGTCGAATAAACTCATGATTTTAATTACAGTAATTCCCCATTGTTACTCAAATGGTACACAATGCGTTTCCGCATTTGCCGTTGAACCGGCCGGTTCGACCAACTAAATGAACCTGTGTCAGGCAACGACAGAGACATCGACGAGACGCCGAAACAGTCGAAGCCGAGACAAGGCCCCGCCATTCAGTCGCGCACTGAGTAGTGCACGATTGAATAGCGGGAAACTGATCAATCAACCCGATCGCGGTCGTCCACCCCCGTGGCACCGCACATTGTAAATGGAGATTAAAATGAACAAGTTTGCTGCTTTCGCCGCCGCTGGCGTCCTTTCTGTTTCGGCTCTGGTTTCTGGCCAGGCATTTGCCGAGAACGAAAATTCCGCCTTCCGCCAGATGATGAACGCCAACATGTATGGCACGCCCGCTTCCAGCACCGGCACCGTCGGCTATGGCTACAACTCCGGCTTCCTCGCCAAGGCTTCGCATGAAAACAGCGTCAGCATCCGCTATACGGCTGAGCTTCCGCGGGCTGAGAAGGCCTCCTTTCTCGAACGCGCCAAGGCTGACCCGTCGGCAGTCGAAGCCCTCCAGGCCGAAATTGCACAGAATGCAGACGTCGTTCGTGGTCTTCAGGACCGTAACGTAAGCGTCAAGAATGTCATCGGTGCACAGCATGCCGCTGACGGTTCAACGACCTACATCATCCGCTAATCCGGCGCGCTTCAACTGAAGCCAGCCCTCTCAAACGCCCCTCGCGGCTCCCCCGCCGCGAGGGGCGTTTTTTGTCTTAAGGCTTCGTTAAGTCATTGAAGAAAATCGGAAAATGACGCGGATTGTGCACAATCCGTTTCCAACTTTGGTGTTGAACCGATCGGTTCGGTGACCTAAATGAACTGGTGTCAGGCAACGACAGAGACATCGGCAAGACGCCGAAACAGTCGGGGCCGAAACAAGGCCCCGCCATTCAGTCGCGCACCGAGTAGTGCACGATTGAATTGCGGGAAACAAACAATCTAACCCGCTTGCGGTGAGACCACCCCCGTGGCACCGCGCATTGTAAATGGAGATTTAAAATGAACAAGTTTGCTGCTTTCGCCGCCGCTGGCGTACTTTCTGTTTCGGCCCTGATCTCGGGCCAGGCATTTGCCGAAAACGAAAACTCCGCCTTCGCTCAGATGACCCTGGCCAACGCTTATGGCACGACGGCGCCTGCCTCGGAAAACGGCGCGGTTGGCTATGGTTACAACCCGGGCTTCCTTGCCAGGGCTTCGCATTCGAGCAATGTCAGCATCCGCTACTCGGCTGAGCTTCCGCGGGCTGAAAAGGCTTCGTTTCTCGGACGCGCTAAGGCTGACCCGTCCGCAGTCCAGGCCCTCCAGGCCGAAATTGCACAGAATGCAGACGTCGTTCGTGGTCTTCAGGACCGTAACGTGAGCGTCAAGAACGTCATCGGTGCGCAGCGCGCCGCCGACGGTTCGACGACCTACATCATCCGTTAATCCGGCTCGCTTCATCTGAAGCCAGCCCTCCCGAACGCCCTCCGCGGTTCCACTGCCGCGGGGGGTGTTTTTTTGTCTTAATGATTCCCTAAGATGTTGAATAAAATCGGAAAATGACGCGGATTGTGCACAATCCGTTTCCAACTTTGGTGTTGAACCGATCGGTTCGGTGACCTAAATGAATTGGTGTCAGGCAACGACATCCACCCGGCAAGCGAGCCGGACATGAAGGAGCCTGCAACGGCCCCCGCCATTCAGTCGCGTACTCAAGAGTGCACGATTGAATAGCGGGAAACCAAACACCCCCGCGGTTGATCCCCCCTGTGGACCCGCTATTTGAAAATGGAGATTAAAATGAACAAGTTTGCTGCTTTCGCCGCCGCTGGCGTCCTTTCTGTTTCGGCTCTGGTTTCTGGCCAGGCATTTGCTGATAACGAAAACTCCGCCTTCCGCCAGATGATGAACGCCAACATGTATGGCACGCCCGCTTCCAGCAACGGCACTGTCGGCTATGGCTACAACTCCGGCTT
>UBMP01000006.1 GCA_900466575.1 Hyphomicrobiales bacterium | reverse complement strand
TGTGCGACACCGCCGTTGCGTTCGCAAAGCTGATCTGAGGTCATTAGATCGCGGAATCAAGAAGGCGCGCCGGAGACGGCGCGCCTTCTTCTTTTATGTCCATCGGCTTTGATCAATGGCCCTTGCTGATGATCTTCGACAGAAGCTTGGAACATTTACCGTTCTTACCCGCCTCTTTCGCCTGCTTGGCTTCCTGAAGCTTGCTGTAGAATTTGCTCTCCTGCTTGGAGGACATTCGGCTGAGCGAGGACTCCGCCTTGGCGAAGTTTGCGTCGTCGCAGGCAAGCTCCGCAAACGCAAGGGATGGGGCAACGGTGGTCAGCGTCAGCATGGTGATCGCGAAAATGGATTTGCGCATGGAGGGCTCCTCAGGCTTGTTGTGCAGCCCGGAGCATTTCTGCAGATGTCAGCTTCCGCATCCCTCATTTGGGGGATGCGGAAGCTGAAAAGCGGCGCGCAACCCCGGTAAAGCTGGCAGACCTTCGGCCGGGCATCTTGGAAACTTGGGCACGGCGCCAAAAACCGGCCGCACGCTAGAAAAGACCCGGGAGCATCGGCTCCCCACCGTCGAGATAAACGCCTTCCATCTCCAGGAGCTTTGCCTTGGTGACGAGACCACCAGGCGCGGAAAAGCCGCCCGGCTTGTTGCCTGCGGCGAGAACACGATGGCATGGCACAACCACCGGCCACGGGTTACGGGCCATCGCCGTGCCCACAGCCTGTGCCGCCCCGGGCGAACCGGCCAGCGCCGCAAGCCCGCCATAAGTGACAGTCTCGCCCCGACCGATCTTTCGTAGCGCGTGGTAGACCGTCGCTTCGAACGTGGCGATGCCGGTGAAATCGAGAGGGACACCTGAAAAGTCGACATCCTCGCCGGAGGCATGGAGCGCCAAACGTTCCGCCGCATCCGTAGCATGGGAAGGCACCGCACCCCCTGCCCGCCTTGCGCTCTTCGCCAGCCGCGCTGCCGTCGCGGCCGCATCCCGGTCTGGCAATTGCACGCGCGTCAGCCCGGCCTCGCTCCAGGCGATGCCGCAGACGCCAAGCGCCGTCTCAAAGAGCATATATTCAGCCGAATCCATGGGACGATCTCGCATGCTTAGATTATGCGGTCGAAAGTCCGTGATCGCAATCGAACCCGGCTTGCTAAAGAGAGAGGAATTCCTATTGTCGCGCCACACATTATACGAGCTAGACATGAGCAAGACGTGCCACTGACCAAAGCAGAAATCCGTAAAGATCGCCTCGCGCTGCGCGACGCCATTTCCGCAGAGGCGCGCATCGAAAAATGCCTCGCCATGGCCGATCACGCCGAAGCGCTTACCTTCGATCCCGGAACCATCATCTCCGGCTTCATGCCGATCCGTTCGGAAGCCGATATGCGTCCGATTATGTCCGGATTGCGGGCACGCGGCGCGCGGCTCTGCCTTCCCGTCGTTCTGGACAGGGAAACGATCGTCTTCAGAGAGCTTCTGCCCACGGCAACGCTCGTGAACACGGGCTTCGGCACGACGGGGCCTGGCCCGGACGCTGCCGAACTCGACCCTGATATCCTGCTCATTCCCCTCTCCGCCTATGACGCCCTCGGCAACCGGATTGGTTATGGCGCGGGCCATTACGACCGCGCGATCGACCGTTTATTGCGGAAAGGCCATAAACCGAGGCTGATCGGCATTGCATTCGACGTCCAGAAGGTGGAAGAAATTCCTTCAGAACCTCACGACATGCCGCTCGATGCCATTCTGACCGAAAGCGGCCTCACGCGTTTTCGCTAGAACGGACTTGCAATGCGACTGCTTTTTCTGGGTGACATGGTGGGCAAGACCGGCCGCACGGCCGTCTGGGAGCGCCTGCCCGGCCTGATTTCCGACTACAAGCTCGACTTCGTCATCGTCAACGGCGAGAACGCCGCCGGCGGCTTCGGCATAACCGAGCAGATCCATGTCGACACGATCGACGCCGGTGCCGATGTCGTGACCACCGGCAACCATGTCTGGGACCAGAAGGAAGCCGTAGGCTTTGCCGGGCGCTACGACAATTTCCTGCGTCCAGCCAATTATCCCGCCGGCACGCCCGGCAAGGGCTCCGGTCTCTTCATCGCCCGCAATGGCGCCCGCGTGCTCGTCGCGAACATCATGGGCCGCGTCTTCATGCATCCGGAACTGGACGACCCCTTCAAGACCGGCGAAGCGATCCTCGCCGCCTGCCCGCTCGGCGAACAGGCCGACGCGATCATCTTCGACTTCCACGCGGAAGCCACCTCCGAGAAGCAATGCTTCGGCCATTTCGTCGATGGCCGAGCATCGCTCGTTGTCGGCACGCATACCCATGTGCCCACCGCCGACCACCAGATCCTCAACGGCGGCACCGCCTACATGTCGGATGCCGGCATGTGCGGCGACTATGACTCGTCGCTGGGCATGGACAAGGAAGAGCCGATCAACCGCTTCATTTCCAAGATGCCGAAGGGCCGCTTCGAAGCCGCAAATGGTCCGGCGACGATCTGTGGCCTGGCAGTGGAGATATCGGACCGCACGGGGCTGGCGGAGAAGATTGCGCCGCTCCGCCTTGGTCCGCGTCTCTCGGAAACGGTGCCGGATTTCTGGTAAGCGGTGAGCTATTCTTTCGCTCGTTTTCGAGGCCGGTCGTCTGACCGCGTCGGTCGGTCGCCTCGCGGTCAGTGGGACACCCCAGTCTGAGGCAGAGACGACCGGATTTCGGGGAGAAGCCCTAAATACATGGCAACGCAACTAAACCGTAAGACGCATTGCCATAAAACTACAAAATAAAAAATGTAATTTCATGCGAAATATCTAGGACCTGAGTAGAAATAGATATTTAACCATTTTTTATTCAAGTATTGATAAAACGTTCCCTGAAAAGCTTTTTATTCGGAGGGAACATGCTCGGACTAGGTAAAACCAAGGAAATCGATACGCTGAAGGCTGAACTGGCCGCCGTAAAGGAGCGGTCGGGGCTTCTTGACGACGCTTGCGGGATTGGCCTTTGGGAAGCGTTGATGCCGGAAGGCGATGCGGCACACAAGAATGCCAAGTGGATCTGGTCCGCAGAATTCCGCCGTCTGATAGGCTATGAAACGGAAGCTGAATTCCCCAATGTGATGGGTTCATGGGCCGATCGTCTGCATCCCGAAGACGTTGCCCCGACCTTCGCGGCATTCGGCCATCATCTGCAGGATCGCAGCGGCCGGACGCGTTACAACGTGACCTATCGGCTGAAGGTGCGCGACGGGAGCTATCGCTGGTTCCGCGCCACGGGCGGCTGCAAATATCAGCCCGACGGCACGACCGTTCGTGCCTGCGGCTCGCTCACCGATATCCACGAACAGACGATGCTGGAGCAGGAAACGAAGCGCACAGCACAGGAAAACGAAGGTGTCATTCAGGCCCTGCGGACCGCTCTGACGGCGCTTGCCGCGGGCGACCTGACCTACCGCATCGATACCGCGTTCCCAGCGGCCACCGACGTGCTGAAGCGCGACTTCAACACGGCAACGCAGCAGCTCGAGGAGATCATCAAGGCGGTTTCCGAAACCGTGTCCAGCATTACCTCCGGCTCGACCGAGATCAGCCGGTCGTCCGACGACCTGTCGCGCCGCACCGAGCAGCAGGCGAGCTCGCTGGAGGAAACCGCAGCCGCCATCGACGAGATCACCTCGACGGTGCAGCGCACGGCGCAGAACACCAACGAGCTGGCTTCCGCAACCACGAAGACGCGCCAGGCTGCCGAACATTCCGGCAGTGTTGTCCAGAACGCGATTGCGGCCATGTCGCAGATCGAGCACTCCTCCGGGCAGATCAGCCAGATCATCGGTGTGATCGACGACATCGCCTTCCAGACGAACCTTCTGGCGCTGAATGCCGGCGTCGAAGCCGCACGCGCCGGCGAAGCCGGCAAGGGCTTTGCGGTCGTTGCACAGGAAGTGCGGGAACTGGCGCAGCGCTCGGCCAACGCCGCGAAGGAGATCAAGCAGTTGATCTCGACCTCGAGCGATCAGGTTGGCAAGGGCGTAAGTCTCGTCGGAGAAACGGGCCGGGCTCTGGAAACCATCGTGCATGAGATCGCGAGCATCACGGGCCTCATCTCGGACGTCGCGCAGTCGGCCAAGGAACAGGCAACCGGCGTTCGCGAAATCAACACCGCCGTCAACCAGATGGACCAGATGACGCAGCAGAACGCCGCCATGGTTTCCAACACGGCCAATGCGAGCCATTCGCTGGCTTCCGAGGCCGCACATCTGGCCGAGCTTGTATCGCGCCTCAAGGTTGGGCGCGCGCAGCAAAGCTATGGCGGACGCCGCGCAGCCTGAAGACAGATCTAGGAAAAGAAAGAGGCGGGGCAAAAACCCCGCCTCTTTTATTATACAAAGGCGATGTGCTTGTGCACGCCGACATCCGGTTCCTTGTCCGGATCGAGATTGGCCTTAGCAATCTCCCAGCCGAAGGTCAGCAGGTTACCCGTCGAGGCCCAGAAGCTGCATTCGCGCGGGCGGAATTGCAGCATGGTCAGGTCCGGATCGTCCTTGCCGTCGTGATACCAGGCCTCGACGATCGAGCTCCAGTATTCCTCGATGCGCGCCGGGTTCGGGTTCACCTCGATCGGGCCCTTCAGAACCGCGTGAAAGTCGCGATCCTTGCCGACGACGACAAACAGCGCCTCGGAGCCGAGAGCAATGGAGCGGGCGAGATCGCCGCTCTTGCGGGTGTAGAACCAGATCGACTTGGTGGAGATGTCCAGGTTGGGCGACATCGGCTGCAGCTCGAAACTGTCGCCCTTGAGACCCAGCATGCCGGCCGTCACGCGGTCAAGTTCGTCCCAGATCAGCTTTTCCGGATCCTTGTTGGCAGTCGAGAGGCTTACCATCGTCATGTCCTTTCAGTTTGTCGCGGGGGTCAATGTCACCCGGTTAATCCGCAACCGCACGAAATGGTTCCACATCTGGACGAAGCGCCTCAAAATCCTTATAAGGCGCCAAAATCTCGAAAATTCCTGATGAAATACGCATAGGGGTGCCATGGCTGGCCATTCACAGTTCAAGAACATCATGCATCGCAAGGGCAAGCAGGACAGTGTTCGGTCCAAGCTCTTCTCCAAGCTTGCACGCGAAATCACCGTTGCCGCCAAGGCGGGCCTGCCCGACCCGTCCATGAACGCGCGCCTGCGTCTGGCCATCCAGAACGCCAAGGCGCAGTCCATGCCGAAGGACAATATCGACCGCGCCATCAAGAAGGCTGCCGGTGCCGACGGCGAAAACTACGATGAAGTCCGCTACGAAGGCTACGGCCCGGGCGGCGTCGCCGTCATCGTCGAAGCGCTGACCGACAACCGCAACCGCACCGCCTCCAACGTCCGCTCGCTCTTCACCAAGGCCGGCGGCGCACTCGGTGAAACGGGCTCCGTGTCCTTCTCCTTCGACCGCGTCGGCGAAATCACCTACAAGGCCGCCGTTGGCGATGCCGACAAGGTGATGGAAGCCGCCATCGAAGCCGGCGCCGAAGACGTCGAATCCACCGAAGAAGGTCACACGATCTATTGCGGCTTCGAGGACACCAACGAAGTTGCCAAGGCGCTTGAAGCGGTTCTCGGTGAAGCCGAAACCGTCAAGTCCGTCTGGAAGCCGCAGAACACGGTTCCGGTCGACGAAGAAAAGGCCCAGTCGCTGATGAAGCTCATCGACAACCTCGAAGACGACGACGACGTGCAGAACGTCTATTCGAACTTCGAAGTGTCGGATGAAGTCATGGCCAAGCTCTCGGCCTGATCCCCATCCAGCATTCTTCTGCTGCGCAATCCCCGGCTCGTCCGGGGATTTGCTTTTTTGTGGGCCGTCGCAGGATTGGCCATGCGACAAAAGGCCGGTTGCCTCGGGACGCCATATAGGGTACCCCCCTATAGTAAAGACAGGAGCGCCACCATGAGCGACCATCATCCGCACGACATTCACCACGACCACCCGCACCATGCTCTGCCCGCGCAACACGAGCATGTGTTCCTTGGCGAGGGTCATGCCCGCAACGAGAAGCGAACCTGGATCGTGATTGCCGTCACCGCCACGATGATGGTGATCGAGATCGTCGCGGGGAATGTCTACGGCTCGATGGCGCTGGTCGCCGATGGCTGGCACATGTCCACCCATGCGGCGGCCATGCTGATCGCGGCTCTTGCCTATTTCTACGCGCGCCGCCATGCAAGAAATCCGCGTTTCACCTTCGGCACCGGCAAGCTCGGCGATCTCGCCGGCTTCACCAGCGCCATTGTTCTGGCAATGATCGCCCTGCTGATCGCATGGGAAAGCTTCATGCGCCTACGCGCGCCGGTCTCGATCAACTTTCGTGAGGCGATCCTGATCGCCGTCATCGGTCTTGCCGTGAACCTCGTCTGCGCCTGGCTGCTAAAGGACGATCACCACCATCACGGTCACTCCCATGGGCATGATCATGGACACCATCATCATCATGACGACGGCGGCAAGGACCAAAACCTGCGCGCCGCCTACCTGCATGTTCTCGCAGATGCCTTCACGTCCGTGCTCGCCATTCTCGCCCTGACGCTCGGCAGCCTTTATGGCTGGTCCTGGCTCGATCCGGTGATGGGCATTGTCGGCTCGCTCGTCATCGCCAACTGGTCTTGGAGCCTGATCCGCGATACCGGTGCGACGCTGCTCGACTATGTACCGGAAGACGAGGATCTGCCGGAGGAAATCCGGGAAATCGTTGCCCGCGAAGGCGCCGAGATCGTCGATCTGCATGTCTGGCAGCTCGGCCCAGGCCACCACGGCGCCATCGTATCACTCCTCGCGGATCACCCCAAGGCCCCCTCCTACTACCGCGAAAAGCTTGCAGCGATCCACGATCTGTCGCATGTGACGGTCGAAGTGGAAGCACGCGCCGCGTGACACTCGGGGGAACAGGCTGAAATCATGACGCACACGATCCGCGAGAAGCAGAAGCTCATCAACCGCGTGCGCCGCCTGCGTGGGCAGATGGAGGCGGTTGAACGGATGCTCGAAGAGGAAAAGGGTTGCGCCGAGGTGATGCAGCTCATCGCCGGCATCCGCGGCGCGGTGAACGGCCTGATGGCCGAGGTGATCGAGGACCATATCCACCACCACCTCGCCGCAGCCGACCTGACGCAGCCGGACCGCAACGAAGCCGCGGGAGAACTGGTGGATGTCGTCAGGGCCTATTTGAAATAGGCATCAGGAAGCCTTGCTCGATCGACCTGAACGCCCCCTGGACAGACCCACGCCAAAGGCCGCCAGGGAGAGAACCATCATCGCGGTTGCGACCAGAAAGGTCAGGCGCGTGCCGCTGGAGATCGCCGCAGCGCTCGCCAAAGCAATATCGTTTCGTCCGACCCCGAACGCGAAGAGGGCACCCATTCCCGAAGCACCGGCCACAAGCCCCGCATTTCGTGACAGGCTGAGAAGTCCTGAGACGGTACCGCGCCGCTCCGAGGCGACATCGGCGAGGACCTGCGTATTGTTGGCCGCCTGGAAGAGCTGATAGCCGGGGGTCAGCACTGCAATGGCCGCCACATAGCCGGCCACACCGGCACTTTCCGGCAACCATGCCAGAAGAAAGGTTCCCAGGCACAAGAGTGCAAGTCCGACACCCAGCACGCGCCCGCTTCCAGCCAGGTCGACAAGCCGCCCAGCCGGCACGCCGCCGAGGATGGAAATCACCGGTCCCACGGTCATGACCAGCCCGACCATTGCGGGCTGAAGCCCGAGCGCCAGACCGAGAAAGAACGGTCCCACAACCAGCGTCGTCATCATCACTGCAGCGACCAGAAAGTTGACGGCAAGGCCCGGCATAAGCTGCCGTTCCAGCATGGAGAAAAGCGAGCGGCCTTTCGCAGCTGGCTTCCGCCCCGTCTCCGGCAGCAGCATGAGCGCCAGTAGCAAGGCCAGCAGCGCTAGCGGAACCTGCACCGCGAATATGCCCCGCCACCCTGTCACCGGCAGCAATACCCCACCAAGCGAGGGGCCGAGCGCAGTGCCCAGCGCCGAAACCGTGCCGAGCAGACCCATCGCCCGCCCCAACCGCGCCTCACCCACCACCTCACGCATCAAAGCCATCGCAAGCGTCATCAGAAAGGCCGCGCCCACGCCTTGCAGAAATCGCGCGACAATCAGGAACCAGAGGTTCGCCGCAAGGGCGCATGAAAGCGAGGCGGCAGCAAAGATGACAATCCCGGCAAGCAGCATTCGCTTCAGCCCGAACCGGTCACCCAACCGCCCCGCGGCTATGACGAAGACCGTCAATGCCGCCAGATAGGCCACGACAACCGCCTGCACCTCGGTCAAAGGCGCGGCAAAGGCCTTCGCTAAGGCTGGCAGCGCGATATTGGCAATGCTTGTACCGAGCGACGCCAGAAGCGCGACGAGCGCAAGCGCTGCTTTGACCCAACCCGATGCGCCGTCTGTATCCGATTTTTTGTACTCACTCATGTTGTCAACCCTTGTCCTGAACAGCATTCGGGAGCAGGCTACGAATTCAAGCCAACTTGAGGTCAAGTATGAAATTTCTGGATATTGGCGAGGTTTCGGCGAGGACCGGCGTCAAACCCTCGGCATTGCGCTATTACGAGGAAATCGGGCTGATCGAGTCGCTTTTCCGGCATGGTCTGCGCCGGCAGTTCTCTTCCGACGTTCTCTTGCAGATCAAGCTGATCACCATGGGTCAGGCGGCAGGCTTCTCGCTCGAGGAAATAGCTGGCATGTTCGGCCGCGACGGCAGAGCCGATCTGCCCCGCGATGTCTTGCATAGGAAGGCCGACGAGATCGACGATAAAATCCAGCAGTTGAGCGCGTTGCGCGACACTCTGCGTCACGTTGCCGACTGCAAGGCGCCTTCGCATATGGAATGCCCGACCTTCCGCCGGCTGGTCGAGTTTTCAGGAAAGCGGGGCCGTGTGAGGCTGAAAAGGAAAAGACCCGCGTTCGCCTCGGATATCTGAGAAAGCCTGAAGCAGAACCCTCAGACCCGCTCAAAAATGCCCATCTCGGAAACAGCCTTCACCGCCGCAAGCCGCTTCTCGACGTCGAAAATAGTGAAGGATACGATGATCTCGTCGGCGCCGGTGTCCTTGATGAAGCGTTTCAGCTTCGTCTCCACGGTATCTTTCGCCCCGACGACGGCGAATTGCAGCGTATGTTCGACCATGGTCCGTTCCATGGGGGTCCAGTGCTCGTCCATGTCGGCGACCGGCGGCGGATATTGCCCCGGCCGACCCCGGCGCAGGTTGACGAATTGTTGCTGCGCGGAGGTGAAGTAATAGGCCGCCGCCTCGTCCGTGTCCGCCACCACGCCCATGACGCCCGCCATCACGTAGGGCTGGTCAAGCTGGTCCGACGGCTCGAAACGGTTGCGGTAGATATCAATGGCTTCGAAAAGCTGGTCCGGGGCAAAATGCGAGGCAAAGGCGTAAGGCAGCCCGAGGGCCGCCGCCAGATGTGCGCTGTAGAGACTTGAACCCAGGATATAGAGCGGCACCTGCGTTCCCATTCCCGGCACGGCAATGACCCGCTGGCCTTCCGCACGCGGCCCGAGCCAGGCCTTCAGTTCGAGGATGTCATCCGGAAACCGCTCCGAGGCCGCTTGCATGTCGCGCCGAAGCGCCCGCGCCGTTGCCATGTCGGTGCCAGGCGCGCGCCCCAATCCGAGATCGACGCGGCCGGGGAAGAGCGCCGCCAGCGTGCCGAACTGCTCGGCAATGATATAGGGGGAGTGGTTGGGCAGCATGACACCGCCAGAGCCGATGCGAATGCGTTTCGTGGCATGGCCCACATGCCCGATGACGATCGAGGTTGCCGCACTGGCAATCCCCGCCATGCCGTGATGCTCGGCGAGCCAGAAGCGCTTGTAGCCCGCGTCGTCCGCCGCAATTGCCATGCGCCGCGTATTCTCCAGCGCGTCCGAAACGGTCGTGCCTTCGCTGACGGTGGAGAGATCAAGAATGGAAAAGGAGGTCATCGGAGGGGCCCTTCGGGATGGAAGCCTCTATCTAGGCACCGAACCCCGCGAACCCAAGTCGTCAGGCCGACTTACTTCACGAAAAAATGGCCTGCGTTTGATGATGAGGAACCCGCCGCACGATTCCTAGCCCCTTTGCAGGGCCAGATGCGTGCCCAATCCCACGAGGACCACGCCGCCGGTTCGCTGCACAAGCCTTTGCGCGGTTGAGGATTGCTTGAGCCGCGACACGATCAGACCGGCCAGCAGAACGCAGACAATGTCCGCCAGAGTGAAAATCACGTTCACCACAACACCCAGAATGGCCAGTTGCAGCCAGATCGGGAAATGAGCCGCACTGTCGATGAATTGCGGCAGGAAGGCCATGAAGAAGATGGCCGTCTTGGGGTTCAGGACCTCGACGCCAATGCTCTGCATAAAGGCTTTGCGCGCCGTCTTCTCAGTCTTCGGATGAAGATCGCCCTGCAGCGCCTCCTTCGCGCGAAACAGCGAAATCCCGAGCCAGACCAGATAGGCCGCACCCGCAAGCTTGACCGCAGCGTAAAGCATCGGGACCGCATGGAAGAGAACCGACAATCCCGCTGCCGCCGCAATAATATGCGCATAGGCCCCGATATGGATGCCCAGCACCGCCATCAATCCGGCCTTGCGACCGCCAGCCATCGTCCGTGCAGCGGCATAGAGCATGGCCGGTCCGGGAATGAAGGCAAACGCCGCCGTCGTCAGAACGAAGGCGATCAAGATGTCGATACCTGGCACGCCCGTCCCCCTCGAAACGTTGACCTCACGCGGAAGCAAGACGGTTCTTAAAACGTCTTCCCACAACCATGGAAGAATGCGTCAGCGGCACGATTTGCGCAAGCCGGCCCACTCCGGCCCGAGCCCGAACGATCGGCACGCAGCGAAAAGGTAGCCCTCACCCCGCCATTCGATATCCGCCGCGATCGTCTTCCAGCCGGAACTGGCCGAGGCGCTGATCCATCTCGCCGGCCTCGTGGGCCAGCTTGTGAACGGCAGCGGTGGTCTCCTCGACCATGGCGGCATTTTGCTGCGTGGCGTGTTCCAGCTCGCCCACCGATGCATTGATGGCGCGCAGGGATTCCGCTTCCTCGCGGGTGGATTCCATGATGGAACGGATGCGCCCGTCGATATCAGCCACATGCCCGCCGATCGCTCCAATCGCGGTACCGGCCTTTTCCACCAAGGACACCCCGGCCTCCACATCACTCGTCGATTTCGCAAGCAATGCGGTAATTTCCTTGGCCGCATGGGCCGAGCGCTGGGCCAGTTCACGGACTTCCTGCGCGACGACGGCAAAGCCCTTGCCGCTTTCCCCGGCGCGGGCTGCTTCGACCCCTGCGTTGAGCGCCAGCAGGTTGGTCTGGAAGGCAATCTCGTCGATGACGCCGATAATCTGGTTGATCTTCTGCGAGGAGCCCTGAATGTTTTCCATCGCCTCGATCATGCTGCGCATGATACCGGCGGAATCGTCAGCGCCGTCGCGCGCCGTCTTGGCAATCCGTGCGGCGTCCTCCGCACGCGCCAATTGCTCCCGCACCGCCTTCGTCACCTGATCGATGGCTGCGGCAGCCTGGCTGATGGATATGGACTGGCGCTCCGTACGGGCTGCGAGCTGATCTGCGGAGGACCGCATTTCGCTCGACCCTTCGCGCACGGCCGCCGAGTTGCCGCCGATGGCCAGCATCGCGTCGCGCAACTGCTCGACCGAACGGTTGAAATCGAGCCGCAACAACTCCAGCTCGCCGGGGAAACGGCGATCGATGGTGCAAGCAAGATCACCACCAGCCAGCCGGCCCAAGCCTGAACCGAGCGCGCTGACGACGCCCTGCAGTTCCGCAGCCTGCGCCTCACGCTCGGCCTGCCGCGCCTCGCGCTCGCGCGCCGCATCGGTAGCCATCTGCGCGGCTTCAGCCTCCATCTCCTTCTGGCGCTGCAGAGACTGGCGGAAACTGTTCAGCGCGCGAGACATGAGCCCGATTTCGTCACCGCGATCCTGGAAGCGGATCGTGGCCCCAAGATCGCCCGAGGAGACGGCCTGTGTGGCATCCGCCAGCGCTCCAAGCGGCGAAAGCATGCGCTTGAGGAAGAAGCTTGACGCAAGAAGCCCGGCCAGCATGACAAGAGCACCGACACCTGCCATCAGAGTGGCGATATGCTTGGAGCCCGCTTCCAGCGCCCGAATGCTGTCGCTTTCGGCAATGAGATAACGGTAGCCGTAGACGTCAACCCGCTTCGTGAAGGCGCGCGCAGCACCGTCGGCACGTTGAAAATCTGCCTGCACGACCTCTTGCGCGGCAAGAGCCTCGGCTGTGAATGTGAAGGGCTGCGCGTCGACCGCGACGATCGCGCCGTCTGGCGAAACGCCCAGCGCGTGCCCATCGCCGCCGATGATGTTTACCCGCTCCTGCTCACCGACGGGGAGCGCTTTCGTCATGACGTCCGCAATCGCCGCATCCGCGACCTTGAAGATGACAAAGCCGCGCGCGGAGCCGAGCTTCAGCAATGGAACGGCGAAATAGATGTCTGTCTTGTTGGTCAGAGGAGAAATCGCAAGGCCCGAGAACACCGTTTCCGCCGTTTCTCCATCCTTCGATGCCGAGATCGCCTTGTTGGCAAGGCTGTAGACGGCGCCGAGACCCGACTTTGCGAGATCGCCCGAGGCGACGTTGCGTGCAAAGGTTTCGGTCTTTTTATAGGAATAGATGATGTTGCCCTGCGTGTCCGCCATCAGTAGATCGGAGAACGGCCCATTTGCGAGATAGGTCTGCACATCGGCTTGCGTCTTCTCATGCGAGGAGAAGTAGAAGCCGCTCTGCCCCTCCGTCTTGACGAGGAGTTCGCGCTTGTCGGCGGGGTTGGGGTTGCGGGTGACATAGACATCGATCAGAGCCTTGGCTGCATCGCCGGTACTCTTCTCGACCGTTTTCCAGCCACTCTTGAGATTCGTGAGGTCCTGCTGGAGCGCTTCGATACGCGCGATCGATTCTGCCTGACCGCGCAATTGCGCAAGCTTTTCGGAGAGCATGTCGGCACGGAAAGTCAGCGTCGCCTGGCGCGCAACCGAAGCCTGTTGCTGAAAGACGCCGACGCTGCCGAGATAGGCTATGGCCATGAGCACTGCAACGGACAGCACCGTGAAAAGCATGAACAGGCCGGTGACCCGAGCTCTGACTGAATGGAATATCCGGCTCATCGATTTATCGTCCACGCTCAAGAAACTTCCCGATGCATCGCTTCGCTGCAGGAGCAATCGAACCACACCTTGTTGAGATCATTCTTCCACCGGCTGCGCTTACTTCATGGTTAACGACAAGCGATTAAATTAGGGAAAATCGATATTTGAGGTCTTTGACGCGCGATGAGCCCCGCTCAAACCGGCTTTGACAGCCCATGACATGGGCAGAGCACAATTTCTGTCCTAACGTCGCCGCATGAAAGATCTGATTCGCATCATCGGCATCGATCCCGGGCTCCGCCGCACAGGATGGGGCATTGTCGAAAGTCTGGGCAATTCGCTGCGCTTCGTCGCCTCCGGCACGGTCACCAGCGATGGCGACATGGACCTCGCCTCACGGCTCTGCCAGTTGCACGACGGCCTGGCCGAGATCATTCACGCCTATCAGCCGCATGAAGCAGCGGTGGAGCAGACCTTCGTCAACAAGGATGCGGTCGCCACGCTGAAGCTCGGACAGGCGCGCGGCATTGCCATGCTGGTTCCGGCCCGCGCCGGCCTGAAGGTCGCCGAATACGCGCCAAATGCGGTGAAGAAATCCGTGATCGGCGTCGGACACGGCGAGAAGCAGCAGATTCACATGATGCTGAAAGTTCTGATGCCCAAGGCCGAGTTCAAGGGCAATGACGCCGCCGACGCACTGGCAATCGCCATCTGCCACGCCCATAATCGCGGCGCGGCCGCCAGCCGGCTCGCAATGCTCGCGGGCTAGTGTTCTTGACTTGTTCTCAAAGTAAGATTATTTCTTACCTTGAGAATGAAGAGGACGGGAAGATGCGCGTCACCTCCAAAGGTCAGGTCACGATTCCGCGGGATCTGCGGCAATTGGCCGGTATCGAGCCCAACAGCGAGGTTATTTTCTCCATCGAGAATGGAAAGCTGGTGGTCGCGCCAAAGGCTGATCCTCATGCCGCGCTGGAGCGGCAGCGCCTTGACCGGTTGAGCGCGGTCCTGGATCGGCTGGAAGGCACCGGCGATCAGAGGCTCAATGCAGATGCCCTTATGGCGCTCACGCGGGATCGCGACTGATGGCGACGATGATCGACACGAATGTACTGGTCGATGTCGCCGTGCGGGATCCAAAATGGCTCGGCTGGTCGCGGCGTAAGATCGCAGAGGCCGCGGCGCGCGGCACGCTTGTCATAAATCAGATTGTGTTTTCCGAGTTCTCGGTGCGTTACGACAAGGTCGAAACAGTCGAAGCGCTTCTGCCTGCAGATGAATTCCTGCGGGAAAGCTTGCCGTGGCTCTCCTCCTTCGCCGCCGGCCGCGCCTACGGCGCCTATCGCCGCAATGGCGGCACAATAAGGGAGCGTGTCCTGCCGGACTTTCTTATCGGCGCGCATGCCTATCTGCGCGGTTACAGTCTCCTAACGCGCGATCCCGAGGGCTACCGCGTCTACTTCCCCGACCTCGACATCATCTCGCCTGAAACCCATCCCTGAAAGACTTTTCCCATGATCGGCAAACTCAAAGGCACCGTGGACGAAATCGGCGAAGATTACGTGCTCGTCGATGTTCATGGCGTCTGCTACCTCGCCTTCTGCTCGGCGCGCACCCTCTCCAAGCTCAATGCCGGCGAGGCCGTCATCCTGTTCATCGAGACCTATGTCCGCGAAGACCAGTTGAAGCTCTTCGGCTTCACGACCCCTCTGGAGCGCGAATGGTTCCGGCTTCTGCAGGTGGTGCAGGGCATCGGCTCCAAGGTGGCGCTGGCGGTCCTTTCGACGTTGACGCCCTCCGAACTCGCCAATGCGATCGCGCTACAGGACAAGACCGCGATCTCCCGCGCCCCCGGCGTGGGTCCGAAGGTGGCCATCCGCATCCTGACTGAACTGAAGAACAAGGCCCCCGCCTTCGCCGGCGAAGCGGCAAACATGGGCCTCAAGCAGGAGCTTGGCGAAGGCGTCGCCAGCGCCCCGGTTTCCGATGCCGTCTCGGCGCTCACCAATCTCGGCTATTCCCGCGACCAGGCTGCAAATGCCGTGGCCGCCGCGCTGAAGAACGGCGGCGAAGGGGCCGACAGCGCGAAGCTCATCCGTCTGGGCCTGAAGGAACTGTCCCGGTGAGGCCGGCCTTTCCTTCGTCCCCATTCGGGGCTAAAGCCGTTGTCGAAACGGGACCGACCACATGAACCAGCCAAATCCGCTCTTGAGCCCTGAAAAGCGCGGCGAAGACCTCGACACGGCTCTACGCCCGCAGTCACTGGACGAGTTCACCGGCCAGGCGGAAGCGCGCGCCAATCTCAAGATCTTCATAGAAGCGGCGAAGAACCGTGGGGAGGCTCTCGACCATGTGCTCTTCGTCGGCCCGCCCGGTCTCGGCAAGACGACGCTGGCGCAGATCATGGCGAAGGAACTCGGCGTCAATTTTCGTTCGACCTCCGGTCCGGTCATTGCGAAAGCCGGCGATCTCGCGGCCCTTCTGACCAATCTGGAAGAGCGCGACGTCCTTTTCATCGATGAAATCCATCGCCTCAATCCGGCGGTCGAGGAAATCCTCTATCCAGCGATGGAAGATTTTCAGCTCGACCTGATCATCGGCGAAGGCCCGGCCGCGCGTTCGGTCAAGATCGACCTCTCGAAGTTCACGCTGGTCGCCGCGACAACGCGCCTCGGGCTGCTCACCACGCCGCTGCGCGACCGCTTCGGCATTCCGGTGCGGCTGAACTTTTACACCGTCGAGGAGCTGGAATCGATCGTCCGTCGCGGCGCACGGTTGCTGGGCCTGGGGATGACGGATGACGGCGCGCGCGAAATTGCCCGCCGCGCCCGCGGTACGCCGCGCATCGCCGGCCGCCTGCTGCGCCGGGTTCGCGACTTTGCCGAAGTTGCACGCGCCGATGCCGTCACCCGCGTGATTGCCGACGAGGCGCTGACGCGCCTTCATGTCGACAACATGGGGCTCGACCAGCTCGACCGGCGCTATCTCGCGATGATCGCGCACAACTTCGGCGGGGGTCCCGTGGGCATCGAAACGATCGCCGCCGGCCTTTCCGAACCGCGCGACGCCATCGAGGATATCATCGAGCCCTACATGATCCAGCAGGGTTTCATCCAGCGCACGCCGCGCGGTCGCATTCTCACCGCAAATGCATGGAAGCATCTGGGCCTTAACCCGCCTAAAGATATCGAAAAAACCCAGATAAGCCTCTTCCAGGACGATAACGAGTGATCACAAGACGCGGTTTCTTCAAGCTCGCGGCGACGGCCTTCGCCTCCGCGGCTGCGCTCCTCGGCTATGGCACTGTGGCCGAAGCCATGGGAACGCCCCGCATCAGGACATACACATTCACACCGCCCGGCTGGACCACGGGTCTAAAGCTCCGGCTCGTCCTCTTGAGCGACATCCACACGACCAAGCGCTGGATGGAACTCGATCGGGTGGCCGGCATCTGCGACACGGCCAACAGCCTCGGTGGCGACATGATCCTGCTGCTCGGCGATTATGTGAACGCCATGCCGAAACTGGGCGTGCCACTGCCCGAAGACGACATCGCCGCCTGCCTCAGCCGATTGTCCGCACCGCTCGGCATCCACGCCATTCTGGGAAATCACGATTACTGGCAATCCTGGAATTTCGCGAGCGATCCACGTCTGATGCCGAAGATCGGCCACGCCTTTGAGAAAGCGGGCATCTCCCTCCTCATCAACGACGCCCGCCGTCTGGAGAAGGACGGTCGACCCTTCTGGCTCGCCGGTCTCGGGGATCAGCTCGCGTTTATCTTCCAGCATACACCGGGACGGAAAACGCGAGGCGGCGTCGATGATCTGCCGGCAACATTGGAGAAGATCGTCGATGATGCCCCCGTTATCCTCATGGCGCATGAACCGGATGTCTTTCCGGACGTGCCTGACCGTGTTTCATTAACCCTCTCGGGTCACACTCATGGCGGCCAGGTCAACATATTCGGCTGGTCCCCGGCCATGAATTCACGCTTCGGAACCCGCTATCGCGGTGGACATATCGTCGAGAATGGCAGGCATCTTGTCGTGTCTCGCGGCCTCGGATGCACGGAGATACCTTTCCGCCTCGGGGCATGGCCGGAAATCGTGGTTCTCGACATAGGCTGATGACATGACGCGCAAGACCATCCGCATCAAGCTCGCCAGGCGCCTCTTCAACATGCGCATCGCCGGCCTCGCCTTCCGCGACGGCCATGTCCTCGTCCATCGCGCGACGCATGAAAAGTTCTGGACCTTTCCCGGCGGCACGGCGGAGGTGGGCGAAAGCTCCGCCGAGACGCTCGTCCGCGAAATGAAGGAAGAGACGAACTGCGATGTGACGCTCATCCGTCATCTCTGGACGGTCGAAAACTTCTTCGCCTTCGAAGGCCGCAAGTGGCACGAGATCGGCGTCTATTATCTCATGCAGATGCCTCTGCACTTCCCATTTCATGAGGCAGCGATCGTCCACAGGGTGCGCGACGCCAGGAACGATCTTGAATTCAAGTGGGTTCCGGCCGAAAAAACCCGGCTCGAGGCATTGCCGCTGCAGCCGGATTTCATTCCGGCGCGTATCGCAGACCTGCCCCAGACAAGCGAACACCTGATCCACCGCAAGAGCGTGCCCGAATGACTGAGACCTTTTCCCTTTCCGGCGAACTTGCCGCCGATGGTAGCCACCGGCTGACCCAGCGCGTCTATTATGAAGACACGGATTTCTCCGGCTTCGTGTATCATGCGCGCTATCTGCATTTCATGGAACGTGCCCGCACGGATTATCTGCGTAGCCTCGGCGTCGAGCAGAGCGCGCTGCATCAGATGGATGGCGAAGGCTTGATGTTCGTCGTCCACCGCATGGAAATCGACTTCAAGTCGCCTGCGCGCATGGACAATGTCCTGACCATCGAAACCGTCACGGAAAAGGCCGGCGGCGCAAAGATGGTGTTGAACCAGAAAATCCTGCGCGGCGAAACGCTGCTGATCGCGGCCAAGGTCATCATTGCCGTCGTCAACGCCTCAGGCCGCCCGCGTCGCCTGCCGGAAGAGCTCGCCAAGTCCTTCCTCGGCGAGGCCTGATTACTTCTCCGTCAACTTCAGCTCGATACGGCGGTTCTGCGCGCGTGCTTCCGGCGTGTCGCCCGGCGCAATCGGCTGATATTCGCCGAAGCCCGCCGCCACCAAACGATCGGCCGGCACGCCCTGACTGATCAGATATTTCACCACCGAGGTCGCACGGCCTGACGAAAGCTCCCAGTTGTCGGCGTATTTGCCGGAGCCCGAAAGCTTCACGTTGTCCGTGTGGCCATCGACGCGCAGCACCCAGTTGATTTCCGGGGGAATTTCCTTGGCCAGCTCGATGATCGCCTGCGCCAGCTTCTGCATTTCCGCCTTGCCGGCATCATTCAGATCCGCACCACCGGATGGGAAAAGCACCTCCGACTGAAAGACGAAGCGGTCTCCGACGATGCGGATATTCTCGCGGTCCGACAGAATTTCACGCAAACGGCCAAAGAAGTCGGAGCGATATCGGTTCAGTTCCTGAACCTTCTGCGCCAGCGCCACGTTCAGCCGCCGCCCGAGATCGGCAATCTGCGCCTGCGACGCCTGATCTTTCGACTCGGCTGCCTGCAGTGCGCCTTCGACCGCAGCGATCTGCGCCCGGAGCGCGGCGATCTGCTGATTCAGCAGCTCGACCTGGCTCATCGCCCGCGCGGAAACCTGCTTCTCGGCATCCAGCTCGCCCGAAAGCTGGCCGATACGCGCCTGCGCGCCCGAAGCAATGCCCGAGCCGGCGTCGAGCAGCTTCTGCAGTCGCGACTTCTCACCTTCGGATTGAGAAAGCGACGCCTGGAGGGAGGCAAGCTGATCCTCCATGTCCTGCTTGCTGCCCTTCTCAAGCGCCAGAAGCTGGGTCAATTCGTTGATCTGGCTGTTGAGCCGGTTCAGCACTTCGTCCTTGCCTGAAATCTCACGGCTCAGGAAAAACTGCCCCAGCACGAAGACCGTCAGGAGGAACATGATGGCCAAGAGCAGCGTCGAGAGCGCGTCGACAAAGCCGGGCCAGTAATCGATGTGCCGCTGCTGGCGGCGGCGAGCGAGCGCCATGCTACTTCTCCTCCAGCGCCTTCACGAGACGCTCGAGCGCCACGCGCAGGTCGCGCGACTCGGACTGATGCGCCTCGATCCAGTCGCGCAGCATCTGCTGCTCCGTGCGCATGTTCTTCACCAGCCCCTGGATGCCTTCGGCAAGATTGGCCATGGCGGTGGTTGCGCGCTGGTTGGATGCACTTTCGCTGGCGAGCCGAGACAACTGCTGGGTCACAAGCCGGATTTCGTCCTGCGCCTGCAGCGGCATCAGCGGCGAGGCCCCGCCGACGGCCTGGACGCCCATATCGCTGGAGACATCCGTGACCGAGGAGAGCCACTCTTCCAGCTCGTTATAGAACCGGTTCTGCGCGCGGCCGGCCTGCAGATCCAGGAAGCCCAGGACCAGCGAGCCGGAGAGACCGAAGAGCGAGGACGAAAAGGCCGTCGACATGCCCGAAAGCGGCGCCGAAAGCCCCTCTTTCAGCGCGCTCAGAACGTCCGCCGTATCGCCCGAGCCAACACTCAGCGACTGGATGACGGAACTGATGGAGCCGATCGTTCCCAGGAGACCCCAGAACGTGCCGAGCAGACCGAGGAAGACGAGCAAGCCGGTCAGATAGCGCGTCGTATCGCGCGACTCATCGAGACGGCTGGCAATGGAATCAAGGATGGAACGGAGCGCCACGGCAGAGATCGCCATGTTACGGCTGCCGGCGAGCAGCACCCGCATGGGCGCCAGGAGAACCGGCGCGCGGCCCGCTTTCTCGATGCTGCCCGCGGCGCGGAAGGCATTGAACCACCTGACCTCGGGGCGGAGCCTCAGCACATGGCTGAAATTCAGGATAATGCCGATAACCAGCACACCGAGGATGAGGCTGTTCAAACCCGGATTGGAGATGAAGGCCGCATGGGCCTGGCGGTAGAGAATGGCGGCGACAAAGGCGGCCAGGATGATGAAGATCGCCATCGGCCAGAAATAGGCCATCGGGCTCGACAGCTTCTGGATGTAGCCTTCGTTCTGGGCGACCCGATCCCGCTCCACTGCCACATCCAGATCCGACATAGACTATGCACCTCCAGCAATTTCAGGCGAGGTTAGTGGAAGACTGCGGTGAAATGAAGCGCAAAAGTACCAGCGCCTCAAGGCCTTGCACAGCTTGGTTTACGCCGGCAGCGTTCTATTTCGCCATGGCCGCCTGCAGGCTCTGCGGGGCGCGGAATCCGGCCGCCATGGCTTGGAGATCGCGCGGCTGGCCCGCCAGCTTTTCGATCGCCGCCACGGCCAATCCGTTCGCCACATAATCCGTCTTGTGCCCAACGCCCTTCAACCACAGGAGTTCCGAATTCGGGATGTCGCGCTTGAGGCCAACGGAGTGGATTTCTTCCGCGACGATATCGTCGCTGTCACCGGTTATGATCACTGTCGGCGCGGTGATGTCCTTGTAGTGCGGCTCCATGGTCTTGACGAAGGTATTGAGCCCGGAGACATCCACGGCATTGGCATAGAATGCGCCCGGCCGCAGGATCATGCCCGGCATTGTATCCCTGACATAGTCTCTCGGCATCCGATTGGGCGCAAAGACGGCCTGGCTCCCGCTCTCAATCCGCCCCAGCCCCACCGGCAGGAGCATCGTGTAGCGGAAAATCGTCCCGGCGACGGGGGCAGCCGCAAGATCGTAATACCAGTCGACGCCGCCGCTCCAGGGATGCGTGGCAGCCGAGAGGAAGAGGAGCCCTGCCGTCTTGTCCGGATGACGCACGCCGAAGCTCGCCGCAATGGCACCCCCCAGCGAATGACCGACGATGATGGCGCGATCAATTCCCTTCTTCTCCAGCAGTCGCGCAATCGCATCCGCCTGACCCGCCGGCGTATCGTTCTCCGGCCCACCGCGATCCGAATAGCCATAGCCCGGCCGGTCGACGAAAATCAGCCGCGCACGGCCCTCCAGCGGCTTCCGGAAGGCGAAGAGCTGATCGCGTAGATTACCGCTCGCGCCGTGTATGAAAACAATCGGCGGAAGGTCGGCCTGCGGTCCTGCGGGCAGGTCGACGCTGTTCAGTGAATAGCCGCCGATATCCGTCCGCGTGCCGATATTCGGATAGGCGGCCTCGAATTGCGAAGTCTTCCACTCGGTAAATACAAATCCGCCGGCGAGCGCCACCATCGGAACAAGGACGACCAGCGCCAGAAGGATTTTCAACATATCGGGAGCGATTCGATTCTCGGAAACAGTCTTTGGAATACGGGCAGCGGCAAGAAATGGATCGCTGATCAGGTCTTGTTGCCGTCAAGCTTTTCCGAAAGCGTGCGCACATGGCCCTGAGCGTCACGGTTGGCGGGATAGAGATCGATCACCCGCTGCCACACATCCAGCGCCGCAGCATCCTGGCCTGAATCTTCAAGGATCGCAGCCATGCCCGACAGCGCACCGAAATGTCGCGGCTCGCGCGCCAGCACCTGCGCGATATCGGACATGGAGCGTTCGTAATTGCCGGTCTTGAAATGCAGCGTTGCGCGCTTGTTCCAGCTCTCCGCATAGTCCGGCTTGAGCGCGATGGCCTCATCCAGATAGTCGAGCGCCGCGGCATACTGTTGCTTGCCCGCCGCGGCATCGGCCGCACGTAGCATCATATCGACGGTGGCGCTGCCCGATGAATTCCAGACGCCCCAGATTTGCGCGACTATGCCCTCGGCGGCCGACGGATCGCGCAAGCGCTTCAACTGAGCAAACAGCGCATCCAGTTTCTGGGAGGGAGAAATAGCCGCAAGGGGCGGCGGCTCCTGCGGGGTTGGCGTCGTTGCCGGCGGTTGAGCGGCAGCCGTCAGAATCAGTAGAGGCAGGATCGATGTCGCAAGAAAACGCATGGCGGAGATCGTACTCCGCCATGGTCGAATATCAACAGAATTATGCTGTATCACGCCCGAGACCGAAAGCCTTTCGAGGGCGCGCGACGCGCAATCAGCCCTGACGAGCCTTGTAGCGCGGGTTCAGCTTGTTGATGATGTAAATGCGGCCCTTACGGCGAACCAGACGGTTTTCGCGATGGCGGGCCTTCAGCGACTTGAGCGAATTCTTGATCTTCATTTTTCTGATCCGCGTGGTTGGAAGAAACGTCTCCGTCCCTTCATCACAATCTATACAATCAAAAGCGCGCCGACGGGCGCGCTCTTCAGGTTGGCGGCGTGATACAGTTCCCAAACCGCCATGTCAACGGTCATGAACCTGTAACACTGCATTTTCAACGTTTCAGAACGGTGACATGCCCCATCTTTCGGCCCGGCCGCGCCTCGGCCTTGCCGTAGAGATGGACCAGCGCATCCTTGGTCTTCAGCCAGTCATGGACCGTCTCGATATCGTCGCCAATCAGGTTCTGCATCACGCAGTCCGAATGGCGCGACGAATCCCCCAGCGGCAGGCCGGCCACCGCGCGAATATGCTGCTCGAACTGCGAAACGATGCAGGCCGCCTCCGTCCAATGGCCGGAATTGTGCACGCGCGGCGCCATTTCGTTCGCAATCAACGAACCGTCAGCGCCGACGAAGAATTCCACGCCAACGACGCCGACATAGGAGAGTTTTTCAAGAATCGCTTTTGCCGCTTCCGTCGCAGCCGCTGCGGCGGCCGAGGAAACTGAGGCTGGAAGCGTGGATGTGTGGAGAATGCCGTTCGTGTGGACATTCTCCGCCGGATCATAGGCCGCGAAGCTGCCATCCACGCCACGCGCGGCGATCACAGAGATTTCCCGCTCGAACGCGACGAAGCTTTCGAGAATCAGCGGCACGCTTCCAAGCGCTTCATACGCCCCGGCCGGATCGTCGCCCTTGCGAAACACGCGCTGGCCCTTGCCGTCATAGCCCATGCGGCGGGTCTTCAAGACGCCCGCCCCGCCGAATTCGACGAGCGCCGCGACCAGATCGTCCTGGCTGTCGATGCGGCGGAACTGAGCGGTCGGGATGCCGCAAGACGCCAGGAACTCCTTTTCCGTCAGACGGTCCTGCGAGACCTCCAGCGCCTGCGGTGGCGGATAGACCGGCCGCGATGCCGCAAGAGTCGCGGCAGCATCGACCGGCACGTTCTCGAACTCATAGGTGACAATGTCGCAGGCATCCGCCAGTTCGGCCAGCGCATGCGGATTGTTGTAGGCGCCGACAATCTGCCGGTTGGCAACTTGCGCGGCGGGACAATCGGCCTGCGGTTCGAGGATGACAGTCCGGAAATTGAGGCGGGCGGCAGCCATAGCCAGCATGCGACCGAGCTGCCCGCCCCCGATGATGCCGATGGTCTTCATAGACATTAACTATTATCCACAGGGTAGTCTGCGACCGAGGCGGTCTGCCGCGCACGATAGTCATCGAGCTTCAAAGCGATGTCCTCGTCGGACAGTGCAAGCACGGCGGCGGCCAGAAGCGCGGCATTTACGGCGCCTGCACGCCCGATGGCGAGCGTGCCAACCGGAATGCCGGCCGGCATCTGCACGATGGACAGGAGACTGTCCTGGCCGGAAAGCGCCTTCGACTGGACCGGAACGCCGAACACCGGAAGCGGAGTCATGGCTGCCGCCATGCCCGGCAGGTGCGCAGCACCGCCGGCTCCGGCAATAATCACCTTGAAACCTTCTTCGCGTGCGCCCTTGGCGAAAGACACCAGGCGATCGGGTGTACGATGTGCCGAAATGATCCGGGATTCATATGGAATTCCAAGCATATCCAGCGTGTCGGCGGCATTCTTCATGGTCTCCCAGTCGGACTGGCTTCCCATGATGATGGCGACGGGTGGCGGGCCGGCATAGGTCATGTCGCGCTCCATCTCAGGCGATGATATCGGGGATGATCTGGTCCTCGATCTTGGTCAGGACGTCCTTGATCGCCAGTTTCTTCTTTTTCATCCGCTGGATGCGAAGCGCGTCACAGCCGACGGTGATCATGGCATTGATCGCGGCGTCGTAATCTTCATGCTCCTGCCTGAGCTTCGCAGCCGACATCCGCAGTTCCGCCTGATCCTGGTCTGCCATCCCCATTCCCCGTTCTGTAGCGCCTTAACATCATACACAAATTTTGCGCCCGCCGCTCCTATCACAAAAAATGCGTTTACGGGAAGTTATCCCTCGCCACGTTTTCGCCTTCGACAAGATTACAATTCTATGACACACTCTTGAGTGTTACGGCTTGGGGTACCCTGAGGCGATACAGGGTGCGGGCCACAAGGGAAGGAAGGACGTGCCACATGAATATTGAGGCTCATCTTGCAACGCTTACGAAGAGACATGGAGATCTTGAGGAGGAACTCCACTCTGCGATGAACCAACCTTCATCTGATGCCACGAAGATCATGGAAATCAAGCGGCGCAAGTTGCGCATTAAGGATGAAATCGAGCGTATTCGCTCATCCGTTCATTGACACAAGCATTCATCCTTCGCCTGAACGGCGAATAGAACCAGATCAGGGGCCGGCATGATGTTCATGCAGTGAGACCGGCCCCGGACAGACTTGACACACGCCATCGGGACTCGGTTATGCGCTCTTACGGCGCGACGGTTCCGGTGGTTTTTTATTGATGGAAGATGTGTATCAGCCGCGTGGCTCGTCGAAGCCACCTTACGTTCTCAAGCCCAGAACTGGTCCAGCCAGAGGTTCAGCTTGTTGAAGCCTTGCGCGTTGATCGAATAGATCCGCTTCGTTCCCTTCGCCGTCACATTGACAAGATCGCTGTCGAGCAGCGCCTTCAGATGTTGTGAGACGGCAGGCCGGCTGATGGGAAGCCCCTCCGCCAGTTCGTTGACGGTACGCGGGGTGCGGCGCAGCTCCTCAAGCAGGTAGCGCCTGTTCGGATCGGCAATCGCTGAAAATGCATCGGGCTTCGACATGCGCGGACCGTAAAATAAACCCTGGGGACGAGCAAGAGAATTTGTGCGCTGCAAACCAAAAAAGTGAGGCGTTTTGAGAGACTTGCACCTTTCTCAATCGGCCTGCCCAGATCGTGAGCACCTGCAGTATAAACTTGAGTCGTCGCCGGATGCAATGAGACCTTTGCGACGACGGCGAAGCTTGTATATGAGATCATCAAGGATATCGTTTCGAGATCGGGTGAACGCCAGTGGGTCTTGAAGCGAATCAAGCCCATGCCCACCGGGACCGGACGTCCAAAGGATTGCATCACACATGTCGAACTTGAGAGACCGCTGCCGCCTCGTACTGATTGCGCCAGACATTGAAGATGCGGACGAGCAGGCTCGCGTGGTCGGTGGCGCGCTCAAGGGCGGTGACGTCGCAACGGTCATCGTGCCCGGTTACGGACGTTCCGATGACGATTTCCAGCGTCGTGCCGAAGCCCTGGTGCCCGTCATCCAGGCCGCGGGCGCCGCAGCCCTCATTGCCAATGACAGCCGCGTTGCAGGCCGCGCAAAGGCCGATGGCCTTCACATAGACGGCCCGTTCGCCGAACTCGCCGACGCCGTGGAGAAATTCAGGCCAAAGCTCATCGTTGGCGCGGGGCGCGTGGCCGACCGCCATCAGGCGCTTGAAGTTGGCGAACTTGATCCGGATTATGTCTTTTTCGGCAAGATCGGCGGCGACATCAAGCCGGAACCTCATCCAAAGAACCTCGCGCTTGGCGAATGGTGGGCCTCGATGGTCTCCATCCCCTGCATCGTCATGGGCGGCACGGATCCGGCCTCGGTATTGGCAATTGCCGAGACTGGCGCGGAATTCGCGGCCCTGTCTTCAGCCGTCTTCGCAGAGCCCGGACGCGCCGCGATCGTGGTTGCGGAGGCTAATGCGCTTCTTGACGAAAAAGCGCCAAGGTTTGAGTAAGATATAGTCACCATGCGTGGGAACCTTCTTATTCGTCGATCGGCAATCGCAGTGGCGCTGGCAGCCCTTTTAAGTGCCCCGGTGCAATCTGCTTTTGCAACTGACGACCTGCCCGGCGTCAATCTGCAGGACGGTGTGGGAGACGATGACAGCACAGCCGATGGCGAATCGGTCAAGACAGGCCGCGTGACCCAGACGACAGGCGCTCCGGCCATAGCAAAGGACGCGCCGCTTGATGGAAAGGTGATCGGCCCCGATGGCAAGCCGGTAGACCAGCTCTCGAAGCCGGATGAGGCTCCCTCCGCCGGCACCGGGCTATATGACCGCATGGGCCTACGCCTGCCCGACCTTCCGCCGGAAAAACCGTTTGCCGGCAAGGTCGACGAGGCTTACGGGGCCTTCCAGCGCGGCTATTATATCACCGCGCTCGACAAGGCGCTGCCGCGTGCGCAATTGGGCGATCCCGCGGCCCAAACGCTCATCGCCGAACTTCTGGCGCGCGGCATGGGCGTCAAGCAGGACATTCAGAAGGCGCTCTTCTGGTATTCGAAAGCGGCAGAGGGCGGTGACCCCTCGGCCATGTTCCGTTATGCGCTGATCCTGATGGAGGGCCGTCTGGTCAAGCAGGATAAGGCACGCGCCGACGAGTTGATGCACAAGGCTGCGGATGCGGGCAATCCGCTGGCCGCGTTCAACTGGGCGCAGATCCTCGTCTCGCAGAAACCCGGGGAAGAAGGCCTGCGCAACGCCCTGCCCTATTACGAGAAATCCGCAGCCAAGGGCATTGCGGACGCCGAATACGCCCTGTCGCAGATCTACCTGAACCTGCCCGACCTGCCCAAGGAAAAGCGCGACAGCGCCAAGGACTGGCTGCAACGCGCCGCCAAGGCCGGCTACGACACCGCCGAACTCGACATGGCCATCTGGCTGATCGACGGCATCCAGTTCCCGCGCGACCAGGACGCCGGTTTCGCCTGGATGTATCGCGCCGCTTCCGCCGGCAATGTCGTGGCGCAGAACAAGCTGGCGCATATGCTGATTCAGGGCATCGGCACCAGGCAGGACGTGGCGGAAGCCGGCAAATGGTATGTCATGTCGCGACGCGCCGGCCGCGAGGACAAATATCTCGAAGACGCCTTCCAGGGCCTGACCGACCAGCAGCAGAAAGCAGCCATCGAGGCGGCCAACAAGCAGCAGCGCCTGATCCGCCTTCGCTGAAGCCTCGCCGCGTTAAGGCTGACGCTTAAGGTTAAAAATCTGTTTACGTTGAAAAATCTGCGCCAATTTGAGAGAAATGCCGTGCCTTCGGGTGGGGTGGCATGGCTGGCCAAGGTCATGGAGCGAGCGAACGTTTTGAAGCCTCGCTCTCCGCAATATTCTGCGGCGCCTTCATTTGCCTGCTTCGGCAACAAGGCTATCGCCGCCTTGATGCTGAGCCGGAGAGCGGCCGGCACGGCCAGGCCGACCGCTCTTTCGGCCGACTCTTTCAGCTTGAATATTTCATCGTTTTATGGTCATGGAAGCCGCACGATGCGGTCCGATGGCCGCAAGACATCAGCATGGACATTCAGGAATGAAAATCAGCGGCGGCGAAATCCGTCCGGGCAGCGTTATCGAGCATAACGGCGGGCTCTGGGTGGCAGTCAAGTGCAACACGGTCAAGCCCGGAAAGGGCGGCGCGTTCAATCAGGTCGAGATGAAGAACCTGATCGACGGCACCAAGCTCAACGAGCGTTTCCGGACCGTCGATACGGTCGAGCAGGTGCTTCTGGAAAAGAAGGACTTCCAGTACCTTTATGAACAGGGCGACGCCCTCGTCTTCATGGATGTCGAAACCTACGAACAGCTGGAATTGCCGCAGGAATTCGTCGGCGACCGCGCGCGCTTCCTGAAAGACGGCATGATGGTCACGGTCCAGCTCTACGGCGAAAAGCCGATCGGCATTGCGCTGCCCGACCAGCTGGTTCTGGAAATCGTGGAAGCCGATCCGGTCGTCAAGGGCCAGACAGCAGCCTCGTCCTACAAGCCCGCCATTCTTGAGAACGGCGTCCGCATCCTCGTTCCGCCCTTCATCGCAGCCGGCGAGCGCGTTCTCGTCGACACCAACGAACTCATCTACCTCCGCCGCGCCGACTGATCTCGGGTGCGACCCGACCGGGCAGGCCGTCGCGCCTAGCCCAGTCTGTTTTTTGACAAAGGAATTCGTCTCATGGCTCGTTCAGCCCTTCTTAACGTCATGGTCCAGGCCGCCTTCAAGGCCGGCAAGTCGCTGTCGCGCGACTTCGGCGAGGTTCAGAACCTCCAGGTCTCGGTCAAGGGACCGAGCGATTACGTTTCGCAAGCAGACCGCAAGGCCGAGAAGATCGTCAAGGACGAACTCCTGAAGGCGCGCCCGACCTATGGCTTTCTCGGTGAGGAGAGCGACGAGATCAAGGGCACGGACGGCGCACATCGCTGGATCGTCGATCCGCTCGACGGCACCACGAACTTCCTGCACGGCATTCCGCAATTTGCCGTCTCCATTGCCTTGGAGCGCAACAACGAGATCGTCGCCGGCGTCGTCTTCAACCCGGCAACGGACGAACTCTATACGGCCGAAAAGGGCGGCGGCGCCTTCCTCAATGATCGTCGCCTGCGCGTAGCCGCCCGCAAGGAACTCTCCGACAGCGTAATCACCTGCGGCGTGCCGCATCTCGGACGCGGCAACCACGGCAAGTTCCTGGTCGAACTGCGCCACGTCATGGGAGAAGTCTCCGGCATTCGCCGCTTCGGCGCGGCTTCGCTCGACCTCGCCTATGTCGCAGCGGGTCGCTGCGACGGCTATTGGGAAACCGGCCTTGCCGCCTGGGACATCGCTGCCGGCATTCTTCTGATCAAGGAAGCGGGCGGCTGGATCTCGGACTTCAACGGCAAGACCGACATGCTCGAAACCGGCTCCGTCATTGCGGGCAACGAATATATTCACAAGCAACTGCTTGAAGTCACGCACCGCCCGATCCCGAAGGGCTGAGGCACGCGGGCCCCTGCCGCAATCTATTCCCTGATTGCGGCCGGAACCTGAACTCCACCACGGCGTTTGATCGCCGGCATCCTTGCAGATGCCGAACGCGCGCACTAACTGTCAGGTCTTCGCGTTCGGGTCTTGCGGGAGATGCATCCGGCTCTCGGATCGAAGCGGCAGAGGTGACATGCGGGCGATTGCTGTTCTGAACGAGGATGCCGGGACCCTGAGGACCATGGACCTCGGGGCCTATGTCAGCATGCTCGAAACCTCGTTTAGCGCCGAGGGCCACGATGTCGATTGCCGGATCGTGGCCGGCCGCGACGTGGTGAAATCCCTGAAGGCTGCAGCAGAAGAGCCGGGCACCGACGCGCTGATCGTTGCCGGTGGTGATGGATCCGTATCGGCCGCAGCCGCAATTGCCTGGAAAACCGGCCTCCCGCTCGGCGTCATCCCCGCAGGTACGATGAACCTCTTCGCCCGCGCCATTGGCATCCCGCTCGATGTCAATAGGGTGCCCGCCGTGCTTGCCGAATGGAATGTCATGGCCGCCGATATCGGCGATGCCAACGGCAACCCCTTCGTCCATCAGTTCAGCGCCGGCATGCATGCACGCATGATCCGCCTGCGCGAAAAGATTGCCTACAAGTCGCGCCTCGGCAAGATTGCCGCCAACATCCGCGCGTCCTTCGGCGTGCTTCTCGACCCGCCGGCCTTCGATGTGACTTACAAGATCAACGGTCGCGAGGAGAGCATGAAGGTCTCGGCGATTTCGGTCTCCAACAACGCCTTCGGCCCGAGCCCCATGCTCATCTCCGAACGTCTGGACGGGGGCCATCTCGGGCTTTACCTGGCCAAGCGCCTCAACTGGAAGGGCGCGGTCCACCTCGCCTTCGACCTCTTCCGCGGAAAGCTGAAGGAGAATGTTGCCGTTCACTCCGAACTGGTCCAGCAGGTCGAACTGCACTTCCCCCGCCGCACCCCCACCGCGCGTTGCGTGCTCGACGGCGAGCTCCTGCCCCTGCCGCGTGATATCCGCATCTGCATCCATCCCGGCGCGCTGAAAGTGCTGGGGCCTGCACCCGTGCCGACCCGACATCCAGACTGAAAAGGCCGCGCGTTCGGCAGAACGCACGGCCCTTGAAGTGTGATGGTATGTCTTCTCAGATTCCTGTTACGCCGTCCGAACCGATATAGGCGATGCGCAACATGTTGGTCGAACCGGGCGTGCCGAGCGGAACGCCGGCCGTGATGATGATCCGGTCGCCCGGGCCGCCAAAGCCTTCGCTGACCACGATGCGGCAGGCACGATTGACCATATCGTCCAGGTCCGTCGCATCTTCCGTGACGACGCAATGCAGACCCCAGGCGAGCGACAGGCGACGCGCCGTCTTGACGATCGGCGAGAGCGTCAGGATCGGCATGGCCGGACGCTCACGCGAGGCGCGAAGGCCGGTCGTGCCGGAGGCCGTATAGCAGACGATGGCGTTGAGCTTGAGCGTCTCGGCGATCTGTCGGGCAGCGAGCGAAATCGCATCGGCACCCGTCGGGTTCGGTTCGGAGCGCTGGGCATGGATGATGCCAGTAAAATACTGGTCTTCCTCGACCTTCTGGGCGATGGAAGCCATGGTTGCGACGGCCTCGACCGGATAGGCGCCGGAAGCGGATTCGGCAGACAGCATCACGGCGTCGGCGCCTTCGAACACGGCGGTGGCAACGTCCGAGACTTCCGCGCGGGTGGGAACCGGCGCGGTGATCATCGATTCCAGCATCTGGGTTGCCACAACGACAGGCTTGCCAGCCTTGCGGCAGGCACGCGTCAGCTGCTTCTGGATGCCGGGAACGGATTCCAGCGGCATTTCCACGCCAAGGTCGCCACGAGCGACCATCAGCGCGTCGGAGAGTTCAATGATCTCCTCGATGCGCTCCAGGGCCTGCGGCTTCTCGATCTTGGACATGATGCCGACGCGGCCGCGCGCCAGCTTGCGCACTTCCGCCAGATCTTCCGGCCTTTGGATGAAGGAGAGCGCCACCCAGTCGACATCATTGGTTGCCAGCACGGCTTCGATGTCGGAGCGGTCCTTCTCGGTCAGCACGCCAACAGCGAGCAGCGTGTCGGGCAGACTGACACCCTTGCGGTCGGAGATCGACGTTCCGGAGATCACTTCCGTGACAATGCTCTTGCCGTCGCACTTGACCGCCTTCAGATGCAGCTTGCCATCATCGATCAGGAGACGGTCGCCCACCTTCACCGATTCGAGGATTTCCGGATGCGGCAGGAAGACACGGGTTTCGTCGCCGGGCGCTTCATTGTTATCGAGCGTGAAGGTCTGGCCGGGCGTCAGCGTCACTTTTGTGTTGGCGAACTTGCCGACGCGCAGCTTCGGCCCCTGAATGTCGGCCAGAATACCGATAGGACGGCCCATGCGCTTCTCGACATTGCGGATGCGCGAAATCAGCGTCCGCATCGTGTCGTGGCTCGCATGGCTCATATTGATGCGGAAAAGGTCCGCGCCGGCCAGGAACAGCTTTTCGATCATGGCCTCTTCAGAAGAAGCGGGGCCGAGGGTGGCTAGAATCTTGACCTTGCGGTTGCGTCTCATTTGCTCTGGCTTTCCTGGGTTCCGGACGTGTCGGTAAGCTGAACCATCCAGCTCCCCTGCTTGCCGGTGTCATATTCCTTGAAGCCCATCTGCTGGTAACCGCGCGCGAAACAATCCTTGACGCCGACGATCTTGAACTCGTTTTCGGCCACGCACATCTTCACGTCACCGGTCCAGCGCCCCCCACGGGCCGCGTCCTCGGCATAAAGATAATAGTAGCGCGATTTCAGTTCGCCTTCGATCAGCGTGGCGCAGGTCGTTGCCGGCACCTGCCACCAGCCCTCCGTGATCCAGCCTTCGCTGGCACGATAGCCGATGGCGACGCCGACAAGATTCTGCGTCCCGTTACAAACCCGGAAATCTGCGCGCGCCTCGCTTGCCGGGAGGAAGGCAGGCGCAAACGCGAGCGTGAACAGCACGGCAGGCGCAGCGAGGCGCTTGGCGAAACGGTTCGGGGATGGATTTCGAGTTGAACGGGTCACGGTTTCCGTTGTGGCTCCATGATGGGTGGTCTTGTCGTTGTGCGCTGCCATAGCCCGAATGTCAATGAGAGTTTCAATCGATTAGTATTGCGTCCGGTCGAGAAAGCGCGCCGAAGTCAACGAGCCATTTCTGGCCTTGAACCACACTCCCTGCCATGCCATCACTCATTGTCGATAAAATGACAATCTTGCAATACCGGTCACGGGCGCTTCATGACTCAACACCAGGCCTACCGAAGAATCGGCGGAAACTCCGCCGCCGGGCTCCTGATCCTTGCCGATCACGCCACGAATCACGTTCCGGCTGACTATGACGCACTCGGCCTGCCAAAGGAAGCATTCGGCCGGCATATCGCCTACGATATCGGGATCGAGCCGCTGACCGAACGGCTGGCAGCCATGCTGGACGCGCCGGCAGTGCTCTCCTGCTTCTCGCGCCTCCTCATCGATCCCAATCGCGGCGAGGACGATCCGACCCTCATCATGAAATTGTCCGATGGCGCGATCATTCCCGCGAACCATCCGCTGAGCCCTGCCGAGCGTCGCCGCCGCATCGACACCTGGCACCGCCCCTATCACATGGCCGTCGACAAGGCGATTGCCGAGGTCGCCATGGCGGCAGGCAAGGCCCCTCTGGTTCTGTCGCTGCATTCCTTCACGCCCTACTGGAAGGGCTTCAAGCGTCCCTGGCAGGCGGGAGTCCTTTGGGACACGGACCACCGTGCCGTTCACCCGCTCATCCGCGCGCTGGAAAACCGCGGCTATATGACCGGCGACAACGAACCCTATGACGGTGCGCTGAAAGGCGATACGATGTATCGCCACTGCATGCGAAATGGCATACCGCACGTGCTACTGGAAGTCCGGCAGGACCTGATCGCCGACCGGAGGGGCGTGGACGAATGGGCCAGCATCCTCGCGCCGATTTTTACCGAAATGAACGCCATGCCCGAGCTGCACGAGTACCGGATATTCCCGTCCCGCACCGGCCCCTACGAATAACGGAAACAGAGGAAGGAGACGCCCCATGGCCGAACTGACCAGAGAACAGCAGACCGAACTCGAGGCCGCCGCCTTTCGCCGCCTCGTCTCCCATCTCCAGCATCGCCCGGACGTGCAGAATATCGACCTCATGAACCTGGCCGGTTTCTGCCGCAACTGCCTGTCCAACTGGTATCTGGAAGCGGCCAACCAGTCAGGCCTGCCGCTGACCAAGGACCAGTCCCGCGAAGCCGTCTATGGCATGTCCTATGACGACTGGAAGAAGTTGCATCAGCGCGAAGCCAGCGCCGATCAGCAGGCCGCCTTCGAGGTGAACCGGCCGAAGGAATAGTCAGACGGGTGAGGCGCCGGTCCTGCAGCCGGATCGGACAGCGTAGAGAAGAATAACGCGGAGAACTGCAACATCCCCCTTGACCTCGAACGGGCTTCGCGGCACGTCACCGCATCCCTTGGCGGGCGATGCGTATTTCCAGGAAAATTGTCAAACAGTTTACCATCCGGCAATACCCCAGACCGTAAGACGCCAAGCTCAAGACCCCAAGCCCGACCTCATGCGGCCGGTGCCAATGCAGGAGCATGACATGGAAGAAGAAACCAAAGCCGTAGAAAACGTCGCCGCCGCAGAACTGCGCCAGCTCATCGAGCGCATCGAGCGCCTCGAAGAAGAAAAGGCCTCGATCAGCGACGACATCAAGGACGTCTACGGCGAAGCCAAGGGCCGCGGCTACGACACCAAGGCCATGCGCACGATCGTTCGCCTCCGCAAGAAGGACGCCAACGAGCGTATCGAGGAAGAAACAATCCTCCAGACCTATATGGCCGCTCTCGGAATGGAATAAGCCGCGTTCACCGCGAAGTCTGCTTATGCAAAAGGCCCGCTTGAAGCGGGCCTTTTTCTTTTGTTCGGTTGGGCGGCTGCACCCGTGTATTACTGCGGCCTTGCCACCGGCGCCGGCCCGGAGAACCGCGCCGGGTCGAATTTCGCTCCAGCGGCATCAGACTGGCTGCTCGCAACGGCAGCCGGCTTTCCGTCCGCATCGCGGTCACGACCGTTGGCACCGTCGACCGGCTTCGGCGCCACGATCTGCGCATTGTTGGCGGCGAGCGCCCATTTCTCGATCATCTCGCCCGTCAGTTGCGTTGGCTGCGAATGCGAGCCGCGCAGGGCCGCGATTGCATCCGTCTTGTTCGGGCGTGCACCCTTCTTCGGCTGGTAGGCCTGTTCGGCCAGTGCCGGACGGATATCCGCCTTCAGCGAGCGGGTCAGTTGTTTGTTCGAAGCCGCCGGCGGTTCGGCAAGCGCAACCTGCTGCGGCCTGGCGGCGGGCGCAACGGCAGTAGGAGCTGAAGCGCCCTCGCCAGACATTCGCCGGATCATCGCGGCAATCTCGTCCTTGCCCTTGTCCGCACCATCTGCCGGGTTCGGCACAGTGCCGCCCGCATCGGCGGTCTGGGGCTGGGCAGCGGGAACCGGCACGGGAGCAGCTGCGGCCTCCGGTGCGACCGAGGCAATCTGATAATCCGGCCGCGTTCCCGGCAGCGGAACTGCCTCGAGATCGGCCTCACCCGGCTGCTTGCGATCGCCGAGCAATTGCGGAACCGGGATCTTGTAGTCGCCAAGATCGGCATAATCGCCGTTTCCTGCAGCCGGCGGCTGAAGAACAGAGGCCATGGCATCACTGGCGGAGCTTCTGGCAGGCGAAACGAGAGCCGTTTCCAGATCGGCGCTCTGCGCGCCGGCAACAGACGGTCGAACATTCGGTACCGGCGCGTTCGCCACCGTCGTGCTCGGAATATTCTCGATAAAGGTCTGCTTTGGCTGAGGCGCCGGCTCGGCCGTCGCAACCTGAACAGGAGGCTCGGCAGCCGGTGCGGCCTTCGGCGGCTGCGCCTTGGCGGGCGCGCTGTCATCCGTAATCGCTTCCGGGCTTTCGTCCTCGTCCCCACCGCCAAACAGCATCTGGAAGAGGTTCTTGCGGCCACCCGAGGAGGCAATCTCGATATTGGAGCCCATGCGGCGCTTGTAGTCCGCCATGGCGGCCTCATAGCCCGGCAACGGCTTGCCATCCGGCGGCACGTGGATCGTCTTGCCGTCGGGGAAGAGGCGTACCAGCGTCTCGCGGGAGGCGCGCGGCCAGGCACGAACGCCGCCGACGTCCATGTGAACGAAGGGCGAGCCGGAGGTCGGATAATAGCCGACGCCGCCCATCTGCAGCTTCAGGCCGATCTCGCGAAGCCGCTCCAGCGGAACGCCGGGAATGTAGAAATCCATCGCCTTGCCGAGAATATGCTGGCTTTCCTTGGCAACGCCCGTGTGACGCGAGCGGTTGCGCAGCATTTCATTGGTGCCGGGAGAACGATAGCCGCAAAGGACGTTGATATAGTCGCTCGATCCACTCTTCTGATAGACGGACCAGATCAGGTCGAACAGGCGGGGGTCCATCTTCGTCGGCTCATTGCGACGCCAGTCACGCAGGAAGCGGTTCAGCTTGGCAAGCCCGTCCGGATCGAATTTACCGTTACGCTTGAAGGTGATCGTGGCGCGCTCGCCGGTATGGACGAAATAAAGCTTCAGGGAACGGGTTTCCGCCTGAGCAGCCCCGGCGACTGCCGCCGTGAGGCCAACGGCCAGGGTCAGGCCTGCGATGCCGCGGACGACCATGCCACGCATTCTTGACGTCACAGACCGTAAGGGCGCAACCCAACGCATCCGCCCTTTGGCATCTGAAATGACCGACAAATGCACGTCCCCATTAAAAGCGAATTTCCCTCGCATCCCACATGGGATGGAAATGCGGTAAGACGATGGCAGAAACGCCACAGTCAACACCGCGATAGTTATATAGTGAAAAATTCGTCAAATGGAAACGACGAACCCGGCCTATCGACCGGATTCTTCAGGGCCTAGTTAATCTTAGGCAACGTCGCGGAACGGATGATCGGGATCAATGTCGTAATCCTTGAGCTTCCGGTACAATGTGGAGCGGCCGATTCCGAGCTTTCGCGCCACCTGGCTCATCTGGCCATGGTAGAATTTCAGCGCGAAGCGGATGAGCTGTTCCTCGACCTCCGCCAGCGTACGGACGTCACCGTCTTCGCCAAGGCTCGGGATGATATCGGCATGTTTGTCTCCTGATACGGGCACTGCTGCCTCCTGCGTATCGTATCGGTCACCAAAATCGGGGAAGACGCGCGGCGGCTTCTCGACCAGCATGGGGGAGTGATGGCGCACCGGCCCGCCCCACGAGATCGCGCCATCGGCGTTGATCGAATAGCCGGGGACCTGCGCCGCGATCTGCGGGAAGTCCTCGACGTCCAGTTCATGCCCCTGTGCCAGAACAACGGCACGGAACATGGCGTTTTCCAATTGGCGAATATTGCCGGGCCAGTCATAGGCGGTCAGCAGCGCCAGCGCCCGCGGTGATACACCGAGTGGCTGCGGCAACTTCTGTTCATGCGCCAGACGTTCAGCCAGTGCACGAACGAGAACCGGAACATCCTCCTTGCGCTTGCGCAGCGAGGGGATGGCGATCGGAAAGACGTTGAGGCGATAGTAAAGGTCCTCACGGAAGCGCCCGGCCTTGACCTCTTCGATCAGATCCTTGTTGGTTGCCGAGATCAGTCGGACATCGACCTTCTGGGTCTGGCGCGCGCCGACCGTCTCGATTTCGCCGGATTGCACGGCGCGCAGCAGCTTCACCTGCGTGTCGAGCGGCAGGTCGCCGATCTCGTCAAGAAACAGCGTGCCGCCATCGGCCTCGGCGAACTTGCCGATATGCCGCTCGGTCGCGCCGGTAAACGCGCCCTTCTCATGACCGAAGAGAATACTTTCAACCAGATTGGCCGGGATCGCCCCGCAGTTGACGGTGATGAACGGCTTGCCCGAGCGGTCGGACGCCGCCTGGATCGCCTTGGCGATCATCTCCTTGCCGACACCCGATTCGCCTTCCAGCACGACCGGAATGTCGGAATGGGCGGCGCGGCGCGCGAGATCGATGACACGATCCATCGCCGGGCTTGCCGAGACGATGTCACTGAAACGAACATGAGAGGAGCGCGACCGGCGGCCGGCCTTGGCCCGCGCTTCCTTCTGGTCGAGCTTGAGAGCATTACCAATCGCCGAGGCGAGACGCTCGGGCGAGACCGGTTTGACGACGAAATCGAAGGCGCCGGCGCGCATGGCCTCGACAACCGTCTCGATACCGCCTTGGCCCGTCTGCACGATCACCGGAATGTCGGTGCCGAGATTGGCAAGCGCCGCCATGAATTCCAGCCCGTTCATCTCGGGCATCATCAGGTCGAGCACGACGACGTCGATGCGGTCGACCACGTCTTTGAGATATTCCAGGCCCACGCGGCCGTTTTCGGCCATATGGGGCTCATGGCCATGTTGCTCGATTGCGTGTTTGAGAAGGCGGCGCTGAACCGGATCGTCATCCACAACAAGAATCTGGGCTACCACGGACATTCTCCCTTCGTGCGTTTCTTGGATGCACGTTGCTTTTTTCGTCGCCTCACCTTGGCACAGCACCCCTAAACACCCCATTTTCGGAAATGCTTGCATTTTATCGATCCGCAACGCATTCAATCGACGTAACGACACATGACACAGGGATGAGCGGCGACATGCAGAACCGGACCTTTGAAGGCTTGGGCAAAATCGTTTCAACAAGCGCAACGGCAGGCACCGCGATCAAGCCGGAACTGGGCGACCTGCCCGCCTGGAACCTCGCCGATCTCTTCCCCTCAAAGGACAGCCCGGAATTCAAGGCCGCTCTGGAAACGGCAACCGCTGACTCCATCGCCTTTGAGGCTCGCTGGAAGGACAAGCTGGCAGACGCCGCCACGAAATCCGGCGATGAGGGCCTCGGCGCTGCCATCCGCGACTACGATGCGCTGGACGACATTCTCGGCCGCATCGCCTCCTTCGCTGGCCTCACCTATTTCTCCAACACCGCAGATCCCGCCAACGGCAAGCTCTATGGCGACGTGCAGGCGAAGCTCACCGATCTTGGCAGCCACCTGCTGTTCTTCACGCTGGAACTGAACCGCATCGACGACGCCGTCATTGAAAAAGCGATTGCGAACGATACACTCGCCGCCCACTACGCCCCGTGGATCCGCGACCTGCGCAAGGAAAAGCCGCACCAGCTGGAAGACCGCATCGAACAGCTCTTCATGGAAAAGTCGATGACGGGGGCCGCGGCCTTCAACCGCCTCTTCGATGAGACCATGGCGACGCTGACCTTTGAGGTCGACGGCGAAACGCTAGGGCTTGAGGCGACATTGAGCCTCCTGCAGAGCGCCGACCCGAAGAAGCGCGAAAGTGCCGCCCGCGCACTTGCCGCCACCTTCGCAGCCAACATCCGCACCTTCACGCTGATCACCAACACGCTGGCGAAGGACAAGGAAATTTCCGACCGCTGGCACAAGTTCGAGGACATTGCAGATAGCCGCCATCTGGCCAACCGCGTGGAACGCGAAGTGGTCGATGCACTGGCCGCTGCCGTCAAGGACGCCTATCCGCGCCTGTCGCATCGCTATTACGCGATGAAGGCGAAGTGGCTGGGCATGGACAAGATGCAATTCTGGGACCGCAACGCGCCGCTGCCCGAAACACCGGACGCGACGATCTCCTGGGATGAGGCCCGCGAAACTGTTCTCTCCGCCTACGGTGCTTTCTCCCCCGACATGGCCGGCATCGCGAAGACCTTCTTCGACCGCAACTGGATCGACGCGCCCGTCCGCTCCGGCAAGGCGCCGGGTGCCTTCGCGCATCCGACCGTCCCCTCCGCGCACCCCTATGTGCTGGTCAACTACATGGGCAAGCCGCGCGACGTGATGACGCTGGCGCATGAACTCGGCCACGGGGTTCATCAGGTTCTCGCCGGTGGCCAGGGCGCGCTGATGTGCGCAACGCCGCTGACGCTCGCCGAAACCGCCTCCGTCTTCGGCGAAATGCTGACCTTCCGCGCCCTGCTCGACAAGACGAAGGACAAGCGCGAACGCAAGGCCATGCTGGCCCAGAAGGTCGAGGACATGATCAACACGGTCGTTCGCCAGATCGCCTTCTACGAATTCGAACGCAAGGTTCACACGGCCCGCAAGGAAGGCGAGCTGACCTCCGACCAGATCGGCGAACTCTGGATGTCGGTGCAGGCCGAGAGCCTCGGTCCGGCCATCGACCTCTCGGGCGGCGGATACGAGACCTTCTGGTCCTATATCCCCCACTTCATCCATTCGCCCTTCTACGTCTACGCCTATGCGTTTGGCGACTGCCTGGTGAACTCGCTCTACGCCGTCTACCAGAACGCAGCGGAAGGCTTCCAGGACAAGTATTTCGCCCTGCTCAAGGCCGGCGGCACCAAGCACCACTCCGAACTCCTCGCCCCCTTCGGCCTCGACGCCTCCGACCCGTCGTTCTGGAGCAAGGGACTGTCGATGATCGAAGGGCTGATCGACGAGCTGGAGGCTTTAGATAAGGCGTAATGGAAACGCCCTTCATCCTCCTTCGCGACGATCCCGCCGATCGGACACTTCTGTTCGCCCGCCCGCGCGAAATCGTTCGGGTGGATCGCAAGACAGATTTCTTTTCGGCGCTGGAGAAATTGCAGGCGGCGCATAAGGCTGGCCACTGGCTGGCCGGTTACATGTCCTATGAAGCTGGCCACCTCTTCGAGCCCCGCATCGAGAAACTGGCCGGGGATAACGGCCAAGTGCCCTACCTTCTCTTCGGCATCTTCGATGCGCCGACAGATGCCGAAGGCCCCTTTTCCCCCTGGGGAGAAGGTGGCGCCCCGGGGGCTGGCCCTCGGCAAGTCCCCAAACAGGCAGAGCGCCCGATGAGGGGCTCTTCCGAGACGGGCTCCAACCTCCCCTTCCTAACCTCCCCCAAAGCCCGCTGGAATTTCGAAACCTACCAATCCCGTTTCGACGTGCTCCATCACCACCTGCGCAAGGGCGACAGCTATCAGGGCAACCTGACTTTCCCCGTCGACGCCGAATGGCATGGCGACCCGCTGGAGGCGTTCCACGCGCTCGCCGAGCGCCAGCCGGTGAAATACGGCGCGCTGGTTAATCTCGGCGGCCCGGTCATCCTGTCGCGCTCGCCCGAACTCTTCTTCAAGGTGGATAAAGACGGCTGGATCGAAACCCATCCGATGAAGGGCACCGCCCCGCGCGGCGCGAACCCTCAAGAGGACGAGGCCATCATCGAGGCCATGAAGGCGGACGAGAAGACGCAGGCCGAAAACCGCATGATCGTCGATCTGCTGCGCAACGACATCTCGCGCATCACCGAGGTCGGAACGCTCTCTGTCCCCAAACTCTTCGAGGTCGAAACCTATCCGACGCTGCACCAGATGGTGAGCCACGTCCGCGCGAAGCTCCTGCCGGAAACGACGCTGACCGACATCTTCGCCGCCCTCTTCCCCTGCGGCTCGATCACCGGCGCGCCGAAAATGTGGACCATGGAAATCCTCCACAGGATCGAACAGACGCCGCGCGGCGCCTATTGCGGCTCCATCGGCCACATCGCTCCGACCGGAGAAATGCTCTTCAACGTCGCGATCCGCACGATCACCCTCTTCGACGACGGCAAGGCCACCTTCAACGTCGGCGGCGGCATCGTCTTCGATTCCAGGGCCGAAGACGAATATGCCGAAGCGCTCCTCAAGGCCCGCTTCGCCGTCGGCGACGAGGAGATCGCACGATGACGGATTTCTCGCTCTTCGAGACGATGCGCTACACGCCGGGCGAAGGCATCGCGCGGCTGAGCCTCCATCTGAAACGCCTGGAGACCTCGGCGAGACGCTTAGGCTTTGCCGGTGCGGACAAGGCGGCAGAGGCACTGGCGCCCTATCTTGAAACCCCGCCGGACACGCTACAACGCCTTCGCCTCGAACTCTCTTCGACGGGCAATATCACCATTACTTCCGCCCCCTTCACCCTCCAGCCCGACGACACCGTCTGGCGCATCGCCATCGCAAAGACCCGCACCGCCTCGGCCGACACGCTGATCCGCCACAAAACCACCCGCCGCGCCCTCTACGAAGCCGCCCGCGCCGAGTTTCCGGCAGATCTAATCAACGAAGTCATCCTGCTGAACGAAAAAGGCGAACTCGCAGAAGGCACCATCACCAATCTCTTCGTTGAAGATGAGGACGGCCGCCTGATGACTCCGCCGATCTCCTCCGGCTGCCTCGCCGGCGTCTTGCGCAGCTCGCTCATCTGCGTCAGAAAAGCCTATAACCGGCGGCTGCGGCCGGAAGAACTTGCGGGCCGCACGCTTTATGTCGGGAATTCCCTGCGCGGCCTGATCCGGGCAGAGCTGGGGAGCTGAACGTATTCGGGAAAGGCGCACCCCGCTTTCCGCCCGCAAATGCGTCAAAACAGACTGATACACCACCGGCTAACGATCGTTTCGCCGAAGCTGACCCAGGAGACTGCCATCAGCGCGCCTGCCGCCAAGTCCACTGCCATGGAAGCCAGCAGCCCCGGCACATGGGCGCGGCGCGGGCTCTGGTTCTCGCTGCTTGCCGCACTCTTCCTGTTACCTGCCCTGCTGAACGGCTTTCCCTTCGTTATGGAGGACTCGATCGCCTATTCCGGACAGGGCATCAACTGGATGCGCCCGCCAACGGCTGCTGTGCTGGCATCCCCGCTTTATCCCGCCCTCGGTTACTGGAGCCTGCCGGTCATCAGCGCCGTTCTTGCCGCCGCGGCATGGATCATCTTTTGCGTCACCTTCGAGGCGGAACGCTGGCTACCGCTAGCGCTTCCCGTCGCGGTGCTGACGCTCCAGCCGGTCTATACGAGCGCCGTGCTGACGGACGCGCTGTTTTTTCCAGCCATTGTCTTCTTGATGGTCGCCATCAAACGACGAAGTCCCGCATTCGCGCTTCTGGCCGGCATCCTGCTCTCCTGCCACGGCAGCGGCGCGATCCTCGCAGCCGTCTTCGCATTGATTCTGGTCGCGTTCTTCAGAACCCGCAGCGCCCTTCTCTATGGAGGACTGGCGCTGGCGACGACGCTTGCCTGCGGCATCGCCCTTCAGGCACGGTTCACGCCCGACACGCCGCAGCTGGGCAAGACCTTTCTGGCCGCGAGGCTGTTTTCTGTCGAACCGTCCCTGCTGGCCGACGAATGCGACCGAAGCGGCGATCAGGCGCTGTGCACAGCGCAGACGGAACTGGAGCAGCTGAAGGCCGAGCCGGGCAATGCCGGAAGGCGCGATCTGTTCTGGGATCTCCAGGACAAGATGGGAAGCCGCTTCGATCTGGCCACATTCGAGCGCCTCCATGCGCTGCCCATCATCCTTCACGGCCTGGCAAAGCAACCTTGGAAATTCGCGCAGGTCGCACTGGATGACTGGCTGAGCTTCTACACGCCCGGAACGGTGTTCGACTTTCGCGCCAGGCTGGGCGAACCGATGCCACAGGCCTATGACACCTCGCTGCAAAAACGAGGCATGATGGAAAGCCCGCCGGTCACGACGGCAGCAACGATCCTCCGCTTTGGCTTCTACCTCTTCCTGATCGCCGCGCTGGTTATCCGCAGAGGCGACCTCAAGGGGGCGGACATCCGCTGGATCGGCGCGATCCTTTTGCTCTGCCTCGCCAACGACATCCTGTTTGCCATTGTCTCGGGGCCGCCGGACCGCTACCACCACCGCATTCTGCCGATCGCAGCACTCGCACTGATGATCGCGTGGAGCGCGAGAACACGGGCCGCTGCTGGAGCGCAAGCGATCAGCTGACGCCCGCTATCAAGGGAAAGAGCCAGCCATGTTCATCATTTCGCTCACCTATAAGAAGCCCCTCGAGGAGGCCGACAAGCACATGGCGGCCCATATGGACTGGGTAAAGAACGCCTTCGCGAACGGCACCTTCCTCGCCTCCGGCCGCAAGGTTCCCCGAACTGGCGGCGTCATCATCGCCCGCGGCGAGCGCGCGGAGATCGAAGCACTATGCGCACAAGACCCGTTCGTGATCCACGAAATCGCCGATATCGAGGTCACCGAGGTGAACTTCACCACGACGGCAGAGGGTTTCGAGGGATTGAAGGGCTGAAGAATGCAAAAGCCCCGCTTCACACCCTATGACGGCTCCTCCGAACCTTTTGCCATCGGCCTGACGCAGATTGCGCCGGAGCTTTGGATCGAAACGGATGGGGATCTGGAGCGGTATCTGGCGGAGAAGGACCGGTTGCTGGGCGAAGACCGCGACGCCGTGTTTCAGGCCGTGGCGGGATCGGAGATGGCGCAGGCCGAAGCGCTGAACACGATCGTCGCGCATCTCCTTGACGACCACAGCGCTCTCTATTCCCGGGACGACAGCACCCTCGCCTTCCTGAACCGGCATGTCGCCCTCGACGCCGCCGAACTGCCGCTCCTCACCGCAGGCGCACTCGTCGCCGACGATCTCGTGCTCCTCGAAAACCGCGACGGTGGCTGGCGGGTGACGGCCGGCTATGTCGCCTTCCCCTCCTCCTGGTCCTTGAAGGAAAAGGCTGGCAGGACGATCGGCGAAATCCATGGTCCCGTTCCGGATTTCGAGCCCGGCAGCCGCAATGACGGGTTGATCAACCGCATGTTCGATCGCATTGCGTCTGGCCGTGTCGTCGAGCGCTTCAACTGGTCGATCTACCCGGAAGCCGATCTCGACTGGCCGCCGGAAAAGGGCGCGAGGGTCGCACGCAAAAGCTTCGACCCCGCCTCGAACTTCATCCGGGTCGAGCGCCAGACGCTGCGCAAGCTGCCGGAGACCGGCGCGATGCTCTTCACCATACGCATCTATCAGGACCCGATTGCAGCCGTCACCGCGCATCCCGAACTTGGCCATCAACTTGCGGCGCGGCTTGAGGCGATGAGCACGGCGCAACTCGCCTACAAGGGGATGACGGAGAAACGCGCGAAGCTCATGACATTTCTGCGAAATCTGCAGTGAAGACCGGAGTTTCCGGGCGCTGCGTCCATCGGAACCTTCGTTTGTACTTTATTGTGACTCGATTCTGTGATTAGAGCGCGCACAGGTCCCGATAACGGGGCCCGCCAACCTGTCCTGCATTCCTCGCAGGCGCATCTTCAGGAGCACGGACCCGATGTCTGACGTTCAATATCCGATCTATGGCGAAATCACCGGCCCGATCGTCATGATCGGCTTCGGCTCGATCGGCCGCGGCACGCTGCCGCTCATCGAACGTCACTTCAAGTTCGACAAGTCCCGCATGGTCGTCATCGACCCGCGCGGCGAAGATGCGCATCTGCTGGAAGAGCGCGGCATCCGCTTCATCAAGGCCCATGTCACCAAGGACAATTACAAGGAACTGCTGAAGCCGCTTCTGACCGAAGGCAAGGGCCAGGGCTTCTGCGTCAACCTTTCGGTCGACACCGGCTCGCTCGACATGATCAAGTTCTGCCGCAAGCTCGATGTTCTCTACATCGACACTGTGGTCGAACCCTGGCTCGGCTTCTATTTCGACAACTCGCTCGGCAACGAAGCGCGCACCAACTATGCGCTGCGCGAAACCGTGCGCAAGGAAAAGGCCAAGAACCCAGGCGGCACGACGGCCGTTTCCTGCTGCGGCGCGAACCCTGGCATGGTCTCCTGGTTCGTCAAGCAGGCGCTGGTCAATCTCGCCAAGGATACCGGCACCAAGATCGACGAGCCGTCCGCCGATGACCGCGAAGGCTGGGCAAAGCTCATGCAGACGCTGGGCGTCAAGGGCGTCCACATTGCCGAGCGTGACACGCAGCGCACGATCAACCCGAAGCCGATGAACGTCTTCTGGAACACCTGGTCGGCCGAAGGCTTCATCTCGGAAGGCCTGCAGCCCTCCGAACTCGGCTGGGGCACGCATGAAAAGTGGATGCCGAAGAACGCCAAGAAGCACAAGAAGGGCTGCAAGGCCGCGATCTATCTGGAACAGCCCGGCGCCAACACCCGCGTGCGCACCTGGTGCCCGACGCCGGGCCCGCAATACGGTTTCCTGGTCACCCACAACGAGTCGATTTCGATCGCCGACTATTTCACCGTGAAGGACAAGGACGGCGAAGCCGAATTCCGCCCGACCTGCCATTACGCCTATCATCCGGCCAATGACGCGGTTCTGTCGCTGCACGAAATGTTCGGCAATGGCGGCCACCAGCAGCCGGTTCTCCACGTTCTCGACGAGAACGAACTGGTCGACGGCGTCGACGAACTCGGCGTGCTGCTCTACGGTCACGAAAAGAACGCCTACTGGTACGGTTCGCGCCTGTCGCTGGAAGAAACCCGCCGCATCGCGCCCTACCAGAACGCCACCGGCCTGCAGGTGACCTCGGCCGTTCTGGCCGGCATGGTCTGGGCGCTGGAAAACCCGAAGGCTGGCATCGTCGAGGCCGACGAGATGGATTACAAGCGCTGCCTCGAAGTCCAGCTTCCCTATCTCGGCCCGGTCGAAGGTCACTACACCGACTGGACCCCGCTTGACGGGCGACCCGGCCTCTTCCCGGAGAAGCTGGATGAGAAGGACCCTTGGCAGTTCAAGAACATCCTCGTTCATTGAGCGGCGACGAGTGGCCTTTGAAATACATAGGATAATATGTAAATTCGCCGCCCCGGCCTTGCTTTGACCGGGGCGGCGCTGCATCTTTGGGTCACGGGACAGGAATCGCATCCAGGGCGCACCAATGCAATTGCGCAAAATTGTGCGCTGACACGTTTAATTCGCCGGAAAGGCCATAAAGACGCCGCGAGCGTCAGCCTTTCATGGCCCATGAACATGCCGGAGAATGCCATGAAGAAATCGTCCATCTGCCTTATCCTTGGCTCCAGCCTTGCGCTCGCAGGCTGCATGTCGTCGCCGGCGCCGCGCGCGCTGCCGCCGATCCAGCAGCAGCCGACCAGCGTCGAAGGTCAATGGATCGACCCGAACGGGATCGTTTCGAGCTTCCAGGCCGGCACGTTCACGACACGCACGACCGACACCAACCAGCTGCTCGCCTCCGGCACATACACGAGCAGCGCGCCGAAAGTGGTCGAGATCAACATGACCTCGCTGGTGCGCAACACCCAGTCGCGCGTCAACTGCGCGCTCGTCACGCCAAACCAGCTCAACTGCACCACGGATTCCGGCGCGCAGTTCTCGCTCGCCCGCAAGGCGATCTGAACGGCACACAATCCGATCTGAATTCGGGAAAGCGCGGACAACCATCCGCGCTTTTTTGTCGTAATGCGGTGTGCCAGCGATACAAATGGCACCGAATTCGCCTATATGGGCGACAGAGAAATTTGAAAGCGGAAGATAGAGTCCATGATGTCTGGCGCGCTCCCTGCCGATCACCCGAAAGTCGCCTTCGGAAAGGTCGGCGTCCTCCTCGTCAACCTCGGCACGCCCGACGGCACCGACAAGGCCTCCATGCGTCGCTATCTGGAAGAGTTCCTCACCGACCGCCGCGTCATCGAATGGTCTCGCCTCTTCTGGTATCCGATCCTCTACGGCATCGTCCTCAACCGTCGCCCCGCCAAGGTCGGCAAGGCCTATGAGACGATCTGGAACAAGGAGCGCAACGAAAGCTATCTGCGCACCTACACCCGCTCGCAAGGGGAGCTGATGGCCGAGCGGCTCAAGGACCTGCCCAATGTCGTGGTCGACTGGGCCATGCGCTACGGCAATCCGTCGATCGCCTCGCGCATCGAAGCGCTGCAGGCCGCAGGATGCGAGCGGATCGTGCTCTTCCCGCTCTACCCGCAATATGCTGCCGCGACCACCGCCACCGTCAACGACAAGGCGTTTGAAAAGCTGCAGAAGATGCGCTGGCAGCCCGCCATCCGCACCGTGCCGCCCTATCACGACGAGCCCGGCTATATCGAGGCGCTGGCCAATTCGATCACGGCGCATCTCGCCACGCTCGACTGGGAGCCGGAGGTGGTGCTCGCCTCCTTCCACGGCATCCCGCAATCCTATTTCAAGGCCGGCGATCCCTATCACTGCCAGTGCATGAAGACCGCGCGGCTGGTACGCGAAAAGCTTGGCTGGTCGAAGGAAAAGTTCCGCGTCACCTTCCAGTCGCGTTTCGGACCGGAAGAATGGCTGCAGCCCTACACCGACAAGACGGTCGAGGAACTGGCCAAGACCGGCACGAAACGCATCGCCGTCCTCAACCCCGGCTTCGTCTCCGACTGCCTGGAAACACTCGAAGAAATCGCCGAACAGGCGAAGGAAAGCTTCGAGCATAATGGTGGCGAACACTTCACGCATATCCCCTGCCTGAATGACAGCGTGGATGGCATGAACGTGCTGGAGAAGGTTCTGCGGCGGGAATTGCAGGGCTGGGTGTAAGACGCCCCCCTCACCCCGCCTCCGCTAACGCTCGGCGGACCTCTCCCCGCTGGGGCGAGGATGTCGATAAGCGCTGCGGCAAACTCCCTCTTCTCCCATCGGGGAGAAGGTGGCCCGAAGGGCCGGATGAGGGGCGCTCCGGCCCGTGGCCCTTGCGGATTTGCACCAAAGCCCCAGCCAGCGCCGATTTCCCCACTCCTCTCCTTGAAATAGCCCTCGCCATTCCCACGTTCATGCTACAACCTGCGCCGTCAACCGCGCGAAGACGCGCGACGCAGGCTGGAGGGATACCCATGGACTTCACCGGTTCGGACATCACCGTCATCGCCATCGTGGTGCTGGCGATCATCTTCCTCTATTCCGGCATCAAGACCGTGCCGCAGGGCTATCGCTACACGGTCGAGCGCTTCGGCCGCTACACGCGCACGCTGGAGCCCGGCCTCAATCTCATCATTCCCTTCATCGATCGCCTGGGCGCGAAGATGAACGTCATGGAACAGGTGCTGGACGTGCCGACCCAGGAAGTCATCACCAAGGACAACGCCTCGGTAACCGCGGATGCCGTCGCCTTCTATCAGGTCTTGAACGCCGCTCAGGCCGCCTATCAGGTCGCCAATCTCGAACAAGCCATCCTCAACCTGACGATGACCAACATCCGCTCCGTGATGGGTTCGATGGACCTCGACGAACTGCTGTCGAACCGCGACAAGATCAACGACCGGCTGCTGCATGTCGTGGACGATGCGGCAAGCCCATGGGGTCTGAAGATCACCCGCGTCGAGATCAAGGACATCCGTCCCCCGAAGGACCTCGTGGACGCCATGGCGCGCCAGATGAAGGCGGAGCGCGAGAAACGCGCGCAGGTGCTGGAAGCCGAAGGCTCGCGCAACGCCCAAATCCTGCGCGCCGAAGGCGCCAAGCAGGCCGCCGTTCTGGAGGCCGAAGGTCAGCGACAGGCCGCCTTCCTCAATGCCGAAGCCCGCGAACGCCAGGCCGAAGCCGAAGCCAAAGCCACGCAGATGGTCTCGGAAGCCATCGCGTCGGGCGACGTGCAGGCGATCAACTATTTCGTGGCGCAGAAATACACCGAAGCCATGCAGGCCATCGGCTCCGGCCCGAACTCCAAGGTCGTGCTGATGCCAATGGAAGCCTCCTCGCTGATCGGTTCGCTCGGTGGCATCGGCCAGATTGCCCGCGAGGTCTTCGGCGATCAGCCCGCAGCGACACCCCGCGCCCCGGCTCCGGCGGCACGTCCACGCACCACGCCCGTCGTGACGCCACCCATCACCCCGACCCGCGAAAGCTGACACCATGATCACCGATCTTGTCGCGCGGGCGGGACCCTGGAGCTGGTGGGTTCTCGGTGTCGTCCTGCTGATCCTGGAAATCGTCATCCCAGGCGTTTTCCTGTTCTGGATCGGCATCGCCGGCATCGCGACCGGCCTCTTGTCGCTCCTCCTCTGGGGCTCCGCGATCTGGGCCTGGCAGGTTCAGGTCGTCGTGTTTGTCGCCCTGTCCTTCGTCACCGTTCTTATTGGCCGCAGCGTCCTGAAGCGCGGTGAAACGACGAGCGACGAACCCCACCTCAACCGCCGCAGCGAAAGTCTCGTGGGTCGCGTGGTGACGGTGACGGACGCGATCGAGAACGGGCGCGGGCGCGTGAAGGTTGGCGATACGACTTGGAGCGTTTCTGGACCGGATGCGCCCGCCGGGGCGAAAATGAGAATTGTCAGCGCGTTGGGGAGTGAACTGCGAGTGGAGGCGGAGTAAGGGCGTCTAATCGGATTTTCCGCCCTCGGAAATCTCCCCGTTCTCGATCGAAATCCATCTCCTGACCTCCTTGTCGGACTGATCAAAGATAGTCCACGCGGGTGATCCCTCTGCGGTCATGAACGACGCCAATTGAAGACCATTCGAAAAGGATATCGCCACTTCCAGCGGTGTCCCGAAAAGGGTGACATCAGTAACCGTGTTTCCCTTCAAGTCATCAAAATACGAAGGCCAAGTGTCCTCTTCGCCCCAGCTTCCGGTCAGGATTTCTGTCCGGGACGAAATGCGCCAGCTCCATTCGATCATGATTGAAAACCGCCCTTGAAGTCTGCCCTTTGCATCAAGAGGGCCTACCGCATCAAGTTCCAGAAAGATCGCAGAGCCATAACCTCGCCATATCATGGAGAGAGGCAGACCTATCAGCTTCCGGCGATAGGTTTCGAAGATGTCAGATACAAGATAGTCGGAGCCGGCCAATCGTCCCTCCGCGAAGAGAGTTGAGCTGCTCAAGCCACCCCAATCCTGAGCAGATCGTGGAAATGCACGATCCCGATGGCCTTGCGGTCCTGCATGACCAGTAGCGCTGAGATGTTGTGATCGTTGAGCATGGCCATGGCGGTCATGGCGAGCGTATCCGGCGCCACTGTCTTCGGCCCCCGCGTCATGATCTCCTCCACCTTCGTATCGCGAAGGTTTCGGCTCATGTTGCGGGCCATGTCGCCATTGGTGACGATGCCAACGAGGCATCCGTCGCCATCGACAACTCCCACGCAGCCGAAGCGCTTTTCGGAAAGAACCATGGCCGCGTGCGGCACGAGCGTGCCGAGCCCGACCAGCGGGATTTCCTCGCCCATATGCATGATTTCAGACACATGCGTCAGCGATGCGCCAAGCTTGCCGCCCGGATGGAAGGTGCGGAAATCGGACGCCGAGAAGCCGCGCGCTTCCAGAAGCGCAATGGCCAGAGCATCGCCGATGGAGAGCTGCATCATGGTCGACGTGGTCGGGGCGAGCCCGTGCGGGCAGGCTTCTTTTTCCTTCGGCAGCAGCAGGACGACGTCGGCTGCGCGTGCCAGGGCCGACTTTTCGCCAGAGGTGACGGCAATCAGCGGAATGGAGAAGCGACGGGAAAAGGCGATGATGCCCTGCATTTCAGCCGTTTCGCCGCTCCACGACATCGCCAGGATCGCGTCGTCACGGGTGATCATGCCGAGGTCACCGTGATTGGCTTCCGCCGGATGCACGAAGAACGAAGGCGTGCCTGTCGAAGCAAAGGTCGCGGCGATTTTCGACCCGATATGGCCGCTCTTGCCGACGCCCGTCACGATCACACGGCCCTTGCTCTGGCCGATCACGGTGACGGCCCTGGCAAAGGCGTCGCCCAACGACCCGTCCATCGCCCGCGCGAGCGCCGCAAGGCCGGCCATGCCGGTTTCCACAGTGCGCTTGCCGGCAGCGGTGATGTCTACCCTATCGGTCGTGAATGGCTTGTCGATCATGCGTGCGCGCCCTTTGCGCCCGCCCTCGGCGACATACGGACCATGATGTCCGGGTCTTCGGCGGGAATACTCTCTCTTGCCTGCAACTCCTGCGACAGGCCCGGGCAAGCGAGCTTCTATATAGTCTCTTCGTTGCGCCTGTCAAAATTACAAGGCTTGCAGCAGGTCGCGAACCCGAGAATTCAACTGTTTTTCTCCCCTCCGGCGGCCCGCGTCAACCGACTGTTTACCATGTTGAAATAATTTCGCGTTTGAAAACAAATCATACTGAAAGCTGCGCCGTCTCATGCCGACCGAAAATCGCACCAAGCTTCGCCTGCCAGCTCTGACAAGAGGTCTTCTTGCCGGTGCTGCGACGTTCTTTGTGGCAACTGTGGCGCAAGCACAGACCGCAACACCTCTCCCGGCTCCGCAGGATGCAGCGTCGAACGCTGCGGCGCCTGCCGGAGACTTCGGCAATACGTCCTCCACATTTGCGCTCCGTACCGGCGATACCGGAGCGCCGGCTGATGACGGTGCGGCGGACACATCAACCCCCGCACCGACGACGCCGGTCCGCACGGCAGCAACCGCCACCACAACGGCGGCTGCGAGCCCGGATCCGGACATGTTCGGCCGCATGAATTTCCGCGAACCGGCCGACAATACGCGCACCGGCTCGATCGACAATCTGCGCCCGCGCCGCGAGGATATCGATGCGCCGGGCATACGCGTCGGCACGTTCATCATCCGCCCGAGCGTCGGTGAAGGCATCGGCGTCGAAAGCACGAGCTATGGCGGGACGACCACGACCCGCAGCTTTCTGCAGACCACCGGCAAGGCCGACATCATTTCCGATTGGTCGCTGCACCAGCTGAGCATTTCCGCCGCCGGCGTCTGGCAGACCAATATCGGCGGCAGCGGCGAGACCAAGCCCACCGCCAATGTCGATGCCAAGTTGCGGCTGGATGTCGACCGGCTGACCATCGCCAACCTGACGGCGGGCTACAGCTTCGTGCGCGAAAGCTCGACCGACCCCAATTCGATCGTCGGAGCGACGACGCAGTCGGGGGTCCACACGTTCAAGGGCGGCGCGGATATTACCCGCGAGTTCGGCGACTTCCGCGGAACGGTTGCCGGCACCGTCACGCGCAACGTTTACACCGCGGCGACGCTGGCTGACGGCTCCCTGATGTCAATGAGCGATCGCAATCAGACGACCGCCGAGGGCCGTCTCCGTCTCGGTTATCAGGTTTCGCCTGCGCTGATCCCCTTTGTCGAAGCCTCGATCGGTCGCGCGATCAGCGACCAGACGCTCGACCGCAACGGCTATAACCGCAATGCGAACACCTATGCCGCCAAGGCTGGCGTGCAGCTCGACTTCACGGAAAAGCTGCGCGGCGAAGTCGCGGCCGGGTACAAGCAGGTGCGCTATTTTGATGCGCGTCTCTCCAAGATCGATGCATTCACGGTGGATGGAAAGGTAGACTGGTCGCCGATCCGGGGAACGGATGTCAATTTCACTCTGATCACAGGCATCGACCCCTCGACCACCGCCGGCGTCAGCGGCTCGACCTACTACACGATCAGCACGGCTGTTTCGCAGCAGATGATCGACAACCTGGTCGGTACATTGGGCGGCGCGACGACCTTCCGTCATTTCGCCCCGACCGGCGTTGCCTCGGATCAGACCGAATGGGCTGCAACGGCAGGCCTTACATGGTCGCTGAGCCGTTATCTGGAACTCGCCGGTACGGTCGCTTGGAACTATACCGACGTAAAGACCGGGCCCGACACCCGGTCTTGGAGCGCCATTGCGGAGCTTCGCGTCAAGCGCTGATTATTTCAGCGTGGCTAGCAGGGCCTTGAGATCAGCTTCCACGCTCACGCGGATGTCGTCGCGCGCCAGCGCATAGGCGACATTGGCAAGCACATAGCCTTCCTTCATGCCGCAATCGAACGTGCGGCCCTTGAAGCGGTAGCCGAAGAACTCCTGGGTCTTGGCAAGCTTGAGCATGCCATCGGTCAACTGGATTTCGTTGCCCGCGCCGCGCTCCTGCGTGGACAGGATCTGGAAGATTTCCGGCTGCAGGATATAGCGGCCGTTGATGTAGAGGTTCGACGGAGCCGTGCCCTGCGGCGGCTTTTCGACCATGCCTGTGATGCGGAACCCGCCATCCATCTCGTCGCCAACGCCGACGATGCCATATTTATGCGCCAGAGCCGGATCGCATTCCTCAACGGCGACGATGTTTCCGCCCGTCTTCGCGAACAGGTCCATCATGCCCTTCATGCAGGCGACATCGCCCTTCATCAGCATGTCCGGCAGCAGCAGCGCAAAGGGTTCATCGCCGATGATGTCGCGTGCGCACCAGACGGCGTGGCCGAGGCCCAGAGCCTCCTGCTGACGCGTGAAGCTGGCCGCACCTGCCGGGAGGCGATGGTGCTCGAGCAGCGAAAGCTCGGCTTTCTTGTTGCGCTCCTTCAGCGTCTGCTCCAGCTCGTACTGGATATCGAAATAATCCTCGATGGCAGCCTTGTTTCGTCCCGTCACGAACACGAAATGTTCAATACCGGCCTCGATCGCCTCATCAACAACGTATTGCAATACGGGCTTGTCGACGACAGTGATCATTTCCTTTGGCATGGCCTTGGTAGCGGGCAGCATGCGGGTCCCGAAACCGGCGACCGGAAATACAGCTTTACGGACTTTATTCGTCTGAGACATGAAGTGGCCTTGTGCAAGAATCATACGCGTTGCAAGCTCTCGATAAGCTTGCATGTTTAAAAAACCAGGATTGGAACCCTCTCTTAAAAACGAGACCTAACAAAAAATCTTCACCATGGTAAAGAATTTGTTGAGGTCCTGTTTGTAACTTTGCGTGTCTCACCCGGTGTCCCAAACACAGGAGCGATCCAATGAAGCATGCACAAGGCAATTCCATGACATCCGTTCTGTTGGGCGGAATTACAGCCGTTTTTCTTGCGCTGGCCCCAACCGGTGCACTCGCCGATGCTCGCTTCGAGAAATGGATACGCGGGTTTTACCCGGAAGCCGCCAGGGCAGGCATCACGACGCAGACCTATAACGCTGCCTTTGCCGGGATCACCAATCCCGATCCGGATGTCCTGCAGAAGGCGCAGTACCAGCCCGAGTTCACGACGCAGATCTGGGACTATCTCGACAGCCGGGTGAACCCCTACACCGTCAAGATGGGCAAGGACGCCGAAGCGAAGAATATGCGCTCGCTCCAATCCATCGAGAAATATTTCGGCGTCGACCGCAATATCCTCGTTGCCATCTGGTCGATGGAATCGAACTATGGCGCGATCCTCGGCAAGACCGAGAAGCTGCATTACGTGCCGCAGGCGCTGGCAACGCTTGCCTATGCCGACCCGAAGCGCGCCGGCTATGCCAAGAAGCAGCTGATCGCCGCATTGAAGATTATCCAGGCAGGCGACATCAAGCCTTCGCAAATGACCGGCTCCTGGGCTGGCGCCATGGGCCACACCCAGTTCATTCCGACGAGCTACCTGCTCTACGGCGTCGATGCCGACGGCAACGGCAAGCGCGACATCTGGAACTCGGTGCCCGATGCGCTCGCAACCGCCGCCAACCTGCTGCACAAGAACGGCTGGCAGACGGGCCGGACATGGGGTTATGAAGTCGTAGCACCTGGCCGCGCCGGCAGCCTCGAAGGAAAGACGAAGACGATCGCCGAATGGGAAAAGCTCGGCTTCCGCCGTCCCGGGGAACGCGGCTTCAGGTTCAAGGACGAACGCGCGACGCTGAAAATGCCTGCCGGCGAAGGCGGTCCCGCCTTTCTGCTGACCAAGAATTTCTATGTCATCAAGCGCTATAACGCGTCCGACAATTATGCACTCGGCGTTGGCATGCTCGCCGACCGCCTGGCCGGCGCAAGCGGTCTCGTCCAGAGCTGGCCCCGTCCGGCAGGCGCATTGGATGCGAACGAGAAGTTCGAAATCCAGTCGCGCCTGAAGGCGCTTGGCTATTACAGCGGCGAGGTCGACGGCAATCTCGGCTCCGGCTCCAAGTCGGCCATCGAGGCCTTCATGAAGCGGAAGGGCCTGAATGGGGAGCCCGAACCCTCGAAGACGTTGCTGCAGCATCTGCGGCGTTGATGTGTTTCGTTCTTCCCGTTTGATTGCAAGCTGTTCCATGATAAGACATCCGGCACAATGAAACGTGCCGGATTTTTCATGCCCAGATTGACGCCTGTCTGCCTTGCCGCCTCGTTTGCGCTCGGCTTTCTTGCCATCTTGCTGGTGGGAAGTTTCCCGGCAGTGGCACAGGAGCGGCCGCGCACACTTCTGGAGCTGCTCTTCGGCAATCGCAAGGCCCCCGAACAGCCCGCGCCGGCGGCACCTGTCAAGCGCAAGCCCAAGCCGAAGCCCAAGTCGTCATCGATCATCAATATCCAGACCGGCAAACCGGACCAGCCCGCGCAGAAGCTGGATACCGCCAGGCACGTCCTCGTCATCGGCGATTTCATGGCGGGTTCTGTCGGCGACGGGCTGGTCGACACATTTGCCGGCGAGCCCGGCGTCGTGATCGACCAGAAGACGGATGGCGCGTCCGGTCTCGTGCGCAGCGACCATCGCGACTGGGTTGCCGCCCTGCCGGGCCTTCTCGACGACATGAAGCCGGCGGCCGTCGTCGTTGCGCTCGGATCGAACGACCGGCAGAAGATGGCTATCGACGGCTCGCAGGAAGAGTTTCACACGGCCAAATGGACGACGGAATATGAGCGCCGCGTCACCGAACTGACATCGGCCGCCGCGAAGCGGCAGGTTCCCCTCTTCTGGGTGGGTGCGCCACCCTTCCAGTCGCCGTCGCTGACCGCCGACATCGTGACCATCAACCTCATGCTGCGCCGACAGGTGGAAGCCGCGGGTGGTACGTTCATCGATATCTGGGAAGGCTTTATCGATGCGGAGGGCAAGTTCACGGCGACGGGCTCCGGCGTTGACGGCCAGCAGGCGCGGTTGCGCGGCTCGGATGGCGTGAGCCTCACCAAAGCCGGCCGGGCCAAGGCGGCCTTCTATGTGGAAAAACCGCTCCGTCGCATTCTGGGCGATACGACGGCGCCGGCCCCGCTCTCAACCGCCAACCCGCCCATGTCGGATTACGGCCTGCCCGATCTGGCAATGCCGTCTGCGCCCGCACCCGCTGCCATCACGCGCACCGAGCCGATCAGCATGACCGACCCGTCGCTCGATGGCAGCAATTCGCTGGCCGCCCGAGCCGCGGCAAACGCGAACGCACCGCTGGCAGCGCCGAGCGCCCGCGACAGGCTCGTTCTGCAAGGCGAAACCGGAACACCACCGGAAGGCCGCGTGGACGACTACAAGATCCGGACAAAATAAAAGCCGCCCCCGAAGGAGCGGCCTCTCAATCTTTTATCCCTGCGGCCATTACCGCGGCAGGTTGGTCGAGCCCATCAGCGCCTCGTCGATCGCGGCTGCCGCCTGGCGGCCTTCGCGGATCGCCCAGACAACGAGCGACTGGCCGCGACGCACGTCGCCTGCGGCCCAGAGCTTGTCGACCGAGGTCTTGTAGTCGCGCGTGTTGGCAATCACGTTCTGCGAGCCGCGCTTGTCGGTCGAGACTGCCATCTTGCCGTCGAGTTCCTTGACGACGCTGTCCGTGAACGGACCACGGAAACCGATGGCGATGAAGGCGAGATCGGCCTTGATGATGAATTCCGTTCCGGCGATCGGCTTGCGCTTGTCGTCCACCTGAACGCACTTGACGCCCGTCAGGATACCGTCTTCGCCGACGAATTCCAGCGTGCCCACCTGGAATTCGCGCACCGCGCCCTCAGCCTGCGAAGAGGAGGTGCGCATCTTCGTCGCCCAATAGGGCCAGACGGCGAGCTTGTCTTCCTTTTCCGGCGGCTGCGGGCGGATGTCGAGCTGGGTGACGCGCACCGCGCCCTGGCGGAAGGCCGTGCCGACGCAGTCGGAGGCCGTATCGCCGCCGCCGACAACGACGACATGCTTGCCGCCAGCAAGGATCGGATCGGACGGCCAGCCGACGCTGTCGATGTCTTCGCGGCCGACGCGGCGGTTCTGCTGCACGAGATAGGGCATGGCGTCATGAACGCCGGCCAGATCCGCACCCGGAATGCCCGCTTCGCGCGGCGTTTCAGAGCCACCGCAATAGAGCACGGCATCATGCTCGGCGATCAGCTTCTCGGTCGGGATATCGACGCCGATATTGAAGCCGTAATGGAAAGTCACGCCCTCGCCCTGCATCTGCTCGACGCGGCGGTCGATGAAGTTCTTCTCCATCTTGAAGTCCGGAATGCCATAGCGCAGCAGGCCGCCGGCCTTGGATTCGCGCTCGTAGACATGGACCTCATGACCCGCGCGGGCCAGCTGCTGGGCAGCCGCCATACCGGACGGGCCTGAACCGATGACGGCAACGCGCTTGCCGGTCTTCACAGTGGCCGGCTGCGGCACGATATAGCCGAGCTCATAGGCCTTGTCGGCGATTGCCTGTTCGACCGTCTTGATCGTGACCGGAACGTCTTCGAGGTTCAGCGTGCAGGCTTCCTCGCAAGGCGCGGGGCAGACGCGGCCGGTGAATTCCGGGAAATTGTTGGTCGAGTGAAGGTTGGCAATCGCTTCCTTCCACTTGCCGCTATAGACGAGGTCGTTCCAGTCCGGGATCTGGTTGTGAACCGGGCAGCCCGTATCGCCATGACAGAAGGGAATGCCGCAATCCATGCAGCGGGCAGCCTGTTTCTGCACTTCCGCATCCGACATGGGGATCGTGAATTCGCGGAAATGGCGGATGCGATCAGACGCCGTCTGATACTTCGCCACCTGCCGGTCGATTTCCAGAAAACCTGTTACCTTGCCCATCTTACTCCCACCTGTTTACCGGACCACAACGGCAGTGCCGGAGGCCGAAACCATCAGCATCGACCCGCTGGAACCGGGCGAAATCGTTTCATAGTCGATGTCGACACCGACAATTGCATTCGCACCGAGCCGGGCGGCTTCGCCCTGCAACTCGGAAAGAGCCGTCTCGCGCGCATCGCGCAGAACCCGCTCGTAGGATCCCGAGCGTCCGCCGACGATATCGCGGATGCTGGCGAAGAAGTCGCGAAACACATTCGTGCCAAGGATAGCCTCGCCGGTGACGATGCCCTTGTACTCGACGATCTCGCGTCCCTCTATCGTGTTCGTCGTCGTGACGATCATTCCGGCATCCCTCATGCGGCCAGCGCCGCGCCTATTTCATCCAGTTCTCGACCTTCAGCCCCGGCACCCGGGAAAATTCTCGCTCATTCGCAGTGACCACGGTTGCACCAAGCACAAGCGCATGGGCGGCAATCATCATGTCCATCTGCCCGATCGGCGTTCCCGCCTTTTCGAGAGCCGCCCGCAGCTCCGCATAGGCGGCATCAGCCGGCGCCTTGAAATCCTCAATCGTGATCGTCTCCAGCACCTTCGTGAGGTTCGCCGTCAACTTCGCCGACCCTCTCCGCGCCGCTCCGAATTTCAGTTCGCAGACGACCACGATGCTCGTGCAAACCGCCTCGGGACCCACCTTTTCGATGGCGGCTGCCACCTTGTTCACCGGGCCGCGCATCAGCTCCGACATGGCATTCGTGTCGAGAAGGTACCTCATTTCTCGTCGAGCCAATCAAACAGCTCCACCGGCTCTGGCGGCGGATCCTCGATCTCCGGCATCATCTCGTCTTCATCGAGCTCCTCCAGTTCATGCAGAACTTCGAGAAGCGACTTCTTCCGAACGGGATGTATGATCAGATCGCCATTGTCAGCCTTGCGGATTTCAACGCTCTCTTCTTCGAACTCAAACTCCTTTGGAATGCGGATCGCCCGGCTTCTTCCATTGTTGAACACCTGGGCAATCTTCACGACATCCGACTGATCGTTCATCGCAGCCTCCGTCCCTGTTTCACGTCATATGCCAATGTCATATCACAGAGACGGAGTTGCAACAAATTACTCGGCGGCCACGCCCATCTTCATGCGTTCCATGTCCTCAAGCGCACGACGATACTCGACCGGCATGACCTTGCGGAACTTCGGACGGTAATCCGCCCAATGTTCCAGGATCGCCTTCGCCCGCGCCGAACCTGTGTAATGCAGGTGGTTGGCGATGAGCTGATAGAGGCGCTCCTCGTCGTGGCGGGTCATGTCGCCGGAGACGTCGACGCGCCCCTTGTGCATGAGGTCGCCGCCATGGTGGTGCAGCTTCTCCAGCATGTCGTCCTCTTCCGGAACCGGCTCGAGTTCGACCATGGCCATGTTGCAGCGGCTGGCGAAATCGCCTTCCTCGTCCAGCACGTAAGCGACACCGCCCGACATGCCGGCCGCGAAGTTGCGGCCCGTCTTGCCGATGACGACGACGACGCCGCCGGTCATGTATTCGCAGCCGTGGTCGCCCACGCCCTCGACGACCGCGACCGCACCGGAGTTGCGCACGGCGAAACGTTCGCCGGCGACGCCGTTGAAGTAGCACTCGCCGGCGATTGCGCCGTAGAGAACCGTGTTGCCGACGATGATCGAGTTTTCAGCCACGATCTTCGTGTTTTCCGGCGGACGGACGATGATCTTGCCGCCCGACAGGCCCTTGCCGACATAGTCGTTGCCGTCGCCGATGAGGCGGAAGGTCACGCCACGGGCCAGGAAGGCCGCAAAGGACTGGCCGGCCGTGCCGCGCAACGTCACGTCGATCGTGTCGTCCTTCAGACCCTTGTGGCCATAGCGCATGGCGACTTCGCCCGAGAGCATCGCGCCGGCGGAACGGTCGACGTTCTTGATCGTCACGTCGAAGGCGGTCGGCGTCTTCGATTCCAGAGCCGGCATGGCCTTTTCGATCAGCGTCCGGTCGAGAACATGCTCGATCGGGTGATGCTGACGCGTTGTCCAGTAGGTCGCTTCCTTCGGAGCATCGACCTTGTGGAAGATGCGGCTGAAGTCGAGACCCTTGGCCTTCCAATGCGCGATCATTGCTTCCTGGCCGAGCATGTCGGTCTGGCCGATGATCTGGTCGAGCTTGGTGAAGCCCATGGAGGCAAGAATTTCGCGCACTTCTTCCGCCACGAAGAAGAAGAAGTTGATGACATGCTCCGGCGTGCCCTTGAAGCGCTTCCGCAGGACCGGGTCCTGGGTCGCAACGCCCACGGGGCAGGTGTTGAGATGGCACTTGCGCATCATGATGCAGCCGGCGGCAATCAGCGGCGCGGTCGAGAAACCGAACTCGTCGGCACCGAGCAGCGCCCCGATGATGACATCGCGGCCGGTCTTCAGACCACCGTCCACCTGCAGCGCAACGCGCGAGCGCAGGCCGTTGAGAACCAGCGTCTGGTGCGTTTCGGCAAGGCCGATTTCCCAAGGCGAACCCGCATGCTTCAGCGAGGTGAGCGGCGAAGCGCCCGTGCCGCCGTCATAGCCGGAGATGGTGATATGATCGGCGCGCGCCTTGGCCACGCCGGCGGCAACCGTGCCGACGCCGACTTCCGAGACGAGCTTGACCGAGATATCGGCCTTCGGGTTGACGTTCTTCAGGTCGTAGATCAGCTGCGCCAGATCTTCGATCGAATAGATGTCGTGGTGCGGCGGCGGCGAGATGAGGCCGACGCCCGGCGTCGAATGACGCGTCTTGGCAATCGTCGCATCCACCTTGTGGCCGGGCAGCTGACCGCCCTCGCCGGGCTTGGCGCCCTGCGCGACCTTGATTTGCAGCACATCGGCATTGACCAGATATTCGGTCGTCACGCCGAAGCGACCGGAAGCGACCTGCTTGATCGCCGAGCGCTCGAGCGGCAGCGAACCGTCCAGCTTCGGCAGATAGCGTTCGGACTCTTCGCCGCCCTCGCCGGTGTTCGACTTGCCGCCGATCTTGTTCATCGCAATCGCCAGCGTCGTATGCGCCTCGCGGCTGATCGAGCCGAAGGACATCGCGCCCGTGGCGAAACGCTTGACGATTTCCACCGCCGGCTCGACTTCATCGAGCGCGACCGGCTTGCGGCCGAGCGCTGCGGCATCCTTGATCGTGAAGAGGCCACGGATGGCGTTCATCTTCTGCGCCGAGTCGTTGACAAGCTGGGAGAACTCGGTGAACCGGTCGCGCGAGTTGCCGCGCGCGGCATGTTGCAGCGAGGCAATCGCATCCGGCGTCCAGGCATGGCCTTCGCCACGCTTGCGGAAGGCATATTCGCCGCCGACATCGAGCGTCCCGGCCAGAACCGGATCGTTGCCGAAGGCCGACTCGTGACGGTCGACCGTCTCGCGGGCAATCTCTTCGAGACCAACGCCCTCGATGGTCGTTGCCGTACCGAAGAAGAACTTCTCGACCAGCTCGGAATTGAGGCCGATGGCGTCGAAGATCTGGGCGCCGCAATAGGACTGGTAGGTCGAAATGCCCATCTTGGACATGACCTTCAGAATGCCCTTACCGACCGCCTTGATATAGCGATAGACCACTTCCGACGCATCGACTTCCTTCGGGAACTCGCCGCGCGAATGCATGTCGGTGAGCGTATCGAAGGCGAGATAGGGGTTGATGGCTTCCGCGCCATAACCGGCCAGACAGCAGAAGTGATGCACTTCGCGCGGCTCGCCCGATTCGACGACGAGACCGACCGAGGTGCGCAGCCCCTTGCGGATCAGGTGGTGATGCACGGCGGCGGTCGCCAGCAGCGCCGGGATCGCGATGCGGTCCGGCCCGATCTGACGGTCCGACAGAATGATGATGTTATAGCCGCTGGTGACGGCCGCTTCGGCGCGTTCGCAGAGCCGCTCGATCATTGCCGGCATACCTTCGGCACCCATCTCGGCTTCATAGGTGAAGTCGAGCGTCTTGGTGTCGAAACGGTCTTCCGTGTGGCCGATGGAGCGGATCTTTTCCAGATCGCCATTGGTCAGGATCGGCTGGCGAACCTCAAGGCGCTTCGCCTTGGAGGCGCCCTTGTGGTCGAGAATGTTCGGCCGCGGCCCGATGAAGGAGACGAGGCTCATGACAAGCTCTTCGCGGATTGGGTCGATCGGTGGGTTGGTGACCTGCGCGAAGTTCTGCTTGAAATAGGTGTAGAGCAGCTTCGACTTCGACGACATGGCCGAAATCGGCGTATCCGTGCCCATCGAGCCGATGGCTTCCTGACCCGTCGTCGCCATGGGCGACATCAGGATCTTCGTGTCTTCCACCGTGTAGCCAAAGGCCTGCTGACGATCGAGCAGCGAAACGTCGCGGCGCAGCGCGCGCGGCTCCACCGGCTTCAGGTCTTCGAGGATGAGCTGCGTGTTGTCCAGCCAGTTGCGATAGGGATGCGCGTTCGCGAGCGAGGACTTGATCTCCTCGTCCGAGATGATGCGGCCTTCCTGCATGTCGATCAGCAGCATCTTGCCGGGCTGCAGACGCCACTTGGTGACGATCTTCTCTTCGTCAACCGGCAGAACGCCGGCTTCAGAGGCCATGATGACGCGATCGTCGGAGGTGACGATATAACGGGCCGGACGCAGACCGTTGCGGTCGAGCGTGGCGCCGATCTGGCGACCATCGGTGAAGGCAACGGCTGCCGGGCCGTCCCACGGCTCCATGAGCGCGGCGTGATATTCGTAGAACGCCTTGCGTTCCGGCGACATGGACTGGTTGCCAGACCATGCTTCCGGGATCAGCATCATCACGGCATGCGCCATGGAGTAGCCGCCGCGCACGAGGAATTCGAGCGCATTGTCGAAGCAGGCCGTGTCCGACTGACCTTCATAGGAGATCGGCCAGAGCTTGGAGATATCCTCGCCGAAGAGCGGCGACGAGACGGAAGCCTGACGGGCCGCCATCCAGTTGACGTTGCCGCGCAGCGTGTTGATTTCGCCGTTATGAGCGACCATGCGGTAAGGGTGCGCCAGCTTCCACGACGGGAAGGTGTTGGTCGAGAAGCGCTGGTGCACCAGCGCAACCGCGCTTTCGAAACGCGGATCGGTGAGGTCCTTGTAATAGGCGCCGACCTGATAGGCCAGGAACATGCCCTTGTAGACGATGGTCGAGGACGACAGCGATACCGGATAGAAGTCGCGGTTTTCCTGCCCGCCGCCTTCGTTATAGATGCGATTGGAGATCACCTTGCGCAGCAGGAAGAGGCTGCGTTCGAATTCGACGGCAGACGCTACGCCTGCACCCATGCCGATGAAGACCTGCACGTGGTGCGGCTCGGTGGCGGCGATGTCGGGGGCCTTGGAAAGCGAAGAGTTGTCGACCGGCACGTCGCGGAAGCCGAGAAGCACCTGCCCCTCTTCCGCAATCACCTCGCCGATGACCTTCTTGAAATGTGCGACCTGGTCGCCCTCGCGCGGCATGAAGATGTGGCCAACGGCATATTCGCCGGCCTTCGGCAGGGTGACGCCCTGCAGCGCCATCTCCTCACGGAAAAAGCGATCCGGGATTTGCACGAGAATGCCCGCGCCGTCGCCCATCAGCGGGTCTGCCCCGACCGCACCGCGATGCGTCAGGTTTTCCAGGATGAACAGGCCATCCTTGACGATCTGATGCGACTTCACACCCTTCATATGCGCGACGAAGCCAACGCCGCAGGCGTCATGCTCGTTCTTCGGGTCGTAGAGCCCTTGTGCGTCGGGGAGTTTTCGAGCGAAGGCGCGGGTTTTCGTGGCCGTGGTCTCACCAGCCGCGATTTCAACACCCATGACCTGAGATGGCGACAAATCCGTCATCGTCCTTCCTCCAAAAACTGGTCCGCACGCGCGGACGCTCCTGTTCATTCCCGTATCGCAGCAATTCGCCGCAAGTCCTCATGCGAGCATCCCTCAGCCTTGCCTGCCTCGTCGTCCGACGCAGGAAGCGGGGAATTCTCATGCCTTGATTGATGCCCTTCGGCGGACGTTTAGCATCCGCAAGTGACGATCGGACTATAGCGCGGATTGTCGCCGTTTCCAGCATTATTGCCGCGTCTTCGGTCCTTCAAGACCGAAATAGGACAGCAAACCTGTCCTATTTCATTCGTTCTATGCCAGAAACACGCCGAAGCTGCAAGGGCCTTGAGGCAAAATATTAACGTAACCCTGCACAAGATTTCGCAAAATTATAAACCTGCGCAATTAAATTTCGGAAGCCTCGCGCAAAAGCTCGGATTATTACCAAATGGTCAAATTTCTCGGTTTATCGCGCCCACCGGTGGTCGCGCCGGAGGTATTTGATTAAGGTCCGATCCTTCTCGTTTACAAGACACGAACGCGGCCGGATTTCACGATGTTTTTTGCCTCCGATAACTGGGCTGGCGCCCATCCGAAAATTGCTCAGCGGCTGACGACCGAAGCCGGTGGGTTTGCCTCAGCCTATGGCACATCCGCACTCGACAAAAAGGTCGAGCAGACCTTCAACGAGATCTTCGAACGTGAGGTCGCAGTCTTCTTTGTCTCGACGGGGACGGCCGCCAACTCGCTGGCGCTGGCGAGCGTCGGCAAGCCCGGCGGTGTCATCTTCTGCCATGACAGCGCGCATGTCTTCTGCGACGAGTGCGGCGCGCCGGGCTTCTTTTCCAGCGCCGCCCGCCTTTCGCCGATCGCCGGCAAGGATGGCAAAATCGATCCATTGAGCCTCGAGCGCGGCATCCGCGCCGTGCCCCCCGCCTTCATTCATGCCGGTCAGCCAATGGCGGTCACAGTGACCCAATCGACCGAGTCGGGCACGCTTTATTCTCTGGAAGAAATCGAGCGCATCGCCGGCATCGCCAAGAGCCACGACATCCCGCTTCATATGGATGGCGCGCGCTTCGCCAATGCGCTGACGGCGCTTGATGTCTCGCCAGCCGAAATGACATGGAAACGCGGCGTCGATATCCTCTCCTTCGGCGCAACGAAGAACGGCTGCTGGTGCGCCGAAGCCATCGTCTTCATGAACCCGGAGCAGGCCCGCCAATTGCCCTTCATCCGGAAGCAGTCGGCCCAACTCTTCTCCAAGACGCGCTTCGTCGCCGCCCAGTTCGAAGCGTATTTCGAGGACGGGCTCTGGCTCGAACTCGCGTCTCATGCCAATGCCATGGCCGATCGCCTGCGCGCCGGCATTGCGGCGAGCGCCCATGCCCGCGCCGCCTGGGAAACGAATGCCAACGAAGTTTTCGCCATCTTGCGCAACGATGCCGCACAGCGCCTGCGGGACGCCGGCGCCCAGTTCTACGACTGGCATGAGATTCCCGAGCATCTGCATGACACGATGGCACCCGATGAGACGCTTGTCCGCCTCGTGACCGCTTTTGCCACGGACGTTTCGGACGTGGATTGCTTTATCGCGCTTCTTGGGTAACCTCGAGATCACGGAGGCTTCACGCCAGACGCGCTGTTGATGACGTATGTGTCACGCCGCGATCACACGCCGTTTATCGCTGGGTAAACGCGGCTTGATTTCCATTTTAAGATGAAATGTGCGAGCTTCTTTTCACCGGACCAGAGCGGCCCGGCGGCGGGAATTTCAACCTCGTCGAACCCAACAATTTGAGGAGATCCATAATGTCCACCAAGACTGTAATTGGCGCATCTGCAGTAGCCAGCGCCCTCATGATGGCCGTTTCCGCCACGACCTTTGTCTCGTCCGTCACCCCGGCTGCAGCCGATGACGCCAAGGAAAAGTGCTTCGGCGTCGCAATGGCCGGCAAGAACGACTGTGCCGCTGGCCCCGGCACGACCTGCGCCGGCACATCCAAAGTCGATTATCAAGGCAACTCCTGGAAATATGTCGCCAAGGGCACCTGCATGACGATGAAGCTCCCGGGCGACCGCAAGGGCTCGCTGGAAGCCCTGAAGCGAGATCTGCCGGCCTGAGAGCAGCCTGAGAGAGCGGCAGACGCTTATTGCAGCGTCTGAAGCCCGGACAACCAGACCTGTGTCGATGCCTCAGCCGTCCGCGGTTCCGAACCCGGACAAGAAGAGGCGTGGCATTGACCTTTGAATCCGGCGTCCGGGCTACCCTCGGCTGGGGCGTCGCATTTTTATGACCAATTTCATTTGAAGGAAGAATGTCATGAAACCGGAAGCTCTCGGCCACCCTGCCCGAAACGGCAAGACGTTGCCCGCTCGCGCTGGCGCCGGCTTCAAATCCGTCCATGCCGACGCGATCCTCGCGGACGGCTACCGGATCGGTTTCCTGGAAGTGCATGCGGAGAACTACATGGGGGCTGGCGGTCACCCGCATCGCCTGCTGAACCGCATGCGGGAGCATTTTCCGCTCTCTGTGCATGGCGTCGGTCTCTCGATCGGCTCGGAGAAAGGGCTCGACGCCATGCACCTTTCGCGTCTCAAGGCCGTCGTCGAGCGCTACGAGCCCGAACAGGTGTCCGAGCACCTAGCCTGGTCGACGCATGACGACAGCTATTTCAACGATCTTCTGCCGGTTCCCTACGATCGCGAGACACTCGACCGCGTCTGCGATCACATAGATAGTGTGCAGTTGGCGATCGGCCGAAAGATCCTGCTCGAAAATCCCTCGACCTACGCCCTCTTCGAGCGCTCGACCATGAGCGAAACGGACTTCATTCGCGAGATCGCCCGCCGCACCGGCTGCGGTCTGCTGCTCGACGTGAACAACGTTCTCGTCTCATCCGTCAACAACCGCTTCAAGCCGCTCACCTATCTGCACGATTTCCCGCTCGAACTCGTGGAGGAAATCCACCTTGCAGGCCATGCGGAAGACGAAGACGAGGACGGCGCGCGCCTGCTGATCGATGCCCACGACCGCCCGGTGGATGACGAGGTCTGGCATCTCTACAATATCGTCATCAGCCAGACCGGTCCGCTGCCGACCCTCATCGAATGGGACAATGACGTTCCCGAATGGCCGGTGCTCCGGCGAGAGGCGCAGGCCGCCGACGCGATCCTGGCCCGCCACGCCAGCACCTATCTCATGGGCGCACGCCATGGCTGATGCCCCGTCATCCCGGCAACAGGCCTTTGCCGCCGCCCTTCTCGATCCGGATCGCGACGTGCCGGATGGCCTCGTGACACCGGAGGGCAGACCGGCCGGCAAACGCTTCGGCATCTATCGCAACAACGTGGCGGTCAGCCTCGTCAACGCGCTTTCCGAAATCTTCCCGACCATCCAGAACCTCGTCGGGGAGGAGTTTTTCCGCGCCATGGCCCGGCTCTACGTGCAGGATCATCCGCCGACCTCGCGCCTCCTCTTTGAATATGGCGCCACCTTTCCAGCCTTTGTGGACCAGTTCGAGCCGGCGGCAGACCTGCCTTTCCTGCCCGATGTCGCCTGGCTTGAACGGCTCTGGCTCGACAGCTTCCACGCCGCCGACGCCGCCCCGCTGGCCGGCACGGTCCTGCAACGCGTCGCCCCCGAACAGCTTGCCGGTCTCACCTTCGCCGCCCATCCCGCGACGCGGCTCTTTCGCGGCAAGCACGCCGCGGTGACGATCATGGCGCGAGACCGTGCCGGCCAACCGCTGGACGATTTTGACCCCTTTATCGAGGAAGACGGCCTGATCACCCGCCCAGCCTACGATCCACAGATCCGCCATCTGCCCAAGGGCGGCGCGGATTTCGTCGGCTTGCTGATTGCAGGCAAAACGCTCGGCGACGCGGCAGGTGCCGCCCTATCCGCCGATTCGGATTTCAACCTGCCCGCCGCAATTTCGGCAATCATCGAGGCAGGCGCTTTTTCAAAGGTCCTGTTTGAGGGGATGGAGGTTGCGTGATATGAATTTTCTATTGAAGATCAAACAATTGCACGATGGGATCTTCGGCCTTGCGGAGAAGCTGACGGAGGGCTGGTTTCTCGGCCTCTTCACCCGCTTCGTCTTCTTCGCCGTGCTCTATTTCTACTTCCTGAACTCCTTCGGCACGAAGGTCGGCGAAGGCTTTGCCGGCTTCTTTCAGATTCAGGACGGCGCCTACTACCAGATCGCGCCGAAGGCGATGGATGCGGTCAGCGGCGATGTGTCGGCGCTCCCCTTCTTCCCCTGGAAGATCATTGTACCGCTCGGCACCTATATGGAACTCATCTTGCCCGCACTGGTCGTGGTCGGTCTCTTCACCCGCGTGGCAGCCGTCGGCATGATCGGCTTCGTCATCGTCCAGACGCTGACCGACATCTTCGGCCACATGGCGGATGCCCAGACCATCGGCGCGCTCTTCGACCGCTTCCCCGACAGCCTCATTACCGACCAGCGCCTGCTCTGGAGCGTGCCGTTGGTCTACCTGGCACTCAAGGGCGGTGGCGCGATCTCGCTGGATACCCTCCTCGCACGCCTTGTACAGCAGCAGCCTCGCATGGCCTGACCCCGAACAAGAAAAGACCCCCGGCAGGGAAACCGGGGGCCTCTTCCAATCAAACCGGAGGAGTATGTTCGGAATTAAGCCAGCTTAGTTGAGCTGGCCTTCGATCGCCTTGGGAGCTTCGCTCTTCGAGGCGACGATATCGATGCGGCGCGGCTTCATCGTTTCAGGAATTTCGCGCACGAGGTCGATGTGGAGCAGGCCGTTCTTCAGCGAGGCACCACGCACTTCGACATAGTCGGCAAGCTGGAAGCGGCGCTCGAAGGCGCGCTTGGCGATGCCGCGATAAAGATAGTCGACATCCTTATCGGTTTCGGCGGATTTTTCACCCTTCACGGTCAGCGCATGTTCGCGCGCTTCGATGGAAAGTTCGCTTTCGTCGAAGCCGGCAACGGCCATGGTGATGCGATAGGCATTCTCGCCCGTCCGCTCGATATTGTAGGGCGGATAGCTCTGCGACTGGTCGGGCTGGCCGACGCCGTCAAGCATGTTGAAAAGGCGGTCGAAGCCGACGGTGGAGCGATAAAGGGGAGAGTAGTCGATGTGACGCATGATGTCCTCCTGAGAAGCGACGTCAGTCAATGTTTTCAATGCCTCACGCCCCATTCCAGGCGACGGGAGACGGTGTAAGAAGACCCGTTTGGCGTCTTCGGAGAAACAGATGGGAATTGATTTTTGCGCTTCAAGAGGTGAAGAGAAGATTGGAGCAATTCGCGCGGAAGTGGGAACCGGTTTCGCCGGAAACGCTCTACCTGAATCGAGAGCGCGATGACCGATTTCCTGCATGCCACACCAGACAACCCGCTGCCACCGGTCCATATGGTCGGCACTTTCAAGACGCACGACGGGCTCGACCTGCGCTACGCCGTTTTCAAGGGCAAGGCCTCGCCACCCAAGGGAACGGTCGTGCTGGTGCAGGGTCGCAACGAGACGATCGAGAAATATGCCGAAACGATTGCCGACATCACCGCCGCCGGCCTTTGGGTCGCCGCCTTCGACCTGCGCGGACAAGGTGGCTCGTCGCGTCTCCTCAAGAACAGGCGGCTCGGCCATGTCCGCCGCTTCGACGACTACCAGAGGGATCTGGATGCCTTCTTCGAGCAGATCGTGCTGCCGGACGCCAAGCTCCCCTTCTTTCTGGTCGGCCATTCGACCGGCGGCCTCATTGCCTTGGCCAGCGCCCGGCGGATCGCCAACCGGGTGGAGCGGATTGTGGTTTCCGCCCCCTTCCTGGGCCTCGCCTCCACGAGCCCCTCGCCCCGCCTCGTTCGTTTGGTCGCTCGCGTCATGTGCCTGATCGGACTGGGAGGCCGCGCCTCGCGCAAGGACAAGGACTATTCGAATTTCTCGGAAAATGCGGTAACCTCTGACCCGCAACGTTTCGCGCGCAATCAGGCCATCCTCGACACATATCCCGAACTGGCGCTCGGGCCACCCACTTGGCGCTGGCTGCATGAATGCCTGAAAGCCGCGCGCAAGGTGGTCTCGCCGACCTACCTGCAATCGATTACGGTCCCCACCCTGGTTCTCGGTCCCACAGGCGACCGGGTGGCCTCCTATCCGGAAATCGAGCGGATGTCGCGCTACTTTCGGGCCGGCAAGCTGATCCCGATCAACGGATCGGAACACGAGGTGTTTCAGGAGGCAGAAAAATATCGCGCCCAGGCCATGGCCGCACTTCTCGCCTTCATCCCCGGCGGCTTCGCCGAACCCGTCCGCCTCATCGAGGAGGACGGCAACAAGGACGAAGCTGCGGAAAATATCGCAGGCTGATCAGCCTGCCAGCAGTTCCATCGCCTGGCGATGCAGAGCCGGCGTCGCCGCTGCAACGATGCGCCCGCCCATTTCCGGTCGGCCGCCCTCCCAGGTGGTAATCACGCCACCCGCATTCTCGATGATCGGGATGATGCCGCCGACATCGTAGGGCTTCAGCTGATTCTCGACGACGAGGTCGATATTGCCGCTGGCGACCAGCATGTAGGCATAGCAATCACAGCCGTAGCGGAACAGCCGGACTTTTTTCTCGACAGCCCGATATTTCCGTTCGTCTTCACCGCTGAACAGATGCGGCGATGTAGAAAACAGCGTCGCGTTGGAGATATCGCCACAGTCGCGGGTGTGGATCTGCCGCGCGCCGCCGGGACCGCTGTAATAGGACGCCAGCCCGTCGGAGAAATAGCGCTCGCCGGTAAAAGGCTGATCGACCAGCCCCATATTCGCCCGCCCGCCTCTGTAGAGCCCGATCAGGGTTCCCCAGACCGGGAGCCCAGAAATGAAGGCGCGCGTACCGTCGATCGGATCGATGACCCAGACATTCTCACGGTCGAGACCAACATTGCCATGCTCTTCGCCCAGAATGCCGTGACCGGGAAAAGCGCGCTCGATTTCGGTGCGGATCGCCTCTTCCGCCGCCCGGTCGCCCTCGGTCACGGGGTCGAAACCACCTGCCTCCTTGTTGACCACGGCCGCACCCGCGCGAAAGCGCGGCAGCGTCTCGCGCGCCGCAAGCTCGGCAAGACGATCGAAAAACGCTCTGTCTGGCAACATGGGGTCCTCATGGGCGCGCAAACCGCGCTTTTCCTCTGCAGATACGCAATGCTTAAACCGGAAATCGCAGGCCAAGGAAAGTGCGTTTTTTGACATCTGACGCCGCATGCATCACGACTGGGTAAAATTTGAGCATGAGAAAAATCTGCTTAAATCCTGTGCCAAATCGATTGACATGTGTGCGCTGCAATATTAATGTCATCTTACAGTCGCTCGCGGCTGTAATACCCTCCTTGGGTGTTTCCTCCCTAGATTTGACCGCGCCCAATGGCGCGGTTTTTTTTGGCCAATAGAGCCCCTGACGGGAGAGAATTGCTCGCGCCCAAAAGCATAGCCGATGGACTTGTTGAGCTTGCTGAGGGATGAATTGGGACACCCGAGACAGGGCGGAGCCCTTCACCTGCGATTTCCAACACTTAGCTAAAGCCAAGACGATGGAAGCGTTTCCTTTCCGACTTGGAGAGAGGACGGATCACTCGGCCGCAAACGCCGTATCCGACGATGTCTCGGCGACGTAATCGGCCAGCCGCATCATGAACTCACGCAGCAATCCTACAATCAGCAGGAATTCCGGCTTCCGCTCCAATGTCGTCTCGTCGACATAGAGCGAACGGTTGACCTCGATCTGTATGGCATGAAGGCTACGGGCCGGGCGACCGTAGTGTTCGGTAATGAAGCCACCCGCGTAGGGCTTGTTGCGTACGGTCGCAAAGCCGAGGTCGGTCAGGATGTCGCTCGCCGCCCGCGTGAGCCGCGAGGAAGCACTTGTGCCATAACGGTCACCGATAACGATTTCCGGCCTTTCCGGCGACCCCGGAATGCGGATGTTGCCCGGCATGGAATGGCAGTCGATGAGGATTGCCTGCCCAAAGCAGACATGCGTGCGGGCAATCAGTTTGCGCAAACATGCATGGTAGGGCTTGTACACCGCCTCGATCCGCTCCAGCCCCTCCTCCGCCGTCAGCCGCGTGCGATAGATTTCCGTGTTCTCGGCGACGATGCGCGGAATGGTCCCGAGCCCGCCAGCGACCCGGACGGAGTTGCGGTTCACGTGTGCCGGCAATTCGCCGATGAACATGCGAGGATCGAGTTCGTAGGGCTCCCGGTTCACATCGAGAAAGGCACGTGGAAAATGCGCAATCAGCATGGGTGCGCCGAGAGACACCGCAGACGCGAACAACTCCTCCACATAAACATCTTCCGAACGGCGGATCGTCAACGGATCGAGCCGCGACTGAGCCATGAAGTCCCGGCTGTAGCGCCGACCACTATGCGGAGAGTTGAACACAAAGGGGATTGTATGAGCGGCAGGCTCGAAGACCTCGAAATCGATCTTTTCCTCGTCCGCGCCGTGCATCATTCCCCTTTACCATGTTTTGTTGTTGTGGTGATTTGCGGTGTCAAACATGTTGCCAGCAGGCGGCTGCGAAGTCAAAACCATTCGCTGGAGCCAAACAGGCTTCCGCAGCGTTATACAGAGGCTTGAAGCATGTCGTGCAAAACTGTGCGGCGGTTTTGCGGTCATGACATGCGACAAATACAAGCATCTGAAGCGCGGCCGCGGATCTGACAGATCGCACCAAGCTTCAGGCGCTGCTGTTCACGGGAAATTTACCCGCTCCAGCATACAACTCATGTTCATATGCCAGAACGAGAAAACACCAGATGTCAGAGAAAATGACCCAGAAGATCCTCCTCGCAGAAGACGACAACGACATGCGCCGTTTCCTGGTCAAGGCGCTCGAGCGCGCAGGCTATAACGTCATGTCCTATGACAACGGCGCCAGCGCCTACGACCGTCTGCGTGAGGAGCCCTTCTCGCTGCTTCTGACCGACATCGTGATGCCGGAAATGGACGGGATCGAACTCGCCCGCCGCGCCACCGAGCTGGACCCGGATCTGAAGGTCATGTTCATCACCGGCTTCGCGGCCGTGGCCCTCAACCCGGATTCGCGCGCCCCCAAGGACGCCAAGGTTCTCTCCAAGCCCTTCCACCTTCGCGACCTCGTCGACGAGGTCAACAAGATGCTGGCCGCCTGATCAGGCGGCCACGGAAGCTTTTGCACCGATTGCAAAAAAAGCTTCAAAAACCCTATTGACGGCGCAAAGCATTTTATGATCTATGCGCCGACATCGGATGGGCGTGTAGCTCAGCGGGAGAGCACTACGTTGACATCGTAGGGGTCACAGGTTCGATCCCTGTCACGCCCACCATCCTTTTCAAGGGCTTAGCAAGAAATTGCTGAGCCCTTTTGCATTTCGGTGAAATCGGACATCATCTGTCATGATGGCTGCTCTTACGGCTGATTAAGCTTGCGGGAACGCTGGCGCGAATGTCGCAGTTGCGGCGATTGCCTTGCGCAGTCCTGCCCGGTAAACTGCGCTCACGAACCACCCAGACGAGATCCAAGACCACCCCATGACCCGATTTCAGCTGCCGCACACGCCCTGGGAACATTTCGCGGATGGCGTCGTCCATGTGATCGGCGTTGCGGCCGCGATTGCAGCCGCATCGGCACTGATCGTCTGGGCAAGCCTGCGGCTGCCGGCTGATTGGGTCTGGCCGCTGATCTTCTACGGCGTGGGGCTGATTGCAACCTTCTCGTTCTCTGCGGCTTACAATCTCACCATCCACGGCAGGGTCCGCGCCGTGTTGCGCCGCTTCGACCACGCCGCGATCTACCTGATGATCGCCGGCACCTACACGCCGATCGCCATCATCGGTCTCGGCGGCTGGCTCGGATGGGGGCTGGCGATCGCGACCTGGACCCTCGCCATCGTCGGCATCGTCATGAAGCTCGCCTTCTTCCACCGGTGGCCGCGCGCCGGCTTCTTCCTTTATCTCGGCCAGGGCTGGCTCGGCATCCTAGCTGCCTGGCCGCTGATCGAATACATGCATCCGAGCGTGCTGATCCTACTGCTCATCGGTGGCGTGACCTACACGGCCGGCACGATCTTCTATCACTTCGACCGCCTGCCCTATTCCCGCGCCATCTGGCACACCCATGTGCTGGCTGCAGCGGCGATCCATTATGTGGCGGTTCTGATGGCGGTTCCGACCGTCGCTTGATTGCAGAACCGATTTAAGGCATAAGCGGGCCAGTGGCTTGGGAACGCCCGCCACCCGCTGGCATTTGCCTTGGTGAAGTTCCCGGTGCGGTCCGCAAGGACTTGCATCGAATCCTCCGATTGATGACCGAAGCTCTGATGCATTCGCGCCATCGGCAATGCGGGTCCCGATATCGGCACTGCGAATGCGGCAAGGACTCGTGTCATGTCACAATCGATGCCCATCCCCTCGCTCGAAACCCTCAAGGATCAGGCCAAGCGCCTGCGCGCCCGCATGAAGGATGAGAGCCAGGACATTACCCACTCCAAAGCGCTGGAACTGATCGCCGCCCAATATGGATTCCGCGACTGGAACACGCTCGCCGCGAAAGCCGGCAACCGCCCGCCGCTCAATCCCTGGATGCTCGGCTCGAAGGTCTCTGGCCATTATCTCGGCCAGCCCTTCAGGGCGGAAATCCTCTCCGTGCAGGCGCTGACGCATGCGCCGGGACGATACCGCATCACGTTCGATTTCGACGAGCCGGTGGATGTCGTCACCTTCGACAGTTTCTCCGCCTTCAGAAAGCGCGTGACCTGCACGATCGGCGAAGACGGCCGCACCGTGGAGAAGACCTCCAACGGACGGCCGCATATGGAACTGGAATGGTGAGAGGCAAAGCTGAACACCATCGTCACCCATTTCGGCACGGCCGACATGGGTGACGGGAGAGACTTGCCCTCCCTTTCCTCGGTTTCGCTTCAAGCAAGCATCGTTTCTTCGCGTGAGCCGAGGGGTGATTTCATCTCCACGCGTGCTGGGCTTCCGCGCAGTCACGGTTTCTCTGTCTGCGATGACACGGAAAATTTACGCCGGCCTCATAGTTCTGCGCCATCGAAGGAGAGAGACACGACGGAATGGCTGCCCTGAACGACAACCTGGCATATCGCCTGATGTTGACCAACACGACCGTCGAGAAGTTGGCGGACATGGTCATATGGCTCAACGAAAGCGGAAGATATGTTTTCGTGAACCCGGCTGCGACAAAACTCCTGGGATATTCCGCCGAGGAGCTCTCGCAGATGCACGTCTGGGAAATCGATCCGTTATTCGATGAGGACCGTTGGCAAAAGCATTGGCAGGACGTCGTCGAGCAGAAGTCGTTTCGCCTGGAAACGGTGAACGTCTCGAAATCCGGTGATGAAATTCCGATCGAGGTGACGGTCAACTACGTCCAGTTCGAGGGGCGCGCGTTCAACTGCTCGATCGTCCGTGACATCTCGGAGCGCAAACGCGCAGAGGCAGAATTGCGTGGCCTGACCGAGAAAATCTATCGCCTGAGCGTGACCGATGCCCTGACCAACCTGTCAAACCGACGCCATTTCGACCTTACGCTCCAGAATGAGCTCGACCGCCACACCCGTTCGGGAAAGCCGCTCTCCCTGATCCTTCTCGATATCGATGCGTTCAAGCAATTCAACGATACCTACGGACATGTTCAGGGCGATGAGGCTCTGCAGTCTGTTGCCTTGTCCCTGAGCCAGACCGTGTCCCGCCCAACGGAAACGCTTGCCCGATACGGCGGCGAGGAATTCGCGATCATATTGCCGGAGACGACGCTCGATCTGGCAACCGAATGGGCAGAACGAAGCCGGCTGAAGATCGAAAGCCTGGCGATCGCGCATTCCAGTTCGCCAACCGCTCCGCATGTCACGGCAAGCCTTGGCGTTGTGACATATGAAGACTGCCGTCGAATTTCCCCGATCGACGCCCTGATGGCTGTGGACGCCGCCCTCTATGAGGCAAAACGGCTGGGCCGAAACCGCGTGATCGGCCACCGTTCCGAAAATGCCGAAAACCCGTCGAAGGGCACCAGGGAGGCTCTCGGTTCTTGAAACCGCGCCCCAACATCGAAGGCCGGAGAACGGCAAGGCCTGACTGACGGAACAAGGCTCAAAGAAGGATCGATAAACGGAAAATCTCAGCGCCAGAAACCGGCAAGGTCCGGCGGCAAGGTGTCCAGCAGACGGCCGAATTCTTCCCCGTCCATGTTCTGACGCAGCGCCGCGCCGACATCTTCCAGCGCCGAGGGCGTGGAGAGATTGTGATTGTGCCGCAGCGCCAGAATTTCGCGCTGCAGCCCCGCCCGGTCGGTGGTCGGTCGGATGGGAGCATCGACGTCCCAGTCCGACACGAAAATCGCCCGGAGAACGGGCGGCAGGCAATCCGCGAAGGCGAGCGCCTCGCCCACGTTCATATGGCTGCGCAGGGCATGAAAGACGGCCTCCACCATCGTGAAGCACTGATGCGTCGTCTGCAGCAGGGAGATTCGCTTGAGGTCTTCCATGAAGGCCTCGAAGTCGCGCGATGCGTGGAAATATTCCTGCGGCATCGGCATCGTGTCACCCCGCGATATCGACCACGCCGCAATCGCCGGCTTCCGAGGCAAAAGCCAGCAGCTTGCCGGACTTCGACCAGGCCATCGAGGTAATCGCGCCCTTGCCCGGACGACGCAGCACCACTTCCTTCTCGTCGGCAAAACGCACCAGAAGGATCATGCCGTCGATGAAGCCGATGGCCACGACCTCTTCCGCCGGATGGCAGGAAACGGCAGTCGCCATGATGTTGCCGCGCGTGCCGAGTTCCAGCGGCGGCTTGCCCATCGGACCGTCCTTGGCCGAAAAGGGCCAGACGATCGCAGCCGGCGCGCCCGACGAAGCCAGCCACTTGCCCTTGACCGACCAGGACAGCGACTTGACCTTGGCCGGATAGCCGGTCATGCGCATGTGCCGCGCTTCTTCGCCCGGCTTCACGTCGATCTTCCAGCCATGCAGCGCATTTTCCTGCATAGCCGTGACGACGAAGCGCCCGTCCGGCGAGAAGGTCACGGCATTATGCGCACCCTTCCAGTCCAGATCGATCGGCGCGCCCGCCGTCATGACCCAATGCAGCGTGACGCCGTTATAGCGCGCTGCAGCGATGCGCAGACCCTTGGGCGCAAAGGCGATGGCTTCCACGGTCCGTTGCTCGGCAAAGCTCTTCACCGTGCCGTCGGCCAGCCGCACCTTGGATTCCTTGCCGAGACCATAAGCGATCGCGCCCTGTGGGCCAGCGGCGATGACGGAAATCCACTTGCGCGGCTCCTCGGCCAGCAATTCGACACGGCCGTCGCCATGTATGCGGTTAATCTTGCCGTCCTCGCCCGATGTCACCAGCGTATTGTTGGCGTCATCCTTGATGGAGGCAAGCAGGCCCTCATGGGCCGCGACCGTCTTGTGGCCCAGGTCGAGACGATGGACCTCGCCGGATGCGGACGTGAAGAAAGGAACATCGCCGAGAAAATGCGCGCCGACGATGTGGCCTTCGAGATCAAGCGGGGCAACTGTGGGCATTTAGGCGGCAACCGTCTGCGCTTCGCAAGCCTTGAACGTACGCTCCAGCTTTTCCTGGTCGAGATCGCGGCCGATGAAGACGAGGCGCGTTTCGCGCTTTTCGTGGTCCTTCCAGGGACGCTGGTGATCCCCTTCGATGATCATGTGGACGCCCTGAACGACATAGCGCTCTTCATCGCCAGTGAAGGCGATAATGCCCTTGAGACGCAGGATTTTCGGGCCGTCCGTCTGCGTGATCTTCTGGATCCACGGGAAGAACTTGTCCGGGTTCATCTCGCCGCCACGCAGCGAAATGGACTTCACCGTCACGTCATGGATCGCCGACGGCGTGCCATGGTGATGGCCATGATCGTGGTGATGATGATCATGGTCGTGATCATGATGGTGGTGATCGTGGTCGTGATGGTGATGGCCGTGGTCATGATCGTGGTCGCAATCGGGACCGCAGACGTGATCCTCGTATTCGTCGAGGAAATGCGGATCGTTTTCCATCGCCTTTTCAAGGTTGAACGCGCCCTGATCGAGGATCTTGGCGATATCCACTTCCGACCGCTTGGCAAACATGATGCGGGCAGCGGGATTGATCGCGCGCACGACGTCCTCGACCTGATGCAGCTCGTCATGCGAGACGAGGTCGGTCTTGTTGATGATGACGATGTCGGCGAAAGCGATCTGGTCTTCCGCCTCGCGGCTGTCCTTCAGGCGCAGCGGCAGGTGCTTGGCATCGACCAGCGCGACCACGGCGTCAAGCTCGGTCTTGGCGCGCACATCGTCGTCCATGAAGAACGTCTGCGCCACCGGAACCGGATCGGCGAGGCCCGTGGTTTCGACGATGATACCGTCGAAACGACCCGGACGGCGCATCAGGCCTTCCACGACGCGGATCAGGTCGCCGCGCACGGTGCAGCAGACGCAGCCATTGTTCATTTCGTAGATTTCTTCGTCCGACTCGACGATCAGGTCGTTGTCGATGCCGATTTCCCCGAACTCGTTGACGATGACGGCGTATTTCTTGCCGTGGTTCTCGGTCAGGATCCGGTTCAGCAGCGTCGTCTTGCCGGAGCCGAGATAGCCGGTCAGCACGGTGACGGGGATGGGTTTGTTCGCTTGCGCTTCGGTCATGGTCCACCTTCCAGGGGAATGGGCTCGTCAATTTGACGTCTATATAGGACGGGCCACCGCCGGACCGCAATAATTTGGAGGAATTAAAAGCCGGGGCAGAATGCGCGATTTAACGTCTGTCATGAAATTTTCACAATGCAGCCACGCCGGGAACGCACTTCTGCTTCCCTCCCGAATGAACATGATGGAACAAGCGAATCGTCCGTGCGTTGTCGGGCGAAAGGAGACAACCCATGTCAGCGATCCACGCTTCGCCCGCAAAAGCTGCTCCGACGCCAACACCCGTACGTCGCCGCGATACACGGCTGGACGTTCTCCGCGCGCTCGCGCTTCTCATGATCTTCATTGACCATGTTCCCGGCCAGCCGCTTGAACATTGGACGATGAAGAATTTCGGTTTCTCGGATGCATCCGAGCTCTTCGTCCTGATTTCAGGCATTGCCGTCGCGCTCGCCTATGGCCGCAAATACGACCTGACGAACCTGGCCTCGCTCACCGTGAAGGCGTGGCGTCGTGTGGGAACCCTTTTCGCTGCGCACATGGCCGGCACGCTCCTGACACTGACCATCTTTGTCGGAGCCGCCTGGCTCTTCCTGCGCCCTGACCTGATGACGCAGGTCGCAATCGGCCCGGTGATGGAGGCGCCGATGAAGGGACTTGTTGCGCTGACGACGCTCGGCCACCAGCTGGGCTACAACAACATCCTTCCGATGTATATGGTGCTGATGGCGATGGCGCCGGCCATGATCTGGCTGGAGCGCCGCAACCCTGCCATGCTGATTGCGGTCTCCGCCCTGATCTGGGCGCTGGCCGGCACATGGCGCATCGGTCCGCCGCGCATGCTGGAAGACGGCATCTGGTTCTTCAATCCACTTTCCTGGCAGTTCCTGTTCGTGATCGGCTATGTCGGCGCACGTCACATCGCCCGCGGTGGCCGCATCGGCGGAAGTCCCGGCCTGCTTGCGGCTTCCATCACCTTCGTGCTGTTCTCTGCGCTCTGGACCGTGATGAACCTCGGCGCGCATTCTGACCTGTCGCTCGACCTGCCGTTTGTGTTGACCGGCTTCGACAAGACCTATCTCACCGGCTGGCGTCTCGCCCACATGCTGGCGCTCGTCTATATCTTCCTGTCGGTGCCGTTCCTGTCGCGCATCACCCGGCTCGACCATGACAATCCGCTCGCCGTCATCGGTCGTCACGGTCTGGCGATCTTCCTGATCGGCACGGTTCTGGCTGTGCTCGCCCAGGCGATCATGGCCGTCATCGGCAACTGGCCCGAAACCGGACTGCTGCTGATCGCCAATGGCGTGTTTATCCAGATCATCGCCGCGTACTGGCTGGACATGCGCGAACAGGCGAACCGCCAGAAGGCGAAGCCCGCTCAGCCGGTTGCAGCTCCGGCCGCTGGTCTCTCGCCCGTTACCGCCTGAACAAACGGCGGATAAATCCTCTCAACGCCCGGCGGCGCTCCTCGCGCCGCCATTCTTCCGCGTTGCGCTCCAGGCTCGCCATATCCGTGCTCGTGCCCGGCCAGATGTCGACCGGCACCTCCCTTTCGCGAAACGCGCGCCGCTGTGGCGCATCGATTTCTCCGACAAGTTCGAACCCGCCGGCAAGGGTGCTATCAATCTCGGCCATGTCGCTCTCCTTTGCAGGAAGCCTTATGCTTCCCCTCGCATCAATTGGCCTTGATCTTAATTCATTCCTGAATGATGATAATGACCGGAAAATTCCTCACATAAGTGAATTTTATTCAGCTATGTCAGACGCCTCCCTGAAGGAAATGCAAGCCATCTGCCGGATCGCGGAGACGGGAAGCTTTGCGCAGGCGGCCGACGATCTGGCATTGACGCCATCGGCTGTGTCCAAGCTGGTCGGGCGGCTGGAGTCCCGTTTGGGCATCCGGCTGATCACCCGCACCACCCGCCGTTTATCGCTGACCTCGGAGGGCGCAACCTATGTCGCTCGCGCCCGCGACATTCTTGCGGCCGTCGAGGATGCGGAGCAGGAGGTGATGGCGAGTGCTGCCGAGCCGTCCGGGCTGCTGCGCGTCAACACTGGCACCGCCTTCGGCCGCCACGTGCTGGGCCCGATCATTCCGGATTTTCTGGCCCGCTATCCGAAGATCCGCCTCGACCTTGGGATCGCCGACCGGCAGGTCGATCTGATCGGTGAGCAATGGGACGTCGCCCTGCGCATGGGCCAGCTGGGCGACCCCTCGCTCGTTGCCCGCAAGATCGGCGAATCCTCCCGCGCCATCTGCGCCAGCCCCGCCTATCTCGAGCGTCATGGCATGCCGAAAACGCCCGCGGAGCTGGCGAACCACAATTGCATTGTTATTTCCGGTTTCCCCTATCTCCGGCGCTGGCCCTTTGCCTCACCCGAAGGCGTGAATCTGCAGGAGGTGGGCGGCACCCTCGTCACCGACAGCGCCGATGTCATCGTTGACATGATGCTGGCCGGCCTCGGCATCGGTCGCTTGGCGCGCCTGACGATCGCGCAGCCTCTCAGGGACGGCCGCCTCGTCGAAATCCTGAAGGATGTTCATCGTATCGATCCTTTTCCGATCCATGCGATCATGCCGCCCGGAGGAAATCGCAGCCCCAAGGTCCGCGCCTTCGTCGATTTCCTGGCCGGTCACCCGCTACTCAAGGCGTCTCTGTAGCGTCGAAAAGGGTGACATCGAAGCGCGCAACATCCTGCAGCAACTCGATCAGGCCGCGCGCAGCACGATCGATCATCTGGCGCCCCTTCTCCGCCGTCGCCAGCGCCGCGTTTCCGGCAACGCCATCGGCATTGAGGTCCCGCATCATCCAGCCGAACGCATGCGGCCCGTAGGCACGCAGATGCTTGAAATCCTCGATAAAGTTACTCTGACGGGACGCAAAGTCGCGGGCCTTGGCCATGTCCACGAGTTCCGGCGCAAGCGCCAGCATCACCGAGGTCTCGATCTCCCCACCATGAATGCCAATCGCCTTTTCCTCCGCCGTGACGAGGCCTGCTTCCGCGCCGAATCGGGTCCAGCTGGAGGCCACGCAGAGCATGCCGAACCGCACGCGCGCCTCGGTCGCAACGATCGTCATCAGCGGCGAGTTCCCCCCATGCGCGTTGAGCAGAACGAGACGGCGGATGCCGTCCTCGCTCAGCCGCTCCGCAATGCCCAGCCAGCGTTCGACCGCCTCTTGGTAGGTCAGCGTCCGCGTGCCCTCCACATCGATATGCTCGATCGAATAGCCGACCGCCTCCGTCGGCAGGAAGATCACGTCCAGATCCTTCGGCAGCAATGTCTGGGCGCGGCGCGCAACGCCGGTTGCAATAATCGTATCGGTGGCAAATGGCAGATGCGGCCCATGCTGCTCATGCGCGCCGAGCGGTAGCACGGCGATGCGCTCGTCTTTTCCTGCCATTGGACCTTTCGACAGCGTGGACACGTCCTGAAACCTCCGGTATCCCTTTTGAAGGGGAGTCATAACGTGCTTCGGCACGGAGGCAAGCGGACAGATGGCCAAGAAAAACAAGGACAAGAAAAAAGAGGGCAAGCGCAGCAAGCTGTCAGCCAGTCCTGCAGACATCGCATTCGAGGTCGCCCAGGTCGCCCGCCAGTTCCGAACCCTCACGTCACGCACGCTGAGCGATGTCGGCCTCTACGGCGGACAGGAGGGCGTGATGTCCGCGCTCGGCGAAGAAGATGGTCTCACTGCAGGGGCCATTGCGACCCGCTTGGGCGTCAAGCCTCCGACGATCACGCGAACCATCACCCGCATGGAAGCGCAGGGCCTCCTGACCCGCAAGGGCGGCGACGATGGCCGCCAGACAACCGTCTGGCTGACGGACGATGGCCGCGCCAAACTCGCCAATGTCGAAACCTCCAGCCACACCGTCATGGATGCCGCGTTTCGTGATCTCGACGAAAAGCAGATGCGCCGGCTGCTCGAACTTCTTCAGCAGGTCAGCGACAACCTCGAAAACGCCCTCTCCGCCGAAGGTTGAAGGCGCCGCACCATCTGAAATGGTTGCAAGCTCCGTTAAAAGAGTTTACTTAAAATTTTTAAGTAAACGGGAAGCGGGGCGCAGACCCCGTGTGAGGAAGAGCGTCGGGGAGGCAACGTGGCGCAAAAGATCAAGCTTTCAACGATCGCCGAGTCCCTCGGCGTCTCGACCGCCACCGTTTCGCTCGCGCTGCGCGACAGTCCGCTCGTCGCCGCTGCCACCCGCGAAAAGATCAAGGAACAGTCGCGCGCGCTGGGCTATATCTATAACCGCCGTGCTGCCAGTCTCAGAACCTCCCGGTCCGGCATTATCGGTGTCGTCGTGCACGACATCCAGAACCCGTTCTATGCGGAAATCCTGAAGGCGATCGAAAGCGAACTGGACCGCTCCAGCCACACCTTCATCCTGTCGAACCATTACGACTCGGTCGAAAAGCAGCGCAATTTCATCGAGACCCTGCTGCAGCTCGGCGGCGACGGCGTCATCATGTCGCCCGCCATCGGGACGCCGCGCGAGGATCTCGAGCTCGCCGAAAACAACGGCATGCCGGCCATTCTGGTCGCCCGTTCGGTCGAAAACCTCGACCTGCCCACCTATCGCGGCGATGACAGCTACGGCATTTCGCTCGCCACCAACCACCTGATCGGCCTCGGTCACCGCGTAATCGCCATGGTCGGCGGCACCGACCAGACCTCGACGGGACGCGACCGCTACCAGGGCTATGTCAACGCGCTGAAAAAGGCCAACATTCCGGTTGATCCGGCACTGCGCATCGCCGGCCCCCGCTCCAAGCAGGGCGGCTTCGAGGCGGCCGTGCATTTCCTGTCGCTGCCGCAGAAGCCAACCGCCGCCGTCTGCTGGAACGACCTCGTCGCCATCGGCTTCATGAACGGCATCGCCCGCGCCGGCCTCATGCCGGGCCGCGACATTTCCGTCACCGGCTATGACGATCTGGAAGAAGCCGCGATTGCCACGCCCGGTCTCACCACCGTCTGGAACGGCCAGTCGGAAGTGGGCCGCCTTGCCGCCCGCGCGCTGCTCGACAAGCTTTCCGGCAGCCACGAGCCCGACGGCATGCACCTGATCAAACCGGAAATGCGCATCCGGCAATCGACAGCGCCGCTGCATCGGACTTGATCTCTCAAAGATCCCTGCAAAACTGAGCGCAGCCATGCGCTATAATTTGCTCGCAATCTACAGCTAGGGAACACCCATGTCGAAAGTCTCGGTCCTCACAACCGGCAAGGTCCATCCGCGTGTCATCGAACGGCTTCAGCCGCATTTCGATCTCGTCCGCATCGAAAGGCCCGACGCCGCTCTCGTCACGCCGGACATCGCGGCAAAGGTGCGCGGAGCGACCGGATTCAATGGCATGCCCGCCGATCTGATGTCAGCGCTCCCGAACCTCGAAATCGTGGCCAACTTCGGCGTCGGCTATGACGGGGTGAATGTCGCGCATGCGGCGGCCAACAACATCATGGTGACCAACACGCCGGACGTGTTGAACGAGGAAGTGGCCGACACGGCGCTCGGCCTGCTGATCAATACCGTTCGCCTGCTGCCGCGCGCTGAAACCTGGCTGCGCGACGGGCGCTGGGCGAAAGACGGCGCCTTCATGCTGTCGCCGCTCTCGCTGCGCGGCCGCTCCGTCGGCATCTATGGCCTTGGCCGCATCGGCATGGAGATCGCCGGCCGTGTGGCCGCCTTCAATCTGCCCATGAGTTACCACACGCGCTCGGAGCGCAAGGACGTCTCCTACCGCTATTATCCGACGCTGGAGGCCTTGGCAGACGCCGTGGACACCCTCATCTGCATCGTGCCGAAGACCCCGGAAACACATAAGACGATCAATGCCGACATCTTGCGTCGCCTCGGCCCGAAGGGCGTGCTGATCAATGTCGGCCGCGGCTGGACGGTGGATGAAGAGGCGCTGGCCGACGCGCTGGAAAGCAAGGTGATCGCTGCGGCGGGCCTCGACGTCTTCCAGGACGAACCACATGTTCCGGCGCGTCTGATGGCACTCGACAATGCCTGCCTCCTGCCCCACGTCGCTTCGGCCTCCGTGCCCACCCGCAACGCCATGGCCGATCTGGCGGCAGATAATCTGATCTCATGGTTCGAGAAGGGCTACCCGGTCACCCCCGTCCCCGAGACCCCCTTCAAGGGCTGAAGAGGATCATCTTGATCTTCGTCATCGTCTGACCTCAATAAGCAGTTAATATCGCTCCCGCGCGTTAGACTTCTGTTAGGAATTGGCGCGCAACATGCTTTGATAGGCATGTAGATGCCTTGCTGGATAGGCTCGTCAGGGAATCGACGGACCTGAAAGCAGATGTCTCCGAAGGCAAAGGAGAGAGACATGAAGATGATCATCGCCGCCACGGCCGTCGCCATTGCCGGCGCAACCGCGAGCTACTTCGCGCCCTCACCCCAGCAGACGCCGGGCGTGGACCCGATGAAGACCGCCGCAGTCGGAAATCCCTCGAGCTACTCCGTGGCCAATATCGCGGAAGGAAAGGCCTGCGTCGTCAACCGCGGCAAGCACGCCTCGGCCCGCACCTTTGTCCTGAAGAGTGAGCCGGGCTGCGACGATGTCTGGCCGGGCCTCGATCAGGCGCGCAACTGGACCGAGAACGCCGATGGCAGCGTTGCATTGACCGACAAGGCCGGCAAGCAGGTGCTCATGATCGCACCCGGAGACGGCATCGGCTATGTCGCCGTCGAACCGCCTTCCGCCGCGCTGACCCTGACCGCGGTGCAGTAAGCCTCCTCCTCTCCCACAAGCGGAGAGGACAGCATGCTGCGTTCAAGCCGTGAGCTGGCGCGCAGCCGCATGTTCACGCACGGCCTCGCCAAAGGCCTTGAACAGCGCGTTCGAGGGACCATCCTTACCAACCCAATATTCCGGGTGCCACTGCACGCCGACGGCAAAGGACTTGGCTCCGATCACCGAGACGGCCTCGATCGTGCCGTCTTCGGCCACCGCTTCGACCGCCAGATTGGGAGCGGTTTCCGAAATCGCCTGCCGGTGCAGCGAATTGACCTTGACCTCGCCCGCGCCCAAGGCCCCGGCGAGGCAGGAGCCTTCTTTCACGCGGACGGTCTGGTGGATCTTGTATTGAACATCACGATCCGGAACGTCCGCCCGGCGATGATCGGAAATCCCTGGCATCTCCTGGATTTCACTGGCGAGCGTTCCGCCCAGCGCCACGTTCATTTCCTGAATACCCCGGCAGATCGCAAGAAGCGGAATGCCCCGTTCGACCGCGCGGCGGATCAGCGGCATCGTCGTCGCGTCGCGCGCGGGATCGAATGGTCCGTCCTTTTCCTCAGCGACCTTGCCGTAGAGAGAGGGATGAACATTGGAGCGCGAGCCGGAAAGCATGACCCCATCCACACGGTCGAGCACTTCGTCAATGTCGTGCCCCGTCTCCAGCGCCGGCACGAGCAGCGGCAGAAGCCCCGCGCCACTGACCGCCGCATTCACGTACTGCGTCTGCACCACATGCCATGTCGTTCCATCAAGTTCGCGGATATCGGCAGGAATGGCGACAATCGGCATGCTCATGAAAGGGTCTCCATTTGATCAAGTTTGACATTCATCACGCTGCAGGTCACGCGAGTCAATCGGAATTGCGACTTTGCGAGGCACAAAACACACCGGGAAAAGTTCGGTAGATTTATCAAAAAAGGCATTTTCTTGCAGCCACTTACTGAAAGGATTTTTGGCTCTGCATGCTTGCAAGCTCAAGGGCAAAATGGTTAGCTTCAACCATTCTGTGGCACTGAGGGGGAAACCGGGCCGCAGACTTAAACCAACCGGGAGGTTATTATGGATCGCCGTTCATTTATTAAGAAGGCTGGCGTTGCCGGCGCGGGCGCTGCGGCTGCAGCCACGACGCTTGCCGCCCCTGCCATTGCCCAGGAAAATCCGAAAATCACCTGGCGCCTGACGTCCTCGTTCCCGAAGTCGCTCGATACGATTTACGGAGGAGCTGTGGATGTGGCCGAGCATGTGGCAGCCGCAACCGACGGCGCCTTCACCATCCAGACCTTCGCAGCAGGCGAGATCGTGCCCGGCCTGCAGGCGCTTGACGCCGTCGCGGCCGGCACGGTCGAGGCCGCTCACACCACCTCCTATTATTTCTGGGGTAAGGAACCGACCTTCGCCATCGGCACCGCACTTCCCTTCGGCCTCAATGCCCGCATGTCGAATGCCTGGTTCTATCAGGGCAACGGCAACAAGCTGATGAACGAATTCTTCGCCACACAGGGCGTCTATGGCTTGCCCGCAGGCAATACGGGCGTGCAGATGGGCGGCTGGTTCCGCAAGGAAATCAACACGCTGGACGATCTGAAAGGCCTGAAGATGCGCATCGCCGGCCTGGCCGGCAAGGTGCTCGAAAAGGTGGGGGTCGTGCCACAGCAGCTGGCTGGCGGCGACATCTATCCCGCACTCGAAAAGGGCACGATCGACGCGGCCGAGTTCGTAGGCCCCTATGACGACGCAAAGCTCGGCTTCAACAAGGTCGCCAAGTACTACTACTACCCCGGTTTCTGGGAAGGCGGTCCGGTGGTCCACGCCTTCTTCAACCTCGCGAAGTACAACGCCCTTCCGAAGCACTATCAGGCTGTTCTTCAGGACGCCTGCGCCTTTGCCAACACCAACATGATGGCGAAATACGACGTGAAGAACCCGACGGCGCTCAAGGAACTTGTCGGTTCCGGCACGCAGCTTCGCCCGTTCAGCCAGGAAATCATGGAAGCCTGCTACAAGGCCGCCGTTGAAATCTATGCGGATCTGTCGGCCAAGAGCCCGTATTTCAAGAAGACCTACGAAGACCAGCTCGCCTTCAAGAAGGATGCCTATCTCTGGGCTCAGGTCGGCGAATATACGTTCGACACGTTCATGATGATCCAGCAGCGTGCCGGCAAGCTCTGATCTGATCATTCGAGATTAGCGATGCCCCGGAGCCTGCAGTCTCCGGGGCATTTTCTGTTTACGCCGCGATTCCGTTTTCGGGAAAAATGCTCTAAGGACCTCTTTAAATCGCCTCGTATCAGGAATCGATGCCCGATGTCCCTTCCCCGCCGTCCCGCCGCCGTGATCTTTGACATGGACGGGCTGCTGTTCAACTCGGAAACGCTGTCTTTCGAATCGGCAGCAACCGCAGCCGCCCATTTCGGGCACAAGATCGAGTGGAGCCTCTTCAGGACGCTTGTCGGCCAGCAATGGCCGGATATCCGGACGAGATTGATCGCCGCCCTCGGGGGCGAGTTTGATGCGGATGCTTTCCGCAGCGTCTGGCTTTCGCATTACGACGCGCTGCTCGATCTCCGCCTCGACATCAAGCCCGGCGTGGTCGAAATCCTTGATGTGCTGGATCGGCTCGCCATTCCCCGGGCCATTGCCACCTCGTCCATGCGCCAGAAGGTTGACCGCAAGATCGGCGCCTTTGGGATTACGCACCGCTTCCACGCCATCGTCGCGCAGGGCGACTATGTGAAGGGCAAGCCGGAACCCGACCCTTTCCTCACGGCCGCCCGGCGTCTCGGTGTCGATCCAGCGACATGCATGGCCCTGGAAGACAGCCATAATGGCATCCGTTCTGCCCACGCGGCCGGCATGATGGCCGTCATGGTGCCGGACCTGCTCGACCCGACAGACGAGATTCGCCCCTTCTGCACAGCCGTCGCGCACGACCTGCACGAAGTCGCAATGATGATCGAGCGCGCCGCCTGATCAGGGTTTTGACAGCAGCAGCCTGAGACCGGCATAGCCGAACACGACGGCAAGTGTGCCCTCGATGAAGCGGCGCGCCTTGCGATATCCATTCGCCATCGCCGCCGTCGAGAAAAGCAGCGCATAGCCGACAAAGACGATGAAGCCGAGGACAGCGCAACCGCCGATGATGGCGGGAAGCGTATGCGCAGGCGCATCCGGCGTGAGGCCCAAGGTCATGATCGCTCCCCATCCCAGGATAGCCTTGGGATTCGTCAGATGGAGAAGCACGCCGCGCCGGTAAGACACCAGCCGGCTGGCAGGCGCCGCTCGGGCGACGGTCGATGCCTTGTCAGAGATGGCCGATCGCGCCGATTTCCACGCGAGGAAGAGCAGATAGAGACCACCGGCAATCTTCATCACGATCAGCGCCTCCGCATAGCGCGTCAGAACCGTCGAGATTCCTGCCGCCGCCAGACACGCCCAGAAAAGGCTGCCGGTCAGCACACCGAAGGCCAGCGCGACACCTTGGGCGCGGCCCTGGTTCATCGCGGCGGCCATGATCGCCATGTTGCTCGGACCGGGACTCGCCACTGCAATCAGATAGGCAGCATAGACAAGAAGCAGGCTATGAAATTGCGTCACGTCCATGTGGGAAGCCTCAAGCGTTTGCGTTGTCTTTTAGAGACCACGCTGCTCTGCCGGTGTCGAGCAGAACATTGTACCCCTTCCGAATGTTTCGCCGCCTGCCCTTGCGACGCAACATTCGAACCCGTCCGGATAACAAACCGCAATTCCCTTGCGACTTTTTGGGAAGCTCCAAAACCATTTGACGGTTCTCACGGTTGAGAGAACAATCTCGGCTGAGCATTTCCCGAGCGTGGAGGCAGGTTCTCCATGCGGACATGCAGCAGGATCAGTTCAAGGTTTGGGAGGACCGCGAATGCATCAGAAAATCTCGCTCGATGACAAATACGACCTGTCGCGTAACCGGGTGTACCTCACCGGCGCGCAGGCGATCGCGCGGATGATGATGATGCAGCACGAGGCCGACAGGGCTGCGGGGCTCAACACGGCCGGTTTCATTTCCGGCTATCGCGGCTCGCCGCTCGGCGGGCTCGACAGCCAGTTCATGAAGGCGAAGAAAGAGCTCACCGCGCACCAGATCACCTTCACGCCCGGCCTCAACGAAGAGCTGGCCGCGACCGCCGTCTGGGGCTCCCAGCAGGCCGGTCTCGACGGCCATGGCAGATATGACGGCGTCTTCGGCCTCTGGTACGGCAAGGGCCCCGGCGTCGACCGCGCCGGCGACGTCTTCCGCCACGCCAACCTCGCAGGCACGTCGCCGAACGGTGGCGTCCTCGTCCTGATGGGCGACGACCACACGGCCGAATCCTCGACCAATGCCCACCAGACCGAATTCAACTTCGTTGACTACATGATGCCGATCCTGAACCCCGCCGGCGTTCAGGAAATCATCGATTATGGTCTCCTGGGCTATGCGCTCAGCCGCTATTCCGGCTGCTGGGTGGCGCTGAAATGCGTGAAGGACAATGTCGAGTCGACGGCTTCAGTGAATGCCGGCCTCAACCGCCTCGATATCGTCACGCCCCCCTTCGAAGGCCCGCCGGGCGGCATCCATATCCGCCTCAACGATATCGACTTTCTCGGCCAGGAAGCGCGCCTGCATGAATACAAGCGCGCCGCCGCCAATCTCTTCATCCGCGCCAATGGCTTGAACAAGATCATCTGGTCCGGCGGCGAAGCCCCCAAGCTCGGCGTCATCTCCACCGGCAAGAGCTATCTCGACGTCCTGCAGGCCTTCTCCAATCTCGGCATCGGCGAGGAAGAGGCAAACCGCCTCGGCATCCGCCTCTTCAAGATCGGCTGCACTTGGCCGCTTGATCTCGACGACGTGATGGAATTTGCGAGCGGCCTCACGGAAATCGTCGTGGTCGAGGAGAAGCGCTCCCTCATCGAAACGCAGCTCCGCGAAGCGCTTTACGGCGCCGCCGGCCAGCCGATGATCGTCGGCAAGCGCGACGAGCGCGGCGACTGGCTCTTCCCAGTCAAGGGCGCGCTCGACTCGAACGACATTGCGATCGCGATGGGCGAGCGCATCATTCGTTACATTGGCCCCAGCGACGAGATTTCCGCCCGCACCGCGCGGCTGAAACAGGCGCAGGCGATGATTGCCAGCATTGCCGACGGCAATATCCGCACGCCCTTCTTCTGCTCCGGCTGTCCGCACAACTCCTCGACCAAGGTGCCGGAAGGCTCCGTGGCGGCGGCCGGCATCGGCTGTCATTTCATGTCGATCTGGATGGACCGCAACACGGTCGGCTTCACCCAGATGGGCGGCGAAGGCGCGCAATGGGTGGGCGTCGCCCCCTTCTCCGATCGCGGCCATATCTTCCAGAATCTCGGCGACGGCACCTATGCCCATTCCGGCTCGCTCGCCATCCGCTTCGCGCTCTCGGCCGGCACGAACATCACCTACAAGATCCTCTATAACGATGCGGTGGCCATGACCGGCGGCCAGCATGTCGAAAGCGGCGCGACAGTCGACCAGATCGCCCGCCAGCTCGCGGCGGAAGGCGTGAAGCGCATCGCCGTCGTCTCCGACGAGCCGGACAAATATCCGCCCGGCATCGACTGGCCGAAGGGCACGACCTTCAACCATCGCCGCGACATGGACGATGTGCAGCGGGAACTCCGCGACATCCCCGGCGTCACCGTCCTCATCTACGACCAAACGTGTGCTGCCGAAAAGCGCCGCCGCCGCAAGCGCGGCACATTCCCCGACCCGAACAAGCGCGCCTTCATCAACGAGGCCGTCTGCGAAGGCTGCGGCGATTGCGGCGTGAAATCCAACTGCGTCTCCATCCAGCCGGTCGAGACCGCCTTCGGCCGCAAGCGCAAGGTCGATCAGTCGAGCTGCAACAAGGACTTCTCCTGCGTCGAGGGCTTCTGTCCCTCCTTCGTCACCGTCCATGGCGGCAAGCTGCGCAAGGCCGAAGCGAAGGCCAAGGACGCCAGCGGCTTCGACGCCCTCTTCGCGAGCCTCCCCGCCCCGGCGGTCGCCTCGCTGGATGACGGCTGGGCCGCCATCGTTGCCGGCATCGGCGGCACGGGCGTCGTCACCATCGGCCAGATCCTCGGCATGGCCGCCCATATCGAGGAAAAGGGCTGCGGCCTGATCGACATGGCCGGCCTTGCCCAGAAGGGCGGCGCGGTGCTCACCCATCTCCGCATCGCCAAGAGCCCGGAAGCAATCACCGCGATCCGCATCCCCGCCGGCCGCTCCGATCTTGTGCTCGGCTGCGACCTCGCAGTTTCGGCCTCCAAGAAGGTGCTGGCCACCGTCACCGAAGACAAGACGCTCTTCATCGCCAACACCGCCGAAATCATGCCCGGCGGCTTCACCCGCAACCCGGATTTCTCCTTCCCGGCCGAGCTGATGAAGAAGACAATCCGCAAATCCGCCGGCGAAACGCAAACCCGCTTCTTCGACGCCGACGAGGCCGCGCGCGAACTCTTCGCCAATGCGCTCGCCGCCAACATGTTCATGCTGGGCTATGCCAGCCAGCTCGGCGGCCTCCCGCTTTCACCTGAGTCAGTGGAAGAGGCCATCCGCCTCAACGGCGAAGCGGTCGACATGAACATCGCCGCCTTCCGCTGGGGACGCATTGCCGGAAACGATCCCGCCGCCGTCACCGCGATCTATCGCGACCACCACCACGACGCACCGCATCCGGAAACCGCCGACGAGGCCATCAAGCGCCTGACGGCGCATCTCACCGCCTACCAGAACGCCCGCTACGCCAAACGCTTCGAACGCGCCATCGCCTCCGTCCGCGAGGCCGAAATCCGCGCGACCGGCGCGGCAGGCCCGGTGACGCTCGCCGCCGCCCGCAGCCTCGGCAAGCTGATGGCGATCAAGGACGAATACGAAACCGCCCGCCTCTTCACCAATGGCGATTTCGAAAAGCGGCTCGCCGAACAGTTCGCCGACTGGGACCGCCTCGAATTCCACATGGCCCCGCCGATCTTCGCGAAGAAGGACAAGCACGGCCATCTGGTGAAAAGCTCCTACGGCCCGTGGATGATGGGCGCACTCAACGCACTCGCCAAGTTCAAGGCACTGCGCGGCACCCCGCTGGATATCTTCGGCTACACGCAAGAGCGCAAGATGGAGCGGCAGATGATCGTCGATTTCGAGGCGCTGCTGGCCCGGGTTGCCGGCAAGCTCAATGCTGCCAATGCTCTTGCTGTGGCCGAACTCCTCGCCGCCGCCGAAAAGATCCGCGGCTTCGGCCATGTGAAGGAAAAGGCCGCGAAGGAGGTTCTGGCGCGGATAGCGGAGATGGAGCGGGAGATCGATTCGCCGAAGCCGGAGGTACGGGTGGCGGCAGAGTAGGGAATATCCCGTTTGCACGGAAGGCGATCCGTATTCGGCGTTTCTGATAATCTTTGCGTCCAGGCGTTCATGCCCCTCCTGGCCATCTAAAATTGCGCCCATACGAAGGCTGCCAATCCAGCATTTTGCACTGTTCCCCACCTCCTCCGAGACTGGGCGAAACTTGGAACGATTCCGGCAATGCGGGGCTAGACTCTTCTTTAGGTTGTATTAATATAAATACGCAACTTAAATCAATGGAGGGGTTCCATGAGCGCATTCAATCCGAACACAAAAAAGCTTGCCGTCTGCATTGCTGAACTCGAGAAGTTCAGAAAGGCCCGCGGCCTTGACGAAAAGGCAATCATCTCTTCTCTCGATTTGCCCGACCTTTGGCAGACTGAGCAACTTGCAGTCAGCAATGTGCCGGGTGGCTTCAACAAGATTATTCTCCCGTTTTTCACGGACGGCCCAGCGACTTTCTATATTTCGTCTGCCGGCCCATATACCAAAGTGCCCAAGCATTCGCACGACGAGGGCGCAGGGATTCGGGTAATCATGTCTGGGTCAATCATCTACAATGACAAGGAGCTGAAAGAGGGAGACTGGATGTACTTGAAGGCGGGTGCGCCATACGAATTTACAGTCGGACCTCGCGGTGTATCAATGTTCTACTGCTACCAGTGTTGCTGCGCCTAGCAGGCAGATCATTGGGGACCCGGATCTCACAAGATCCGGGCCTCCGAACCCTACCGGCGCGTTAGCGCAAGCCGAATTAGATTACGCCTCAACCTCTCAGCGAAGTTGATGAAAGGCATGGATGAAGGACGAAGAGGCCTGCACATCTACGACCCGACCTGATCTCACAATATGCTTGGAAGATTGCCAGCAGCCTTGACACTGCTGCCCCAGCGACACTCCGCCACCATTGCCAACTCCCTCTCTTTGTGTAATTTCTGAGATCAACAGTGACATGCGTCAATCCGGAGGGGACGGGGCGCATTGAAGACGAGGAGAGGAAATCATGGCAGAACATCAGTCCGGTCCGGTCGAGCTCGGCGCGCCGATGGACTACAAGGAACATGAAAAGAGCTACGATCTTTTTGTGAAGGGCGCGAAATACGGCACGATGCACGTCGTATTCCTGCTGATCGCCATGGCCGTGGGCTTCTTCACCTCGGCCGGCTTCATCTTTTCGGTCCTGCTCTTCATCATCCTGAGCGTCGGCGGCATCCTGCTTTTCTGAGCAGCCATTGCCATGAACCTGGAAAACGGTTCCACGACCCCAATTGCGTGAGCAAATTCGAAGACCAGATCAAAAGGCCGCGCGGTGGAAACCGCTGCGGCCTTCTTGATTCGCAGGTCAGAACAGCCGTGCCGGCCGGAACGGCGTCGCGTCGGTGAACGGCGTCTCGCCCGTCATCAGTTCGGCGAGCATGCGTCCCGTCGCTGGCCCCAGCGTGAAGCCCTGGTGCCCGTGGCCGAAATGGAACCACAGGCCCTTGTGCTTTGGCGCCTCGCCGATCACGGGCAGCATGTCAGGCATGCAGGGCCGCGTGCCCGACCACGGCGCATTTTCGACCGGGCTGCCGAGCGGAATGATCTCGCTCGCCGCCTTGTAGGCCCGCTTGAGCTGGACGGGCGCCGCGAGCGAGGCTTCCTTCGTCAGTTCCGCGCCCGTGGTGATGCGCATGCCCTTCAGCATGGGCGCCAGCACATAGCCATTGGCCATGTCCATGAGCGGCACATTGAGCGGCGTGTCGGAGCGGTAATGCATATGATAGCCGCGCTTGCGCACCATCTGGATGTCATAGCCGAAAGGCTTGAGCAGCGTCGGCGACCAGGGCCCGAGTGCCACGACCACGGCATCCGCCTCGACCGGTCCATCGACCGTCGTGACCTTCCAACCCGAACCGGCGGGGCTCAGCGACTGCGCATCGCCGCGCACGATCTTGCCACCCAGCTTGCGGAAGAGATCGGCATAGGCCACCACCAGCGAGCCCGGATCCCTGACTGCCCAGGTGTCCGGCCAGTGGATGGCACCGGCGCCGGAGATCTGGATGTGGGGTTCGGCCTCCATGAGTTCGCGCCCGCTCATGACCTTGCTTCCAAGACCATAGGTCTCGAAGAGCCGCTTGGCGTTGGCGATCCCCTTCTCGAATTCCCGCCCGTCGCGATAGAAGGTACGGAACCCGTCGCGGGCGACAAGGTCTTCGGCGCCCGCTTCGGCGATAAAGGGTGCGTGCTCAGCCGTCGCCCGCGAGATGATCGAGGCATAGGCCTTCGAAATCGTGGCGTAATGCGACGGCCCGGAATACCACCAGTATTTGAGCAGCGACAGCGCGTGGCTCGGCAGGTTGGAAATCTCGTAATAGACGTCATTCGAGATGCCGGTGGCGATCATGAACAGCTTGCCGATCTCGCGCGGCAGCGCATAGGGCTCGACCGCCTCGGTCTGGATCAGGCCGGCATTGCCATAGCTCGTCTCGCGGCCGGGCTCCGTCTGATCGACAATCGTCACGTCGACGCCCCGCTTCAGGAGATGCAGGCCTGCGCCAATGCCGGCCATGCCGGCGCCAAGGATGATTGTCTGTTTCATTCCATTCCCCAATACACCGGGCATCATACTGCGATGCACAATGATGACAGGATCGGGTGACACTTAGCAAGGGGCCAGTAACCCCGCTCACCGCGGTTTGCTGCCGCATTTGAGGCGCAAGACCGCATCAGCTTCTGCCGCCCGACCGCAGAGACAAAAAACGCCCGGCGACCGGCCGGGCTTTTCGAGGCTCAATGTCGCCAGGATCAGCCGGCCGTTCCCGAACGCGTACGGTCGACGCCATCGCGGGCGGGCTGGTATCGCGGATCGAGCTGCAGGGCATGCGAATAGGACTTGTAGGCCATCGCCATGTTGCCGCGCTTTTCGTATACAAGCGCCTGGTTGGCCCAGGATTCGGCGACCTTGCCGTCGAGATCGATCGCGTGGTTGAAGTCCGCAAACGCATTGTCGAGATCGTTTGTGGCCAGATAGGAGATGCCGCGGCCGTTATAGGGCTCAGGGGCCGTCGGCGACAGCGAGATGGCGGACGAGAAGTCGTCGATCGCCTTCGCATGCTGGCCCCTGCGCTGGTAGATCAGGCCGCGGCGGTGGTAGGCGCGACCATCGGTCGTGTCGAGCTCGATCGCCTTGTTAAAGTCCGCCATGGCCTCGTCGAGACGGTTGGCGAGGCGATAGATATCGCCGCGACCGATATAGGCAACGTCATAGCGCGGGTTGATCTGCAGCGCCGTGTTGTAGTCCTGCACGGCCTCGACCTGCTTGCCCATGCTGCGCTCGACAAGCGCCCGGTTGGCATAGGCCTGGTAATAACGCGGGTTGAGCTGGATGGCCCTGTTGAAGTCGTTCATCGCATCCTTGAACCGACCGGCCTTGCCCAGCGCGGAACCGCGCGAGTTATAGGCTTCCGGATCGCTCGGGTTGGAATTGATGACCGCCGTCAGCGAACTGATATTCTCTTCGGAGCCCTGCGCCCGGTCGATGCGGATCGTATCGTCCGAGGTTGTCGTCGCGCAACCGGCAAGCGCCATGAGACTTCCGACTGCAAGAGCGGCAAGAACAACGCGAACAGGCCGTTGAGCCGGCATCGCAGCGCCTGCTGCCGAGAAATTGATGGCACCCGTCAAAACCAGTCCCCCAAGGAAATGCTGAAATCCTGTCACGACAACCGCGACTCACCACAACCGCGACGCCGCTTGAAGAAAATGGCGGCGGCGACACAGTCACCACCGCCACACATCATTCATAAAAACGCCGAAAAAACGGCGCGAAAATCAACGTGCGCCCGGACGGCCGCCGATGAGGCCTTCGCGCTGCATCCGCTTGCGAGCGAGCTTGCGAACGCGGCGAACGGCTTCTGCCTTTTCGCGGGCGCGCTTCTGCGACGGCTTTTCGTAGTAGTCGCGCATCTTCATTTCGCGGAAAATGCCTTCGCGCTGCATCTTTTTCTTGAGAGCGCGGAGCGCCTGGTCAACGTTGTTGTCGCGGACAAGTACCTGCACGTGAATCCCGTTCCTTTGGTTTTGTGTTAAGCCAGCAAGAGGAGTAGGTTCTGCTCCAATGCGGCAAAAATATAACGTTCGCCGAGCCGGAAGCCCTGCGATTGGGAAAAGCGGATAACAGATCGGCGTTTCGAAGTCCAGAGCGTAGACCGGCAATGACGGGTTTTTTCCCGCCCGCCGCCTTCCGCAGGGCCCGCGACTTTTGCCCGTGTCGAAAGATTGCTGTTTTCGCGTCGCAAAAGAACCATTATGCGTGACGGAAATTTGCCATTCCTGTCGCTCAGAGAAAAGACGGGATGTCGCAGACCTATCCTGTCCGAACATTTCGACCGCCGGAGCGCCCTTCATGAAGAAATATTCCGCATTCGCCGTGGTTCGCGAGGCCCTGCGCGGCCACAAGGGCTGGGAGAAGCAATGGGTCTCCCCCGAGCCGAAGAAGGCTTACGACGTCATCATCGTCGGCGGCGGCGGTCACGGCCTGGGTGCTGCCTATTATCTGGCCAAGGAACACGGCATCACCAATGTCGCAGTCATCGAAAAGGGCTGGCTCGGCGGCGGCAACACGGGCCGCAACACGACCATCATCCGGTCCAACTATCTCTATGAAGAGAGCATGGACATCTACGAGCACTCGCTGAAGCTCTGGGAAAACCTCAGCCAGGATCTCAACTACAACGTCATGTACTCCCCGCGCGGCGTGATGATGCTGTCGCACAATACGCATGACAAGCAGTCCTTCACGCGCCACATCAATGCCAACCGTCTCTACGGCATCGACAATGAATGGCTGACGCCGGAGCAGGCCAAGGCCTATTGCCCGCCGCTCGATATCTCGGCGACCGCCCGCTATCCGCTGAATGGCGCCGCCCTGCAGCGCCGCGGCGGCACGGCCCGCCATGACGCCGTCGCCTGGGGCTATGCCCGCGCAGCGCATGATCGCGGCGTCCATATCATCCAGAATTGCCAGGTCACCGGCATCACCCGCGGCCCGGACGGCGCCGTCACCGGCGTCGAGACGACTCGCGGCTTCATCGGCGCGAAGAAGATCGGCGTCTCGGCTTCGGGCCACAACACGCAGATCATGGCCATGGCTGATGTCCGCGTGCCGCTGGTGTCGAACCCACTGCAGGCGCTCGTTTCCGAGCCGCTGAAGCCCATCTTCCCCTGCGTGGTCATGTCCAACACGGTGCATGCCTATATCTCGCAGTCGGACAAGGGTGAACTCGTCATCGGCGCCGGCACGGACCAGTATGTCTCCTACTCCCAGACCGGCGGCATCCAGATCATCGAGCATACGCTCGACGCCATCTGCGAGCTCTTCCCGATCTTCCGCCGCGTCAAGATGATGCGCCAGTGGGGCGGCATCACCGACAACACGCCGGACCGTTCGGCTATCCAGTCGAAGACCCCCGTTCCGGGCCTCTATGTCAACTGCGGCTGGGGCACCGGCGGCTTCAAGGCGACACCCGGCTCGGCCAATCTCTTCGCCCATCTCATTGCCCGCGACGAGCCGCATCGCCTCGCCGCCGGCCTCACGCTCGACCGGTTCCGCACCGGTCGCCTCATCGACGAAGCGGCCGCCGCCGCCGTCGCCCACTGATCTCGGGGGATTACGATGCTTCTCATTCACTGCCCCTATTGCCAGGAAGACCGCTCGGAGCTGGAATTCCACGCAGCCGGCGAAGCCCATATCGCGCGCCCTGAAAATATCGCCGACATCTCGGACGAAGCCTTCGCGGAATATTTCTTCCTCCGCGACAATCCCAAGGGCTACATCTACGAGCGCTGGCGGCACCAGCATGGCTGCGGCCGCTTCTTCAATGCCGTGCGCCACACCGTGAGCGACAAGTTCGTCGTCACCTACAAGGCCGGCGAAGCCAAGCGTTCCCTCGAATCATTGAACCTGGAAGGAGACGCGAAATGAGCGGCGCATTCCGTATCGCCGGCAAGGGCCGGCTGACGCCCGCCCGTCAGGCGCGTTTCTCCTTCGACGGCAAGTATTACACGGCGCTGGAAGGCGACACGATCGCCTCCGCACTGCTCGCCCACGGCGTCCATCTCATGGGCCGCTCGTTCAAGTATCACCGCCCCCGCGGCGTCATCTCCGCCGGCTCCGAAGAGCCGAATGCGCTGATGAACGTCGCCCGTGACGCCTCCCGCGAACAGCCGAACGTCCGCGCCTCGGTGCAGGAAGTGTTCGAAGGCATGAAGGTGACCTCGCAGAACCGCTTCCCGTCGCTCTCCTTCGACATCGGCGGTATCAACGACAAGCTTTCGCCCTTCTTCGCCGCAGGCTTCTACTACAAGACCTTCATGTGGCCGAAGGCTGCCTGGAAGCATGTCTACGAGCCCTTCATCCGCGCCGCAGCCGGCCTCGGCAATTCACCGAAGGAAGCAGACCCGGATCATTACGCCAGCCGCTTCGCCCATTGCGACGTGCTCGTCATCGGTGGCGGCCTCGCGGGCATCACGGCGGCTCTCGCTGCAGCCCGCGCCGGCGCTGACGTCATCCTCTGCGACGAGCGTCCGGAACTTGGTGGCGCTGCGCATTTCGACAGCAGCCTGACCGTCGACGGCCAGCCGGCCTATGACTGGGCACAGGGTGCCGCCGAGCGCCTGACCGCCCGTCCGAACGTCCGGGTTCTCACCCGCACGACGGCCTTCGGCTATTACGACCACAACTTCGTCGCTCTCGCCGAGCGCGTCACCGACCACCAGGCCATCCCGGAGCGCGCAGCACCCCGCGAACGTCTCTGGAAGGTTCGCGCGAAGAAGGTCATCATCGCCTCGGGCGCCATCGAACGCCACATGGTTTTCGACGGCAACGATCGCCCCGGCGTCATGCTGGCCTCGGCTGCCCGCACCTTCATCAACCATTACGGCGTCGCCGTCGGCTCCAAGGTCGGCGTCTTCACCGCCCATGATTCGGCCTATGAGGCCGCATTCGATCTGGCGAACGCCGGCGTGAAGATCGCCGCCATCGTCGATGTTCGCGACAATCCCGGTGAGGCCGTTCGCGCCGAAGCCTCGCGTCTCGGCATCGAGGTCATGACCGGCCAGTCCGTCGTCACCACCGGCGGCAAGCTCCGCGTCAACTCCATGTCGGTGATCCGCAAGGCGGGCGGCACGCGCCGCAAGATCGAAATCGACGCGCTGATCACCTGCGCCGGCTGGACGCCCTCCGTCCACATGTTCTCGCAGACGCGCGGCAAGCTGAGATACGAGGCCGACAAGGCCCGCTTCGTGCCGGACATCTACACCGAGAACTGCATTTCAGTGGGTTCCTGCAACGGCACCGACGATGCAGCCGCCCTCGTGGCGGAAGCTTTCAAGGCCGGCACGGATGCAGCCCGCGAAGCAGGCGCCACCGGCGATGTCCGCACCGCCCCGGAAGCCGTCACGGCCTACGCCTGGACCGGCGGCATGATCGGCACACCGGAAGGTGCAGGCCCGGAAACCCACGGCAAGGCCTTCATCGACTTCCAGAACGACGTCTGCGCCAAGGATATCCGTCTGGCGGTGCGCGAAGGCATGGCCTCCATCGAGCATATCAAGCGCTTCACCACGAACGGCATGGCCTCCGATCAGGGCAAGCTCTCCAACATGCATGGTCTGGCGATTGCTGCCGAAGCGCTCGGCAAGGACATTCCGGAAGTGGGCCTGACCACCTTCCGCTCGCCCTATACGCCGGTGACCTTTGGCACGATCCTCAACCACAACCGTGGTCCGCTCTTCGACCCGGCGCGCAAGACGCCGATGCATGAGCGCGAAGAGGCGATCGGCGCGGTCTTCGAGGATGTTGGCAACTGGAAGCGCGCCTGGTTCTACCCGCGCGCCGGCGAAGACATGCACGCCGCCGTCAATCGCGAATGCAAGACGGTGCGCACCAGCGTCGGCATTTTCGATGCCTCGACGCTCGGCAAGATCGAGGTCGTCGGCCCCGATGCCGCAACGTTCCTGAACCTCATGTACACCAACGCCTGGGACAACCTGAAGCCCGGCCGCTGCCGCTACGGCATCATGCTGCGCGAAGACGGTTTCGTCTATGACGACGGCGTCGTCGGCCGCATCGCCGACGATCGCTTCCATGTCACGACAACGACCGGCGGTGCCGCCCGCGTCATGAACCACATGGAAGACTATCTGCAGACGGAATTCCCGCACCTGAAGGTCTGGCTGACTTCGGCCACCGAACAGTGGGCAACCGTTGCAGTGCAGGGCCCGAAAGCACGCGAAATCGTCGCTCCGCTCGTCGAGGGCGTGGACCTGACGAACGAAGCCTTCCCGCATATGAGCGTTGCCGAATGCAAGGTGATGGGCGTTCCCGCCCGCCTCTTCCGCATGACCTTCGCCGGTGAAATGGGCTTTGAAATCAACGTGCCGGCCGATTACGGCGCGGCCCTTTGGGACGCGCTTTACAAGGCCACGCAGGCCGTCGGCGGCTGCGCCTATGGCACGGAAACCATGCACGTTCTGCGCGCTGAAAAGGGCTATATCATCGTCGGTCAGGATACGGACGGCACGCTGACGCCGGACGATGCCGGCGTTGCCTGGGCGGTCTCCAAGAAGAAAACCGACTTCGTCGGCATTCGCGGCCTCAAGCGCCCGGATCTCATCCGCTCCGGTCGCAAGCAGCTCGTCGGCTTCAAGCCGCGCGACGGCAAGACCATCGTGCCGGAAGGCGCGCAGATCGTCGAGGACCCGAACCAGCCGAAGCCGATGAAGATGCTCGGCCACGTCACGTCGTCCTACTGGTCCGAAAATCTCGGCTACAGCTTCGGCCTCGCGGTCGTCGCCGATGGCCGCGCGAAGATCGGCCAAACGCTCTATGTGCCGCTGGAAAATGAAACCATCGCGGTCGAAGTGACCGACGCCGTGTTCTACGACAAGGAAGGGAGCCGCATCAATGCTTGAGGCTCAGGCAACCCGTACCCTCCCCCAGAAGCTCACCGTCTCCGGATCGGGCGCAGCCTCTGTCACCCCGCTTGGTCCCATGACGCGGCTTTCGCTGCGGGCTGACGCCGATGCGGCAAAGGCTCTGTCGAAGGCACTCGGCCTCGACCTGCCGACGAAGCCGCTGACATCTGCCGAAAAGGATGGCCGCGTGGCCTTCTGGCTCGGTCCGGACGAGTGGTTTCTGATCGACGCCAGCGGCGCCGACATGATGGCGCTTCTCGCCGGCGTGAAGGCTCTGCATTCGGCCACCGATGTGTCGCATCGCAACACCGCCTTCGAGGTGAAGGGCCCGCAGGCCGCCGCCGCCATCAATGCCGGCTGCCCGCTCGATCTGCGCGACGCCGCCTTCTCGGTCGGCAAATGCGCCCGCACCCTGCTTGGCAAGGTCGAAGTCATCGTCTGGCGCAAGAGCGCTGACACGTTCCATGTCGAATGCTGGCGGTCGTTCTCGACCTATGCGCTGGGCATGCTCAACGAAGGCGCGAGCGACGTCACGGCGTAACGCCGATAAGGATCGCGCTTGCTCGGCTGGGCGGCGCGCTCCTCGCCATAGCAGATGCCCGAATAGGGCGCCTGCGCATCCTCGTCATCGGCGATGAAGGTCTTCACCTCGCGCAGAAGCGCTGCCATGTTGGCGATCGCCTTGTCGATATTGCCGGTCTTTGCCGGATCGAGTTCGTCCAGGAAGCACCCCCTCTCGAACATGTCCCGATAGGCGCTGCGCTCGACGATGGGCGTGGCAAGCATTCCGATACCCTTCTCGGCAAGCATCGCCTGCACCGTGCGCAAAGAGCGCGTCTTCACCAGCGGATTGACGCGCGACAACAACACGGCGCGCCGCACCCGGCTGCGCGTGTTCTGCATCACCATGTCGATGATGTTGAAGACATGCACCGCGCCCTGCCCGTCCAGAACGCTGCCCTGCACCGGGACCAGAACGAGATCGGAGAGCCCCGAAGCGAGCGCAATCAGCATGTCCGATGCGCCTGAGAGATCGATGATGATGTGCTTGTGGCGGCCGCGATTGCGCCGGAGATGTTCAGCCAGGTTTGACGCAGTCACGCCATTGATCGCATCGATCTTGCCGCCAGCCTTGGCACACCAGTCTGTCGCGCTTGAAAACCTGTCGCAATCCAGAACCAGGACGCTTTTGCCTCTGCGCGCATAAGCCGCCGCCAGAAGAACCGCCGCCGTCGTCTTGCCCGCGCCACCCTTGGCATTCGCCAACGATATGATCGCCACCTGCCTCAACCCTCGTCAAACGCGCATTTCGATCCCGGAGATCGAATCACATGATGACAGCATGACGGAAAAATGACAGCGCCGAAATGACGACATCTCGTTGGAAAAGTTATAGTTTGGGAAACCAACGCCGCAGGAGCGCCTTCCGCTCAAAGCCCGATTTGACAACAGGCAAATCGAATCCGGCGAAGCACTCGCTCAAAATAGAAGGACCCGGCGCGTTCACCGCACCGGGTCCCCATCAATGGACGATCTCGTGATCTCAGAATGCCGAAACCTGGCGATGTGCGGTCGAGACGCGGGCTGCGGCGGCAACCGAATGGACGTCGCCGTAATGAGCCCGCTGCACCGGGGCGCCTTCAACGCCGATATCGGACTTGAGGAAATCCGGAACGCTGTGCAGGGCATGGGAAAGGCGCTGCTGCGAGCGGCGGAATTTCAGCATGTCGATGATCTTGGTGACTTCGTGTGTCATGTCGCCACTCCTTCTTGTTTATCTTTTATTTATCTTTGATGCTTCCTTGTGAAAGAGCTTATGACGCATTGATAAGAAAAAGAGAAACTGATAATTTTTCTCTCTGTTTCAAATTATTTTTGAAGTTGCCATGCTATTCATCCCCGGAACCCGTGCCCTGAAGACGCTTCTTGCCGCCCGCCGGCACCTGAATTTCACCCGCGCCGCGGATGAACTGGGCTTAACGCCGGCAGCCGTGAGCCACCAGATCAAGGAAATCGAGGATCATCTGGGCGCCATTCTCTTCCACCGCGCCGGTCGCAGCCTGCGGCTGACGGAGGCCGGAACCATCTTCTGCGACGCGGCCGAGGACAGTATCGAAACGCTGACGCGCGCCGCCTCCCGCATCCAGAAACTCTCGCGCGGCTCGACGGCGCTGCGCATCAGTGTCCCGGTCGAACTTGCCACCAAGTGGCTGATGCTGAAGGTCGTGCAGTTTCGCCGGCTCAATCCCGGCATCGACCTGCGCTTCGACATTTCCTACGACACGCGCAATTTCGATCTCGACGATATCGACATCGCCATCCGTTTCGGGACCGGCCATTACGACGGGCTCCGCGCCGAGCGTCTGTTCGGCAACGTCATCGTCCCCGTTTGCAGTCCGCGGCTCCTCAACGCCGAACGCCCGCTAAAGGAGCCGTCCGACCTGCTTCAGCACACACTTGCCCATGTCGAGTGGTCCGGCCAGGGCATCACCTGGCCCGACTGGAACATGTGGATGGCCGCCGCCGGCATTCCCGACTTCGACGACCGCAACGTTCTGTCATTCTCATCATCATCGGATGCGATCGAGGCGGCGCTCAGCGGCGTTGCCGTGGCGCTGGCCGATTTCGCCATTGTCGCCAATGATCTTGCCGAAGGCCGCCTCGTGCAGCCCTTCGAACTCGGCATCCGCATCCCGGCCGAGTTCGCCTATTTTCTGGTCTATCCGGAATCGAGCGCCAACGATCCCCGCATCCTCGCCTTTCGCGAATGGATATTGGGCGAGGCGCTGGAGATTGAGCAGCAGGAGCGGCCGCTTACGTAGCCGGACGATCCTCTGGATCGAACTGGACGATGATGATCCACATGGCCGTCAGCGCCGGCTTCGTCTCGTTCTCGATCTCGACCGTGACGTTATAGGTGATCATCAGCATGTTGCCGCCGCGGAAGCGCGCATCCTCGATCTTGAAGCGGCCGCGCACCCGCGCCCCGGATTTGACCGGCGACATCAGACGGATCTTCTCGAAGCCGTAGTTGATCCCCATCTTCTGCTCGAGGATCTGCGGCGCACCGGAGAGGTTCATCGCCGACAACAGCGACAGCGACAGGAAGCCATGCGCGATCGTCGTTCCGAAGGGTGTATCCTTCGCCCGCTCCGGATCGACATGGATGAACTGATGATCAAGCGTCGCATCGGCAAACTTGTCGATCATGGCCTGATCGACGGTGATCCAGTCGGAAACGCCGACCTCCGTGCCGATGAGCGCGGGAACGTCTTTCAGGTGAATTTTCGGGGGCATGTAGAAGTCCGTGAAATATCGGGGAAGAACAAATTAATAGCGTTTGAAGATGCAGGAATTATTGCGGTTCTTCAACGGCAAAGACAACACTGCGCGCCGGGACAGTGAACGTCGCGCCGCTCTGCCCCCCCTCCAGCTCGCGCCACAGAAGCCCCGGCAGCCGGAAGGAGACCGGCCCCCCGCCGCGATTGAAAAGCACGGCGATCCGCGTCGCCTGCCGCTTTGACAGATCCTGGGTCTTCATCACCATGGCAAGCTGCCCCTGCTCTTCCGCCTCCCACTCGCCGACAGACATCGGCGCACCGGTGGGCGAAAGCCAGCAGACATCTTCATTTGCGCCGGTGAAGAAAGCGCCGAGCGTGAAGACGTCGAACCGCTTGCGCAGACCGGAGAGAAAGCGCGTATAGAGCACCAGCTCTTCGTCCAGCGCCGCCCAGTCGAGCCACGTGATCGCATTGTCCTGGCAATAGGCATTGTTATTGCCCTGCTGGCTGCGCCCGCCCTCATCGCCCATGGTGAGCATGACCGTGCCACGCGCTGCAAACAGCGTGGCGAGCAGCGCCTTCACATCACGCCGTCGCGCCGCGTTGACGGCATGATCCTGCGTCAGCCCCTCGACACCGTTGTTCCAGGAATAATTCTCGTTATGGCCGTCGCGATTGTCTTCGCCATTCGCCTCGTTGTGCTTGAACGCGTGCGACACGAGATCGAACAGCGTGAAGCCGTCATGGGCTGCGAGGAAATTGACGCTGCGCGTCCGCTTGCCGCCATAACGTCCGAAGATCGGGGAAGACCCCGCCAAAACCGTGGCGAGCGACCCCACCATGTGCCCGTCGCCGCGCCAGAAGCGCCGCATGTCGTCACGCGCCCGGTCGTTCCATTCAAGATAGTCCTCGGGGAAATTGCCGAGCTGATAGCCGCCCGGCCCGATATCCCAGGGCTCTGCGATCATGACGCGGTCGGCCAGCAGCGGATGGCTCCGGATCGCCTGGAACAGCGCCGCATTCGGGTTGAACCCGGTCTGCTCCCGGCCGAGCACCGGCGCGAGATCGAAGCGGAACCCGTCAATCCCGGCCTCGGAGACGAAATGCGCCAGCGTATCCACCACCAGCCCGCCGGTAATGGGATGATCCAGCGCGACGGTGTTGCCGCAGCCCGTGTCGTTGACGAGAATGCCACGCTCGCCCGGCAGGTGGCGATAGTAGCCGAGATTGTCGAGCCCGCGCATCGATAGCGTCGCGCCGTAGCGGTCGCTTTCACCCGAATGGTTGAAGACGAGGTCGAGGATCACGCCAATCCCCTCGGCATGCAGCGCGGCCACCGTCTCACGCAGTTCCGTAAGGCCGCCAGGGCAGAGCCGCGGATCGAGCGCCATGAAGGCAATCGGATTGTAGCCCCAGCCGTTGGAAAGCCCGAGCGGCGGCAGATGCCGCTCATCGATCCAGGCGGTAATCGGCATCAGCTCGACCGCATCAACCTCCAGCCGTTTCAGATGCGCGATGATTGAAGGATCGGCCAGCGCCGCGACCGTCCCACGCTGCGCCGTCGGCACATCTTCGTTGAGGATCGTGAAGGGCTTCACCGCAATCTCATAGATGAAACCACCGGGCTTGAACTGCGGCGGCTCGACGCTGACCAGCGTCTGCCCGACAACCCGGGCCTTGGGCACGATATCGCACGTGTCATCGCCAAAGGTGGACAGCCGCGGAGAATAGACGAACGGCCGGTCGAGCTCCTTCGCGTAAGGATCAACCAGCAGCTTGGACTCATCAAACCAGAGCCCATGATCCGGCGCATAGGAACCGGACGCCCGGAACCCGTACAGCGCGCCCTCACCCAAGCCTTCGGCAAACACGCGGAACACGTTATCGAGCCCCCGCTCCATCGGCAGCCGTACGATCTCCGTCGCGCCATCCGGGGCGTAAAGGCACAGGTCGATTGCCGCTGCATGTTCCGACCAGACGCCGAATTGCGTGCCGTTCGAAAGAAGCGTTGCGCCGAGTTTGGGAGATTGCATGCGCGAATCCGGGACTGTCGAAAATCGATCCGACAGTCTTAGATCAATTCCGCCGGACGAGGGAACCGCTTTCACGTCACAAGGTATGAAAAGAGACGAGCGGCATCCCAACAAGAGTATGCGCACCCGCCCTTCGGCATCTCTTGCTGCCTTGGACCTTAGAGCCCCGCGACCATGTCCTGAAGCATCGCCTGAACATCGCCAGCCACGGCCACGAGTGCCGGATTGTCGATGGCCTGCATCGAGGCCGCCGGATCAACCGCCGCAACCTCGACCTTGCCGTCCTCGAGCTCACGCACCACGACATTGCATGGCAGCATCGTCCCGATCAGCGCCTCCGCCTGCAGCGCCTTGTAGGCGAAGCCGGGATTACAGGCGCCGAGAATCGTGTAGGGCGCCATCTCCTTGTCGAGCTTGGCCTTCATCGTCGCCTTGACGTCAATCGTCGTCAGCACGCCGAAGCCCTTGGCTTTCAATGCGTCGGTCACATGAGCAATCGCAGCGTCGAAGGGCATGTCGATAGTCTTGGTGAAGGCATAGGTCATGGCTGGCTCTCCAAATTACATATAGAAATATATATGTAATTCAGTGCGCCCGTTCAAGGCCCAGGCTGAGGTATTTGCCGTCAAGTGATGACAGTCGGCTTGTCGCGCCCAGTCCGCGTCTTGATCTCCGCAAAATGCTCCGCCGCCGCGATCAGGTCGGCCAGCGCTTCCTGCGTCTCGATGCCGTGGCGCGACGCGTCCGGCTCGTAGCGCTCGACATAGACGCGCAGCGTCGCGCCCGCCGTGCCGGTGCCGGACAGACGGAAAACGACGCGGGAGCCGCCCTTGAAGAGGATGCGGATGCCCTGGTTCTTCGAGACGGAACCATCGATCGGGTCGTGATAGGCGAAGTCGTCCGCCGCCTCGACCGTAAGTGCGCCGAAGCTCTGCCCCGGCAGCGAGGCAAGGCTGTCGCGCAGATGGGTCATGAGACCATTGGCAGCGTCCGTGTCGACTTCCTCATAGTCATGGCGCGAATAGTAGTTGCGGCCATATTCAGCCCAGTGCGCCTTGACGATCTCGGCCACGCTCTGCTTGCGGGCGGCGAGAATGTTGAGCCAGAAGAGCACGGCCCAGAGCCCGTCCTTCTCGCGCACATGGTCGGAGCCCGTGCCGAAGCTTTCCTCGCCGCATACGGTCGCCTTGCCTGCGTCGAGCAGGTTGCCGAAGAACTTCCAGCCGGTCGGCGTTTCATACATGCCGATGCCGAGCTTTTCCGCCACGCGGTCGGCCGCCGCACTCGTCGGCATGGAACGGGCGATGCCGGCAATGCCGCGCTTGTAGCCGGGGGCGACGGTGGCATTCGCCGCGATGATCGCGAGACTGTCGGACGGCGTCACGAACATGCCCTTGCCGACCACCATGTTGCGGTCGCCGTCGCCATCGGACGCAGCCCCGAAATCCGGGCCTTCCGGGCTCATGACGTCGTCATAAAGTTCCTTGGCGTGGACCAGATTCGGGTCCGGATGATGCCCGCCGAAATCCGGCAGCGGCGTCGCATTGCGCACCGAGCCTGCCGGCGCGCCGAGGCGCTTTTCGAGGATCTCCGTCGCGTAGGGCCCGGTCACGGCGCCCATGGAATCGATCACGACCCGCGTTCCACCCGCAATCAGGGCCCGGATCGCGCCGAAGTCGAACAGGCTCTCCATCAGCTCGACATAGTCGGCCACCGGATCGATCACCTCGACCGTCATGCCCTCAACCGTCTGCGTCCCGACCTTGTCAAGATCGATATCGGCCACGTCGGCAATCTTGTACGCGTCGATCACCTTCGTGCGGGCAAAGATCGCATCGGTGATCTTTTCCGGCGCCGGACCGCCATTGCCGATATTGTACTTGATGCCGAAATCTTCCGTCGGGCCGCCGGGATTGTGGCTGGCCGAGAGCACAATGCCGCCGAAGGCCCTGTACTTCCGGATGACGTTCGAGGCCGCCGGCGTCGACAGGATCCCGCCCTGCCCCACCATCACCTTGCCGAAACCGTTGGCGGCGGCCATCTTGATCGCGATCTGGATGACCTCGCGGTTGAAGTAGCGCCCGTCGCCGCCAATCACCAGCGTCTGGCCCTCGAAACCTTCGAGACTGTCGAAGATCGACTGGATGAAGTTCTCGGCATAGTTCGGCTGCGCGAAGACGGGCACCTTCTTGCGCAGGCCCGACGTGCCGGGCTTCTGGCCTTCGAACGGAGTGGTCGCGACGGTCTTGATCATCAATTAATTGCCTTTCGAAACGAGCTGGGCGTAGAGGGCGGCATAGGCCGCTGCGCTCTTGTCCCAGGAAACATCGGATTTCATACCGTTTTTCTGAAGTTGCCGCCACGTGTCGGGCTGGCGCCAGACTTCAAAGACGCGGTTCAGCGTCTGCCTCAGCCCATCGGCGGAAATGTTGGAGAACTGGAAGCCGGTGGCGACACCGGCAGAGAGGGCCGCCGCATTGGCGTCGATGACGGTGTCCGCCAGCCCGCCGGTGCGCGCCACGACCGGCACGCAGCCATAGCGCAACGCATAAAGCTGGGTCAGCCCGCAAGGCTCGAAGCGCGAGGGCACCAGAATGGCATCGCATCCGGCCTGCATGATATGCGAAAGCGGCTCATCATAGCCGATATGAACGCCGATACGACCCTTGTGATAATAGGAGGCCTGCACCAGCCCGCCCTCCAGCGCGCGGTCGCCGGAACCCAGGATCGCCAACATGCCGCCCTGCGCCACGATATCACCGGCGACTTCGGTCAGGAGGTCCATGCCCTTCTGCCAGGTCAGACGGCTGATGACGCAGAAGATCGGCCCGTCGCCGTCGAGCCCGAAATGCCGCATGACCGCCTCGCGGCTTGCGGCGCGCTTGGTCAGTTGCTTGGCTGAGAAGGGCGCCGCCAGCATCGGATCGCTGAGCGGATTCCAGACAACCGTGTCGATGCCGTTGACGATGCCGCTGACATGGCTCGCCCGCGCCCGGATCAGCCCTTCCAGCCCCATGCCGAATTCGCCCTGGTGGATTTCCCGGGCATAGGTTGGGCTGACGGTCGTGATGGCATACGCCATCTGCAGACCCCCCTTCAGGAAGCCGACATCGCCGTAATATTCGATGCCGTCTACCGAATAGGCTTCGGGCGGCAGTGCCAGCTCCGGAAAGATCGCCGGCGAGAACTGCCCCTGGAAGGCGATATTGTGCACGGTGATGACCGACGGCGTCTCCGGCGCACGGCCGAAACGCATGTAGACAGGTACGAGGCCGGCCTGCCAGTCATGCGCATGAACGACATCCGGCTTCCAGGCCGGAATGAGCCCGGCAGCGATCTCGGCAGCCGCGAGGGAGAGTGCCGCAAACCGCTTCCAGTTGTCGGGATGATCCTTTCCCAGCGCGTCCGTGTAGGGGCCGCCGTCGCGCTGGAAGAAGTCCGGCGCATCGAGGATATAGAGTTCCAGCCCCTCATGCACGACGAAGAGAATATTCGCCTTGGCGCCAAAGAGTGACGGGATCGTCACCACCTTCTTCGTCTTGCCGACCTTTTTCATCACCGCCGGATAGCCGGGGATCAGCGAGCGCATCTCGACGCCATGATGCCCCATGGCGAGCGGAAGCGCGCCCGCCACGTCGGCAAGCCCGCCGGTCTTGATCAGCGGATAGATCTCTGAAGCGACCGACAGTACCTTCATGCCGTTATAATCCCAATCTATCGATCATGCCCTGCGTGACGAGGCAGATCCCGTTTTCGGTGCGGCGGAAACGCTTCGCGTCAAGTTCCGGATCCTCCCCGACGACCAACCCTTCCGGAATGATGACGCCCCGGTCTACCACGACGTTGGTGAGCCGGGCATGACGGTTGACGATCACTTCCGGCAGCACGACCGCCTGGTCGAGCTTGGAGAAGGAGTTGATGCGGCAGCCGGTCGAGAGCAGCGTCTTGTGGATCGAAGCGCCTGAAATGATGCAATTGCCGGCCACCAGCGACGAAACGGCAGAGCCGCGCCGGCCTTCGAGATCGTGGACGAATTTGGCCGGGGGCGTGATTTCCGAATAGGTCCAGATCGGCCAGCTGCTGTCATACATGTCGAGTTCCGGCACGACATCGGTCAGGTCGATATTGGCCTGCCAATAGGCATCCACGGTACCGACATCGCGCCAGTAGGCATGCTGCTCCAGCTCGGCGCGCACGCAGGATTCGGCAAAGCGATGCGCCACGGCTTTCCCGTGCTGGACGATATACGGAATGATGTCCTTGCCGAAGTCGCGGCTCGAATTCGGGTCTGCGGCATCCTTGCGCAGAATCTCCATCAGGAATTTCGTGTGGAAGACATAGATGCCCATCGAGGCGAGCGCCATGTCAGGATTGCCGGGAATACCCGGCGGATCGGCCGGCTTCTCGACGAAATCGATGATCACATCCTTCTCGTCCACATGCATGACGCCGAAGCCGGTCGCTTCCATGCGCGGCACTTCCAGGCAGCCGATCGTCACGTCTGCGCCGCTGTCGACATGCTGCTGCAGCATCATCTCGTAGTCCATCTTGTAAATATGGTCGCCCGCCAGGATGACCATATATTCCGGACCGTAGGGCTCGATGATGTCAGCGTTCTGGAAGACGGCGTCCGCCGTGCCCTCATACCACTGCGTTTCCGACACACGCTGCGAGGCGGGCAGGATGTCGAAACTCTCGTTGCGCTCGGGCCGGAAGAAGTTCCAGCCGCGCTGCAGGTGGCGGATCAGCGAATGCGCCTTGTATTGGGTGGCGACCCCGATGCGGCGGATACCCGAGTTCAGCGCATTGGAGAGCGCGAAGTCGATGATGCGCGTCTTGCCGCCGAAATAGACGGCCGGCTTGGCGCGCGTGTCCGTCAGTTCCTTCAGGCGGCTGCCACGCCCCCCGGCAAGCACGTAGGCCATGGCGTCGCGGGCGAGTGGTTGCGGTCTTCTTATCTTTGTCATGGCTATCCTCCCGATTGATTTTGCTAAGCCAATTCCAGCATGATGGTCGAAAGCGGTGGCAGAAGCAGGCTTGCGGCCACCCGTCCCGAGGCCGTTTTGCGAGCATGACATTCGCCGGCATTCCCCTTGCCGCTGCCGCCATAGAACTCCGCATCGCTGTTGAAGATTTCGCGCCAGAGCCCCTCTGCCGGCAATGGCACCTCGTAGTTCTCGCGCATGACCGGTGTGAGATTGGAAATCACCGCCACCGGCCTTTCGCCCGGCGCCTTGCGCAGCCAGGCAAAGACAGAATTGTTATTGTCGTCCACGATCAGCCATTCGAAGCCATCCGGCTCGCAGTCCCGCGCATGCAACGCCGGTGTGTCGCGATAGAGCCGGTTCAGGTCCCTCACCGCCCGTTGCACACCGCCATGCTGCGGATATTGCGTGATATGCCAGTCGAGTTCCTTGGCATGGTTCCACTCCGCCCATTGGGCGAACTCCTGCCCCATGAAGAGCAGCTTCTTGCCGGGATAACCCCACATGAAGCCGTAATAGGCGCGCAGGTTCGCAAATTTCTGCCACTCATCGCCGGACATCTTGGCAATCAGCGAGCCTTTGCCATGCACCACTTCGTCATGGCTGAGCGGCAACACGAAATTCTCCGAGAAGGCATAGACGAGGCCGAACGTCAGATCGTGGTGGTGATATTTCCGATGGATCGGCTCATGGGAGAAATACTTCAGCGTGTCATGCATGAAGCCCATGTTCCACTTGAAGCCGAAGCCCAGGCCTCCGACATGCACCGGCTGCGAAACCTTCGGCCAGGAGGTCGATTCCTCAGCCACCGTGATGATGCCCGGATGACTGCCATAAGCCGCCTTGTTCATCGCCTGCAGGAAGCTTACCGCCTCCAGGTTTTCGCGCCCGCCATGCTCGTTCGGGATCCATTCGCCTTCCTTGCGCGAATAATCGAGATAGAGCATCGAGGCGACCGCATCGACGCGCAGCCCGTCGACATGGAACTTCTCCGCCCAATAGAGCGCGTTGTTGACGAGGAAGGATGAGACCTCGTTGCGGCCGAAATTGTAGATCGCCGTATTCCAGTCCGGATGGAAGCCCTTGCGGGGATCGGCATGCTCATAGAGCGCCGTGCCGTCGAACTGGCGAAGTCCGTGCGCGTCCATCGGGAAATGCGCCGGCACCCAGTCCAGCAGCACCGAAATCCCCGCCTTGTGCGCTCCGTTGACGAAGCGGGCAAAGCCTTCCGGCTCGCCGAAGCGCGCGGTCGGCGCATAGAGCCCGGTCGTCTGGTAGCCCCAGGACGGATCGTACGGGAATTCGCTGATGGGCAGGAATTCGATATGGGTGAAGCCCATGTCGACACAATAGGGGATGAGATGATCCGCCATCTCGTCCCAGGAATAGAAGCGCCCATCCGGATGCTTGCGCCAGGAGCCTGCATGCACCTCATAGATGGAGATCGGCTGGCGCCGTGCATCGACCGAAGACCAATGCTTGCGGTGCACCTCGTCTTCCCAATCCTGATGCAGCTCCCCCGTGGTCACCGAGGCCGTCTGTGGTCGAAGCTCCGAGCGGCGCGCGAACGGGTCCGCCTTCAGCGGCAGAACCGTACCGTCCTGCCCGACAATCTCGAACTTGTAGGCCTGACCAGCCGGCACGTCGGGAACGAAGATCTCCCAGATGCCGGTGTCGCGGCGAAGCCGCATGACATGCATCCGCCCGTCCCAATTGTTGAACGAGCCGACAACGGACACTCGTCGCGCATTCGGCGCCCAGACGGCAAAGTGGAAGCCCGAAACACCGTCGAGCATCATCGGATGCGCGCCCAGCTTGTCGAACAATCTCAAGTGAGAACCTTCGCGGATGTAATAGTCATCCATGGGCCCGAGCACGGGCCCGAAACTGTAGGCGTCCACCACGGTCCATTCCGAAGACCCGCGTCGCGCCCGATAAAGGATCGGTTGCCGATGCGTGATATCGACCTTGCCGGCAAAGAAGCCGTCGCGATCATAGCGCTCCAGCGCGCCGATCAACTTGCCGCCGATTGTTTCCGCATCGACGCTCTCCGCCCCCGGTATGAAACAGCGGACATGAAAGCCGCCGTCGATCTCATGCAGCCCCATCACGGCAAACGGGTCGGTATGCAACCCGTCTATGATCGCCCTGATCTCCTCCGGGGCAGGCACCACCGGTTCGCTTGTCGCATCCGGTGGTTCGGGATGTTTCCCCATCAAGCTCTCCAGATTTCACGCGCATATTGCCTGATCGTGCGATCAGACGAGAACCAGCCCATGCGGGCGGTATTCAGGATTGTCTTGTTGTACCATGTCGGCTGATCTGCCCAAAGCCCATCGACCTCGCGCTGCGCCTTGGCGTAAGCGTCGAAATCGGCCGCGACCATGAACCAGTCGTGGCTGTAAAGACCGTCGACCAGATCCGCGAAACGCCCCGTATCACCCGGCGAGAAGACGCCAGAGGCAATGGCCGAAAGCGCCTGCTGCAGCTCCTTGGACTCTTCGATGATGGCGCGCGGATTGTAGGTGTCCGCCCGGACCTTGGCGACCTCTTCCGCGGTCATGCCGAAAATCTTGATATTGTCGGCGCCGACATGATCGCGCATTTCGACATTGGCGCCGTCGAGCGTGCCGATCGTCAGCGCACCGTTCAGCGCAAACTTCATGTTGCCGGTGCCCGAAGCTTCCATGCCGGCCGTCGAGATCTGCTCCGACAGATCGGCCGCAGGAATGATCACTTCCGCCAGCGAAACATTGTAGTTCGGAATGAAGACGACCTTCAGCAACCCGCGCACGGCAGGATCGTTATTGATGACTCGTGCGACGTCGTTTGCCAATTTGATGATCAGTTTCGCGTTGTGATAGCTGGGCGCTGCCTTGCCCGAGAAAATCTTAACGCGCGGAACCCAATCAAGTTCCGGATGCGAACGCATTTGGTCGTAAAGCGAGATCGCTTCGATGATGTTGAGCAGCTGGCGCTTGTATTCGTGGATGCGCTTGGTCTGGATGTCGAACATCGATGACGGGTCGATCCGTACCCCCATGCGCTCCCGCACCAGCTTGGCAAGACGCACCTTGTTCTCGCGCTTCACCGCCGCGAATTTTTCCTGGAAGGAGCTGTCGGCCGCAAACTTCTCGAGATCCGTCAGCGCCTCGGTGTCGTCCATGAACTTGTCACCGATCGCCTCGCGGATGAGCGAAAGGAGACCCGGATTACACTGCATCAGCCAGCGACGCGGTGTAATCCCGTTCGTCTTGTTGTTGATGCGGTCTGGATAGAGCCGGTGCAGGTCGGCAAACACCGTTTCCTTCATCAGTTCCGTATGCAGCGCCGAGACGCCGTTGATCGAATGCGAGCCGACGAAGGCGAGATTGCCCATGCGCACGCGCCGCTCTCCGCCCTCATCGATCAGCGAAATCTGGCGGATCTGCTGGTCGGTATGCGTCTTCTGTCGGCGCGCTTCCATCAGGATCATCGCATTGATCGCATAGACGATCTGCATGTGGCGCGGCAGCAACCGTTCGAACAGCGGCACCGGCCAGCTTTCCAGCGCTTCCGGCAGAAGCGTGTGGTTCGTATAGGAGAACGTCGCCTTTGCAATGCCCCAGGCCTGTTCGATGTCGAGACCATGCACGTCCATGAGAAGACGGATCAGCTCGGCCACGGCAACGGCCGGGTGCGTATCGTTGAGCTGGATCGCCACCGCGTCCGGCAACGAGGTGAAATCCGGATATTGCTGCAGATGGCGGCGCAGGATGTCCTGCAGCGAGGCCGAGGAGAAGAAGAACTCCTGACGCAGGCGCAGCTCCTGCCCCGCAGGCGTCGCGTCCGCAGGATAGAGAACGCGGGCAAGGCTCTCTGCCTTGTTGCTTTCGCGCAGCGCGCCGATATGGTCGCCGGCATTGAAGGCGTCGAGCAGGATCGGATCGATCGGCGTTGCCGTCCAGAGCCTGAGCGTGTTGACGCGATGTCCCCGCCAGCCGGCAACCGGCGTATCATAGGCCGTCGCGATCACGCGTTCGGCCGGCTTCCACACATAACGGATCGCCTCGTCGCCGACATCGACCGTGTCGACCGAACCGCCGAAGCCGATTTCATAAGAGCTCTCGCGGCGTTCGAACTCCCACGGGTTCCCGTGCGCCAGCCAGTTTTCAGGCAGTTCCACCTGCCAGCCGTCCGACATCTGCTGCCGGAAGAGACCGTGTACATACCGGATGCCATACCCATAGGCCGGAACGTCCACCGTCGCCATGGATTCCATGAAACAGGCCGCCAGTCGTCCGAGGCCGCCATTGCCGAGCGCGGCATCGGGTTCCAACTCGGCAATCACGTCGATATCGACGCCGAGCGAGGCGAGCGCGATGCGCATCTCGTCCATGATCCCGATATTCGTCATCGTGTCGCGCATCAGGCGGCCGATCAGAAATTCCAGCGACAGATAATAGACGCGCTTGCCGCCTTCCGCGTACGTGCGCTTGGTGCTGTCCATCCACTTGTCGGTCACGCGGTCGCGGGCCACCAGAATGGCCGCCGTCAGCCAGTCATGCGGCTTGGCAACCTTGGGATCCTTGCCGATGCGATACTTCAGTCGTTCCAGAAGCTCCGTCGCAAGCTGTTCCGGATCGGAGGTGCGAAGAGCGGGGGAAAGCGATTCGGAAGACGGTGTATTCATCGGTAAAATCCAAGCCTGTCCAACATGAATTAATCGGTTTATGTGTGCAATTAATGCATTCTTCCCCGACTGTTGCAACCGGGATTTTGCAATTGCGAAATTCGATGAACGCATAGCAAAAAAGCCGGGACGAGCGCCCCGGCGACTGTCATTTTCATAATGGATATGAAAGACTTATTGCGTCAGCCGCGTTGTGGCGGAAACGGCCTTTTCGCCGATATACTTAAAGGCCGCGATCATGTCGCTGGCGTTATTCGCGGCGAAGAAATGGTTCGCGTCCGTCGCGCAATAGCTCAGAAGCGCCTGGCCCGTCGCGGGTGCCATGAAGGCGATCGAATAGACCTGCATACCGGCCGTTCTGGCGCTGTCGCACCACTGTTTGGTGGCCGTATCGGCGGAGGTGTAATTGTTCTCGCCATCGGTCATGAAGACGATGAACTTGTCGGGCGTCTGCCCGTTCTTGGCCTGGTGCAGGCTGTTTTCCGTGGCGGCTGCCAGCGACTGATAGGCCTGTTTGAAGGCGTTGCTGGAGTCGGTCCCGCCTGAGGCCACCAGGGCGTTGACATAGTTGGAGACGGCGACCGTTCCCCACTGAAGCGCCTGCGGCGTATCCATCGCGGAATTATAAGACACTGCCCCGAGCCGGGCGTAATACTGGTCTGGATCAGCCGTCGAGATCTGCTTCATGAGCGCGGCCGCCGCCTGTTTCAACGCATCGATCTTTGTCAGGTAGGTCGTCTGGGTTCCCGTACAGGTTTTCCGCCAGCCACAGGAATAGCTATAGGTCGATGTCCCGGTGACCGTATCCGTATTGTCCGCCATAGAGCCGGAACGGTCGAGGACGAGATACATGGAAAGCGCCTTCTGCGAGGCGGTCATGCTCCTGGTCGAACCCGACGAATGGAGCGTATGGAGGCTGCTGCCATAGAATGCACCGAGAACCGTCAACTTCTTTTCAAGGCAGGTCGAAACCTGGACGTCGAAGACCTTCGTCGTCCCGACGCCGGTGCTTTGCACCACGTTGACATTCGTGCAGCCTGCAAGGTCATAGCCGGCGTAAGGGCTGTCGGCGCCGTTCTTCTGCTGGTCCTGCGAAATCGCCGACAGATCGGCGTTCATCTGTCCCTTGATGAAGTTCAGCGCAAGCTGCTTGGCCTGATCGACGGTCGCCTGCTCGTTGGCTAGCGCTGCCCCGGCTGCAATGGCTGCGGAATCGACGGCGGCCTGAAGCTTGGTCCGCTGCGCCATCAAACTCGAGATATCCATCGCCAGCTCGGCTGTCGCCATCCCGACCGGGATCAGGAATGCTGCCAGAACTGCGAAATTTCCCTTCCTGTCCGCAAGGAAGTCAGACACAACCCGATGAACATCGCGATGAACGAACACGCAAACCCCCGCCCCTGCACCGCATCCAGAATACAACCTGGAATAACAGTGCAAAACTTACAGAAAGACGATCGCCCCAAGTCTTCTTATGCACGGTTATGGTCGAACGAATGTAAGTTAGCGTGAATATATTCTCGTCAATTTAATCTATACATGAGAAATTAAATCAAATTTTTCTCAATTTTCAGAATATCTCAACAAATAGGACAGCTGCAGCGAGAGAAGTGCCTCAAACCGGCACAACGTCGACGGATTGGACATTGTTATGTCCACCATAACTGCGCAACACGCCAATGATCGGCGCGACATCCGAATAATCGCGGCCGTAGCCGACGACGATATGGTCCTGTCCAGCAGGAATGTTGTTCGTCGGGTCGAATTCCAGCCAGCCCGCATCGCGCCCGGCCCAGACCCGCACCCAGGCATGCATCGCATCTGCACCTTCGAGCCGCTCCTTGCCGGGCGGCGGAATGGTGCGCAGATAGCCACTCACATAGCCGGCGGGAATGCCGAGGCTTCGAAGCGCGGCTGTCATGATGTGGGTGAAATCCTGGCAGACGCCGGCCTTGATCTCGAAGGCCTCCGCCGCCGGCGTGTCGACGTCGGTGGCATTGGGATCGTATTTGAACGTCTTGAAGATGTCGGCGCAGATCGCGCGGGCAATCTCGTCAACCGTCAGGTCCGGCTTGTAGAAGCTGCGGGCATAGGCGGCGATCGTCGGAATATCCCGCAGCTTCGGGCTTTCGCCGATGAAGTGATGAGGAGAATCCGGGCCGATCGAGGTTTCGGCCTGCAACTCCGCAGCGATCTCGTCGGCGCGACAGAAGAGGCCGAGCCCCGGCGCCTGCGTGTCGACCTGCACCCGCGCCTGCATGTTCACTTCCGAATGCGAATGCGCCGAGCGGAAATAGACCGAGGTGACCGCATTGCCGAAGAAGTCGACCATATCCACGCGCTCTTCCGGCGGGGGCAGGATCGCGACTGTTCCCGCAATCAACCGCTGCCGGCCGGGGATCGACATCGGCAGCACGCGCACCATGTGCCGCGCACCTGAAGCCGGCACGTCGTAGTCATAGGCGATCTTGAGCTTGACGTCGTAGAGCATGAAAGCCGTCAGTTCAGGTAGGTTTGAGCAAGGACGTCGGAGAGCTGTTCCATTTCCCGTTCCAGCTCCTTGTAGACCTCCGGCGTCATCGTGTCTGCCGTCATCAGCGCGATGGTCGAATGCAGGCGCAAGGCTTCCCGGTACAGCGGCGACATCTGCCCGTCGACATAGGCGTTCGGCAGATGCTCGACTTCCGTCTTGATCTCGTTGAGCTGGTAGAAGATCGAACGCGGGTTGAGCGGATCGAGCGCCAGCAGGTCGGTCACCGTCACCCGCGCCGTCGCCACGTTATAGCGGCGGCGATGCGTCATCACGCTGTCGCCGATTTCCAGCAGCATGTCATAGGTGCCGTCCGGCGCGTCCTCGCCGGCCATGTGACCCAGCAGCCGCGTCATGTGCAATCCGCGCTCCAACATGCGGCCGATGGTCAGGAAGCGCCAGCCGGTAAAGCGATACATGTTTTCATGCACGAGACCGGCAAAGCCCGCGAGTTTGCGCAGCAGGATTGTCGAGGCCCGCGTCGCGTCGTCGCCCGGCTTGACCTTTCGATTGAACTCGCGCGCCGTCTTCGCCAGATCCGCCAGCGCCAGCCAGCCATCGGGTGAGAAGCGGTCGCGAATGCGGGATGCGCTATAGAGCGCGCTCTCGATATTGGTGATCAGGCTGTTCGGGATCGCCGGCTCGATCTCGATATCGAGGCTTTCCAGATAATCCGTCACATCGCCGAGCAGCGGCGTACGTGCATCCGCCGCCTCGGCATAGCGGGCATGCCAGGCGCGTAAGATTCGGATCGTGCCTTCCGCGCGCTCGATATAGCGACCCAGCCAGTAGAGATTGTCCGCAGCGCGGCTCGGCAGGCTGCCCGGCATGTTGCGGGTAAAGCTCGAATCCGGCGGCAGCAGCGTCGTCTTCTCGACCGGCTTTTCCGACACGATCCAGACATCGGCCGCATTGCCACCGGCCTGCATGGCAATAGCGGCGGCGTCTTCGCCCGACGATATCCGCGCAAACCCGCCCGGCATGATCTTCCAGCCATCCAGCGTGCGGGCGGCGAATACGCGCAGCGACATCGGCCGCGGCGCCAACTTGCCGTCGTTCCAGACCGGCGTGGTCGAAAGCGTCACCGCCTCCTGCCCCGCAAGCTTCGCGCCCTCGGTGCGCAGCCAGCCGGCAATGGATTCCTTCGCCCGGTCGCGCAGCGACGCGCCGAGCACCGACTGTCCCTTGTCATCGAAGAACGGCAGCCGCGAATAGGCCGGCCCGATGACCATCCGGTCCAGATGGGCCGCGACATGCGCCCGCTCGGCATCCTGCCCGCACCACCAGGTGGCAATCGACGGCAGCTTGAGGTCCTCGCCCAGGACCTCGCGACAGATGCGCGGCAGGAAGGCGAGCAGCGCCCGCGTCTCCAGAATGCCCGAACCCAGCCCGTTGACCATCATGACCGAGCCGCTGCGCACCGCCTGCACGAGGCCGGGCGTTCCGATATAGGAGTTCTGGTCGAGCTCGAGCGGATCGGTGAAGCTCGCATCCACGCGCCGCCACAGCACGCCGACCGGCTTCAGGCCGGACACCGTGCTGACCATGACCTTGCCGTTGACCACGACGAGATCCTCGCCTTCGAGCAGCATGAAGCCGAGATAGCGGGCGAGATAGGCATGTTCGAAATAGGTTTCGTTCGCCGAACCCGGCGACAGGACGGCCACGCGTTCTTCGCGGCTGCGACGCTTGTTGAGCAGCGTGTCGCGGAAGGTGCCGAAGAAGGAGGCAAGCCGATGCACATGCATGTCCGCATAGAGATCGGAGAAGGCGCGCGCCGTCGCCACCCGGTTTTCCAGCGCAAAGCCGGCACCCGAAGGCGCCTGCGTTCGGTCGGCCAGAACCCACCAGTTGCCATCCGGCCCGCGCCCGATCTCGAAGGAGCAGAAATGCAGGTGATGCCCGCCATAGGGCTGGAGGCCCACGACCGGCCGCAGGAATTCGGGGTTGGCGGCCACCAGCGGCGGCGGGAGCAGCCCGTCGCGCACCAGCCGGCACTCGCCATAGATATCGGCAACGACATGCTCCAGAAGTTCGGCGCGCTGCACCAGCCCTTCGGAGATCTTCGCCCATTCCTCGTCGGCAATCATGACAGGGATATGCGAGAGCGGCCAGTCGCGCTCCGATGTTCCCGGCCCGCCATAGGCTCTGTAGAACACGCCGGCGTCGCTCAGGTAACGGTCGGCTGTGGCGAAGCGGTCGGCGATCGAATGCTCGTCCTGCCGGCCGAGATAGCCGAGCAGGTGCTGCCACACGGGACGCACCTTGCCCTGCGGATCGATCATCTCGTCGGCAATTCCCGGCAGCGGCCGATAGCCGAGCAGGTTGTCAATCCTGCCTCCCGCCATCGCTCTCTTGTCTGCCGCAGTCCCGCCTGCCAAGTCGATTACCCCCGATAAGCCTTCTTCAGGGCCGCCTGAGATCCAGCGTCATCGGGAATTCCGGATGCGGCGGATCGGCCCTGAAAAGCCACAAGCCCCCGGTATGCCCCGAAGGCAGGAAGCGCGCAAGGCGTCTGGCCTCCGCCTCATTACCATTCACAGGGAATGTCTCGTAGTTACGACCGCCAGGATGGGCGACGTGGTAAACACAGCCGCCCAGCGACCGGCTCGACCACGTGTCGTAGATGTCGAAGGTCAGCGGGGCATTGACCGGCAGCACCGGATGAATGCCCGAGGCCGGGTGCCAGGCCTTGAAGCGTACGCCCGCAACCGAAACGCCGCGCTGATCGGTCTCCCTGAGCGGCACGAGGCGACCGTTGCAGGTCACCTGATAGCGCTCCGGGTTGCCCGTCTCGAACTTCACCTGAAGCCGCTCGACGGAACTGTCGACATAGCGCACCGTCCCGCCGACGGCCCCCTGCTCGCCCGTCACATGCCAGGGCTCCAGCGCCTGGCGGACCTCCAGCTTGTTGCCCTCATATTCCACCTCGCCGCAGAACGGGAAGCGGAACTCGAGCTGGGCCGAGAACCATTCCGGCCGGAACTCGAAGCCGTTCGCCTTAAGATCCGCCAGCACGTCGAGGAAGTCCTTCCAGACATAGTAGGGCAGCATGAAGCGGTCGGCGAGCGACGTGCCCCATCGCACGAAATTGCCCTCGATCGGGTTCTTCCAGAAGCGCGCGATCAGTGCCCGGACGAGAAGCTGCTGGGCAAGGCTCATCCGCGCATTCGGCGGCATTTCGAAACCGCGGAACTCGACCAGCCCCAGACGCCCCGTCGGCCCGTCCGGCGAGAACATCTTGTCGATGCAGATTTCCGAACGGTGCGTATTGCCTGTCGAGTCGGTGAGCAGATTGCGGAACAGCCGGTCCACCAGCCAGGGCAGCGGCGGCAGGCCCTTGCCCGGCAGTGGCACCTGCGCAAGCGCGATTTCGAGTTCATACAGCGCATCATGCCGCGCCTCGTCGATGCGCGGCGCCTGGCTCGTCGGGCCGATGAACAGGCCGGAGAAGAGATAGGAGAGCGACGGATGCCGTTGCCAGTGCAGCACGAGGCTCTTCAACAAGTCCGGCCGGCGCAGGAACGGACTGTCATTGGGGTTCGCGCCGCCCACGACGACATGGTTGCCGCCGCCCGTGCCGGTGTGGCGACCATCGATCATGAACTTGTCGGCGCCAAGACGCGACTGCCGGGCCTCTTCGTAGAGCGCCGTGGTGATGTCGACGCAATCCTTCCAGTTATTGGCCGGGTGCACGTTGACCTCGATGACGCCCGGATCGGGCGTCACTTTCATGACATTGAGGCGCTCATCCTGCGGTGGCGTATAACCTTCGATATGGATCGGCAGGTTCAGATGCGCCGCCGCCCGCTCGGCAGAGGCGATAAGGTCGAGATAATCCTCCAGCGTTTCGGTCGGCGGCATGAAGACGCAGAGGCGCCCGTCGCGCGGCTCGATGGAGATGGCGGTGCGCACGCGGCCTTCGATTTCGGAAAGCGCCTGCTGCTGGATCGGCGTCGTCGCCTTGTCCGGCTGCAGCGAATGCTCCGGCATCAGCCGACCCTTGTCCTGCCGGTAATCCGGCAGCGGCGGACGCTGGACCGAGGGATCGGTCGGCACGATATAGGGGAATTGCGAGGCCGGGATATAGACCAGCGAGCCGAGCGGCAGGCGGAAACCGATGGGTGAGTCGCCGGGGATCAGGAACAGGCGGCCGCGCCGCGTGCTCCACTTTTCCGAAATCCAACTCCGGCCGCTGGCGCGTGAATTCCACGCCTGCACCGGCAGCACATAGCCGGTCGGCTTGGTCAGCCCGCGCTCGAAGACGCGGGCGATGCGGCTGCGCTCTTCCGGATTTTCAAGCTTCGAATTCGCCGGATCGACATTCTCGGGAAGGTTCGCCTCCTTGATCAGCCATTCGGCCGTATCCTCGAAGGCGGGCGTGGCGAATTCCGGCCTGACATCGAGTTCGATGGCCAGCGCTGCCGCGAACTTGCCGGCATCCTCGTGGCTCACCTTGTAGTCCTGCGCTTCCGCCGCAATCAGCTTCGGCTGGTTCCAGATCGGCAACCCGTCCTTGCGCCAGTAGAGCGAGAAGGTCCAGCGCGGCAGGCTTTCGCCGGGATACCACTTGCCCTGCCCGTAATGCAGGAAGCCGCCCGGCGCGAAGCGCTCGCGCAGTTTGCGGATCAGCACGTCGGCACGGTCGCGCTTCTGCGGACCGACGGCCGCCGTGTTCCACTCGTCCGACTGGAAGTCGTCGATCGAAACGAAGGTCGGCTCGCCGCCCATCGTCAGGCGCACATCGGCCTGGTCGAGATAGGCATCGACCTTTTCGCCCAGCGCATTGAGCGAATCCCAGCTTTCATCGGAAAACGGCTTCGTAATGCGCGGATGCTCCGCAACGCGCATCACCTTCATATCGAAGTCGAACTCGGTCTTCGCCTCGCCGAAATAGCCGCCGGAGATCGGCGCGGCGTTCTTGTAATGCGGGGTTGCGGCCAGCGGAATGTGGCTTTCGCCGGCGAGCAAGCCCGACGTCGGATCGAGCCCGACCCAGCCCGCACCCGGCAGATAGACCTCCGCCCAGGCATGCAGATCGGTGAAGTCGACATCCGTACCCGACGGACCGTCGAGCGCCTTGAGATCCGGCGTCAGCTGGATGAGATAGCCCGAGACAAAGCGCGCGGCGAAGCCCAGATGGCGCAGGATCTGCACCAGCAGCCAGCTCGAATCGCGACAGGAACCCTTGGCAAGCTTCAGCGTCTCTTCCGGCGTCTGCACGCCGGGCTCCATGCGAATCGTATATTCCGTCCGGTTCTGCAGCATCGCGTTGATGCCGACCACCATGTCGACGGTGCGCTGGCGCTTGCGGTCGATGCCCTTCATAAGCTCCTTGAGCAGCGGCCCCGCCGGCTCGGGCTTCATGTAGATGGACAGGTCTTCCTTCAGGTCTTCCGGATAGTCGAAGGGGTAATGCTCGGCCTGTTCCTCGACGAAGAAGTCGAACGGGTTGTAGACCGTCATGTCGGCAACCAGATCGACCTCGATCTTCAGCTCCGTAACGGGCTCCGGGAAGACGAAGCGGGCGAGATAGTTGCCGTAGGGGTCCTGCTGGAGATTGACGAAGTGATTTTCCGGCGTGACCTTCAGCGAATGGCTGATCACCTTGGTCTTGGAATGCGAGGCCGGTTTCAACCGGATGATCTGCGGGCCCAGGATGATGGGATTGTCGTATTTGTAATGGGTCAGGTGATAGATACTGGCTTTGATCGACATTGGCCCTCATCGCGCCGGAAATAACAACTGCCAAATCTTTAGCCATGCTGCAGATTTGTGCAATGGGGAATGTGCGTTCCCCGCTGAAGCCGCAAACGGACAAGCGCCTGACGCGATTGCATCGGGGCCGTTCCGCAACCAGAACTGCTGAATTTCAGGCTTCGTTAACGACAACCGCATATAAGTTCATTTCAGTATTTCGCGCCCGCTCGCTTCGGACAAGTCCTGCTCCGGCTCGCTCGGGCGAATGTGTGATCCAGTGGCCAGAATACCACCCTCTGCCACAATACCCCGGAAAACGAGGTTCCATGTTCGGTTTCATCAAGCGTTCGATTGCCGCCAAGCTCATTCTGGTCACCGCGGCCACGATCACCCTGCTTCTGGCGCTCTCCAACTACATCCTGATTTCGCAGACCAATGATCGCGTCCGAAATCTCGTCATGAAACAGGCCGGCAGCGAGGCCAGCGGCATTGCCAAGGACATCGCCGCCGATGTCGGCGAGCTGTCCAGTGCGGCGCGAACCATGGCGGGCGTCATTGGCCACACCCATTCGGGCGGCCTCCTCGACCGCAAGGGCACGATCGACATCCTGCGCGCCAACCTCGAGCAGAACCCCTTCGCCTTCGGCAGCTGGTTCGCAGAGGCTCAGAATGGCTTCGACGACAAGCAGGCGGACATGAAGGACAAGACGGAATTCGGAGGCAACAAGGCCGGCCAGTTCTCTCCCTATTGGTCCAAGGACCGGAACGGCGCAATCCAGTTCAGCACGTTCGACATCGACTATTCCAAGGAATGGTACGCGCTGGCCGCCCAGAGCATGAAGGGCGCCATCACCAAGCCCTATCTGGCCGAAGGCACCGACGTCCCGACGGTCATGAGCTCGATCGTCTATCCCGTCGTCTCCGGCGGCAAGTTGATCGGCGTTTCCGGCGTCGACATTTCCCTCGCCTCGCTCTCCACACGCCTCTCGGCGCTGCGTCCTTTTGAGACCGGCCGCGTCATGCTCGTCTCGCAGGACGGCAAGTGGCTGGTCGGCCCCGACGCAGCCGCCATGATGAAGGATTACAACGGCGCGGCGCCCGAGAAGATCAAGGCTGCCATCGCCAACAAGGAGACCGCCAGCGTCGATGGCGTCACCGGCAAGGACGGCGACCGGTTTGAACGTCTCGTCTATCCGTTCGAGCTTCCGGGCCTCAACGCCCGTTGGGTCGTCCTCGTCGATATCCCGGCAACCGTTATCGCCACGCAGGTCCGCGAACAGACAATCCTGATGGTCGCCGGCGGCCTGGTCGTGCTTCTCGCCGTCATCATCGGCCTCTATCTCTCCGTCCGCCGGCTCGTGCACCGCCCGATCGAGGGCCTTGTCGCCGACGTCGAGCGCCTGAGCCGCGGCCAGTATGACAAGCCCGTCGCGGGTCAGGAAACGGAGGACGAGACCGGTGCGGTCGCAGCCGCACTCGAAGGCTTCCGCCACAAGCTTGCCGACGCCGTCCGCCTCGAGGCTGCCGCCGAAGAGCAGCGCGACGCCGCCGATGCGGCCCGCCGGCAGAACGAGCAGGAGCGCCTTGCCAATGCCGCACTCCAGCAGCAGGTCGTCGCTCACCTGGGTCAGGGCCTGTCGGAACTGTCTTCCGGCAACCTCACCTATCGCTTGCCGGCCAACTTCCCGGCAGAATACGTCCAGCTGAAGAGCGACTTCGACGGAGCGCTCGCCAGCCTCGAAGAGACGATCCAGACGCTCAGCCACTCCGTGCGCAACATCAGCGGCGGCGCAAATGAGATCACCAGCGCCTCCTCCGACCTGTCCCTGCGCACCGAGAAGCAGGCCGCAAGCCTGGAAGAGACCGCTGCCGCGCTCGACGAGCTGACGACGCAGGTCAATTCCAGCGCCGACAATGCCGGCCGCGCCGCAAGCTCGGTTCATGCGGCGAATACCAACGCAGAGAAGTCGGGCGAGATCGTTCACAAGGCGATTTCGGCCATGCATGGCATCGAGCAGTCCTCGCAGGAGGTCAACCGCATCATCGGCGTGATCGACGAGATCGCCTTCCAGACCAACCTCCTGGCGCTGAATGCCGGCGTCGAGGCGGCCCGTGCAGGCGAAGCCGGCAAGGGCTTCGCAGTCGTTGCCCAGGAAGTGCGCGAACTCGCCCAGCGCTCGGCCAACGCCGCCAAGGAGATCAAGGCGCTGATCAACGCTTCCGGAGCGCAGGTCAGCGAAGGCGTCAGCCTCGTCAACAAGGCGGGTGAAGCGCTCGAAAGCATCGCCTCGCAGGTGTTGCAGATCAACGGCCTCATCCAGGAGATCTCCTCGTCCTCGACCGAACAGGCCGTGGGACTGCGCGAGATCAACGCCGCCGTCAACCAGATGGACCAGGTGACCCAGCAGAACGCCGCCATGGTCGAAGAGGCAACCGCCGCCAGTGCCGCTCTCAACGCCGAAGTCGGCGTGCTGATGGCACTCGTCAACCGCTTCCGCACGGGGGCTGCCTCAGCCCAGACCACGGCTCCTGTTCGTGCACCCAGCCCGCAGCCGGCCCGCCCGGTGGCGACGACGCGGACCGCCGTGGCGCCGGCCCGCCGGGCACCCGCCGTTTCCGGCAACACGGCGCTGGCTTCGACGGACTGGGAAGAGTTCTGAGATCAGGCCATTCGGCCTGCGACAACCCGCCAGAGATGAGGCGGTGCTTATCTGCGCCGCCTCTTTCCTTTCAGGCTTCAGGGCCTGCCGCGATAGGCATTCCGCTCCGGGAACGGCCAGTCGGCGAGAAGCGCCATGTCCGGCCGGAACACCTCGACCTTGAGCGGATGGCAGGCCGCCGTGTCGCTCGAATGCTCGGAACTGCAATCGCCACCCGGGCAGGCCGACAAGCCACCGAGAAGATCGATCTCCGCGAACATTTCCAGGAAGTCGCCGGGACGTACCGGGCTCGCCTTCATGAAATACTGATGCGTGTCCTTCGTAAAGCCGGTGCACATGAAGACGTTGAGCACGTCATGCACATAAGGCTCCGCCTCCTTCATCGAGATGCCGCGCGCTTCCGACAGCGCCCCGCAGAGATTGGAATGGCAGCAATGATGATAGTCGCCACCGGACAGAAGCCTGTGCGTATAGGGATCGCAGCGCGTGCCGATGACATCATGCACGCCCCCACCGAACTCGTCGAAGCCGTACCAGCCGAGCGTGTCATGCGTGATCGTCGCCATGGGGCGCAGGTTCGGCAGGTTGCTCCAGAGCCGGTTGCCGGTCGTCACATGGGTCGCATGCAGCGCCCGCGTCTTGCCGCTGAAGAATCGTTCGTTGAGATCGTTGGCATTCCACAGATTGAGATCGCCGACCTGCGGACCCTCGATGCTGACGATCCGGAAGAAATGCCCCTTCGGGACGTTGAACGCCTTGCCTTCGCGCGGCGGCACGATCACCTCATCGATCTTCGTCAGCGTCTCCCGCACGGCTGCGAGCCGATCCATGTCCGGCACCGGCAGCGTCTCCACGGGATAGCAGACGACAGGCTTGACCGCACGGCGCTGGGCAGCGTCGACGGGCGGGACGGGGCGGTTGGCGAGGGACATGCAGAAGGCTCCAATTGATCGCGAGCCTCACGTTTACGCGTTCGCCCCGGCGTGGCAAGCGTCCCGCCATGCCCTCTTGTGGATCAGCGGTCGGTCAGCGTCTTCAGGAAGGCCACGAGGTCGGCCCGATCCTGGTCGGTCAGCGCCGGCTTGTCCCCTGCCTTGCGATTGAACGGCGGATCGATGACATCGATATTGCCGCGATATTGCGCCGGCAGGTCGTCATAGCCCTCGATCCTGCCATCGGCATCTTTCGGATAGAAGCGCCCCGGATCGGTGTTGCGCTCGGCATAGAAGCGCATGACGTCCTCCAGCGAACGGAACACCCCATTGTGGAAGAAGACACCGCGCGACGCCGCATTGCGCAGGCTCGGCGTCTTGAAGAGGCCGCAGTTTTCCTTCTGCTTCGCATAATCATCGGCCCGCATCGGCCCGCAGATGCCGAGATCGAAATAATGCGGATCGGCATTGGCCGGGATGTCCTTATTGCGCGGCGCGCCGAGCGCCTCATACTGGAAGTCGGTGAAGAGCGGCGGCGTGCCGTCAGCCGCGGGCTTGTCCGGATGGCAATCGGCGCAATTGCCCTTGTTGCGATCCTCGTAGACTCTGAGCCCGCGCATCTCCTGCTCGGTGAGCGTGGCCTTGCCCGCCAGATAATCGTCATAGCGGCTGCTGAACGGATGGAAGGCCGGGTCCTCGACCTGATAGCGGGCGATGGCGAAGCCCGCCTCACCCACCAGGGCCTCACCGTCATCGAGCACGGTCCTTCCGGCAAGTTGAGCAATGCGCTCGCCATAGGTCTTGCGAATCTTTTCCGCGAGGACCGCGATATCCGGATTGTCCATTTCGAAGGGCGACATCAGAGGACCCATCGCCTGATCCTGCAACGTATCGACGCGACCGTCCCAGAACAGGCCACCGCGCGGCGCCATGTTGGCGGCATTTTCGGTGCCCGTCTTGCCGGTCGCCGGCGGCGCGGCCCCGAGGAGCCCGGCGGGGCCGCCATTCACTGCACCATTGGCCGCAGCCATCGGCGTCGCATCCCCCGCCTCGCTCGCCTCGTCCGCAGGGCCGACCGAGAAGGCCGGGGTGAAGGAGCGATAGGTGAGCGAAGGCACGGCGCGTATGCCTGGCTTATCCATGTAAGGTCCGCCCATCTGCACGGCCCGATCGTTGGCCGGCGCGAAGTGATGTGCAGGATCATGACAGGTGGCGCAGGACATCGCCCCGCTGCCCGAGAGGCTGCGGTCGAAGAACATGTCCCTGCCGAGCTCAGCCATTGCGCTCAGGTGCACAGGCTGCGCTGCTGCCCCCGCCGCCGCAAGCATCACGCTTGCGGCGACAAGGACGAAGCTGGAAGGCTTGCCCATCAACCCTTCTTCTCGCCCGTCGCCGGGTCGAGCGTCAGCGTGCCATTGGAGGCATGCGCCCAGTCGAACATGCCGTCGATCGGATTGGCCATGGCATCGAACGAGCCCTGGCCGATGCGCTTGCCACCGAGCCAGTTGTCCTCGATGAAGCGGAGCACGGAAGTCTGGTCGGTCAGCGTGTGGTCGACATAATTCGCCTTCGCATAGGGCGAGATGACGAGAAGCGGCTGGCGCGTGCCATAGCCGCAGCGGCCCTGGGCCGGCTTGCCGTCAATGCCGTTCAGCGGTGTGCCCGTGCCGCAGACCGGACCGTTCAGCACGTCATAGCCCTTCACCGGAATGTTCGAACCGTTGACGACCTTCATCGCATGATCGTACCAGCCGTCCGAGTCGTCATAGGCAACCACGATGGCCGTATCGTTCCAATCCTTCGACTGCTGCAGCTCGTTGACCGTGTTGACGATGAAAGTCTGCTCGTCGATCGGGTTTGAATAGCCGGCATGGCCGTCCTGATAGGCCGGCGCCTTCAGGAAGGTGACGGCCGGCAGGTTGCCGTTCTTCAGCGCCGCCTCGAAATCCGTCAGGTCATACTGGTGGTTCGCGCCGCCATCCTTCGACGTGCCAATGGCATCGACCGAAGACGGGCGCTTGTGATCGAAATTGGCTGTCGACTTGTAATACTGGAACGGCTGGTGATGCGGGATATAGTCGTTGACCTTGACGCCTGTCACCGTCGCGGCGGTGGCGCGGGCACAGCCGGTCGAGCCGTCGGCATTCTTCACCGTCAGGTCGAATCCGCCTTCGAAGAAGCCCCAGGTGATGCCGGCTTCGTTCATCAGATCGCCGATGTTCTTGCCGGACATCAGAGCCGTGGGATATTTCGGGCTCGAACAGACATCGCCGGTCGGGTCGAGGTCGGAGATCATCGTCCAGTTGCCGTTCCCGTCCGGAACGACACGACCCTTGTCATAGGTGCCGTCAGCCTCGAGCTTGTAGCCTGCCGGCAGTTCCATCCCGTTCGTCTGGCCGGAGATCAGGTTGATCGCGCCGGGCGTCGAGGGGCCGAAAGTGGTCGAGAAGGAATTGTCGCTCATGGCGTAGTGCTGGGCATAGTTCCACAGCGCCGTGACGGTGTTGCCGTCATAGTAACCCATGACGAGGCCCTTGGAGGCGAAGACGCCGGCGCCGCCCTTCGTGCCCTTGCCGGTATGGGCCGGGAAGAGATCCATCTTGCCTTCATTGAAAGCCGCCTGTTCGGCCGTGTAGCCGTGATCCTGGTCGGCGGTCGCCGCCTGCGAGCGATCGAGGCGGAAGGGCGCGGTGGCATCCGCGCCATTGCCGGGATTGGTCTTGTTCGGATTGTTGTCGATGAGGCCGGCATGGGCCAGCGTGTCGATATCGGAGGGCGTCTTGTCATCTGCGGTGAAGGCCGGTTCGCCCGCCGGATTGGCAGCCTTCGGATAGGTGCCGAAATAGTGGTCGAAGGAGACGTTTTCCTGGAAGATCACGACCAGATGCTTGATCGGCGTCGCGGTCTTCACATCGTCCGCATGGGCGAGCGGGCTCTGGAATGCAAGAACGGCTGCGCTGCAGGCCAGCAGCCGCCGGGTGTTGAGGAGGGTCATCAATGGGTTCCTTTGCCATGATGGCGAACGGGTCCAGGCCCGCCTTCGAGCCCATCCGTTCGAGACTGATCGGTGCCGCCCCCTCGACGACGATGCGAGTACTAGATCCTGGATACGACAGCTCTGTGACAGGTGAAGACATAGAAAATCACCCCGGAAAACCTTATCCCGAGTTTCGCTCCGGTCAATGGCTCCTGCCCTGTCTCCGGGCAATCGCTTCCGGAGAGCCACGCTGACGCGCCGCCCTGATTGAGTATAAAAAATACGGCGGAGCGCCAGCGCGACCCGTCGAGATTACCGAGGGGAGCCTCATCCGACTCCATTCCCCAAGCGCGGGCCGCCTCGCTAAACCGTCTGCGGAGGCAGACGGGTTCTCAGGCGTTGCCTGGCCGCCGAGCTATTCGCAGCCCATCGGGGGAGTCGTTTCGGTGGATGTTCTTTCATCCACCGCCGCCCGCGCCCCCTGATGACAGCCTCCGCACGTTACGAAGATTGCCACCAAGCCCTCCTCCCGCCTGAGCCAACCGTCGATGGCCCATCCGGTGGCGGGAGGCCTTCAGGATAAGGGAGGTTGTTGAGGGTGGGGAAATTGGGTGCGGCTGGGTTAGCCTCTCCCCTTGTGGGAGAGGAAGGAAAATCAGCATCTTAGCTGAAAGCTAAGTGCTAGATTTTC
>UBMP01000007.1 GCA_900466575.1 Hyphomicrobiales bacterium | reverse complement strand
CAATCAGGCGGTTTCGGCAGCGCGCGCGGGTGCCCGGACGGAAATGATCGGGGCCGTTGCCGATGACGATTTCGGCAGGACGCTGATCGCCAATCTCGCCGCCAAGGGCGTCGGACATGCCCATGTGCGCCGGGATGCGGAGCGGTCCACCGGTATGAGCGTCGCCATCTTCGATGCCGATGGCGACTACGGGGCCGTCATCGTGTCGGGGAGCAATCTGACACTGGGAGATGCTGACGTCGAGGCCGCGAGTGGGCTGCTGGCATCAAGCGCGGTGCTCGTGCTGCAGAACGAGATACCGGATGCCGCGAATGTCGCGGCGGCCAAGCGCGTACGGACTGCCGGGGGCGAAGTCCTCCTCAATGCGGCACCAGCGCGCACCCTCTCTTCCGACCTTGCCGCTCTCGTCGACGTCCTGGTCGTGAACGCGATCGAGGCGGAAATGCTGTCCGGGACGGATGTGGTGGAAACGCTGGAAGGCGCATTGGCCGCCGCAAGACGTCTCGCCGGAAACTATCCGCATGTTGTCGTCACTGCCGGCGGGGCTGGCGTAGCCTATGCGAATGCGCAGGGCGACACCCTGACACTCGATCCAATCCGCATCACTGTCGCCAGCACGCATGGAGCTGGTGACGCGTTCATCGGCGTTCTTGCCGCTTCGCGCGCAAAGGGTCTGGATTTCCCCGAGGCGCTGGACCTTGCCAACCGTGCAGCGGCCAAACTGGTTAGCACACCAGAAGACCAGAGGGATTAAGCGCGTTGTGAGTTCACCATGACGCGCAACTGGCCCTCCTGAACACGGCCATCAATCCGTTCATCAAGGATGTCTTGTCCTTATATTGGAGATCATCCTTTTGCACCTTGGCGTGGCGGCGGCAGGCGTCTGCCACCGTTGCCCAGGGTTTTCGGACTTGCGCGGCTATGCGCCACTTACGGCCGCAAGGTCTTGCCCGACTGCGCATCGAAGAGATGCAGCTTGTCGGCCCGGGGCGAGATGGTCACTTCGTCGCCGGGCCTGAAATCGTGGCGTTCGGCGAAGACGGCGACGAGTTCGCTCGCGCCATAGCGCAGGAAGACCATGGTTTCATGGCCGGTCGGCTCCGTCACGTTGACCGTTGCCTTGAGGCCTGTGCCGCCGAGTTCGAGATGTTCCGGACGAACGCCCAGAAGCACCGCCTGGCCGTCGCTCGCCGCCGGCGTGAAGCCCAGCGGGATCTCGTCGCCGGCTTCCGACACGAAGATCTGACCGTCCGCCTTGTACCTGCCCTTCATGAGGTTCATCGAGGGCGAACCGATGAAGGTGGCGACGAAGGTGTTGTTCGGCCAGTCGTAGAGGTCGAGTGGCGTGCCGATCTGCTCGACATGGCCGCCCTGCATGACGACGATCTTGTCGGCCATGGTCATGGCTTCCACTTGGTCGTGCGTCACGTAGATCGTGGTCGTACCGAGCCGCTGGTGCAGCTCCTTGATCTCCTTGCGCATCTGCACGCGCAGCTTGGCATCGAGGTTGGACAGCGGCTCGTCGAAGAGAAACACCTGCGGCGAGCGGACGATGGCGCGGCCCATGGCGACGCGCTGGCGCTGGCCGCCTGAAAGCTGGCGCGGATAGCGGTCGAGGTAGGGGACGAGGTCGAGCGTCTCGGCAGCCGCCTGCAGGCGCTGCTTGATCACGTCATTGGAGAGCTTCTGCAGGCGCAGCGCGAAGACCATGTTTTCCGCCACCGTCTTGTGCGGATAGAGCGCGTAGCTCTGGAACACCATGGCGATGTCGCGATCCTTCGGCGGCAGGTTGTTGACCACGCGGCTGCCGATGGAAATCGTGCCGCCGGTGATGCTTTCAAGCCCGGCCACCATGCGCAGGAGGGTCGACTTGCCGCAGCCCGATGGGCCGACGAGCACGACGAATTCCCCATCGTTGATGTCGATATCAATGCCGTGAAGGACCTTCAGCGCGCCATAGGCCTTCTGCGCTCCGGTGATCTTGACCTCAGCCATCTCGCTCCCATCTGCCGGTGGCGCAACGCCTTTGCCTCCAAAGGCGGCACCCGGCATTCTCTTTTTTCTCCACGGAATTTCCGTCACGGACAGGGCCGAAATCGCCCGCGCCGCGTCCTGAAATCGTCGTGAAAACCTCCTCCGTGAAACGTTTCATTTCCGGTTGACATTTCGCCGCCACTGCCTAATTCTCGTCGCCGAGACCGAGAGGAGCGGTTTCATTCAAGATATGAAACGTTTCATTTTCTTGCTTAACAGATAGTTCTGCCCGAGGCCAGCGCAAAAATCTGCAACAGGTTTTGTCCGGACCCGGCGGAAGAGTTCTTCGGAAAACGTGGGAGGAGACCACATGAAAATCGAAGTTTACGATGCATTGATGCGCCGTCAGGCAAGCCGTCGCGATATCCTGCGCGGCACGGCGAGCGCGGCCGCGCTCATGGGCGTGTCCAGCGCGCTCGGTGGGTTGCCGACGCAGGCTTTTGCCGCCGATGACGTCCGCAGCCAGATCCTCAAGATCCCCGGCGTCGGCAAGGGTTCGCCGACGGATGCCGACTGGCAGAAGGTGGGCGAGCTCTGCCTCGGCCCGACCAAGTCCAACGTGAAGCAGGGCGAATTCGCCGGCGTCGAGCTGACCTTCATGGGGCTCAACAACCAGAACCTTCATAACTTCCTGTTCCGCGGCTTCCTGAAGCCTTGGGAAGCCTATACCGGCGCCAAGATCAACTGGATCGACCTGGCGCAGGCCGACTATAACGCCCGCCTGCAGCAGTCGATTGCGACCGGAACGGTCGATTTCGACATTCTGGAAATGGGTGCGCCCTTCGAAGGCGACACGGCCGGCAAGGGTCTGCTCTCGGAAATGCCCGACTGGGTGAAGAAGCAGATCGATATCGAAGATTACGTGGACTACCTGAAGCCGCCGGTCGGCACCTGGGATGGCAAGACCTACCGCGTGACCATCGACGGCGACTGCCACAACTTCAACTACCGCGCCGATTACTTCAAGGACGCAACGCTCGCCAAGGCCTGGAAGGACGAAGGACACAAGGGCGAATGGGCGCCGCCGAAGACCTGGGCTCAGGTTCAGGAAATCTCCAAGTTCCTCAAGGGCAAGAAGGATCCGCTGTCCGGTTCGCCGGCCTATGGCTATCTCGATCCCTACAAGGGCTGGGGCGGCTTCGGCTTCTACTTCCTGGAAGACCGCGCCACCGCTTACGTCAAGATGCCGGGCGATCCGGCCTGGCTGTTCGATCCGGACACGATGAAGCCGCTGGTCAACAGCCCCGGCTGGGTCCGCGCCATCCAGGAAGCCATGGACCTCATGTCTTACGAGCCGACCGACCAGATCAATGCCGATCCGGGCACGACGGGCTTCCAACAGTTCCTGGCCGGCACGGGCTCCATGGTCACCTGGTGGGGCGATATCGGCCAGCAGGCCAATACGTCGGATACGTCGGTGGTCGGCGATGTAGCCGCCTTCGACATCCTGCCGGGTTCGGAAGATGTCTATGACCGCAAGGCCGGCAAGTGGGTGAAGGCCAAGGATGGCATTAACCAGGCACCGAACTGCGCCTATCTCGGCTGGGGCATCTATGTCATGGCCCGCGTGGACAGCGACAAGAAGAAGCAGCGCGCCGCCTGGAGTGCCGCCGCCCATCTCGGCGGCAAGGACATCGCCATCTGGACCGCCATGTATCCGTCGGGCTTCCAGGTTCACCGCAACAGCCAGTCCAAGATCGAGGAATGGGTCGCTGCCGGCTACAAGCAGGACTATATCTCGAACTACCTGAAGTCCCAGTTCGGCTCCTACAACCACCCGAACCGGGCCGTCGAGCCGCGCATTCCCGGCATCTTCCAGTACTATTCGGTGGCGGAAGACGAGTTGGCCAAGGGCTATGCCGGCAAATACAAGTCGGCACAGGAAACGGCGGACGCCATTGCCGCCGCCTGGGAAAAGATCACCGACCAGATCGGCCGCGAAAAGCAGCTGAAGCTCTATCGGTCTAGCCTCGGGCTCTGATCTCGGGAAACGACTATGCCGGCGGGGCCTTTGGCTCCGCCGGTCATTTCAATGGTCTGCGGGGAATCCCATGTCGACACTTCAAGGCGACCTGCTGCACACGGTCGAAACCGGCTCCATTTCGCCAGGCCGGCGTTTCTGGGGCTACGCCGCCTTGTGGCTAAGCGCCGCCTGGCTCGTGGCCTCGTTTCTGATCCAGGCCGCGCATGATCTGCGCTGGACGACGTTCGGCTTCGAGACCTGGCGGCCTGTGCTCTATGCCTATTTCATCTGGGCGGCGGTGCTCTGTGTCACACGCGTCGTGATTTACGGCGAGTCGGGCAAGAAGGCGCTCTTCGTACTGCCGGCGGCCCTTTTCGTCGTGTCCATGGTGGTGTTTCCGCTGCTCTTCGCGCTCTGGGTCGGCTTTTCCGACTGGAACCTCGCCTCGCCCACGGGTCGGCAGTTCAATGGGCTGGATAACCTGCGCCACATGCTGGCCGACCCGTTCTATTTCAACGCGCTTCTCAACATGGTTTTCTACACGCTGGCGATTGCGATCGAATATGCTATCGCCTTCGGTCTGGCCCTGCTGCTCAATCAGGAGATTGTCGCGCGCAAGTTCTGGCGCGTGGTCTTTTTGATGCCGCTCATGCTGTCGCCGGTCGCCGTGGGCTGGATGGTCGGCAAGTCGATGCTGGAAACCCGCTTCGGGCCGGTAGCGCGACTTGCCCGCTGGTTCGGCTGGGAAAATCCGTCCTTTTTCGGCGATCCGTTGACGGCCAAGATCACCATCATGATCATGGATGCCTGGACCTTCATTCCCTTCATGATGATCATGCTGCTGGCCGGCTTGCAATCCCTGTCCAAGGAAGTGCTGGAGGCCGCCGAAGTCGATGGCGCAACCAAGTGGCAGCGCTTCTGGCAGGTCATCTTCCCGCTGATGCTGCCCGTGTCCGTCACGGCGGTCATGATCCGCATCATCTTCAAGCTGAAGCTTGCCGATATCATCATCACGGTGACGTCCGGTGGTCCTGGCGGGGCAACGGATTCGGTGACCAGCTTCATCTACCGCGAATATCGCGACCGCTCGAATGTCGGCTACGGCACGCTTCTGGCGCTCGTCTATCTGGTGATCATCGTCGTCGGCATGACCGGTCTGATGAATCTCACCGACCGCATCGTCAAGCGCATGACGGGGAGGCTCTGATGGTGGCTATCGATCTGGACAAATTCGCCCGTCGCCAGCGCGCCCGCTGGTGGGCCATGCGCATCGTGGTCTACGGCCTGCTCATCACCTGGGCCGTGGTCAGCTTCTTCCCGCTGTTCTGGACGATCTCGACCTCGTTCAAGACCGCGCCGGATGTCATGAAGGGCAACATGATCCCCTGGCTCGAATTCGCGCCGAGCTGGCTCGGCTGGCGCTCGCTCGGGCTCTCGCCCGATGCGCTGATGCAGACCTCGACCGTGCGCGAGGAATTCATGCACCGCCTTTTCAACAGCGCCATCATTTCCGTGACGGCTTCGGCACTTGCCGTTTTCCTGGGCTCGCTCGCGGCCTATGGGCTCAGCCGCTTCTCCTACAAGTTCGGCCATATGCGGAACTCCGACATTTCCTTCTTCTTCCTGTCGCAGCTCATCATGCCGCCGGTCGTGCTCGCGCTGCCCTTCCTGGTGCTCTACAAGCAGCTGGCGCTGCTCGACACCTATAGCGGGCTGATCGCGGTCTATACGCTGATGGTGCTGCCGATCGTCGTCTGGATCATGCGCGACCAGTTCGCGACCATTCCGGTCGAGCTGGAGGAGGCGGCACTTGTCGATGGCCTTTCGATCTGGGGCGCCTTCAGCCGCATCATCGTTCCGCTCGTGCTGCCCGGCATGGTCGCGGCCTTCATTCTCGCGCTGATCCTATGCTGGAACGAGTATTTCTTCGCCGCGCTGCTCACCTCGACCAATACCAACACGCTGCCGGTGATGATCGCAAGCCAGACGGGCAGCCAGGGTATCAACTGGTGGTCCATGGCCGCCTTGTCCACAGCCGGAATCCTGCCACTTGTGTTCGTCGGTGTCCTGCTCGAAAAACACATCATCGCAGGCATGACCGCCGGCGCGGTGAAATAGCGGCAGTGAGCACTCATGGACAAGATCCCCACAGTCAAGGATGTCGCCCTTCGGGCCGGCGTATCCGTGGGGACGGTGTCGCGCGTGCTGGCCGGTGAGATCGCCGTGAAAGCGGCGTTGCGCGAAAAGGTGAACGACGCGATCAATGTGCTCGGTTACCGGCCGAATGTCATGGCGCGCGCGCTGCGGACCTCGAAGACCGATGTCATCGGGCTGATCGTGCCGGACATCACCAACCCCTTCTTCGCACAGATGGCGGCAAGTGCCGAGCGCGCAGCGCTGGAGCACCGCCATTCTCTGATGCTGGCAAGCTCGCACAACGACCATGAGGCCGAGCAGAGCCATATCGCGGCGTTTCTGGACCGCTCGGTGCGCGGGATCATCGTGGTTGCGGCCAATGTCAGCCATCCCTCGCGGGTGACATCCAAGGTGCCGATTGTGTCGCTCGACCGGCGCTTTGCCGATTTTCCGCTCATCTCCATAAACCATGCCGAGGCGGCAGCCCTCGTTGCCGATCATCTCTACGAACTCGGCCACCGCCGCATCGCCTATATCGCCGGTTCCGCCGATACCGAGGCCGGCCGCGCGCGGCGCGAGGGCTTTGTCAATCGCATCCGCGCGCTGGATGACGCGATCGAACTGGAGATATTTTCCGGTCGCTTCGACTACGAATCAGGTGAGGTCATCGGCCGACGGCTTCTTTCGCAGCCCCGCGACCGGCGCCCGACGGCCATTGCCGCCGGCAGCGACCAGCAGGCCATCGGCGTGCTGCGTGCCTCGCGCGACCTCGGGCTCGACGTGCCCGGTGAGCTTTCGATCGCAGGCTTCGACGATATCCATCTCGCCAATCTCGTCGTGCCGCGCCTGACGACCGTGCGCCAGCCGACCGACCAGCTGGCAAGACGCGCGGTCGAGTTGCTGCTCGATGGAGCTGAGGAGCCGGAGGACAAGGCGATGAGCGCGACGCTCGTCGTGCGTGGTTCCACCGGCGCTCCACCCGCGTCAGACACGAGCGGACATTAAGACGAACGGGCCAGAAGAGCCGACAACAGGAGGAAAGACAATGCTCAAAGGTATCAGACCGGAACTCAACGGAAACATTCTCCAGGCGCTTTCCAACATGGGCCACGGCGACTATCTCGTCGTATCGGACACCAATTTTCCATCCGATTCCGTCGCGCGCCATTCGCTTCTCGGCCGGTTGCTGACGATGGAAAACACCTCCGCGCCGAAGGCCATCGAGGCGATCCTCTCGGTCTTCCCGCTCGATACGCCGCTACAGCCCTCGGTTGGCCGCATGGAAGTCATCGGCAAGCCGGACGAGATCCCGGACGTGCAGAAGGAAGTACAGGCCGTGGTCGATCGCGCCGAAGGCAAGTCGGCGCCCATGTACCCGATCGAGCGTATGGCCTTCTACGACATCGCCCGCAAGGCCTATTGCGTGATTTCGACCGGCGAGATGCGCTTCTATGGCTGCTTCATTCTCACCAAGGGCGTCATCCCGGCTGAGGACGTGGCGCGATGAGCGAGAGAAAATCCATCGTCATCCTCGGCATCTTCGCCGCCGACACGGCCTACAAGGCCAAGCGCATGCCGCAGATCGCCGAAACGCTGATCGGCTCCGGCTTCTCGCTGGGTCCCGGCGGCAAGGGCTCCAACCAGGCGATTGCCGCGGCGAAGGCCGGAGGCCAGGTCACCTTCATCTCGCGCGTCGGCAAGGACCCGTTCGGCGACATGGCGCTCGCCGCCTACAAGGACGCGGGCGTGAAGGCCAATGTGATGCGCATGGACGGCGTTTCGACAGGGGCCGCCTTCATCTTCGTCAACGAGGACAATGGCGACAACGCCATCATCGTCGCACCCGGTGCCGCCGGCATGATCGGCATCGAGGACGTCGATGCCAACCGCGCCGAGATCGAAGCCGCCGCCATCTTCATGACACAGCTGGAGCAGCCGCTTGAAGCGGCCCGGCATGGCCTTTCCATCGCAAAGCACGCCGGCGTGACTACCATCTTCAACCCCGCGCCGGCGCAAGCGATCCCGGACGACATCTATCCCTTGTGCGATTTCATCGTCCCGAATGAGGTCGAGGCCGCCGGCATTGTGGGTCACCCGGTCGATACCGACGAACAAGCGGTGAAGGCTGCTGAGACGCTGCTCAAGCGCGGCGCGAAGACGGTCATCATCACGCTCGGCGGGCGCGGCTCGCTCTACCATACGGCAGGCCATAGCGAGTTCGTTCCCGCTGTCGCCGCCGGCAAGGTCATCGACACGACCGGGGCCGGCGACGCCTTCCTAGGCGGCTTTTCCGCGGCGCTCGCGGAGGGCCGCGCGCCCATCGATGCCGTCCGCTTTGCCGCCGCCACGGCCGGCATTGCGGTCACCCGCCCGGGCACCGCGCCGGCCATGCCCTCGCGCGCGGAAATCGATGCGCTGCTGGGGTCGGCATGAGCGACGGTGACTCCGGCCGCTTCGTGATCGGGGTCGATGTCGGTACTGGCAGCGTCCGTGCTGGCGTCTTCGATCTGACGGGTGCGCTTCTCGGCGTCGCCAAGCGCGATATCGCGCTGTTCCGCGCGCCCGGAAACATGGTGGAACAGTCGAGCCGCGACATCTGGGAGGCCGTTTGCACTTGCGTGCGCGAGGCCGTCAGCGCCAGCGGCCGTCCGACGTCTGCCGCCATGGGGATCGGCTTCGATGCGACCTGCTCGCTTGTCGTTCTCGGCGAGGGCGGTGTTGCTCTTCCCGTGGGCCCGTCCGAGGAGCCGGACCGCAACATCGTCGTCTGGATGGACCATCGCGCCATCGCTCAGGCCGAGCGGATCAATGCGCGCGGCCATGCGGTGCTCGACTATGTCGGCGGGCGCATCTCGCCGGAAATGCAGACGCCGAAACTCCTCTGGCTGAAGGAAAACCGGCCGGAGATCTTCGACCGCGCCTGGCAGTTCTTCGATCTGCCGGATTTTCTCACCTGGAAGGCGACGGGCGATCTTGCCCGCTCCACCTGCACGGTCACCTGCAAATGGACCTATCTGGCGCATGAGAAACGCTGGGCGGCGGACTATTTCGAGGAGATCGGACTCGGCGATCTCGTGCGCGAGGATTTCCGCCGCATCGGTGAGAGGATCGTCGATCCGGGGACGGCGCTGGGCGCGGGTCTGACGGAAGACGCCGCCCGTCAACTCGGGCTTCCCGTTGGCCTGCCGGTCAGCGCCGCGCTGATCGACGCCCATGCCGGCGGCGTCGGCTCGGTGGGCGTCGGCGAGGGCGCGGCCAGCAATCTCGGCTATGTCTTCGGCACCTCTTCCTGCACCATGACCTCGACGCGCGAGCCTGTCTTCGTGCCGGGCGTCTGGGGGCCGTATTATTCGGCCATGGTGCCCGGCATGTGGCTGAGCGAAGGCGGGCAAAGCGCGGCAGGCGCGGCCATCGACCAGCTTCTGTCCTTCCATCCTTGCGCGCAGGAGGCGCAGACACTCGCTGCGGCCACGGGCCAATCGCTGCCTGTATTTCTGGCGGATATGGCGATCGACAAGGCGGGTTCCGCCTCGGCGGCGGTCAGGCTGGCGCGGGGCGTTCATGTCGTGCCGGAATTTCTGGGCAATCGCGCGCCTTTTGCCGAGCCGCATGCGCGCGGGCTGATTGCCGGCCTCGGCATGGAGCGCGATCTGGAGAGCCTTCTGTCGCTCTACATCGCCGGCCTTTGTGGCATCGGCTACGGGCTGCGGCAGATCATCGACGCACAACGGGCGGCAGGCATTGAAACTCGCAGCATCGCGATCAGTGGCGGGGCAGGGCAGCACGCGCTGACGCGGCAGCTTCTGGCCGATGCCTGCGGTCTCTCCGTCATCGCGCCGGCCGGTGGAGAGCCGGTTCTTTTAGGTTCCGCCATGCTGGGCGCGGTAGCCGGTGGGGCGATGGAAAATCTTCCGGCGGCCATGCAGGCCATGAGCCGCGCTGAAACGGCGTATGCACCGGATGAGGCCACTCTCGACCTGCATGACCGGCGTTATGAGGCTTTCAGGCAGCTGCAGGCGGCAGCGAGGAAGATGCGCGACATCTGACCGCCCCGGAAGGGCGGTGGAGGCGCGCGCTCGGACAGTTAGCGATACATCCTCTCTTTGCAGACGCGAAGCCGGGTCCTTCGCTGCGGCAGGAGGTTGTGATGCGCCACGAGTATCGCGATGAGCGTGAGCCGGCCGGGGCGTTGATACGGATGACCTCCTGCCGGCTGATCGGCCTAACATCCGGCTCGGTGCCGAGCGGTCTCATTGTAGACGGCTGCATGTTGTAGACGGCTGCATGTTGTCGGGCTTGGTATCGGTTGTCTTGTCCGAACGGGAGTAGCAACATGGCGGATGCGGCGGCAGGTTTTTCAACCGGGGATATCGTTGCGTAGCAATTGCTTGTCCAGTTTCAGGCCGGCGTTCTCGACCCGAAGGCGGCGTTTTCCTCTCGCTTGGCCGCCTCTCATCCCGCAACGGCCGGAGAGCGGAAGTCCGTTACCCGTTTAACTTTCCGAACCACGGATTCGCAACGGGGCCACAAGAGGGGCGTCCTGGGACCAAACAAAATTATAAGATATACGACGTTTCAGGATAAAAATATAAATTATTTCTTTACAAGCCGGAGTTGGTATTTTATTGCGTTGGGTCGACGAGGGGAAGGGAGAGCCGATGAGCGTCGGTCTTCCCCGGATGGAGGAAGCTTATGAACTTGGTTACGGTCGGAGAGTCGAACGGCATCGCGCTTCAAGCTGACGTTTACTTGCCTGAAGGCACAGGTCCGTTCCCACTGGTTATTGGCATTTCCGGCGGAGGCTGGTCACGCGGTCATCGCGGCGCGCTCAAGGCCTGGGGAAAATTTCTCGCCCGTGCCGGTTTCGCCTTTGCCAGTGTCGATTATCGCCGCGTCACCGACAAGCCTGCCTTTCCGGGCAATGCGGAAGACATTGCGGTCGCCTTCCGCTACTTTTCCGATAAGGGTCCCGATCATAACATCGATCCCGCGAAAATCGGTATTCTCGGCGCGTCCGCCGGAGCCCATCTCGGTGCGCTCGTCAGCCTCTCCAGCGAATTCGAGTGCCCGAAGCCCAAGGTTTTTGCTGGCATATACGGTGTCTATGACCTCTTCGCGCATTGGCAGACGGATCGTGATGCCAATAGCGTGACTGCCACCGACAAGACTGAGGCGATGCTCGGTGTGACACCGTTTGCCGATCCGCTGCTGTACCATCGTGCTTCGCCGCTCCGGCAGATAACCTACGATCGCCAGATGCCGGTGTTGCTGTGCTGGGGGCATCTCGACCGTGATGTCGCGCCGGAACAGTCGGCGACATTCGCGCGCGCGCTGCGCCAGGCTGGTTATCCAGTCACAGCCATCGAGCTGCCGGACGCGCCGCATATCTGGTTTTCGGAGGAAAGCCCGGACGCGGAAAACGGGTTTTCGGCTCGCATCGCGCCGGCGCTCGTTCGCTTCTTCAAGCGCAATCTCGATTGAGCCGCGGGCTCATCGCCACTTGGTGTCGCCGTTGCGCCTAACCGACCGACGAAACCCATAGCCAATACGACAGTTTAACCGGAAGAGTCCCATGTCGAATAATATCGCCGTCCCGCAGACAAAAACCGTTCCTTACGTGCTCCGCCAAGGTGAGGGGCGGTGCTTCGTCGTGGCCGGGCAGATCGTCCGCGTGCTGGCTGGCATCGATGAAACAGCAGGCGGCTATGGCGCCATGGTGTGCGAAGCGACTCTCGACCGTCAGGCGATCCCGCTGCATTACCACGAGCGCGAACACGACACCTGGTTCTGCACCCGTGGACGCTTGCGGATCTGGGCCGATGGCGTTTCTCGCATGCTGACGGAAGGCGACTTCGCCTATGTTCGCCCCAACCACATTCATTCCTACCAGTCCATCGCGCCGCGCACGCAGTTCTTCGGCATCGTTGCGCCCGGCGGCTGGGAAGGCTTCTTCGAGAGCGCCGGTGGCGAGTGGAGCGAACCCGGCTTGCCGCCGGTCAATCATCCCTTCGACTTTTCACGCATGGGCGGCGCCATGCAGCGCTTCGGCGTCATGCGCGTGCCGGATGCGGTCTATGCAGACGTCTCATCGGGGGACGCGACGGACCGCGTCCTGCCGGAGGAACCCCGGTCGTATATCCTGCAGGCAGGTTATGGGAAACGCAGCCGCCTGAACGCGCATCTCTCGACGCAGGTCATGGCGCCGAAGCTTTCCGACGGCTGCATCGACATGCGGACGATCGAGGCCGGGCGCGGCGCGAAAATGCCCACGATCCTCCACGACAGGACCCATCTGAGCCTCTACCTGCTGGAGGGCAGGTTGCGTCTTGTTCTCGATGGCAACGTTCATGAACTCGAAGTCGGTGATTTTGCGAACATTCCGGCCGGAACAGGCTATTCGACCGAAGTCTTGTCCGGTCACGCCCGCTGGTTGGTCACCGCAGCGCATGGATCTGGCCTCAACTTCTGGGATGACCTTGGTCAGCCCACCGAGGAGTTCACCTTTGCCCTGCAGGCAGAGGCCAGCACCAAGCCCTTCGAAAACTGCAATCTGCCAGACGTGAAGATCGTCGCACTGTAAACCGCTGGCGAAAAGCCGATGCCCTTGGAGGAGAACATGAAGACATCCTCGACGTTGAGTATTTCAGCGGCGCTGGTCGTCGGCCATATCGCCGGAATGATCGATCTTGCAAGCCTGCCGCTCTGGGTCGACACGCTGATCACGGGCTATGGCTATCGCCCCGCAACGGCTGGCCTTCTGCCGACGGGCTTCCTGGTCGGCGTGGTGGGGACATCGCTCTTGCTGGCTCGAGGCGGCCGTTTTCCCAAGGGTCGCCTGCTCGCGCCAATCGGCTACTGGATCGCCGCTGCCGCCCTTCTTCTGGTACCAACGACTCGTATTTTTTCTGTCCACCTCGCCCTTCATGTGATCGGCGGTCTGGCGGTGGGGCTGGCCCTGTCGAGCGTACATCGCGCCATGGGCCACCTCGCAAACCCGCACCGGATATTTTCGATGGCGGGTCTCGGTTTCGGTCTCTTCACGCTGGTCTTTCTGGGCGCGGTTCCTCAGCTCGTCGCGTCGCTTGGCCCGGACATGCTGTTCACCGCGCTCGGCGGAACGATGTTGTGCGCCGCGATCGTCACGACCTTCCTGATGCCGGCGGATGTTCAGGACAAAAATGGCAGAGACGAATTGGCGCTTCGAGGCCCGCTTCCCACAACGGTCAAATTTGCCATTGCAGGCATCATGGCCATGGCGCTCGTGCAGGCCATGGTCTTCAGCTTCCTCGTTCAGGTCGGCAGCGCTCATGGCTTCGGTATGGAGAACATCACGGCCGTCCTGATCACGCTCGGCGTCGTAAACCTGTTCCCGCCGGCTCTGGCGGCACTTCTTGAAAAACGTCTTTCGGCCATCGGCGTTGCCCGAATTGCACCCATTGTTCAGGGCCTGCTGGCGCTTCTGATCATGGTCTCGCCTGTCTTCGGCGGCTACGCCTTTGGGGCCGCGATCTTTTCGGGCGTCTTGATCTTCACCCACACCTTTGTCTTCGGCTTCCTCGCACGCGAGGATTCGTCAGGCCGTGCCGTTGCCGCGACGCCTGCAATGATGATGACAGGCTCGGCCCCATTGCGCCTTTCCTGGGGGGCGCGCTGGTCGAGTTGGCCGGATATTCGGCTCTCGGCGCCTTTGCCATGCTGGTCGCAGTCTTGTCGTCCTCGCTCTTTGTCGTCGCCCGCAGAAGGACAACAGGGGCGAAAGAAGTCGCAGCCTGACCACAGGAAGATTTCACTGAGAATTGCATCGGATCGAGAACGTATCTCGAGTTTCCGGTCGGATGCTGCACGATCATTAATTTCTGGGACACAAGCAAATGATGACTTCCAAGAGCATTCTCTATGGCACGATCCTGGCGGCGACTTTGTTGACGCATTCTTTGGGAAATGCGGCGGAAACGGCAGCTTTGACCTGGCAGACACTGGGGACCCAGGCCGGACCGATGGTCGTTCCCGATCGCGCCCAATCCTCCAACCTGCTGCTGGTTGAAGGCAAACCGATCCTCGTCGACAGCGGCGCAGGGGTGCTTCGTCAGTTGAAGCTGGCCGGTTTCAATGCAACGGATATCGAAACCGTCGTGATTTCACATCTTCATCAAGATCATATCAGCGGCCTCGGCGCGCTTCTCGGGCTGCGCTGGCAGCAGACGGCCCGCAAGGATCTGACGATCTACGGCCCGCCGGGAATCGACAAGGTGGTCAAGGGTCTTCTCGACGCGATGCAGCCGTCTATTGCCGTTGCAGAGCATGAGCCGATGGCCGGCACCGATCCGAACAAGATCGTCCATGTGAAAATCGTCAAGAGCGGCGATACGTTCGACATCGGCGGCGTTCAGGTGAAGGCGATTCAAAACTCGCACTTCGACGAGGAGCCGACCAAGCACATGGAAAACGGTACGGAATCGCTTTCCTACCGCTTTACCTACAAGAATTACTCGATCGGGTTCACGGGTGACACGGGTCCTTGCGCTCAGTGTGCGGAGCTCTTCAAGGAGGCCGACATGCTGGTGAGCGAAGTGCTCGATCTGCCCAAGATGGAAGTCTTCATCAAGGGCTTGCCGATGCCGGACAAGTTCAAGAGATCGATGGTGGAGCACTTCAAGATCCAGCACCTCACGCCGCAGGAAGCCGGCAAGCTGGCGACAGAGTTCGGCGTCAAGACGCTGGTCTTCACGCATATCGGGGTGCCGGGCCCAACGGACAAATTCCTCGACGACCTGATTGGCGGTGCGCAGGAAACCTTCAAGGGCAAGGTTCTGGTCGCACATGACATGGACAAATTTTAACTGGCCGGATGCAGCCCCATAAGGTTTATCTCGCGCGAGAATGGACCTGCGGCGATCAGCACAGGACCGCAAATTTCTTGCGCCCTTGGGGGAGCAGGCTGCTTGCCGACACAAAGGCTCAAGCAATTTCCCGATCAACGAGCACGGAAGAAATCGATATGACGATCAATAAACTTGACCGAAGGCAGTTCCTGGCGACCACCGGATTGGCAGGTTTGACGCTGGCTGTGAATGCCATGCCGAACGACGCGAAGGCTGCCTCGGCCAACACATCGAAGCAGCCGAATATCATTTTCATTCTCGCGGATGACATGGGCTATTCGGACCTCTCCTGCTATGGAGCGCAAGGCTATAAAACGCCCGTTCTTGATGGGCTGGCATCGGAAGGCATGCGTTTCGACCAGGCCTATGCCAATGCTCCGATCTGCTCTCCGACACGGACCGCATTGGTGACCGGCCGCTATCAGGGCCATTACAAGGCGGGATTGAACGAACCGAATGTCAATATCAAGCCGGGCGAGGAATTGCCGAAGGGCACGGCGACTGTGGCCTCGCTACTGCGAGATTCCGGTTACCGGACGGCATTTGTCGGCAAGTGGCATGTCTGCAAGATCCCCGAGTTCAGCCCGCTGCATTACGGGTGCGATTCATTCTTCGGGATCGGCGGGGGCGCGGCGGACTATTTCTTCCATGGCGGCCGCCCGCAAAAGAACGAGATGTATGACGGTGACAAGCTGGTCGAGGAGAAGGGCTATCTGACGGATATTCTGGCCGATCAGGCGATCAAGCAGATCAAGGCCGGCGGGGACAAGCCGCTCTTCCTTTCCCTTCATTTCAATGCACCTCACTGGCCATGGGAAGGTCCCGAAGATTCAGGTCACGCGGAAGAACTCAAGGTCTTGAACGATCCCACCGGTGGTTCGCTTGAAACCTATGCCAAGATGATGGTCAGCATGGACCAGAATATCGGGCGCGTTCTCAAGGCGCTCGACGAGCAGGGGATGAGCGAGAATACGATCGTCGTCTTCACCAGCGATAACGGTGGCGAACGCTATTCCAATACCTGGCCGCTGGTGGGCTACAAGGGTGAACTCCTGGAAGGAGGGATCCGCGTTCCTCTGATCGCACGCTGGCCGGGACACATTCCTGCCGGTTCCAGATCCGATCAAGTCATGATTTCGATGGATACGGTTCCCACCTTTGTCGCCGCCGCGGGCGGAAAGGCGCCTGCCGATCTGGAAGGGATCAACCTCTTGCCCCAGCTGACGGAAAACAAGCCCCCGGTTCCACGAACCCTATATTGGCGCATGCGCGCCGGGGATCAGGCCGCTGTTCGCGACGGCGACTGGAAATACCTCCGACTGGGTGGGAAAGAACATCTCTTCGACGTTCGCAAGGATCCTCGAGAGCGGGCCGAGCAGAAAACCGTCAATCCGGAAAAGTTTGCTGAACTGAAAGCCAAGTGGGAGAAATGGAAGGCTGGCCAACTTCCCTACCCCGCAAAGAGCTATAGTGAGTCAACCGCCAGCATCTATGCGGACCGGTACCCCGAGGCAGGAAAGCCGGAGTGGGCGCCAACCAACCCATGAAGGTGCCGACCCGGCCTTTCAGGGCTGCTTCGTAACATGATGCGAATGTTCATGAGCCTGCGGCGAAACAGTCATACCGTTTTGCTGTAGGCTCCGCTGACATCTCGTGATTCACTGGTGGTTGCCGATGCAAAAACAAGCTGACAGGGAATTCGCCGGGATGGCTTTCATATCCGGCGGCGACTTCCGAATGGGTTCGGAACGATTCTACCCTGAAGAGAAGCCATGCCGGCGCGTCCGTGTTTCGCCCTTCTGGATCGATGAAACGCCTGTGACCAACGCCGAGTTTGCAAGGTTCGTGGCGGAAACGGACTATGTGACCTTTGCAGAGACCGCGCCAGACCCGCGGGACTATCCCGGGCTGTTGCCTGAGATGGCGAAACCCGGGTCCGCGGTGTTTCGGAAAACCTCACGGCCGGTTCCGACCAACAACCCCCTGCAATGGTGGGCGTTCACGATCGGGGCGGATTGGCGTCACCCGTTCGGGTCTGGAAGCTCGATCGAGAAGCTCGAGCTTCATCCGGTCGTCCACGTGACCGTCGCCGATGCCGAGGCCTATGCCGCCTGGGCGGGGAAAAGCCTACCGACGGAAGCAGAATGGGAGTTCGCCGCTCGGGGCGGCCTGATAGACGCCGAATATGCGTGGGGCGACGAGCTCACACCGGGCGGAAAAATCATGGCCAATACTTGGTTCGGACAGTTTCCCCATAAGAACAACAGTCCGCACGGCTGGAAGCGGACGTCGCCGGTCCGGAGTTTTCCCGCCAACGGATATGGCCTTTACGACATGATTGGAAACGTCTGGGAATGGACGGCTGACTGGTACGGTCAACCCGGTGCCCAGTCCTCGTCCTGTTGCACTGCGGATAATCCCAGAGGTGCGAGCCGCGAGGCGAGTTACGATTCCCGGTCAAACTTCCCCCGGCGGGTTTTGAAGGGCGGCTCGCACCTGTGCGCGCCGAATTATTGCCAGCGATATCGCCCGGCCGCCCGGCATCCGGAAACGATCGACACCTCGACCAGCCATATCGGGTTCCGTTGCGTCAAAAGGCCTGCTGAAAATGAGCTGGCTTAAGCGATCCATTTGCCATTGGTACCGGAAGCTCGCAGACCTTAGGCCGATACGGCATCTGCCCGCGCGGGCATAATCCCGGGATCGACTTCCAGATCCTCGAGGATCACATCTGCCGTCTTGTCGTAATGGCATTCCAGCAGGCGAACGGCCTCGTCGACGTCGCGCTGCATGACCGCTTTGACGATGTCGGAATGTTCCTGCGCGACGTCCCTCACGCGGAAGGCCTTGCGGCTGGACAATGCGCGATATCGTTGCAGCCTCTCGGCCAGTTGCTGGCAAAAGCCCACAAGATGCCTTGAACCACAATTGCTAATCAGCAGAACATGCAACGCCTTGTGAAGGCGCTCCCATTCGGGATTGCTTTCAAAGCGTTCGGGGTCGAGTGAACGCGGCGTCCTGTCCAGCCTGTGGTGTGCAACGAGGATCGCTTCTTCCCACTCGGTCGTCGCGTTCGCCATCGATTCCTTCAGCGCAAGGCCTTCAACCCAGCGCCTGGTCTTTGTCAGCTCGCGAAGTTCTTCGAGGCTCACCGGCTTCACGAAGAAGCCACGCTGCTCCTTTCCGACGACGAGATCCTCGGTCGTCAGCCGGTTCAGCGCTTCGCGCAAGGGCGTTTGGCCCGCATCGTAGTGCTCGATCAGGAAGCGCAATTGCAGTTTGCGACCGGGCTCAAGCCGCGTGTCGAGGATGTCGCTCTTCAGCCTCTCGTAGATGCTGGTCGCACGCGTCGCGGGAGTTTCGGTGTCTCTGGCCGTATCCATGATTTCTTCCCTGTCTCGACTCCCTATTATATACAGCGTTCCGCGGATGCGCAAAATTTATAAATTCTTGCTTTACGAAGACAAATTTCCATATTATGCATGCGTTCGTGTTGGAGGAAACGATGAGTGGTTCCGCAGGTCGGCGATTGATCTCTGGCGGTTGCGCCTGCCGCGGCGTGGACGTACATTGTCATGTCGTGCCAAGACACTTTCCTCCGGCGATCGAAGGGCGCGCACGCGGCTGGCCTTCCATGGCGGCAGCATCCGGTTGCCATGCCACCGTGATGATCGACAACAAGCCTTATCGGACGGTGAGCGACGCTTGCTGGGTCGCTACCCGACGCATCGAGGAAATGGACAAGGCCGGCATCGCCGTGCAGGCCCTGTCTGCCATGCCGGAACTTTTCGGATATTGGCTGGATGCGGATATCGCGCATGATCTTGTCCGCCATGTGAACGATACGATTGCCGAGCTGGTGGTCGAGGGGCAGGGTAGGTTCGTTGGTCTCGCGGGCATCGCTTTGCAGGATATGGATCTCGCCATCGCCGAGCTTCATCGCGCCGTGAACGAACTCGGTTTCCGAGGCGCCCACATTGGCAGTAACGTCAATGGCAAGGTCATCGGCGATCCGCAGTTTTTTCCCTTCTTTGCCGAGGCCGAGCAACTGGGAGCGGCTGTTTTCGTTCACGCCGTGCGGCCGACCGGCATGGATCGGGTGATCGGGCCCGCGGCGCTTCAACAAGCGCTTGGCTACCCAACGGATGTCGGCCTGGCCGCCGCCTCGGCGATAACCGGCGGGCTTCTGACACAATTTCCGCGCCTGAAAATCGCCTTCAGCCACGGCGCGGGGACCTTGATGTCACTGCTGCCCCGTCTTGAGCAGGCCTATCATACCTTCCCTGCGCTGCAGGAATCCCTCGGCCAGCCGCCAGCCGATTTGGCCAGAAAGCTTTATGTCGACAGTCTGGTCTTCGATACCGCAACCTTGCAGAGGCTCGTGACCGTCTTCGGTGAAGACCACGTGCTGATCGGGACCGACTTTCCGTTCAACTTCCGCGAAGCCGATCCGATCGCTCGTATCGAAGAGGCATTCGGTCAAAAGGACGTCTGGGAAAAGCTCGTTTTCTCCAACGCCCGCACCTTCCTCGCTCTGAATGAGGCATCCAATTGACGTATTTCCCTGTAAGCGCCCTGCGCAGTGTTGAAATCTCGACCCCCGATCTTGCCGGTTCGACGGATTTTTACACGCGGGTCTGGGGCCTCGAAAAGGTGGCGGAACACGGGGGAAAGATTTTCCTCGCCGCCACAGGCGACGATTTCCATGTCCTGGAACTGAAATCGGGTACAACGTCGGAGCTTTGCAAGATCACGTTCCGGGTTGGCTCGCTTGAGGATCTTTCTGCCATTCTGCAGCGCGCGGTAGAGGCCGGTTGTGTCATCATGCGCGAGCTTGGTCCGTCGGATGGACCGGCCGGCGGCACACGGTTTGTCATCCGCGAGCCGCAGGGCTCCGTGATCGAATTCGTCCACGGTGACACGCGCAAGGCGGGCGCTGAGGTCGCAAACAAGGTGCTGCGGCTGGCGCATGTCAACATCAACAGCGCGTCCATCGAGGCGCTGTCGAGCTTCTACCAGCAGGTGCTCGGCTTCCAGCTGACCGACCGCTCCAAGATGATGGCCTTCCTGCGATGCAATGACGATCACCACGCCGTGGTGCTGGCAGAGGCTTCCGTCAACGGCCTGAACCATATCGCGTTTCTCATGCCGAATCTGGAATCCGTGATGCGCGGGTCCGGTCTCGTCGTGGACAAGGGCTGCCCCATCGGATGGGGTGTCGGACGGCATGGCCCGGGCGACAATGTCTTCGCCTATTTCGTCGATCCTCATGGCGTCGTGATCGAATACACGGCCGAGGTGCTGCAGGTCGACGACAGCTACCGCGTCAAGGGGCCCGACGAATGGGTCTGGCCGCCCGGCCGCACCGATCACTGGGGGATCGCTCCTCCCAAAAGCGAAGCGTGCAAGAAGGCCCAGCTTTCCGTTCCGTTTGCCGGCGCCCGATCTGTTTAAACTCCCGCTGAAGAGACGTTGACGTGACTGAACACACCACCTCCTCTCCGACCTATGACGTGCTGATTTGCGGTTTCGGACCTGCGGGCGCCGTGGCCGCCGGCATGCTCGGTGCCCGCGGACACTCGGTCCTAGTCTTCGATCGCCTGACCGAGATTTACGACAAGCCTCGCGCCATCGCGATCGATCATGAAATCCTCCGCCACCTGGACAATATGGGCATTGCCGATGAGGTCATGCCTTACATTGCCCCCTTCACGGCCTCGGAGCATTTCGGCGCCGAGGGCCAGCTCATCCGTCATATCGACATGGTGCCGCCGCCTTATCCGCTTGGCTATACGCCGAGCATGGTGTTCACCCAGCCGCCGGTCGAGGCGCTCATGCGCCGCCATGCCGAAAGCTTTGAAAACGTGACGGTTGAACTGGGTACGGAACTGGTGGGTTTCGAAGCCGCCCCCGAGTCCGTGGTGGTGACGCTGAAGGACCACAAGGGTGATATGCGGGAGGTTTCCGCACGCTATCTCCTGGGCTGTGACGGCGCTTCGAGCCGCGTGCGAGAATTAGCCGGCATCAAGCTTGAAGATCTCGTCTTTGACGAGCCCTGGTTGGTGGTCGACGTCAAGGTTCATGACGATGCGCTGGCGAAACTGCCGCAGGCATCGGCGCAGTATTGCGAACCGGCGCGCCCTGTCAGCTATGTCATGGGCCCCGGAAATCACCGGCGATGGGAAATCATGCTTTCCCCCGACGAAGACCCTCGGAAAATGTCGCAGCCCGACGCTGTTTGGCGGCTGCTTTCCCGCTGGCTGACGCCGGAGGAAGGCGAACTTTGGCGGGCCGCGACCTACCGGTTCCACGCACTTGTTGCAGACGACTGGTCCAAGGGGCATGTGGTCATTGCCGGCGATGCTGCACATCAGCAGCCGCCCTTTATCGGCCAGGGCATGTGCCAGGGTCTTCGGGACGTTTCCAATCTTGTCTGGCGGCTCGACCTGATCTTGAAGGGTGAGGCCTCCCAAACCCTGCTCGACAGCTACACGGTCGAACGCAAGAAGCATGTCCAGACATTGACCGGCCGCATCAAGGCCATCGGTCAGTCCATCTGTGAGCGCGACCCGGAAGCGGCAGCGGCCCGCGATGCCCGCATTCTTGCCGAAGGTGGCGGAAAGCCGCTGCGCATGACGCGCCAGGACATTGTGCCGCCGATCGAACGGGGTTTGATTGCAGGGGAGGGGACACCGGCACGGGGCGTCCTGTTCCCGCAGCCAGTCGTGTCCGATGAAAAGTCCGAACAGCTGCTCGACAAGCTGACCGGCCCGGTCTGGCGCCTCGTTCTCGACGGCCGCCGGGTAGCTCTTTCCGATGTGGCCGGGCTTTCCGCACAGTTTCCGGGCGTCGATCTGCGCATCATCGCACCGGCCGGTCATTCGTCCAATCCTGTCGTTCTGCACGAGCGGGATGGTGTTCTGGCGGCCTGGTTCGACAAGCATGGCGCAGTCGCCGCCATCGTCCGTCCGGACCACTACGTCTATGGCGCGGCAGCCGACACGACGCAGATCTCAACCCTGCTTGAAAGCGTCCACACCGCGATCGGGGCGTAGGCATCAGGACGGCGAAACGTCATTTGGAGGAGAACATGACGATCAACCGACAAGCATACGCAACCTGGCGGCCTTACGCCGTGCTTGCGCTTCTGTTTCTGTTTCAAACGCTCAATTTCTTCGACAAGCTGGTGTTCGGCCTGTCCGCAGTTCCTATGATGAAGGACCTGGGAATTTCGCCGCAGCAATTCGGCTTCATTGGCAGCAGCTTTTTTCTTCTGTTCTCGGTTTCCGGGGTCTTGGTCGGTCTTTTCGTCATCGGTCGCGTGCCGGTGAAGTGGATCCTGGCAATTCTTGCCGGGGTCTGGTCCTTGGCCCAGATTCCGATCTTCTTCACGCACTCGGTCGTCGTACTTGTCATCTGCCGGATCCTGCTCGGTCTCGGCGAAGGGCCCGGCCTGCCCACGGCGCTTCACGCCTGCCACAACTGGTTTGCGCCCGATAAGCGCTCCCTGCCGAGTGCCGTGGTGCTTCAGGGTGTCAGTATCGGCCTGCTCGTGGGCGGCCCGCTCCTGACCTATATCATTGTCACCTATGGCTGGCGCGTGGGCTTCCTGTTCTGCGGTCTGATCGGTCTCATCTGGATCGGTGCCTGGATGGTGATCGGCGGCGAGGGTCCGCATTCCCGTCCGAACGAAGAAGGCGGGCCTTCTATGGATCAGGTTCGGGTGCCGGTCGCCAAGCTGTGGCTGGATCCCACCGTGATCGGCGTGATGGTGATGTCGACCATGTCCTACTGGATCGTCGGCATGTCCGCCACCTGGCTGCCGCCATTCCTGCAGCAGGGCCTCGGCTATTCGCAGACACAGACCGGTTCCATCATTTCGGCCGTCTATATCTTCCAGTCGCCGCTTCTGCTCATAGGCTCCTGGATTGCGCAGCGAATGCTTCAGAGTGGCGTCAGCAAGCGCATCAGTCTCGGCAGCGCCTCTGGTTACGCGCTGCTGATCAGCGGCGTCGCGCTTGCCGCCTCATGCTATATTGGCGGCCCGCTGCAACTAGCCTGCGTCACCGTCGCGTTTGCAGCGCCAAGCCTGACGACGATCTACGGTCCGATCATCCTGGCCTCGATTGCGCCGGCCGTTCAACGCGGACGCCTGATCGTGGTGATCTATTCCGCCAATGCCGCGTCCGCGCTGTTTTCCAATGCCTTAACCGGCTCCATCGTGCAGGCGGCCGGACCCGAGCATGCGGCAACAGGCTACGCCAATGCCATGCTGTTCACGGCAGGTATCCTGATCGTTGGCGCGGTCTTCGCCTTCGCGATGATCTTCCCCGATCGCACCATCGAGCGCTTCAGCAGACTGACGCGCCTTCCAGACCAGTTGCGGAACGCGTGAACGCGGCTTCGCACTCTTTCGATAAAGGAGAATGACATGAGACTTTCCACCGTCAAGCTCGCGGGCCGCACCACATGGGGCGTCATTGAGGGCGATGACTTTCATGATGTCGGGGCCGTACTGGCGTCTCGCTATGCCGATCTGAAGGCAGCGGTGACGGCAGGGCTTACAGGCGTTGCTGAAGCGGTCGCCTCGGCTGCAAAGACCCCGATCTCCGAAGTCGAATGGCTGCCGGTTATCCCGAACCCTGACAAGATCATCTGCGTCGGTTTGAATTACGAGATGCACCGCAAGGAAACGGGGCGCTCGGAGGTGGAGCATCCCACCATCTTCGGCCGCTATGCAAACAGCCAGATCGGTCATCTCGCACCCATCGTTCGCCCGAAAGTGTCCACGCATCTCGACTACGAGGGCGAACTGGCCGTCGTCATCGGCAAGCCGGGGCGCTACATTTCGCGCGCCGAGGCAATGGAGCATGTTGCCGGCTATGCATGCTACAACGATGGCAGCATCCGTGATTTCCAGTACCACACGCACCAGTTCACACCGGGCAAGAACTTCCCTGACACCGGCGCCTTCGGCCCGTGGATGATGACACCGGACGAACTCGGTCCATTGCCGGACCTGCGCCTGCAGACCCGCCTCAACGGTCAGGTCGTACAGGATGCGACCTTCGGCCAAATGATTTTCGATATCGCGCGCCAGATCGAATACTGCTCCAGCTTTACCCGTCTCGAAGCGGGCGATGTCATTGTCAGCGGAACGCCGGGTGGGGTCGGGGCCAAGCGCACGCCACCGCTCTGGATGAAGCCGGGTGACGTGGTCGAAGTCGAGATCGACCGGCTCGGCACGCTTCGAAATGCCATTGTCGGCGAATAGATCGATCGCAAAATCAGCAAATGAACGCGGAATGTGCAGGCCGCCCGTGCGAGTGTCGCGGTCTGTGCCTGTGGCAGCTCCGAGGACGAGAGCCGTACGCTTCGGTTCTGTCCTGTCGGGGATCATCTTCATCTAAGTGATGCAGCAAAAGTCTTTTAGGTTCCACGAAGCAAATTATGAGCCGCGACCTCGCAGGCTGGTGGATCAGATGCCGACCCATGGCTATCGGCGGATCGCCGCGCTCCTCAATCGCGAGAGGCGAGCCGCCGATCGACCTGTCGTCAACGCCAAATGGGTTCATCAAATCATGGGCAACCATGCGATGTTGCTGGAGAAGCATACGACCGCTCGAAACGGCCGCATCCATGATGGCAAGGTCATGGTCATGCACTAAATCGGACGCCTTGCTTCACGCCGGTCGACAGTCCGCAGTCGAACGGTATCTCGGAAGCCGGAAGCGGGACTACATCCGCATCGCAGCACTACGGACGCCGAAGCAGCGCTCCGGCTTATCGACAGATGAATCGAGGACTACAACGAAATCCATCCCCATTCGGCGCTCAAGATGGCTTTCCCTCGGCAGTTCATCAGGGCTGAATCAAACTAGCCGACATGTCCTGTGAAACGGGGTGCACTCCATAAGCGCGCGCTACCAGATTCATGCGCACCATTATCTTCGTCCGATGGACATGATGCGCAGAGGCAGATGTCCTTCAGGACAACAGAAGTGTTGATGCCGTCGCCAGCGGGATATCGAGGGCCGTGATTCCTTGCGAGGCGATGAATCGGCGTTCGTTTTTGGTGAGCGCGGACGCATCGACCACGGCGAAATGCGGATGCAGCGAGCGCTTCATCACCTGGCGCGCATAGGTCCGCAGCATCTGGTCATCGAAGCGGCATCCGAGAAACAGGAAGCCGCAGCCCTGGCGGCGATGCTTCACCTCGTCCGGTATCGGGGTTTGAATGTCGATCTCGGTCAGCACCTCCACATAGTCGGAATCGGCGACCAGGAAGTTTCCGGCAGGCCGGGCGCCCCCGTGCGGCTGGTAGAGAATGGTACCAGTCTCATTCAGGCAGGCCGTCTCGATCCCCGCGAAATCGTAGGTCTTCGTCCAGATGTCGCGAAATTCCCCGGCGCGGGTGATCCCCTGAATATTGGCGACGTCCGATCGCATCGTCTCGATGAGCGCAGCCCGCATCGCGCCGTCATACCAGCTGTCGATGATGAGCGGCAGCGGAAGCGAGGCGAGAAAGCGGTGAAGGGGGGTCGGTTGTGGCTCGGCAGCGAATATTTCGCTCATCCACGCCTGCAGCGTGCGCCGATGCCGTCGTTGCTCGATATGCTGTGCAACGGACCACATATTGGTGCGAATCCTTGACGGTGCCGGCGCGCGTTTGTGAAGGGCTTCCGCCACCGCTTCGGGGGATATCGGGACGGTGGGCGCCTCGCTTCCGCATTCCAGCAAGCCGGGGCCGAGATAGGGAATCAGCTGGCCGGCCTTCAAACTTGCCTTGATTTCGGCAAGCCGCCGTTCGGCGTCCGCGCCATCAATGACGAACAGGAAATCGGAATTCAGTTCTGCACCCATCGCGGCGCTCCTTATCTTGAAATTCGCACGGATCTATTCCTCATCGCCGTCGGCGGAGATCTTCCGCGCATTGACGGTGACGGGCAGGCGGGTATCACTCGGCATTTCCGGCAGGACGAGCTTCCAGCCGTTCTTCAGGAGCACATAGCCGCCCCACAACGCGGCCATTTCAGTCTCGATGATCGGCTCCTCCAGATCCTTCTTTGGCACATAGGCCGAGAGGCCCGTTCCAGACTTGCGGATCATGACTTTCATGCGTGTGCTCCCGGGCTGGATGGTATGGAGGGACCGTTTGATTTCGGGTGATCAAGGCTTTCAAGTTCGCGAGCACGCATTCCCACCAGCGTGCCGCGCTCCACCCATTCGACGGAGTAGATGTAGAATTGCTGCAGGAAGGTTCCGATGTCGCGCACATAGCCAGTTTCGCCCTTCTGCACCAACCGCTCGCCGATATCCCTGCCGGGATAGGTGCCGTCGTTACGCACATGCTTCGTGGCGCGCACCCGCTCGCCCGGCCTGAAGGCGGGGTTTTTGCGAATTTCGACCTCTTCTTCCCGTCCCAATCCCATTTACGTTTCCTCTTAAGGTTCCAGAAAGCGTTGGAGGGCCGCGCTGCGCACCGCATCGTCGGGATCATTCAGGAGCGGCTCGATCTCCTGAAGTCCAATCCGCTCGGCAACGGCGTGACGGACCCGGATATCCTTGTCCTTGAGGAGCAGATGAAGCCGTCCCGGCTCCAGCCGCAGCGCCACCTCCCGCCGCACCATCGGATCGAAATCGCCTGTCATGGCGGGCAGGTGGACCGTGGCGACCCGACGCGCGACCTCGCGGCGGATTTCGGAATCATTGTCGTTCATGACACTCAGCAATTGCGCGGGCAGGGCCGACTGGGCGGCGACCAGACGGACCTGATAGTCGGGGTCGCTTGTCAGGAGCGGCATCAGATCGTCTCCCTGCAGCCGGCGGGCGAGCGCAATGCGGACACGCCGGTCCTCGTCGGCGCGCAGATGCAACACGCGCTTTGTCGGAAGCCTGGAGGCGGCGACCGCGCGCACCTCCGGCTCCGGGTCAGAAAGCAGCGACGTCAGCCGTAGAGGCGATGCATAGCGCGCGGCAATTGCCCGCACCTCGAAAAACGGGTGGTCGAGATAGTCGTTCGACTGCGCCGGATTGGCGGAGAAAAACCTGTCGATCTTGCGCCCGCGCCGATCGCGCACACAGGCCTTGTCGAGGCTGCAGCGTCCGGATTCGCGATTTTCGTCATGCGGGCAATCCGAGCACGACACCGGATTGCCCAGCCAGTCGGTCGCCAGACCGAGCGCGTCTGCCACCTCATCGCGATCATTGCCGCCAACCACATCTGTCTGATTCTTGGTGTTCATCATCTCGGCTCATCGAATACGTGAAACCAATGATCAACGGCTCGAGACCCGACGCCGGGCCGAGGCGGCAGAAGCCCTGACACGGAGACAAGGTCCGCCGGGCCGCTGGCGCCGCCCAGGCTCAAGCCGGCACGCAGGTCTTGGGGACCGGGCAGACGGCGGCACATTGCTGGGTCTCGAAAGCGTCCTTGCATTCGGTGCACTTGTTGGGATCGATGACATAGGTCTCGCCCTTGAACTTGATGGCAGCGGAGGGACATTCAAATTCACAGGCCGAGCATTGGGTGCATTGGGACGCGATGATCTTGAAAGCCATGGTCTTTCTCCTTCTTCCTGAGGTGTGAAGCACGCTGCGGACGGCTCAGGCCGAGGCCGCCAGCAATTCCATGCCGGTTTCAGCGGCGTAGAGCGCGCTGATCGCCGTTTCGATATATTCGTAGCCATAGGCATCGCTTGCCCGGATGCCCGCCTCGGCGAGCTGGTCCGACGGGCAACTGCCGATCTTGGCGCAGAGCACGACATCGACGCCCTCCAGGGCGGCAATCACGCCGTCAAGCGTGGCGTCCTCGCCCCAGCCGCCCAGGCAGTATTGCTCGACCTTGCGATGGCCGGAGAAATGAATGCCCTTCGGGGAGGCCTCGTAGACCATGAATTCCCTGGCATGGCCGAAATGTTCGTTGATGCGGCCGCCGCCCTTGGTGGCAATCGCCACCAGCATCGGCCTGGCGTCGAGACTGTCCTTGACGATCGCCTCGGCCGCCTTCTTGGCCTCGATATGATCGCCGCGCTCCTGAGCGACGACCTCGCGATAGAGATCTCGCTTCTTTGGATCGTAAGTGACCTCCTCCGGGATCTGGTCGAGGGTGAATTCCTGGCCGCGATCCTCGCCCAAGAGGCCCACGGCATCGGCGCGGCACTGGCGGCAATGACGCATCAGCTTGGCTCCGCCCTCAAGCTTGTCCTGAAGGGCCTTCAGCTCCATGGCCCTCGGGCCGCGCTGTCCCGTGAGGCCGAAATGTGTTCCGTGCGCGGGATCGGAGATGAGCGGCATGACATTGTGCAGGAAGGCCCCCCGCTGCTTGACCCATTTGTTGACCTCCAGCAGATGCTCGTCATTGATGCCGGGGATCATCACCGAATTGATCTTGGTCAGGATGCCGCGCGTGGTCAGCATTTCGAGCCCCAGCATCTGGCGCTCATGCAGGATTTTCGAGGCCTCCAGCCCAGTCCAGCGCTTGTTCTGGTAGAATATCCAGGGATAGATTTTTACGCCGATTTCCGGATCCACCATGTTGATGGTGATTGTCACATGGTCGACATTCATCTCCGCGAGCTCGTCGACATGGTCGGGCAGGGCAAGACCGTTTGTCGAGATGCAGAGCTTGATGTCGCGAATATCCTTCGACACGGCTTCGAATGTCGCCTTTGTCTTCTTCCAGTCATAACAGGCATCGCCGGGGCCAGCGATGCCGAGGACCGATAGCTGCGGCACCTCGTTAGCGACCGTGATGACCTTGCGGGTCGCCTGATCGGGCGTCAGCTTTTCCGACACGACGCCGGGTCGGCTCTCATTGGCGCAATCGTATTTTCGGTTGCAGTAATTGCACTGGATGTTGCAGGCTGGCGCCACGGCCACATGCATCCGCGCGAAATAGTGATGCGCCTCTTCTGAGTAGCAGGGATGGTCCTTGATCTTCTCCCAAATTGCTTCGTCCATGTCCTCGGGCCGTGCGGACGAGCCGCAGGACGACGATGAACAGCCGCCGGAACCTGCCTTTGCCAACATGTCTTCAAGGGAGACGCCGGAGACGAGGCTGTCCAGCGAGATCATGGGTAGCGACATGGGACTCTCCTTGCTTTCGTTTGACTGTGCAAAGGAAAAAGCAAAGCCCGTGCCAACCTAAAATATCTTTTTTAATCAAATCGATGCCTGGAAACTGTCGGATAGTGTCGCTCGGCCCTACATTGTGTTTGTCGGGTGTCCGACACGCGACGCCGACAAAAAAGCCCGCTTCTCCAAGCGGAAAAGCGGGCGGTGTCGGTTAGCCCTGTCAGCGGGCCATCGATCAGAATTTCTGTACCGGAATATTGTGGCGCTTCAGTGCATAGCCGATCTGGCGCGGGGTCAGGTTCAGAAGGCGCGCCGCCTTCGCCTGTACCCAGCCGGACTGGTTCATCGCGTCGATCAGCCGCTCGCGCTCGGTGAGCTTCGAGCCCCTGGCGGGACAGTCCGGGTCTTCCGGATCGCAGGGCTTGTGGGCGCTAGCCGGAACGATGGTCGATCCGCCCCGCTCGGGCGTGCCGGCCGGCAGTACCCGGCCGCTCGCCAGCGCGTCGATGGCGTCGTGGTGATGCGTTGCCGCCGTGTCCGGCCCCTTCCAGAGGAGAGAGGACAGACATTGCCCATGTGCGCAGGCAAAATCACCCGGAACGATTTCGCCGCCGCGCGCAAGGGTGGCGGTGCGCTGCACGCAATTTTCCAGTTCGCGGACATTGCCGGGAAAATAGCAACGCGAAATCAGTTCGAGCGCGGCTCTGTCGAATTTGAGGCCGGTCAGGTTTTCGGCATTGAATCGGTCGAGGAAATTCACGGCAAGCCTCGAAATGTCGCCCGTCCTTTCGCGTAGCGGCGGTAAGATGATCGGCACGACATTGATGCGGTAATAGAGGTCGGCGCGGAAGTCGCCCTTGCGAACCGCGTCTTCGAGGTCCTTGTTGGTCGCGCAGATCAGCCGCACATCGACCTTGATCGTCTTGTTGCCACCCACGCGTTCGAATTCGCCCTCCTGCAGCACACGCAGCAGCTTGGCCTGAAAGGCGGGTGAGATCTCGCCGATTTCATCGAGCAGCAGCGTCCCGCCATGGGCCATCTCGAAACGTCCCGCACGCTGGGCGATTGCCCCGGTGAAGGCGCCCTTTTCGTGGCCGAACAATTCCGATTCGAGGACGCTTTCGGGAAGCGCTGCGCAATTCAGCTTTACGAACGGCTTGCCCTTGCGGGGCGAAAGTTCATGGATCGTCTGCGAGAACAACTCCTTCCCAGTGCCGCTTTCACCGCGCAGCAGAACGGTGGAATTGGTGCGGGCCACAATGCGGATCATGTCGAGCACGCGTTTCACGGCCGGACTGTCGCCAACGATCTTGGCGGCCGAGCCCGTCCGACGCAGGGCGCTTTCTGGGGCCTGATTGTTGTTCAGCGTCTTTTCCAGTCGACGCTGCTGCTCGATCATGCGCTGTCGGTCTTCAGACAGGATCCGATGCAGGCGGATCGTCTGGCCTGTCAGGTTGGCGACCATGGTGAGGAACTGCATGTCCTCGTCGTATCGGAACTCCGTGCCGCCGTCGCGCCGCCGATCGATGGTTAGAGTACCGAGCACCTTGTGATTTGCCTTGACGGGCACGCCGATAAAGGCGATGGGCGCGTCGTCTTCCGCTTCGGGTTCGAACAGCCCGGAGCCGACCACATCCTGAATTACCAGCGGCATGCTGGTGGCAACGATCTGGTCGATGATCTTTTGCGGAATGGGGGGAATACCCTCCCTGACGGCGGCAAAGCCTGCGGTCGCAGTGATTTCCGGCAAGCCGTCGCTGTCGAGAACAATGATTGCGCCGCGGCGCATCTTCAGGAAGGACGACAGGATGTTGACGACATTGGCCAGCGTCAGTTCCAGCCTGGAAGGCTCCGCTAGAACCTTGGAAATTTCATAGATGCCGCTCAGCGAAATGATGGCGCGGCTATTGTTGTTTCCCGGATGGCCGCCATTTGCAGCCGTCGCGGTTGCCGCATTCCTTGTCAGAGCCTGTTCCTGAGTCATTTTCTACCTCTTGGAAATCCGCTCACTGGACTCTTCCAAGGGTTGATCCTCCCTAAGGATCTCTCTGCTTTTTAGGCGTTCCACCTTATGCCCATATGGCAATTTGTCAATCGGAGGACGACCTTCTATCGCTTGAAATGCAAGGGATCTGGCTAACTCAGCGGGCATTTTTCGCGCTCCGTAAGTCAAAGATTTCTGCGCTGCAGCATCACGCATAGCGTGCAGCGCTTGACTGCGCCGTCCACAATTGATGAACGTCAACCGAACTTGAAAAGAACGCCGAAACCGCCGCGCGGATAGTCCCATTCAATTTCGCCCGTTGCCTCGCAAAGAACACGGCACGTCCCGCACTCCATGCAGCCGTCGGCGGAAATCTCGACTTGGCCGTTGTCGTTTTGCTCGTAGCATTTCGCCGGGCACACGCGGGTGAGAGCCAGCAGGTTTGCGGACGGGGTGTCATGCGGGCGCACCTTGATATGCGGGCGTCCGGTGTCGACGAGGTAGCGGTTCTGGAAGAGCTTGTCTTCAACGCGGACATCGGTCACTGCAACGGTCATGATGATCTCTCCTGAGCAAATGCGGTTTTGGGAGTCATGGTCCCCGGTTCTCCGTCTTGAACCACGTGAAAGCAGCCAAGTGAGCGAGCTTCGGCGAAGGGCCGAGGCTGGTATTCTAACGCCAGGCGAAGGCGAGCCTGACGGCATCCGAAACCATGCCGAAGCGCGAGCGTGCCTTGACGATGGATGAGAGGGTCGCCTTTTCCTTCTCGATCTTCGGCGTGCCGTCGACGCGAACGAAGTTTTGGGCGGCAGCCGACATGAGCTGCGGATAGGTCATGAAGAAATTCTGCGAATTGGTATGCAGCAGGGCCGGCATGTCCTTGTGCTTCTTCAGATCCTTGATCACGAAACTCTCGTCGAGCATGGTCTTGTAGAGGCGCAGATTTTCCGCCGTCATCGGATCGCGGCGACTTTTCACCTGGAAGATCGCTTCGGCGGCGATCCGGCCAGAGGTCATGGCAAGGTTCGAGCCTTCGCGATGAACGGCATTGTTGAGCTGGGCGGCATCGCCGACCACCACCCAGCCGTCGCCATAAAGCTGCGGGATCGCCTTGTACCCGCCTTCGGGTATCAGATGTGCGGCATATTCCTTGACTTCCGTATCCTTCAGGAGAGGGCGCACCGAGGGATGGTTCTTGAACTGCTCCAGGAGCGCATAGGGGCTTTCCATGGTCCTGGCATAGTCGGAGACGAGACAGCCGACACCGATCGAGATGGATTCCCTGTTGGTATAGAGGAAGGCGAGCCCCGTCATGCCTTGCGAAAAGGTACCGGCCGCCTCAATGACACAGCCTTCGTTGCCGCTGAGCCCGAAGCGCTGTGCAATGACCTCTTCGGGGAGGAAATGCATTTCCTTCACCGCGAGCGCCACGCTTTCCGCTTTCGGGGTCTCGCGGAAGCCGGCACGGGTTCCCAGAAGCCCGTTGACGCCCTCGGCCAGAACCACCACGTCGGCAAAGATGGCGCCACCCGCACGGTCCACCTTCACGCCGATGACCCTTCCTTCAGTATTGCGAATGAGTTCGGTCACCGTCGTTTCGCAAAGCACCGTGGCGCCGGCTTGCTTCACCTTGCGCGAAAACCACTTATCGAACTGGGCACGGATGATCGTGTAGCGGTTCGGCCTCTCCTCGTTGAAATCGTCCGAACGGTAATGCATGCCGGTGTGCGAGGTGTCGTCCATCATCCAGAAGCGCTGTTCGACAAGATGGCGTTCCAGCGGTGCGTCCTCGCGGAAATCGGGGATGATCTTTTCGAGCATGGACGCATACATGATCGCGCCCTGAACGTTCTTCGAACCGGCATATTCGCCACGCTCGAGCTGAAGAACCTTGAGGCCGCGAGAGGCAAGCGTATAGGCGGCGGCGTTGCCGGACATGCCGGCTCCGACGACGATGGCGTCAAACTTTTCCTCGATCATGGTGTTACCTCATCAGCCGGCGAGTTTGTCGTGATTGTGCGGGGAAAGCCGTCGCGCGAAGGCATCCGTCAGCGCCGGCAGGAAGCGGACGGCATCGGTGACGATGCCGACATGGGCAAAGTCGAAGATCGGGGCATTGGCATCAGTGTTGATGGCAACGATCAGGTCCGCCCCCTCGACCCCCACGCGATGCTGGATCGCACCGGAAATGCCCGCGGCAATATAAAGCTTCGGGCGGATAGTCTTGCCGGTCTGGCCGATCTGGCGCTCGGCAGGCATCCAGCCCTTTTGAACGACGGGGCGGGAACAGCCAAAGTCGGCGCCGATTGTGGCGGCGAGGTTGCGGATCAGCTGGAAGTTTTCAGCTGACCCCAGGCCCATGCCGCCGGCAACCACGATATCCGCGTAGGCGAGGTTCACCTTGTTGGATTGGCCGTCCGGAATGAAGTTCAGAACCTTGGTAACGATATCCTCCTCACGCATGTCGAGCGGATGGGCAATGACGCGGCCAATCGGCCGTTCCACGCGCTCCGGCATTGCCATGACCCGGGGGCGCACCGTTGCCATTTGCGGGCGATAATTGAGCGTGTAGATCGTGCAGAGCAGCGAGCCGCCGAAGGTGGGACGCGTGGCTGCCAGCGACTTGTCGGCATCGACCGCGAGCTCGGTGCAGTCGGCAGTCAGCCCCGTTTTCAGCGTTGTCGCCACCGAGCCAGCAAGGTCCCGGCCGAGCGTCGTCGCGCCCAGGAGCAGGATTTCCGGCTTGTAGGCGTTCACGAGATCGGTCAGCGCCTTGGTGTAAGGTTCGTTGCGATAGTCTCTCAGGATCGGATCTTCGACCAGATAGGCGAGGTCGGCGCCATGGGCGAAGGCTTCGCGTATGGCCTGGTTGGTCTCTTCGCCGGGAGGTCCCATGACGACGCCGGCGAGATCCACGCCGAGCTTGTCGGCTAGCTTCCGACCTTCGCCGAGAAGCTCGAAGGAGACAGGGTGGACCTGGCCGCGTTCCAGTTCCACCGCCACCCAGACATGCCGGTAGGCCTTGAAGTGCTCGGGCAGTTCCTTCTTCATCCCGGCGCGGCCGGCGGCCTGGGCTGCGGGTTTCGGGGTCGGTGCGTCTGACATTTCTTGCCCTCCTTGATCAAAGGCTGCTGAGCGCCGACATGGCGATGAGGATGGCGGGCTGGCGAGTGAACACGTCGTCGAGCAGCTTGTCGGCGAGATCGCGCGGCAGATCGCCGGCTTCGCCCACCATGGTCGCCTTGTCCTGCCGCGCCGACGGGGCGAAGACGTGCTTGACCACGGTCGGCGAGCCGCGAAGGCCGCATTTTGTCAGATCCTCGATTCCCGCGTCCGCCGCACTCCATGTGACGATCTCGGCGCGCGCGGCGCGCAAGGCGTCGGGCATGGTGCCCCGGCGCATCTCGTTTGAGCCTTCCAACATGGTGATGAGGCAGGGAAGTCTGGTCTTGAGAATCTGCGTGCCGCCCTCCGCACGGCGTTCCACCGTGATCTCGCTCTTGCCGGGGTCAGCGGCGGAAACCTTGGCGACATAGGTGAGCTGCAGGAGGTCGAGACGCTTGGCAATGCCTGGCCCCACCTGGGCCGTGTCGCCGTCGATCGTCTGTTTGCCGGCAAAGACGATGTCGGGCCTGCCGTAAAGCTGACCGATCTTTTCAATCGCCGAAGCGAGGGCGAAAGACGTTGCCAGCGTATCCGACCCGGCGAAATAGCGGTCTGTTAGGAGGACGCCACGGTCGGCGCCGAAGGTCAGCGCCTTGCGCAGGGCATCTTCGGCCATGGGCGGCCCCATGGTGATGACGGTGACCTCGCCACCATGCTGGTCGCGCAGGCGAAGCGCTTCCTCGAGCGAGAAGAGATCATACGGGTTGATGATGGTCGGCACGCCCTGGCGCATGATCGTGTTGGTGACGGGATGAACCCGGATCTGGGCCGAATCCGGCACTTGCTTGATGCAGACGATGATATGCATGGCGCTCTCTCCTTGAGGTCGAAAGGCGCGGTAAATCCGCCCGAAATCTTAAAAGCATAATGCGTGCCAGTCTTTCATATGTTCTCAAAGTATTGATTATTAAAGATAATATCTTTGCATCACTTGGCCGTATCGGTCATTGTCGGGTTTTCGACAATGTCGTGTCAGGCTGCCTGTCGGACAAAAAAGGCCGGCCCGATGGGCCGGCCAAGGCGGGGGTGTGAGAGCGCAGGAAAGGTGTCACGAGCCGCGCGTCATTCAGCGAACGGTCGAAGTGCCTCGGACAGCGAAATGAAGGCGCCGCGCTTTTCTGCCGGCTTGTCGGGGTCGCGGTCCTTCAGCACCTTGAAGACCCGTTGCGACAAGGGTGATGCACTGACGAAATCGGCGTAGGCGCGTTCCAGCGTGGCCTTGGCGCGGGCGGCGATGACGCGGTCCGGCAGTCCGTCGAAATCTTCTTCCGCCAGGTATTGGCCCATGCGCTTGAGAATATGCAGGCGGCAGACCTGCAGCGTCTTGGGCTCGTAATCGACATTCAGCGCCGTGAAGAACTCTTCCGCCGCGGAGAGGCCTTTGAGCTTCTCCAGAATATCGGTGTAGTCGATCGGCCGGTCATTGATGGAACATGTGTGGCTCATGGCTGTCTCCGATGGGTTCGTGTATTGAATGGGAATGCTGAGCTGCGATTTCATCGGCGCGCGACGGGGTCCGACACCTCTCTCGTTCCGGACTGCTCCGGCCTGGAATGCAGGTGGCGGATACGGACCTCGAGAAAGTCGATCCGGTCAACGAGTTCGCAGACCGCCTCGCCAACCGGGTCCGGCATCAGGTGATGTTCGAGGTCGATGCGTCCGCCGGCGGGGCGGCGACGTTCGGCGGCGGGCTTCACGATACGCGCAGGGATGCCGACCAACGTCATGCCCGACGGTGTATCCTCGATCACCACGGAATTGGCTCCGATGCGGCAGTTCGCGCCGATGGTGATGGGACCGAGGACTTTTGCGCCCGCCCCGACCAGCACGCCGTCCCCGAGGGTGGGGTGGCGTTTGCCGGGATTCCACGATGTGCCGCCAAGCGTCACGCCGTGATAGAGCGTCACATCGTCGCCGACCTCCGCCGTCTCGCCGATGACCGTTCCAGCGCCATGGTCGATGAAGAAGCGTCGACCGATCGTGGCACCCGGATGGATGTCGATGTTGGTCAGCAGCCTCGAAAACCAGGACAGGAACCGGGCCGAGAAGCGGAAATTCCTCTTCCACATGCGATGCGCGAGCCGATGCCAGATGATGGCGTGGACGCCCGGATAGGTGAGCAGGATTTCCAGCGCGTGACGGGCGGCCGGATCGCGTGCCTTCACGCAGCCGATGTCCTCAAGGATCATGGCGATTGTGGAAGGGGCCGGGGCGGGTGTGACGACGGTACGTTCACGGCTATGGGAGGCGCGGGTTGCCATGATGAAACTCATGTTCTACCGCCCCTCGACCCGGACATGCCGGGGTTCTTCAAATGCAATCTCTTCGTAAAGCCCAATGAGATCGGTGGCCGACAGCGGCGTCTTCACGCCCGTTGCCATGCGGCGCACCCGGCGGATCAATTCGGGCGCCAGTCTCGTGTCGAGCATCAGACCGTTGGCGGCGAGAACATGGGCGAGTGCCGCCGCGCCGGAATGTTTGCCGAGCACGATCTCATGGTAGCGGCCGATCAGCGCTGGATCGAGACCCTGATAGGTCTCGGGTGCCTTCAGCAGCCCCGAGACATGCAGGCCGGATTCGTGCGTAAAGACATCGCGGCCGGTAATCGGTTTGTCCGCCGCGATCGGGCGGCGAGCGGCGGTGGCCACCTGGGAGGCAAGTCCGGGCAGGGCGGCAAGATCGATTCCGCAATCAACGTCATGCAGGCGGTGCAGCGCGACGGCAACCTCTTCCAGCACGGCGTTTCCCGCCCGCTCGCCAAGACCACCGACCGTCACCGAGGCATGATGCACGCCGGCGCGAATTGCGGCAAGCGTGTTTGCAGTCGCCATGCCGAGATCGTTATGGGCATGAAATTCCAGATCGATGTAGGCGCTTGCTGCGAGGGGTTCTATCAGGTTGAACGTGGCGAACGGATCGAGAATGCCGACCGTATCGGCAAGCCTGAGCCGACAGGCACCGGCATTCGTCGCCGCATTCAGCACGTTGGCAAGATGCGGCGGGTCGGCGCGGCTTGCGTCCTCGCAGCCGACGGCCACGAAGAGACCTAGCCGGCGCGCGCGCGCGACGTATTTCTCGATCCTGCCCAGCGCCTCGAGATAGCCGATGCCGAGCTTGGCGCTCAGTTGCACGTTTGAAGCCGGGATCGACAGATTGACGGCCTCGACGCCACTTCGAAGCGCGGCGTCGAGATCAGTCTCGTTCATGCGGCACCAGGCCACGACCCGCAGCGGCAGATTGAGCGACACGACGGAGCGGATCGTGGCGATCTCGTCATCGCCCATGGCCGGCGTGCCGACCTCGATTTCTGGAACGCCAGCGGCGGCCAGCGCTTCCGCAATACCCAGCTTTTCCTCCAGGGTGAAGGCGACGCCCGGGGCCTGTTCACCATCCCTCAATGTCGTATCGTTGAGAAAGATTGGCCTTTTCATCGGCGTCGTCCTTTCGATAAGTCGTTTGGGGATGCCCAGGCGTCGGTTTCCGCCTGGACTCGCGAAACAACGGAGTTTTATGCGTAAACGGGGTTGAAGGTCTTCGGCGCTTCGCCCGCCCCCGCCCAGAAGGGTGACAGCGCGCGTAGCTTTTCGACGATCTTCGGCAGCGCATCGAGCACGCGGTCGACGTCCTCGTCGGTGTTGTCGCGTGACAGCGAGAACCGAAGCGCGCCATGCGCAGCCGTGTAGGGAATGTTCATCGCCCGCATGACATGGCTGGGTTCCAGCGAACCCGATGCGCAGGCCGAGCCGGACGAACAGGCAATTCCCTCGCGGTTCAACAGGAGTAGCATGCCTTCGCCCTCGATGAATTCGAAGGCGATGTTGCAGGTGTTGGGAAGGCGCGAATAGGGATCGCCGGTGACGAAGCAATTCGGGATGCGCTGCAAAAGGCCTTTTTCCAGCCGGTCGCGCAATTCCCGTACCCGCGTATTCTCCACGTCCATATGCGCAAGCGCCAATTCGGCGGCCTTGCCGAGGCCGACGATTGCGGGCGTGTTTTCTGTGCCTGCGCGACGGCCGCGCTCCTGATGCCCACCCTTCAGTAGGGACCGGAAACGCGTGCCGCGACGCACGTAAAGAACGCCGATGCCCTTCGGCGCGTTGAGCTTGTGTCCGGAAATCGACAGCATGTCGATCTGCGTCGATTTCAAATCGATGGGGATCTTGCCAACCGCCTGCACGGCATCGGTATGGAAGAGGGCACCCGCTTCCTTGGCGAGCTCGGCGAGCTCCACGACCGGGAAGATCGTGCCGGTCTCGTTGTTCGCCCACATGATGGAAACGATGGCGGTCTTTGGCGACAGCGCCGCCTTGTAGGCGGCAATATCAAGACGGCCATGCGTATCGACCGGGATCACGTGGACGTGGATGCCGCGCGACTTTTCCAGATAGTCGCAGAGCTGCAAGAGGGCCGGGTGTTCCACCGCGGTGGTGATGATCTCGTCGCGGCCGGGCATGGCCTCCAGCGCCGACAGGATCGCGGTGTTGTCGCTTTCGGTGCCGCCGGAGGTGAAGACGATCTCGTAATCGTGTTCTGCGCCGATCAGCGCCTGAATGCTCTTGCGGGCCGACTTGATCGCGCCTGAGACCTCTGCCCCGAAGGCATGCATGGACGAAGCATTGCCGAACTGTTCGGTGAAGAAGGGCAGCATGGCGGAGACGACCTGCGGATCGACGCGCGTGGTTGCGTTATTGTCGAGATAGACGTGTTTCATGGGGTCGCTCCACTTCAAGAGACAGGGACGACGCGCAACGGCATGCCGGTTGCGTCGACGAGTTTCTGGCGAACGCCGCTGATGGTGTGGCTCGCCATCTGGCAGCCGACACAGGCTCCGGAAAGCTTGACATAAACGGCGTCGCCATCGACATCGACGAGCTCGCAGTCGCCACCGTCCGCCTTGAGGAAGGGCCTGATGTTTTCGATGGCCTTTTCGACCAGCTTGACCTTCTGCAAGGTGGTCATGACGGGGCGTTTCGCGGGCGCCGGATCGGGTTCGTCCGGCTTCAGTTGAAGACCGGAAATCTGGATCGGAGCGCTTGCCGCTGAGGCGCGTTCCCGGGCGCGGATTTTGTCCTCGCGAGACTTCTTTTTCAGCGCGAGCACATCCGTGGAGCCGGAAGAATAGGCCTCTTTCACTGCAATCAGACCCTCGTCGACCATGGCTGCATTGGTCTTGGCAAGGATCTCCTCCAGCGTTTCGAAGCAGGTCATGCAGCCGCCGCCGGCCTTGGTATAGTTGGTCACCTGTTCGAGCGTGGTGAGTTCATTGGAACGGATCGTGCGTTCAATCATGGCCGCATCAATGCCGAAACATTTGCAGACGAGCGCACCTTCCTCGTGATCGTCGGCCCATTCCTCGCCGCGATAATGGGCGACCGCCGCCTGCAGGGCCTCGTAGCCCATGACTGAACAGTGCATCTTTTCCGGTGGAAGGCCGCCAAGGAAATCGGCGATGTCCTGATTGGTGATCTTCAGCGCTTCATCCAGCGTCTTGCCAATGATGATTTCGGTCAGCGCCGAAGACGAGGCGATCGCAGAGCCACAGCCGAATGTCTGGAATTTGGCCGCGGTGATCGTCTCGGTCTCCGGATCGATGCTGAGCATGAGCTTCAGCGCGTCGCCGCAGGCAATCGCGCCGACTTCGCCGACGGCATTGGCCTCCTCCAGCACACCGGCATTCTTCGGATCGAAGAAATACTCCTTCACCTTGTCGGTATAGTCCCACATGGTCATGTTCCTTTACGCGCGGTCAGCTGAAGGATTTGCCGCAGGAGCAGCTCGAGCCGGCATTCGGATTGTTGAAGACGAAGCCGGAGCTTTCGAGCCCGGTGACAAAATCGACCGTCATGCCCGCCACATGTGGCTGCGATCCTTCGTCCAGGAAAACCTTGATGCCATCGGCCTCGATCACTGCGTCGCCGTCGCGTGTCGTCGTTTCCAGGCCCATCATGTATTTGAAGCCAGCGCAGCCGCCGGCCTGCACCATGATGCGCAGGCCCTCGGCAGGTGTCTGCGCCTGTGACAGGGCGGACTTGACGGCGGAAATGGCATTGTCGGTCAGCGTGATCATGACAGTCTCTCCTTGGTTCAAGGTCTGTTCCGTCAAACGTGATGCATGCGCCGTGCCAAAGAGTAAAAGCAATAAATAACAGATATTTAGCGGAAAATTCGGCTGTCGGAATTCCGACAAATGCGACAGTGTCGGATGTCGTGCCGTGTTGAATTGGCTGGTGTCTCCGTTGCACGGGGCGCCACACTTGAGCGGTCCTAAGACCACCGATCAGCGGCGAGATTGTCAGCCGCATAACAGCACGCGCCTGCATCAAGCCGACGCCGAATCCCCCGTTCGCTGACCGTCCTGGCCGGTGCTTCTGTCGCGATTGTCGGGTGTCCGACAGCGGCTTGTTCGCGCCTGTCGGATCGGTGTGATTCTTTTAAAATATTGAAATAGAACAATAAAAAGCTCCATCTGCCGGATTTTTTCAAACTGGCACGAGTTTTGAAAGTCAGGTCCGTGGCGGCGGCAGTGGCTGCCAAACAAGCATCGAACCCACCGCGGCATTCCCGCGGTTCCAACGAAGGAAGGACTAGCACATGTCAGGTCTGCGTCAGATCGCATTTTACGGGAAGGGTGGCATCGGAAAATCGACCACCTCCCAGAACACGCTCGCCGCACTCGTCGATCTGGGTCAGAAGATCCTGATCGTCGGCTGTGACCCCAAGGCGGATTCCACCCGCCTGATCCTCAACTCCAAGGCCCAGGACACTGTTCTGTCGCTTGCCGCCCAGGAAGGTTCGGTCGAGGACCTCGAACTCGAGGATGTGCTGAAGATCGGCTACAAGGGCATCAAATGCGTCGAATCCGGCGGTCCTGAGCCGGGTGTCGGCTGTGCAGGTCGCGGCGTCATCACCTCGATCAATTTCCTTGAGGAAAACGGCGCGTATGACGATGTGGACTATGTGTCCTACGACGTTCTCGGCGACGTCGTCTGCGGCGGCTTCGCCATGCCGATCCGCGAGAACAAGGCGCAGGAAATCTACATTGTCATGTCCGGCGAGATGATGGCGCTCTATGCCGCCAACAACATCGCCAAGGGCATCCTCAAATACGCCAATTCCGGCGGTGTACGCCTTGGCGGGCTGATCTGCAATGAGCGTCAAACCGACCGCGAGCTCGATCTCGCCGAGGCACTGGCTGCGCGTCTCAACTCCAAGCTCATGCATTTCGTGCCGCGCGACAACATCGTTCAGCACGCCGAGCTCAGGAAGCAGACGGTGATCGAATATGCGCCGAACTCGCAGCAGGCTCAGGAATACCGCCAGCTTGCCCAGAAAATCCACAACAACTCGGGGAAGGGCACAATTCCCACTCCGATCACCATGGAAGAGTTGGAAGACATGCTGCTCGACTTCGGCATCATGAAGACCGACGAGCAGATGCTCGCCGAACTGGCCGCCAAGGAATCGGCTGCCGCCCATTGAAGGCCGCTGCTCCGGGGCGCCGGCCCTTGATCCGGCGCTCCGCCCAGACAAACCGGCGGATATCCGCGCAAACACAAATCGGAAGGGTCCAAACTCATGAGCCTCGATTACGAAAATGACGGCCAGCTCCACGAGAAATTGATCGAGGAAGTGCTGTCCCATTATCCCGACAAGACGGCCAAGCGCCGCAAGAAGCACCTCAATGTCGCAAAGGCCGGCGATGCGCCGGAGGCCGCGGAAGGTCAGGCTCTCTCCGAATGCGACGTGAAGTCCAACATCAAGTCGATCCCTGGCGTGATGACCATCCGCGGCTGTGCCTATGCAGGCTCCAAGGGGGTCGTCTGGGGTCCGGTCAAGGACATGGTCCATATCTCCCACGGCCCCGTGGGCTGTGGCCAGTATTCCTGGTCTCAGCGCCGCAACTACTATATCGGCACGACCGGCATCGACACCTTCGTCACGATGCAATTCACCTCCGACTTCCAGGAGAAGGACATCGTCTTCGGCGGCGACAAGAAGCTGGAAAAGGTCATCGACGAAATCCAGGACCTGTTCCCGCTCAACAACGGTGTTACGATCCAGTCCGAATGCCCGATCGGCCTGATCGGCGACGATATCGAGGCGGTCTCGCGCAAGAAGAAGAAGGAACACGGCAAGACAATTGTTCCGGTTCGCTGCGAGGGCTTCCGCGGCGTTTCCCAGTCGCTCGGCCACCACATCGCCAATGATGCGATCCGCGATTGGGTCTTCGACGGCAACGGGAACAAGCATGAAGACTTCGAGGTCGGCCCCTACGACGTCAATGTCATCGGCGACTACAATATCGGCGGCGACGCCTGGGCATCGCGCATCCTGCTCGAGGAAATGGGCCTGCGGGTAGTCGGCAACTGGTCGGGCGACGCAACGCTGGCCGAAATCGAACGGGCACCAAAGGCCAAGCTCAACCTCATCCACTGCTACCGGTCGATGAACTACATCTGCCGGCATATGGAAGAGAAGTACGGGATCGCGTGGACGGAGTACAACTTCTTCGGTCCCTCGCAGATTGCCGCCTCGCTTCGCAATATCGCCAAATATTTCGGTCCGGAGATCGAGGCCAATGCCGAAGCCGTGATTGCCAAGTACCAGCCGTTGGTCGATGCCGTGGTGGCCAAGTTCCGTCCGCGCCTCGAAGGCAAGACCGTGATGCTCTATGTCGGGGGCCTGCGGCCACGGCACGTCATTACCGCCTACGAGGACCTCGGCATGGAAATCGTCGGCACTGGCTACGAGTTCGGCCATAACGACGACTACCAGCGCACCGGTCACTACGTCAAAGACGGCACGCTGATCTATGACGACGTCACCGGCTACGAGCTTGAAAAGTTCATTGAGGGAATCCGCCCCGATCTGGTCGGCTCGGGTATCAAGGAAAAGTACCCGGTCCAGAAGATGGGCATCCCGTTCCGCCAGATGCATTCCTGGGATTATTCCGGCCCCTATCACGGCTATGACGGCTTTGCGATCTTTGCCCGCGACATGGACCTGGCCATCAACAATCCCGTCTGGGGTCTCTACGACGCGCCTTGGAAGAAGAAGGCTCCGGCACCGATGGCAATCGCTGCCGAATGAAGAACCATGCCTTCCGGGGTTTACCGAAAGGCACACTCGCGCCCGGAGCCTTGATCTCCGGGGGATTTGAAAAGGTCTCACAACCCTGTGCCGCCGTATGGCGCGGCCAAGAGGACAAGAGGTGATCCATCATGCCGCAGTCTGCTGAAAAAGTGCTCGACCACGCCCCGCTCTTTCGGGAGCCCGAATATGTCGAGATGTTGAAGAACAAGAAGGAAAATTTCGAATGCCCGCATCCGGGCGAATGGGTGGATGATCAGCGCGAATTCACCAAGACCTGGGAATATCGGGAGAAGAATCTCGCTCGCGAGGCGCTTGTCGTCAATCCGGCCAAGGCCTGTCAGCCGCTCGGCGCTGTCTTTGCCGCTGCCGGGTTCGAGAAGACCATGTCCTTCGTGCATGGCTCGCAGGGTTGCGTGGCCTATTACCGCTCGCATCTGTCGCGTCATTTCAAGGAGCCGTCTTCAGCTGTCTCCTCGTCGATGACGGAAGATGCGGCCGTGTTCGGCGGCCTGAAGAACATGATCGACGGCCTTGCCAACACCTATACGCTCTATGAGCCGAAGATGATTGCCGTTTCCACGACCTGCATGGCTGAAGTCATCGGCGACGACCTGCAGGGCTTCATCGAAAATGCCAAGAACGAAGGCTCGGTGCCGAGGGAATTCGACGTGCCCTTTGCCCACACGCCCGCCTTTGTAGGCTCTCATGTCGACGGTTACGACAACATGGTCCGCGGCGTGCTCGAACATTTCTGGAAGGGGCATGAACGGAGCGAAAAGGCCGGAACCTTCAACCTCATTCCGGGCTTCGACGGTTTCTGTGTCGGCAACAATCGCGAGATCAGGCGCATCCTCGACATGATGGGCGTGGAATACACCTTCATCCAGGATGCTTCCGATCAATATGACACGCCGTCCGATGGCGAGTTTCGCATGTATGATGGTGGTACGAAGATCGAGGATGTGAAGGAGGCGCTGAACGCCGAATACACGATCTCGCTTCAGCATTTCGCCACCCGCAAGACGCTTGAATATTGCGCCGAGCATGGCCAGAAGACTGCCGATTTCCGCTATCCGATCGGCATCCGCGGCACCGACGATTTCCTGATGAAGGTCTCGGAGATCTCCGGCAAGGAAATCCCGGAAGCACTGCGCATGGAGCGCGGCCGCCTCGTTGATGCCATGGCGGACAGTCAGGCCTATCTGCATGGCAAGAAATACGCGATCTATGGCGATCCCGATTTTGTCTACGGCATGGCCCGCTTCATACTAGAGACCGGTGGCGAGCCGGTCCATTGCCTTGCCACCAATGGGGGGACGGCATGGGCGAAGGACATGCAGGCGCTTTTCGACAGTTCGCCCTTCGGCAAGGACTGCAAGGTCTGGCCGGGCAAGGATTTGTGGGCCATGCGCTCGCTGCTCTTTACCGAGCCGGTCGATCTGCTGATCGGCAATTCCTACGGCAAATATCTGGAACGCGACACGAAGACCCCGCTTCTGCGCATGACGTTCCCGATTTTCGACCGCCACCACCATCACCGCTTCCCGATGATGGGCTATCAGGGTGGGTTGAAAGTGTTGACCGACATCCTCGACAAGTTCTTCGACGTCTATGATGAAGAGACCAACACCCCGTCGAAGACCGACTATTCCTTTGATCTGACGCGCTAGGCGGCGCCTCATCTGCAACCTGAAACCGGCCTCGCGAGGGGCCGGTTTTGCTTTGCCCGGCATATTGCGATGCTTTGCGACAAACGCGCCTTTGTCGGGAAGCTGACAAACCGACCTGGAGCCCCGTATGCAGGTCCGTGCCCGAGTGCAACCGGACTTCTTCCCAAATTTTCGTAACGCATTGAAAACAAGCTCATAAAGAGCCCGTTTCGATCGTGGCACGCTGCTTGCAACGCCCTTCGTGAAATCTGCAGGCCATACAAAGGCAGGCCGGCGGTTCATGAAAGGAGCCGAACCCATGTCGCTGAAAGCCAAGATCGAGGATGTGTTCAACGAACCAGCTTGTGACAAGAACCAGGGCAAGGAGGCCAAGGCGCGCAAGAAGGGCTGTTCGAAGCCTCTGACGCCGGGGGCCGCTGCCGGCGGCTGTGCCTTCGACGGGGCAAAGATCGTGTTGCAGCCGGTCACCGATGTCGCCCATCTCATTCATGCACCGCTCGCCTGCGAGGGCAACAGCTGGGACAATCGCGGCTCCGGCTCATCCGGTTCGGATATGTGGCGGCGGTCTTTCACCACCGATCTGACCGAGCTGGACATCGTCATGGGGCAGGGGGAGCGCAAGCTGTTCAAGGCGATCCGCGAGATTTCTGAACGCTTCTCGCCGCCCGCCATCTTCGTCTATTCGACCTGCGTCACCGCGCTGATCGGCGACGATATCGACGCCGTGTGCAAGCGCGCCGCGGAGAAATTTGGCCTGCCGGTCATACCGGTCAATGCGCCAGGCTTTGTCGGCTCGAAGAACCTCGGCAACAAGCTCGCCGGCGAAGCGATGCTCGACCACGTCATCGGGACGGTGGAGCCGGAGGATGTCAGCGACTACGACATCAACATCCTCGGCGAGTTCAACCTGTCGGGCGAGTTCTGGTCTGTGAAGCCCTTGCTCTACAGGCTCGGCATGCGGTTAAGGGTCTGTTTTCCCGGTGATGCGCGTTATCACGAAATTGCCAGCGCCCATCGCGCCAAGGCGACGATGATGGTCTGTTCCACCGCGCTCATCAACATGGCGCGCAAGATGGAGGAGCGCTGGGGCATCCCGTTCTTCGAGGGCTCCTTTTACGGGGTCACCGACACATCCGAAGCGCTGCGGTCGCTGGCTGGCCTGCTTGTAAAACGGGGAGCGGACCCCGCGCTCCTCGACCGGACGGAACGCCTGATTGCTGAGGAGGAAGCCCGCGCCTGGGCGCAGCTCCGGGCGTTCCGTCCGCGTCTTGCCGGCAAGCGCGTTCTCTTAAACACCGGCGGTGTGAAAAGCTGGTCGGTCGTGCATGCGCTCCAGGAAGTCGGCATGGAAATCGTTGGCACCTCGGTCAAGAAGTCGACCGTCGAGGACAAGGAGCGCATCAAGCAGATCCTCAAGGATGAAAACCATATGTTCGAATCCATGGCACCGCGCGAGCTTTACGCGATGCTGAGCGAACACAAGGCCGACATCATGCTGTCGGGCGGGCGCACACAGTTCATCGCGCTGAAAGCCAGGATGCCCTGGCTCGATATCAACCAGGAGCGCCATCATCCCTATGCCGGCTACAGCGGCATGGTCGAACTGGTGCGCCAGATCGACATCGCCATCCACAATCCGGTCTGGGAAACCGTGCGCGAGGCCCCGCCCTGGGACGCCGAGGGCAACGTCTCCGGGAAGGACGAACTTGCGGTATCCGGAAGTCTCGAAGACGAGGCGATAACCACTCCTGTCCGCCTGTTTCGCAAATTTGCCGCCGCGACGGCCGACGACATGGGAGAATGCTGATGGCCAAGATCCAGAACCGGAACAAAGCGGTGAGCGTCAATCCGCTGAAATCCTCGCAGCCGCTGGGGGCCGCTTTCGCCTATCTGGGCGTTTCCGGCGCGATGCCGCTCTTTCACGGCAGCCAGGGCTGTACGTCCTTCGCGCTCGTCCTGTTCGTGCGGCATTTCAAGGAAACCATTCCGCTGCAGACGACGGCGATGGATGAAGTCGCCACGATTCTCGGCGGTGCCGATCATCTGGAAGAAGCCATCCTCAACCTGAAAAACCGCACCAAGCCGAGCCTGATCGGCATCTGCACCACGGCGCTGGTCGAAACGCGCGGCGAGGATTTCGCGGGCGACGTCGCCGGGATCACGGCGCGGAGGACCGAAGAGCTTGCCGGCACGGAAGTCGTGCTTTGCACGACCCCGGATTTCGAAGGCGCGATTGAGGAGGGCTGGTCAAAGGCCGTCGCCGCGATGATCGAGGGCGTAACAATCCCGGGCATCCGCAATCGCGATCCGCGGAAGGTGGCGATCCTGCCGGGCTGGCATCTGACCGTCGCCGATATCGAGCACATCCGCGATGTGGTGGAGAGCTTCGGCCTCACGCCGGTCATCCTTCCGGATGTCTCTGGCGCGCTGGACGGCACCGTGCCGGAGAAATGGATACCGACAACATACGGTGGCACCAGCGTTGAGGACATACGCGAACTCGGCACCTGTTCGCAGGTCATTGCGATCGGCGAGCATATGCGTGCGCCGGCGGAGGCCTTGCGGCAGAAGACCGGCCTGCCTTTCGCCTTGTTTCGTTCGCTGACCGGGATGAAGGAGGCCGACCGCTTCGTCACGCTTCTCGCCCAACTCTCGGGCCGGCCGGTTTCCGCCGGGATCCGTCGCCGTCGCGCGCAGTTGCAGGATGCCCTGTTGGATGGCCATTTCCATTTCGGCGGAAAACGTATCGCTATCGCCGCCGAGCCGGATCATCTCTACCAGCTTGCCTCGTTTTTCGTTGGCATGGGGGCCGAAATCCACGCGGCAGTCACCACGACCGGCGCGTCCGTGATCCTCGAGGAGGTGCCGGCCGATAGCGTGTATGTCGGCGATCTCGGCGATTTCGAGGAGCTGGCTGCCGGCGCGCATCTGCTGGTCTCGCACTCGCATGCCCGCCAGGCGGCGGAGCGGCTGGGAACACCATTGATGCGGGTCGGGTTCCCGATCTTCGACCGGCTGGGAAGCCAGCATAAATGCACCGTGCTCTATCAGGGAACGCGCGATCTCATCTTCGAGGCCGCCAATGTCTTCCAGGCCAATCAGCACGAACACACGCCGCAATCGCTCAATCCGTTCCTCAACAGGGAGAATGATCATGACAGCAGTTCGCCGTCTTTCACTCGTCACTGAGGAGATGTCGGCTCCTGCCCCGCAGCGTCCCGACGGCGCGCTTCGCATCGCCATTGCCACGCAGGACCTGAAAGGCCTCAACGCGCATTTCGGCTCGGCCAAGCTGTTTGCCGTCTATGACGTCACGCCGCAGAGCTGGAACTTTGTCGAGGCGGTCGGTTTTGACGACGTGTCCAATGAAAGCGGCCAGCACAAGACCGATGGCGACGACCGCATCACGCCCAAGGTCGAAGCACTGAAGGGTTGTCACATCCTGTTCTGCCTCGCGATCGGCGGCCCTTCGGCGGCCAAGGTGGTGGGCGCGAAAATCCACCCGATCAAGGTGCCCCATCCCTCTCCCATCGAGGAGGTGCTGACGCGGACCCAAACCATGCTGAAGACTGCGCCTCCGCCCTGGTTGCGCAAGGTGCTGGCCGAGGCCGGCGCCATGGCCTCGAAACCATCCTTCGATGACGACGACTAAGATTGGAGACAAGATCATGACCGTACTTGAAGCCGAAGCCCCCGTCGCGGCAGACGAGGCAGCACTTGCCACCCCTTTTCTGAAGTCGCTCGTCCGGCTGATGCGTGCGCAGGATACCTACGATGCCTGGGAGGGCCGGTCGGATGCCGATATCCTGAAGGATTTCATCGTCACCAGGGAACAGCGTCGCGAAATTCCGATCATCGGCGATCCCGATCCGGACGTCCTGTGGCGGCTAGAGCTCTTCTACAATGCGGTCGGTCTCGCCATCGAGCTTGCCACCCACAAGATCGCCTCGCCGATGATGAAGATGAGCCATGAGGGCTTCGGCCGCATCCTTCTGACCACCGGCAAGCTGGTCGTCATCAACAAGACCGTGCGTGACGTCCACCGGTTCGGCTTCGAGACCCTGACGAAGCTTGCCGAGGCCGGCACCAAGCTGGTCGACGGTGCGGTGGAAAACATCAACACCTTTCCCGAAGTGGCGAACGCCTGACTCATGCCGGAGAACACCGATGTCCGATCTTGAAGAATTGCAGAAGACAGTGCGCAAGCTCAATTCCCGCGCCGGGACCGCCAAAATGGAGCTGCACGATCTTTCCGAGGACCTGCCGATCAACTGGACCGAAATCAAGGCTGTGGCGGAAAAGACCTACAACGTCTTTGCCGAGCTCGATGCGGCCAAGAAGGCGCTTGCGGCGGCGGAGAAGGCCCATGCCTGACGCCTTCAAGACCCGTGACGGTTCTTCCTGGGAACCGTCCTATCTCACCACGATCGATGGTGGCACCTGCATCGGCTGCGGACGCTGCTACAAGGTCTGCTCGCGCGGCGTCATGCATCTCTATGGCGTCGACGACGAGGGCAAAATCCTGGGGCGGAGCTCCGGCGACGACGACGATTTCGACGGCGAACTCAACCGCATGATCATGGTGGTAGACAACGCGGGCGCCTGCATCGGCTGTTCCGCCTGCTCGCGTGTCTGCCCGAAAAACTGTCAGACCCATGTCGAGGCCAGCGCGCTGGCGGCCTGAGAAAAGGAAAGGATGAGAGCCATGCAGGCAATTCACTACGCCGATCTGATTACCGGCCAGATGCCGCCGGAGAGCCCGGACCATGCTTTCGACCTGCATGTCCTGGCCAGCATCATCTCAGCCGCGAAGGTTGAGATAGACGAGGGCGGCCTCACCTGCCGGGGAACCACGGGACTTTCGCCGCATGAATTGCGACGGCTGCTCAACCGGTCCTTCCCGCTCGCCACGCTGAGCCTCATGTCAGACGACGATGCGCAGGAGGACGCGCCGGGACCGCTGATGGAAGAGGAGATCTTGCGCGATCTTCTGCTCCAACACGCGCGCAGCGACTTGCCCCTAAGCGTGATTCTTGCGCGCATGATCGCTGCACGCGCCATGTACGAGGATCATCTCTGGCAGGATCTCGGGCTTCAGAACCGTGGTGAGCTGAGCCGTATGCTGCGGCGACATTTTCCGGTTCTGGCGGCCGGCAATACCGGCAACATGAAATGGAAGAAGTATTTCTATCGCAAGCTCTGCGAAATCGAAGGGTTTTCGCTTTGCACCGCGCCCAGCTGCCGCGAATGCGACGATTTCGAAGCCTGCTTCGGAGAGGAAACCGGTGAGAGCCGATTGGCGCGGCTGAAGAACGGCATCGAGCTGCATCACGTGCCGGCTCTCGCCCTGGCCGAGTAGCAGACTTCCGTTTCGAATGGTCGTGTTTGTCGGATATCCGACAAACACGACATAGCTTTCTGTCGGCAATCGGACAACGTCAGGCTCCGGCGTCTGAGTTATTCCATAAGTAATTGTAATAGATATATTTTTTATAATGGCATGTGTCTTGCTGTAGCTTTCCATACGATCCGTTATGCATCGGAACTCTATAATGGAAGGGAGAATGTGATGATGACCCCGTCGATCCGCCCCGTTCTGTCGCTGGTTACAGACAATGGTGGGCATGCCGGAGAAAGCCGGTTCCACCTTTTGGCTGAAATCGACCGGACCGGCTCGATCTCCGCCGCGGCCCGGGCGCTCGGGCTCAGCTACAAGGGGGCGTGGGATGCCGTCAACGCGCTCAACAATCTCTTTCCAAGGCCGATGGTGGTCACGCAGGCCGGCGGGCGGCATGGCGGCGGGGCTACCGTCACCGAAGAAGGCCGGCGCGCGATCGCGGTGCACCGGCTGCTGACGGCCAGTTTCGGCGAGATCGTCTCGAGCCTCGAGAGAACGATTTCCGGCGATCCCTCACTTCCTTTTCCCACGCAGTCGCTTTTATGGAGTCCCATCATGAAGACCAGTGCAAGAAATACCTACCACGGAACGATTTCCGGCGTGCAGCACGGTGCCGTCAATGCCGAAGTCGCCCTGAAAATCTCAGAGAAGGTGACGCTGACCGCGATCATCACCGAGCAGAGTGTCGCCAATCTCAATATCGCGCCGGGCCTTGAGGCCTATGCCCTGATCAAGGCTTCGACCCCGATCCTGATCGCTGATGACGAAACTGTCTTGACCTCGGCGCGCAACCGCATCGTCGGTACCGTAATCTCGGTGGAGCCGGGGGCCGTCAACGCGGAGGTCATCCTCGATATCGGCGATGGCAAAACCCTCTGCGCCATCATCACGGATGACAGCGCCAAGACACTGGCGATCAAGCCGGGCAATCGGCTCTGCGCCCTGATCAAGGCATCGCAGATCATTCTGGCGCTCGGCTGAGCCGTCGCAGGTCGAGGAGCAGATCTGGCAGGTCTATCTGCGTCTCGGCGCCCGCAGCCGGGTGCTCATGCGGTTTGGCTCTACTATCGTTTTCCGCTCAACTTCCGTGACGTCGAGGATTTTTTGGCGGAACGCGGCATCGCGGTCTCATTCCAAACCGTCGCGGAATGGGCGGCGAAATTCGGCTTGAAGTTCGCCCATGCCGATCATCGCCAGCTTCGTGCAAACGGCCATCTCGACCTGGTGGGAAATCGCTTTGTCTATTGACGCGTAAAATTCTAACCGAAGAAGCGATCGCCCCTCAAAATCGTTTAAGGCGACGCCACCTTCGACGCCCATGTCCGAAAGCCGATCGGCCCGGCCCAATGACAGATTTGTGAGGCAATGTGCCGATCCGATCGCACCGGAGCTCAGGACGACTTGGCTTTCCACGAGCTATCGTCGGTCCGGCGATATCTCGCGGTCGTCTCGAGCCCATCCCGGACAACGATCGTTTTCAACGAGCATCCGGGTTTCGGGCGTCATCAATCTTCAGCGTTGCCCGAGCTCGGCTTTATATCCCAAGCCGCTCGATATGCGCTCGGCGGCTTTGAGGGTGCGCTGGATCTGATCGTCAGATGGTCGTTCGCCGATGAATTGCACCATATCGACGATACCTATCGCGCCGCAGACCATGCCTGAAATGTCGAATATCGGCGCTGCGAGCGTATTGAGGCCGACGGCGGCCTGGTTTGGGGCAACCGCCCAGCCCTGGTTGCGGACCCGCTCGAACTCCTCGGCCAGGATTGCCGGACTGATGATGGTCTGTGGCGTGAAGAGATCCAGCCGCGACCGCAGTACCCGTGCCTGGAATTCGGCGGAGGAGAAGGCGGCAGCCGCCTTGCCTTGCGCTGATGCGTGAAACGAGAGGGTCGAGCCGACACGAACGCCAATCTCGATCGGTGATCTGCCCGGCACCGTCACGACAACACGCATGCCGTCTGGAACAATCTGTGAGGCCACGGCCGAATGTCCCAGCGCATCGCGCAGCTCCATGAGCGGATCGAAGGCGGCGCGCACCAAGTCGACATTGCTGCCGATGGTCTGGCCGAGCGAAACAAGCTTCGGCCCCACCTCGTAGCGCTCCGAATCTTCCTGCTGGATGATGTATCCCTCCTGGACGAGGGTCTGCAGGTGGCGATGGATCCGGCTTTTCGTGGTGCCGAGGGTCCTGGCAAGACTGGTGACGCCAACGCCGCGGTTCGCTTTCACCACATGCTCGAGTATCTGAAGCGTGAGCACGACCGTCTGCAGGCCCTCACCGCTCTTCTCGAAAACCTCATCCATCAAGCCGCTTTCCCTTCGCGCATTTGGATCAACATAACGATTGCGCCGATTGCGGTAAATCGACTGTCACCGCGAACAGACGGGCCTTCCCACAGAATAAGAAGGTATTGTTGCCCGCCTTTCGCGCCGACGCGCTAGGCGGAGGCTGCCTTGAAGTCGGCCAGAACCTTCGATGCCGCCTGCCGCATGAAACCCTGGTCTGATGACACGATGAAAGCAGTGGCGCCCATGTCGACGAAAGGTGCTGTTTCGGCGATCGAATTGACCATCACGCAGGCCGGCTTTCCAACGGCTTGAGCAGCCTTGATTGCCTTTTCCGTGGCGGCCTTGATCTCCGGCGCGTTGGGCGATTCCGCGCCAAGCGCGATCGACAGATCTCCACGGCCGATGAAAATGCCATCGAGGCCGTCCACGGCAACAATGGCCTCGATATTGTCGATGGCTTCCGGATCCTCGATCATAGCAATAACCGTGACGGACGCATCCTGGGCATCGACATGCGGCCAGGCGGCAACGGCGCCGTAGCCGCCGGCCCTCGGGGAGTTCGAGAACCCGCGTGAACCGCCGCGATAGCGGCAGGCCGATACGACGGCCCTCGCTTTGTCCACTGTCGCTACATGGGGGATCAGCACGCCGGCTGCGCCGTCATCAAGGACAGCAAGGAGCCGCGACGGCGTCGGCTCCGCCACCCGCACGATCCCCGCCGTTCCGGAGGCTCTCGCGGCCAGTAGCGCCATGTCGATCGTCACTCGGTCGAAAGGTGCATGTTCCTCATCGATCACCAGAAAATCGAAGCCCATGGCGCCGAGAATTTCAACCGTATGACTGGTCGGCGTCTTGATGAAGCTGCCGACCAGAGGATTACGCTGTCTGAAGGCGTCGCGGAAACGGGTGTGGGCTTGCTGGACTGTCATTTCATCCTCCATGTTCTGACAGACAGAACGTAAAGTACAAAAATATAAATATCAATCGCCTCGGCGCGGTCTGAATAAGGGAAATCGAGGGAAGGCACGTCACAAGTGCGGCATTCACAGCCATTTTTGTATTTGCTGCATCACGCGGCTTGACAAGAAGGATCGAATGGGCAGATATGAAAACAGAACGACGTATCGCACAGTGAAACAAAACTTTGCGGTCGTCTTTCGGGGTGAGGAGGAAATATGTACGATCCATCAGATCCGCGCGCCGCTCTGGCAGCAAAGGCAAGTGCGCCCGCACCTGACGGCTTTGATGCTGCCAGCATCGCCAAATTCTATGAGCAGCCGCCGCAAGTCGACGATCAGAACGGAAAGTCGTGGTTCGTTCGGAGCCAGAACTGCATCGTCGCCTACACGCATGCAAACGATGGCGCATCTTTCGATCGGGGTCCGGAGCAGGATGAATTCGTCCTGCTTCTGCCCACGCCGGAAACGTCTGCACAGGTCACGTCGGCCGGCAAGAGCCTTGATATCGAGGGTTATTCGATCGCCTTCATTCCGCCCGGCGAAAGCAAGATCACGATCAGTGGCAGCGGGCCCGTCGTCCGTTTGTTCACGACCAAACCTGAGGATTTGTGCGCGCAGTGCGTCAACGCAGCCGCCTATGAAGATGCGCATGCCACGGTCGCTGAACTCGTTGCATGGCCTGCGCCGAAGGGCGAGCCCAAGGTTCACGTCTATTCGCTGGATGTGCCTGACGAGCCCGGTCGTTTCGGACGGATCTGGCGCGGATCGACGATCATGGTCAATTTCCTCGCACCGCAGGTTGGCCCGAGGGACGTCACAAAGCTGTCGCCCCATCATCACGACGATTTCGAGCAGATCTCTCTGGCATTGGAGGGGGCATTTACCCATCATCTCCGCTGGCCCTGGACGACGAACCTGAACAACTGGCGCGAGGACGAGCACCACTATTGTGCTTCGCCCTCGGTCATGGTCATACCCCCACCCGCAATCCACACCTCTCGGGGGATGCTCGATGGAGTGAACCAGCTCGTCGACATCTTCTCCCCGCCACGCCGCGACTTTTCGTTGCAGCCGGGCTGGGTTCTCAATGCCAACGACTATCCGATGCCGGACTGAACGGCCGGAACGTCGCGACTTCATGGGAGGAAAGACATGGATGCCATCAACACAGTGGAAGCCTCGCGCGAGGCCCGAATAGACCAGATCCTGAAGGGCGCGGTCGATCCGCACGTACACAGCGGTCCGTCGATTGCCGCGCGTGCCCTGGATCACATCGAGCTGGCGCAACAGCTTTCAACAGCCGGGTTTGCTGCTGCGGTCACCAAGGACCATGACTATTCGGGCGTTGTCTGCGCCGAACTCATCCGGAAACACTATCCGGATCTCACGACCACCATCTACTCGGGCATTGTTCTCAACAATGCCGTTGGTGGAATGAACCCCTATGCCGTGGAACATACGGCCGCAATGGGTGGCAAGGTTGTCTGGATGCCGACGCTTGCCGCCGAAAACCATCTCGAATGGGAGAAAACGTCCAGCTGGTCCCATCCGGCCTCGACGCAGAAAATGCGGCCTGCGACGGCCGTGTCCCTCTTCGACGGGCAGCGCCAGCTTCGCGATGAGGTCAGGGAAGTGCTGGATGTCATCGCGAAAAACGACATGACGCTGGCAAGCGGACACATTCACGTCAGCGAGACATGGATCCTCTTCGAGGAAGCCAGGAAGCGTGGGGTGAAGCACATGATCTTCACCCATCCGGAAGATATCGTCGGCGCATCTTTGGAGGATGCCAGCGGAATTGCCGCGGCCGGCGCCTATGTCGAACACTCGCTGGCCATGTTCCTCGAGGGGTCCAAGTTCCAGACCCGGAATGCCGACGATCTCAAGGCTCATATCGACGCAGTCGGCGTGGACAGAACGATCCTTTGCTCCGATCTCGGGCAGGTTGGCGTTGTCAGCCCTCTGGAAGGCTTCCGGATAGGCGTGGGCATGTGCATGGATCTTGGCTATCGCGACGAAGACATCCACAAGATGGTTGCGACAAATGCATCGAAGGCGCTGGGCCTCTCATGAGGCCCAGGGAAGCCGCGACCTCCTGGAGGGGATGACCGGTTTCTCACGACGCAAACATTCTGTTCCGCAGCAGGCGGGACAGGGGATTTCATGACGATCTGATCGCGTTCACGGGTAGAGGAGAACGCATGTTTATGGGAGGGGAGGAACCATGTTCAATTGGTATCACAGCTTGAACGCAACAGAGCGGAAGACGTTTTACGCGTGTTTCGGGGGATGGGCGGTTGATGCCCTGGATACGCAGCTTTTCAGCTTTCTGATTCCAACGCTGATTGCGGCCTGGAGCATGACCAATGCCCAGGCTGGCTGGCTGGGAACATCGGCACTGATTTCGTCGGCTGTCGGCGGGTGGCTAGCGGGCGTCTTGTGTGACCGGATCGGTCGCGTCAAGGTGATGAAGCTGGCCATTGCATGGTTCTTCGTCTTCACCATTCTTAGCGGCTTCAGCAACTCCTTCGAACAGTTGCTGCTGGCGCGCACGCTGTCGGGGATAGGCTTTGGCGGCGAATGGGCTGCCGGCGCCGTCTTGATGGGCGAGATCATCAGGCCCGAATATCGCGGCAAAGCTGTCGGCAGTGTCCAGAGCGCCTACGCGCTCGGATATGCCTTCGCAGCCATTCTCTCTTCCATCCTGTTCGGGACCATGGCCGCAACGGATGCATGGCGCTGGATGTTCTGGCTGGGTGCGCTGCCGGCGATCCTCGTCCTGCTCTCGCTTCGTACCGTGAGAGAGCCCGAAATTTTCCTGAAGGCGAAGAACCGGCGGGAGCTTGAGGGAAAGAAGGCTGTCAATCCGCTGATGATCTTCCATCCGCGCTATCTTCGCACGACCATCCTTTGCTCGATGCTTGCACTCGGCATCCAGGCCGGCGGCTTTTCGATCGTCATCTGGCTGCCCACTTTCCTCAAGACGCAGTTGCAACTGACTTCGGTCGAAGTCGGTTACCACGTCCTGATGCTGACTTTCGGCTCCTTTGTCGGCTACATCTCGGCCGCCTATCTTTGCGATGCGATCGGCCGCAGGCGCAATTTCTTCCTGTTCACGCTGCTGAACTGGGTCTTCATACCGCTCTCGCTCTATGCGCCGGATATGCCGGGGCTGTCCTTCGTCCTGAATTTCCTGCTGGGGTTCTCCTTGCTCGGTATTTACAGCGCGCTCGGTCCCTATTTCACCGAACTGTTCCCGAGCATCATCCGCGGCAACGGCCAAGGCTTCAGCTACAATTTCGGTCGTGCTGCCGGATCTTTCTGCCCCGCCCTCGTGGGTGTCCTCAGCTCAGGCGGCGTGTTTCCGTTGAGGGACGCCATGGCCATCATGGCCATGTCCGCCTACCTCTTCGTGCTGATCGCCGTTTCATTGCTGCCCGAAACGAATGGCCGCGATCTTTCCGACGAACTGGACGATGAAGAGCTGAAGCGCGAAGCCGACGTCAGCTATCCCGCACCCACTCGCGCAAGATAACGCGTCGACGAAACAGAACCGCCGGCGCGCCGCCACCGATGCGCCGGCTTATGAGACGACCTGTCGCATGGAGGCCGCATGGCAAACCGTAAAGTCATCATCACCTGTGCAGTCACCGGCGCTATCCATACGCCCTCCATGACGCCGCACCTCCCGATAACGCAGCAACAGATCGCGGATGCGGCCGTGGAGGCTGCGGAAGCGGGCGCGGCCATCGTCCACCTTCACGCGAGAAATCCGGAAACGGGCATGCCGGACCAGACCCCGGCACTCTTCGAGCCCATCCTGCAATCTGTCCACGCCCGGTCAGACTGCGTGCTCAACATCACAACGGGCGGAAGTCCGTTCATGACGGTGGAAGAGCGCCTGAGGCCCGTCTCGGTCTTCAAGCCGGAGGTCGCCTCGCTGAACATGGGTTCGATGAATTTCGGCCTTTATCCGATGCTCAACCGTTTCAAGGAGTTCCAGCACGCATGGGAACGGCCTTATCTCGAAGGTTCGAAAGACAGGATCTTCAAGAACACGTTTGCAGACATCGAACACATTCTGGAGACCTGTGCGGGACAAGGCACGCGCTTCGAAATCGAATGCTATGACATCGGCCACCTCTACACCCTGGCCCACTTTGCCGATCGCGGGCTGATAAAGCCGCCATTCTTTATCCAGAGCGTCTTCGGCCTTTTGGGTGGCATCGGAGCCCATCCCGAGGACGTCGTGCATATGAAGCGGACGGCCGATCGGCTGTTCGGGACCGACTTCCACTGGTCGGTGCTGGGAGCGGGACGCAACCAGATGCCGATTGCCGCGATGTCCGTGGTCATGGGTGGCAACGTGCGCGTCGGCCTTGAGGATTCGATCTGGATCGCAGCCGGCAAGCTGGCCGAGTCCAGTGCGCAACAGGTGACCAAGGTACGGCAGATCATCGAGGCCGCCGGCCTGGAGATCGCGACAGCCGACGAAGCACGCAGTACACTTGCGCTCAAGGGCCGGGATAAGGTGAATTTTGAAAGCCGATAGCCGATTGGAAACACGTCATATCGAAATTTTGAGGCGCGGGTTGCTGGGCATCCTGCAGCTCGATCGTCCCAAGGCGTTGAACGCGCTCGATCACGGGATGGTCGAAGCCCTGCATGCCGGTCTCGATGAACTCGTTGGTGATCCCGATATCGCACACATCGCGATTGTCTCCGCAAGTCCCCGTGCCTTTTGCGCTGGAGGCGACATGCGACGCATCCGCGAGCTTGTCATCGGCGGTGAGATCGAGACTGCTCTGTCGTTCTTCCGCGACGAGTTTGCCTTGAACCGGGCGATCGCCGACTGCCCCAAGCCGATTGTCGCGCTGGTTGACGGCATATGCATGGGCGGCGGGCTCGGTCTTTCCATCCATGCCCGGTTTAGGGTCATTGCGCCGACGGCAACACTTGCCATGCCGGAGACGGCGATTGGCTATTTTCCGGATGTCGGTGCCACGTATTTTCTCAATGCGTTGCCGGGCAGTACCGGAAGATGGCTCGGCCTCACCGGCGCGCGTCTTACAGGTCTCGAAGCCTGTAAAATAGGGCTTGGCACTCACGACGCGGCCGGCGAAACCTTCGAGGCTATCCTGGATGCATTGAGCCGTTCTGCCGACACCGTCGAGGTTCTGAGGCGAGAATGCAGGCAAGCGGCGGTGCCGGCCGCGCTCGATGCTCTGGTCGATGCCGCATTTGCAGCGCCGGATCTGGGCGCGGTGGAGATCGCGCTCTCGGCCGCTGACGCCGGCAATGCCCGCGCGGCCGCCGCTCTGAAGGCGCTGAAGAGCCATTCGCCTTTTGCGATTGACGTTGCTGATCGCTTGATCGCCGAGGGGCGCCACCGATCGCTTCACGACTGCCTCGCCAATGAATATTCAGCGCTGCGCGATGTCTTCGCCCACCCAGATTTTGTCGAGGGGGTAAGGTCGGTAATCGTCGACAAGGACTATTCGCCAAGATGGGCCGAATAGTCTCGGTATGCGCGCGAATTGAGGTGGTGTCTGGAACTTCAGACGCCACATCACCGAAGTCAAACTTCTATGTAAGCTTCATCTCGGCTCAAAGCATGGGGACGATCCGCTTTGGTGCAGGAGCGCGTTGCGCGGAGACCCACGCGCTGACGTTCGCCGCCGCGTCCGACGGAACCGGTTCTCATGAGGCCTCCCGGTTCGCTCCAGTCCAATTCTGGTTCGCGCTGTTCCAAGCGTGCGGCGTCGAATGGGCATAAATATGATTAAATAACTCATATTTATGTTCGCGTTCCAGATGGGCGCGGCGTCGAGAGGTTCAGGAGACAATGGGCTCATCGAGAGGACAGGTGCTGGATACGTCCCGAACCGGCGCGGCGTCCCTGCGAGACAGGATTTATCCGATCCTCGGCGGCCTCTATCTCGCGCAGGGCATTCCCACCTACCTGCTTCTCGTGGCCTTGCCGCCGATGATGCGCGAAGGGGGGGCGTCGCGTACCGCAATAGGGCTGTTTTCGCTGCTGATGCTGCCGCTCGTCCTGAAGTTTGCTGTCGCGCCTCTTGTGGATCGCTTTGCGCTTGTCCCCAGTCTCGGCCATCGCCGTGGGTGGATCATTCCGACGCAATTGCTGGTGAGCGCCGGCATCGCTGTCATGGCCTTTGTCGAACCGCATGAGACCGGGACCCTTTTCACGGTCGCATTCTTCATCACGCTGTTGTCATCGGTGCAGGACATCGCGACGGATGGTTACGCCGTACGACGCCTGACGGCGCAGACGCGCGCGCTGGGCAATGCGATACAGGCCGGAGCTGTGGCGCTCGGCGTCATCATCGGCGGAACCTCGGCGCTGGTGCTTTATGGCAGGATCGGCTGGACGGCGACCATTCTCACTGTCGCCGTGCTCTCGCTGCTGCCGCTGATTGCCGCCTTCTGGATGGATGAAGCGGGCAGCAAGCCTGAAATCGAAACAAAGCAGCGGATCGGCCTCTTGCAATTTTTCCGCCGACCGAACGCCTGGCTGATCCTTGGCTTTGCGCTGAGCTATCGCGCCAGCGAAGGTCTCGTGCGGGGCATGGAGGGGACCTATCTCGTCGATATCAAGGTTCCGACCGAGTGGATTGGCTATATTTCCGGAGCGGCCGCAGCCACTGCCGGCCTCCTCGGTGCGGCCATTGCCGCCCTGATCATCCGCAAGGCGGGTCTTCCGATGACGCTTGTGCTGCTCGGTGGCTTGCGCAGCCTGTGCTTTCTCGTCTTCGCACTCAATGCCTTTGGCGTCTGGCCCGGCGTTGCCGTCGCGCTTTCGGCCTCGGCTTTCCAGACGTTCATCCGCTACATGGAGCTTGTGGCGATCTATTCCTTCTTCATGGCCTCGTCATCCGACAGCCAGCCGGGCACGGATTTCACTCTGCTCAGTTGCGCAGAATTGGTGATTTATCTCATCGGCACCTCGGTCGCCGGTTACGTGGCCGACAAACTTGGCTTCCAGGCCCTCTTCACGATCTCGACCGTGATCTCGATCCTCGGTGTCGGAATCTCTGTCTGGATTCTCGGCAAGATAGATCACCGCGCTAAAGTGGTGCCCGCTGAAGGCTAGGCCTCGCCCTCTCGTTCCTCCGCAAGCTTCCGCCATTCCGAAGGTTTCATGCCGTACCGGCTGCGGAAGCTTCGGTTGAAATAGGACAGGTCGTTGAAGCCGACCCGGTAGGCGACCTGACTGATGGGCTGCGCCGCGCCGTCGGCAATCATCATCGACTTGGCGTTTGCAAGGCGGCGTTCGAGAACGTAGCGGGTGAAGGTCGTTCCCTCGCGACTGAAGAACTTCTGCACAGCGCGGGGCGTGACCCCCTCGGCATCGGCGGCGTCGGTGATGGAATAGCCGCTGTTCGCGAGATTTTCCTCGATCCGAGCCTTGATCGAGTCCATGCGTGTCTGCCGTGTCGTGGGCCTCGGAGCGTCGCCGACATGCTGGGCCAGAACGGGCAGGAGGTCGTAGAAGTGCTGGACCATCATGCTCGCATCACCGCGGCTTTGAATATCCTGGCGCAACATGTAGCCGGCATAGTTGGTCAGGAGCTGCAGGGGCAGGCAACCGGCTTCGATGGGTTTCAGCATCAGCGGCGTCAGGACATGTTCTCTGGCTGCGACCGAGTGGGCGGGCAGATGGGCAAGATCGAGTCGACCGCCTTGAGAAAGAACAAGGTCCATGGCGTCGTCTGCCGGCGCGAAGATCACGTCATTTTGGCCGATGCGTATCTTGTGCTTTCGGCATTTGATTTCCAGTGGCCCGTCCATTGGGCGCAGGATGACGACGCCGCGATCCATCAAGCCTCTGGCCTGAACGGTTAAATGGGCCCTGGGCAGGTAAATGGTCGCCAACGACAATGAGACATAGCGCCAGTAAAGGCCGGTAAGGCCGGACAGGTCTCCGGTTTCAACGGAGACGGTCGCCTCTCCCAACATGTCGAGGAGAACGTTGCGACACAGGATCCGGCTGTCGCTGTCCGGCAGCGATCGCCCGCCCAGTTTCAAAGGTCGGATAGTTTCCATCAAGGCTCGGGCTTTCCCTTCAAAGTTCGCATGAGTCCAACTCGGGTTCGTCGTGATCCAAGCAGGCCGATCCTTTACCTCATAAAACATGAGTTAAATAGTCTTGTATTTCAGATTCTGAAGGCCTGATCCGCCTTCAGGTTCTTTTCCATATCTGGAGGCGTAAATGATCGAGGGGCGTGGGGTTCGCGTGGTGCTTTGGACGTCGGTCGGCTTGGCCGCACTGTCGTCGGGTGCCGTGGCACAGGAAAAGCAGAACGGGCAGAGCACCTCCTCGTCCCCGACGGCGCTCGAAGCCATCGTGGTCACCGGTTCCAGATCGCCGCAGCAGATTTCAGATACGGCGCAGACCATTTATGTCGTCGATTCCAGCAAGATCGAGTTCGAGGCCAGGTCCGGCAAGAGCCTGCAGCAGATTCTCGCCGATACGGTTCCAAGTTTCGATCCGGCCAGCACCGGTGCGAGAACTTCCTACGGCCAAAACCTGCGGGGTCGTACGGCGCTGATCCTGATTGACGGCGTGTCGATGAATTCCGCCCGGTCGCTCAGCCGTCAGTTCGATTCCATCGATCCCTTCAACATCGAGCGCGTCGAGGTTCTGTCTGGGGCGACCTCGATCTATGGCGGAAACGCCACCGGCGGTATCATCAATATCATCACCAAGAAGGGTAAGGATGCCGAGGAAGGCTTCCATGCCGAAGCGACTGGCGGTCTGGGTTCGGGCTTTGGCGGCAGCAACGATCTCGACGGAAATGTCGGGGCCGCCGTCACCTACAACAGCGACAGATGGGACGGTCGCTTCTCGATCTCCGGCAACAAGACCGGCGCCTTCTACGGCGGTGGCGGGACGCTTCTGATCCCCGACATCACCCAGACCTCGACCGCCTTCAATCAGCGCATCGACTTGATGGGGACAATCGGCTTCCAGATCGACGACAACCGGCGTCTGGAGCTTTCAGGCCAGTATTTCGACAGCAAGCAGGACTCCGATTACGGGCTCTTTTACGGTGTGAACTTTGCCGCTCTGGCAAAGCCGTCTCTGTTCGAGACGCGGCCGGGCTACAAGTCCGACTTCAATCCCGAGACCGCCCGCTCGATGTTCAATGTCACCTACACGGATGACGATTTCTTTGGGCAGAAGCTTCTGTTGCAGGGCGCTTTCCGCAGTGAAAGGCTGAAATTCAATCCGTTCCCATCATCCAGTTCGTTCACCGGCTCCTATTTTGCCGGCAGCAGCCAGGACACGGATTACTATAGCGTCAAGGCCGCCCTTGTTTCCGAGCCGATGGATAGCCTGAAGCTCACCTATGGTATCGATGCTGACCGGGATTCCTTCACGTCGCGCCAGAACGTCTTTGATCTTGCGACAGCAGCGAGGACCGGCGGCATGGATTTCCGCACGATCGGCGTGACGGGACTTTACCCGGCGATCGACGTGTCCACAGTCGCAGGTTTTGTCGAAGCCTCCTATGAGGCGACGGAGCGACTGACACTGAGCGGCGGCCTGCGCTACCAGTTCGTCAATACCAAGGTCTCCAACTTCGTCGGTGCCGCGCAGCAGGTGGCTATCCTGCAGGGTCGCGCCACTTCCGCAGCCGCGATCCCGGGCGGAGAAGTGAATTACGACGCCCTGCTGGTCAATGCGGGCGCAACCTATAAACTCGGGCCCGATCAGCAGATCTATGGCAATTTCAGCCAGGGCTTCGAACTGCCAGACCCGGCAAAGTATTACGGTGTCGGTACCTATGCGCTTGCCGGCGGGGTTTTCAATCTCGTCAACAGCGTCAATGTGAACTCCTCGGCACTGCAAGCCATCAAAACCAATTCCGTTGAGCTTGGCTATCGTCTCGATGACGGCAAGTACAATGTGGAAGCGGCAGCTTTCTACTCCTTCTCCGACAAGTCGATCCAGCTCGACAGATCGACACTGGCCGTTGATGTCGTCAATCGTGACAGGCGGGTCTATGGGATCGAAGGCACGGCCGGCGTCAAGTTCGACAATGGCTTCAACATCGGCGTCCTCGGCCAGTGGGTTCAGACCGAGGTGAAGGGCAGCAACGGCTGGGTGAAAGATACGGTCGGAACGGCCAGCGTTTCCAAGCTCGGCGGCTACGTCGGCTGGGAAAAGGACGCGTTGTCGCTGCGCTTTTCGGGCCAGCACGTCTTCAGTCTGACCGATGCCGACAACTTCAAGATCGACGGGTATACGCTGTTCGATCTGACTGGGAGCTATACGTTCGAAAACAGCAAGACCACGCTAAATTTCGGTGTCCAGAATGTGTTCGATACCCAGTATACGACGATCTGGGGTTCTCGCGCGAAGGCGCTTTACGGGGCGCTCGCCGATCAGTCGGTCTTCGACTACAAGGGCCGCGGTCGCACGTTTGCCGTTTCGTTGACAAAGGTCTTCTGAGGATCTGTCCCCCCGATGACAGGCGCGCCGGTGTCTGCCGGCCGCCGATATCCGCGATCTGCAGAAACCTCCCTGGCATCTTGTCGATGATGGCCGAAAGGTAACATGATGACGGCCAATGTCCCCATCGCCTACCGTCTCAAAGCCCGTGCAAAGCTGCCGGAGCCCGAAGAGTGTCTCCTGCATGTGGTGGAGCATCTGAAGGAGCACGATGGGCAGGTGCAGGAGCAGGCGGGTGCATTCCTCGTGTCACTGCCGGATGTTCGCGGACGACTATCGTGCGAGGAGGGTCTGCTGCTTGTCGATGCAGCATCCAATGATGCGGAAACCGCCTATTTCGTCAAAAGCTGGCTCGACGGCGTCTTCCGGCACGCGGCCGGGGCTGGGTCGGTCGAGATCGACTGGGAGGAGAACTGGAGCGCCGGCCCCTTGCCGCCCAGCTTCTCGATCCTCAAGGTCCAAGCGCTGCAAAGGATTGCGCCATGGATGATGCGCATCACATTGCAGTGTCCCGACGCAGCGCGTTTCGACCGCGCCGATGCCTTGCATGTGCAGGTCCTTGTCAACTTCGCGGATTTGACCTTGGCAACGGACCAAGAGCGCCGGAGTCTGACATGGCGTCGCTATACGGTTCGCGCAGTCGATCTTGTGAAAAACACGCTCGATATCGACGTCTTTCTACACGGCGAAGCAGGGCCGGGGGCATCGTGGGCGGAAGAGCTTCGTGTCGGTGATCTGGTGGGCGTTTCCGGCCCCAGTGGCGGCGGCATCGGCGCGTCGGACTATTATCTGATTGCCGGCGATGAAACTGCCGTTCCTGCGATCGCCCGGATCATGCGCCTGCTTCCGCAGAACTGTTGCGGCGAAGTCCTGATCGAAGTGGCGGAAGGCGCAGAACGGCTCTCCATCGAAACGCCCGTGGGGGTCAGTCTCACCTGGCTTGAGCGGAGCAAGGACGCTGTTTCGGTCCTCGAAGCCGCAGTCATCAGTGCCCTCGCAGAACTGCCCTCAGAAAAGACACTCGTCTGGGTCGCCTGCGAGGCGGGCGTGGCTACGCAACTCCGAAAGCGTGTCAGAGCCATTGCGCAGCCGGGCAAGCTCGATCACCTGATCGCCGGTTATTGGAAGCGATAAGCTTGCGCACGCGGTCCTATCGACTGCGATCTCGTTGGTCTCGCGGGCTCCCTTCGGCTCCGAGAAAGTGACGACAACGCAGGCCGGGCTGCAATGGCTGCTGCAAGACCATGTTGATCGTCGGGATCCTGAATAGTGGGGGCTGCCTCCGAAGACCCGCGAACGCCAGCTGGGGAGGCGATTGGTTTGTGAGCACAATTTTACCCTCAATAGCATAACGCTCCTCTTTTCATCCTGGCGCTCGTCTGAATAATCACCCCTCAATGGAGCGAGCGAGCACAAGCAGATTGGCCATTTGCCGAGGATTCAGTCAGCCTTCGGACGTCGTTATCTGCGCAGGTCTTGATATGCAAGGGAGAGAAGAATGAGTTTCAAGATTGCCATCATTGGCGCGGGTAGCGTCGAGTTCACACGCAAGCTGTTCTCGGACATCTTGAAGGTTCCGGAATTTGAGGGACTGGAGTTTGCGTTGACGGATACGTCTGAGCACAATCTCTCCCTCATCGAGAAGATTTTGAACACGATCAAGGACGCCAATGGCCTGAATGTGCGAATTACCGCGACGACGGATCGCCGCAGGGCTGTGGAAGGAGCACGCTATGTCGTCTCCTGCGTCCGCGTCGGTGGGCTGGATGCCTATGCGGACGACATTCGCATCCCGCTGAAATATGGCGTGGACCAATGCGTCGGCGACACGATCTGCGCGGGCGGCATTCTTTACGGCCAGCGCAACATCCCGGTTATCCTCGATTTCTGCAAGGACATCCGTGAGGTCGCCGAGACCGGCGCCAAGTTCCTGAACTATGCCAACCCCATGGCGATGAACACCTGGGCCGCGATCGATTACGGCAAGGTCGATACGATCGGGCTCTGCCACGGCGTCCAGCATGGCGGCGAGCAGATCGCCGAGGTTCTGGGCGTTGCCCATGAAGACCTCGATTTCATCTGCTCCGGGATCAATCACCAGACCTGGTATGTCGATGTGCGCGTCAAGGGCCGCAAGATCGGCAAGGATGAACTGATTGCCGCCTTCGAGCGCCATCCGGTCATCAGCCAGCAGGAAAAGGTGCGGATCGACGTCCTGAAGCGCTTCGGCGTCTATTCGACAGAGAGCAACGGGCATCTGTCTGAATATCTGCCCTGGTACCGTAAGCGGGCCGACGAGATCGTCAAGTGGATCGACATGTCCGACTGGATCCATGGCGAGACGGGTGGCTATCTGCGCTACACGACCGAAAACCGCAACTGGTTCGAAACCGAATTCCCGACCGTGCTTGAGCGCGCGAAGCGTCCGCTTTCGGATTACAAGCGCTCCAGCGAGCATGCGAGCTATATTCTCGAAGCGATCGAGACAGGGCGCGTCTATCGCGGCCATTTCAACCAGAAGAACAATGGTGTCATCACGAACCTGCCCTCGGACGCCATCATTGAATCGCCCGGTTTTGTTGATCGCTTCGGCATCAACATGGCAGCCGGCATCACGCTTCCCGAAGCCGCGGCTGCGACCTGCATCGCCTCCATCAACGTCCAGCGCATGTCGGTTCATGCGGCCGTTACTGGCGACGTCGATCTTCTCAAGCAGGCGATGCTGCACGACCCGCTGGTCGGCGCGATCTGCACACCGGAGGAGGTGTGGCAGATGGTGGACGAGATGCTGGTCGCGCAGGCTCAATGGCTGCCGCAATATGCCGATGCCATTCCGGCCGCCCGCGAGCGGCTGAAGAGATCGACGGTCAAGACACGCGACTGGCAGGGCTCGGCCCGCCGCGAGGTGCGGTCGATCGAAGAACTGCGGGCGATCAAGCAGGCGAGCTGATCGCGTACCAAGAGATCAGGCGGCCTGGTGGCCGCCTTTGAGCCGGGCGGGAGTCCCGGTTGCATCAACTGAAGGCGGTGAGGAGACCGTCCATTCAAAGGGGAGTGAGGATGAAAAACCGATATCTTGTGAGAACGGCTGCCCTATTTCTTGGGGTATCCGCCCTGACGACGGGTGCCATGGCATCGGACCTGACGGTCGTGCCGCAGCCACCGGATTTCCCGGCGCAGACCAAGGTGCAGTATGTGGATGGTAAGGACATCCTCGAATACAAGGCGCTGCCCTCCTATAACGAGCCTGCTTGGGTCAAGAAGAACTTCGTCGACACGGGCAAGCTGCCCCCGGTCAAGGATCGCCTGCCCAAGGAGCCGATGGTCTACAAGACGGGCAACATGGTCGACGGTATCGGCGTCTATGGCGACACGATGCGCCATGTCATCGGCGGCCGGCCGGAAGGCTGGAACTATTGGGCCGGCCAGACCCAGGGCTGGGGCGGGATCGATATCGGTCTGAGCGAATGCCTGACGCGCACCGGTCCGCTCTTCCAGGTCAAGGCTGACGACCTGCAGCCGCTGCCGAACCTTGCCAAGAGCTGGGAATGGTCCAAGGACGGTCACACGCTGACTATGCACCTGATCGAAGGTGCCAAATGGTCTGACGGCGTCGAATTCACCTCCGACGACCTGATGTTCTATTGGAACGACAACGTTCTCGATACGAATGTCAAGCCGCTGAACGGTGCCTCGCCCGAGACCTTCGGTGTCGGCACAACGCTGAAGGCGGTCGATAAGTACACGGTGGAATGGACCTTCAAGGACGCCTTTCCCAAGCAGTTCATCTATAACATGGCCTATGGCACGTTCTGCCCGGGTCCGGCGCATGTGCTCAAGCCGCAGCATCCGAAATACTCGAAGAACACCTACGAGCAGTACAAGAATGCCTTCCCGCCGACCTACATGAATTTCCCGGTCATGGGCGCCTGGGTTCCTGTGGCCTACCGCCCGGACGACATCATCGTTCTTCGCCGCAATCCCTACTACTGGAAGGTCGACGAAAAGGGCAACCAGCTGCCTTACCTGGACGAGATGCATTACAAGCTCTCGACCTGGGCGGACCGCGACGTGCAGGCCGTTGCCGGTTCCGGCGACTTCTCGAACCTGGAACAGCCGGAAAACTTCGTGGAGTCGCTGAAGCGCGCCGCGCAGAAGGACGCGCCAGCCCGTCTCGCTTTCGGCTCGCGCCTCATCGGCTACAACATCAACCTGAACTTCTCGGCCAATGGCTGGGGCGACCCCGACGAGCGGGCGCAGGCGGTTCGCGAGCTGAACCGCAACGAACACTTCCGCAAGGCCGTGACCATGGCGTTGAACCGCAAGGAACTGGGCGACTCCCTCGTCAAGGGTCCGTTCGTCGCGACCTATCCGGGCGGTATTCTCTCGGGCTCCAACTTCTATGATCGCCAGTCGACCATGTACTATCCCTTCGATCTCGAAGGGGCGAAGAAGGAACTGGCAGCGGCCGGTCTGAAAGACACCGACGGCGATGGCATCGTCAACTTCCCGGCAAACGTCAACGGCGGCAAGGATGTCGAAATCTCGCTGCTGATGACCAACGACTACACGACGGACAAGAGCCTGGCGGAAGGCGTGATTGCCCAGATGCAGCGGCTGGGTATCCGTGTCGTGCTCAATGCCCAGGCCGGCAAGGATCGTGACAATGCTGCCGGCGCCGGCAAGTTCGACTGGGAAATCCTGCGCACCTCCGCAGAACTCGCCTCGGTCGTACAGAATACGCCGCAGCTTGCCGCCACGGGCCCGCGCACCAGCTGGTTCCACCGCGCGAACAACAAGAACGAACTCGACCTCATGCCCTTCGAGAAGGAGCTTGCCGACACGGTCAACAAGTTCATCGTCTCGAGCGATCCGAAGGAACAGGCCGAGCTGATGAAAAAGTACCAGAAGATCTACACGACCAACGTGAACACGGTGGGTCTCGTGGAATATCCCGGTGCGCTGATCGTCAACAAGCGCTTCAAGAACGTCCCGCCCGGAACGCCGATCTACATGTTCAACTGGGCCGAAGACTCCGTCATCCGTGAACGCCTCTATGTTCCGACGGCTGATCAGGGCGATTACCAGCTCTTCAAGGACATGCTGCCGGGCAAGCCGGGCGGCGATGGTCCGCAGAAGTAAGCATATCCTCCCGGATCCGCGCCCATGCCCAACCAGGCCGGGCGCGGAACTCAAAAGGTGGCGGTTTGGGGTGTGCAAGCCGCAAGCCGCCGCCGACCTTCTGAGGAGAACTTTTAATGTTGAGGTTTCTGGTTACCCGCCTCCTGTCCGCAATCCCGGTGCTGCTCATCCTCAGCATCGTCACGTTTGCGATCATTCAGGCGCCGCCCGGCAACTATTCGGATTACATTCGCTCGCAGCTGATCAATCTCGGCGGAGCGTCTTATGAACAGGCCGATGCGCAGGCCAAAGCCTATGCGGCGGAACACGGCCTCGATAAGCCGATGGTCGTCCAGTATTTCAACTGGATCGGCGCGATGGTGACGAAGGGCGATTTCGGCTACAGCATGTATTACAACAGGCCCGTCGGCGAGATCGTTGCCGAGCGCCTGCCGCGCACGCTGCTGCTTGCGCTCGTCTGCCATATCTTCGCTTCCGCGCTTGGGATCACCTTCGGCGTGCTGGCTGCGACCAAGCAGTATAGCTGGGTGGACACGCTGCTTTCGGGCATCGCCTTTCTCGGCATGACCGTGCCGCGCTTCCTGATGGCGCTGGTCATGGTCTATCTGCTCGTCTTCCAGTTCAACATGAGTGAGATCGGCAATTTCTTCTCCACGCGCTATGGCGGCGCGCCTTGGTCCTGGGACAAGTTCGTCGACCTCGTCAAACATGTCTGGCCGGTCGTCGCCATCGCCACCTTCGGCGGGCTTGCCTACAACATGCGCGTCATGCGCGGCAATCTGCTCGACACGCTGAATGCGCAGTATATCGAAACCGCCCGCGCCAAGGGCCTGCGCGAGGGTGCGGTGATCATGCGTCATGCCGTGCCGAACGCGCTGCATCCGCTGATCATGTACCAGGGCGTGGTTCTGCCTTACATGCTGACCGGTGAAATCGAGGTGGCGATCATCTTCGCGCTCCCCACCGTCGGCCCGGCCATCGTGGGTTCCATGCATGTCGGCGATGTCTATGTCACGGCCACTTTCATGCTGGTGCTCGCTGCCACGCTTATCATCGGCAATATCATCGCGGACATGCTCTTGGCAGCGCTTGATCCGCGCGTCAGACTGGGAGGGGCCCATTGATGCTGGTGCCAGCCGAAACCACCATCGAACCGGCCGTGAAATCCGCTCCTGCGGGGAATGAGAGCTATCAGGCCCTGGTCTGGCGCCGCCTGAAGCGGTCCTTCACGGGCATGCTGGGGCTTGTGCTCGTCTGCCTGCTCCTGATCATGGCCGTTTTTGCCGGCTTCTTCGCGCCGGTCGATCCCAACCAGTCGGATGCGTCCTTCATGCCGCCGGAGAGCATTTCACTCCACGACAAGGATAGCAATTTCGGCATGCCCCGCATCTATCCGCTGGTGGATTCCGACAAGCTGGATCCGATAACCTTCCAGCCGATCAGTGGGCCCGATTACGATAATCCGCGCATGCTGGGCTTCTTCGTGTCCGGCTTCGAATACAGGCTCTTTGGTATCTTGCCCCTGTCGACACATTTCTTCGGTTCGACGGACGGAAAGCCGGTTCACTTCCTCGGAACCGACAAGCTCGGGCGCGATATTCTCTCCCGCGCCATTTACGGATCGCGGATTTCGCTGTTGATCGCGCTGACCGTGGTCACCATCGTGACCGTGATCGGCGCGACCGTGGGCATGGTTTCGGGCTATCGCGGCGGCGCGTTCGACACCTGGGTGCAGCGTTTCGTGGAACTTGTTCTCGCCTTCCCGCAATTGCCGCTCTATCTGGCGCTGACCTCACTGATCCCGGTGACGGCGCCGACCAATGTCTTCCTGGCGTTCGTGATTATTGTGATGTCTGCGCTTGGCTGGGCGCAGATGTCGCGCGAAGTGCGCGGCAAGACGCTGGCGCTGGCACGGATCGAATATGTGAAGGCGGCGATCGCCATCGGCGCGACCGACCGGCGCATCATCTTCCAGCACATTTTTCCCAATGTGATGAGCCATGTCATCGTCGCGGTCACGCTGAACATCCCGAACATTGTCCTGCTGGAATCTTTCCTCGGCTTTCTCGGCTTTGCCGTGAAGCCGCCGCTGATCTCCTGGGGGCTCATGCTGCAGGATACCGCGAACTATTCCGTCATCGGGTCCTATCCCTGGATCCTTGCCCCGGTCGGCTTCGTGCTTGTCACCGTCTTCGCCTTCAATGCGCTGGGCGACGGTCTGCGCGATGCGATCGATCCCTATTGAGCGGCGAAGGAGAGCACGATGATGGACAATCTCATTCCCGATCTTCGACTGGATGCGGCCCTTCACGACGACCAGCCGCTGCTTGACGTGCGCAATGCCGGCGTCACGTTCTGGACCGAGCACGGCGACGTCTCTGCTGTTCGCGATATCTCGTTGCAGCTCTATCGTGGCGAAACGATCGCCGTGGTGGGTGAATCCGGTTCAGGCAAATCCGTGACAGCCCGGCTGATCATGGGCCTGCTTTCGAAGCGTGCCAGCGTCAGCCCGAATGCCCGCGTCTTGTTCGACGGTCAGGACATTCTGAAATATTCGCGCGAGAAGCGCCGGCAGCTGCGCGGCAGCCGTATCTCCATGATTTTCCAGGAGCCGATGAGTTCGCTGAACCCGCTTTATACGGTAGGCAACCAGATCGTGGAGGCCATCCGCGCGCACCGCCGCGTCAGCCGGTCGGAGGCGCGCAAACAGGCGATCGCGCTGCTCGACGAGGTTCGTATTCCGAGCCCGGAACTCCGCATTGATCAATATCCGCACCAGCTTTCGGGCGGCCAGCGCCAGCGGGTCATGATCGCCATGGCGCTTGCCAATAACCCTGACGTCCTGATCGCCGACGAACCGACGACGGCGCTCGATGTGACCGTGCAGGCGCAGATCCTGAACCTCATTCGCGAACTGCAGAAGAAGCATGGCATGGCGGTGATCCTGATCACCCATGACCTGACGGTGGTGCGGAAATTCTCTGACTATGTCTACGTCATGCAGAAAGGTGCGCTGCAGGAACACAACACGACGGCCGCACTCTTCGCAGCGCCGAAACACCCCTATACACGCCATCTCCTCGGCTCCGAACCGAAAGGAACCGCTCGGCCGCTCGGCGAAAACGAACCCATTCTCCTCGAAGGGCGCAATGTTCGTGTCGCCTTTGCCTTGCGTGGCGGGGGCTTCTTTCGTCCGACCTTCCATGATCTGGTGGCCGTCGACAGTCTGTCGCTCAGCCTTCGCCGCCACGAGACGCTCGGCCTGGTGGGGGAATCCGGCTCGGGCAAGACCACTTTCGGCCAGGCGCTGGCGCGCCTGATTGATCAGGACGGTGGGGAAATCCTTTTCGACAACGTTCCGATCCAGAACAAGAACCGCGAGGAAATGCGGCCGTTGCGTTCGCGCATGCAGATCGTCTTCCAGGACCCGTTTTCATCGCTCAATCCGCGTATGACTGTCGGCCAGATCATCGGCGAGGGCCTTGTGGTGAACGACATCGGCGCGAGCAGCGCCGAGCGACTGGATCGCGTGCGCGCAGCCCTTCGCGATGCTGGACTGCCGGACAATATCACCGGCCGTTTCCCGCACGAATTTTCCGGCGGCCAGCGCCAGCGCATCGCCATTGCCCGCGCCATCGCGCTGGAGCCGGAATTCCTGCTGCTGGACGAACCAACCTCGGCGCTCGACCTGTCCGTGCAGGCGCAGATCATCGATCTGCTGCGCAAGTTGCAGGATGAGCGGGGCTTAAGCTATCTCTTCATTTCGCATGATCTGAAGGTCGTCCGCGCACTGTGTCACCGCGTCATCGTCATGCAGCATGGCAAGATCGTCGAGCAGGGCCCAGTCGAAGACATCCTCAGCAAGCCTCAGACCGACTATACGCAGAAGCTCGTGAAGGCCGCCTTCGAGGTCGCGGATTAGGCTCGCGTTGTCAACTCGGCTACGAGGGCACCCGCCGCCGCAGCCTGGTCAACCGTTGGGGGACACGGGGAGGCGAGCTACGCGGGATGTTATATCGATGCCAACAGCTCAATCGATCTTTTTGAGCAGCAATGTCAGGCGGTTCGCCGCACCCCGCAGATGATCCTCGGCCGCCAGCCGTGCTTCCCGCGGGTCGGCCCTGGCGATGGCGTTGTAGATCGCAATGTGCTCGGCCTGCACCTGTTCGAGAAGGGCATTGCGTAACGTGCTGGCGCGCGCCTTGCGGATGAAGTTGCGGACATGGGATTCCAGAAAGTCCGACATTTCGCGGAAATGCGGATTGCCACAGGCATCGACGATTTCCCGATGAAACGCCAGATCCTCCTCGATACCGGCCTCGCCGTTGTCGAATGCCGTCTGGATCGCATGAAGCCGCCGTTCGATTTCACGGAGCTGCTTCTCGGAACGCCGCTCTGCCGCCAGTGCCGTGGCCGCCGACTCGACCGCCATCAGCAGTTCGATGACGTTCTGGACATCCAGCGCATCCGTCAGATCGACCCCGGCCAGCCGGAAGGCCACTTCCTTTGTCTCGATGACGAAGGCGCCGAGCCCCTGACGTGTTGCGACGAGACCGTCCCGCTTCAAGGAACCGATCGCCTCACGCACGATCGGGCGGCTGACGCCGTATTTCTCTGCAAGAACCCGCTCCGTAGGGAGCTTGTCTCCCTTGGCATAGATCCCGGACGTGATGTCCGCGCGGATGCGACCGGCCACCGAATCCGCAAGCGACGGGCCGCGTGTTACCCTGTCATCCAGCACCATGCGCGCCCTCCAAGCGTTTCCCGTTTTGTGACTCTGCCATCCTGAGTGGTTTTAACAGGCTTTAAGCCCAGCAACTGCCCCATGGCATCTTTTTCCGCAAGAATAGCAGAATCCACTTGTCAGGCAACCAAGTAATATGGTTCATTGTCCACAAGAGGAGGGTGGCCGACGGTCACCACGACGGATTTTCCGGTTCTAATGAAGCGGGCGAGGCGAAGGACGCTCGTCCATCGCCGCCGGCAACGTGTGTCCGGTCGGGAGTCCAGCCGCCGTCCGGTCGTTCGGGCCGGGCCTCTCGGGTCGAAACCGAAGCAACAGGGAGGAAAACATGAGCTTCTTTGATGACACCGTACGGCTGCGAAGACTTGCCGAGGAAGCAACCGAATACGCGCAGTTCAGTCGACGCAGCCTTCTGATGGGTGCAGCCGGCGTGATCGGGGGCGCTGCTCTTGCGGGGTCTGCGACCTTGGCCAGCGCGGAAGAGATCACGCCGCCGAAGCCGGGCAAGAAGGTGCGCATCGGCGTTCCGCTGACCTACGGGCCGTTCAACCAGCCCTGGCGTCGCGGCTGCTGGCAGATCGTCAAGGCGGTGCTCGATGCCGGTGGCGAGGTCGTCACCGTTCGCGGCGAGCCCACCAAGGCGAGCGAGCAGGCCGCTGCCCGCGCCCTGCTCGATCGGGGCATCGATGCGCTTGTCATGGGCATCTACTCCCAGGAATCCGAGACGGCCTATATTGCCGACGAAGCCCATAAGCGCGGCATCAAGACGGTCGGCTTCACCATCCCGGTGAAGGACTCGCCCGCCGTGATGGACGACGTGTGGGGCACCGCCACCACGTTGGGCTATTTCGTGCAGAACTACTGCAAGCGTCAGGGTACATTCGCTCAGACCGCGGAGCAGCGCGGCTACTTCACGCCCTTCGACATGGAAGTCGACATGTTCGAACTGATGTGCCGCTATGAGCCCCGCATGAAAGTTCTTCCCTTCATCGATGGCGGCCAGGGTACAACGGACGAAATCTCCGTGGGCCGCAAGAACATGCTGTCCCTTTTGCAGGCCAATCCCGCGCCGGGCTCGCTCGCCGGCTTCATTTCGTGGTGGTGGCCCTTCACCCTTGGGGCAGGGCAGGCGCTCAAGCAGATGAACCGCAACGACGTGCCGCTGTTCAACCATTACCTCTCGACCCAGTTCCTCGAAGCCTGGGCTGCCAAGCAGGTTCCGGTGGTCTTCAGCTGCGACTCGCCGTTCCCGGAGATCGGCCGCAAGACCGGCGAACTGGCCGTCAAACTGGCCCGCGGAGAGGACGTGCCAAACCTCGTCTACCGCATTCCGGTGATCACCAAGACGCCGGACCAGGCAGCCGAGGCCCTCGCCGAGCTCAAGAACATGGACGAGCAGGCGATCGCATTGCTCAAGCAATTCGGCGGTTAGGGCGGCAGCCTCGCAAGCGGCGGGCGGACATAATTCTCCCTGCCCGCCGCATCCCTCTCTCAAGGCACGACACACAGGCAAACGATCGCGGCTCCGACCGGCGCTTGCCTTTTATCGATCAAGAACGACTGGAACAGAACAGTGACGCAAGCTGAGCACGAAAGTCCCGCCCAGGCAAAGACAACGCAGAACGCCGTGACGAAGACACAGAGCGAGGGACGCAAGGAATCCGCCGCCATGCGCTTTCTGCGGCGCTGGGGGACGATCATCGTGCTGGTGCTGGCAGCGGTCGGCTTTTCCATCGCCTCGCCCTATTTCGCGACCGTGTCGAACCTCAACAACATTCTCTTCTCGATGATCGTCAGCGCGCTTGTCTCGCTCGGCCTCACATGGGTCGTCATTGCCGGCAGCTTCGATCTGTCGATCGGCCTGACGGTGACCACGTCCTCGATCCTCGTCGCTTTCCTCATTCCCGTTCTCGGACCGTGGGCGGCCATTGCGGTTGCGCTTCTTGCGGCGTGCCTGATCGGTGCGGTCAACGGGGTTCTCGTTACCTATGGCCGCCTGTCCGGCATCGTGGTCACGCTTGGGGTGATGTTTGTCCTGTCGGGCATCAACATCTTCATCACAGGCGGTTATCAGGTGCCTGTCGGCTATGACGAGACGGCCTTCCTTTATCTGGGGCAGGGCAAGCTCGGCATTATCGGCGTTCCGGTCGTCATCCTGCTCGCCGTGTTCCTCGTCGCCCTGATCGCCGCGACCCGCACGCGTATCGGCCACTACATCGCGGCTGTCGGCGACAACCCGATGGCGGCGTTCTATTCCGGCATCAACGTCTATCGCTGGGTCATCCTCGCCTTCGTGCTGTCGGCGCTCATGTCGGGAATTGCCGGGGTGATCGTGACATCCATTTCGTCCTCGGCGCAACCCGTCGGCGGTGAGGGCTATCTGCTGGAGGCTTTCGCGGCGGTGTTCCTTGGCGCAACGGTTCTCGGCAAGGGCAAGCCGCATCTGCTGGGCACGCTTGTCGGCGTGTTCTTCCTCTATATGGTGGATTCCGGCATGAACATGGTCGGCTTCCCCTTTGCTGCCCGCCACATCTTCCAGGGACTGGTTCTGATCATCGCGGTCGGCGCAAATGCGCTCCTCAACCGCGAAGAAGTCCATCTCAAGTTCATCTGAGGTGAGAGCCATGAGCGGAACAGCACTTGTCGAACTGAAGAACCTTGAGAAGGAATTCGCCGGCACGAAGGCGCTGAAAGGCGTGAGCCTCAGCTTTCTCGCCGGCGAGGTCCACGGCCTGCTGGGTGAAAACGGCGCCGGCAAGTCGACCCTGATCAAGATCCTGACCGGCGTCTACTCACCGAGCGCCGGCGAAATCCTCCTTGAGGGCGCGCCGGTACGGGTCTCCAGCCCGCCCGAAGCGCACCGGCTGGGTCTCGGCGCCGTCTATCAGGACGCCGAACTCGTTTCGAGCTTCACCGTCGGACAGAATATCCTGCTTGGCAACGAACCGGGTCGGTTCGGCGTAAGCAACAGGGCGATCCACGACGAAGCGACTGCGATCCTGGCCGAAATGGGCATTGATCTCGATGCGCACCGCATAGCCGGCACGCTTTCGGCAGCGGAGATGCAGTTGGTTACGCTGGCGACACTGTTCCACCGTCGCTACAAGCTGATCGTACTGGATGAGCCGACAGCCCGCCTCTCGGCCACGGAATCGGAAGTCCTTTTCCGCATCATCGAGCGCTTCAAGAAACAGGGCGTTGCCATTGTCTACATTTCCCACCGCCTCAGGGAGGTGCAGGAGATCTGCGATCGTGCGACCATCCTGCGCGGCGGACTCGTCTCCGGCACGCTCAACCGGGGTGAGGTGACCGAGGATCGGGTGACCGAGCTGATGGTCGATCGCAACCGCGCGGAGCTGACGACCCATAATGACGGCAGCCGCGTCCGCCCGGAGGTGCTTCTGGAGGTGACGGAGCTCGCGACGGCCAACCTTTCGCCGCTCTCCTTCACCATCCGCGCAGGTGAAGTTCTGGGCGTCACCGGGCCGGTCGGCGGTGGAATGGAAGATGTGGCGCGCGCCCTCGGTGGCGTGGTTCGCCATACGGGCACCGTCAGCCTGCATGGCAAGTCCATTGACGTCGGAACCCCGATTGCTGCCCGCCGTTCGGGCGTCGCCCTCATCCCCGAGGACCGGCGGAAGCAGGCGCTCTTTCCGTCGCATTCCGTTGCCGAGAATATCTGCCTGCCGGTGCTGAACAGGCTGGAGCGTCTCCTGACCATCCGTCCCGGCGCGATGAGGCGTTATGCCGATGATGTGATGGACCAGCTTGCGGTGCGTCCGCGCAACGCCGCCATCCAGGTCCGCTTCTTTTCGGGCGGCAACCAGCAAAAGGTCGTCATCGGCAAATGGATGAGCGCCGGCGCGTCGCTCTACATCATCGTTGAGCCGACGAACGGCGTCGATGTCGGCGCGATCAAGGAAATCTACGACATCATCCTGCAGCTTGCGCAGGATGGCGCGGCGGTGTTGCTTGTGTCGTCGTCATTGCGCGAGACGCTGGCACTGGCAGATCGCGTAATGGTCATTCACGACGGCAACCGCGTCGCGGAAGCACCGAAGACCGATTGGACATACGATGAGCTTCTGGCTGTGACGCTTAGCGGCAAGTCGAAAACCGCGGCGTAAGCCGCAGCCTATTCACGAGAGGAGGATACCCATGAGCACAGATATCAGGCTCTACATGTTCCAGACCGGCCAGATCCGGCAGAAGGAAGTCGACATCAAGCTCGGCTACAGTCAGGAACCGTTCTTCACACCGATACCGTGGTATCTGATCGTTCACCCGAAGGGCAACATCGTCATCGATGGCGGCACGGCCGTGGAGGCGGCTCACGATCCGGAAGGCTGGTGGGGTGAGACGACCAAGAAATACTACCCGATCATGGACCCGGCCGAAGGATGCGTGAACCAGCTCGCCAAGATCGGCATGAAGCCCGATGACATCAAGTTCGTGCTCCATTCGCATCTGCACCTCGATCATTCCGGCGCTTGCGGCAATTTCCCCAAGGCGCGCCATCTCGTGCAACGCCGCGAGATCGACTGGGCTTTCTCCGCCGACTGGTTCATGCAGGGCGGCTATATCAAGAAAGACCTGACCAAGGACGGCATCACCTGGGACGTGATGGAAGACGAAGACCAGTACGACGTCTTTGGCGACGGAAGCGTGCAGACGTTCCTGTCGCCGGGCCACACGCCCGGACATCAGTCGATCATGGTTCGCCTGCCGAATAGCGGTCCCATCCTGCTGGCGATCGACGCGGCCTACACGATGGATCACTGGAACGAAAAGTGCCTGCCCGGCGCGCTAACCTCGGCACGGGAAGCGGCAGCCTCCGTGCGGCGGCTGCGGCGGATCGTCGAAAAGGAAAACGCGATCGTCGTTCCGGGCCACGACATGGAAACCTGGCAGACGTTCAAGAAGGCGCCCGCCGACTATTACGACTGATCCTTAAAGGCACGCTGCCGTCAGCGGACAACCGCTGACGGCCCGGCGCCGCCATGTCGTAACCCGATACCAAACCCGCAACATAACCCACGACGGCGGCCGCAGCGCCTCCTTCGTACGAGAGCGTCTGTTTTCAAATGCATGATATGGTTCTCACTGAGATACAGCAGCGATGGAACGATGCGGCAGCGTCCTGGGACAGCAAGGCGCTCGCCCGGATCTACACCAGCGACGCCGTTTTTTTCGGGTTGCTCCCGCGCCTCTATGTCGGACGCCCTGAGGTTGAAGAGTATTTCGGCTCCTATGAGACCTTCCTCCAGGGGGTAACGCTGTCGCTGGTCGATCAGCATATCCGTCCATTAGGTGAGGGCGTGTTCATCGCGCAGGGTTTCGGCGACATCGTCAATCGTCATCTGGACGGCAGGATCGTGCACAACAGGGTCCGCTCTTCGCTTGTCGTGGTGGAAACCGAAGGCGAATGGCTCATCGCGCTTCATCATTTTTCGACCTTGATGCCGCCTGGAAGCGGGACATCCTGAGCCGGCAAAGAGGTCCAAAAGCCCCGCAAACCGACCTACGGGATCAACTGGGTTCGCCTCGACAAGCCTATGTCGACACGATGTGCGATAAGGCGCGCAAGGCGAATATACACCGCCCTAAGCAACCTTTCCAATTTACCGACGATTATCGGCTGGCGTCTTCGACGATGGTTTTGAAGTCGGTGAAGAACTCGGAGGCGAGTTTGCGGGCAGTGCCGTCGATCAGGCGGGCGCCCATCTGGGCGATCTTGCCGCCGATCTCGGCCTTGGCGACGTAGGTCAGGATCGTCGTTTGACCGTCGGCGAGAAGCTCCACATCGGCGCCCCCTTGAGCAAAGCCGGCAATCCCGCCGTCACCTCTGCCAGACAGCCTGATCCGCTGGGGCGCCGCGCTGACATCGAGTTCGACAAGCCCGGAAAAGCGAGCTTTGACGGGGCCGAGTTTCAGTGCAACACGTGCCTGCAGCTCGGTCGCGGTGACGGGCACCAGGCTCTCACAACCGGGGATGCAGGCCCGCACGGTTTCAGGATCGGTGAGAGCCGCAAACACGGCCTCGACCGGTGCCGCTATGGTGAGAGTGTCCTTGAGTTCCATCTGCTTTCCTAGTTTCTCCGGCAGGTCGGCGGTCCCGAGACATCCACCGTCCATTCCGGCGCCAGCGAATGTTGGCCAATGTCGCTGCCGAGCGTGAGTGTTCAGCGTCGTCGCGGTGTCAGGGCATGGCGACCATGTCGGCGAGCGCGGCGGTCAAAGCGCCCTCGGGCGATGCCAGCTGCTCCATGATGGTGTAGTGGTTGCATCCGGGAATGACGGTAAAGGTCGCGGCGTGGCCCTCGGCCTGCGCCCGGCGCGCATAGTCGCGGGACTGGCGCTGCAGTTCGGGCAGTTCCTCACCGCCGACGAACAGGGATACCGGCGCCTTCAGGTCCGCCAGCATGTTGATCGGCGAAAGCCGCAGGATTTCGTCGCGGGTCAACTGCAGGTTCTCGTTGAGATAGGTCAGCGAGATCGGCGCCAGATCGAAAATGCCGCTGATCGACAGGACGCCCCTAACGGCCGGAAGCGACGCACACATCGTTGCCAGGTGCCCGCCCGCCGACCATCCGCCGACATAGACACGATCCGGGTCGAATTTCAGTGCCGCGGCGTGACTGCGAATGCTATCGACCGCCTGAAAGACCTCGGCCACGATATCCGAGAGGCTGGCTTTAGGGGCAAGCGTATAGCCAATGGTGGCGACGTCGATGCCTCGGGCACGCGGGCCGCTCGATACGAAGGCAAAGATGTTCTTGCTGTTTCTCTGCCAGTAGCCGCCATGCACGAAAACGAAGAGCGGAGCGCCTTGCTCGCCGGAGGGGAAGTAGTCGAAGCAGTTGTTCGGCAGGTCGCCATAGCGGATGTCCGTTCGGGCATCATCGGCTACACGGCATGCATGACTGCGACGCTCCCAGTCGGCCAGCCGCTCCGCGCTGTCCGCGACGGCTTTGGAATTGTTGTAGGCACTGTCCCTGTCGGCCTGATCCATGCTCCAGAAGGTCGAGGGCACGTCGTCATGTTCTTGCACTGGAATTTCCTTTGCGCGGTTCAGGCGCTGCCGGGCTCTGGTTGCTGGGCGCAGGTCTGGCAGCTTGCCTTTTGGGCATGACAGTCCATCCGTACCGGGCGGGGGACCGTCCGGTGCGCATTCAGATCTGTGGATGGGGTCGGAATTCAGCCGGAGCGCTTCAGGCTCTCGGCAACGGCCCGGCGTGCCATCACCATCACCAGATGTCCACGGTACTCACGGTCGGCATGAATGTCCGACATGAGATCCTGCGTATCGATCGAAAGGCGCTCCAGCGCCTCGACCGCGTAGTTGGCCGACAGAGCCGCTTCCACGTCAGTCGCCCGGAAGACGAATGGAGCAGCGCCGGTCACCGCCACACGCACCGCGCCGCCTGTTTGCGCCACGAAGACACCCGCGATGGCATAACGGGATGCAGGGTTGGGAAACTTGGCATAAGCGGCACGCTTGGCCCGCGGAAACCGGATCGCTGTTACGATCTCGCCGGGGCGCAAGGCCGTCTCGAACAGACCGACGAAGAAATCGTCTGCCGCAATGGCGCGCTGGCTCGTGACGATCGTCGCGTTAAGCGCCAGGATTGCAGCGGGATAATCCGCCGCCGGGTCGTTGTTGGAGATCGATCCGCCAATGGTGCCACGGTGGCGCACCTGCTGATCGCCGATACGCGAGGCAAGCCCCGCAAGGGCCGGCAAGACCTCTTTTACGAGATCCGAGCCCGCCACATCGGCGTGCCGGGTCATAGCCCCGATAACGAGGTCCTCGCCCTCCATCGTGATACCCGAAAGCTCACGGATTGCCGCAAGATCGATGATATCGTCCGGTGCTGCCAGACGCTGCTTCATGGTCGGGAGCAGAGTCATCCCCCCGGCGAGCAGAGCGGCATTGTCGCGGGCGGCGAGCAGGCTGGCAGCATCCGTGACCGTCCCGGGCTTGTGATAACTGAACGACTGCATGGAGTTCCTCCTTCACTCGGCCGCGATCTGGGCGCGTGAGTTGCGAATGATGTTCCAGATATGATTGGGCGTTGCCGGCATATCGACATGGCTGACGCCGAGCGGCTTCAGCGCATCGACAACCGCGCTCATCACGGCGGCTGGCGAGCCGATCGTGCCACATTCGCCGCAACCCTTCACACCCATGGGCGTGTGTGCACACGGGGTGGAATGCGGTTCGAGGACGATCTGGGGCATGTTATCGGCCCGCGGCATGCAATAGTCCATGAACGAGCCGGACAGGAGCTGACCGGACGACTGGTCATAGACGCCGTGCTCGAAAAGCGCCTGACCGATCCCCTGGACGATGCCCCCGTGCAGCTGCCCCTCAACGATCATCGGGTTGATGATCGTACCGACGTCGTCGACCGCGGTGTAACGCTCCAGAGTGACAATGCCGGTGTCGGGATCGATCTCGATCTCGGCAAAGTGTGCGCCTCCCGGATAGGTGAAGTTGATGGGGTCGTAATAGGCCTGTTCCTCAAGTCCCGGTTCGAGGGTCTCGAGCGGATAGTTGCCCGGCACGTAGGCGGAGCCGGCGATTTCCTTGAAGGTCTTCTTCCGGTCGGTCCCGGCAACGGAGAACTCTCCGTTTTCGAAGATGATGTCATCAACCGAGGCTTCGAGCTGATGCGCGGCGATCTTGCGGCCCTTGAGGATGACCTTGTCGCCTGCCCTCGACAGTGCCGCACCGCCCACGACGAGCGAACGGGAACCATAGGTGCCCAGACCGTGCTGAACGCGGTCCGTATCGCCGAAGACGATGTCGATGTCCTGGAAGGGGACACCGAGTTGCTGCGACACGATCTGCGCAAACGTGGTCTCGTGTCCCTGCCCGTGATTGTGGGTACCGATGAGGACGGTCACCGCGCCCGAAGGGTGGACGCGGACGGTGGCGCTTTCGTACAACCCGCTTCGCGCGCCGAGGCCGATCGCCAGACGGGACGGGGCCAGACCGCAGGCCTCGACATAGGTGGAAACGCCGAGACCGCGAAACTTGCCGCGCGCCGCCGCTTCGGCCCGGCGGGCTTCGAAACCGGCAACATCGGCCAGTTCTTCGGCACGATCCAGGCAACCCATCGGATCGCCGCTGTCATACTCGACGATGACAGGGGTCTGGTAGGGATAGGCCTCCTTGGGGATCATGTTGCGGCGGCGGATATCGATCTTGTCGATCCCCATCTCGCGTGCCGCAAGGTCGACCAGCCGTTCGACGACGAAGGTGGCCTCGGGACGCCCGGCGCCACGATAGGCATCAACCGGCACGGTATTGGTGAAAACGCATTTCACCTCGCAATAGATGGCCGGAATGCGGTAAACGCCGGAAAGCAGAGGCGCATAGAGGTTCGTCGGAATGTTCGGCCCGAAGGTCGAAAGATAGGCGCCCATATTGGCCAGCGTCTTGACGCGCATGGCCAGAAACTTGCCGTTCTCGTCAACGGCCAGCTCCGCCTCCGTGACGTGATCGCGTCCATGGGCATCGGAGATGAAGCCCTCGGAGCGCCGCGCCACCCACTTCACCGGCCGACCAAGCTTGCCCGCTGCCCAGGTGACAATCGCCTCTTCGGCATAATGGAACTGCTTGACGCCAAAACCACCGCCGACGTCCGGGGCGACAACGCGCAACTTGTGCTGCGGAATATGCAGGACGAATTCGCCCATCAGCAGACGCACGACATGCGGGAACTGGCTGGTCGTCCACAGCGTGTACTGGCCTGTGGCGAAATTGTATTCGCCGATTGCTGCCCGCGGCTCCAGCGGATTACCGATCAGCCGGTTGTTGACCAGTTCGACGCTGGCCACATGAGCGGCCTCGCGGAACGCCGCCTCCACGGCTGCCGCATCGCCGAGGTCCCAGTCGCAGCACAGATTATCTTCGATGTCGTCATAGACGGCGGGTGCCCCGGCACGCAGCGCATCGACGACACCGACGACCGCCGGGAGCACGTCGTAATCAACGCGGATCAGTTCCGCCGCCGCTTCGGCCTGATCGGTCGTTTCGGCCACGACAAAGGCGACCGCATCGCCGACGTAGCGCACCTTGCCAACGGCAATCGGCGGGTGAGGGGGCTCCTTCATGGGATTGCCGTCCTTCCCGGAAATCCCCCAACCGACGGGAAGACCGCCGACATTGTCCTTCTTGAGATCCTCACCCGTGTAGACCGCGACAACGCCCGGGGCAGCCAGCGCATCCGAGACGTCGACGGACTTCAGATAGGCGTGGGCGTGTGGCGAGCGCAGGAATGCCCCCACCAGCATATCGGGCCGCTTGATGTCGGCGACATAGGTACCGCGCCCGCGCACGAAGCGTGCATCCTCCTTGCGCTTCGGTGAGGCGCCAATTCCGATCACTTCAGACATGGTGTTCTCCTTCAGGATGCGGTTCGCATGGCGGCGGCACCAGCGATGATGGACTTGACGATGTTCTGGTAACCCGTGCAGCGGCAGATATTGCCTTCCAGCCATTCACGGATCTCGGCTTCGGTGGGATCGGGAATGTGCTTCACCAGGTCGATGGCGCTCATCAACATACCGGGGGTGCAGAAGCCGCACTGGAGACCATGGTTCTCATGGAACGCCTGCTGCATGGGATGGAGGGTCCCATCGACTGCACAGAGACCCTCGACCGTGCGCACCTCGCCGTCATCCGCAGCAACGGCCAGTACCGTACAGCTTTTCACGGAGTCGCCGTTGAGATGAACCACGCAGGCCCCGCACTGGCTCGTGTCGCAACCGACATGCGTGCCCGTGAGCGACAACTGCTCGCGGATGAGATCGCTCAGAAGCGTCGAAGGCTTGCAGGAAACCTCGACATGCCGACCATTTAACGTGAACCCGATTTCCATAACACCCACCTCACCTGTTAAACCAATAGATGCGCATGCTCGACCTGCCAGGCCGCAAAGACACGATCTCCGACATGGAAGTCATCCTCGAAGAACCGCCGCTCCGGCACATAGGCCACGAACTCGTCCTCGCCGGCGGCATTCATCAAGACCTTGACGAAATTGCCCTGGTACTCGACGCCGACGATGGCGCCCTCGACACCGGTGGTGCCACCGGGCAGGCCTGCTTGTCCTGGCCGCAGAAGATTGATCTCGTCGCGCCGGATCGCAATGTCGATGCTCTGCCCGTCCTCCAGTCGCCGACCGGCATGGATCGGGATGTCGACGGAGGGGAAGGCTGACCCTTCCAGCCGTGCGCCCGAGGCGCCCAGCCCTCTCACCCTGCCGGAAATGACGTTCTGGCCACCGATGAATTCCGCCACGTACCGGTCTTTCGGCGCGGCATAGATTTCGCGCGCGGAGCCCGCCTGCCGGATGACGCCCTTGTCCATCACGACGACCATATCAGCGAGGGCAATCGCTTCCAGCTGCGTATGCGTGACGTGGATGAAGGTAATCCCGAGTGCGCGCTGCATCCGGCTGAGCTCGGCGCGCATCTTCAGCCGCAGGTGTTCGTCGAGTGCCGACAGCGGCTCGTCGAGGAGAAGCACACGCGGCTCAGTGATGGCGGCGCGGGCCAGCGCGACGCGTTGCTGCTGTCCACCGGACAGCTGGGAGGGGATGCGGTCGGCAAATTCGAGGATTTGCACCTTTTCCATCATCTCCTCGGTCCGCCTGTCCCGCTCTGCCTTCGACATGCCCTTGACCCGCAGGGAAAAGGCGACGTTGTCGCGAACGCTCAGATGCGGGAAGAGCGCATAGGACTGGAACATCATGGCGGTGCGGCGTGCGACCGGATCGAGACCGACCACGTCCTCGCCGCCGATGAGGATTTCACCCACCGTCGGGTCTTCGTGGCCCGCGATCATGCGCAGGATCGTGCTCTTGCCGCAGCCGGAAGGCCCGAGAAGGCAGCAATAGGCACCATCCGGGATCTTCAGGTTGATGCCGTCAACCGCATAGGTCCGCTCGTCGTAGCTCTTGGCTACGCCGGCCAATTCGATATCTCCTTTTCCCTTGCTCACACGGCTCTCCATTTATTGATTTCCAGATTTGCGGGCGGCGATGCGGCGCTGCAGCAGGACGATCATGCCGAGACTGATGCCGATGATGACGAATGAAACAATCGTGGAGACGGTCCCCAGCGCATAGAGAACCGGAGACGTCACGTTGAGGGTCATGCTCCAGATTTCCAGAGGCAACGTGTTCTGGGATCCCGCGGTCTGCAGCGTCCGGGCGAACTCGTCATAAGACAGCGTGAAGCCGAAGAGAGCCACCGCGACCAGGCCGGGCGCCAGGATCGGCAGAACGACGAGACGTGTCGTCTGTGCCGGCGTCGCGCCAAGATCGCGTGCCGCCTCTTCCCAGTTGCCGTTCAGGCGGGACATGACCGCGAACATCACGAGGATCCCGAAGGGCAGCGTCCAGGACAGCTGCGCGCCGAGTGCGGACGTGTACCAGTTGGTGGGAATTCCCAGCATCTGGAAGCCAAGGCCGATCCCGATGCCGAGAACCAGACCGGGCGCCACCAGACTGCCGATCATCATGTAGAAGACGATCGTGTCGCCGCGGAAGCGCCGGCGGAAGGCCATGCCGGCCATGAAGGAGAAGACCACCGTGATGACGGTCACGAGAGCCGCGAGACAGATCGAGCGCTTGAATGCGCCGGCGACGTCGCCCGCCCGTGTCTGCATGACCAGCTCGTTGAACCAGTAGAACGAAAAGCCGCGCATCGGGAAGACAAGGCCGCCACGGACATCCTGGAAGGATAGGATGTAGATCGAGATCATCGGGCCGTAGAGCGCCAGAACGTAGAGCGCAAACAGGCTCGCCAGCACGTAGAAGGTCCAGGGGCGGTCGCCCGAGCTCCGCCTCTTGCGCGGCCTGGCAGGGTTGACGGTCTGGACGGACGGGGCGTTCGTCATCGTGCGATCTCCCGGCGAATATTGACGATCCTGAGTATGAGCGCGACCATCAGCATGACGAGGACGGTCAGCACGACCGCGCTGGCCGCGGCGTTTGGATATTGCAGCACGCCAACATCCTCATAGAAGGCGCCGACCACCGAGGCCGAACCGCCTCCGGACATCACCTTCACCACGAAGAAGTCACCCATGACGATGGAAACAACGAAGATGGCTCCGAGCGCGATGCCGCTCTTGGACATCGGCAGAATGATCAGGCGCATGATGTCCAGACGGCTGGCGCCGGCATCGAGCGCGGCCTCGATGATCCGCTTGTCGATCCTGGCCATGGAGTTGAAGATCGGCACGATCATGAAGATCGTCAGCTGATGAACGTAGGCAACCACAACCGCGAAGCTCGAATAGAGAAGGAATTCGAGCGGATGGTTGATCAGCCCAAGCTCCAGCAGCGCGCGGTTGATCAGTCCTTCTTTCCCCAGAAGCGGTATCCACGAGATCATCCGGATGATGTTGGAGGTCCAGAAAGGAACCGTGCACACCAGGAAAAGACCCATGGCGATCAGCGGGTTGCGGACATGGAAAACGAGGAAATAGGCGACCCAGAAACCGATGACGGAGGAAAAGATCAGGGTGAGAACCGCGAACTTGATCGTCTCGTAGTAGAGGCTGTAGGTCAGCGACGACGTGAAAATGCCGGCGTAATTGCTGAGCGTGAAATCCATGAACATGCCGCCGAAGCCGTCGGTCTGCATGAAGCTCGCCATCAGGACGACGAGGATCGGCACGACGAAGAAGGGGATCAGCACGGCAAGCAGTGGGATGGTGTTGAGCCAACCGATCGCATTCCTGCTCAATTTCATGAACCTGTCTCCGGAATTCTGGCACTGGTGGTCAAGGACGAAGAAGACTGTGGGGGAGCCCGGGCGGCGCTGCCGTCCGGGCGCGATGCATGACCTGATCAGGCGACCTTGAAGTCATTCCACCGCTTGTTCATGTAGGCGGCTTCATCCATTAGGGTGTTCCAGCAGGAGATATTGGTGACGCGGTCGCTGAAGGAACCGCCGTCGCGTACAGTGCCGGCCTTTTCCATGGGAACGCCGAAAGGATCGGTGATCCCTTCCGGAGCGGGCTTTCCTTCATACCAGTAGGCCCATTCGGTCGCGGTCATGAACTTCTTGGCGGTCGAGGGAACGGGGCTGTAATAGCCGTAGCGGGACACGAAGGCGCCCTGCCAGCCTTCGAGATACCAGTTCATGTATTCGTAGGCCGCCTCAAGCTTCTTGCCGGTCAGGTGCTTCATGAGACCCATGCCGTTGCACCAGCCGCGATAACCTTCCTTGCCATCCTTCTTGTTGACGGGCGCATAGACGCAAGGGATCTGCTTCACGCGGACGGCGGCGACTGCAGGCGACCACATGGACTGGATGACGACTTCGCCGGCCGCCATGAGCTGCACGGACTGGTCGAACGTTGTCCAGGTCGCACGGAAGTGGCCGGCTCGCTTGAGCTCGATGAGTTTGTCGATCGTCTTGTCGATCTCCTCGCGGGTCATGTTCCCCTTGTCGCCATACTTGATGAGACCGGCGCTCTCCATGCAGAGCGCGGCGTCCATGATGCCGATCGCCGGAACATCCAGGATGGCCGCTTTGCCCTTGTATTTGGGGTCGATGAGGTCCTTCCACTCGGTGACCGGGTGGTCGACGAGGTCTGGCCGATAGCCGATGGAGTCGGCGTTGTAGACCTGCGGCACGTTGGTCAGCCAATCCGCCATGCCCTTGTGCAGCTCGGTGGAGTCCTTCTTCTCAAGATAGAGCGCCGCATAGGGCGAGATGCCTTCGTTGGCGATCTTGACGCCATTCAGCTCGCCCTTCGTGAAGATCGGCAGGAAGTTGTCGAACTGCTTGATCTTCTTGGCCTCGATCCCCTGGATGACGCCGCGCTTGGCGGCGAGCTTGGCCTGCCAGCCTTCCAGGTCGCAGATGTCGACGGTGTCGGGCTGGGTGATGAAGCGATTGATGGCGGCTGACGTATCGAGGTTCTGCATCGTCACCTTGAATCCAAGGTCCTTGGCGGCCTGATCGCCGATGGCCTTGACCACCGAGTAGGAAACGCCGACATGCCTCAGCTCGATATCCTTAATCTCCTGCGCCCAGATGGTGGGAAACCCGGTAATGGTGCCGGAGCCGGCTGCCGCACCCGCCACCGCCGCGCCTGCCTTCAGAAAATTGCGTCTGCTGATCTTCGAATGCTTTGTTGCTTTGGTCATTCTTCAGCTCTTTCCTGCTTGAACAACGAAGTGGGCCCTCGCCCTGCAATCGAATAGATTATTATTTCCAGAAAATGCAAAATCAGAAATTTTTATTTCGTTCATAAGGGTTTGCAATGCGCTGCAAAATTGATCATGCGCTGCACAATTTCGTCGCAAAGCCGTCATTTTAGGGGAGAATTCAGCGACCGAGCGCGCATTCTGCCGTCGAGACGGGCAGTGCGCGTGTCCTGCGACGCGAGAAAAAATTTTAGAGTTTTTATTGGTAGGGAGCGACCGTCGTCTCTGCTTGCCGGCTTGTTCACAAGGGCGCACGGCTTCGGTGCGATTAGGGCACCTGCGCAACAAAGCGCGGAGGCGCGGTGCCCGATAGATCGGAGGTGCGATCGAGCGCCAGATAGTGCGCGAGATAGTCATGCAGCGCATTGGCGGCGGCCGATTTTGTGCCCGGCGCCTTGTAGAGCAGCAGATCAACCTTGGGCAGCTCGGGAAAGTCCGGTCCGTGCACGATCTCGCGCATGCCCGGGACCAACGCGCTGCGGCCGAGAACCGTCACGGCCATGCCGGAGAAGACTGCCGCCTGCAGGCCGCTGACGCTTTCGCTCACGCAGGCAATCCGCCACGCATGGCGTGCGTTTTCCAGACATTCGATGGCATGGTCGCGGTAGATATTGCCTTGCGGCAGCAGTGCCAGCGGCACCGGTGTCTCGGTGTGGGCGGTGGAGTTTTCGCCGGTCATCCAGATCAGCTGTTCCTGCCGCACGAGCTGACCGCCCGAGAAGTCGTTCATCCGCGTCACCAGCGCAAGATCGACTTCGCCGCGATGAACGAGCCGGACCAGCGGCGTCGACAGCGAACACTGGAGCTGGACCTGGACACGCGGGAACGCCTGGCGGAAGAGCGCCAGGATGGACGGAAGAATAAACGCTGCGTAGAGGTCCGGCGTTCCCAGAACGACGTGCCCCTCGACATCGGGTGATTCCAGCCGGGAGAGCAGTTCGTCATGAAGCCGCAGGATGGAACTCGCATAATAAAGAACGAGTTCGCCGTCTGGCGTCAGAACCAGCTTGCGCCCTTCCGTGCGGAAGACATTGAACCCGCAAATGGTGTCCAATCTCTGTAGCTGCAGCGTGATTGCAGGCTGTGTCCGCCCCAGCCGCCGGGCACTCTCGGTAACATTTCCGGTTTCTGCGACGATCTGGAGCGTACGCAAAATCCGGATATCAAGACCCAGCGTGTTCATGCAACCGTGACCCTCTGGCTGTGCAGCCCTGCATAAATCGCCTTTATGTTCAGAGGGATAGAAGCGAACATGAGCGGCCATGTCAATTATGTTCTATCGATCCCTCAGATTTGGTGATCGAACATGTTCCACTATCCTCGCCTTAACGGAGGTCGACAGCCAGGCATTGTTCCCGTTTTCGCCTGGCGCTCTGCGCCAAAACCACCCGGTTGTGCCTCCAGCGACCCGCTAAACAGAATGACCCGCCCCGGTTCCGCGTGGAACCCAACATTGGCGGCCATGCCCCGCCTTCGGTTAACTTAGGGTGTCGGTATCCTACTTCTTGCCCAGCATTTTGAGCAGCTCCTGCTGCTTCTTCAGCGCATCCGGAATATTGCCGTTGGCAAGCGAAGCGTTGCAATCGTCGAGCGCCTTCTGCAGTTCACCTAACTCCATATAGGCATAGCAGCGATTGTTGAACGCGATGGCCACGCTCTGCGCTTCCGTTATCTTCGAATCGTAGAGGTAGCGATATTTGTTCAGGACATCGAGAGCGCCCCTGTTGTCCTTGCGGTCAAAATAGATCATCGACAACTCGATGGCCGCGCTGACGCGCCAGGCATCGGTCGATTCGGCGACAACCGTCATGTCCCGCGCTGCCTCTTCATAGCGGTGGAGTTCATGGAAGGCGGCGCCACGCCAATAGCGGGCGGCAATGCCTTTCGTGGCATCGGTGGTCGCGGGCGTGCAAAGCCTGATCGCAGCCTCGTAGTCTTTTTGCAGAAAGGCGTTGTGGCAGAGATAGAGCGCGCTGGCTGCACTGCCGCTGAGCTCGACGGCCTTGGTCGCGGCGGCCAGCATGTCCGGTGTCCTCTTGAGCTGGAAATAGCTCTCGGCGAGGCGATCTTGCAGCGCCCCCTCGGCCATGTTCCTTTGTCCCTCGCCAGGGAAGGCTGCCGAGGTCAGATGCTTCAGCGCATCCTCGTACTTGGTCGCGGCGTTTTCATAACCTCCCTGGTGATACCAGGACCGCGCCACGAGCGCGTCGATCAGGTAATTGTTGTCGACCGGCTTGTCCGGGCGCAAACGTGTGTCGCTCTTGTACGCCGTGGCCGCGACCTCCAAAAGCGGCGCGGCAAAGGCTTCCCCGCCGTAATTATCGATCATTTCGGACAACAGCGCCTCGACAGCGACATTGGTGCCATAGGCGTTCTTCGCGCCGAATGCCGAAAGGGTGGCTGTCACGCGGGTGTCGAGATTGTCCCTCACCTGCGTCTTCATGAACGTCTGGACGCAGTAGCGGATGCCGTCCTGCGTCTTCTCCTGATACCAGCAATCGGTCCAGGCATTCGTCAGCAGAAAACGATACAGGTCGATCTCCAGAAGGCGGATCGGTGCGGCCGACGGCGCGTTGGCGGTGGCCTTGCCGACAAAATCATACATCGCCTCGTAGCTTCCGCCCCATTTTGGCTGAAGGCTGGACAAGGCGATATCCTGCAGCCGCACGAAATCAGGATATTGCGATGCGGCCTGATTGACGGCAGCCTGCACTTGATCGCCATAGCCGTCGCTCGCTAGAATGCGAATGCGCAGCTGGTGGCTGTACGGATCGTGCTCCCCCAGCGCCTGTGCCTGTTCGATATCTTTCTGAGCGGACTGTATGATGTCGGCGAACTGTTGAAGGCGGGCCGTCTCCGTTTCGTTGGCATAGTCGTGCCCGCGCTGGAACCAGCCGAAGTCATAGCCGAGCTGCGCTCGAACATAATAGGGAATCGGATCGATGGGGCTCTTCTCCACCCAGGTCGAAACCGCCTTGCGAAGGTCTGCATCCGTTGGATCGGAGACGGCCAGCATGAAGGCCTCGGTCGGGTAGGCGGTCCAGACGACGGAAGGGTCTTGCGAGATCATGCGCGCGACGATGTCGCGTGCCGCCACGAAGTCTCCGCGCTTCATTGCCTCTCGCGTCAGGCGGGCATTTTCGACGGGCGTTATCGCAGCGTCGACTTGCTGTGCGTTCGACGATATTCCCGCCAGAAGCACGAAGGCTGGAGCGAGAAGAAATGCTCTCATATGCCGGAAGGTATTGCGCATCGGTGCCCCTCGCAGGTTGCGGAAACTGGAACGGGCAGTCACCGACCCGATCATGCGACGCGCAATATGCAACGACAACCTTAAGAAGTTTTCGCTACCCCCATTTCAATTTTACGGAATTACACGGTGGAAACAGAGAGCTGCACTGGCTTTCAACAACGCGGTTCCACGCAAGGCGCCTCGCTTACCCGCCGAAAAGTCGCCTGACGTCAGCCTTGACACGCAGGAGCGCTTGAACGACGGCGGGCTTCTGGCTCTCGAACCGGGAGGAGGGGACAGGGATGGAAACGGCGTGGAGCGCGCCTTTCCAGTCACTGAAAGCGATCCCGGCTGCGGAGATGCCGACCGTATGTTCATCAAGGTCATAGGCGATGCCGGTCCGGCGTACGTCGTCGAGAATCGGCGCAAAGCGCGTCCATGGCTCTGCCAGGCCACGCTTGCGAAACTCCTCAAGAACCAGACGTTCGGCCGTTTCCGGCGGCATCTCGGCGAGCACGGCGCGGCCATTGGCCGTATCCGTCAGCGGAAAGACATCACCGACTGCTGAGACTGCCCGCAACCGGTGCGTTCCCGGGACCTGATCCAGAAAGATCATCTGGTGGCCGCGCAGGACCGACAAATCGGCCGTCTCCCCGGTCTGCTGGGCAATCTCGTTGAGCAGCGGGCGGCAAAGATCGACAACGTTGAACTTGGCTGCTTCCGCAAGGGCCGTGACTTCCGGACCCAACCGGATGCCTCCGCTTCCCGTCGCGAAAACCAGCCTCTCCTCCTGAAGCGCCGCCACGATGCGTTGTACCGTGGAGCGGGCGAGCCCCACCCGCTCGGCGATCTGCCCTAGCGACAGGCCGTTCGGATCCTCGCGCAATGCCCGCAGCACGGCGGCCGCGCGCGAAATCACCTGAATGCCGTTGCGCGCAAGGCCTGCGTCGTCTTTGTCGATGTCAGCCATGCTGCTCCCACCCGAATCTCATCTGACTTCTATATCCCACAATGCGGTACGATTGAACCGTATCGCAAAAAGTTGTTGACCACAATACGGTGCGCATGCATCATAATGCGGTATGGATGGGAGGAACATCCAAGAGGAAATCTGAAATCTTATGAGCACGGACCGGAGGCGGTTCGGGCCACGGGAGGAGTGCGTCATGGTGAAAATCCGCGGGATCGAATTCGAATCCAACACTGAAAACTCGATGGGGCTGGAATTCTACAATCTCAGCCATCGCTTCGGCTTCCAGCATCCCAACTGGCCCTATTTCCAGGATGTCCATATCGAGCGTATTCACTACATGGCCAAGTCCGGCGTGCTCTCGCAGCGCATCACCACCACAATGCATGCGACCACCCATATCGACGCGCCGGCGCATGTCGTGCAGGGCACGCCCTTCATCGACGAGGTGCCGCTGCCGCATTTCTTCGGCTCCGGCATCGTTGTCAGCCTGCCCAAGAAGAAGTGGGAACCGATCACCGGGGAGGATCTGGAAAAGGCCTGCGGCCATGCGATCCGCAAGGGCGATGTCCTGATCATCAATACCGGCTGGCACAAGCAGTATGAAGACGGCGATTATTTCGCCTATTGCCCCGGCTTCGTGCCGTCCGCCGGCGAATGGATGGTCGAGAAGGGCGTCAAGGTCGTCGGCCACGATACGCAGGCAAACGATCATCCGCTCGCCACCGCCATTGGCCCGCAGCGCAACGGCCCGCTGCTGCCGCATCTCGCCGAGGAATACAAGGAATGGTCCGGCGGTCGCGACTGGAAGGACGATTTCCCGGAATGGGAGCCGGTGCACAACATCCTCTTCAAGAACGGCATTCTCGGCATCGAAAATGTCGGCGGCGACCTTGATGCCGTCACCGGCAAGCGCTGCACCTTCGCATTCTTCCCCTGGAACTGGGATCGCGGCGACGGCTGCATCATCCGCCTCGTCGCCATGATCGACAAGGGACAGAACTATCGCATCGAAGCCGGCAAGGCGTTCTGAAGCAAGCGAGCGACGGGAGGCATGTCATGCATCTGAAACGGTTCGAGGACGCGAGACCCTATCAGGCGCCCAATCACTGGGATGTCGTCGGTCTCCGTCTGCAGGGCTTCGAAGAGGGTGGGCCGACCAATCAATGGGTCGGGCTCAGCCAATTCCTGCCCGGCGGCGGCGCGGGTCCGGACAGCACACCCTTCGAGAAGGTCTATGTCGTACTGGAAGGCGAGATGACGGTGATCGTCGATGGGACGGAGACAGTGCTCGGCAAATTCGACAGTTGCACGATTGCACCCGGCGAGCTGCGCAAGATCGAGAACCGCTCGAACCACGTCTGTTCCATGCTGGTCGTGATCCCCTATCCGAAGGAAGCCAAGTGATGTCGCTCTCCGATCCGCTTTCGATGTTCGATGTCAGAGGCAAGGTCGCGCTGATCACCGGAGCCTCCGGGGCCTTCGGCATGGTCGCCGCCCGCACGCTGGCGGGCGCCGGCTGCAAGCTGGTCCTGGCCGCAGGCAATGCGGCTGCACTCACGGAAATTGCCGCGGAATGCAGGGCGAACGGGGCTGAGGTCGTCGAGGCGAATGCAAGGCCTGACAGCGAAGCGGCCTGCGCGACGCTGGCGGACAAGGCCGTCGAGTCCTTCGGCGCGCTGGATATCCTCGTCGTCGCCTCGGGCATGAACAAGGTCGCCAAGATCGAGGACATGGAGCCGCAAGCCTTCGCTTCGGTGATGGATGCCAATGTTACGCAAAGCTGGCTGATGGCGCGGGCCGCCACGAAACACATGAAGGCGAGGGGCGTAGGCGGGAAAATCGTGCTGGTCAGCTCGGCCCGCGGTCTGCTCGGCCATCCGGCCGGCTACACCGCCTATTGCGCCTCCAAGGCGGCGGTGGATGGCATCACCAAGGCGCTCGGTTGCGAACTGGGCCCGACCGGCATAACCGTCAACGCCATCGCGCCGACCGTTTTCCGTTCGCCGCTCACGGCCTGGATGTTTGAGGACACCGAGAATGCGAAGGCTGTGCGGCAGGGGTTCCTCCAGCGTGTGCCGAAGGGACGTCTCGGCGAGCCGGAAGATCTGGCGGGGCCGCTTCTCTTTCTCGCCTCGCGCGCATCCGATTTCTACACCGGGCATATTCTCTATGCCGACGGCGGGTATACGGCAGGGTAATCGATGGAAACCGCATCCCGAAACATCGCCGTCATCGGCGCCGGCCTCATGGGTCACGGCATTGCGCTCGTCATGGCGCGCGCGGGCCATAGCGTGACCATCCACGATCCGATCGAGGCCGCCCGCGCCGGCGTGAAGGCACGGATCGCCGAAAGCCTGCGGCTGGTCGGGACGGACGAGGCGAATATCGAGGCGATACTGGCCAGAATCGTCGTCTGCGAGACGATGCAAACGGCGGTGCAGAATGCTTTCGCCGTCTTCGAGGCCGCGCCGGAGAAGATGGAACTCAAGCAGGCGATCTTCGCCGAGATCGAGAAGCATGCGCCCGCTGATGCCATTCTCGCTTCGAATACATCCGTCATGCCGATCACGAAGATCATGACGGGACTTCAGCGCAAAGAGCGCGGGCTCGGAACCCATTGGTGGAACCCGCCGCATCTCATTCCGCTGGTTGAAGTCATACGGACGGAATGGACCGACGAAACGGCGCTTGAGACGATGATGGCGCTCCTGGGCGACGCGGGCAAGACGCCTGTGCGCGTGGCCAAGGACGTGCCGGGCTTCATCGGCAACCGGCTGCAGCATGCCCTCTGGCGCGAGGCGATCAGCCTTGTGGAGCGCGGCATCTGCGACGCATCCTCGGTGGACACGGTCATCAAAGCCTGTTTCGGGCGGCGCCTGGCGGTGCTCGGACCGCTGGAAAATGCCGATCTCGTCGGGCTCGATCTGACGCTGGATATTCATGCACAGGTGCTGGCCGATCTCGAGACTCGCCCGGGGCCGTCGCCCTTGCTGGAAGCCATGGTCGAGCGGGGGGAACTCGGCATGAAATCCGGCCGGGGCTTCTACGCCTGGACGCCGGAGCAAGCCGCTGCCGTGCGCGCGCGCGTTTCGCACCATCTGCAGAAACTGGAGAGAATTTTGCCTGAATGAACCCGCCTCTCGGCCTATTGCCGAAGGCGTCGGGAAAATGCGACGTTTTGAATGTGTCTTTGGGAGGAGACGACATGAAAACCATTCTGACAAGCCGCCGGTCCTTCATGGTCGGCGCAACGGCGCTTCTGGCAGCGCCGGCCATCCTGACCCGCACGCGGGCCTATGCCGCGACGCCAAAACTGAAGGTCGGCCATGTCAGCCCGCGCACGGGCCCGCTGGCGGGCTTTGCCGAGGCGGACGACTACATCCTGTCCGCGATCTCCAAGCGCTTCGCCGAGGGCATAGAGAACAACGGCAAGCGCTGGCAGGTCGAAATCATCTCCAAGGACAGCCAGTCGAACCCGAACCGCGCGGCGGAAGTGGCATCCGAACTCATCCTGAAGGAAGAGGTCGACATCATCGTCGCCGCCTCTACGCCTGACACGGTCAATCCGGTCTCCGATCAGGCGGAGGTCAATCAGGTGCCCTGCGTGACCACGGACTGCCCCTGGCAGCCCTATTTCTTCGGGCGCGGCGGCAAGCCGGACAAGGGCTTTGAGAGCACCTATCACTTCTTCTGGGGGCTGGAAGACGTCATTGCCGCGTTTCTGGCGATGTGGGACGGGGCGGGCACCGGCAAGTCGGTCGCGGGCCTTTTCCCCAACGATGCCGATGGCAATGCCTGGGGCGATCCCGCGCTCGGCCTGCCCAAGCCGCTCGCGGCCGCCGGTTACACGCTGACCGATCCCGGCCGCTATCAGCCGATGTCGGACGATTTCACCAACCAGATCAACGCCTTCAAGAAAGCCGGGTGCGAGATCGTGACGGGCAACATGATCCCGCCCGATTTCGGCACCTTCTGGAGCCAGGCGGCGCAGCAGGGTTTCAAGCCGAAGATCGTCACGATCGGCAAGGCACTGCTCTTCCCCTCCGTGATCAAGGGCCTGGGTACGCGCGGTATCGGGTTGAGCTCGGAAGTCTGGTGGTCGCCGTCGCATCCCTTCAAGTCGTCGCTGACCGGCATCAGTTCCGCCGATCTGGCGGGCGGCTACACGAAGGAAACGGGTCGCCCCTGGACCCAGCCCATCGGCTTCAAGCACGCGCTCTTCGAGGTCGTCGCCAATGTCGTTTCGCGGACGCAGGATCTCGAAGATCATCCCGCCATCGTCAAGGCGATTGCCGAGACCGACATGAAGACGATTGTCGGGCCGGTGAACTGGTCGAAGGGGCCCGTCAAGAATGTCAGCAAGACACCTCTTGTGGCCGGCCAATGGCAGAAGGAGGGCGATGGCGTTGCGCTGAAGATCGTCACCAACAAGCCCGCTCCCGAAATCCCGGTGACCGGCCAGCTGCAATTGCTGGGTTGATCTCGGCTGCTCAAGACATGCCGGGCGACGCTCGCCGTCCGGTCTCACAGAAGGAAACGGGATGACAGCCATTCTGGAACTTGAGGGGGTCGGCAAGGCCTTTGGCGCCGTGGTGGTTGCCGAGCACCAGAGCTGGTCGCTGCAACAGGGCGAGGCACTGGGCGTCATCGGTCCCAATGGCGCCGGCAAGACCTCTATGTTCAACCTGATCACTGGAGCGCTGCCCGTCGATCAAGGCACGATCAGGCTCGCCGGACAGGATATCACGCACTGGTCTGCCGCGCGGCGTTGCCGGGCGGGTATTGCGCGCAGCTTTCAGGTGCCACAGCCGTTTTCGGGCATGACGGTCTTCGAAAATGCCTATGTGGCTGCCACGCAGGGTGCGGGCCTGTCGGCGGGAGAAGCGGAGGATCTGTGTCTGGATGTGCTCGAACGGACGGGGCTTCTGCGCAAGGGCAATGTCATGGCGGGCAGCCTGACGCTTCTGGAGCGCAAGCGGCTGGAACTCTCCCGCGCACTCTGTGCCCGGCCACGTGTTCTTCTTCTCGACGAGATTGCGGGTGGGCTCACTGAAAACGAGTGCCAGGCGCTGATCGGGACCATTCGTGACGTCCGGCAGACCGGGGTTTCCATCGTCTGGATCGAGCATGTCGTCCATGCGCTTCTGGCCGTGGTCGACCGGCTGATCGTCATCGATTTCGGCCGCAAGATCGCCGAGGGCGATCCGCAGACAGTCATGGACAGCCGGGAGGTGCGGGAGATCTATCTGGGGATCGAAGCCCATGGCTGATGCGCTTCTCGACATTAACGGGCTGGACGCCTTCTATCACGACTTCCAGGCGCTCTATGGCGTGGATATGCAGGTCTCCCAAGGCGACGTGATCGCCGTCATCGGGGCGAACGGGGCTGGCAAGACGACGCTGATGCGCGCCGTCACGGGGTTTCTCAAAAGTCGCGCGGAGGCAATCCGCTGGAAGGGACAGGCGATCGGGGCGCTGCGCGTCGACCAGATTGCAAGCCTCGGCATCGCGCTGGTGCCGGAGGGGCGGCTGCTGTTTCCGTCACTCAGCGTCGAGGAAAACCTGATTATCGGCGGCCAGCTCAAACGCAAGGGCCCGTGGAACCTCAAGCGGCTCTACAGCCTGTTCCCCATTCTGGAAGAGCGCCGAAATGTTCCGGCAACCGCGCTTTCCGGCGGCCAGCAGCAGATGGTGGCGATCGGCCGTGCGCTCATGTCCAACCCGGAACTGATCATGATGGACGAGATCAGCCTCGGGCTTGCGCCGGTGATCATCAAGTCGATCTACGAGGCCTTGCCCAGCATTGTCGGCGAGGGAATGACGGCGATCATTGTGGAGCAGGACATCACGAAAGCGCTGGCCGTCTCGACGCGTGTCTTCTGCCTGCAGGAGGGCCGTATTTCACTGTCCGGCAACTCGGCGGACGTCTCCCGCGACGCAATCAGCCGCGCCTATTTCGGGGTTTAGATCATGGATTTCTGGCTCGACCCCCTTGTTCAGGGCATTCTTCTCGGCGGGCTCTACGCGCTGTTCGCAGCGGGTCTGAGCCTCATTTTCGGTGTCATGCGGCTGGTCAACATTGCCCATGGCGATCTGATCGTGCTCTCCGCCTACATGGCGCTGACGACCTCGGTCACGCTGGGGCTGCATCCGCTCGCAGCGCTGGTCCTTGTCGTCCCCTTCATGGCGGTGGTCGGCTATGTGCTCCAGCGTTTCCTCCTGAACCATACGATGGGCGGCGATCTCCTGCCGCCACTGCTCGTCACCTTCGGCCTCTCGGTGATCATCCAGAACGCGCTGCTGATGGGCTATTCCGCCGATCCGCAGAAACTCAAGGCGGGGGCGCTGGAAACGGCGAGCATTGCCGCCGGTCCTGTGTCGGTCGGCGTCCTGCCGCTCATCCTCTTCGTCACCGCCGTCGTGGTGATCGGGTTGCTGCAATGGATGTTCTACCACACGGCTCTCGGCCGCGCCTTCCGCGCCACGTCTGACCGGCAGGATATCGTCCAGCTGATGGGGATCAACCGGGCGCATGTGTTCGGGCTCGCCATGGCGCTGGCGCTGGCGGTCACGGCGCTGGCGGGCGTCTTCCTCGGCATCCGCACGTCGTTCGATCCGGCCGTCGGAGGCTCGCGCCTGATCTTCGGGTTCGAGGCGGTGATCATTGGCGGGCTCGGCAATATCTGGGGAACGCTGGCCGGCGGCGTCATTCTTGGCATTGCCCAGACGCTGGGCGCGAAGATCGATCCCGGCTTCCAGGTGCAGGCCGGCCATCTCGTCTTCCTCATCATTCTTGCCATCCGCCCGCGCGGCCTTTTCCCGAGGATCGACTGATGCCGGATACGAAGCTTCACGTCTCCCGCACCACGCGGCTCTCCACGATTTCGATGACGCTTATGTTCGTCGTCGTGCTTGTTCTTGCCTGCGCGCCATGGTGGGCGAGCCGCGCCGATATCCGCCTCTTCGGCGAGATCTCACTTTACATCGCGCTGGCCTCGCTCTGGAACCTGCTTGCGGGCTATGCGGGCCTGGTGTCGGTGGGCCAGCAGGCCTATGTCGGGCTGGGTGGCTACGTCTTCTTTGGATTGACGTTGCTCGCCGGCTTGAACCCCATCGCCGCTCTGTTGATCGCACCGCTCATCGGGGTGGTCGTGGCGGCACCCGTCGCGGTTCTGATTTTCCGGCTGCGCGGCGCCTATTTTGCCATCGGCACATGGGTCGTCTCCGAAGTCTTCCGCCTGACGGCAGCACAGGTCTCGGCGCTGGGCGGAGGATCCGGAATTTCGCTGCCGGTCTCCGTGGTGAATGCGCTGGCGCAAGGCCGCTTCCTGCGCGAGGCGCTGGCCTATTGGCTGGCGCTGGGCGTCGCGGTCCTCGTCACCGCAGCGGTCTTCTTCCTTCTTCGGTCACGGCGCGGGGTGGCACTGATGGCGATCCGTGACAACGAACTTGCGGCCAAATCGCTTGGCATCGATATCTGGGTCACGAAATTCGTCGTCTACCTGGTCACCGCTGGCCTCACGACTCTGGTCGGCGCGCTCATCTTCCTTCAGAAGCTGCGCGTCTCGCCAGACGCGGCCTTCTCCTCGAACGACTGGACTGCCTTCGTCATCTTCATCGTCGTGATCGGTGGTGTGGGCACCATAGAGGGGCCGATCATTGGGACACTGATCTATTTTGCCCTGCGCGAAACGCTCGCCGATCTCGGCACGATCTATCTCATCGCCCTCGGCATCGTCGCCATTGTCATCATGCTGAAAGCGCCCTCCGGCGTCTGGGGTCTCATTCGCGGCCGGCGCGGGCTGGAACTCTTCCCCATCAGCCGCCGCATCCGCGGCCTCGATTAAAAAAGGAGCCTGACATGGCCAGACAGAAGACGATCATCACCTGCGCCATTACCGGTGCAATCCACACGCCGACTATGTCGGATGCGCTGCCCTATACGCCGGACGACATCGCCCGCCAGGCCGTCGAGGCGGCGGAGGCGGGGGCTTCCATCCTCCACCTGCATGCGCGCAGGCCACATGACGGCGGCGTCTCGATCGATCCAAAGGATTTTGCAGCCTTCCTGCCGCGTATCAAGCAGGCGACCGATGCGGTCATCAATATCTCGACCGGGGGAAGCCTGAAGAACACGATCGAGGAGCGCATAGGCCCGGCGCTCGCATTCTCGCCCGAAATGTGCTCGATGAACATGGGATCGATGAACTTCTCCTTCCATCCGCTCGCCGATCGCTATTCCACCTTCAAGTTCGACTGGGAGAAGGACTATATCGCCAATTCCGACACCTACATCTTCCGCAACACCTTTGCCGATATCCGCAATGCGGCGGGCCAGCTGGCGCCGCACGGCATCAAGTTCGAGCACGAGTGCTACGATGTCGGCCATCTCTACAATCTGAAGTTCTGCATGGATATCGGCCTCTTCACGGCGCCGATCTTCATCCAGTTCATCTTCGGCATCCTCGGCGGCATCGGTCCCGAGGTGGACAACCTCATCTTCATGAAGCGCACGGCCGACCGGCTGTTCGGCGACGATTACCGCTGGTCGGTGCTTGGGGCCGGCGGCGCACAGATGCCGCTCGCCGCCACCGCAAGCCAGATGGGCGGCAATGTCCGAGTCGGCCTGGAGGATAGTCTCCTCATCAGCCGGGGAAAACTTGCGTCGAGCAATGCCGAGCAGGTGGCGAAGGTGCGTCGCATTGTCGAGGAACTCGGATGTGAGGTCGCGACACCGGACGAGGCTCGGGACATTCTGGATTTGAAGGGCGGGACGCAGGTGAATTTCTAAGCGGGTGATAGTTGGCGCGAATGTCCCGCAGCCTGCTTTGGTCCACCGATCGTTGAGGTCAGCGGGAGGCCAGAGCCATCTTTTGGCAACCCCGCCGAGGCTGGCTTGGCGGGGCTTTCCTTTTCAATGATTTCGCTCGGCGCCTTCCAGAAGCGCGCTTGCGGCTGCGCCCGATGTTTCGGAGTTCAGGCGAGGGAAAAGGCAAACGGGAAGCGCCCGATAATCCCTGCGGCGTCGGCATGTCTGGAAGGATCGGCAATCTTTACCGACAATGCAATGCCCCGTGCCTGGCTATCTTCCACCTGAACGGTGGCTTCGATGCCGGCCGTTGCGAGTTCGTCATAGATGGCGGACCCGATCTCGCGCCGCCGCAGTTCCGGCTTGAAGATCTTACCGACGCCCGTCAGTGGCATCACGTCGATGATGGCGATGTGCTTTGGCACTGCGGCCCGTTCGCTGATCGCGGTGTGAGCGAAGGCGAGAAGGCTGCCTTCGTCGCGTGCAGCCCCATCCTTCAACTGGACATAGGCGACGGGAACTTCGCCCGCATAGGCGTCCGGCCGTCCGACAGCCGCAGCGAGATGGACGTCGGGATGCCGATGCAGGGCTTCCTCAATGACGGAGGGATCGATGTTGTGGCCGCCGCGAATGATGATGTCCTTCTTGCGACCCGTCAGCCAGAAATATCCATCCGCATCCGCGCGCCCGAGATCGCCGGTGTTCAGCCATTTCTCGCCATCACCGAGATCGATCCAGAGCCCCCTGTTGTGTTCTGGCCGAAGATAGCCGTCGAACACGTTAGGGCCGGAAATGACGATCAGGCCCGCTTCATCCGGCGCGCAATCGCGCAGATAACGCCCCGCTTCGTCCAGAACGACGGCCTTCATCTTCTGCCCCGGCAGGCGGATGCCGATCGAGCCGAGCCGGCGTTCGCCACCGGGCGGGTTGACGCCGCTGACGCAGGTGCCTTCAGTCAATCCGTAACCTTCGAGGATGCGCAGGCCCGTGCGCGCTTCGAACGTGCGAAAGACTTCGACCGGCATGGGGGCCGCGCCACAGATTCCGAATTCCAGCGAACTTATGTCGTTCTCGCCAATCGGCACATCGAGAAGCGACGAATAGAGCGTCGGCACGCCGCTGAAGAAGTTGATCCGGTGGACGCTCACCAGTTCCCAGAAGCGTTTCACGACATCTGTGCCGCGATAGCCTTGCGGCGTTCCGAGGATGACATGTGCCCCTTGCGAAAAGGGCACGAGGCCCGTCACCATCGCGCCGTTGACGTGGAAAAGCGGCAGGCCGCAGAAGATCACCTTGCCCGGCCCCATCGAGGGCCCAAAGACGATGGCGTTCATCAGCGCATTGGCGACCTCGTTGCCGTGCCGCCGCATCGCAATCTTCGGCGCGCCCGTCGTTCCGCCGGTGCAGAAGAACGAGGATTTGTCCGCGCTGCCGATCATGCGCGGGGCCATGAGGTCGGCGCCGCTTTCCGCCTGCATCGCGGTCTCAAAATCGTGCAGACGGATATGGTCCGGAACGCCCTCAACGGGCATTCCCTTCATGCCGGGCACATGGTTGGCGAGATCGACAAGGACCAGATCCTTCAGGCTTGGCACGTCTGCGAGGATCGGCTGCACCTTCTGCCAGAGATCGGTTCCGGGGAAGGGGGCGAGCGTGACGAGGACGGTCGCGCCCGCTTCACTCAGAAGTTCCGCGATGGAAGGCCCTTCGAGCAACGGATTGATGGCCATCACGATGCCGGTTGCTTCCCCGCCCCAGATGACGAAATGCGTTTCCGGCAGGTTCGGCAGGATATAGGCGATGACCGTATCCTTGTTCGCGCCCATGCGCGCAAACATGTTGGCCGTCCTGTTAACGTCGCGCAGCAGTTCCGCATAGGACCAGCGCTCGGGGGTCCGATGGGCTGCAACGCTGAGGAAGAAGCTGAGCGCCGGCAAATCGGCATGCTTTTCCGCGCTCCTGCGGATCAGCTCGTAGGTGCTGGCAGGCGCGTGCGTGAACGCTCCATCCCGTTCGACCGTTTCGATGTCATGCAGTCCTGCGATCCCGGTCATCATGCGCCTCCCACGATACGATTGCGCTGGACGCCGAGGTCAATCGAGCCATCGGCACTGACGATGCGCGCCTCCACGCGGTCTCCGGGTTTCAGATATTGCGGCCGTTGCGACTGGATTTTCATGAACATCTTCCATTTGGCCGCAGGTGGCAAAAGCGCGGCGATCTTCTGTTTGGTGGGTGAGGGGACGCTGAGCGCGCAGCCGCTTGGCGTGCCGGTCGCGATCAGGTCGCCGATGAACATGTCCTGCACGCCGGAAAGCTCCGTGATGGTTTCCGGCGGCCGGTTCACGAGATTTCGTGTCGTGTCGCGCTGGCGCACGTCGCCATTGACGGTGAGCGTGAGGTTCATGTCGTAAAGCTTGCTCATCTCCTGACGGTCCAGCAGGCAGAGATAGGGGCCGACTGGGCCAAAAGTGCGGAAGCTCTTGCCCTTGTAGAACTGCATTTCCGGGATCTGGATATCGCGAGCGGAATAATCGTTCACGATGACGAGACCGGCGACATACTCATGCAGATTGTCGTCGCGCACGGTACAGGCGGCGGTGATGTTCTTCTTCAGCACGAGACCCAGTTCAATCTCGTAATCGAGAAACTTCACGCGGCCTGGACGGATCACATCGCAATTGGCGGGTGAGATGCAGGATTGGGCCTTCGTGAAGATCATGTTGAAATGCTTGTCGTCCGGGTTCATGCCCGACTCGATCATGTGCTGGCGATAATTGGCGCCCTGGCAGAGAAACTGCTGGTTCTCCGTGACGGGTGACAGGAGTTCGACGCTGTCTTCGGAAATCTGGTCGCCCTGAAGGGACGCCAGCGTTTCGACCGTGTGCGCCGCGAGGAACGCTCCGGTTGTCGGAAAATCTCCCGGAACGGGCGTGATCTGCCCGTTCCGGATGACGCCCCATTGTGGGACGCCCTGAATTTGAAAGCGGATGACATTGAGAGCCATAGGGGCGGGTCCGATCTGTCTTGAAAGTGGAAAGTTCAGCCGAACAGCTTCATCAGCGTCCGGAGTTTGCCGAAGGTGAGGTCGGGGCTGGTGCGCAGGCTGTGAATGACGCTGCGCAGGAAGGCGATGGTGAGCTTCGGCTTGGTGAAGCTGCGCGGCAGTTCCGGCCCCCATTGTGACATGGCCTGTCGCGACACGGGGTGGATGCCGGTCGGATTGTCGGCGGTGAAAAGATCGCCATCGCAATAATGCTCGTGATGGCAACCCCAGGGATCGCTCCAGTAGTCGAAGATCTGGCTGCCGAGCAGATGCCGTCCCATGCCCCAGGCATGATGCCACTGACGCTCGCGCAGAACCCGCTGGCCCATGGCCACCGCGTCCGGGTCGATCAATTCGAAGGCGCTGTGGCTGTATTTCGGCACAACACCCTGCGCCAGGACCAGTGTGTGGTGATCGACCGGCATATCGCCGCGGTCGACACGCATGAAGGCGACGGCCGGGGAACCATCCTGGAAGACCTGGATGTCGGTCGGAATGAAGCCGAAATGCCGCGTGTACCAGGCGGCCGTACGCTGGTAGTCCGGAACCTCGAGCACGACATGGCCGAGCTTGATGATCTCGGGCGCGGTAACCGTCAGCCTCTGTGTCTCGTTGATGCGCGTGATCCCGTCCGCCGAGTTGAGCTGCAAGGGTGACCGGTGCGGCAGCGGCTCGACAGGCGTTCTGCCGTAAACCGCATGCACCTCGAAGCCCGATGGGCAGGTGAGCCGCACCATCCTGCCGCCGCCCGGATAGGTGGATTGCACGATGGGTCCGTTTGCCTCCGGCAATGCGGCCAGCGCGTTCAGCTCCGCCTCCGTATCGACGGTCACGCCAAAGCCGGCGAAGCGCGGCGTCTGCGATTTGCGGATGACATAGCAGCAGGCCGCCGTGCCCGTGCCGCGCAGGAAGGAGACATTCTCCTCCCGCTTGGCGGGCAGAAGGCCGAAATCCATCAGGAAGGCCTCCGCCTTGGCAATATCGGGGCGCTCGAAGATCAGGTAGGCGAGTTCGCTGGCCCTGGTCGTCGGGTTGGCGTGACGGGTGGGTTGGGGTGTCGAGAGCTTCATCGTGCGTCTCCGGTCTCTTGAAAGGGGTTTCGATCAGGCGAATTCGGGAGCGGCGCGAACCGGCGCCTGCATCAGGTCAAGACATTCCGCGACCAGCCGGGTGACCTCGCTGGCAGCGCCGGCATGCATCACGATCCGGTCGGGACGGATGATGGCGACCGCGCCGGCCTTGGCGATACGCGGCAGGAATGCGCCTTCCAGGTCTTCGTAGGTGTCGCCGGAGGTCAGGCCGAGCCGCTGGCCGCGATAGGCGATCTGGATCGCCTTGCCGCCGATGGCCGCAAAGCGTCGCGCCATCTCGGGATCGAGCTTTGCGCAGGGGTCGCAGCCGAAGCCGATCAGCGCGAAGCCGGAGCCGAGTGCTTCGTCGCTGAGGGCAATCCGCCCGTCGGAGGCGCGGACCCAGCCCTGCGGCAGCAGCGCGCCGCAGACGAGCTTTGTTCTGGCCTTGGATTTCTGGAAAAGCCCGGCCTTGAAACGGTTCTGCGGTTTGATCTCCAGCTCTTCGAAAAGATTGCGGATGACAGGGATGTAATGGACGACCCGCATAAGGCCGTGGTTGAGGAAGGCGATTGCGGCATTGCGCGGCATGATCAGCTTGCCCATCAGCTTGGCGAGATTGATCATCGAAATCGCGTGCGGCCGGCGTTCCGTGTCGTAGGTCTGAAGGATTGACGGACCGGCGAGGCCCTTGACCGCCCAGGCGAGCTTCCAGCTGAGGTTTGCCGCGTCACGCAGGCCTGCGACCAGACCCTGCCCCACGAAGGGCGGCGTGATGTGTGCGGCATCGCCGATCAGGAAGGCGGAGCCCTTGGAAAACTGCCGGGCGACGCGGGCATGAAAGCGGTAAACGGCCTTTCGCTCCAGCATCATCTGGCCTGAACCATCCCAGCGTCCGAGCAGCTTGCGCACATTGTCCTCGCGCTCGACATCTTCGCGCCGCTCGCCCTTGCGCAGCATGAACTCCCAGCGCTCGCGGTTGCCGGGCGCGACCATGTGAGGGACCGGGCGCCTGTGGTCGCACAGGAATTCGATATGGTCGATGCCGGGTGGCTCGCGCTGCGCGTCCACCACCAGCCAGTCCTCGGCATAGGTCTTGCCTTCGAACTGCTCGCCGATCAGCTGGCGGACGATCGATGCCGCGCCATCCGCACCGACGAGAAAACGCGCCCGCACGTCGATATTCCGGCCGCCGCTGCGCAGATGCCCGATCAGGCCGCCGTCATCTTCGGTGAAGCCGGCAAGCTCTGTTTCGAGAGCCACGGTGACGGAGGGAAGGGTTGGCAGCATACCCCGCAGCACGGTCTCGAGCTGCGGCTGATAAAAGGTGACCTGTTTGGGGAAGCCGTCAATGGTGCCGAGCGTGTTGATCCGCGCAAAGTCCCCGACGATCGGGCAGCGCATCTGCACGAAGGGGATCGCGATCGTGTCAAAGGCGTCTTCTGAAAGCCCAGCGAGCTGAAGGATGCGCAGCGCTTCGTTGTCCAGCGCGATGGCGCGGGGTGCCTGGAAAATCTCGGCGGCTTTGTCAATGACGAGCGTCTTGATCCCCTGCCGGCCCAGCAGATTGACCATGACCGCCCCCACCGGCCCCAGCCCGACGACCAGAACATCAACCTGCAAAGGGACGCGCGAAAGCGCATCCGCCGCCAAAGGCGACGTGACTTGAATATTCATCTGGAAAGCTCCTCCCACGAGCTCGCAACGATAATGGATTAATTTATCGAAACTGATGATATTATCAGTTTAGAAATGGCAGTTTGTCAACAGGGATGCAAATGCGTTCGAAAGATTTAGAAAATCGAGCGAAGAACAGCTTCGTTTCCTGCGGGCAAAGTTGCTGGAAATCGAAGCGGAATCATCGGTTTGTGCACGGGTGCGTCACTTGGCCATTGACTTGCCGGGTTTCCGCAGGCGGGATGGAAATGTCAGAATCAACCGTCCGGGTTTCGGACCGCAAGATAGAGCAGACGATGAAAACGCGTGAGCGAGACACGGGGAGCGAAGATGCAGATGCCTCTGCACGCCCGCGTTCGGAACGGGCGCCGCGCGGCGAGAGGCGCAAACGCGAGACGCGCACGAAGCTGCTGAGAGCCGCCATGAGCCTGATGGCCGAGCGAGGTCTCGAGGCGGTTGCCATCAACGAGATCACGGAAGCCGCCGATGTCGGGTTCGGCACGTTCTACAATCACTTTTCCTCCAAGGAGGAAATCTACACCTGCATCGTCAACTGGGTTTTCGAGGCGTTTGCGGACGCGCTGGAGCGGAGCCTCGACACCGTATCCGACAGCGCGGAGATCATATCGGCCAGCATTCGTCACACCATGAATCGGGCCAAGGAAGACCCTCTCTGGGGGCGCTTTCTGGTGCGGGAAGGCATGTCTGCGCGCAGCATGAGAGGCGGCGCAGGCCTGGCCGGTCGCCTGAACCGAGATATTGCCCAAGGGCTCAAGATCGGCCGGTTCAAAACGAATGATAGCTTCGTGACATTCATATCCGTCGGAGCCACCGTGCTCGGCGCCATCGTGGCCGAACTGGACGCAATGGCTGACGAAAAGGACGCGAAACTCACGGAAGCGCTACCCGAACGAACTGCGACCCTCGTCTTGACCATCCTCGGTATAGACGAGGCCGAAGCAATGAAGATCGCAACGGCTCCCTTGCAACCCATCCAGTACCAGGCTGCCGAAATCGCTGATTACTGAGCCGTAGAAAGCGTGCAGCTATTCTTCCAGGCCCATTCCTTTCGGATTGATGGTCCATCGCCACGCTTATCGGTACATGGACAGGCCGATGGCCATGTCAGGTTTTGAAGCATCCACTTCCCGGCCTCTTTGCAAGCGCGCCGAGTCAGATTTAGGCTGCTGAAGCTGTGTTTGCCATCGAGGGCTCGTCTATGCGAGCTTCATCTCGGCGGCGAGCATGGCGACGAAGGCAGTGACTTTTGCCGGACGAAAGCGGGCTGCGGGAAAAACCGCGTGGATGCCGCCAGAGGGCAGGGACCACTCAGGTAGAACCTCAACGAGCGCACCGCTCTTCAGCTGTTCGCCGATCAGAAAATCAGGCAACACCGTAAGGCCACTGCCGGCCAGCGTTGCGGCAAGGACGGCCGGCGTTGCGTCGATCGTCATCGCAGACAGCATGCGCACAGTGCGACGTTCGGCGTCTCCGCGTGAGAAGTGCCAGACCAGCGGTTCGCGGAGCGCCCCATTGGCGATAAAAGGCTGCAGGGCAAGATCGTCCGGGACATCGAGGGAAAGTGCGCGCGCTACATCCGGAGCGGCGACGAGCAATTGTCGGAACATTCCGATGCGGCGGGCCTGCTGACTGGAATCCTCCAGCCAACCGACCCGGATCGAGACGTCGACATGATGGGCGATCAGGTCGATCTTGGCATCCGACAGGATCAGATCCACCGTGCAGGCCGGATAGGTCCGGCGGAATTTCGAGAGCAGCGGCGCGATGGTCAATGTGCCGAAATCGTTCGGCGCGGCGATGCGCAGCGTTCCCGTCGGACTGGCCGTAACCTCGGTGACTTCGCCGAACGCATCTTCGGCTTCTCGCAGGATGTTAACTGCCCGGGCATGCAGCAAACGACCGGCCTCCGTGGGCTCGACGCGACGGGTTGTCCGCAGAAGAAGGCTCGTTTGCAGGTCCGCCTCCAGCCGCGCCACTTGCTGGCTGACGACCGTCTTGGTAATTCCCAGTACGGCGGCAGCACCCGTGAAGGAGCCGGCATCGACCACGGCCACGAAATAGGCGAGCCGATTGAGGTTGATTGACTCCATCCCATGACCTCGATTGTAAGCGTATAGCACACAGAGCTATATAGATTGCCGTCATACTCTCTGCAATCCGTTCGGCTTATGTTGGGGTCATAACAATTGCACCTTGGACATCGTGGAGATCGACATGACCAACACATCTTCCAAACTGAGCTGGAAGCACTTTCCCGCCGGGCAGAACGGCTTCTTCCGCGCCCCGGTCCTGTTGACCGGCCCGACCGAAGCGCTTCTCATCGACGGCGGCTTCACCTTTCCCGACGGTCGTGCGCTTGCCGAAGAGATCAAGGCGACCGGCAAGACGCTGACCGCCATCTATGTCAGCCAGTCCGACCCCGACTATTATTTCAGCCTGAAGCCCGTGCGCGAAGCCTTCCCGAACGCCAAGGTCATCGCCGCCTCGGACACGATTGCCGCCATCAAGGGCAATGTGGAGAAGAAGCTCGCCGCCTGGGGTCCGCAGCTGAAGGAAAACGGTCCGCAGACGCTCGCCGATATCGTGTTGCCGGAAGCCTTCGACGGCCCGGCCCTGACGGTTGATGGCGAGACGATCGACATTGTCGCCGCAGAGGGACTTGCCAATCGCCGTTATCTGCGCGCCGCATCGCTCGATGCGATCTTCGGCGGCGTGCTGATCTTCTCCGGCGTCCATGTCTGGACGGCCGACACGCAGACGGCTGAGGCACGCGCGGCCTGGGTTGCCAATCTCGACAAGATCGCGGCTCTCAAGCCTTCCGTCGTCGTGCCCGGTCACCTCGACCCGCAGGCCGCGACCGATCTGAGCGCGATTGCCCACACCAAGTCTTATCTCCTTGCTTTCGAGGAAGAACTGGGCAAGGCTGCGGACGCCGCCGCGCTGAAGGCCGCCATGGAAGCTCGCTTCCCCAACCTCGGCATGGGCGTTGCGCTCGATGTCGGTTCGAAGGTCGCCAAGGGCGAGATGAAGTGGGGCTGACATGACCAGCAATCTCGATCTGATCCGCGCGACCTATGAAGGCTCGTCCGAAGAAAACGGCCGCAATCTGATGGCCGTTCTTCATCCCGAGGTGGAGTGGACGGAAGCGGAAGGCTTTCCCTATGCCGGCACCTATGTGGGTGTCGATGCCCTGATGGCGGGCGTTTTCGCCCGTCTTGGCAGCGAGTGGACGGGCTACAAGGCGGAGGTTCATACCTACATCGCCGACGGCGACCGCGTGGCAGCCTTCGGGGTCTATTCCGGAACTTACAACGCGACCGGCAAATCGATGCGCTCCCCCTTCGCCCATCTCTACGAGGTGAAGGACGGCAAGATTCGCCGGATGACCCAATATGTCGACACCGTCCTGGTGGCGAAGGCCCTTTCCTGACCAACCACACCACAAGGAGGAAATCATGGTGATTATGAAGACACTTGCTGGCGCACTGCTGGTATCCGCAATTGCTGCAACGGGTGCAGTCGCTGCCGACAAGAAGCAGGACGACAAGGCGATCGTGCAACAGCACAAGCTCACCGAGGCCAACAAGGCTCTGGTGATGAAGGCCTATCAGGAATTGTTCGGTGACCATGACCTGACGGCGGTGGATCGTTACTGGACCGAGGACTACATCCAGCACAACCCGACCATGACCGACGGGCGCGAGGCCGTGAAGCAGTTCCTCGAGAAGATGGGCATCACCCATTGGCCGAAGCAGAAGGTCGAGTTCAAGCGCGTCATTGCCGAAGGCAATATGGTCATGCTTCAGGTCGTGCAGCCGAAGACGGACGCCACGCCCGAAATGGTCGTGATCGATATCTTCCGCGTCGAGAACGGCAAGATCGCCGAGCATTGGGACGTCATGCAGGCCGTTCCGGCCGAAACCGTCAACAAGCGCAAGATGTATTGATCCCGAAATGGCATCGGTCGCTTCCTGTAGCGGCGGCCGATGCTTTGCCTTCTTCGGGAAACTGAGGAATGCGCCAGGGTTTCACACCCAAACGAAAACAGCCGCATCGCAGAGCGCGAGCGGCTGTTTTTCGTTCTTCTATATATGGCGATCTGGATCTTAGGCCTGCCACGAGAGCGCAGTGGCCTTGGCGCATTCGTTCATGACAGTTAGCGCACGCTGCGTCGTTTCCGTGCCGCCGATCAACGGGATCGGCGCCCCCTTTTTCATCGAAGCAATCTTGGCGATGGAGCCGTCGAACAGATCGTGGTTCGAGATGAAGACATCGACGGATTGCTGTGCGGCGAGCTGTCGAACCCGCTCCGTTGAGGCGATATAGGCCTTGACCCTCTCCATCCGGTCCGGACGATCGGCGAAGTTGAACGCGGTTCCGCCCCAGAGAATGGCCCGATGCGTCTTGTCGCCATCCTTGACATCGAAGCCCAAGCTGATCGTGCCGGGCGTGTGACCTGCGGTCAGGAGGATATCCACCTTCGTGTCACCGAGGGAAACGACGTCGCCGTCCTTCAGCGAGATGTCCCGCTTTGGCGGCCGGCCCCAGTCGGGAACATCGAAGTCGAGCTTCGTCTCGGTCATCACCCAATCGGGTTCGGCCATGGCGATCCTCGAACCGTACTTGGTCTTGAGATAGTTCGCGCCGCCGTAATGGTCGCCGTGTCCATGCGTGACCACGATGGTCTTGATCGTTGCGGGATCGAGGCCCAGTTTGCGCAGGCCGCCCTCGACGATCTGCTTCGCCTCGCTGTCATTGTCCATCGAGTCCACCAGGATGATGCCTTCGGAGGTCTTGATGGCCCAGCAGCTGACCCAATGATTGCCGACGAAATAGAGGTTGTCGAAGACTTGGGCGGGCGCCGGCGTCGGCATGGCTCTCAGCGTATCGACGGAAACGGGAGCCAGGCCCGAGATCGACTTCACTTGATCGGCCAGCCGCAGGTAGGACTTGAGATCGGAGCCGGCCGCCTTTGTCGCGGTGTCGAGATGCGCCTCGATCTCCGGGGATTGCTGCGCAAACGCGGCCGCTCCCTGGAGTGTCACCATGGCGCAACAGGCGCAACCCAGCGACAGGAAACGGCGTCTGCCGAGCGTGACTTCCTCTGCCTTGAACGGCGAACCGCCTTGCTGTCGAGTATTCATGGACTACACTCCCTTGCGTTCGGTCTGATGGATCACGCAACGTCGGGCATTCAGCCCATCGATCATTGCGCGACATGAGGACTTAACTGGCGAAGTTCATCGCGACTAAACACGAGATATTGGTTAGAACGCGGCGTCGAAATCCGCCCGGCATAGCGCGGGCGAATTTCCTGTCGTACGGCGTGCATCCGATGTTCGATCAGCCGAGCAGATAGACGCCCTTCGTATTGGTCGGGTTAGGCCCTGCGGCCGGCCCGATGACATGCTCGAATTCGATTCTCAGCCGCTCGATGCGGGCCCGGTCCTTCATGAAGGTGCGGAACCGGAACGGATCGGTATTGAAGTTTTCGATCGGGCCGATCTTGCCGGCACCCGGAACGTCGCGCCGGACCGACCATTGGCCGGTGCGCGCCACCGTTGCCTCCTTGGAGTTCATCCAGCTCATGAAGAGCCGCGCGCCTTCCTTGTGCGGCGCTTCCTTCAGGATTGCGCCGGTTTGCGGCCAGGAATGGAAGATATCCTCGCGCGGAAGAATGAAGTGGGACGTGGCGTTGGGCGCGGGCGCGAAGGTGCCGGACGCTGTAAATGTCGCAGCCTTCTTTCCCTCGGCCACAACCAGACGCGACGGCACGGTGCCGCGGACCCACTGGACATCCTGGGTGAGCAGGCGGTCCATGTAGTCCCAGCCATGGGCCTGAACGATCCGGTCGAACTGGTAAAGCACGGCATCATCGTCGTGCGGATAGGTCAGCACGAGCTGGCCCTTCCACTTCGGATCGAGATAGTCCACAGCGTCCCGAGGAGCGGTGTCCTCGGTCAGTTTCGCCGTGTTGTAGCTGTTGGAGAAGGCGATGATGCCAATGGAAAGGAAGGCCCCGTCCGGATCCTTGTATTCCGGCAGCACGGCATCCCAGTCGAGCGGCTTGTAGGCCAGAAGCTGTCCTTCTTCCTTCCAACGGTCGAAATCGTGAAGGGTCTGGAGGATCGCTACATCGGCTTCGAGGCGACCCTTCTGTAGCTGCAGGTCGATGCGGGCGTCGTGATACTTGCTGAGGTCGGTGAAAACGCGGGCCGACATGCCGGGGAAGCGCTCGGCAAATGCTTTTTCGATGCCTGCATAGGCATTGGGAATGTCGCCACCCGAATAGACGATCACCTTGCCGCCTTCGGCGAGCGCTGCCTTGTGCAGTTCATCAAGACTGCGCGTTTCCACATCGGAGGCGGGAACGAGAGGCGTGTCCGCGGCGAGCGAGCGGCCGGCGGCGGCGATCACGGGCGCCGCCAATGCAAGCTTCACCAGCGTCCGCCGTTGAACGAGGGCGTTATTGCCTTCCATATCTTGGTCTCCTTTTGGATACGAATAAGGAAGCCTAGATCGTTCGCGCGGATCGAAAAACATCGCTTCGGAGCACAAACTGTCATGTGAAAGCGCACAATCTCGGACGGGCCATGGCGTTCGGTCTCCCGCCTTGGGCTGAGCATCCCGCCGGCGCAGTTTGGCCCAGCCGGCGTGTCCGGAAGGCACACTTCGGTGCAGCACGTACCGTTTGGGGGTCAGGGCCAATCGAAATATTCCGCTGTCACGGCGCGCGTTGCGCGGCTTTCCGGACCCATGGTCCGGCGCCGGTACTCATGGGGCGATATCCCGGTGATCCGCTTGTACGCATGGCTGAAATAGGTCTGATCGGGAAAGCCCAATTGTGCGGCAATGTCCTGGATCGAACTGGCAGAGCGTTCCAGCCGAAGGTTCGCCTCCTGCATGATGCGCTGCTGGATCAAGGCCTTGGGTGTCCGCTCCAGCGTGCGCGTGCAGATGGCATGCAGCCGATCGTGGCTGAGCCCGAGAGCCTTGGCGTAGAAGGCGATGGGACGGCGCTCGCGGAAGTGCAGTTCGACCAGCTGGCGGAAGCGTTGCAGGATCGCGACGTCGAGCCCGTGTCCTGTGGCCGCGGGCTTTTCCCACTCACCGGTCCGCCACAGCGTCATCATCAGCAGCCTCGCATATCCGGCAATCGCCAGGTCCGACCCGCGACCGGGCACCCTCAACTCCTTGAGAAAGCCCTTCGCGAGGTTGATCAGATCGGTGAATGTCTCAGCCGATGCGGCATCAAGGGTCACGATAGCGGGCCGCTGCGAAAAGGTGCGCAGCAGGACCGACTCCGCCTTGTTGCCGATCGCGTCGATCATAAGCTCCTGGGACACGCCCACAAGGAGTGCTTCAGCACCCGGATCGATCGACAGCGTGGGCGCGACCGAGGCAGGGAACGTGAAGGCGGCCTGTTCCGACAACACATGCGATTCCTGCGAGAATTCGGCCACCGCACGACCGTCGATCAGCACGAAAATGTGAAAGAACTGCCCATAGGGCGGACGACCCGGTCTGACGATCCGCCTGAAGAGCGTCGGGGTGAAGGCTTCGCCGCGAAACTGTTCGACGCCGATCCCAGGTTGACCGTTCATGGCACCCTCCAAGGGGATTGCAATTACCCAGAAAATATCAAACTTATACCAATAAACAACATTCCGCAAAATGCCGCCGGCGACTAAGGTTGGGGAGCCTTATGGGAGGAGGCCGATCTGCCTGACATGCGCGAATGCGAGCGCGGCGGCAGATCAGGGTTTGTGTGCTTCTGCGCCAACCCCCTCTCCCGGGCTGGGAGGCAGGCGATGTTTGATGCAAAATTGCTGATCAATGCCAAGGACGTCGATGCGACGGGGTCTGCCGTATTTGAGCGTCGTAGCCCCATTTCCGACCATGTGGTGACGATTGCCTCTGCCGCGACCGTCACGGATGCACGCCATGCCGCCAATGTTGCCGCCTCTGCCTTTCCGGCCTGGTCCGAAGCCAGCCCTTCCTATCGCCGCGACATCCTCATGAAAGCGGCCGATAAGCTCGAGGAGATGCAGTCCGCGTTCTACGAGGCGATGTATGACGAACTCGGCGCCACGCGGGAATGGGCAGAGTTCAACGTGACCATCGCCCGGAATATCTTCATCGAGGCGGCTTCGATGACGACGTCCGTTTCGGGCGAGGTCGTGCCTACGTCAAGGGCGGGATCGTTTTCCATGGCGTACCGGCAGCCCGTGGGGGTTTGTCTGGGTATCGCCCCCTGGAATGCGCCGGTCATTCTGGGTGTCCGGGCCATTGCCATGGCACTTGCCTGCGGGAATACGGTTCTGCTCAAGGGTTCGGAACTGTGCCCGCGCACCCATCGGCTCATTGGCGAGGTCTTGCAGCAGGCAGGGCTTCCCGCCGGTGTTCTGAATGTCATTCTCAACGCACCGACCAAGGCCGAGCGGATCGTCCATGCGTTGATCGAACATCCGGCCGTGCGGCGGATCAATTTCACCGGCTCGACACGCGTAGGCCGGCAGATCGCTGAGAAGGCGGCCCGGCATCTGAAGCGCTGCCTGCTGGAACTCGGCGGTAAGGCGCCGCTGATCGTCCTGGATGATGCCGACATCGACGAGGCTGTGAAGGCCGCCGCCTTCGGGGCCTTCATGAACCAGGGGCAGATCTGCATGTCGACGGAGCGCATCATCCTGCATGAGGCGGTTGCCGACAGCTTCATCGCGAAGTTCGTGGAGCGTGCGCGCGGGATCGTCGCTGGCGATACGCGCCGAGAGCATTTTCAGCTTGGTCCCGTGATCAATGAATTCGCGGCCGCCCGCATCCGAGCGCTGATAAACGATGCAGTTTCGAAGGGTGCGGAAATCCTGTGCGGCGGCGACGTGCACGGCAATTTCCTCGACGCCACTGTCCTGGACCGGGTCACGCCGGCCATGCGCATCTATGAGGAGGAGTCCTTCGGCCCGATCGTCAGCCTCTTGCGCGCCAGCTCCGACGATGAGGCCGTGACGATTGCCAATGCCTCCGAATACGGCCTGTCATCGGCCATTTTCAGCCGCGATATCGGGCGGGCGCTGTCGATTGCCAAACGCATCGAGAGCGGCATCTGCCACATCAATGGCGCCACCGTCGCCGACGAGCCGCAAATGCCGTTCGGCGGCGTGAAGGCCTCCGGTTACGGCCGGTTCGGCGGTACCGCCGCCCTCGACGAATTTACCGAACTTCGCTGGATTTCAATCGAAACGGGGCCATCCGCCTATCCGATCTGAGCCGGCCATCTGCAACATGCGTCTTCAAACTGGGAGGAAACCATGACGACGAATATCCTGAACATCAGCCGGCGCGGCTTCGTGTCGGCCTCGATTGCCGGTACGGCGGCGCTGGCACTTGGCGGGCGAGGCCTTGCGGCCGATGCGCCCAAGCTCAAGGTCGGCTTCATCAGCCCGCGCACCGGCCCGCTTGCCGGCTTCGGCCAGACCGACGGTTATGTGCTGGAAAAGGTCCGCGAGACGCTTGCCAAGGGCGTGACGCTCGGTGGTAAGGCCTATGCGGTCGAAATCCTGGATCGCGACACGCAGTCCGATCCCTCGCGCGCCGGCCAGCTTGCCAAGGACCTCATCAACAATGACGGCATCGACATGATGCTGGTCATCTCCACGCCGGAAGTCATCAATCCCGTTTCCGATGCCTGCGAAGCTGCCGGTGTGCCCTGCCTGTCGACCGTCATGCCATGGGAAGCCTGGTATTTCGGCCGTGGCGCCAAGCCCGGCCAGCCGTCACCCTTCAAGTGGAGCTACCATTTCGGCTTCGGCGTCGACGAGTTCTACAAGACCTATGTCTCGCAATGGTCGCTGATCGAGACCAACAAGAAGGTCGGCGTCATGTATCCGAACGATGCCGACGGCAACGCCATCCGCGCCGCACTCGCGCCGAAGCTTGCCGCTGCCGGCTTCACCATCGTCGATCCGGGTCCGTATGAAGACGGCACGACCGATTATTCTTCGCAGATCGCGCTGTTCAAGAAGGAGAAGGTCGAGATCTTCAACAGCTTCCCGATCCCGCCGGACTTCGCCGCCTTCTGGCGTCAGGCCGCCCAGCAGGGCCTGCACAAGCAGGTCAAGATCGTCCAGGTGGCCAAGACCGGCCTCTTCCCCTCCGACGTCGAAGCGCTGGGCAGCCTCGGCAACAAGATCGCCGGTGCCTGCTACTGGCACAAGGCCTTCCCCTACAAGTCGCCCCTGACCGGCCTCAGCGGCACCGACCTTGCCGACGGCTACGAAGCCAAGAGCGGCAAGGAATGGACACAGCAGCTCGGTGCCACGATGTCGCTCTTCGACGCCGGCTTTGCCGCGCTCAACAAGGCCAGCGATGCCAAGGACAAGGCGTCGGTCGCCAAGGCGCTTGCCGGGCTGAACACCGAGACGATGATCGGCAAGGTCGATTTTACCAGCGGTCCGTTCCCGAACGTGTCGCCCGGCCCGATCATCGGCGGCCAGTGGGTTAAGTCGCAGAACCCGAAGTTCAAGTACGACTTCGTGATTACCGAGAACGCGACCGACAAGAACGTGCCGGTGGCTGCGAAGCTGCAGCCCTATAACGGCTAATACGCGGGATCAGGACGATGGCAGAGATGACGGGACCGATGCTGCTGGAGGCGAAGGGCGTTGCCAAACGCTTCGGCGCACTCCAAGTGCTGAGCGGTGTCAACTTTACGATGAGGCAAGGCGAGGCGGTCGGCATCGTCGGCCCCAACGGGGCCGGCAAGACCACCTTCCTCAGCGTGCTTTCCGGCGCGCATGCGGCAAGCGAAGGTCGCATAGCCTTCTTCGGCAAGGACATCACCGCGATCCCCGCCATGCAACGCTGCCATATGGGGCTGGTGCGCACGCACCAGATCCCGCGTCCCTTCTCCGGCATGACCGTTTTCGAAAACGTCCATGTCGCGGCTGTCCATAATGGCGACCGCGGCAGGGAAGCCGCCTATCAGGCAACGCTCGAGGCGCTCGACCTCTGCGGCATGCTGCCCATCGCCAACCGGCAGGCCGACACGATCGGCCTGCTCGACCGCAAACGTCTGGAGCTTGCCCGCGCACTCGCGGCCGACCCGAAGCTGCTGCTGCTCGACGAGATCGGCGGCGGGCTGACGGAGAGCGAGGCGGAAGAGCTTGTCGCGACCATTGCCAAGCTGACAGCGCGCGGCATCTCGATCATCTGGATCGAGCATATCGTCCATGTGCTTCTGAGGATTGCCCGGCGGCTCATCTGCATGGATGCAGGGCGGATCATTGCCGATGGCGACCCACAGGCGGTGATGAGCCACCCGGAAGTGGTCAAGGCTTATATCGGGGGATCGCCGGAATGACGCTTCTGTCGATTGAAAATCTCGATGTCCGTTATGGACAGTTCAACGCGGTGCGCTCGGTCAGCCTCAAGGTCGGCGCGGGCGAGGTCGTCGCGATGATCGGTGCCAACGGTGCGGGCAAGACGACGCTTCTGCGGACGCTTGCCGGCGCGATCCGGCCCGCAAGCGGCCGCATCCTGTTCAAGGGCAAGGACGTGACGGGGCTCTCGGCACATCAGCGCGTGAAATCCGGGATGGTTCTTGTCCCGGAAGGACGGCGGCTGTTTGCCCGCATGACGGTCGAGGAAAACCTGCAGCTCGGCGGGCTCGTCAAGCGCGGCGGCGACTGGTCCGTCGATCGCATCTTCTCGATCTTCCCCAATCTCGTGAAGCGCCGCCATGCGAAGACGGGCACGCTGTCGGGTGGTGAACAGCAGGCGACAGCCATCGGCCGCGCGCTGATGACCAATCCGGATATTATCTTCTTTGATGAAATCTCGCTGGGGCTTTCGCCACTCGTGATCGACCAGGTCTATGCCTCGCTCGCTGAACTGCTGAAATCCGGCGTCACGGTCGTGCTGGTCGAGCAGGACCTGAAGCGCGCCATGGCAGTGGCCGGCCGGGCGATCTGCATGCTGGAAGGGCAGGTCGTGCTGGACCGGCCGATGGCGCACACGTCCCGCGACGAAATCACCGAGGCCTATTTCGGCCTCAAGCGCGGCCAGAACCTTGGGGGAGCGCACTGATGCTGAACCAGATCGCTCAAGCCATCGTCCTCGGTGGCTATTATGCGCTGATCGCCTGCGGGCTTTCCTTCATGCTGTCGGTGATGCGCGTCATCAACCTGGCGCATGGCAGCCTGCTGGTCCTTGGCGGCTACTTCCTGTGGTATCTCGGCGAGAATTATGAGGTCTCGCCCTTTGTCGGTCTTCTCGCTCTGGTGCCGCTTTTGGCACTGATCGGTTGGGCCTTGCAGCGCTTCCTGCTGGCCCGCAGCGCCCGCGGTGGCGAGCTTCTGCCGATCCTCACAACCTTCGGTCTGTCGATCGTGCTCGACAATCTCCTCTTCGAGCAGTTTGGCGCGGATACGCGCTCGCTCGCCCCCTATATCGGCGACATGGCCTGGGACAGCTATGAATTGCCCGCTGGCATCTTCGTCGGCAAGGTCGGCGTGCTGACGCTTGTGGCGGCGATTGTCCTTCTCGGCGGGCTGCAGCTCTTCCTCAGCCGCACCGGCACCGGCAAGGCCATACGGGCGACGGCGGAAGACGCGGATACAGCCGGCATCGTCGGGATCGACGCGCGCAAGGCGAGCGCGATTGCCTCGGCGATTGCCGTCGGCTCCATCGGCATTGCAAGTGCAGCGCTCGGCATGCGGGCCACGTTCGATGCCTATGCCGGCGGCGCGCAGCTGCTCTTCGCATTCGAGGCCACGATCATCGGCGGCGCGGGTTCTCTCTGGGGCACGCTCATCGGCGGCATCGTGCTGGCGCTGGCGCAGACGGCGGGAGCGGCCATCCATCCGCAGGGCTTTCTGATCGGCGGGCATCTGGCCTTCATCCTGGTTCTCTTTGCCCGCTTCTTCTTCCTTCCGGGCGAATTCACCTATCGGCTGAGACGCATTGCGGGGCTCGCGAAATGACCACGACCAACCTCACCTCCATCCGCATCGAACGCTGGACCACGGCCTCCGTCGTTGCCGTCAGCCTCTGCGTCGCCGCCATCGTGGCGCTTGCCGTCGCGCCCGCCGTGCTCGGGGCAGGGGCCGTTGATCGCCTCACAGCGCTCTTCATCTATATCGTGCTCGCCGCGATGTGGAATGCGCTGGCCGGCTATGGCGGGCTTGTCTCCATCGGACAGCAGCTCTTCTTCGGGCTCGGCGCCTATTTCACCATCCGCATCGCCAATCTTGGTGTCGATCCGTTCATCGCCATGGCGCTGGGCGCCATCGTGACGACCGTCATTGCCTATCCGGTCGGGCGTTTCATGCTGAAGCTGAAGGGTGGAGAATTTGCCATCGGCATGTGGGTTCTGGCCGAACTCGCCCATCTGTTGGTGAACCTCGATACGCTCATCCAGGGAGAAACGGGCACATCGCTCATTTCGCTCAACGCCTATGATATCGGCCTGCGTCGCAACCTCATCTACTGGCTGGCGCTGGCCACGATGGCAGGCCTTCTTTCCGCACTCTTCTTCCTGTTGCGCAGCCGGACGGGTGCTGCCATCCAGGCGATCCGCGATAGTGAGGAGGCGGCCGCATCGCTGGGCGTCGACGCCATCCGCACCAAGCGGCTGATCTTCGTGATCGCGGCCGGCGGCATTGCAGCGGCAGGTGCGCTGTGGCTCGCTTCCGCCATTTCCTTTCAGCCCAAGACCTATTTCTCGGTGCAGTGGACGGCCTACATGATCTTCATGGTGCTCGTCGGGGGGATCGGCAAGTTCGAGGGCGCGATTCTCGGCGCGATCCTGTTCTTCCTGATCGAGACATGGTTCGCGGCCGCCGGCGTCTGGTACCTGATCGGGCTTGGCGCGGTGGCGCTCATCTTCTCCCTCGTCCTGCCCAAGGGGCTCTGGGGCTATTTCGCGGACCGCACGGGGCTTCGGCTTCTGCCGGTCGGCTATGTCGTGCGCGAGTGATCGCGGCGGCTTCGAACACACCATAATCAAGGAGGATTGCACCATGCTATTCGGCAAGAAGATCGTCATCACCGGCGTTGCGTCGGGGATCGGCAAGCGCACCGCGGAACTCGCTGCACAACTGGGTGCGGATGTCATCGGCATCGACCTGAAGAAGCCCGACGTTACGGTCGGCCATTTCATTGAGGGCGACATCGGCTCGGCGGCGGGCGTTGAGGCGATTGCCGCCGCCCTGCCGCGCGGGATCGATGCGCTCTGCAATGTCGCCGGCATTTCCGGCAAGGCCGGTATCGTGCCAACGCTCGCGATCAATTTCTACGGTCTGCGCGAGCTTTCCCATGCCGTTTCGGCCAAGATCCGCGAGGGCGGCTCCATCGTGAACGTCGCCTCCATCGCGGGCTATGGCTGGCGCGCCAATCTGGAGCGCGCGAAGAAGCTGGTTGCCGTCAAGGGCTTTCCGGATGTCGACGCCGTTCTGCGGACGGAGGGGCTGCATAACGAATTTGGCTATCCGCTGTCGAAGGAACTCCTGCTTCTGTGGACCATGCAGGCTGCCCACGAACCCGTCTTCAAGGATCGGGGCATCCGCGTGAATGCGGTCAGCCCTGGTCCTGTCGAAACGCCGATCCTCACGCAGTTCCGCGAAGTCCTCGGCAATCCCCGTGTCGACAGCGATATCGAACGCGTGGGGCGGGCCGGTACGGCTGAAGACATTGCGCCGCCGGTCCTCTTCCTCTGCTCGGATGCCGCGCGCTGGATCAACGGCGCCAACATTCCCTGCGACGGCGGGCTTGAAGCCTCGATCAATGCCGAAGTTCTCGGCTTCTGACATCTTTTTGAACGGAGATTTCCCATGAACATCAATCTTCTTATCGATGGCGAGGCCAAGGCTGCTGCCAGCGGGCGGACTTTCGACCGACTCGACCCGGTCACTGGCGCGGTCGCCTCGAAATCGGCCGCTGCGGGTATCGAGGACGCCAATGCCGCCGTTGCATCCGCTGCGGTTGCCTTCGAAAGCTGGTCGAAGACCGGCCCCGGCGAGCGCCGCGCGCTGCTGATGAAGGCCGCCGACATCATGGACGCCAAGGCAGGCGATTTCATCGCCGCGATGATCACGGAAACCGGCGCGACCGGTGGATGGGCGGGCTTCAACGTCATGCTGGCCGCAGGCATCATCCGCGAAGCCGCCGCCATGACGACCCAGATCGGCGGCGAGATCATCCCGTCCAACAAGCCGAACACGCTCGCCATGGGCGTCTACAAGCCGAAGGGCGTGTGCCTCGGGATCGCTCCGTGGAACGCGCCGGTCATTCTCGGCACCCGCGCCGTTGCCATGGCCGTCGCCTGCGGCAATACCGTCGTCCTCAAGGCCTCCGAGCTTTGCCCGGCCGTGCACCGCCTCATCGGCGAATGCTTCAACGAGGCCGGCCTGCCGAAGGGCGTCGTCAACGTCGTGACCAATGCACCGGAAGATGCTGCCTCCATCGTCGAGGCGCTGATCGCCAACCCGGCTGTCAAGCATGTCAACTTCACCGGCTCGTCGCGCGTCGGCCGCATCATCGGTCGCCTGGCCGGCGAGAACCTGAAACCGGCATTGCTGGAACTTGGTGGCAAGGCCCCGCTGATCGTTCTGGACGATGCCGATATCGACGGCGCGGTGAATGCCGCCATCTTCGGCGCCTTCATGAACCAGGGCCAGATCTGCATGTCGACCGAGCGCATTATTGTCGACGAGAAGATCGCCGACGAATTCGTCGCGAAGCTCTCCGCCCGCGCTGCCGCCCTTCCGGCCGGCAATCCGCGCGAACATGTGGTGCTCGGCGCGCTGGTTACCCCGCAGGCGGCGGAAAAGATGGACCGGATCATGGCCGACGCCACCGCAAAGGGCGCCAAGATCGTTGCCGGCGGCAAGCGCAATGGCGCGATCGTCGAGGCGACGGTGGTCGATCATGTAGAGGCTGGCATGACCATTTATGAGGAAGAGTCCTTCGGTCCCGTCAAGCCGGTCATCCGCGTCAACGGCGAGGAAGAGGCGATCCGTGTCGCCAACGATACCGAGTATGGTCTTTCCTCGGCGGTCTTCAGCCGCGACGTGCAGCGCGCCATGCGGGTTGCCGACCGGATCGAGAGCGGCATTTGCCACATCAACGGCCCGACGCTGAACGACGAACCGCAAATGCCCTTCGGCGGCGTCAAGGCCTCCGGCTATGGCCGCTTCGGCGGCAAGGCGGCGATTGCCGAGTTTACGGACCTGCGCTGGATCACCATCGAAGACGCGAACCAGCACTATCCGTTCTGAGACTCGTGCGACATTGAGAGATGCCCCGGCGGAAGCCTTTTTGTCTTCCGCCGGCACTTGATCGCAGGGCGTCCCCATCACCATTTTTGCCAGAGGTGAGGAAAAGGCCGGGCGTCCACTGCTGCCGATGATTTCCTGATCGGGTGCCGCCCATTCCGCGACTGGTGGCGCTCTGCAGGAGAGCGACGTGTTGGCAACGGCGCACTTGACTGGTGTCGCCATCCACTAGATGCTTCGCGGAGTTCGAAAGTATGTTGGGAGGCATGCGATGGAACCACTCAGCACCACAGGCCTGATCAGACAGGAATTCAGCGCGCAGCCTTACGAGTCCTTTCGGCACGACCTGAGGGGTATTTGCGGCGCCTTCAATCCTCATCTGGTGCAGGAAGACGACAAGGTTTTCGGCGCGGCGCGGCGCATCGACGTCTGCGGAATGGAATTCGCGCATATTTCCAACGACCTCGACTACGTTCGGCGTGACTGGGACGACATTCGCCAGGATGCGGCCGAGCACCTTTTCCTGATCCTGCAGATGGAGGGGACTTGCGGTGTCGAGCATTTCGGCCGCCAGAATGTGCTGGATGTCGGCGAATGCATCCTGATCGACAGCACGCGTCCGACGACCTTCTATTTCAATGGCAAGTTCTCCAATCACCTCTCGCTGCATCTGCCGCGCCAGTTGATGTATACCGAGAGCAAGGTCGATTTCGACATCTCACGCAAACTGCTGGCCGACGACCCGATGGCGGTGATGCTGCGGGCGCTTGTTGCAAAGATCATGAACACGCCCGAGAGCCAGAGCGGTGCGTCGCATCTGCGCGACCTGGTGTATAACGCCACGCGCCAAGCGTTTCTCTCGGATGGGAAAGGGGACGAAACGCTTCACGCCCTGCCGGACAGCGCGAGCAAGCGCATCCAGATGGTCGAACTTCTGATCGACCGGCATCTGACGGAGAGCGATCTTTCCGCCCGGTGGCTCGCAACGCAGCTCGGCGTTTCGATCCGCACGTTGCAGCAGGATTTCCAAGGCATGGGCGTGACCTGCACCACGGTCATCCGCGACCGGCGGCTGCATTTCGCCCGCCAGAAAATCGAGCAGCTGAAGATCGAGAAGAGTTGCGGAACCATCGCGGAAGTGGCCTATTCCGCCGGCTTCAACGACATTTCCTACTTCAATCGGTCCTTCAAGGAGCTGTTCGATTGCGCGCCGACCGATATTCTGCGCCCGGACGCCGCGGGAAAATCCGATAAATCATAGCCGTCGCGTTCCGGTCCAATCCGGCCCGCGTTCCCGCCCAAGACGAAGGTATGACAGTTTCGCCATAGTCCTCCCAGAAACTACGGGAGGAGTTTATCGTGAAGCAGTACACTCTGCTCATCGGGGGCGAACGTGTCGCGACCGAACGCCATGCAGACATTCGCAATCCGTCCACCGGCGAAGTCGTCGGACAGATGCCGCTGGCAGGCAAGGCCGAGCTCGATCGCGCCGTCGCGGCCGCCTCTGCGGCCTTTGCACAATGGTCGCGTGTGCCGGACGGGGAGCGGGCGCAGGCCTGCCGTAACGTTGCAGACAAGATTGCCGAACATGCCGAGGACATCGCGTATCTCCTGACACTGGAGCAGGGCAAGCCGCTCAACGGGCTGGGCTCGCGCTTCGAGCTGGGCGGCGCTCTGGCCTGGACCCGCTATACCGCCGAACTGTCTTTGCCGGTCGAGGTGCTGCAGGACGACAACGAGGGTCGTGTTGAGCTGCACCGCAAGCCGATCGGCGTCACGGGTTCGATCACGCCGTGGAACTGGCCGGTGATGATTGCCTGCTGGCACATGATCCCGGCCATTCGTGCCGGGAACACTGTGGTCATCAAGCCGTCGCCGCTCACGCCCCTGTCGACGATCCGCCTCATCGAGGTCATGAATGAGGTGCTGCCGGCCGGGGTGGTGAATGTGATCACCGGCGAGAATGAGATCGGCGCCCAGCTTTCCGCCCATCCCGGCATTGCCAAGATGAGCTTCACCGGTTCGACGGAGACGGGCAAGAAGGTCATGGCTTCCGCAGTGGAGACGCTGAAGCGCCTGACGCTGGAGCTGGGCGGCAACGATGCCGGCATCGTGCTACCGGATGCCGATCCCGGCCGCATTGCGGAAGGGCTCTTCTGGGGCGCATTCATCAACAACGGGCAGACCTGCGCGGCGCTGAAGCGGCTTTACGTCCATGACAGCCTGTACGACCAGGTCTGCCAGGCCCTGACCGACTATGCATCGAAGATCACGGTCGGTGACGGCCTGGACGAGAAGAGCGTGCTCGGCCCGGTCCAGAACGCGATGCAGTTCAACAAGCTCCGGGAACTGGTGGACGATGCGAAAGCGAAGGGCGGCCGCATCCTGCTTGGGGGCGACCCGCAGGAAGGTCCCGGTTACTTCTATCCTGTCACGCTGGTCGCCGACGTCGATCATGGTACGCGGCTTGTCGATGAAGAGCAGTTCGGCCCAGTTCTGCCGATCATCCGCTATTCCGATGTCGAGGAGGTCATTCAGCGGGCGAATTCCACCTCTTTCGGACTGGGCGGTTCCGTCTGGTCCGCGGACGCCGAGCGTGCCCGGCATTATGCGCTGCAGCTGGAATGCGGGTCGGTCTGGATCAACAAGCATGGCGCGATCCAGCCGAATGCCCCCTTCGGCGGCGTCAAGCAATCGGGCATCGGTGTGGAGTTCGGTGCCGAGGGCCTGAAGGAGTTCACAGTGTCCCAGACGGTGTTGAGCTGACCCATGAATACGTTCGATTACATCGTCATCGGCGGGGGCTCGGCGGGCTGCGTTGTCGTCAACAAGCTGTCGGAGCGGCCCGACACGACAGTGCTGCTGATCGAATCAGGTCGGCGGGACCGTGACCCTTGGATCCACATCCCTGCGACCTTCTTCAAGGTCCTGGAAAAGGGCATCGATATTCACCCCTATGCTTCCAATCCGCAGAAGGGGTTGAATGGCCGACCAAGCATCGTTCCGCAGGGCAATGTCCTGGGGGGCGGGTCTTCGCTGAACGCCATGATCTACGTTCGCGGGCATCGCAACGATTACGACACCTGGTCCCAGATGGGATGCCCCGGCTGGTCTTATGACGAAGTGCTGCCGCTCTTCCGCAGTCTGGAGAACAATCAACGCCTGAACGGCACGTATCACGGACAGCAGGGCGCGCTTGCGGTGTCCGACCCGCGCCATCGCCATCCGCTCTCCGAAGCCTTCGTCAAGGCAGCGCACGAGGCGGGCCTGCCCGCAAACGACGACTTCAACGGCGCGGATCAGGAAGGCGCCGGCTTTTACCAGAGCACGACCAAGGGCGGACGGCGCTGGAGTTCGGCACAAGCCTTCCTGCGAGAGGCTGAAAAGCGACCGAACGTAACGGTGCTGACCGAGCGAAAGGTCGCCCGTATTCTGTTTGAAGGCCGACAGGCCAAGGGCATCGAACTTCTCGATGGCACCGTCTACAGCGCGCGCAAGGAGATCGTTCTGTCGGCGGGCGCGATCGCAACGCCTCGCATTCTCCAGCAGTCCGGCATCGGCAACGCGTCCCGCCTGAGAGAGCTGGGCATCGACGTTGTTGCGGACCTGCCGGGTGTCGGCGAGAATTATCAGGACCATCTGGAAGTGCCGGTTCAGGCGGAGACGAAGGACCCGATTTCCATCCTCGGCGAGGACAAGGGGATCAAGGCGGCCCTTCACATGCTGCGCTATCTGACGACGCGGCGGGGACTGCTGGCTTCCAACGTGGTGGAATGCGGGGGCTTCATGGACACGGCGGGGACCGGCCAGCCGGATGTGCAGTTCCATGTTCTTCCGGTGTTGATCGGGTTCGTCGACCGCGAGCCGGAGCCCGGACATGGTCTTTCCATCGGCCCTTGTTACCTGCGCCCGCGCTCGCGGGGCTCGATCCGGATTACCTCGAAGGATCCGCGAGCGCCGGTCGATTTCGATGCCAATCTCCTGTCCGATCCGGCGGATATCGAGACGCTGGTGCGCGGCGTGGAAGCCGCCATCCGCATCCTTGAGCAGCCGGCTCTGGCGCGCATCGTCAAGCGCCGCGTGCTGCCGCGCCCGGGCGTGGAGAACGACCCGCAGGCGCTGCGCGACTATATCCGGCAGACCGCCAAGACCGTCTTTCATCCCGCAGGAACCGCCCGGATGGGGCGTGCCGACGATGTCTCTGCCGTCGTGACCCCGGACCTGAAGGTCAAGGGCGTGGAGGGGCTTCGCGTCGCGGACGCATCGATTATGCCGACTCTCGTGTCCGGCAACACCAACGCGCCATCCATGATGATCGGCGCCAAGGCTGCCTCGCTGATAGCAGGGAGTGCTTCGGCGAGGTGACGAAAGACCGGCCCGTCGGGTCCGGAACCATGGAGGAGGGCGCGGAACAGTGGGTCCGGCGCTCATTTTGGAGGAGAAGACATGCTGAAAATCTTGAAGGTGATGGCCGCGAGCCTCACCTTGGGCCTCTTGTCGGCCCTGAGCGCGCATGCCGCCGTATCCTGCGGTGACAATTCCGGCAAGCCGGCAACGGGCGAACCGATCATCATCGGCGCCATTACCGGTAAGACAGGGCCGGACGATTTTTCCAACTCGACGAAATCGGCGCTCGCCTATTTCAACTGCCTGAACGCCAATGGCGGCATCAAGGGCCGGCCGGTCAAGTATCTGGTTGAAGACGACCAGTGGAATCCGGAAACCGCAGCCCAGCTCGCCGCCAAGCTCGTCAACGACCAGAAGGCCGTGCTGATGGTCGGCAATTCGAGCTATGTGGAATGCGGCGCGAACGCCGAGTTTTACAAGAAGGCCGGCATCGAGGTGATCGCCGGCGTCGGCGTTCCGCGCGAATGCTTCTTTGCCCAGAACTACGCCCCGACCAATGCCGGCCCCCGCGTCTCCATGCTCGGCGCGATGGGATACGCGCTCGACAAGCTGAATGCCAAGTCTGTCGCCTGCATCGGGCCGAACATTCCCAATGTCGGCACATGGTCCTGCGATGGCGTTGTGTCGCTGGCGAAGGAAAAGGGCTTCAAGGCCGAGACCATCCTTATGGATCCGGGCTCTGCTGACGCGACGTCGATCATCCTGAAGGCCGCTGCCAGCAAGCCCGACGTGATCGTGCTCGGCATGTCGAAGGGCGTGGCCGTGCCGCTGCTGACGGCCGCCGAAGAACAGGGCCTGAACCAGACGATCACCTTCCTGTCGGCTGCCTCTGCCTATGACCTTTCGGTTCCCGCAACGATCGGGCCGGCCTGGGATGGCAAGTTCTTCGTCAACATGGAGTTCAACGACCTCCAGGCGACTACGCCCGACAACCAGAACTGGCTCGCCGTGATGGACAAGTATGGCCAGAAGAGCGACCCGCGCGACACGTTCGCACAGGCTGGCTATCTCGCCGCCCGCATTGCGGAAAAAGCGCTCATGACGCTTGATCCCAAGAACATCACCCGCGAAACCGTGTCTGCGGCCGTGCGCCAGGTGAAGGGCTTCCAGAGCGATATCTTCTGCGCGCCCTGGTATTTCGGCGACGGTCAGCCGCGCCACAATGCCAACTCGTCGACACGCATGGCGGTCTCCGAAGGCGGAAAATGGAAGGTCGTGTCGGATTGCGCGCCGTCGCCCGATCCGGAACTGAAGGACGTCCGCGCCTTCGAAGCTACCATGAAGTAATCGTCGTCTCGACGATCTCCAAAAGGGACGGCCGCTTCGGCTGGCCGTTCCGAACACCCGTTCAGCGGGATTGATAAAGGGAGAAACGCGCTTGAATCTTCTGCCATTCCTGATTTCCGGCCTTGGCATCGGAGCGGTTTATGCGCTGTCCGGTGTGGGCCTTGTGATATTATACCGGTCGACCGGCGTCCTGAATTTCGCCTTTGGCGCCATTGGTGCGCTGGGAGCCCACGTGGCGTGGCAGCTCCAGCAATGGCAGCAGCCGCTTGCCGTCGCGATCCTGGCTGCGGTCGCCGTGGCTACGGCGGTGAGCTTCCTTTACGGCCGGGTCTTTGCGCCGCTACTTTCCCATCGCGATACGGTCGTGCAGGCAGTCGGGACCGTGGCACCTGCGCTTTTCCTGATCGCCGTGATGGGCGTGATCTGGGGCGAGCTGCCGCGCCGCCTGCAATTGCCGACCGACCAGATGTTTCTCACCCTGTTTGGGGTGCGCCTCACCGCCACGCGGCTCATTGCGCTGGCGCTTGCCATATTGATGGTGGTGGCCATCACGCTGCTTCTCAATCGTACCCGGCTGGGCCTCGACATGCGCGCGCTTGCCAATGACCGCGACCTGTCCGCAATTCTCGGCGTGCGCATTCGCTACACCGAGACGGCGGCCTGGGTGATCACCGGGGTCTTTGCGGGCCTGGCGGGGTTGCTGCTGGCCGATCTGGTGCGTCTTCAGGGAACTTTCCTGACCTTCCTGGTCATCCCCGCGATTGCCGCGGCCATTCTGGGTCAGTTGCGTTCGCTGACCGTGACTGCGATTGCCGGAATATCGGTCGGCGTTGTGGAAGCGGCGCTGACGCCCATCGACTGGGTATCTTCCTACCGCGCAGCCGCGCCCTTCGTCATTGCGCTCGCTGCCGTGATGATCCTCGGCGCCATGTCGATAACCACTCTGAGGGACCGATGAACGCCGAGGCCGTGCCGATGACCCAACCGCAACATTCGATGTCTGATACGATCAGACGGCCGACCGTCGCGTTTCCGCTTCTGTTGATTGTGCTGACCATGGCGATCTTCTCCGTCGCGGTGGCCTTCCTGTCCAATGCCTTCTGGCTTTCGGCCTGCACTTCGGCGGTCGCGCTCTCGCTGTCGGTCACCGGCCTTGCCGTGCTTTACGGCCAGCTTGGTCTCGTATCGCTCTGCCAGTTCGCACTCGTCGGGGTAGGCGGCTGGGTCGCTCTTCGCATCGGGCATGCCTATCATCCGCCGTTCGAATTGAGCATGCTGGCTGGTGGCGTCGTTGCCGCGCTGGTGGGCCTCGTCTTCGGCATTCCCGCCTTGCGACTTCGCGGGCTCTATCTCGCGCTTGTTACGCTGATGCTGGCTGGTACGTTCCAGACGATCATCAGCGCCTGGGGTTTTCCCGACGGCGGACCGGGATTTCTCGGGCGCGCCGATGGCGCCGGACGCGCCATGCTGGCCCGTCCTTCGATGGCGACTGGCGCAACCGCCTACTTTCTCTACGTCTGCGCCATGGCAACGCTCGGCTTCGTGGTCATGCAATGGCACAAGCTGGCAAAGCCGGGGCGCGCATGGGCCCTCATCCGCAAGGGTGAAACCGTGGCGGTGGCATCCGGCGTCAACGTGCTGACCTATAAAGCCTGGGCCTTCGCGCTTTCGGGCTTCTTCGCGGGCATTGCGGGCGCGCTGCTGGCGGGCAATGTCGGACAGCTCGACGGCCGCGCCTTTTCGGCTTTCGAGAGCCTGAACCTCTTCGCGCTCACCATTGTCGGCGGAAGCTACAACTGGTTCGGCGCACTCATTGCCGGGCTGCTGCTGCGGGCCGTGCCCGCGCTTCTCACCGACCTCGGTATCGATGGCTACGTGACCATCGGCATCTTCGGTGTCGCGCTGTTTCACGCGCTGGCGACCGCACCGACCGGCATTGCCGGCCAGATCTCCGCGCTCATTGCGCGCGTTGGCCGGTTGTTTTCGGGGAGGGAGGCGGCATGATCGAGTTGACGAACATCACCGTCCGTTTCGGCGGGATCAAGCCGATCGACCAGCTGACGGCAACCTTGAAGGCTCCGGTGGCCGGCCTCATCGGGCCGAACGGCGCGGGAAAGACGACGCTGCTCAACGTGCTTTCCGGTTTCGTGAAGCCGGAAGAGGGCTCCGTTCTGGTTTCCGGCGTCCCGCTTCTTTCTCTGTCTCCGCTCAACCGCGTGAAGGCGGGCCTGCGGCGATCGTTCCAGACCGAGCAGGTCGTTGAGGACATGTCGGCGCGTGACAATCTTTATGCCATCGCCGACCATGTCCTGCCTGCCGCAGAGCGAACGCAATCCGTGGAGACGGCGCTGTCCTTTGTGAGACTGACCGCTGTCGCCGATGTCATGGGCGCGCGGCTCAATCTCTTCCAGCGGCGTCTGGTGGAGCTCGGCAAGTGCCTGGTGGGTAAGCCGAAGCTTATTCTGCTGGACGAACCGGCGGCAGGGCTGACGGATGAGGAGGGCGCTGTCCTCAAGGACCTTGTGCTTGCAATTCCTCAGGCATTCGGCGCCCAGGTGCTGGTGATCGATCACGACGTGGAACTGATCCGCGCCATGTGCAGCGAGACCATGGTTCTCGACTACGGACGGCTGCTTGTCGTCGGCCCCACCGCGGAGGTGCTCGAGAACGAAAGCGTGCGCCGCGCCTATCTCGGAGAGATCTGATGCCATCGACATCTGCCATCGACGTTGAAAATCTGGTTGTCGACAGGGGCGGCAAGCGCGTCATTCATGGCGTGAGCTTTTCCGTGCCTTCCGGCGAAATCACGGCCCTTCTCGGTGCCAATGGCGCCGGCAAATCATCGACCGTGATGGCCATGGCCGGCGCAATTCCCTTAAGCGGCGGGGAGGTGCGGTTGAATGGCGCAAGGCTGAGCGGATTTGTGCCCGACAGGATCCGTAGAGAGGGCATTGCGCTCGTTCCTGAAGGCCATCGGGTGCTCGGGCAGATGTCGGTAGAAGACAATCTTCTGGTCGCCGCCCTTGACCGGACCGTCGCGGGTCGAAAATCCGGTCTCGATCAGGTTTTCGAGATTTTCCCGGAATTGAAGGAACGCCGGCTTCAGCTCGCAAGCAATCTCTCCGGCGGCCAGAAACAAATGGTCGCCATGGGGCAGGCCTTTATTGCCAGACCCCGGTTCATGATCGTCGACGAGTTGTCGCTCGGGCTGGCGCCTGCCGTCGTGAAGCGCCTGGGGGAAGCCCTGACGCTTGCGGCGAACAAGGGCATCGGCGTCCTTCTGATCGAACAGTTCGCCAATCTGGCACTGTCTCTCTCCAGCCGCGCGATGGTGATGGAGCGGGGCCGCCTGGCATTTGCAGGGACATCGGCCGAACTGAAATCCAACCCCGGCATCCTGCACGGGGCATACCTTGCCCATTGAGGAGTGATGCATGAGTGTTGCGGCCAATCTTTCCCGTGGCCGGATCGACAAGGCGGCCGGCGCGGATTTCCCGCTACTGGCACGTCGGCTGTTCGGCAACGTTCGCCTCGATTTTGCAAAGGCTGAAAGCGTCGGGAGCCGGCTGGTTTCGGCGAGCCTCGGCCCGTGCCGCTTGAGCCATCTCAGTGCCGGCCGCCACAGCGTTCACGGCGAGCGGGTCTCGGCGGGCGATGCGCCGGACATGGTCAAGCTCATTGTCCAGAAGAAGGGGTATTCGAAGCTTCACCAGTCCGGCCGGCAGCTGAAGCTGGGACCGACATCCGTCGTTCTCTACGATCCTGTTGTTCCTTATTTGCTGGTCAATCCGGAAGCGGTCGATCTCCTGATGCTGCAGATCCCCCGCGGCGACCTCCCGCCTGCGAGGCGCGGCGCAGGCGGCCACTCGGTCGAGGCGGCGCTGACGCCTGGGAGTGCGCTCCGCGTACTTTCCTCGATGATGGAAGCCACGATGGCCGATATCGACAGCCTGGACGAGAGCGCCCGCCTGAGCGTGGGCCGCGGGATGCTGCAGATAGTTCGGGGGATGTTAGACGTCGATCCCCTGGCGCGGGACGTCCCGCATTCGCTCGATCTACTCAATCTGAGGATCAAGGACTATGTCGCGGCAAACCTTGGCCGCCCCGCGCTTGGGGCACCGGACATCGCGCGGCGCGTCGGGTGCTCGCTTCGCTATGTCTACAAGGCGTTCGAGATCGAAGGGGTGACCCCGGCGGAATATATCTGGTCCGAGCGTCTGCGTATTGCTGCCGAACGTCTGTCAAGGCAGCCGCTTTCAGCCGGGCTCGTCAGCGACATCGCCTTCAGCCTCGGCTTTTCCTCCAGCGCGCATTTCTCGCGCGCCTTCCGGAGCCGATATCAGCAGAGCCCGACCGAATGGAGCAGGTCGGCCCGCGAACCGGAGCGCCAATCCGATAATCGGAGACTGGCGCTCTAGCTTGTAGCATCGAAGCTCTTGTGCCGCTCAGCGCATGGCTTCCGCGACGCGCAGCGTATCGGTGAACTGCTCGAACCGATGGATCTTGCCGTCCTTGACACCCCAGACATGCGCGACACGAGCGTGCATGGGCTTGCGCGTCTGCTTGTGAACGGCAGTATACGTTCCGGTGGCCACGACGTCGTCACCGGCGTCGAGTAACCGATCAAGCGTGAACTTGTAGTCGTCGAACTCCTTGCCGAGCGCGACGAAGACGTTCTCGAACACTTCCTGCCTTCCCACATACGTGCCCGCGCAGGGGAAGCCGTCCATTTCCGTCCAGCGGCAATCCGGCGCGATGTCCGCCAGCATGCCCTCGATATCCTTTCGGTCATTGGCGTCGTAATGCGCCTTCACGATCTCGTAGGCCGTGCGCATGGTTCTGATCTCCTTCGTCACACCGGGTCCTGGCCCGGCAGGTAATAGGTCATGGATGCCTTGCGAATGAAGGCGCCCGCTGGGCTGTTCTGGATTCGACCCTCGCCGGTGATGCCGAGGAATTTGCCGGTCGAACGCATCTCGTCGAAATTGTAGAAAAAGGTCGAGGCGACAGCGATCTTGAATTCGCGGAAGGTGAAGACGTACTGGTTTTCCGCGAACTTGTAGGTGGTGGCGAGGTCCACGTCGCCGTGGCCACGCTGCACGCCGACCAGGCACTGCCATGCATAGCGCTTCGATGAGAGGTAGGTGTGCTCGTAAGTGTGGTTGGGGCTGTAGGTGAAATGGGCCCGCAGCCCGATCAGGTCGCGCGTCTCGTGCGGGACCGGGCCTGTCGCCTCTCCGCCGTCGAGAACGCCCGGCACGAAGACCTGGCCCACCTGCGGTTCGCCCACCGTTTCGTCCTTCGACCGAACGATGGAGAGGATGGAGAGCGCGCGGCGCGTCTTGGTGTCGAGGATGATCGTTTCCGCCTCGGCCGGCTTTTCGGCAAAGACGATCTCGATGAAGTAGGTGGAAGGCGCGACCTGGATCACCTCGCAGGCATCCTTGCCGCTCGAGGACTTGTCCGACCACGAAACCGTGTTCCGCTCGAAGGCGAGAGAGAGGTCTCGGCCATCCTCGAAATGGATGGTGTGTGAGGAACCGTCAAGCGCATCCGTCGCCGGCAAGCGGTTCGTCGCGATGCCATAGGCGAATTCGTCGTAGGTTTTCCAGTCTTTCGGATTTTCTACCGCCATGATCGGGCTCCTTATTCAACGAAGGCGAGGGTGGGCAGATCGACGGTGCCGGCACCGCCGTCGACGGTGAGGATCGCGCCGTTGATCATCGAGGCCTCGGCGGAGGCGAGGAAACACACGGCGTTCGAGACATCTTCCGCACTCGCCGGACGGCCGAGCGGTACATCCTTCGTGACCATGCGATAGGCCTCCTCGATGGAGGCAAGGCCGAATTTCGTAACGAGATGGGCCATCTGTTCGTCCGCCATGGCGGTCGTGACCCAGCCGGGGCAGACCGTGTTCGTCCGCACGCCCTTGCGGCCGTAATCGCGCGCCAGCGATTTGGCGAGCCCGATGCACGCATGCTTCATGGTGACATAGCCCGCCGCATCCGGTCCGGCGAAAAGTCCGGCGATCGAGGCAAGAACGACGATATTGCCCTTGCGGGCGATCAGCTCGGGAAGGGTTTCGCGCGCGCTGACGAAGGCCGTGTTGAGATTGAGGCGGACGGACTGTTCCCAGGTCTCGTCGCTCATCGTCACCGTCGGTCCGACGCCGTGGCCGCCGGCATTGGCAATCAGAATGTCGATGCCGCCGAAGCGGTCGACGATGCCGGCGACGGCGCTCTTCATGCTGCTGGTGTCAGCGGCATCCGCCGCGAAGATCGCCGCTCCGGTCTCTTCCGCCACCGCCTGCAGCGGCGCCGGCCTGCGACCGATCAGGGCAACCTGTCCACCGTCGGCTGCGATGCGCCGGGCGACAGCTGCGCCTATGCCTGTTCCCCCGCCCGTGATGATGGCGGTCTTGCCTTTGAAACGTGTCATGGTCTCCTCCTTGGATGAGGCAAGCATGCGTCATTCCGGATGCCGGGTCTTGCCCAGCTGTGCACATCCTGTTGACTGATCGTGTAATTCGCGACCGTCTCGTAGAGGCGCCCGCTGCTGGTGCTAGCCCTGTGCGGTGGCGCCGAAATCCGCCAGCAGTTTTCGGGCGGCATTACCGAGCAAGGTCACGTCGTTGCCGATGCCGACAAAGGTTGCGCCGATCTCGGCGTAGCGGCGGGCAAGACCGAGGTCGCCCGTCAGCACGCCGGCGGCCTTGCCATGGCCGACGATCCGTCGGATCGCGTCTTCGACCGCAGCCTGAACTGCGGGATGGCCGGGGTTGCCGAGATGCCCCATATCGGCCGCGAGGTCCGCAGGTCCGATAAACACCCCGTCCACGCCTTGTGTCGACGTGATCGCGTCGAGGGCTTCGATCCCGGCACGGCTCTCGATCTGCAGGAGAAGACACACCTCGTCATTGGCCGTTTTCAGATAATCCGGAATGCTGTTGTAGCCTGAGGCGCGCGCGAGTGCCGCGCCGACACCGCGAACGCCATGCGGTGGATAGAACATCGCACGCACCAGATTCTTCGCCTGCTCCCCGCTTTCCACCATCGGGATCAGAAGCGTCTGCGCGCCGATATCCAGCAATTGCTTGATGATCCAGGCTTCGCCGATCGGCGGGCGCACGATGGCGTGGCTCGAAGACCCCTTGAGCGCACGCAGCTGCTCGACCAGAAGCGGCAGATCGTTGGGCGCATGTTCGGCATCGATCAGCAGCCAATCGTAACCGGCATGGCCACAAATCTCGACCGTTGTCGGGCTTGTCAGGGCCTGCCAGAGGCCAAGTTGCAGCTTGCCCTCGCAAAGCGCGGTCTTGAACGTGTTTTTCGGTGCGGGCATGGTGTCACTCGGCTTTGCGGGGATGTTGAGCGGGAAGTCTTATTCGAAATAGAGGCCCACGGACCCATAGGGTCCGAAATCGGCGAAGATCGTGTCGCCATGGCGGGCTTCGATCGGTCGAATGAACGATCCGGCCAGCACGATCTGCCCCGCCTCGATGCCTTCCTCGCCATATTGGGCAAGACGGTTGGCGAGCCAGGCAATGCCGCGGGCCGGCTGGTTGAGCACACCTGCGCCCAGTCCCGTCTCCTCAACCTCGGAATTGCGCGTCACTATGGCGCCCATCCAGCGCATGTCGATGGCATCGGGCTTCATCGCCCGGCCGCCGGTGACGATGCCGGCATTGGCGGCATTGTCGGAAATCGTGTCGACGACGGTGCGCGCCTTCTTGGTCTGCGGATCGACGCGGACGATGCGTGTGTCGAGAATTTCCAAGGCCGGGGTGACGTAGTCCGTGGCGTTCAGCACATCGAAGACCGTGACATTCGGACCCTTGAGCGCCTTCTTCATCACGAAGGCGATCTCGGCTTCGATGCGGGGCTGGATGAAGCGGTCCTTGGGAACCGTCGCGCCATCCTCGAACACCATGTTGTCAAAGAGCACGCCGGAATCCGGAATGTTGATGTTCAGCGCATATTGCATCGCCTTGGAGGTAAGGCCGATCTTCCAGCCGATGACCTTGCGGCCATCCGCGATCTTCTTGTTGACCCAGGCGGCTTGAACCCCATAGGCATCGTCCATGGTCATGTCCGGATGCTGCAGGGTCAGGAGACCGATCTGCTCGCGCGTCTTTTCCGCCTGGTCGAGTGCGGCGGCCGCGGCCTCGATTTGTGTCTTTGTCAGCATCACAGAACCTCGTCGGCAATCGTGTTGCGCAGAATGCCGATCCCCTCGGCCTCGACTTCCACGACATCGCCAGGCTTCAGCCAGATCGGCGGGTCGAAACGGGCACCGGCGCCTGTCGGCGTACCGCAAACGATGACGTCGCCCGGTACAAGCGTGGTGAAGGTCGAGATGTAGTTGATGATCTTGCGGAACGAGAAGATCATGCGGCTGGTGCGATCCTGCTGGCGCACTTCGCCGTTGACGCGGGTCTCCAGCTTGATATCTGCGATCTGGCTTTCGTCGGTATAGGGCACGATCCACGGGCCGATGGAGCCGGTGCGGTCGAAATTCTTGCCCTGCGTGACGTTGAACTTGGCGTGACGAACCCAGTCGCGGATCGTGCCTTCGTTGCACAGCGTCAGCGCCGCGATATGGTCGAGCGCTTCGCTTTCCGAAATCCGGCGTCCGCCCTTGCCGATGACGATGGTGACTTCGCCTTCATAGTCGAGCTGCGGGCTTTCCGGCGGGCGGATCAGCGGCTGGTTGTGCCCGGTGAAGGATCGCGGGAAGCGGACGAAGAGAGACGGGTTCGAGGGCGCCGCCTGCCCGTCCTTGTATTCCTCGTTCCGGTCTGGGAAGTTCACGCCAACGCAGATGAGCTTTTCCGGCTTCGGGATCGGGATTTCGAAGGTGATGTCGCTCAGCGGGTAATCCGCCCGCTGGCCGCGAAATGTGTCGGCAAGCTCCTGCAGCGCGCCTGCCGCCACGACTTCGAGAAGGGTCGGCCAACTGCTGTAGCGCGAGGAGAGATCCACCACGCCGTCGTCAACCAGAAGGCCATAGGCCTGCCGTCCTTGTATGGAGAAGCTGATAAATCTGGGATGCGTCATTTTTACTCCTCCGGATTCAGATGATGCCGCCGAGGCAGGCACATCCGACGTCCATGAGTTCCTCTTGGCTTATATCAGGGCGCGATGATCGGCTGGGCCGCGAGGTCCGACGCGCGCGGCGTCACGCCCTCGAACAGGCTGCCATGCTCGAACCAGCTCTTCGGTGCCGGCGAACCCCACAGCGTCTGGCGCTGCGGATCCTTCAGGTCCCACTTGATCGGTTCGAGGTCCGGATCGACCGTCTGATAGTCCGAGCAGTAGATCTCGATGCGATGGCCGTCGGGATCGAGAATATAGAGGAAGAAGGCATTGGAAATGCCGTGGCGGCCCGGTCCGCGCTCGATATTGGCAACCCAGCCGGTCGTCGCCATCAGGTCGAGGAGGTCGATGATGTTCAGCGGGGTCGGCACCCAGAACGCCGTGTGGTGCAGGCGCGGGCCAAGACCGTTGGTGAAGGCGATGTCATGCACGCCGCCCTTGCGGTGCGTCCAGGCAGCCCAGAGCCGGCCCGTCTCCTCGTCGGCCGTATATTCGGTGACGCGGAAGCCGATCTCGTTATAAAAGGCGACCGACTCGTCGACATTGGGCGAAAAGCAGTTGAAATGATCGATGCGCAGCGGCTTCACGCCGCGATAGAGCGCATACTTCTGATGGATCGGCTGCAGGCGATCCATCTTGCAGTAAAACTCCAGCGGACTGCCATGCGGGTCGCGGGTGCGGAAGGTGCGGCTCTGGTAAGGCCGCTCGACCCATTCGACGCCGAGACCCTTCTTGTCGAAGAACGCGGCCGCCTTGTCGAGATCCTCGTCGGAGAAGACCTTGAAGCCGAGGTCGCGGGCTTCCGACTTGTCGGACTTGCGCAGCACGATGCAATGGTGGCCGCGTTCCTCCATGGCGCGGAGGTAGATCGCGTCAGACGTCTCGTCGGTCACCTGGAGGCCGAGCGTGTCGACATAGAAGGCGCGCGACTTCGCCAGATCCTTCACGCCGAATTCGACGTGGCTGAGACGCACGATGTTGAAGGGCGGGTAGAGGTTCGGTGTCGGTATGGGCATGGTCGTTCCAGTGGGTTGGGCGGGGGCCGTGCCACCCGCCGGATTTCGATCATTGAACAGGGAAGATGACGTTGGTCTGTCCGGTGCCGGAAGACGGGAAATACTCGGTGACGACCTCGCATTTCCCGGTGTAGCTGTCCCAGCCGAGCGCGCCATAGAGCATGGCCGTGTCGTGCATGGAGCCTTCGCCGCAGCAGAAATTGGCATAGTCCGGGAGCATCTTCAGGAAGGTGGCATGATCGCCGCGTTTCCACATCTCCAGCACATGCAGGTCAACCTGCCGGTTGAATTCGGAGCTGATCGTGAAGGTGCCGTTGTTGGCGGCATAGTCCTTGTTGGCCCAGATCTTGTGGGACAGCGAACCCGAGGCAACGAGCAGAACCTTGCTGTCGCTCGCTTCGACCGCCTTGCGGATCGCCTCGCCGATGACGCGGCTTTCGTCATGGCTGTGAACCGTGCACCAGGCCGCGATGGAGACGACCTTCATGTCATGCGCCCGGCTCATGAACCGCATCGGGACGAGTGTCCCATATTCCATCTCGAGGCTGTCGAGATGGTGGGAGAGCGTATAGACGCCCATGTCGCGCGCCGTCGCCGCAATGGCATCGCCAAGCTCGGGATTGCCCTCGTAGTCGTATTCCATGTCCTGGATGAACTGCGGAAACTCGTTCGAGGTGAAGACGCCCTTGAACCGGTCATTCGCGTTGATGTGAAAGCCGGCATTGATCACCCAATGCGTATCGCAGATGATAACGGTGTCGACGCCGAGCGCCTTGGCGCGCCGGCCGATTTCCAGATGACCGTCGATGGCGGGCTGGCGCTTCCCCTTCACGGGGCCTTCCTGCTCCGACATCAGCATGGTCGGCACATGCGTGCATTTCGCCGCTAGAACAATCTCACCCATTTCCTCCTCCTCCTATGGCTGGCTGCGACGCATGGAATTCCGGCTCATGCGCCTGCCGGTTGATTTGATCCGTCCCCGAGCGGTCAGCCGCCGAGTTTCTGGATCTTGTGGGGGGTGGTCGCGAAGGCGATGTTCTTCGTTTCCATGTAGAAATCGAAGGACCAATCACCGCCGTCGCGGCCGATGCCGGAATTCTTGACGCCGCCGAAGGGGGTGGGCAGGTGGCGAACATTTTCAGAGTTAACCCAGATCATTCCGGCTTCGAGATTGTCGGTGAAGCGGAAGGCGCGGGTGACGTCCGAGGTCCAGAGATAGCCGGTCAGACCGTATTGGACATCGTTGGCGAGTTCGAGAGCCTCGTCCTCGTCCTTGAAGGGAATGGCGGTGAGAACCGGACCGAAGATTTCTTCCTGCGCGATGCGCATCTGGTTGTTGGCGCCGGTGAAGAGCGTCGGCGAAACATAGCAGCCGCCGCCCGGACCGTCGAATTTGGCGCCGCCGGCGGCAACCGTCGCACCCTCGGACTTGCCGATGGAAATGTATTCGAGAACCTTCTTCTCATGCACCGGATGCACCAGCGGGCCGATCACGGTTTCCGGATCGAGCGGATGGCCGATCTTGATGCGCTTGGCCTTTTCGGCGACCAGCGCGGTGAACTTGTCATAGACGCCTTCCTCGACCAGCAGGCGCGAGGACGAGGTGCAGCGCTCGCCGTTCAGCGAGTAGATCATGAAGACGGCGGCATCCGCCGCACGCTCCAGATCTGCATCGGCAAACACGATCACGGGGTTCTTGCCGCCAAGCTCGAAATGCACGCGCTTCAGAGTCTCGGCGCCCTGCTTCATGATCATCGAGCCGGTGCGGCTTTCACCGACGAAACCGATGGCTTTGATCAGCGGATGCTCCGTCAGCGCCTTGCCGGCATCTTCGCCGAGGCCGTTGACGAGGTTCCACACGCCCTTGGGCAGGCCGGCACCTTCGGCGATCTCGACCAGCAGACGGGCCGTCAGCGGCGAAAATTCCGCCGGCTTGTGGACAATGGTGCAACCGGCGGCAAGGGCCGGCGCGATCTTCCAGGTCGACAGCATGAAAGGCGTGTTCCACGGCGTGATGACGCCGACGGGGCCGATCGGAACGCGCGTCGTCATGTTGACCTGGCCGGGTGCCCGCAGCGTTCTGCCGTCGCGCGCTTCCGGTGCGCGGTCGGCAAAGAAGCGGAAGTTTTCAGCCCCCCGGAGGGCAGCCTTGGCCATGAATTTCAGCGACTGCCCGGTGTCCATGCACTCGACGAAAGCGATTTCCTCGGCGCGCGCTACGATGGCATCCGCCACCTTGTTGAGGATCTTGCGGCGTTCGTCACCCGAAAGAGCTGCCCATGCGGGGAAGGCGGCCTTGGCGGCCTTCGCGGCGCGATCGATATCGGCGGCCTTGCCGCGCGCGACATTGGCCAGCGGCTTCAGATCGACGGGCGATATCGTCTCGAAGGTCGAGCCGTCGGCGGCCGGCACATCTTCACCGCCGATGCGGTTCAGGACGCCGTTTTCGAACTGCTTGAGATAGGCCTTCGCCTTGGTGATGTTCTCGTCAAGCGTGGACATGATCAGTCTCCTCGAGCGCTTCACGGGGGTCTGCGCTGCTCGTTTCCAGAATGGTTATTTTGTGTTGCTCAGCCGCGTGTGGATGGAATTCTTCTTCCAGCTCAGCTCCGGATCGATCTCCCGGATCTCCAGCGACAGCATGAAATGCGGCGTGTCGAAGAGCGTCTTCAGATGATCTGACACGGCGCCGAAAATCACCTCGCCGGCGCGCTTCTTTTCCGCGTCACTGCGCCCGGCACCGATGCGGAAGGACATGTCGATGAAGCCGTTTTCCGGCAGCTTGTCGGCAATGGCGTAAGTTTCCGTCGGGAAGGCCCGAACCCGGAGCCCGCCGAGCGGGAAGGGGCCGAGCGACACCACGGCTGCGTGCACGACGTCGACCAAGGCCTGCATGTCGACTTTGTCAGCCAGGTTGGCCGAATATTCGATGTTGAAATGGGGCACCGCATCCTCCCAGAGCGTTATTTAACATGTTAACTTAAATTCGCTGACGGTCAAGGAGGGGTCGGAATTTAATTCGTCAGCGATTGCAAAAACGGCCCGTGCGTTTATGAAAAGCCTATGACTGACGCCGCCGGAAAGCAGACTTCACTGGAAGGCAAGGATGCGTTCCTGCCGCCGAACACGCGCCGCTCGCTGCCGATTGCGCTTCTGCGGGCGCGGGAGGCGGTGATGGAAAACTTCCGTCCTATGCTCGCCGCCCATGATCTCACCGAGCAGCAATGGCGCGTCATCCGCATTCTTGCGGAACAGGGCGTGATCGATGCCTCCGAGATGGCCGACAAGGCCTTCATCCTGCCGCCGAGCCTGACGCGCATCATCCGAACGCTGGAAGAGCGCGGCCTGATTTCGAAGCTCAGAGACGAGAACGACGGACGGCGCGTTCTCCTCGAAATCACCGCACCCGGCCTCAGGATCATCGAGCAGGTGGCGCCCGAGAGCAAAGCCATCTACGAACGCCTCCAATCCCGGTTCGGCCGCGAAAAGATCGATCTTCTGCTCGATCTTCTCGATGAGCTTGCCGATCGCAGCCACCAGGGTTGAGATCGCTCGCTCTTCGACAAAATGCCTCAGGCAGGCCGGCAATTCACGCCGCGTCCACGAGACCTTTTTCCGCCAGCGCCAGCCGATAGGCATCGACAAGATGTGCGGCATGTACGTCGATCAGACTTTCCGCTTCGTCGGCATCTTTTGCGCGGCAGGCGTCCAGCAAGGACAGATGTTCTCCCATGGAACGGCCGAGGTTCTCGTTCATGATCATGAAGAGATGGGTCCGCAGCGCCATCAGCGGGCCGATCGTGCGCCGGTAGGATGAGGCGATGGAGTGATTTCCGCCGCTGAGAATAATCGAGTTGTGAAAATCCATGTCGCCCTTCGTGTATTGAAGCGCATCGTTTGCGTCGACAGCTTCGGACATGCGGGCGCAGGCCGCAGCGAGGCTTTCCAGCAGCGCGGTATGATTGGAGGCAATGGCCTTCCGTATGGACGCCTTTTCCAGAATGCAGCGATGCTCGTTGATCTCATCGACGCTCTTCAGGTCTGGCGTGAAGACGAAGGAGCCGCGCTTGGGCGAAACGCTGACCAGCCCCTCACGCTGCAGCGCCGCCAGCGCATCGCGAACCGGCGAGCGGCTGACGCCGAGCTGATCCGCCAGGCGCTGCTCCGACAATTTGCATCCCAGCGGCAATTCGCCGGCGATGATCGCATCGCGGATGCGATCGATGGTCACCTGCATGAGGGAGAAGGGCGGTTGAATAGGTTTCAGGGCGTTGCTCATGGGAAATATCTAACATGTTACATGGTAGTTGACAACGTGATCTGACATGTACCATGTTAGTTTTAACGAGGACGCCGGGTCCGAACGGGACCGGGAGGAGTACGACTTGCGTCAGACCGCCAAATTCGTGGAGGCCGCGTCAGCCGGTTTCGTGGAAGACTTGCGCGCCATCGTCGGCGAGACGCGTGTCATGACCGACGCCGCGGCGATGGCGGCCTATCTGACCGACTGGACACACCAGTTCACGGGCGAGGCGCTTGCCGTTGTCAGTCCGATTGACGCAGAACAGGTCTCGCAGATCGTGAAATTGTGCCGGGCTAAAGGCGTCTGCATCGTCCCACAGGGTGGGAATACGGGCCTTGCCGGCGGCGGCATCCCATCGCCGAATATACCGTCTATCGTCCTGTCACTGTCGAAGATGAACGCCATCCGCCATCTCGACGAGGCGGGGCGGACCATCGTGGTCGAGGCAGGCGCGATCCTGCAGGTGGTTCAGAACCATGCCGATGACCATGACCTGCTGTTCCCGCTGACCTTCGGCGCCAAGGGCAGTTGCAGCATCGGCGGCAATCTGGCGACCAATGCGGGCGGCTCCAACGTCGTGCGCTATGGCAACACACGGGAACTGTGCCTCGGCATCGAGGCGGTGCTGCCGGATGGCTCGATCTTCAACGGGCTGAGCGGGCTGCGCAAGGACAATACCGGCTATGACCTGAAGGACCTGCTGATCGGTTCGGAAGGCACGCTCGGCATCATCACGGCGGCGGTGTTCAAGCTTTTCCCGAAGCCGTTGACGCGTGTCACTGCCTTTCTGTCGCTCGCTTCTGTTGACGCCGCGGTCCGGGTGCTGAACCGCATCCAGGACCATACGGGTCAGGCCGTCGAAGCCTTCGAATATGTCCCCCAACCCGTGCTTGCCGCGATTGAAAAGGCCTTTCCTGATCTGAAATCGCCGCTTGCGGGACCTGTCGAAACCGGTTTCCTGCTCGAGGTCGGATCGTCGCGCGCGGTGGATGCTCGGATGGATGAGAGCGGATCGACGCAGCTCTCCACCGAAACGCTGGCGGTCCTTGAGGAACTGATGGAAGCGGGCGACGTGCTCGACGCCGTGGTTGCCTCATCCGAGCAGCAGCGCGCCGCGTTCTGGCGGATGCGAGAATCCGTCCTCGAGTCGATCCTGAAATATGGCGCCTCCTATCATTTCGACATCTCCCTGCCGCTGGCCAATATCTCAAAGTTTCTGCAGGACATGGACGCGACCGCTCACGAACTCGGCTTCGAGACCCTGACCATCGGGCATTTTGGCGACGGCAATCTGCACTATGCGCTGGCCTGCCCTGACCGCGAGCGTTGGCAGAGCCTTCCGCTCGAACAGGCAAAGGCCAGGGCGTTTGCATTGCTGAAATCGCTGAACGGGTCATTCAGCGCCGAGCACGGGATCGGGCAAAGCAAGCTCGATGTCATGCTGAAGCTCAAGGAGCCGGCGCAACTTGATGCCATGCGCGCCATCAAACGGGCGCTTGATCCCGACGGCATCATGAACCCCGGCAGGCTGGTGCCCGACAGCGCCTGACCGGACATCGCATGACCGGCCCACGACAGTTCAGCTTTCAAGAATAGCAAGACAGGACACTCCGATGACCCGCATGACCACTGGCGAAATAATGGCGAAGTCTCTCATCGCCCATGGCGTGGATACCGTCTTCGGCATTCCGGGCGCGCATATGTATGATTTCAACGATGCGCTGGCGCGGGAGGCGGAGAGCATCCGCTTCATCCATACGCGACACGAGCAGGGCGCCGGCTACATGGCCTATGGCTATGCGAAGTCGACCGGTCGCGCGAGCGCCTATACGGTGGTGCCGGGGCCGGGCCTTCTGAATTCCGGCGCGGCCCTGTGCACGGCTTATGGCGCCAATGCGCCGGTCATGTGCCTGACGGGCAATATCATGTCGCATCTAATCGGGCAGGGCAGGGGCCAGCTGCATGAACTGCCCGACCATCTCGGCACGCTGAAGGGCCTGACCAAATGGGCCGCGCGCATCAACCATCCGACCGAAGCCGGCGCGGTGATGGCGGAGGGTTTCAAGGAGATGCTGTCCGGCCGTCAGCGGCCGGTCGGCATCGAGGCACCCTGGGACGTCTTCGGCATGGCCGCCGAAGTCGACATGCCGCAGGCGGTTTCGCCGGCCCCAGTGCCGCGCCCCGATCCGGAGCTTGTCGCGAAGGCCGCTGCCCTCATCCGCTCGGCAAAGAACCCGCTGATCATGCTGGGCTCGGGGGCCATCGGCGCGGAAGCGGACGTAGCGGAACTCGCCCGGCTGCTGCAGGCCCCGGTGACCGCGCACCGCTCCGGCAAAGGCATCCTGCCCGACGACGATCCGCTGGCCCTGCTGCCGCCGGCCGCATGGCAGTACTGGCAGAATTGCGACCTCCTCATCGGCATCGGCTCGCGGCTCGAACTGCAATATTTCCGCTGGCGGTGGATGCCGAAGGGCCTGAAGGTTCTGCGCATCGATATCGACCCGACCGAAATGGTGCGGCTGAAGCCAGATCTCGGACTGGTGACCGGATCGGCTGCCGGCATTCGTGCCCTTCTGGGCGAGCTTGCAGGGCTGCCGGCGCTGGCCTCGCGCGAGGCCGAGTTTGCCGAGCTCAAGACAAAGGCGGCCGAGGCCCTGACCAGCGTTCAGCCGCAGGAGGGCTATCTTCGCGTGATCCGCGAGGTTCTGCCCCGCGACGGGTTCTTCGTGGAGGAAGTCTCGCAGGTCGGCTTTACGGCGCGCATGTGCTTCCCCGTCTACGCCCCTCGCCAATATGTCACTTGCGGCTATCAGGACAATCTCGGCTTCGGGTTCAATACCGCGCTGGGCGTCAAGGTCGCCAATCCCGACAAGGCCGTCGTGTCCGTCTCCGGCGACGGCGGCTTCATGTTCGGGGTTCAGGAATTGGCAACCGCGAAGCAGTTCAGAATCGCCGTTGTGGCCATCGTCTTCAACAACTCGGCCTATGGCAATGTGCGGCGCGATCAGCAGACCGTCTATGGCAACCGCCTGCTCGGCGCGGATCTCGAAAATCCGGACTTCGTGGCGCTCGCCAGATCCTTCGGCGTGATGGCCATAAAAGCGTCAGACCCGGAAGACCTGCGCGGCAAGCTTTCGGAGGCCTTGCAAGCGCATGAACCGGTGGTGATCGAGGTGACCATCCCGCGTGGTTCCGACACTTCACCGTGGCCATTCGTTCACCCGGCACCGCTCAGCTAGGACTTGCCGCGGAAAGCGGAAACCGGCGCCGGGGAAATCCCTCGCCGGTTCCAGTCATCACACGAGCGCTATGTCGGCAGGATAGCCCGGATCGTTGATCTTCTCGAACCGTGCGCCGGTCGGAATATGCTTCAGTTCCGTCAAGCCGCCGGGAGCGCCCCAGGCCATGCCGGTCGATTGCTTCGATTTCATATCGTAGACAAAGACTGCGGCGAGATCGATCAGGATCTCCCGCCAGGTCACGATGTAGACGTCGTCCCTGACCTTGAAATAGCTCGCCTCGTCCGTTCCGCAGTCCCCGCGGCGCATACCCTTGAGGCACTGGTAGGAATACCATTTCGAGTTCAGATAGATGTGCTCATAGATCGTGTCTTCGCTGTAGTGGTAAAGCGCTCTGGTGCCGAGCAGATCGCGGGTCGCAGCGACCGGCTGGCCGCCATCCGGACCGTTTTCCGAGGTCGCGCAGGTAAAGCGCTGGCTCACCCGCGTCTTGCGCTCGAAAGGCGCATCGAGATCGGAGAGCGCGGAGGAGACGAAAAAACCCTGACCCGTGCCGGCATCGTAAACGAGGTTCATCGTTTCCATGGTCGCCGACGGCAACATCAGCGTGATGAGCAGGACGTCGGGGGCCGCTTCGATCACGTCGATCTCGCACGCACCACGTTCCCCGAGATTTGCGCCGGGCAGCCCCTTCCAGGAAACCTGGCCGGCAGCATCGAATTGCAGCTCGGCCTTTTCGCCGGACTCAAGCCGGAAAGTCAGCGTCTGGCCCGAAAGGCGCGTGGTGCTGGCTGCGCGGTTGACCGACAATCCGCTGGCAACGGAACTGGACGATGGGCCGGTCTTCTGTCCGGCAGAACCAGACGACGAAGGCGGGGGCGACCCGAAGGTTGCGCCGACGAGCTTTTCGGAAAGCTTCCACACCTCTTCCGCATGCGCTGCATCGGTCACCCAAGGGATCACGCCATTGGGCAGCCGCGGATCAGGATTGACCTCCGAGAAACCGCAATCCTCCAGAAAGTCGCCGCCCTTTCCTGCAAGGTCGGGATGAACAAGACCCCAGACGAGCGTGGCCGCACCGCGCGCCGCGGTCTTTCTCGGCAGCTGGCTCACGGTGGGCTGGCGTTCACGCAGCGGAAGGAACAGTTCCGGGTTGAGATGATGATGAAGATTGGTGTCGAGGATGACGCCAGGTGCGACGGCAAAGGCGCGCACGCCGTCGGCTTCATGGCGACGATCAAAGCCGAGCGCAAAGAGTGCGTTTGCGGATTTCGCCTGTCCATAGGCGTCCCAGCGGTCATAGGGGCGGACGAGGAAGTTGGGATCGTTCATATCGACATCGGCAAGGCGGTGTGCGCCGGAACTGACCATAACGACCCGCGAGCCCGGCCGCGCCTTCAAGAGGGGCACGAGTTCGTTGACCAGCAGAAAATGCCCGAGATGGTTGGTGCCGAACTGCAGCTCGAACCCGTCCTCGGTGCGCCCGAAATCCGTCGCCATGATCCCGGCATTGCCCAGAATGCCGTCCAGTCCGTCATAATCCGCGCGGATTTCGGCACAGAAATTCCGGACGCTACTCAAGGACGCGAGATCGACCAGATGAAGGTCCATCTGCGCATCGGGTACGGTCGCGCGGACCGCAGCGATGGCTTCCTCGCCCTTTGACCTTGAGCGCACAGCCACGATCACCTTGGCGCGACGGGAGGTCAGCGCCCGCGTGCTCTCCAGCCCGAGGCCGGAAGAGGCGCCGGTGATCAGATATTGCTTGCCGCTGAGATCGAGGTCGGCGACCACTTCATCGACGGTGGTATTTGTATCGAAAGCATGTGTCATCGTCTTGGATATCCAGTTTCATGGGGTGCATCGAGGCCCGGCGCGGGGCCTGTCAGGTCTTTTGCCAGGGCAGGAGCGCCCGTCTGAGCGCGGACAGAAGCGCATTGTTGAGGAAGCCAACGGCGCCTAGCAGCACGACGCCCGCGAAGAGATCGACGCTGCGATAGGATCGGGCGGCGAGAATGATGGCGGTGCCGAGACCGTCCTGCGCGGTGACGATTTCGCCGATGACCGTGATGATCAGGCAGGCCGTCAGCGACAGGCGCATGCCGGAGAGGATGTCCGGCGCGGCCGAGGGCAATCCGAACTTGAAGGCGAAGGAAAATCGCGAGATGCCGAGAATGGCGGCGACTTCCTTGAGCCTCGGCTCGATGAACCTGAACCCATCGACGGTTGCGAGCAGGACGGGCCAGATCGCGCCAAAGGCAATCACCGCCAGCAGCATGTTGGCATTCAGGCCGAAAAGGGCGATCCCGATCGGCAGAAGCGTCGATGCGGGCAGCGGCCGCAACAGCTCCAGTGTCGGCGTCAGCCATGCCCTGGCCGTTTCAGACAGGCCGATCAATGTTCCGATGAAAATGCCGGCGGCGGAGGCGAGCACCCATCCGTAGAACATCCTGAGCAGCGTCGCGCCGGTCAACTGAAGCAGGTTGCCCTCGATCATGCCCTTCCAGAGGTTGACGAAGACATCGACCGGCGGCGGGAGGAATATCTTCTTCACCAGCCCGAGTTCGGTGACGACGGCCCAGAGGCCGAAGATGGAAAGCGCAAACAGGACAGGCGCGAGATACCAGAGCAGGGATGCAAAAGGGGATCTTCTCATCGGCGCACCTCGATCCGCATCGCGCCGAACATGCGCTTCTGCAACAGGAGCAGCCCCGTGTTGATGACCCAGCCGAGCACGGCGAGCCAAACCACATAGGCATACATGAAGGACGGGCGCAGCTCCATTTGCGCGAGCATCATCGCGTGCCCCAACCCCAATGGATTGACCGCAATTTCCGTGGTGATGGCGACGATGAACGCAATGCCCACTGTCAGCCGGAGGGCGGTCAGGACCCGCGGCAGGATCGCGGGAAGAATGATCGAGGTGACGGATTTGAGCCGGGAAAGCTGCAGGACCCGCGCGACCTCGATCAGCTGTCTGTCGACGGACTCCACCGCGCTCTGCGTCAGAAGCAGCATCGGCCAGAAGGCGGTGAAGGCGATGATAGCCGCTTCCATGCGCACTCCGAAACCATAGATCAGCAGGGCGATCGGAATGATCGCGACGGGCGGGATCGGCCTGAACAACTCGATGGCGAGGCTCGACGTCCATGAGGCCAGACGCGACAGGCCCAGAAATATCCCGAGGCAGATGCCCACGGACCCGCCGATGAGGAGACCGAGCAGCATCGCGGCAAGCGTCTCCCAGGTATGTATAAATGCGGTTCCATCGCCGGCGATCTGGACCAGCGCCCGCCCGACGTCGCTGGGCAGGGCAATCCCCAGGCTCTCTATGCCAGATATGCGGATGGAGAGTTCTGCAGCGCCCAACAGGACAAGAGGCAGCAGCCATCCCCGATATGTCCAGACGGTCATGGGTGAGCGCTCCGCTCGATATGGGCAAAGAGCACATGGCGAAGACGCAGGAACTCGGGCGCCTCGCGGCTCGAGATCTGGTCGCGGGGACGGGCGAGGCTGACATCGCTGATCTCGGCGACGCGGCCGGGATTGGCGTCGAGCTGAACCACCCGGTCACCCAGGTAGATGGCCTCGTCAATGTCATGCGTCACGAACATCACTGTGGTGCCGGTGCCGGCGACGATCTCGGCGATCTCGTCCTGCAGCGTCTGGCGCGTCATCGCGTCCAGCGCACCGAAAGGCTCGTCCATCAACAGGATGCCCGGCTGTTGGGCGAGGCAACGGGCGATCTGCACGCGCTGCTGCATGCCGCCGGAAAGCTGGCCCGGATATTTGTCGCCGTGCCCTCTAAGCCCCACCTTCTCCAGCAGCGAGGCGATGGTGTCCGCGCGTTCGGCCTTCGGCGTGCCGGCGGCTTCGAGCGCCAGCGCGACATTTCCCGCTGCCGTTCTCCATGGGAGAAGCGCGCGGCCATAATCCTGGAAAACGACGGCAACGTCGCGGACTGGCCCGGTGACCGGCTGACCAAAGCGACGCACTTCGCCGTCATTCGGCTGCGCCAGACCAATCACCATTCTGAGCAGCGTCGTCTTCCCGCAGCCTGACGGTCCGACGACGCAGACGAATTCACCCTTGCTGACCTCGAACGATACATCGTCGATGATCTTGCGGTTCGCGATCGATAGACTGACGCGATCAAAGCTGATCGCGGGCATGTTGGACGTCGTCATGAACCCGTCACCATGATTTTGGGAGCTGTTTGCACGCGGCCGCCTGCTGGCGGAAACCGGCATGTGAAGGTTGCCGGGCCCTAACGGCCCGGCAGGCAGATGTGCCACCGCTATTTCAGGAACAGTGTTTCCGTGGACTTGAACTCGCGCAGCATGTCCTGCTTTTTCATCATGTCGACCCAGAGCTGGATTTGTTCGGGCGACACATTGGTGTCGAGCTTGCTGATCGAGAGCTTCGACAGGATTTCAGGCGGCATTTTCACGAAATGGCTGAAGATCTCGAGAGACCCCTTGAGGTCCGCCTTCTCGTATTCGAGCGCCTCTGCGAGCGCTGCCTTGAAACCCGCGGCAGTTTCGCGGTTTGCTTCCGCCCATTCGCGTGTGCTGGCATAAAGGAATGGCGGCAGCCTGTCCGGCAGATCGGCAGCGATGTAGAACGTCTTGTCGCCCACGCCTGCTGCCTGAGAGCGGGCCAGGAACGGTGACGTCGTCACGACGGCGTCCACGGTTCCCGCCTTCAACAGATCCGGCTGCTGCGGAAACGGGCTTTCGACGAACTTGATCTTGTGCCAGTCGACACCCTTCAGGCGGAACCATTCCCGCGCCATGATCTGGAAGAAATCCCCGATCTGCGAAATGGCGACCTTCTTGTCGGCAAAATCGGCCGGCGTTTCGATGCCGGAACCTGCGCGGGTGACGATGCCGTAGTTCTTGTCGGTCACAGAGGCGATCGCGCCGCCGGCGGTTACGACGAGATCGAGGCCGCTGTCGGTCGCCTGGATCAGCGCGGGCGTGCCAAGCGCGCCGAATTGAAGCGATCCCGATTGAAGGGCGGCAGCGACACCTCCCTGTGTGATCTGGATCTTCGCCTCCATCCCGTGCTTTTTGAAATAGCCCTTCTCGATCGCGATCATCGGCAGGACGAATTCGGGCACCGGTGGCACCCCGATGGTAATCTGTGTATCGGCATGCGCGGAATTGCTTGATATTCCTATCACAATCCCAGCCAACAGCACGGCCTTCCGGATGACTTTTCTTGACATGCTCGGCTCTCCTCACTCGAAGGGAAACCTAGCAACCCGCCTGCAGCCCCACAATTCAACAAGATTGTTGAGCCGGTCTGCGCAGTCCACGCGGCTTTCTCCGACCTGGGGGATCAGGCGTCGTAGGGGGTACGTGTCTTGCCTTCACCCTCCGTGAGACGTCGCAGATGAAGGGCGAGTTCTGTCCTGTTTCGGGCGCCGAGCTTGCTGAAGACATTGCCTAGATGCGTTCTGACGGTGGGAAACGATACGCCAAGCTTGCGTGCCACTTCCTTGTCGGAATGGCCCAGCGCCACCAGTTCGGCGACCTGCGCTTCCCGCCCGGACAGTCCCTGAAATGCAGCGGCTTTGAGTGGGGCTTTGGGCGCCTCCTTCCCGGTAGACAGGCGCATATAGGCGCGCACGAAGGCGGGCTCGATCAGATCCAGCAATTGCTGGTCCTGGTCTGTAAAGTCCAACGTCCCTTCACCGCGCCAGATACGAATGTCGCTCAGATAGCGCCCATGGTGATACAGGGCCAGTTGAAGGCCGAACTTGTGTCGATCGGCTGCCAGGAGATCGTTGTAGATCTCCGTCTTGCGAAAGTCGGCGCTGGAGATGATGTCGGAAATGCGCACCGCGCCCTTGCGACCCAGCAGATGGGCAATGCGGGAGGAATGGCGATGCTGGTGATAGGACAGATAGCGTTCCGTGTGCCCTTCGCTCAGGTTTATGCCGACACCGCTTTCAAACTGGCCAAGCGACGGATTCCAGGCATAGGAGGCGCACATATCCGCATCGACGAGATCGAGAACCGCTGAGGCGACATGACGCCTCAACTCCGTTGCGTCGGCATGCGTGTCAGCCAGAATCTCCGTAATGTGGGTGAGCGCCTTGCTCTTTTTTGCCGTCAGTAACAAAGTTTTCCTCCCGATTTTTTATGCCGACCCGATTGTTTGTGACCGTGCACGTCCGAGGATGATGAATACCGGCTTTTGGAAAAGGCGCATCTCAAACCCGGTCGATGGGCTCGTATCGAAACCGGAGCGGAACGACGTTGTTCGTCGATCGAACAGCGTGCTTACGGTGGAACGAGGGTATCATGATGCTCGGCGGTGACAAGACCTTCCTCCCGACCGTGATCGCCGGCACCTCTGGGCTAGCGGCTTTGGTTGATATTCTCGATCAGGATATCGATAAACTGCGTCACGCGGGCCGGCCTGAAACGCGCCGAGGGGAAAACCGCGTAAATCCCGCCAGTCGGAAGCGCCCAGTCCGGCAGGACGCGCATGAGACGTCCGGCAACGAGGTCCGCTTCGACCGAGAAATCGGGCAGCACCGATATGCCGGCGCCGCGGAGCAGGGCCGCATGGACCGCCTGCGTGGTGTCGATCGACAGGCTCGGTTCGGCCTGAAACACCATTTTCGATCCGTCCGGCCGCGAAAATAACCAAGAGGTCGGGTCCGGGAGCGCGGTATTGGCGACAAACGGAAGGGTGCGCAAATCCTGCGGCGCGGACACTTTATCGACAGCATCCCGCAGCCTGGGCGACGCAACGAGGACCTGGTTGAAGCTACCCAGTCGGCGCGCTTTCAGGCTGCTGTCAACCAGCCAGCCCACCCGAATGGACGCATCAAGCTCGCCGTCGAGGAGATCCATGCGCCTGTCATTGAAGTGCAGATCCGCCCGGCAGGCCGGATAGCGGCGCAGGAACTCGGTCACGGCCGGAACGACCATGATCGTCCCGTAGTCGTTCGGAGCGGCAATGCGGAGCGTGCCCTGCGGACGATGGGTGGCCTCGGTGACTTCTGCAAAGCTATCCTGCGCCAGACGCAGGATTTCCGCCGCCCGCGCGTAAAGCACCCGACCGGCTTCCGTCGGCTCGACCCGTCTGGTCGTGCGAACGAGAAGCGCCGTTCCGAGTTCTTCCTCCAGCGTCGCGATATGCTGGCTGACAACGGCTTTGGTGACCCCAAGCCGTTCGGCGGCGCGCGTGAAGGTGCGCGTTTCGACGACGGCGACGAAATGGGGAAGACGGCTGAGATAGCGGGGTTCGATCATGGGACTATTGTTTGGATAAGCCATACAATTTGTCAAGATTGTCGTTCTTTTTGCGCGCTTCTACCTGTGCCATATTCTTCTTCGAAGACGGACGGCAAACGTCGCCCGCCGTGACATGCAAACGATGGCCCAAAAGGCGGCCGTCTTGCGAGAAGGATGAGGCGCATGACCGAGGACAATTTGAAGCTCGAATATTTCTATGACCCCTTTTGCGGCTGGTGCTATGCCAGCGCGCCGGCTCTGGCCTCGCTGGCGGAAGCCTATCCGAACGCATTGCAGTTGCGTCCGTCTGGCCTGTTTGCCGGCGGTGGCGCGCGGCGCATGGCTTCCATGGCAGATATGGCCTGGCGCAATGATACCCGGATTGCCGAGCTGACCGGGCAGACATTCACCACGGATTATCGCGACAACGTTCTGCGCAATCCGGATGCGATGTTCGACTCGACCTATGCCACGCGGGCAATTCAGGCGCTCGGCGAACTCGATTCGCACCTCGAGCCAGCCCTGTTGCGCAATTTGCAGAAGGCGCGCTACATCGACGGGAAGGATACGTCGGACGCTTCAGAAGTTGCTGTCGTTGCCGTCCGGGTCGCCGAAGCGCATGGGCATGCCATCGACGAAGTTGCCTTCGCCGCCCGTCTGACGGACGATGAGGCGCTGGCCGCTCGGGCCGATGCCCGGATCGGTACGACGATCCGGCAGATGCAGTCGTTTGCGGGCTCCGGCGTGCCGCAATTGCTGGTTACGGTCGGCGAGCATCGCGAAATCGTGCAGGGCGGCCATCTTTATGGCGGCAAGGCCGCAATCTCCGCTGCTATCGAAGCCGTCAAGGCACGTGCAGCCAGCGCGCACTGAACTTAAACCCAGGTGAGGATCAAGTCATGAAAATCGCTCTCATTGGCGCTTCCGGCAATGCCGGATCGCGTATCGCAGCCGAACTTTCCGCCCGTGGCCATCAGATCACCGGTATAGCCCGCGACGCCGGCAAGATCGCCAGCCTGCCGGGCCTGACGCCGGTCTCTGCCAATATCGAGGATACGGCCGCTCTGGCCGGCATCCTCAAGGGTCATGATGCCGTCATCAGCGCGATCCATTTCACGGCCAGCAAGCCGGAACAGTTTATCGATGCGGTCAAGGCCTCCGGCGTGCGGCGTTATCTGGTCGTCGGCGGCGCCGGCAGCCTCGAAGTCGCACCCGGCAAACTTCTGGTGAACACCCCGGAATTCCCGGAGATCTACAAGGCCGAGGCCATGGGCGGTGTCGTGTTCCTTGAACGCCTGAAGCAGGAGCCCGGCCTTGACTGGACCTTCCTGTCACCATCGGCTGCTTTCGTGCCCGGCGAACGCACGGGCAAATTCCGCCTGGGTGGCGATCAGCTTCTGACCAACGAACACGGCAGCAGCATTTCGTTCGAAGATTATGCCATTGCGCTCGTCGATGAGATCGAAACGCCGAAGCACATCAGGCAGCGCTTTACGGTCGGCTACTGACCGCAGGCCGGATTCCGCGCCGCCTGTTGTGGACGCTCATGACGCCAGTCTTGCCGAGAAGTTCGTGAAGAACTGCTCGGCAAGTTTCTGCGCCGTGCTGTTGATCAGCCGACTGCCGAGCATGGCGATCTTTCCGCCGATTTCGGCCTTCGCGGCGTAGCGCAGGATGGTCTCGTCGCCGTCGGCCACCAGCTCGACATCCGCGCCGCCCTTGGCAAACCCTGCAACGCCACCGCTGCCTTCGCCCTTGAGCGAGAAACTGTCGGGCGCACCGCTGCGGTCGAGCGTGACCTTGCCGCCGAAGGTTGCCTTGACCGGCCCGACCTTCAGAACGACTTTGGCTTCCAGCTCCTCATCAGACACCTGCTCCAACGATTCACAGCCGGGGATCGCGGCCTTCAGCACGGCCGGGTCATTGAGGGCTTCATAGACGCGTGCCTTGGGTGCCTTGATGCGGATTTCGTCTGTCATTTCCATTTGCGGATATCCTTTACATGCAACAGGAGTGAAGCCGGAGAAGAAGTTCATGGTCGGGAACCGGCCGTTCGGCCGTCCCGGCGAGTGCGGAATTCGAAGCCGATGGCTGGAACAGGAGCGCGGCAACGGCCGCGAGGGGCGCCATGAGACAGCTTTTCGGCCGTGCCGCCTGTGGTGCGGCGTCCTGCAGCGTGGAGACTGCTTCACCCGGAAGCGGCTCTGAAGTTTCCAGCTTCCGGTCACCCACCTCAGCCCGGTCGGCGGCGGCGTTTCCTGCATCGCGCCCGCGAAGGCCGTGTCGCCGGATGCCGATCATCTCGGCAATGATCGACAGCGCGATTTCCTCAGGCGTCACCGCACCGATATCAAGGCCCGCCGGCGCTTTGATGCGGTCAAGCGCCTCCTGCGGCAGACCGCGGGCGGCGAGCTTCTCGCGGAGCGACGCGGCCTTCGCGCGGCTGCCGACGAAGGCGACATAGGCGCCGGTTGCGGAGGCTGCGGCCGTCAGGCCGGCCTCGTCGCCGCGGCCTTGCGTGGAGACGACGATATACCGCTCGCTCTCCCCGCCTGTGGGCAAAAGCATGCCCTCGATCCGCTCGTCCGCCTCTGCAAAGGCCGCCTGGTCTTCCGCCGGCGCACACGCAATCGTGCGGAAGCCGAAGCGCCGCGCGATATCGGCAAGGGCGACCGCCACGGGGCTGGCGCCGAGAACATAGAGTTCCGGCAGGGGCAGCACCGGCTCGATGAAGACATCCATCGTCCCCTTCGAAGGGCACATGTTGCGGGCAAAGCGGACGCCATCGCGGACGTCGCCCGGAGCGACACCAAGTTCGGACAGCAGGTCTTCCGGCTGAACCGAGACCAGCCGTGGCTGACCGTCGGCGAAGGCGTCTTTGGCCGCCTTCAGCACCGCGCCGCGGGCGCAGCCGCCGCCAATCCAGCCCTCGGCAATGCTGCCATCCTCCAGGATAATGGCCTTTGCGCCTGCCTTGGCAGCGGTTGCGGCGACCGTGCGCACGACGGTGGCCAAGACATAGGGACGATGGGCGCGCTTCAGGCTACCGGCCGTGTCGTCGATCTTCATGGGTACGCGCATCGAAGCCTCCCGTGCTCAGATCCGGTGAAGTTGTGGTTCAAGGGCCGCCAGGGCATCGAGCGTATTGGCGGCCGCAAAGAGATCGAGATGCGGCAATGCGGCAGCCATGCCGCGCGCCACGGGCTCGTAGCCTGCCCAGTCCTTCAGGGGGTTGAGCCAGACGATCCGCCCGCCGCGCCGCTTCAGCCGCTGCAATTCGGTGCCGATCGCCTCCGGCGCGCCGGTGTCGTAACCGTCGGAGAGTATGAGCAACACGGTGCGCCCATTCACGGCCTGCCGGGCGTATTGGTCGTTGAACCGCTTCAGATTGAGACCAATCTGCGTGCCGCCGCCGAAGCCGTTCGCCATCAGCGTCAGCTTCTCGAGCGCCCTCGCTCCGTTCCCGTCGCGCAGCACATCGGAGATGCGAACCAGACGGGTATGGAAGAGAAAGACATCCGTCCGGCTGTCCGCGCTCATCAGCCCTCGCAGGAAGGCGAGAAAGATCCGCGCATACAAGCTCATCGACCCGGATACATCACAGAGCGCGACGATGTTGACCGGGCGATCGGGCCGTTTGCGACGCAATAGCTCCAGCGGCTCGCCGCCATGCGCAATCGAGCGACGGGCCATCCGGCGCAGATCGAGCGTCGACCCGGCCCGCGCCCGCCGCAGACGCCGCGACCGGCGGTCTCGAAGCGCCCGCGCCAGCCGCAGGGCCACGGCTTCGGCGGCAGCAATCTCCTCCGGCGTCGAGAAATGACGCATGTCGGTCCGCCGTAGCGCATCGAGCCGCGAGGCGACGAGCTTCCCCGTGCCGCCGCCTTCCGCTTCGCCATCCTGTGCGGCTTCGGGCGCATCCGGTACGCCACCCCTTGCCGATGACGGCAGGGAACCCAGAAGATCGGACATCTGCGCCGGCGGTTTGCGCCGGGCCGACGTGTCGGTCGGACGCTGCCGCGCGCGGCCGTCTGAATGCCAGTAGGCGTCGAACAGGTCATCGAAACGTCGGTGGCGCTCGGCACCGCTGGCACAGACGGCGCGAAGTGCCTCGCGTACCTCGCCGCGGTCCGTTGCATCAATGACGGAAAGCGCCCGCAGGGCGTCCGCGCTTTCGCCGATACCGGCTGGCCAACCGTTGAGGCGCAGATGTGCCATGAAGCCGGCCATGCGGCGGGTCATGTCCTCGCGTTCGGGAAAACGGCGCGCGCGCATCAGGCCGCCTTTCCGACAAGTCGCTCTTGCACTTCCAGCGGCACCGCGTCGCGGTCGGCGCGGGTCTTCAGAAGGCAGACGAGCGTGGCCTGCAGCGTTACCGGATCATCGGCGAGATCGTTGATCCCGAGACCGGCAATAGCCGCCGCCCAGTCGAGCATCTCGGCAACGCCGGGTTTCTTCTCAAGCTCCTCTTTGCGCAACGCCTGCACGACGCCGACAATCTGGGCAGCGAGTCGTCCCTCGATACCCGGCATATGCGCCTTGAGGATCGCTGTCTCCGTGTCGCGGTCGGGGTAGTCGACATAGCTGTAGAGGCAGCGGCGGCGCAGTGCGTCGGAGAGGTCGCGCGTCCCGTTGGCCGTCAGGATGACATGCGGACGCGCCGTCGCGCGGATCGTCCCGAGTTCAGGAATCGTCACCTGGAAATCGGACAGCAGTTCCAGCAGATAGGCCTCGAATTCCTCGTCGGCGCGATCCACCTCGTCCAGAAGAAGCACCGGCGCCCGCTCCTCGCGGATGGCCTGCAGAAGCGGCCGCGCCAGCAGATATTTCTCCGAAAAGATGCGGTCTTCGGCGTCCTCGCCCGCCGCGCCGTCGCCGGCGCGGATCGAGAGCAATTGGCGCTGATAGTTCCACTCGTAGATCGCCGCCGATGCGTCGATTCCCTCATAGCATTGCAGGCGGATCAGACGGGTGTCGAGCAGCGTGGAAAGCACCTTGGCAAGCTCGGTCTTGCCGACGCCGGCCGCGCCTTCCAGAAGCAGCGGTTTGCCAAGCGTCACGGAGAGATGCAGCGCCATGGCGAGATCGTCGGAGGCCACATAGCCTAGACGCGCCAGATCGCCCTTCAGCGTTTTCCAGGTCATCGAACATATCCTTCGGGGAGGTATGGCGGGCCGGACCGTTTCCGGCCCGCCACCGTTCCGTCAGCCGTGCAGGCCGAGATCGTGGGCGACCTTCCATATCCGCCAGTGATCGTGCGGCATGTGCGATTGCGTCAGCCCGAAAGCTCGGAAGGCATCATGCACCGCATTCGAGAAGGCAGGCACCGAGCCGACATTTGGGCTCTCGCCGACACCCTTCGCGCCGATCGGATGATGCGGGGACGGCGTGACGGTAAAGTCGGTCGTGTAATGCGGCGTCTCCCAGGCCGTCGGCAGGAAGAAGTCCATCAGCGTTCCGGTCTTCACGTTGCCGATTTCGTCATAGGCAATTTCCTGACCCATCGCGATGGCATAGCCCTCCGTCGCGCCGCCATGAACCTGCCCCTCGATGATCATCGGGTTGATGCGGGTGCCGCAATCGTCCAGCGCGTAGAACTGCCGGACCTTGTGCTCGCCCGTATCGACGTCGATCTCCATCACGCAGATATAGGCGCCGAAGGGATAGGTCATGTTCGGCGGATCGTAATAGCTCACCGCCTCAAGACCGGGTTCCAGACCGGGGATCGCCTGATTATAGGCAGCGAAGGCGATTTCCTTCATCGTCTTGAAGCGCTCCGGAGCGCCCTTGACCACGAAGCGGTCGATATCCCATTCGACATCGTCGTCATGAACCTCGAGCAGGTAGGCCGCGATCATCTGCGCCTTGGCGCGGATCTTCCGCCCGGCCATGGCGGTCGCCGCACCCGCCACCGGTGTGGAACGCGAACCATAGGTGCCGAGCCCATAGGGCGCGGTATCGGTGTCGCCTTCCTCCACCGTGATGTCATCGGCGGGCAAGCCGATTTCGGAGGCAAGGATCTGCGCGAAGGTGGTGGCATGACCCTGGCCCTGGCTGATCGTGCCAAGGCGCGCGATGGCCGATCCCGTCGGGTGAATGCGGATTTCGCAGCTATCGAACATGCCGAGCCCGAGAATATCGCAATTCTTGACCGGGCCGGCGCCGACGATTTCGGTGAAATGCGTCAGCCCGATGCCGAGCAGCTTGCGCGTCTTGCCGGCCTTGAAATCAGCGATGCGGTCCGCCTGTTCGCGGCGCAGGCCGGCATAGTCCACGGCCTTGAGCGCCTTGTCCCAGGCGGTATGATAATCGCCGGAATCATATTCCCAGCCAAGCGCCGACTGGTAGGGGAACTGATCCTTGCGGATGAAGTTCTTCGTCCGCAATTCGGCGGCATCCATGCCGAGCTTGATTGCCAGAACCTCGATCATCCGCTCGATGAAATAGGCCGCCTCGGTCACCCGGAAGGAGCAGCGGTAGGCCACGCCGCCGGGCGCCTTGTTGGTGTAGACCCCGTCGACCGCCAGATGCGCCACCGGGATATCATAGGAGCCCGTGCAGATATTGAAGAAGCCGGCCGGGAATTTCGTCGGGTCCGCACAGGCATCGAAGGCACCGTGATCGGCCGTCACATGGCAGGACAGACCGGTGATGCGGCCGTCCTTCGTCGCCGAGATCCGCCCCTTCATCCAGTAGTCGCGGGCAAAGGCGGTCGCCATCAGGTTTTCCATCCGGTCTTCGATCCACTTCACCGGCTTGCCGGTGACGATGGAGGCGACGATGGCGCAGATATAGCCGGGATAGACGCCGACCTTGTTGCCGAAGCCGCCGCCGATATCGGGCGAGATGATGCGGATATTGTGTTCGGCGATGCCGGAGATCAGCGAGGCGACGGTTCGCACGGCATGCGGCGCCTGGAACGTGCCATGCACCGTCAGCTTGCCGTTGACCTTGTCCATCGAGGCGACGCAGCCGCAGGTTTCCAGCGGACAGGGATGCGTGCGATGATAATAGACCATTTCCTCGGCAACCACATCGGCGGAGGAAAGCACCTTCTCGGTCGCGTCCCTGTCACCCTGTTCCCAGGTGAAGATATGGTTGTGATGGCGGCGCGGACCATGGGCGCCGGAGGTCTTTCCGGCCAGATCCTCGCGCAGCACCGGCGCGTCGGGCGCCTGCGCCTTGAACGGATCGACCACGACGGGAAGCTCCTCGTATTCGACCTCGACCAGTTCCACCGCATCGGCGGCGACATAACGGTCGTTGGCGACGACGAAGGCGACTTCCTGGCCCTGGAACAGGACCTTTCCATCCGCCAGAACCATCTGCACGTCGCCGGCCAGCGTCGGCATCCAGTGCAGGTTCAGCGGCGCGAGATCGGCGGCGGTCAACACGGCGACGACGCCGGGCAAAGCCTTGGCCTTCTCGCTATTGATCGACTTGATGCGGGCATGGGCATAGGGCGAGCGGACGAAATCGCCGAAGAGCATGCCCGGCAGCTTCAGATCGTCGACGTAGTTTCCCTTGCCCTGTGTGAAGCGCACGTCTTCGACGCGCTTGCGCGAGGCGCCGAGACCCTTGAGCGCGACCGCGCGCTCGTCCTTCGGGGGTGTCATGTCGTTCATTGGGCTGCCTCCTTGACCGCGTTCAGTTCCGACGCGGCAGCCATGATGGCCTTCACGATGTTCTGATATCCGGTGCAGCGGCAGAGATTGCCCGCCATGGCGTAGCGGATCTCCTCCTCGCTCGGGTCCGGATTTTCCTGCAGCAGACGATAGGCACGGGTGATCATGCCCGGCGTGCAGAAGCCGCATTGCAGGCCATGATGCTCGCGGAACATCGTCTGCAGGACGTGCAGACTATCGGGCGTCCCGAGCCCTTCGATGGTGGTGATCTCGGCCCCGTTGGCCTGTGCGGCGAGAACCGTGCAGGACTTGACCGATTTCCCGTTCATGTCGACCGTGCAGGCGCCGCAATGCGACGTCTCGCAGCCGATATGCGGGCCGGTGATCGACAGCCGCTCGCGCAGTACGTGGATCAGAAGTTCGCGCGGTTCGGCAAGCAACTCCTCCTGCTTGCCGTTGACCGTCAGCGTGATGTGCATCTTGCTCATTGTCATCTCCTTCAGGCGCGGGCGGCAGCGGCGGCAATCGCCCGGCGCAGCACGACGGCGGCGGCATGGCGCTTGAACTCGGCAGGCCCACGGTTGTCGCTTTGCGGATCGATCGCCCGGTCCATGGCGCCAACGGCCGCCTCGATCGCGGCAGCGGACAGGTCCGTGCCGGCAAGGGCAGCCCCCGCCTCTTCACACCAGACAGGCGTGTCGGCGAGATTGGTCATGGCAATTGAAGCAGCCGTGCAGCGTCCGCCCGACCGGGCGATGACAACGGCGGCGGCGGCAGTGGCATAATCGCCGATCTTGCGCTTCTGCTTGACATAGGCCTGACCGCCGGCCGGCGTATCGAAGCTCACGGCGGTGAGGATTTCGTCCTCGGCCCGCGCGGTGAAATAGGCCGCCTCGTAAAAATCGCGCGCCTTGACCACGCGGCTACCGCCGGGGCCATTCAGGTGAAAGGTCGCGTCAAGACACTGCATGACGCCCGGCATGTCGTTTCCCGGATCGCCATTGGCGACATTGCCGCCCAGCGTGCCCATGTAGCGCACCTGCGGATCGGCAATCTGCCCGGCTGCCTCCGCAAGGATCGGTGCGGCAGTTGCAAGACCCGCGTGATGAATGATCTCGTGCTGGGTCGTCATCGCGCCGATGGTGATGCGGCGCCCGTCGATGCGGATGCCTTTGAGCGCGTCGATCGCCTGAAGGTCGATCAGATGACCGAAGTCCGTCATGCGGAGCTTCATCATCGGGATCAGGCTATGGCCGCCGGCAACGACGCGGGCGTCCTCGCCGAAGTCGGACAGAAGTTTCACGGCCGCCTCGACGGAATCCGGGCGGTGATATTCAAAGGGTGCAGGTATCATGGTCTCCTCCCGGCGCGCCGCCTCCTCGCGGACCCGCCATGGACAAGAGGAGAAATCCCGGCGCCGGGCCGCGACAATGGCCAAGGCCCTGGATGCGAAACGCGCTGCACGAAATGCGAATAGGCTGCACGAAACGCGAAATCATCCCGGTAGGCGGCAAAATGCCGGGCGCCCGCCTGATTGAAGTGGCAAAGCAGTCTGGCTAATCGGGGGTGATTCAGATGTTCAGGGCTGTGCGCACGCGCGGAACGAATGAGCGGCTGACCGGCACGAACTTGAGCGATGTGACGCCCTCGAACAGACATCGCCCACTGTCCTTGGCGCGCTCGAACGCCGTGACCCGCTCGATATTCACGAGATAGCTCCGGTGTGTCCGGATAAATCGTCCCGCGTGAAGCCGCTTTTCCACCTCCGAAATGGAGAGAGGACAGAACAGCTTGTCGTCAGCCGTATGAATGATGGTGTAGTGCCCCTCGGCGCGGATCGCGGCGACCTGGGCAGGCTCGATGAAGTAGATGCGCTTGTCGCGCTCGTAGGGCAGCTTGTGCTTCTCCAGCACGGGGAAATCCGAGACTGTCTGTTCCGGTGTGCTTTCCGGCGTATCGGGATTCGCCGGAGCGCCCGTGTTCACCTGCACGGTCTCCTGAGACGCGGCCTCGCGCGCCTCACCGGTCAGAAGGAAATTCGTCGCCGTGAGCAGGAACGTGCCGCAGATCACGAAGGCGGACAGCATGACGACGAGCGCCAGCGTACCGTTCTCGATGATCGGCGTGAAATCGCCGCTCACGCCGCCCGCCTGAAAATTTGTCCAGCCCATCGCCACGAAATGCACGAGCACGACCGAGAGGCCAAAGATGATGGCACCGGCGAAGATGTGACTGGTCGTGCGCCTCGAATACGAAACCCATACGGCCAGGATACCTGTTGCCGTGGCGCCGACGACGGCCAGAACAAGCCCGGCGGGCTGAAACGTGGGCATGCAGCCGCGAATGCCAGACATGCCGAGATAATGCATGGCCACGATGCCGTTGCCGAGGACGGTGCCGGCGATCGCCATCCGGAGAAGCGTGCGGGCACCATAATGCATGATGAGGAGCGCAACCCCCGACAAGAGTATGGCGATGAGCACCGAGCCAAGTGTATTGGCCGCATCATAGCTGATCGGCACCGGCAAACGCATCGCCAGCATGGCGACGAAGTGCATGCACCATATGCCGCCGCCGAGTGACAGCGACGCCATCACGATCAGAAGCTTGCGCGTCATGTCCGGGAGGGCCGAAATCCCGCGCGTCAGAGTCAGCCCTGTAAACGACGCCATGACCGAAACGGCCACGGAGGCGAGTACAAGCATGAGATCGTACTGCGGTGTCAGCATCTGCCGTTTCGGGATTATAGAACGTCAGAGGAGGCTAACAGAGTTTCTGCGATCTGTCATCCGCAGCAATCAAGAGCGTGGCGGCCCCTTTGCGGCTCGCCATAACCGCCACCGATCATCGACAGGTTGGGGGACATAGAGGGGAGGGCGCAAAAAGATGTTATGATAGAATTTTCTAATTAAGGACTTTATTTCGAATGCCGACACGCTATGTTCCCACACGCAGGGTGGAAGCCCTTCTCGTTCAAGTTCTTTTCAGGTTACCTCTTGGGGCACGTGAACGCCAATGGCGAATAAAGGGTATGATGTTGAGGGGGATGGTGAGCGATGTGGCGACAGCGCCGAAGATCGTCTCCAGCAGCTTAAGGACGATGCAAAGGCCGCACAGCCAGGGCACGACGCCGCGGCCTTTCTTGCTGCCATTGTCGAATCGTCGGACGACGCCATTATCAGCAAGTCCCTGCAGGGGGTCATCACCACCTGGAACAAGAGCGCTGAACGGGTTTTCGGCTACAGAATGGAAGAAGCCGTAGGACGGCCGATTACCATACTGATCCCCGACGATCGTCTGGACGAGGAGCCCGCGATCCTAGCGCGGATAAGGGCCGGAGAGCGGGTCGATCATTTTGAAACGGTCCGCCGTCGCAAGGACGGGAGCTTCGTCGATATCTCTCTGACAATCTCGCCGATCCGCAATGCCGACGGGGTGATCATCGGGGCGTCGAAGATCGCCCGGGACATCTCGGATCGCAAACGCGCGGCCAAGCATCAGGATCTGCTGCTTCGGGAGATGCACCATCGCATCAAGAACCTCTTTGCGATCACAGGCAGCATTATCACGCTGGCCGCGCGATCGGCACAGACACCGGCCGAACTGGCTGCAAGCATGAAGGACCGCCTTCTCTCCCTGTCGCGCGCCCATGAAATGACTTTGCCCGTTTTCAGCGGCAGAGAACCCGTTACGGAGCAATCGACAACGCTGTTTACGCTCCTGTCCAGCCTGCTTTCGCCCTTTGAGGACGATGCGGACCGGAGATGGAGGCTGCACGGTGAAGACGCGCCTGTCAGTGCCGACAGAGTGACGACGCTCGCGCTTCTGTTTCACGAATACGCGACCAACGCGGTCAAGTACGGCGCGCTTTCTGTGGCGGAAGGACGACTGGATATAACCCTGTGTTCGCGGCAAGAGAGTTTCGAGATTACCTGGCTCGAATCCGATACGAGGCCTGCTGTGTCTGCTCGAAGTGCAGAGTCCGGGTTTGGAACGACGCTTGAGCAAATGGTGGTGCGGACGCTGAATGCGCAGGTTTCTAGGGAATGGCAGCCTCACGGTCTGCTGATCAGACTGACCGTTCCGCGGGACGCTTTTTCGCTTCCTTCATAGTTCAGCATTTTCAAGGGAACGCGAGGCCCGGTTGCCCGTTTTTCTTAGCCACCCGGGAGCACTTGGCGGCATGCCATGGCGTCAAGTGCCCGAAAAATATTGCGTAAAATAGACTGAGACACCGCCGGAAATGGGAGAAGAGGACGACCGATGATGTTGGAGGACCTTTACCGTCTGCTGAGGAGCGGGCACGTCCAAGCCCAGGGCGTCGTCGATACGATGACGCAGCCGATCGTTGTTATCGATCAGCGGCTTTGTGTCACGACCGCCAACAACGCCTTCATCAAGACCTTCCGGGTTGAGCGCGACGATCTCGTCGGCGAGAGCCTCTTCGACCTGGGCAATGGCCAGTGGGATATTCCCGAGCTTCGCGAACTGATCGCGGGCATCATTCCGCGGGCGGCAGCCGTCATCGGCTTTGAGGTGAAGCATGATTTCCCCGTCATCGGAAAACGCACTTTCCTGGTCGATGCGCGACGCCTTGTGCATCCGGATGACAACAGCACCCATATTCTGGTGCTGTTTGAAGACGTGACCGAGCGCCAGCGACACGACGCGGAGATGGATTTCATCCTTTCCGAGACGCGCCACCGGATGAAGAACCTCTTTGCGGTCGTACGGGCGCTTGCCTTGCAGACGAAGGTGGAAGGCCAGACCGCAGCCGAGTACCGAAGCACCTTCCTCGGTCGTCTCGACGTCACCCTCCGGGCCCAGGAAATTGCCGCACGCAACGAGGGCGCTGATTTCAAGGACCTGTTGCACCAGGCGGTGGGTGAGGCCTGGAGTGGCCGCATCAGCTACGACGGTCCTGCCGTTCACATCGGCCCCTCCAGAATCCTCGCCGCAAGCATGATATTTCATGAGCTGGCGACCAACGCGATCAAATACGGCGCCCTTTCGGGAAGCGATGGCATCGTGAACGTGACCTGGACGGTAGAAGAAGGATTAAAGGGGCGAACCTATCTCATGTGTCGATGGCAGGAGCGAAATGGCCCGTCTGTTCTGCCTCCCGAACGCAGAGGTTACGGGACTGAGATGATCGAGGGCACCGCAGCTCATCTTGGCGGTCGCGTGGAACTTTCATACGACGCGGGAGGTTTGGCCGCGACAATCAGGATCCCGGTGCAAGCTTTATGAACCATCCAGCGCATGCTCATTCAAGCCCTTCATGTGTTCTCGTTGTCGAGGACGAATTTTTGATCGCGTTGGAAATCCAGGACGCTTTGACCGCAGGCGGGTTTGCTGTGCTGGGGCCCGCAAGCTCCGTCGATCATGCTCTTGAGCTGATGGAAGACACGACACCTGATGCCGCCGTTCTTGATATCGACCTCGGTGGTCAGCGGGTTACGCCGGTTGCTCTGCAGCTGAAGGCTCGCAGCATTCCGTTTGTGCTTGCCAGTGCCGCCGATCCCGCCGCCATCGGGAGGAACTCCGTCTTGGCGGATGCTCTCAATCTCGGGAAGCCAACCGACATGGCGCGGTTGACAGAGGCAGTGGGAGCCATCACACAAAGACGAAATCCGTAGCCGGCGCCAGTCGTTTGTCAGGCTCATGGCCAGGAAGGTCTTATCGCCCGGCGCCTCTGGCCGGGCATTGAACTTCATCTCCTCAGCAAACCTTGCGCGCTACGCGGCGACATCAGCAGCTTGGCGAATGGCCGCTGCAATCTCGTCTTCGCTGCGACCTCCGCTGAGGGCAACGCGCCCACCGAAAACGAAGTGCGGGACAGACCTGATGCCGGACGCTGCCGCGTGAGCTGTCTCGAGTTCGACACGTCTGTGCTGTTCGGGATCGAGCGCGATTGCACGGGCCTCTTCACGTTCGAACCCATGCTCCACGGCAATATCCGCGAGAACATCGGGATCCGAGATGTTCTTCGCCTCGAGGAAATGAGCGTCGGTAATGGCAACAGCGAGCGCGTGCTGGGTCCCTCGTGTTCGCGCCGCAAGGATCAGCCCATGCGCCGCCTGCGTCCTGTAAGTCCAGGGCTGGCGGCTCAGATCGAGGTCAAGGCCGGAGGCGCGTGCTTCCCCTTCCGGCCGGGCGAACGACGCCTTCGGATCGGTCACGCCGTAGCGCGAAAGCAGAAGATCGGGGATGTAGAGCCCTTCCGCCGGTGCATTGGGAAGCAGCAGGACGGGGTGTTGGCGGATATCGACGTCCAGATCCGGAAAGCGTTCGGCCAGAACCTTGTCGAGACGGTGATGACCGATGATGCACCAGGGGCAGGTGATCTCGGTGTAAAGATCGATTTGCAGCATGATGTTATCCTTTTTGTTCTTCGGGCCGACAGAGGTCTGCATGGGGGCAGGCGCAGCGCGCATATCCGCCAGACGCGTGTCTGCTGAGACATCGGCCTCAGCTGCCGTCGGCTATTCCAGGCGCGGCGCGCACGTATTGCCTGCCTACGACTTGATCGACGAGGAATTTCGCAAGGTTGCCGCGCGAAAGCTTCATCGCGAGCTTCGTCTTGCCATACCAGCCGACGTCCACTTGCCCGGTTGCGGGCCCGTCCTTGAGGTTCGGAATTCGAACGAGGGTCCAGTCGAGGCTTGAGTTGCTCACCAATTCGGCGGTCGCCTTGATGTCATCCTGGGCCTTGGGAACGATCAGCTTGAAAAGCGTCACGAATGCTTGCGACTTGAAGTCGAAACCGTCCTTCGGGTCACGATAGATGGCCGTCGAGATCTGGATGAGGCGACGGACCTTCAACTCCTCCATGACAGAGACGATCGTGCCGACGCCGCGCATGATGGGCCGCTTCTCGCGTGCTTTCAAACTGTTAGGCCCCAGCGCACTGATGACGGCATCTGCGCCCTGGATACAGGCCTTGATCGCTTCGCGGTTGTTGAGGTCGCCGACGACCACTTCGATCCTGCCGTCGAAGGCCGACAGCTTTGCGGCGTTGCGGGTGTACACGGACAGCTCATAGCCCTGCCGGAGCGCCTCTTCGATAATGTGTGCTCCGGTTGGGCCGGTCCCTCCAAAGAGAGCGATCTTCATCTGTTTTTCCTCTTCGTCTTCTGGCTTGGATCGACTGCTATGGCTGCTGACGTGAAGATTCACGCGCGCAGCCATAGCAGTCGTCCGTCGTCCGGCCCGCTGTCAGGCGGCCTTTTCAAGGACCGCCTGCACCTGTGCTTCAGTGGCTGCGATGGCGGCCTTGGCCGCCTCAGGCCCGAAGACAGTGCCTTCCACGCGGATGATCTCCACGTCGGTCAGGCCGATGAAGCCCAGGAGGTGGCGCAGATAGCCGGTCTGGAAATCAAAGGCCGCCCATTCGCCTTCGGAGAAGACACCGCCTGCGGCGGTAACGAGATAGACCTTCTTGCCGTTCAACAATCCCTGCGGCCTGCCGGCTGCGCTATAGCCAAAGGTTACGCTTGGCCAGGTGATGTGATCGAACCAGGCCTTCAGCTGTGACGGCAGACCGAAATTGATCATGCCCGAACCCAGGACGATCACGTCGGCGGCCTTCACCTCATCGACGAGCTTCTGGGCAAGGCCGACGGCCTCGGCCTGCTCGGGGGTGCGCGCCTCGGCGGCAGCGCCACGGCCCTGGATGTAGGCCTGGCCGATATGCGGGAGCGGGTTCGCCGTCAGATCGCGCGTGAGAACGGTGCCGCCCGTGCGGGCCTTCAGGCCTTCGGCGATCTCGGTCGCGAAGCGGGTGGACAGGCCTTCGGCGCCACGGGGACTCGATGTAACGAGAAGGATGTTGGTCATGGTTGCTCCTATGGGTGCGTGGTGGTAACATCTTGTTACCGACACTATTAAGGTGACCACTATGCACCTTGCAAGAAGGCACTCCCATGACACTCAGTATCATTGATTTTCCTACCCCCACCCAAGATGACGACTGCCGGATGGTTCGGGAAATCCTCGATCTCGTCGGCGACAAATGGACGTTGTACATCATCGCGACGCTCAAGGACGGACCGGTTCGGTTCAACGAATTGCGTCGTCGGATCGACGGCATCTCGCAGCGCATGCTGACGATCAACCTGCGGGGACTGGAACGTGACGGGTTGGTGAAGCGGACATTGTTTCCCACCATTCCGCCGCGCGTGGACTACGAGTTGACGGAGGTCGGACGGACATTGCTTGGGCCAGTCATGGCTCTCGTCAGGTGGGCGAACAGCAATCAGGAGAACATAAAGGGCGCACGCATCCGGTTTGATGAAACTTGAGGTGCCAAAGGCTTGATGAGAACCGAACCGCAGCCTAGCATCGCTCGGTGCCTTGCGCTTCATGCAGAGCGCGATGATGCTCTGGTTTCCATCCTGCCATCGTCTGCGGAACTCAGGTAGGCAACACACATCCGGATCACCTCTTCGCGGATCGCCCCCTGTTCCTCGGCTGGCAGATTGCGTTCGAAAACGTTCCTCACGGTCCCGAAGATCACCGAGAGCAGCGTGACTTTCACTAGGTCGATGTTGGCACGGTTCGGCATGGGAGCGCTCTCCAGCATCGCGCCTGTCGCCGCGTCCATGCGTCTGGCAAAAGCGTTAATCAGCGCCTCGTTGTCCAGTTCGACGGCAGAACTGTAGAGTGCGCGCGTGACCTCGCTTCGCTCCGTCTTCGCCTCCCAATAGCCATTGACCAGTGCCGCGATCATGTCCGGGAGCGAATTGCCATGGCGTTCGCGGCAGACTTTCTCCATGCGCTCGGCCAAACGGTCAAGGTAGCGTTCGTTCAAGGCATAGAGCAGGGCCTGCTTGTGCGGAAAATATTGGTACATCGTGCCAACGGAGACCCCCGCCCGTTCCGCCACGCGCGTGGTGGTGAGCCGATGGGTTCCGTCTCTAAGCAAAACCTGAATAGCCGCCTCGAAAATCGCGTCCACGGTTGACGCCGACCGGGCCTGGCGCGGCGTTTTGCGGGCTTTGAGATGTCGAGGCGGTGAGGCATCCATATGCGAATCCAAAATGTGAATGATCCTTCATATATTGGCTGGCATGTTTCGCCAATATCCGAAGGACATGACATGAACGAAACGACCAGAATTGCTCTCGTCACCGGTGCCAACAAGGGCATAGGACGCGAGATCGCCCGCCAACTTGCAGAGGCTGGCGTGACCGTCATCATGGGAGCGCGCGATCTGCAGCTCGGACGGGTCGCAGCCCGCGAACTCGCTGAAGCGGGATTGGCCGTGGAGGCGATGGAAATCGACCTCCACAGGCAGGAGACCATCGAGGCTGCCGCCCGGGCCATTTCCGATAAATATGGCCGGCTCGACATTCTCGTCAACAATGCCGGCATCGTCGATGCCGAGGACGGACCGCCCACCAGGGCAACAATGGCGGCGGTCAGACGGCTCATGGAGACGAACTTCATCGGAACGCTATGCGTGACGCAAACCATGCTTCCGCTGCTGTTACAGTCGAAAGCGGGTCGCATCGTGAATCTGTCGACGACGCTTGGATCCCTCAGCGTGAACGGGGATCCGACGTCACCTTATTACGAGGCACGCCTGATCGGCTACAATGCTTCCAAGGCGGCTCTCAACATGTTGACGGTGCAACTGGCGGCAGAGCTGAAGGACACGCCGATCATCGTGAACTCGGTCGCTCCCGGCTATGTGAAAACGGACCTGACGGGCGGCAACGGCTTCATGACCCCGGCTGAAGGCGCGCGCCTGCCCGTTCAATATGCATTGCTCGGGGACGACGCCGTATCGGGACGCTTTGTCGAACCCCAGGGTGTGGTCGCCTGGTGATGGCGATCTTGCGGCAGCCGCCTACCGCTCGCGCGTATCAACCGGCTTGCCGTGGCAGCAAAGTCCCAATTCATGATCATGCCCGGCATTATCATTGCTGCTCGTGATCAACGCAGCAGCCCGTCCAAATCGAAATCTTCCCAGCCGCGCAGGGCCGCGGCCGGGTCTTCGGTGCCTTCGGACTTTTTCGACGGCTTCCTCTTCTTCGACTGTCGTGTCAGCTTCGCCTGATAAGCAGCCTTTGCTCTCTTCTCTGCCTTCGCCTCCACATCCTCAATACGCCACTCATCGACGGCACCACGGTTCAGAATATCCTCGACCACCTGCGGATCGAAGATATGGAAGGTGATCCGGCGGGCACGTCCTGCGAGCCTCACGGTTCTCGTCCCAGCGCTCGGAAGACGTCCGTCCGCAAGCCAGCGATGCCGCTCACTCGTCTTCATGCCGAGGATGTCCTCGATCTCGCGAGGGATGACAGGAAGGGAGGGGGCTTCATCCAACGTCTTGGAAATCACCGAGACCGCCGCGTTAAAAGCGGGCTTCTCGTCGACTGGCATCGCCAGGACGAGATCGGGTCCTTCGAGCGAGATTGCTTTCCTGGAGGTGGCAGGGAGGCGCGCCTGGATCTCCTGGAGCAGACCCTTCGCCCGGACAAACGATCCCAACGTGATTGGAGCCGATAGGGTCCATGTTCTGATCAGATCGATGTCGCTCTTCTTGGGTTTTGCCATAGCGCCTAGATGGCGCGAACCATACGGTCGGTCAAGGCATCCGGTCTGCACAATCGTGACGAAGTCCGGTCAGCAGCTTGCGGGCTGCCGAGGGATGCTCTCGCGCGCCGTCGGGGCCGGGGACATGGAGCAAAAAGGGACGTCTGTCCTGCCGCTGAATGCGGGGGCGACTGCTCCAATTCTGCCCCTGGATTTCTTCGCACAAAGAATGGCGCACTTTGCAACTAACTTGGCGTACTTCGAAACTGCGCTGGCGCAGGACGCTAGTTAATTTTGGGATGCCGCGTTGCTCAAGCCCCCCAAGTTGGCGGCGCGGTGCAAGTCGACCGGCGGTCCACCAGATTCAGTCGCCCGGATCGCCGGTCGCAATGCTTGATGTTCTATGCGCCGTTGGCGGAAGGGAAACGACATGAACCTTTTGCCTGCAGGGCTGCCTCGCCGCCTCTGCCCGAAGGGGCAGGCGCACGCCGAAGGCTGTTCGGTTTGCCCGGAAGCCGCATGTCTGCCACCGGAAATCAGATGATCAGACCCCTGTTTATTGCCGTCCTTTTCGCCACTTGCGCCGTGCTTGTCTCCTGTCAGAAGCAGGACCCGCCAAAGAAGGAGGATGTGGCCGTCAGTATTCTGCAGGTCCGCAAGGACGCGGTGCCGCGTAAAATCGGGGTCACGGGCGAGATTGCTGCCCGCACCCAGACGGATCTTTCGTTCCGGCTTGCGGGGCGGCTGACGGAGCGGTCGGCCGATATCGGCGATCACATCGTCAAGGGACAGCTTCTGGCGAAACTGGAACCGGAAGAGCAGCGTGTCGCGCGCGTTTCGGCTCAGGCCGATCTCGATCTTGCAAAGAGCCAGCTGGTACAGGCGACGCGAAACCTCGAGCGTCAGCGCATCCTGTTTTCAAACGCCAGTACACCGCGCAGCGTTCTTGAGAAGGCCGAAGAGGCCGCGCGTGTCTCCCAGAGCAATGTCGATCGCGCTGAAGTGGGTGTCACGACCGCGGAAGAACAACTTTCACATACCCAATTGCATGCCAAGTCGGACGGCACCATCACGGCTGTCGGTGCGGAGATCGGTCAGTTGGTCCAGCCGGCGCAGGCCGTGTTCACCGTGGCCGAAGATGATGGCCGTGATGTCAGGCTACAGGTGTCCGAGCGTCTCCTGCTTCAGGCCGACTTCAAGGAAGGTGCGCCTGTCGAGGTTGGGCTTCTTGCTGATCCGGAGGTCAAGACGCGCGGAACCGTTCGGGAAATCGCCCCCAGCGTCGATCCGTCCACCGGCACTGTCGCGATCAAGATCTCTCTTCAGGACGTGCCACCGCGCATGTCGCTCGGCGCAACCGTCATCGTTGCCGCAGACGCGCGCAGTTCCGGACCGGCAAAGGCCACGCTCCCAGCCCAGGCGCTGACGATTGACCAAGGGAACCCGGCGGTCTGGGTCGTCGACCGCCAGACGCGGCAGGTTTCGCTGCGTCAGGTCAAGGTGGATCGCTACCTGAACGACAGCGTCATACTCGATTCCGGCATCGAGGACGGTGATGCCGTCGTCGTGGCCGGCGTCCAGCTTCTTCACCCCAATCAGAAAGTCGCGTGGCAATGATCGACATGCGCGGACGAATTTTTCTCATGAGCGTCTTGCTGGCAACCACGGCATTGGCGGGTTGCGATCAGGACGCGAAAAGTCAGAGCGCCCCGCCGCCGCGTCCCGTCTTGACTCTGACGGCGCAGTATCAGGATAAGCTGGCGCTGACCTTCGCCGGCATCGTGGAACCGCGCTATCGCACAAGCCTGGGATTTCAGGTGCTCGGCCGCATCGACCAGCGTCTCGTTGCTGTCGGCGAACGGGTCAAGCGCGGCCAGGTCCTCGCCACCATCGATCCGAGCAGCCTGCAGCAGGCGCTCGACGATGCCCAGGCTGCGTTGCGAGCCGCCGCCGCCCAGGTTGACACCGCAAAAGCCGCCTATGCCCGCAATCAGACGCTCCATGCGGGCAATATCGTTTCTGCCACCGACGAGGAGAATGCGGGGGCGACGCTCGACACGGCGAACGCTTCCTTGACGCGGGCCAAGTCGACGGAGGCGAAGGCACAGGAACAGCTCTCCTATTCCAGGCTCACTTCGGAATATGACGGCGTGGTCACCGATATCCAGACCGAGGTGGGACAGGTGGTCAACCCCGGGACCCCGGTGATGACCGTTGCCCGCGCAACGGCGCTGGATGCCGTCATCGATGTTCCGATCGACGCCCTGCACGAACTGGCGCCGGGAACGAAGCTCAGTGTGGAATTGCAGATCGACCCGGCCATCAGTGCGGAAGGTTTCGTCCGGGAAATCGCGCCCGCCACAGATATCGCGACCAGAACACGGCGCGTCCGGCTTGATCTCACAAACCCGCCGGCGGAATTCCGCATCGGCACCACGATTTCCGCAACCTGGACCCGGCCTCGCACGGGCTTTGTCGAAATCCCCGGAAGCGCGCTCTTCGAGGCGGGCGGCAAGACGAATGTCTGGATCGTCGACCCCGCCAAGCGAACCTTGCACGCCCGCCAAGTCCAGATCGCGGAGGCAAACGAGAAATCCGTGCATGTTTCTTCAGGAATAGGCCAGGGCGACCTTGTGGTGGTTGCGGGCGTCAAGAGCCTTCAGGACGGCGAGACCGTCGCTTTCTCTCCGGAGACAATTCGTTGAATAAATTCAATCTGTCTGAATGGGCGCTCAATCACCGGAGCCTCATGTGGTTTTTCATGATCGTTGCCACGGTAGCGGGGGCTCTGTCCTATATCAACCTTGGGCGCGAAGAAGATCCCTCCTTCACGATCAAGACGATGCTGGTCAGCGCGCAATGGCCGGGCGCTTCAGCGGAAGACGTCACGAAACAGGTGACTGAGCGCATCGAGCGCAAGCTGCAGGAACTGCCGGCGCTTGACTTCACCCGCAGCATGACGACCTCCGGCAGCACCGTCGTCTTCGTGAACCTCAAGGACACGACACCCGCACGTCAGGTTCCCGAAAACTGGAAGCGTGTGCGCGACCTGATCGGCGACGTCGCGCCCGAATTTCCGAAAGGCGCAACGGCGCCCGCCTTCAACGATTCCTTCGGCGACGTGTTCGGCAATATCTATGCCCTGACGGCCGACGGACTTTCGCAGCGGCAATTGCGCGACTATGCGGAGGATATCCGCTCGCGCGTTCTTGCCTTGCCCAATGCCGGCAAGGTCGACCTGCTCGGTGCGCAGGATGAGAAGATATTCCTTGAATTCTCGATGCGGCAGCTCGCGGCCATGGGGCTCGACCGCAACGCGGTGCTGACAGCGCTTCAGGCCCAGAACGCCATCGTCCAGTCCGGCGAGATCGATACCAAATCGGAACGGATCAGCATTCGCGTCGGCGGCCAGTTTACCTCTGAAGATAGTCTCCGCTCGGTCAATCTGCGCGTCAACGACCGTTTCTTCCGGTTGAGTGACGTTGCCACGATCACGCGGGGTTATGCCGATCCGCCATCCTCTCTGTTCCGGTTCAACGGCCAGCCGGCCATTGGCCTTGCCATCGGCATGCGCGCCGGCGGCAATCTGGTCCATTTCGGGGACGACCTCCGCAAGACGATGGAGGATGTCACCCGGGAGCTGCCGGCGGGAGTGGACCTGCATCTGGTCGCCGACCAGCCCGAAGTGGTTCAGGAGGCCGTGGGTGGCTTTCTCAGGGCCCTTTTCGAGGCCGTCGTGATCGTTCTCGCCGTCAGCTTCGTCAGCCTCGGCTTCCGTGCGGGCTTCGTTGTGGCGCTGACCATTCCGCTGGTGCTTGCCTTTACCTTCGTTGGCATGGACCTGCTCGACATTTCGCTCCAGCGCATCTCGCTTGGGGCATTGATCATCGCGCTCGGCCTGCTGGTCGACGACGCCATGATCGCCATCGAAATGATGGTGGCAAGGCTTGAGGCCGGAGACAGCCTCAACAAAGCTGCAACCGCAGTCTATACCTCCACGGCATTCCCGATGCTGACCGGCACGCTGGTCACCATGGCAAGCTTCATGCCTGTCGGACTCAACAACAGCGCTGCAGGCGAATATACGTTCACGCTGTTTGTCGTTATCGCCGTGTCCCTGCTCTTGTCATGGATTGTGGCCGTCCTGTTTTCGCCACTCCTGGGTGTGACGTTTCTGCCCAAGACGATGAAGTCGCACCATCATGAGCCTTCGCGGCTGATGAAGGCTTTCAGGGCCGTTATTCGCATTTCGCTGACGTGGAAATGGACGACCGTTTTTGTCACCGTCGGGCTTTTCGCGCTGTCCATCTGGGGCTTTCGCTTTGTTGAAGTCCAGTTCTTCCCGCCTTCCGATCGTGTCGAACTGATCGTCGACTGGACATTGCCGCAAAATGCCTCGATTGCAGACACGAAGGCGCAGATGGATCGGTTCGAGGCGAATGTACTGGCTGGCGACCCGGACGTTGATCACTGGACATCCTATGTGGGGAGTGGCGCGGCGCGCTTCGTTTTGACCCTGGACGTGCAGGTGGGATCGCCCAATTACGGGCAATTGGTGATCGTGCCGAAGTCGGTGGCGGGCCGTGACAGGTTGCGCGCCAAGATCGCCGAGGCGACCCGTCGCGATTATGTCGGCACGGACGTCATGGTCGCCCTGCTCCCCCTCGGGCCGCCGCCCGGTCGCGCGATCCAGTATCGGGTAACGGGTCCGTCGACAGGCAAAGTGCGGGAGATTGCCCAGCAGGTCGCCGGCGTCGTCAGCAATTCCCCGCTGGCAAGCCCAGCCGTCTTCGACTGGAGCGAACCGGCGCGCGTGCTCAAGGTGAATGTCCTTCAGGACAAGGCCCGGCAGCTCGGCGTCAGTTCGCAGGATATTTCCCAGGCGATTTCGGGGGCTGTGGCCGGCTCCTCCTTCACGCAGATCCGCGACTCGATCTATTTGGTTGATGTGATCGGCCGCGCTGAAAACCGCGAGCGCGGCGATATCGGAACGATCGAGAATCTGCAATTTCCGGGTCGAAACGGCCAGCAGATTCCTCTGTCGGCCGTCGCCACCCTCGACTATGAGCAGGAACAGCCCGTGATCTGGCGCCGCAACCGCCTGCCGACGATCACGGTCAAAGCAAGTGTGCTGGACGCAACGCAGCCGGCGACCGTGGTGGAATCCCTCCAGCCGCAGATAGACACGCTGAAGGCGGCCCTGCCGTCCGGTTACAAGATCGAGGTGGCCGGCCCGGTCGAAGATAGCGGCAAGTCGCAGGCGCCGATTGCGGCCGTCATTCCGGTCATGCTGCTTGTTATGGCAGTGCTGCTCATGGTGCAGCTGCAGAGCTTCAGCCGCCTGTTTCTGGTCATGTCGGTGGCGCCGCTTGCACTCATAGGGGTGGTCGCGGCGCTCGTCCCGAGCCGCGCGCCATTGGGCTTCGTCGCCATCCTCGGTGTCTTCGCCCTGATCGGCATCCTGATCCGCAACGCGGTTATTCTGGTCGACCAGATCGAAAGATTGCGCGCCGAGGGGACGGCGCCATGGGACGCCGTGCTTGAAGCCACGATCAGCCGGACGCGTCCCATCTTTTTGACCGCAGCGGCGGCCAGCCTTGCGCTGATCCCGATCAGCCGGGAGGTCTTCTGGGGACCCATGGCCTATGCGATGATGGGCGGGATTATCGTCGGAACATTTCTGACGCTTTTCTTCCTGCCGGCGCTCTACGCCGTCTCGTTCCGGCTGCGTCCGAATGCAATGGTAACGACGGGGCCGCCTGAAAGCCAGGATTGACCCAGGAAACCGGGAAAGCACCGCAAACGCATTTCGCAAGACAGCGTGCATTGGGCTAAGTATCAAAGGCGACCTCCCTGGAGGGGCAGGCAGTACAAGAAGGGAGTACGGCAGATGAGCACATCTCCAGCGGATAAGTCGAAGATCCCGCAGGCCTTCTGGCGTGTGATGGAACGTTTCGGTCTGCCGCCTTCGGCAATCCTGCGGCAGGCCCGCCTTCCGAGCACGCTGCATCTGAACCCGCAGAGGGTGTTTACGACCGAAGAGTATTTTGCGGTTTTCCGGGCGGTGGAGATGCTTGTTCCCGATCCCGCCTCGTTTGCAATCGAACTCGTCAAGGGCGCGGAAACATCGATCTTTCCACCCTCGGCCCTGGTCGCCTTCTATGCGCGTGATTTCCGCGATGCGCTGTCACGGCTGGTCAGATACCAGCGCCTGTGCACCCCCTCCACGCTCAACGTCGAGGAAAACGGAGGGCAGGTGGCTGTCAGCAGCCGCTGGCTTTACGCCAACGCACCGCCACCGGCACTGTCGGCCTATCTGTCTCTGGTGTTCACGATCGAACTCGCGCGGCGAGGGACCGGTCAGCTCATCGTGCCGGCCCGGATCGAATTTGCCCGGCCGGATCCGAAGAGTCCGGAACTTCGCGATCATTTCGCCTGCCCGATCCGCTATAACGCTCCGGTGGATATGGTGGTCTTCAATAGCGCCGATCTCGACAAGCCTTTTCCCGGTCATAATCCGGAGCTGCTTGAGCTTCTGACGCCGGCTCTGGCGACCGCTCTCAGCGAACTCGAACCGTTCCATTCTGTTCGCGAGCAAGTCAAACATGCGCTCAAGCGGCATTTGACCAGCGGGCGGCCCGAATTGTCCGCCATTGCGCGGGACCTCGGCACCAGTGAGCGCACCCTGCAGCGCCGGATTACGGAAGAGGGCTCAACCTTCCGCGATCTCCTCCATGAAGCAAGGCAGGAACTCGGGCGCGAACTCCTTGTCGATCCGTCGGCGGATATCAACGAAGTAGCCTGGATGCTGGGGTATCAGGACAAGAGTTCGTTTTACCGCGCCTTCCGCGATTGGGAGGGGCTGACCCCCAATCAATGGCGGGATATCCATGGCATGCCGGTCTGAGGCGCTCGCTGTGACGTCAGCGCATGCGCTGATGTCTTGCCAGGCACTCATTTGCATCGACTTCTTCATGCCCCCATTCGTGTGCGGAATAAAACGAGGCGTCATTTCAATCGGGTGGAGTCGTGTAAGGCGATAGACGGCAGCCGCCGGAAGGTTCCGCCGTTCGCCGTCAAGGTCATTGCGGCCACCCGCTTCCGAGCGGTGCGGCGCGCGTGAACACGTTGGATAGCCTTCGCGTCAGAACGCCTGGGCGAGGTCCGCGCGGAGCCTTTGTCCCGGTGCTGACGATCGCGAGCGTCTTCTGTCAGGCATCGCGCAACCCAGCGTGTGATGTATCTCGCGGCGCGGTTCCATCTACGGGAGGCAAGCCGGGGTCGATCCCGGTCATCTTGACGGACACATCCCATAGCCGTTCGGCAAGCTGCGGATTCCGCGCATCGTCGGAGGGAACTCCCTCACCGGAAGGCCCTCGCAGGCCTGAAGCTCCCGTCGGTCCATAATATCCGCCGGGCTTAATCTGCCCGGTCGCGGCGTGTAGCGCGCCCCATGCCCCCATGGCGGGGGTGGCGAAGAGCAAGCCGATCAGGGACATGATGATGTTGCCCCACCAGCTACTGCGGGCGAGGTTCGTGCCGACAAGACCTGGATGGCACGCGACCGCCGTTACCGGCACGCCTGCCGCCCGCAAGCGCCGGTCCAGTTCGAAGACAAAGAGCAGGTTCGCGAGCTTGCTGGCACCGTAGCGCGGAAGCCATTTGTAGCTCTTCTCTGCGTCAAGATCATCCCATTCGATTTTCGCGCCTTTGTGCTGCCCGCTGCTCGTGACGACGACGCGCGACCCGGGCGTCTCCGTGAGTTTGGGTAACATCAGCACGCTGAATGCGAAGCAGCCGAGATGATTGACGCCGAATGTCTGTTCAAAACCCTGCGCCGTGCGCTTCAGCACCGGCCCCTGCAGGCCGGCATTGTTGATCAGGGCATCGATACGCGGTTCCTCGGCGGCCAGCTCCGCCGCCCGTCGCACACTCGCCAGGTCCCCCAGGTCAAGCGGCAGGAAGGAGAGGTCGGCGCGCGAGGTCTTTTGACGAATGAGGCTCATCGCGGCTTTTGCCTTCGCTTCGTCGCGGCACGCGAGCAATACGCGCGCACCCCGCGCCGCCAGCGCGCTCGCCACTTCGAAACCGATGCCCGTATTCGCTCCGGTGACGATGAAGCACTTGCCTGACTGATCCGGCACATCAGCCGTCGTGAATGCCTGGGATGTCATAGGTTTCTCCTATCTGACGAAGCGCGTATGGATCTGTCGCTCCTGAACGCAACACTGAACCGCACCCGGAGCCACGGGTTGCCCTGCCGCATAGACGACATACTTGACAATCTGCGATATTTTGTCATGTTGTCAAGCGTGATCTCTGCTTTGGCACGACATCATCACTTGCGAAGGCCTTTCGGCTGGGCCGCGACGCCATGCGGATTCCGAATTGAGCGGGATTAATGGACCGGCTAACAATCGATCCGGCGCGGATGAACCTGTTGAAACGATTCACGATGCGCGGACTGGACGATGGACATGAGAACAGACAATGACGCCGAAACCGATCGGCAGGTCGCGATCGTCGATGCAGCGATCGGCATTTTCCTGCGTTACGGCTATAAAAAGGCGACGATGGAGGATATCGCGCGGACGGTCGGAATCTCGCGCCAAGCCCTTTACCTCCATTTTCCGACTAAAGAAGCCGTGTTCAAGGCCATGGTCTCGCGCACTATCGAGGTGATGCGCGCGGAGGCTACAGCCGCGCTTGCCCGGGAGGATCACGATATCGAGGAACGTCTGCTGGGCGCCTTCGTGGCACTACACAGCAAAGCGGTCGGCGCCGCGTACCTCGGCGAACTGATGACGACCATGATCGAGCTTGTCGGTCCCGTTTTTGACGAGGTCGAGAAGGCTGTGGTCTCCGAGGTGGCGGATGCGCTGGCCTCGGCGGGTATCGCCGCGCGTTGGAGCGGGGCGGGGGTCTCCGCCAAGGATATTGCCGCCAACCTTTCTGCGACGTCGGAGGGGATCAAGCGCTCGGTGGCAACGCCGGCCGAATATCTGGACCGCATGCGCATCGCCGTCAGGATCGTCTGCTGGGGTACCACGACGCATCCGGTTTCGGGCAGCTGACCGAAATTGGTGCGGCCAGTCGCTCGGACACAAATCCGGTCAGCGGGAGTCGGCTGCTGAAAAGGCAATGTGGGTCGAACGTCAGGAGCGCGCAAACGTGGCCCAAGCTGCGACTCCCTGGCTTTTGGAAGAGCCTCGATCACAATGATGCGGTCTCGCAGAAAACTAGGTTCCATATACAAGTGTGGCAGATGTCTAAAAGGTTCCGTTCCGGCTTTCCAGGCGATAGCGTTGACCGGGATAAATGAGACGCGCAGTCGATACGACTTTTGAGTCGGACCACGTGCGCCGTCTGATCGTCAAACAGGGTTCTGTTTTGAGGATCATCAGGAGCTTGCATTCCCAAGTCTGCGGCATGACTGCTTCAACGACATGTTCGGAACCGCTGAGCGGCGCGACGGCGGTCAGGTAGGCATTCGGCGTGATGACCGTAAAATCCTGCTTGAGATAGTCCGTTGCAATCTCCGGATGGACGTAGCGATCCTCGATCTGGACAGGGACCCCGTTCTCGCTGTGGACGAGCAACGAGTGGAAGACTGCCGATCCTATCTCGAGCCCCAACGCGTCTGCGATTTCTGGCGATGCAGAGACCTCGGCGAGCGCAATAACGCTCGCTTCATGCGAATGCCCACGTTCGGCAATTTCTTCGGCGATGTTGCGGACTTCAAACAGAGTCGACACACCTTTGCGCTCGGCGACGAACGACCCAACGCCTTGTCTCCGGATCAATTCGCCTTCGTTCGCAAGTTCGCGCAAGGCCCGATTGGCCGTCATCTTGCTCACGCCCAATTCAAGCACCAGTTCATTTTCAGACGGGACCCGGTGCCTAGGAGGCCATTCTCCGCTTTGGATCTTGTTCAGAATGATTTGCTTGACGCCCGCATAGAGTGGCGTCGCCTCGTTTGCGGCAAGGGCCTTCTTGATGTCGCTGCTGCGCGTCATTGCCTATTCCTTCAGCATGCGGTGTGACCGCTGAAAATTTACTCCATGTCTCTTGCATAACACAAATTTTTCCATATGGTACCCTATACAACCATGTTCGTGAGGACGACATTGGCGAGCCGGCGCAGATCGGTAGATGAGAATTAGGTCAACCAAATCTCAGAGGGACTAACACATGAAATTTCGCTCTATAACTCTCCTGGGCGCCATTATCGCCTCCACTGTTTCCGCTCCGGTCGTTGCCAAGGACTGGACGAAGGCAACCATTACGCTTGAAGGCGCCTACGCCCCATGGAACATGACGAATGCCGACGGCTCGCTCGGCGGGTTTGAGCCGGAGCTTGCAAAAGTGCTCTGCGAACGCGCCAAGATCGAATGCACACTGGTTGCGTCCGATTGGGACGGGATGATCCAGGCGCTGAACGGCGGCAAGTTCGACGTAATCATGGATGCGCTCTCCATCACCGACGAACGCAAACAGGTCATCGACTTCACCATTCCCTATGCCGCGACACCTGCCGCATTCGCGACCGCCAAGGACAGCCCGCTTGCCAAGGCGGCCGGAACCGGAGCGACGATCACCATGACGCCCGGCCAGACGGGCGTGAAGGAGATCGAGGCGCTGAAGGCCCTATTCAAGGGCAAGACGATCGGTATCCAGGCTGCTACTGTTTATGCCAAGTTCATTTACGACAACTTTGGCAGCGTCGCCGAGATTCGCGAATACAAGACGGGCGCCGATCGCGACCTCGACCTGCAGAACGGCCGTATCGATCTCGGCTTCGACGATGCCGTCTACTTCAACAATGCGTTCCAGTCTTCGGGCGGTTCGCTCGTCTTCACCGGTCCAGAAATTGTCGGCTCGATCTGGGGTGAGGGCGAGGGTCTCGGCATCCGCAAGTCCGATACCGAACTGCGCGACAAGTTCAACGCAGCCATCAAGTCTGCACTTGCCGATGGCACGGTGAAGGAATTGTCGATGAAATGGTTCAAGCTCGACGTGAGCCCGCGATAAGCGGCTGAAGTTGATAAATGAGTGAGAGCCGGCTTCTGCCGTTTGACCAGGCGCCGGCTCTCACGCGCTGCTATCTTGTCGAGGAAGGGTAATGACAGGGTTTCAACTGCTTGGCTTCGGAGCGAACGGATGGGGCGTGTGGTTGCTTGCTGCCGCTTTGATGACGCTTGCGGTGACGGCAACGGCCCTGGCGATCGGAGCTGTCATCGGCACGATCGTCGCTGCCTTGCGCCTTTCCGGAAGCCCTCTACTCCGCTTTCTTGGCCACATCTACACGACGGTCTTTCGCGGCGTTCCAGAGCTACTGATCATCTATCTCATATATTTCGGAGGGTCTTCCGGACTGACCGCGATCGGTCGCCTGATGGGGTATGACCGGTTTTTCGGGATGCCGTCCTTTCTGGCCGGTGCACTTGCGGTGGGTATTATATCCGGGGCCTATCAGACGGAAGTGTTTCGGGGTGCATTCCTTTCGATCCCGAGAGGGGAACTCGAGGCGGCCTCGGCAATCGGCATGAGCTCGGCCTTGCGCCTGCGCCGCATCATCATCCCGCAGGTTTTGCGCTTTGCGATTCCCGGACTTGGAAATGTCTGGCAGCTCGGCCTCAAGGATTCGGCTCTGATTTCGGTCACCGGGCTGGTCGAACTGATGCGGGCGAGCCAGGTGGCGGCGGGATCAACGCGGCAATATTTCCTCTTCTACATTGTCGGTGGAGCGCTTTATCTCGTGCTCACCAGCCTGTCGGATCGGGTTTTCAACGGTGCGGAGCGGCGCGCAAACCGCAGCATGCCCTCGGCCATGGGGAAAGCCTGAGATCATGGATTTTGCCTTCCTCTCCTCAACCATGGTCACGCTAATCAAGGCCGTACCGACATCCTTGATGCTGTTTTTTCTGTCGATCTTTTTTGGCGGCCTGCTGGCGCTTGTCGTGGTCGCCATGCGGGTCAGCGGCAACCCCGTTCTGTCCGGGCTTGCCAAGGGCTACATCTTCGTCTTTCGCGGATCGCCGTTGCTGATCCAGATGTTCCTAGTCTTTTACGGCCTCGGGCAGTTCGGCGTCATCCGCTACTCTTTCCTCTGGCCTTTCCTGCGGGAGCCGGTGGTTTGCGCGGTTCTTTCACTGTCCCTCTGCACCGCCGGTTATACGGCCGAGATTTTCCGCGCCGGCATCCGCGCGATTCCGCCGAAGGAGATCGAAGCGGCGCGTTCGATTGGCATGTCGGGATTTCTTCTCGTGCGCCGGATCATCGCGCCCATCGCTTTCCGCCATGCTTTGCCGGCCTATTCGACCGAGATCGTGCTGATGATGAAATCCACGGCGCTGGCAAGTCTTGTGACCGTCTGGGAAGTCACAGGCGTTGCGCAGCGCCTTATCTCGCAGACCTACAGGACGATGGAAGTGTTTCTCTGCGCTGCGCTCATTTATCTCGTTCTCAATTTCGTCATCCTGCAGGCGATGAACCTGCTCGAATATTCCCTCTCCCGTCACCGCCGTGCGCTTCCGCCGGCGCTCAAAGTCTGAACGGAGATTTCTGACATGCCGGATGTCATCCGACTTTCCGTCCGCAATATCCGCAAGAGCTTTGGTACACATGAAGTGCTGCGCGGCATTTCGCTGGATGCCCGCGACGGCGATGTGATTTCCCTGCTCGGTGCTTCAGGCTCCGGCAAATCCACATTTCTCCGCTGTATCAATCTTCTGGAGATTCCAACCTCCGGGGAGATTGCCGTGGATGGCGAACCGATCCGCATGGTGCATAAGAATGGTATCAGCCGGCCGGCAAGCCGCAAGCAGGTGGACCACATCCGCTCCGAGCTCGGGATGGTCTTTCAAGGGTTCAATCTCTGGTCCCACATGACCATCCTCGAGAATGTTATCGAAGGGCCGGTGCACGTGCTCAAGCGTCCGAAGGAGGAGTGCATCGCGGAGGCAGAGGCGCTGTTGAAAAAGGTCGGCATCGTCGACAAGCGGCATGCCTATCCAGCACATCTTTCCGGCGGCCAGCAGCAGCGTGCGGCGATCGCCCGGGCGCTGGCAATGAAGCCAAAGGTCATGCTGTTCGACGAACCGACCTCCGCACTCGATCCGGAACTGGTCGGCGAGGTGCTGCGTGTCATGCGGGCGCTGGCGGAGGAGGGGATGACAATGCTCGTTGTCACCCATGAGATGAGTTTTGCCCACAACGTGTCGAACCGCGTCGTCTTCATGCGCGAGGGGCTTGTGGACAGCAGCGGCTCGCCAGACGAAATGTTCGGTGATGGCGCTTCACCCGCCTTCCGGCAGTTCATCGGTCATTTTGGAACCTGATGGCTATGGTCACGATCACGACAACATTGTCATGGCGGGACATTGCAAGCGTTGCAGAGGGTGACGGCCTTGCATTGTCCCAAGATGCCTGGGACAGAGTAGGCCGCGCGCGCCGGATCGTTGACAGCCTGGTCGAGCGCGGTGTGCGTGCCTATGGCGTTACGACAGGCGTCGGTGCATTGTCCGATACGGTGGTCGATCGCGATGCGCAAAGCAGATTGTCACGCAACATCGTGCTGAGCCACGCCTGTGGCGTCGGTCCGTTGCTGGCAGCGCGGGAGGTCCGTGCGGTGATCGCCGCGCAAATCGCCAACTTTGCGCATGGTCATTCCGGCGTAAGGCCGGAGGTGGTTCGCCACCTGAAACATCTCCTCAACGACCACTGCATTCCGGACGTGCCATCAAGAGGATCGGCCGGTTATCTGATCCATAACGCCCATATAGCCCTGGTTCTCATAGGCGAGGGGCGGGCGACTGTCCGAGGCGCCCACCTGACAGGGCGCCAGGCGCTGGCGCAAATCGGGCTTGAACCCCTCGTGCTGGCCGCCAAGGAAGGGCTGAGCCTCGTCAACGGGACGGCCTGCGCGACAGGGCTCACATCTGTAGCATTGGCGCGCGCCGAACGTCTGCTCGACTGGGCCGATGCGATCGCGGCGCTGACCCTCGAGGCTGCAGGCTGTCAGATGACGGCCTTCGATGAGGCGGTGCTGGCTTTGCGGCCTTCCGCGGGCATCGCGAAAGTCGGTGCGCGCCTGCGAGCACGTTTGGCCGGAAGCGGACTTGTGGCTGCAGCATTGGGACGGCGGACCCAGGACGCGCTGAGCCTGAGGGCGATACCCCATGCACACGGGGCAGCCTGGGATGTGTTCGATGCGGCCGGCCGCACTGTCGATCGGGAGTTGGCGTCGGTGACTGACAACCCGGCCGTTGCCGGAACGCCCGAAGATCCCCTCGTCTGGTCGGAGGCTCACGCCGTGGCGCCGGCGCTCGGGCAGGCGGCCGACAGTCTGGCGGTGGCGATTGCCCAGATCGCTGCGATGAGCGAAAGGCGCATCGACCGGCTGGTCAATCCGCTGGTCAGCGGCCTCCCGCCTTTTCTGGCGAGCGACGCCGGCAGCCATTCGGGGTTCATGATCGCCCAGTATACGGCGGCGGCACTGGTCAATGACAATCGCAGACTTGCGGCGCCTGCCGCAACCGATGGCGGTCTCACCTCGGCCTTGCAGGAGGATTTTCTCGCCCATCCGACGGCGGCGGCCAACAAGCTTCTGTCGATCCTCGACAATACCGAGCATATTTTGGGGATCGAACTGATGGCCGCCGTGCAGGCTCAGGATTTTCTTGTGTCCACAGCCTCGCCAGCGTCCGGTACGAAGGCGATCCGCGATTTCGTACGCGCGCATATTGATCGCTACGACGATGATCGGCCGCTCGGCTACGATATCGAGTTGCTGCGGTCCCTTATCGCAGAGCATGCGCCTGCGTTGTAACGATTGCCCAGGGTCGCCGGAAAGAACAGACATGGTCGCGGAATTCGATGTTGCCATTATCGGTCTGGGGGCCATGGGAAGCGCAGCTGCGTCCATCGCTGCCTCTCGAGGCGCCAAGGTTCTTGGCATCGAGGCGCACTTTCCCGCGCATGCGCTCAGTTCTTCCCACGGCGACAGCAGGATCATCCGGCTCGGCTATTTCGAAGATCCATCCTATGTACCGCTTCTGCGGCGCGCCTATGAAAATTGGCGCGCGCTTGAGACCCGTTTGCGCGCGGATGTCCTTTCGGTCACCGGCGTCCTGCAGATCGGGCGGCCTGACAGCAAGATCGTCAGCGGCACGCAGGCAGCATGCGCCCTGCATGGCCTTCCGCACGAAGTTCTTGATCGCGCGGAGATGGCGCGCCGTTATCCTGCCTTTGCGCTCGATCGAGACGAGGTGGCCGTGCTCGATCCGCAAGGGGGCTACATCCGGCCCGAGGCTGCGATCATGGGATATCTGAAGCTCGCGGCCGAAGACGGGGCCGAGCTTCACTTTGGAGAGCGGGTCGTTGCAATCGATCCGGAGGCAGACGGCGTCACAGTGCGATCGGCAACCGGGCGTTACCGCGCCCGCAAAGCCATCATTGCGACCGGAGCCTGGATCGCGGAGCTCGTGCCCGAGCTTGTTCCCTACGCAAAACCGATCCGGCAGGTCGTAGCCTGGTACCAACCGGACGACGGTTTCCTGGCTCAGCCGGGGCGGATGCCATGCTTTCTTCGTGATGAGGGCGACAACGGATCTTTCTTCGGCTTTCCGGCCATTGGTGTCGATGGGGTGAAGATCGGGCGCCACGCGCATTTCCGCGAGCCGATCGATCCGACCAAACCCAATGCGCCGGTGAACGACGCCGATACCGATCTCCTCGACGGCTTTGCGCAGAAACGCCTTCCGCAGGTTACGTCTCACCGCGTGCGCGCCACGACCTGCCGCTACACCATGCTCCCGGCCGAAGATTTCCTGATCGATTTTGCCCCCGGCAACTCAAATGTCGTCATTTCTTCCGCCTGTTCGGGCCATGGGTTCAAGTTTGCAAGTGTCGTGGGCGAAATCCTGGCAGACCTGGTCCTCCTCGGAGGTAGCGAGCTTCCGTCATCGCTTTTCTCATTTGCGCGAAACGCCCGTGACGGATAAGGGCCGCCAGACGGGCGTTGCCCCTCAAAGCGAAGTGCCTTCTCTGAGCCGAAACTCTCCGCGCTTACTGGGAAGAGCTGAAAGTTCCATAACATAGCTTATCGACCTAGAACGTGTAGCGCGGTGGCTTCAAGGATGAAGTGCGACTCTTGACACTTACGCAAGACGGCCTGCGCATCTACTGCGCAGGCCTGAACGCAACCCCGAGAAAATGCCTCGGCTACCGAGCCCCTGCCGAGGTCTTCCAGACCAATCATCGGGCGCGGCGACGAATCACAAGCGTACACTCGCGGAGCCTTGGCGCGCGAGTGTACGCTTTGGAGATGCTACTATGCGGGAAGCTGGAAGAACCAGTTTGCAATCAGGACGATGGCAAGGCCGACCAGAAGCGCCACATAGGGAAGTATGCCTGCCTTCTTGACGCCGAGATCAGTGCCAACCAGACCGAGATCCTCCATGGCGCCATCCGGGAACTTGCCCCCGTCTCGCACATAGTGACGATAGGCGAAGACGGGCAGGATCAGCGCCGCGAAGGCGAAGCCGATCCAGAGCGCATTCGCATAGCCCCAGACCTTGGCGCCGGCGCCGAGGAAGAGCGCGTTGACGAAGGCGAGCACCGTGTTCACACCGATCAGCCAGGTCGGTGCCTTCCAGGGACGCTCGACATGGCCGGAATCCATGCGGTGGATCCAGCCGGAGTTGAGGTTGAGGAAGTTGAAGATGATGTAGCCGACGTTGGAAACGGCCAGCACGAAGAAATAGCCGCTTGTGTCCGATGCGATCGCGAGAAGGCACAGGTTGAAGGCGAAGTCCGTCCACATGGCCCGCGTCGGCGCGCCGTTCTCGTTCACATGGTCGAGATATTTCGGCAGCCAGCCGTCCTTGGAGCCCTGGTAGAGCGTGCGCGAGGAACCGGCCATGGCGGTCATGATGGCCAGGAACAGCGCCATGATCATCAAGACGACGAGCAGCTGGGTCACGATGCGACCCGCGCCGATCAGCCCGCCGAGCGCTTCGCCGACGCCCGTTCCGTCCACGATCCCGGGGGCCAGCATGCCGGAATGGCCGAGCACGCCCTGGAAAGCGAAGGGAACGAGGAAGAAGAAGACGCAGCAGGCGAGACCCGAATAGAAGATTGCCTTGAACGTATCCGTCTTCGGGTTCTTCAATTCGCGCGTATAGCACACGGCCGTCTCAAAGCCGTAGGTCGACCAGGCGGCGATGTAGAGACCGCCGAGGAAGAGCGTCCAGCCGCCGATGCTCCAGGTTCCGTCCGTGCCGGCATAGGCTGCCGTCGGAGGCACGAGGCCGGTGACATTCGACGACACGATCTGACCGCTGACGATCGGATAGATGCCGATGATGAGCAGCGGCACGAGCACAATGATCGCCAGCCACTTCTGCACGCTCGCCGTTTCCGAAATGCCGCGATGCTGGATCGCGAAGATGATCAGCATCAGGATGCCGCCGATGAAGAAGGTGGCGTTGATGTTGGCGGTGGCGAGGAACGGAATGGTGAAGGTCGCGAGCGACCAGGTGCGGATGGCAGGGGTCAGCGCGGCGACACCGTCGGCGCTGAGCAGCGCGGTGACGGCATCCTGCGGCGAGGTCCCGGCATGCGCCGCGATATATTCGGCGACCCGTGGGCTATCGACGGTGATGGACGAGGCATGCGCGCTGATCCAGCTCAGCACGGCCTGCGAATCGGCTGCGGGGATGGGGTAGAACGCATTGAGAATATAGCCGGCCGCAATGGCGCAGCCGAGCGAGAGCACCGGCGACCAGGCAAACCAGTTGCACCAGACCGACAGCGGCGCGATGAACTTCGAGTAGCGCAGCCAGGCCGTAGCGCCATAGACGGACGCGCCGCCCGACTTGTTGCCGAACATGCCGGCGATTTCTGCATAGGTAAAAGACTGCAGAAAACCCATGACCATCGAAATGATCCACACGAGAAAGGCAAGCTTGCCCGTCGTGCCGGCGATGCCGCCGATGGAGAAGAGTACGAGCGGCGGCACACCGGCAGCCACCCAGAACGCGCCCTTCCAGTCCAGTGCGCGTATCAGCTTTCCTTCACTGCCGGCGGAAACGCCGGCGTTCACGATATCCGTCATCGGTGATATTCCCCTTTTATGTTCCGGACGTCTCTTTGAACGTCTCCCTGAACGTGCCTCCCATGGCATTGCGGGGCTTGCTGGAGATTGTCATGAGCCGTGTCTGTGCGCGGGTCCAGATGCATGCCCTTTATGCATAGTGAATATTTTTTCTTTTTAGTCAATACGGCCTTTACTTGCCCATTGCATTTTGTCAACATGATCCCAGGAGCTATGAGGCCCCTCTTTCGCGAGACAGAACGATGCGTGAGACAGACACGCTGGCCCCCGGCCTCAGGCCGGTCTTGGCGAGCACAATTCGCTATCCCGGTATCCCGGCGCTGCCGCGCGGCACGGAGCGTTATCGCTGCAGGGGCGGTGGTTCACTGACCTTGCGCGTCGAGCCGGGCGATGTCGTCACGCTGACGGACAGCGAAGGCGGGCAGACCTGCGAACTGACCTTCTTGGATGAGAGCGGGCGTTTCCAGTCCGCAGGACTCGGCGCGTCCTTCACGGGCGAGGCATCGGGACTGAAAGCGCTTCTGGCCTCCGCCGATCCGAGCGCCGCGCGCCTCAAGACGACTTTGCAGCGGCGCGGCGCCGAGATCTCCTCTGCCGCCGCCCTTCGGCTCTTTGGACCCGCCTCGCCTTCCGGCAGTACGGCGGAATTTAACATCGCGCTCAAGGGCCTGCTGATCGTCTGCGCGCCGGCTGCGGCCATGTCGCCGGAAGCGCAGGACACGGCAACGCCGGTGGAAGTTCGCATCCGTCGCTCGACGATCCTGCGCGATTACGCTTCCGCCCTGCCCGAACCGCTGGCCGATCCAATCGAGGATATCCGCATCCGCGCCGCCACTGCCTCGGCTTATTTCGTGCGCGCGGGCGAGTTCATCCAGATCATTGATGTCTATGGCCGGCAATGCACAGACTTTCAGGCCTTTGCCGCCCGCAAGGTCGACAAGGGGCTCGATCTGGCGCTGGATTCCACCGTGACCCGCACGTTGCTCGGGCGCAGCTATCCGACACCCGGCCTTCCCTCGAAGGCCTTCGACCGCGATTTCGAACCTCTGGTGGAGGTGGTGCAGGATACGGTCGGTCGCCACGACGCCTTCGCCACCGCCTGCAATTCCCGCTACTATGACGACATGGGCTATCCGGGTCATGCCAATTGCACGGATAATTTCAACGCAGCACTTGCCCCCTATGGCATTCCCGGCCGCAAGGGCTGGGAAGCGCTCAACTATTTCTACAACACCAATATCGACCACAATAACCAGCTCTATCTCGACGAGCCGTGGTCGCGGCCGGGCGACTATGTCCTGATGCGGGCGCTGACCGATCTCGTCTGCGTCTCCTCCTCCTGCCCCGACGATATCGACGCGGCCAATGGCTGGGACCCGACCGACATTCATGTCCGGACCTTCTCCGGCAAAGAGACCTTCACACGAGCGGTAGCCTATCGCATGACACCTGATGCCGAACCCGAACTGACGCGGGAAACCGCCTTTCATCCGCGCCTCTCCGCCATGACGCGCGACTTCACCGAATATCGCGGCTTCTGGTTGCCGAACCGCTTCTCCTCGGAAGGGCCGATCGAGGAATACTGGGCCTGCCGCGAGCGCGCGGCGCTCATCGACCTTTCACCCTTGCGCAAGTTCGAGGTGACAGGGCCTGATGCCGAGGAGCTGCTGCAATATTGCCTGACGCGCGACGTGCGAAAGCTGTCGACCGGCCAGGTCGTCTATTCGGCCATGTGCTACGAACATGGCGGCATGATCGATGACGGCACCCTCTTCCGCCTTGGCGACAAGAATTTCCGCTGGATCGGCGGCGATGACTATAGCGGCATCTGGCTGCGCGAGCAGGCGGAGAAGAAGGGCTTCAAGGCCTGGGTCCGCTCCTCGACCGACCAGATGCACAACGTTGCGCTCCAGGGGCCTGCCAGCCGCGATATCCTCAAGGAGATCATCTGGACCGCGCCGCGCCAGCCGGCGATCGGCGAACTCGAATGGTTCCGCTTCGCCGTTGGCCGCATCGGCACCTTCGAGGGTGCACCGGTCGTCGTCTCGCGCACCGGCTATACCGGCGAACTCGGCTACGAAATCTTCTGTCACCCGAAGGACGCCTCAGCCGTGTTCGATGCCGTGTGGAAGGCCGGCGAGCCCTATGGCCTGAAGCCGATGGGACTTGAGGCGCTGGACATGGTGCGCATCGAGGCGGGCCTGATCTTCGCTCATCACGAATTCGACGATCAGACGGACCCGTTCGAAGCCGGTATCGGCTTTGCCGTGCCGCTGAAATCAAAGCAGGACGACTTCATCGGCCGCGAGGCTCTGGTCCGGCGCAAGGCCAATCCGCGCCACCTGATGGTCGGTCTCGACATCGAGGCGAACGACGCGGTCGGCCATGGGGATTGCATCCATATCGGCCGCGCACAGGTCGGCGTCATCACCAGCGCGACGCGCTCGCCCATTCTCGGCAAGACGATTGCGCTCGCCCGCGTGGACGTCACACATGCTGCCGTCGGCACCCAGGTCGAGATCGGCAAGCTGGATGGTCAGCAGAAGCGCCTGCCCGCCGTCATCGTGCCGCTCTCGCATTACGATCCGCAGAAGACGCGTCCGCGGTCTTAAGCGTCCTTTCGCTGCGCGGTCGAGATGGCCCGCGCCGCCTCTTCCGACGAGTTGGCCAGCGCCCGCATCTCCGCCGCCAGCACGGCAAAGCCCGAGCCCGCCGTTCCGGCGCGGGCAGCCTCGATGCCGGCATTGACGGCCAGCAGCTTCAGATAGCGCAGCGATTGCAGGATCTCGTTGGTCTTCGACGCCGTGACCCGCATGCCGGCCGTCTGCTCGTCGATTCGCTGGTAGAGGGATTCGATATTGAGGATGCTGCCCTCGAGATAAAGCAGCTCTCCCGCCTCGTCCCACACGCCGCCGCCGGTCTCCGTGACCCAGATCAGCTGCCCGTCGCGATGGCGGATGCGATATTCCAGCGTCCAGTCGGTATGGGTTTGCAAGGCCCGGCCGACAAGCTCGTCCATCACGGGCACATCCTCCTCGTACATGATCGAGGTGAAGGTGCGCACGCGGTTACCGATGATCTCGTCGGCCGGATAGCCGAAGATGCGTTCGATACCGTTGGTCATTTCCAACATCGTATAGTTTTCGTCTGCGCGGCAACGATACAAGAAGCCGGCCATGCGACCCAGAATGCTCGTCAGGAAATCCATAGGCTCTCGATGCTCTAGAAGGGTTGCGGGAAACTCGTTTGGTCACAACGCAAAAAGCCGGCACAGGATGCGCGAAGCATCCCATGCCGGTCAGTCGGGGATCCGGTCGCCGGTCAATTGCGCAGATAGGCCTCCATCGAGTCATCCAGCGCATCGGCCCAGGGCGTATGGTGCTTCGGCGCCATCGTGCCCGTCATCAGCGACTTGTAGGAATTGTTGCGGAAATCCATGATTCCATCGACCTTGTGCTGCTTCCATTCGAAGAAGGCCTTGCACATGCCGTCGACATCGAAGGTCGGATAGTCCGTGTCGGCGATCAGTTCCTTGATGTAGGCGCCTTGGTACTTGATCGCATATTTGACGTCGTCGGAGGCCTCTTCACGCGCCTCGCGCTCGGCGACATCCGCGAGCAGCACCTGCTTGTCTTCCGGAACCTTGATGCGGCCCATGATGATGTCACGAACGTACCAGGCCTGGGCATCGAACATGTTGAAGGTAAACCACTGGTCCTGCATGCCGAGATAGAAGAGCTTGGGATTATGGACATAGACCACGCCCTTGTAGAGATCGGCGGTGGCGAGCCTGTTCTTCGTCTTCAGGCGCAGGTCGTCGGGCAGGAACGGGAAATAATGCTTGTAGCCGGTGCACAGGATGATCGCGTCGACCTCCTTGCTCGTGCCGTCCTTGAAGAAGGCCGTCTTGCCCTCGACACGGACCAGAGCCGGCTTTTCTTCCCAGTTGTCCGGCCAGTTGAAACCCATCGGCGCCGAACGATAGCAGGAGGTCACCGTCTTGGCGCCATATTTCCAGCACTGTGAGCCGATGTCTTCCGCCGAGTAGGACGAACCGACGACCAGCACGTTCTGGTCCGTGAATTCGCGCGCGTCGCGGAAGTCATGCGCGTGCACGATACGACCGTAGAAATGCTCGAAGCCCGGATATTCCGGCACGTTCGGAGACGAGAAGTGGCCCGAGGCGCAGACGACATAGTCGAAGCGCTCCTTGTAGACCGTGTCCTTCACCATGTCATGGACGGTTACGGTGAAGTCGCCGGCGTCTTCGTTATATTCGACCCAGCGGATGACGGAGGAGAAGCGGATCCATTTGCGGACATCGGCCTTCTTCACCCGGCCCTCGATGTAATCCATCATCACGGCGCGGGGCGGATAGGAAGCGATCTGTTTGCCGAAATGCTCCTCGAAGGAATAGTCGGCGAATTCCAGACCTTCCTTCGGACCGTTGGTCCAGAGGTAACGATACATGGAGTTATGGATTGGCTCGCCGTTCTCATCGACGCCGGTGCGCCAGCTGTAATTCCAGAGCCCGCCCCAGTTCGACTGCTTCTCGAAGCAGACGACTTCCGGGATGTCGGCGCCCTTTTTGGCGGCGGATTGAAAAGCCCGCAATTGGGCAAGGCCCGAAGGGCCGGCACCGATAACGGCAACTCGTGTCATGTCGCATTCCCCTTCCAATTATTTTGGATGTTCTTGATGCATGAAGACGCCAGGCGCGGCAGGCAGCTCAATCGGGCCAGAAGCCCGGGCTGGTCGGCGCGCCGTCGTCAAATTTTTCAAGCCAGTCGATAGTCGTCTGGCGGTAGCGGGTCAGTCCCTTGTAGTCGATGAGTTCCGGCGGCAGCGTTTTCAGCACGCGCGGGAAGCGGCGCGCCCATTTCGGCACGGTCACCAGCTCTTCCATGTTCATGAGATAGCAGCGGATGACGAAGAGAATGGCGTTGGAGCGCGGCAGCCGCCACAGGCTCTGCAGTTCGACCCGCAGGTGTACCTTTTCGCCGACATTCTCCGGCGTCACCGTCGTGCGGTCCGGCCCCCATTTCGGATAGTTTTCCGGGCTGGTATCGAGGCGGGGATTGATCGTCATCGTCCAGTTGAACCGGCGCACCGGCTTGCCGAGCTGCAGGTTCAGAAGAAATTTCAGGGCGCGGTCGAAGACGCCGATCTGGTGTGCCAAGGGAACCGGGCCGTGCCATTCCATGAAGTTCATGCCGATATCGAAATCAAGCGACCAGTCGGCCTGCGTCGTCACCATGCCGGCATCCATCCAGAGATTGCCGTCGCGCTGGTCCACGACGCAGATGTCGCCCTGCGTCTGGCGACTGATATATTCCAGCGGTTCGTAGGGCAGCGTGGAAGGATCACCGAATGTGAATGTGTCGTCGATGCCGAGCGGCCGGTTGATCCAGCGCCACTGATCGCCATTGCGGATCAGGGTGAAATGTTCCGGGTATCCGGCAGCCTGCTCTTCCATCAGCAGTTCCAGCGTATCCCACTGCGCCGACATCATGTGCGGCAGCGCCTGATAGCGCAGCGGATCTTCCTTCAGCACCAGCGCCCGGTCCCGCATCTCCGAAACATAGTGCTCATCGACGTCGATCAGGTTTTCGAAGACCGTGCCGGGCCTTCCCTTCACATGCGGTTCCATGTTGACCGAATACATGTACTCGTCGCGGTCGAAGGGAAAGGGAAAGCGCCGGATGTTTGCCGGGCTGTTGCGATAGGTGAAATCGTCCCGGAACGTTTCCTGCTTGAAGACGAGTGACATGGGTCGTTCTCCCGATGTGGAGTGAAGCTTTACAGTTCGAGATGCAGCGCGCGTCCCTCGAAGCGGGACACGCAGATCATGACCTTCCGGCCGGAGGCCTTTTCTTCGTCGGTGAGATAGACGTCGTGATGCAGCAGCAAGCCGTCGCAGAGCGCCACGCCGGTCTCGCACTGGCCGCAGGCGCCGCCACGGCAGAGGAACGGCGCATCGACACCGGCAGCCTCGACGGCTTCCAGAATGCTCTCGTGATGGCCGACATGAACCGTCTTGCCCGAGCGCGTCAGCTCCACCGAAAACGGCTTGCCGGCCTGCGCCGAGAGGAAGCGCTCGGAATGCAGGTTCTGCTCCGGCCAGCCCGCCTCGATGCCGGCTTTCAGCACGCCGTCGATCATGCCGCCGGGTCCGCACACATAGAGATGCGTGCCGAGCGGCTGGCTGTCTAGAAGACGGCCGAGCGGGATCATGCTGCCATCGGCGTCGCTATAGATCTTCACGCGATGCGGCCCGTAGCGCTCAACCAGGTCGTGGCAATAGGCCCCGCGGTCCATGGAACGGACGGCATAGTGCAGTTCGAAATTCGCGCCTTCGCGCGTGAACTGCTCCATCATCGCCAGGAAGGGCGTGATCCCGATGCCGCCGGCGATCAGCAGATGCTTGCGCCCGCGCCAGTCCGGCTGGAACAGATTGACCGGGTAGCTCACCCGGATCTCGTCGCCTTCGGAAAGCTTCTCATGCATGAAGGCCGAGCCGCCGCGGGAATCTTCCACGCGCAGCACGCTGATCTCGTAGGCCGAACAGTCATGTGGCGGCGACATCAGCGAATAGGCATTACGGCGAAGATGACCGTCGTCATTCATGGTGACGATCACGTGTGCGCCGCCGGAGAAGGACGGCATGGGCTGACCGTCCAGCCGTTCAAAGCGGAAGCGCTTGATGCCATTGGCCACCGGTGTGATCTTCGCCACGCGAACCGGAATTTCCATGCCACCACTCATAGGAACAGCTCCTCAGGCTCGGGCGCGCTGCCGGGCTCCTCGGCATCGATATTGACACCCTGGAACGCACCGAGACGGCGCGAATAGTGGTCGCGCACCAGAAGCGGCAGGCCGCAATGGCTGCAGGTGAAGGGCGTCTGCGTGACATCGTCGGTGATGCCCTTGCAATGGACGCACTGGACGCGGCGAGCGAGCGAACCCCGATGTTCGGTGAGGATCGAGGCATGGTCCATGCCCAATTCCAGCGCCACCATCATCGCCTGCCCGATGAAGCCTTCAGTGCCGGCGATATAAAGCCGCGTGCCCATATGCGCGGTCGAAAGCGAGACCTTGAGCCGGAAGAGCAAGGTGGGGATCGTCGGCGCCGTGAAAAACATGTCGGCGCCCAGTTGCTGCAGGGCCTGGTCATGGCCTTTGCCCTGCGAGCCGCGCGCGACGTAGAGGATTTCGCTGCGCGAGAGGATGGTTTCATCCAGCCGGTCCGTCTGGTCGAGGAGGGCATGAGCGCCCTCGCCTTCCAGAACAAAGAGATGCCGCCGCGCGTGTCGTTGAAGGGTTAGACCCCTATAGACCGGGCGGCTCTTGATGCCTTCGACAAGCATGGTTCGCCTCCTTAACCGATCGCCGTCCTCTTCTTCTTTTCCGGATCGTCAAAGGGCAGTGTATGGGCGATGGCGCTGGCATTCAGCGCCTTGCCGCGCACCTCGAGCTTGACGCCATGCACGGCCTTGTCGACATCGAGCCGGGCAATCGCCATGGATTTGCCGGTGAGCGTCGAATAGCACGGGCAGGTGATGACGCCGACCTTTTTGCCATCGGCATAGACCTCGTCGCCGAGATCGGCCGGACCGTTCGCATCGAGCAGCATGCCGAAGATCTTGAAGCGCTCCTTGCCCTTCAGCCGTGCATGTTCCTCGGCACCCCGGAAGCCCGTCTTGCCGGGGCTGACGGTGAAATCGAGACCGAGTTCCCACAGGCTGTCGCCGGGCGGCTGGTCCGCAAAGGGATACATCTGCGAATTGTCGTAGGGGTAGAAGAGCAGGTAGCTCTCGACGCGCAGCATGTCGAGCACGCTGAAGCAGCAGGGGATGATCCCCATCTCAGCACCCTCGGCGACGATCCGATCCCAGACCATGGGCGCATCCTGTCCGCGCACGAAAATCTCGTAGCCGCGCTCGCCGGTATAGCCGGTGCGTGAGATCATGACCGGCGCGCCGAAAAGCGTTGTCTGCATATGGTGGAAGTACTTCAGGTCGCGGATGCCGGGTACATATTTCGCCAGATAATCGACAGCGACCGGCCCCTGAAGCGACAGATCGTGCAGGTCGTCATCGAAGAGGACAGCGCAATTGCGGCCCGCGGCCTGCTTGACGATTTCCTCATGGCCGGAGCCCGAGCCATGCACCAGCATCCAGGAATTCGGTCCCGTGCGGTAGACAATGCAATCGTCGGTGAAATGGCCGCGATCGTTCAGCATCGCGGCGTAAACCGAGCGGCCGGGATAGATTTTGCTCATGTCGCGGGTGGTGATGTAATCGAGCACGGCAATGGCGTGCGGCCCGACAAGATGGACCTTTTTCAAACCCGAGACATCCATGAGCCCGGCCTTGGTGCGGATGGCCACATGCTCCTGAGACATGTCCTTGTCGTAGGTCCAGGCGGTTCCCATGCCGCTCCAGTCCTCAAGTTTCGATCCGAGAGCCCGATGTCGATCCGCCAAGGCGGAAAAGCGCCACGATAATGCCATTACGTTCCCTCTTTTCCTATGTGGAATATTTATTTCCTCAGTATATGCGTCTTTCACATCTTGGCAAGCCGATATGACTGGAATTCTCGCTAGATCAGTCGCTTTTCGCCGTCAGAATTTCGGCGCATTCTTTCCCGCGGCCCGATGCGCAGCGATCACTGTATTGGCCATGAGCATGGCGATGGTCATCGGCCCGACGCCGCCGGGAACGGGGGTGATCGCACCGGCAATTTCGGCGGCTTCGTCATAGGCCACGTCGCCAACCAGACGGCTCTTGCCCTCGCCCTTTTCCGGCGCGGCGACCCGGTTGATGCCGACATCGATCACGGTTGCCCCGGGCTTCACCCAGTCGGCCTTCACCATCTCGGGCCGCCCGACGGCGGCCACGAGGATATCTGCGTTGCGTGTGAGCGCCGGGATATTCCGCGAGCGCGAATGCGCCATCGTGACCGTCGCATTGGCGTTGAGCAGCAATTGCCCCATCGGCTTGCCGAAGAGATTGGAGCGGCCGATCACCACGGCATTGAGGCCAGAGAGGTCTTCGCCATGGATGGAGCGCACCAGCAGCATGGCCCCGGCCGGCGTGCAGGAGATCAGCCCCGTCTCCAGATCGCCCGTGGCCAGCTTGCCGGCATTGACGACGTGGAGACCGTCAACGTCCTTCTCCGGCCGGATCGACTGGATGATGGCCTCCGAATTCAGATGTTTGGGCAGCGGCAGCTGCACGAGGATGCCGTGAATGCTCTCATCGTCATTCAGTGTGGCAACGAGGGCCGCAAGTTCTTCCTGTGTCGTCTCGGCAGGCAGCGTATGCTGGAGAGAGTTAAAGCCGCATTCCTTCGCCATCCGGCCCTTCGCGCCGACATAGGCGTGGCTGGCCGGATCGTCGCCGACGATGATGACCGCAAGGCCAGTCTTCACGCCGGCCTCCGTCTCAAGGCTTGAGGCTGCGGTCTTCACCGCCTCGATCACCGAGGCTGCCGCTTTCTTTCCGTCGATCATGGTCGCCATCGCCCTCACCCCATC
>UBMP01000005.1 GCA_900466575.1 Hyphomicrobiales bacterium | reverse complement strand
AAGATGCATACGCGCCCAGATAACGGTCCCCGCGCTCGACGCATCATCGAAGCCATATACAAGATCATTTGAGGCAACGGATCATGAGTGACAATCGCAAGATAGCAGTCGTCACAGGCGGCGCCGGCGGGATCGGTGAAGCCCTGGTGCGCAAGCTGACCGAGGGCGGCTGGACCCTCGCCGTGCTCGACCGCGATGCCGACAAGGCCATCGACGTTGCCAAACAGTATGGTGGCTTCGGCTACGGGATCGATATCGGCGACGCTAAGAGCATCGCCGAGGCTGCGGCCTATGTCGAGGAGCATGTCGGGCCGGTTTCCGGTCTGGCTTGCGTCGCCGCACATCTCGAAAACCCACACCGTCCGGAAGCGCAGGACTTTGCCGAGTGGGACGATATCGTCCGAGTCAATCTCACCGGCACGTTCCGCACCATGGTCGAATTCGGCCGCGGCATGCTGAAGCGCGGCCACGGCAGCATCGTCAATGTCGGCTCGATCACGGCCTTCAACTCCTCGCCGCTGCAGGCCTATGGCCCGACCAAGGCGGGGATCATCAACATGTCGCGCAATTTCGCGGTCGCCTGGGGGCGCAATGGCGTCCGGGTCAACACGGTGTGTCCCGGACCGACCCGGACGCCTGCCGTCGAGGCGAGCTATGCCCGAGGCGAGCGCAGCCCGGAGACGATGATCCGCACGACCGCGCTCGGACGCCTGGTCAAGCCGATCGAGGTGGCGAATGCGATCGCCTTCCTGCTGTCCGATGAGGCGTCCGCGATTACCGGGATAGAGCTTTCAGTCGACTCCGGCGTTCTCGCATCGCAGCTCTGGTCCATGTATGGCGGCGTGCCGCAGCCGGTAGTTTGAGGAAATGAATATGACAGGCTTGCTTCAAAATCAGGTGGTTCTGGTGACGGGTGCCGGAAGGGGCATCGGCCGTGCGGCGGCTGAACTGATCGCCGAACGCGGCGGTGCTGTCGGCGTGGTCGACGTCAATCCGGATGATGCCGTTGCCGTTGCCAGGGCGATCTCGGACGCTGGCGGCAAGGCGCTGGCGCTGCCTGCTGATGTCAGTGATCGGGCTGCCGTCTTCGCAGCGGCGGAACAACTTGCCGCTGCCTTTGGTCCGCTGACGGGCGTCGTCAACAATGCGATGTGGATCCGCTATGGCGCGATCGAAGGCGTCGAAGAGGATGTTCTCGACCGCATGCTCTCGGTCGGCGTGAAGGCGGCGTTCTGGGGCATTCAGGCGCTTCTGGCGCACGGGTCGCGTGACGGCGGTTCAGTGGTCAATATCTGCTCACCCGTGGCCGATCTCGGTATGGGCAATACGGCGTCCTATACGGCGGTCAAGGGGGCGATCGCCTCGCTGACACGGCAGCAGGCGGTGGAGCTTGGCGGTCGCGGGATCCGCGTCAATGCGGTGACCCCGGGCGCGGTGCCCACACCCGGCGCGCGGGCAATTGTCAACGAGGAAGGCTATGCGATCCGCCGCAAGCAGACCCCGCTCGGGCGGCTGGGCGAGGAGAAGGAAATCGCAGCCGGGATCGCTTTCCTGATCGGCCCCGATGCGAGCTTCGTGACAGGCGAAATCCTGCACGTCGATGGTGGCATATCGATCAGGTCGATGTAGTGGTTCAGGCTCAAACGCGAGCCTCTGACAAATGCTGATTGCAGTTTGAAAATGCCGTGGCGAGCCTGCGCGTGGGTCGCGGGAGCCGGCATTCTCTGATCGACTCGACCAGGGGCGACGACAACTCAGAATTGGGCCCAATGCAATCCTGAGCGTTGTACATTGACATACAACATGACAATGTGAAATGCTTTCTCCCTTATCGGCGCTTGCGTCACGATCATACGGCGGGAGCATTTTTCCAGCCGAAGCGGGGAATGGGAATGTCATTGATCAGAAGCGTTGCCGACGATTCGCTCCGCGTGCAAAGCCTTCCGGGCCTCAGGGAGCAGGTCGCCGAGCGACTGCGGATGGCGATTGCCACTGGCCGTTTCCAGCCGGGTGCCCGTCTGATCGAGCGCGAACTTTGCGAGATGCTGGGTGTGTCGCGGACATCGCTGCGGGAGGCCTTGCGAGAATTGCAGGCCGATGGCCTGATCACCTTGCAGCCCAACAAGGGCCTGAGCGTTAGTGTGGTGACGCCGGAAATCGCGCGCTCGATTTATGAGGTGCGGGCAGCCCTTGAAGGTCTTGCCGCACGGCTTTTTGCCCGCAATGCCTCGGATGCCGAAGTCAAGGCTCTGCGCCAGAGCGTCAATCATCTGGCGGATGTCTACGAAGACTTTTCCGCCGACGCCTTCATTGCTGCAAAGACCCGCTTCTATGACATTCTTCTGAAAGGCGCGGGCAACGAGATCGCCGCCGACATGTTGAAGCGCATCCATACGCGCGCTTCCCAGCTGCGGGTGGTTTCCCTCTCAAGCGCAGAACGGGCCAAGCAGTCGATCCGCGAATTGCGGGAGTTCCTCGACGCGCTGGAAGCCCGCGACGAGGATCTGGCGTATCGTCTCTGTGTCGCCCACATCGAGGCTGCCGCGAGCGCGGCATTGAAATCGATCGGCCCGGTGTCCGGCTCTTGAGAACAGGCAACTTCGTTGCCGCGTGTCGCCTCCACCGGCTTCGGCGTAGCTCGACCTCAGACTGAAGAAATTTTCAGCATCCTCGCCAGTTCGCCGACGATGCCGCGGCGGAACAGAAGTACGCTGACAATGAAGATCGCGCCGATGACCACCTGCACCCAGGAGCCGATGTCGGCGAGATAGTGCTGCAGCGTGATGATGACGACCGAGCCGACGACCGGGCCGAAGATCGTACCCATGCCGCCGATGAGCGTCATGAGGATGACTTCGCCCGACATCTGCCAATGCGCATCGGTGAGCGAGGCGAATTGGAAGACGATGGCTTTGGTTGAACCCGCCACACCGGCGAGTGAGGCGGAGAGCACGAAGGCGATCAGCTTGAAGCGATCGACATTGTAGCCGAGCGAGCGGGCGCGCGGTTCGTTCTCGCGAATTGCCTGCAGCACCTGCCCGAAGGGTGAGTGAATGGTGCGGTAGATGATGAGGAATCCCGCGAGGAAGATTGCGGCGACGAAATAGTACATGGAGAGCGGATCATTCAGGTCCAGGCCGAACAGCGTGCCGCGCGGAATACCCTGCAGGCCGTTTTCACCGCCGGTAAAGGGCAATTGCAGGGCGAGGAAGTAGACGATCTGGGCGAGCGCCAGCGTGATCATGGCGAAATAAATCCCCTGACGGCGGATGGCGAGCGAGCCGACGACATAGCCGAGGGCTGCCGCAACGACGCCGCCGCACAAAATGCCGACAAGCGGCGGCAGGCCCCAGACCTTTACCACATGGCCACAGATATAGGCCGCGCCCCCGAAAAAGGCCGCGTGGCCGAAGGAGAGGAGGCCGGTGAAACCGATCAGCAGGTTGAAGGCGCAGGCAAAGAGCGCGAAGCATAGGAGCTGCATCACGAAGACGGGATAGAGCACGGCGGGTGCCAAAAGCACCGCAGCAATCAGCAGTACCCAGAGCACTGTCTGCGCGGCCCGGCTGCGGGCCAGCTTTTCATGGGGAATGCCTTCGGCAAATTCGCCGGCTTCGCTGAGGGGCTGATGAACTTGGGCAGGTTTTGTCATGTCGCTTATCCCTCACGCCCGAAGAGGCCGGACGGCCGCACGAGCAGCACGATGACCATCAGGAAGAAAATCACCGTGTTGGCGGCCGGCGCGTAGAAGACCTTCGTCACGCCCTCGATGAGGCCGAGCGCGATGCCGGAGACGACCGCGCCCATGATCGACCCCATGCCACCGATGACGACCACCGCAAAGATGATGATGATGAGATCGGCGCCCATCAGCGGGCTCACCGAATAGATTGGCGCAGCAAGCACGCCGGCAAGGCCGGCCAGCCCGGTGCCGAAACCGAAGGTGAGCGTCACCATCAGCGGCACGTTGACGCCGAAGGCTTTCACCAGTTCCGGGTTTTCCGTGCCGGCGCGGAGCAGCGCTCCGACCTTCGTCCGCTCGATCACGTACCAGACGACGGCACAGACGAGCAGCGAAAAGACGATCGCAAAGAGGCGGAATTTCGGAAACATCATGAAGCCGAGATTGACCACGCCCTTCAGCGCGTCGGGCATGCCGGGATAGGGCGTGCCGGAGGCGCTGAAGATGTTGACGAACAGGCCCTGCAGCACGAGCGTGACGCCGAAAGTCAGAAGCAGCGAATAGATCGGATCGAACTTGTAGAGCCAGCGCAACAGGAAGCGCTCGATCAGGATCCCGAAGCCGCCGACGATGATGGGCGTGAGGATCAGCGCCGGCCAGAAGCCGATGTGAAAGCCGCTCACCCCGAACCAGAGGCCGACATAGGAATAGAGGATCAGGGCGACGAAGGCGCCGAGCATGTAGAGCGCGCCATGGGCGAAATTGACGACATTGAGCAGCCCGAAAATGACAGCGAGGCCGAGGCTCATCATGGCGTAGAAGACGCCGTTGTTGAGGCCCAGCATGCCCTGGGCGAGCAGAAGCTTCAGCATTGTTTTGCCTTTCTACACACTCAGGTAATGGTTGAGCCGGTCCATGCTGGCGGCGACATCGCCACCCTCGATGCGGTCGATCACCCGGCCGTGCTCTATAACATAGTGGCGGTCGGCCAGAGGGGCCGCGAAACGGAAATTCTGTTCGACCAGCACGATCGTATAGCCCTGTGCTTTGAGCCGCACGATCGCTTCGCCCAACGCCTTGACGATGACGGGTGCAAGCCCCTCGGTGATTTCGTCGAGCAGCAGGAGCTTGGCGCCGGTGCGCAGAATGCGGGCAATGGCCAGCATCTGCTGCTCGCCGCCGGAAAGCCGCGTGCCCATGCGCTTGCGCACCTCTTTGAGGTTGGGAAACATCACGTAGATTTCGTCGAGGCTCATGCCGTCCTTGCCGACGCTGGGCGGCAGCATGAGATTTTCTTCGACATTGAGGCTGGCGAAAATGCCGCGCTCTTCCGGGCAATAGCCAATGCCGCCCAGCGGCGCGATGCGGTGATCGGCAACATCAATGAATTCACGCCCGCGGATCGTCACGGAGCCGGTGCGGCGGGAAACCATGCCCATGATGGCGCGCAGCGTCGTGGTGCGGCCTGCGCCATTGCGGCCGAGAAGGGTGATCAGCTCGCCTTCTGCAATCTCGATGTCGACGCCATGGAGCACATGGGATTCGCCGTACCAGGCATTGAGCCCTGATGTTTTCAGAAGCGGCGCGGCCATCATGCGACCTCCTCAGCCTTGATGCCCATATAGGCTTCCATGACGGCCGGGTTCTTCGACACCTGTTCATAGGTACCTTCGGCTAGAACCTCGCCACGGCTCAGCACGGTGATCGCATCGGCGAGTTTGGAGACGACGCCGAGATTGTGCTCGACCATGATGATGGTGCGCCCCACCGACACGCGCTTGATAAGATCGGCGACCTGGCCGACATCTTCCGAGCCCATGCCCTGCGTCGGCTCATCCAGCAGCATGAGTTCGGGTTCGAGCCCGAGGGTCGTGGCGATTTCGAGCGCCCGCTTGCGACCATAGGGCAGCTCTACCGCAGGAACATGGGCAAAACGCTTCAGCCCGACCTGATCGAGCCGCTCCAGCGCTTCATCGTCGAGCGTCGAGAGGATCTTGCGCGAGCGCCAGAACTGATAGCTGACATCGAGCCGCTTCTGCAGCGCGATGCGGACGTTTTCCAGCGCCGTGAGATGCGGGAAGACGGCGGAAATTTGGAACGAGCGGACGATGCCCAGATTGGCGATCTCCTCCGGCTTCAGATGCGTGATGTTGCGCCCGTTGAAGGTGATCGTGCCGGAGCTTGGCGTGATGAATTTGGTCAGAAGATTGAACATGGTCGTCTTGCCGGCACCGTTCGGGCCGATCAGCGCATGGATGGAACCGCGCGCAATCTTCAGATTGACGTTTCTGACCGCCATGAAGCCGCCGAAGCTGCGGCTGAGGTCAGTCGCTTCGAGGATGAAATCGCTCATGGGTGTCCTTCGGCAAGACGTTGGGAAGTCGTTGGCAAGGGATCGCGGGACGGGTGGCGCACCACCCGCCCCGCAGAGCGCTTATTTCACCAGCGGGCAGCCGCCGTCCTTCAGCGAAGCGTAGGCCTGGCTGCCGGGGATGGTCTGGACGACCTTCACGACATCCCACGGATCCTTCGTCGCGTCCTGCACCTGCACGAGATACATGTCATGCTCCAGCAGACCATCGGGGCGGATCTGCCCGCCCTTGGCGAAGAAGTCGTCGATCTTCATCTTGCCCAGCTCGGCACGCACGGCATCCGGATCGTCGGTGCCGGCGGCCTTCACGGCCTTGAGATAGGCCATGGTCAGCGAATAGTCGGCGGCATGGACGAAGGTGGGCGCGGCGCCGTTGGAGTACTTCATGTACTTTTCCTTCCAGGCGCGGGAGGCATCGTCCATGTTCCAGTACCAGCCGACCGTGAAGCTCAGACCCTTGGCGACATCAGTGCCGAGTGCCTTGACGTCGGAGATGAGAACGAGCATGCCGGCCATCTGCTGGCCGGCCGAAGTGAGGCCGAATTCATGCGCCTGCTTGATGGAATTCACCGTGTCCTGGCCGGCATTGGCAAGGCCGACGACCTTGGCGCCCGAGGACTGCGCCTGCAGCAGATAGGAGGAAAAGTCGGTCGAGGCGAGCGGCACGTCGGAACTGCCGAGCACCTTGCCCCCCATCTTCTCGACGACGGCGGTCGTGCTCTTCTGCAGTGCGTGACCGAAGGCATAGTCGGCGGTGATGAAATACCAGCTGTCGCCGCCATTCTTCACCACGGCCGTCGCCGTGCCGGTCGAGAGCGCATTGGTGTCGTAGCCGTAATGAATGCCGTATTTCGTGCAGGCCTTGCCGGTGAGGTCGGCGCTGGCCGAGCCCGTATTCATGGTGATGACCTTCTTTTCAGACGCAAGCTGCTGCACGGCCAGGCCGACGGCGGAGTTGGTCAGGTCGGTGATCATGTCGACATGATCCTGGTCGATCCACTGCCGGGCGGTGGCGGAGGCGACGTCCGCCTTGTTCTGGTGGTCCGCCGAGATCACTTCGATCTTCTTGCCGAGAACCGTGCCGCCGAAATCTTCGACTGCCATCTTCACCGCTGCAACAGCGCCGTCGCCGCTGAAGCCCGTGGAATAAACGCCCGACATGTCGCCGAGAACGCCGATCTTGACCACGTCATTGGAAATGCCATCGGCAAAGGCAGAAGTCGCCGCAAGGGCGACCGCCGCTGCGCTGACCGTTCCGTACAAAAATGCTTTCATCACTCTTCCTCCTTGAGTTGCGGGCCTAAGCTTATCCCGCGCGATTGACAGATAGTCTGTCTTCAAGAACCCGGACCCTTCACCGCTGCGCCTTTCCGGCTGTCTGCGGGCTTGATCCCGGTCTCCTCCATGCACCCGCTCAGCGGGATCTCTGCGCCCGTGGCCAGTCGGCCTCCAGCTGTTTTTCCTTCCGCGTCTTCTCCTCCAGAATCAGGCTAGCGGCTTTCTCTGCGATCATCAACGTCGGGGAATTCGTATTGCCACTGGTAATGGTCGGCATGACGCCCGCATCGACGACGCGCAAGCCCCGCACGCCATAGACGCGCAGGCGACTGTCGACCACCGCGAGCGGATCGTCCTCGCGACCCATCTTCGTTGTGCCGACGGGGTGGAAGATCGTGCTGGCGATATCGCCTGCGAGTTTCGCCAGATCCTCGTCGCTTTGAAACTCAACGCCCGGCTTCCACTCCATGGGCGCGTAGCGGGCGAGCGCCGGCTGCGCCACGATATGGCGTGCCTGACGGATGCTGTCGGCGGCGATGCGCCGATCCTCCGGCGTCGTCAGATAATTGGGCGCGATCGCCGGTGCATCCTTCGCGCTTTTCGAGCGGATGCGCACTGTGCCGCGGCTGGTCGGATTGAGATTGCAGACGCTGACCGTGAAAGCCGGTTCCCGATGGAGTGGCTGGCCAAAGGCGTCGAGGCTGAGCGGCTGGACGTGATATTCGAGATTGGCGTGGGGCTGGCTTTCGTCGGAGCGGGTGAAGGCGCCAAGCTGCGAGGGCGACATGCTCATCGGGCCGCTGCGCTTCAGCGCATATTCCATGCCGATCGTCATCTTGCCGAAGAGGCTGGCAGTCAGCGCGTTCAGCGTCTTGGCGCCCGTCACCTTGAAGACGGTGCGGATCTGGAGATGGTCCTGAAGATTGCCGCCGACGCCCGGAAGGTCCGCCACGGGCTGGATACCCAGCCCCTGCAGGAAGGACGCCTCGCCGAGCCCGCTCAATTGCATGATCTGCGGCGAGCCAATGGCCCCCGCCGACAGGATGACTTCAGCGCTCGCACGCACCTCGACCGTTTCGCCGGCGCGGTCGAGCCGCGCGCCAACGCAGCGCAACCCGCCATCGTCGTCGGTCTCGAACAGGAGGCGCTCGACTTGCGCCTGCGTCCAAACCGTCAGATTCGGGCGCGCCATGGCAGGTCGGAGAAAGGCTTTCGACGTATTCCAGCGCCAGCCGGCGCGCTGGTTGACATCGAAATAGCCGACGCCCTCATTGTCGCCGGAGTTGAAATCATCCGTCTTCGGGATGCCGGCCTGAACGGCGGCGTCCGCAAACGCATCGAGCAGGTCCCAACGCAGGCGCTGCTTTTCCACACGCCATTCGCCGCCGTGGCCGTGAAGATCGGAAAAGCGGCTGTTGCCGCCGGTTGCGGGATCGCGGCCGCCGTCGAGGCGATAATGATCCTCATGCGCCTTGAAATGCGGAAGCACGTCCTGCCATGACCATGAGGCGTCGCCGGTGAGCGTGGCCCAGTGATCGTAATCGCGCGCCTGACCGCGCATGTAGATCATGCCGTTGATGGAGGAGCAGCCGCCGAGCGTCTTGCCGCGCGGATAGATGAGGCTGCGGCCATTGAGGCCGGCTTCAGCTTCTGTCTTGTAAAGCCAGTCGGTGCGCGGATTGCCGATGCAGTAAAGATAGCCGACGGGGATGTGAATCCAGTGATAATCATCCTTGCGACCGGCTTCAAGAAGCAGCACCCGCAACGCAGGGTCACGGCTCAGACGATTGGCGAGCAGGCAGCCTGCCGACCCTCCTCCGATAATAATGTAATCGAATGCTTTCGCAACCAATACTCACGTCTCCCATTGCTGTGAACGCTCACCGCCGACCTCGCGCTGCCGCCCAAGGGCCTGAAAAAGCTGAATCAGCATGCTGGGCGTCCTCCCGCCTGCTCGAAAGGCTAAACGGGAAGCAAACGAGAAATCCAATGACAAATTCGAAGCGGCATTATAAGAATTTTTAATATGGCAGAGTTCGATCTGAAGACATTGCGCGCCTTTGTGGCGGTCGCGCGCGAGGGCAACGTGACCCGCGCGGCGGAGCAATTGCATCTGACGCAGCCGGCACTCAGCTTGCAGCTGAAGCGTCTGACGGCCGAGACCGGCATCGAGCTTTTCCGCCGCACCGCACGGGGGCTGGAACTCACGCATGACGGTGCGCTGCTGGCGGCCAAGGCAGAGCTCATCTTCGCCTCGCTGGTGGATTTCGGCCAGACGGCGCGTAGTCTGGCGACGCAAATTCGCGGCTCGCTTCGCATCGGCACGATCATCGACCCGGAATTCACGCGGCTGGGCGCCTTTTTGAAGGCGCTGGTCGAAAGCGCGCCGAGTATCGAGACGGAGCTGCGCCACGGCATCAGCGGGCAGGTGCCGGAGGGGCTGAAGCGCAACGAACTGGATGTCGGCTTCTTTCTCGGGGATATCCGCGATTTCGATCCGCTGGCCGGCCTCGGGCCGGGTGCGGAGGAGAGCCTGTTTCATGGGTTGGAACTCGCGCCGCTGACCTATCGCGTCGTGGCGCCGGCGGCACTTGGCCCCTATGTGCGCGACAAGGGATGGGCGGAGTTGGCGGCGCTGCCCTGGATCGGCACACCGCCAGCTTCGGTCCACAATCGCCTGCTGGGCCGTATTTTCGGAGAACTGGGCGTGCGGCAGAATGTTGTTGCGCTGATCGATCAGGAAATGTCCATGCTCGCCATGGTGCGTACAGGGATAGGCTTGAGCCTTTGCCGCGAATCGATCGCGCTGCACGAACAGCAGTCCAGCGGGTTGGTTATTGCCAATTCCGTGAAGGTCGAGACTTCGCTAAGTTTCATATCGTTGCGCGCCCGCATGAACGATCCCGTGGTCTCCCATGTGTTCGAAGTGGCGCGCCGCATATGGGAGCAGATCGTTTGAGTGCGCCGGCTTTCTGCGTGTCTCAGCTTTGGTTTGAGCAGGTCCTGAAAGGCAGATCCGGAAATGAAAATGCGAGGGGCGGAAACCTTAAGCTAACGATCACCCGTCATACTGCAGGTTAAAGCGCGTCGATGATTGGAGCGCGGGCATGTCAGCGAGGCCGGAAATGTATTCTGAACTCATTGCGCGGGGTACGACAGCGGAGATCACGGTCGGCAGTTCCTCGACACTGGAGCAGTTCGAACGTATTCAGGATCTGTTTGATCGAACCTTCAAGGCCTCAAGAGTGGGCATCTGGGTCTGTACGCTCCCTGATGAGAAGCTGACCTGGACCGACACTGTCTTCGAACTTTTCGATCTCGATCCGCAGTCCCAGTTGCGACGTCAGGACATCGTTGAATTCTATACGCCGGCGTCGCGGGAGGCGCTTGGCAAGCTGCGGTCTGCGGCCATCAAGGATGGAGACGGATTCGCGCTCGACGCGGAAATTGTTACAGCGAAGGGCCATCCGCGATGGATTCGGATAACCGCGATCATTGATCGGGTGGATGGTGTCCCGACGCGCCTGTTCGGCATGAAACAGGATATCACCGCGGAAAAGACGATGTTCGAGCACATTCGAACGATCGCTGAAGTGGATTCGCTCACCAAGCTCGCCTCGCGCGCCAGGTTCGAGACGGAGTTCGACGATATCTGCCAGGCGAACGGGTGCGCGCCGCACAGCCTTCTGCTGATCGATCTCGATGGATTCAAGGCGGTGAACGACAGGCTGGGGCATCAGGCCGGTGACGATTGCCTGGCAATGGCCGGCCAAAAACTCCTGAAGGCCTTGCCGGATGCCAGACTGATCGCCCGCCTGGGGGGAGATGAGTTTGCGGTTCTTCACCCGTGCGACTGTCTGAAAAGCATGCAGGAGATCGGGGACCGTGTGGTTGAGGCTCTTGAATACTGGTGGGGCCGGGGTTCGGAGAAGCTCAAGCTGACCGCGTCTGTCGGCGCAGCGATGATCGATCGGAATGCCGAGCCGAAAGACGTCTTCTCGCGTGCCGACAAGGCTCTGTACAAGGCTAAGGCAGAAGGCAAGGGCGGCCTGCGAATGGACTCCGACCCGGGCGTTACGAATGCCGCGTGACGGTTGGATGGCCGGCTGCCATCCACATGGTTGACCACATCAATACATATCCGCCTAAGCGACGTACATCGCTGGCTTTACCGCTTCCGGGCGGTAATAGCTGCGGTTACGGGCATTTACAAAATTGCACGGCTGTGCAAAGTTCTGCGAACCAAGGAACGGATCAGGCTCATGCTCAGCGCGAAGGTGGAATTCTGTACGCATGTCATCGTTCGCGCTGGCGAACTGATCATGGAAGGATTTGGCCAGGCCCGAGATATTCAGATGAAGGGTCCTCAGGACTACCTGACTGAATTCGATGGTCGTTGCGAAAAATTCCTGCGCGAAGCGGTCGCTCATGCCTATCCCGAGGACGGATTTTTCGGCGAGGAGGGCGGAGGTGTGGACGCTCCGAGGCTCTGGGTTGTCGATCCGATCGACGGCACGGCCAATTTCGCCCGCAACATTCCGCATTTCTGCGTCGCAATTGCCTATGTCGAAAACGGACGGGCGGAATTCGGCGCGATATACAATCCGGTCCTCAAGGAGTTGCACTTTGCCCGCCGCGGGCAGGGTGCGAGCCTAAATGGCAAAGCCATCCGCGTCTCCGGAGTCGAGTCTCCACAGGCGGCTACGATCGAATTCGGCTGGTCATCCCGGATCGAAAAGCGGGACTATCTGGAGACGATGAGCGGATTGCTCGACCTCGGTCTGAACGTTCGCCGTGCCGGGTCCGGTGCGCTCGGTCTCGCTTATGTGGCCGATGGCCGGAACGAGGCCTATGCTGAGCGACACATGAACGCCTGGGATTGCATGGCCGGACTGTTGATGGTGGAAGAGGCGGGCGGGCGGGTCTGCTCCTTCGAAGGCAGCGAAAAGATTTTGCGCGGCGGACCGGTTCTGGCCTCCGTTCCGGGGCTTGCCGAACCGATCAGTCAAATTGCTGGAATACCGCTGGCCTGAACCTCGGGAGAAGGTTCAGCGTCGAAGCACCCAAAAAAGGGTACGGCGGGAGGTGTCATAAAACTTTTGCACGGCTGTGCAAGATTCATTGGTATGGAGGGACCGATGGACGGCTACCTGGATATTTCACAAACGCGCGTGCGGTATGGCGACGCCGAAATTCTCAAGGGCATCGACCTTTCGGTGCGCAAGGGGGAGTTCGTGGCGCTGCTCGGCGCGTCAGGCTGCGGCAAGACAACGCTTCTGCGCACGATTGCGGGCTTCAATACGCCGACCCATGGGCGGATCTCCATTGGGGGCCGCGATGTCACGCGGCAGCCGCCCGATAAGCGCGGCATGGCTCTGGTCTTTCAGTCTTACGCACTCTGGCCGCATATGACGGTTGACCAGAATATCGGCTATGGCCTGAAACTGAGGCGCGTCGATCCGGCCACGGCACGTCAGCGTGTGGATGAGATGAAGGGTCTGCTTGGGCTGCAGATGCTGGGCCAGCGCAAGCCGGCCGAGCTGTCCGGTGGCCAGCGCCAGCGTGTCGCGCTCGGTCGCGCGCTTGCCATCAGTCCGGATATTCTGCTCCTCGATGAGCCGCTCTCCAATCTCGACGCCCGAATTCGCCTCACGGTTCGCCACGAAATCAGCGCCCTGCAGCGCCGGCTGGGCATCACGGCCGTGCATGTCACGCATGACCGTGAGGAAGCGATGGTCATGGCCGACCGCATCGTCATCATGAACGGGGGTGAGATCGCTCAGACCGGTACGCCGCAACAGGTTTACAATCAGCCGAATTCCGATTTCGTCGCCGCCTTCATGGGGGCGGAGAATGTTGTCGAGATCGAAGTGAACGCGGTCTGGAACAGTCTTGAGATTGGCGAGGGGCCTCACAACCGGGCGGCGCTCATCAATCGCGGCGAGCGTCCGATTGTTTCCGGCAAGGCGATTGCTCGCTTCCGCAGCGAAGCGGTTGAGATGAAGTCGGCCGGTGAGCCAGCTCTGTCCGGCCGGAATGCGCTCGTGCTCCACGGGACTGTGGTGCAGGTGAGCTATCCCGGCGGGCTTTGGCGCCATGTCGTTCATCTCGGCGAGGTGAGCCTGATCGTCGATTCACAGACGCGCTTCGACGAAGGGGCTGCGGTTGAAATCGCAGTACCCGAGGCAGCGCTTTACATTTTCCCGCGGCACTGACGGCGGGATGGGGAGCGTGAGTTCCCCCACGGGCGATGACCTCGCCTCCATCGCAAGGGGAAGAGTCCGGCCAAAGGTCTCTTCCGCAGAATGCGAGGCCGCACGGCCTTACGGAACAGATATCTGGAAACACCGAAAAGGGACGGTTGAAATGAAAACGGTAGCCTATTCCATTCTCCTGCTTGGTCTGACGACATCACCGCTCATGGCTGAAGAGCTGACCGTCATGACGGCCGGCGACCAGAACATGGTCGATTACATCAACGACTATCTCGGACCGCTGTTCGAGAAAGAGAACCCCGGCGTTAAAGTTCGCGCGGTCGGTACGGGCCCTGGTGACGCCGGCTCGCAGAAGATCCTCGAGCGCTTCGACGCGCAGGCCGGCGCGAACGTTGCCACCTGGGACACGGATGTCGCCGTAGTGCATGAAAAGTTCGTCGGCCCGATGGTCGAGAAGCATTATCTCGAAAAGTATCGCGACAAGATCGAAAGCGGCAAGCTGGTGACGCGCGAGAACGCTAAGATGGCGCTCGGCACCAATGTCGACGGCTATGTCATGCCGATGTTCAACAGCCAGACGGCGCTTGCCTATAATCCGGCGCTCGTTCCTACCCCGCCGAAGAGCTACGACGAACTCGTCGCCTGGGCCAAGCAGAACCCCAAGCAGTTCGGTTACAACGGCATCAAGGGCGGTGCTTCGGGCGTCAGCTTCGTCATGGGCTGGATCTATGCCTTTGCCGGCGATGGCGACAAGCTGCAGAATGGTCCGTTCGACGCCGCGGAAGCCGAAAAGTGGGGCCCGGCCTTCGCCAAGCTCAAGGACTTCACCACCAATGCGACGCTGACGCCCGGTAATGCCGGCACGCTCGACCTCCTGAGCCGCGGCGAAATCGCCATCGGCCCGGTCTGGGTCGACATGTTCTACAGCTGGAAGGCCACCGGCAAGCTGCCGCCGGACATGAAGCTTGTGTTGCCTTCGCCCGGCATGCCCGGCCAGCCGATGCATTACACGATCCCGGAAAAGGCCGCCCACAAGGAGCTGGCCGAGAAGTTCGTCAACCTCGCCACCAGCCCGGAAGTCCAGGCCAAGGGCATCGTCGAGCGCTTCAACTGGTATCCGGGTATCGATGCCCAGCATGTCCAGGCCAAGCTCGACAAGGCAACATGGGACAAGCTCTTCACCGACATCGGCCCGGCTGACCTCGCCAAGAACGGCAAGGCCTTCCCGATCGCGCCTTATAACAAGGCGATCCTGGAAGCCTATGAACGCCAGGTCGGTAACTGATTGAACACTGCCGGGCGGCGTTCTCCCGCCGCCCGGCAATTCCCTCGCCCCTCAACGGCGAGACCTGATCGAAACCAACACTTCGGTGGAACCCATGCCGATCCCGCTTCTAGGCCTCCTGCTGGTCATGCCGGCACTGGTAATCGTACTGCTCCTCTTCATCGTGCCTCTGGTGAGTTCCATCACCGGAGCATTTTCGGTGGACGGCAGGTTCGGCTTCGCCAATTTCCAGAAGGCCTTCGAGCTTTACAGCAGCGACATCGTCTTCACGATCGTCATCGTCAGCCTCTCGGCACTGCTCATCGCGCTGCTCTCGATCGCCATCGGCGGCTATCTGACGCTCGGCTCCAATCCGCGTGCAGTCGCCATCCTGCGCTGGCTCTATCGCTGGCCGCTTTTCGTGCCTTTCATCGTGGTCGGCCAGATCCTGAGAACCTTTCTCGCCAAGAACGGACTAATGAACAGCATGCTGATGCAGCTGGGCATTCTCACGCCCATGCAGACCACCAGCTTTCTCGACTGGCGCGGCATCGTCATTGCCTTCGTCTGGAAGCAGACGCCCTTCGTGACCCTGCTGCTCGCCGGCGCTATGGCCTCGCTCGACCGCTCGATGATCGAATCCGCCCGCAATCTCGGCGCCAGCCGCTTGCGAATTCTCATCGAGATCATCCTGCCGCAGGTGCTGCCCACGCTGCTTGTCGGCCTGATCCTCAGCTTCGTCACCATGATGTCGGTGCTGTCCGTGCCGCTGATGATCAATGCGCAGTCGCCGACCATGCTCACTGCCAGCATGGCCTTCCGCATCAATGCCTATGGGGATTACGGCGTCGCCAACGCGCTCGGCGTCATCTCCCTGTTGACGACCAGCCTTGTCGCATGGGTCTATCTGCGCCAGACGATGAGGGAACATCGATGAACGCGACCATGATTGACCTCAAGTGGATACCGCGCGCGCTAGGCCTCGGCCTGCTCGCCTTCGCCATTTTCGGCCCGCTGACCAATCTCGTCCTCTGGGCGGTGGCGGAGAAGTGGTATTTCCCGCATGCGCTGCCGCTGCAATACGGCTTTTCCTATTGGGTGAGCGTCTTCTCGCCGCGCGGCAATGCCACGACCTCGCTGACGATGAGCGTTATCATCGCCTGCCTCACCGTCGTCTTTTCGATCGGCCTTGCCATTCCCGCCGGCTATGCGCTGGCGCGGCTGAAGCTGCCCTTCCGGGGCGCGATCCTGCTCGTGCTCCTCATCCCGCAAGCCTTTCCCAACCTGCCGGTCTATGTGAACATCGCCCGGCTCTTCTACCAGATCGGCCTCAACGGCACCGTCGTCGGCGTCGTGCTCGTCCATGTCACGCACGGTCTCGTCTATGCCGTCTGGATTGCCACCGCCGCCTTCTCCGCCATCGACCGGGAACTCGAAGAGGCCGCCCGCTCCATGGGCGCGTCCGCGCTCCGCACCTTCCGCGATGTGACGCTGCCGATTGCAGCACCCGGCCTGCTCGCCAGCGCCGTCTTCGTCTTCCTGGAATCGCTGGACGAATTCACCGGCACCTATTTCGTCGGCGCACCGGATATCTCGACGCTGCCGCTGCTTCTCTATACCGCCGGCTCCGGCGGCAATTACCAGATCGCCTCCATCACCGCGCTCATCCTGCTCTTGCCGTCCATCGGCTTCATGCTGGTGATCGAACGGTTCCTCCGCGCCGACGTCCTCTCCAAGGTGGGTCGCTGATGCGGGACAAACACGAACCCGAAGCATCGCCGCGCTATATCAGCGCCCATGAAGTGGCCGAACGCGCCGGAGTCTCCCGCTCTGCCGTGTCTCGCACCTTCACCCATGGCGCGAGCGTATCGAATGCGACCCGCGAAAAGGTCATGCGGGCTGCCGAGGAACTGGGTTATCAGGTAAATGATCTGGCACGGGGACTGCTGGCCAATCGCAGCCAGCTTGTCGGCATGATTGCTTCCGATCCCGAGACTCCATTTCGCTCGATGCAGATCGCGAACCTGTCGCGCCTTCTGGTCGAGAGCGGGCGAGTGCCGGTTCTGATCACCACGGACAAATCGGAAACCGGGCAGGTGTCACATGCCACGCTGCTGCGCTATCGAGCGCAGGCGACGATCGTACTTTCCGGAATGCCTTCGAAAGCGTTCATCGATCTGGCGCAACGCAACGGCCAGCCGCTGATCGCCGTCGGCCGCAGCGAGGAGGGGCCGGATCATATCCGTGTCAACAACGCACTTGCGGCCGAAACGGCGGTCCAGATTTTCGCGGCGCGCGGAATGCGTCGCATCGGTCTTGTGACCTCGGCGGTCGGCAGCCCCAACCTGGTGGAGCGTGAAGCAGCCTATGTGCAGGCGGCCGGAAAAGCAGGCCTTGAGGTCTTTGTGGAACGGGCCGAGCGCACCGATTATCAGGGCGGCACGTTGGCTGCTTCGCTGCTGCTTGCGCCGACGCGCGGTATTGAGGGCGTCTTCTGCGTGAACGACCTGATGGCGCTGGGGGTCATGGATTATGCGCGCAACATGCTAGGGCTTTCGATACCGGCCGAACTCTCTGTCATCGGATTTGATGATATTCCCGAAGCAAGTTGGGGTGCTTACCGGCTGACGACATTCCAACAAAGCGCCGAGCGGCAAGCGCGGGAAATACTGCGCATTCTGGATCAGCGGCTCGAGAATCCCGCAGCGCCGCCGATTGTCGTGGAACTCGACCTGCCACTGATCACGCGTGACACCGTGCGGACCATCAATCCCAAGAAAACAGGCGAGCCGCGATAAAAGCGGCGATCTGAACTGGAAAGGCAACGCCATGAGCCAATGGCACTCGATCTGGCTGAACCCCTGTAGCGCTGACCTCGCAGTTTTTGAGGAGATCGTTCACAGCCTGGCTATGCGATTTGGCACGGCGAAGTTCATGCCGCATCTGACCTTGGTAGAGGATATGGAGCAGTCGGCCGATGCGCTCGCAAGGGTCATAGAAACCCGCTTCGCCGGCGAAACCGCCTTTTCTGCCTCCATCACCGGCGTGGACGGATTGCCTTTGTTCTTCCGGTCTCTCTATGCCGGCTTCGAACCAGCGGGCAGGCTCCGTGACCTCAAGTCTAAGGCAATCGCGGCGTTTGGCGTTGGCGATCTTTCAAGCTTCATGCCGCATGTGTCGCTCGCCTATGGTGCAACAGAAGACCAGAAGACCTCTGCCTTCTCCGAACTCCGTCAAATGCTTGCGGGCCGGGCCATTCGCTTTGACGAGATCGCCGTTGTCGCCTCCGCGCAATCAATTCCGATCGAGCATTGGAAGATCGTATTCCGGCACAGGCTCACCTGATCGGTGCGGCTTTCCAAGGAGACGGCGCGAACAAGCCGTTCGTGACATTGCCGCGCGTTCCCGTTCAGGAGTTGTGTCTGAAACGACGAGATCAGACGATCCCGCCGCCAGCTCCCGAAACCGCCGGACGCTCGGACGCGACCTTGGCGCGGTAACCCGAGGCGCGATAGGCGATGACCGGATCGATCGCCGCACCCTTTTCGAGGCGCGCCATGGCGAGGATCGGCTCGACATCGGTGCGAAACGCCTTCTTCAGGGTGTTCGTCGCCATCAGGGCGTCATTGCCTTCCTGGAAACCTTCCAGCGCCTTGCGGTCGACGAGAAGGGCGGCAGCATAGGCGCGCTGCACTTCCATGGCCGACACCATGAGGCTTTCGATCGGGTCGGTCACATTGTGCGACTGGTCGAGCATGTGGGCGGGGCTGAAGCCCGGCGCCTGCCGAGTTTCCGCGTCTACAAGTTCGTTGAAGACGAGGAAGAGGCGATAGGGATCGATGGAGCCCGTATCGAGGTCGTCGTCGCCATACTTCGAGTCGTTGAAATGGAAGCCGCCGAGCTTCTTGGCTTGGATGAGCCGGGCGACGATCATTTCGATATTCACGTTCGGGGCGTGGTGGCCGAGATCGACGAGGCAACAGGCCTTGGGGCCCAGCGCCTCGGCAATCATGTAGTTGGTACCCCAGTCCTGAACGACGGTCGAATAGAAGGCCGGCTCGTACATCTTGTGCTCGGTGAAGATGCGCCAGTCGTCGGGAAGGGCCTTGTAGACGGTCCGCATCGCGTCGAGATAGCGCTCGAACTGCTTCGTGAAATTCGTCTGGCCGGGGAAGTTGGAGCCGTCGCCGATCCAGACCGTCAGCGCCTTCGAGCCGATGGCCTTGCCGATCTCGATGCATTCGATGTTGTGCTCGGCCGCCTGCTGGCGCGTCGCAGCGTTCGCATGCGAGAGCGAGCCGAACTTGTAGGAATGCTTCTGGTCCGGCTGGTCCTGGAACGTGTTGGAATTCATCGCGTCGAAGGTGAGGCCGGTTTCTTCCGCCTTGGCCTTCAGCGCTGCCGGATCGGCCTTGTCCCACGGGATATGGAGCGAAACGGACGGCGTCGCGCCCGTCAGGCGGTGTATGACCGCGCAATCGTCCATCTTGTCGAAGATGTTGCGCGGCTCGCCGGCACCGGGGAAGCGGGCAAAGCGTGTGCCGCCGGTGCCGACGCCCCAGGAGGGGACGGCGACGCCGTAGCCCGCGACCTTGGCCTTGATGGCATCGATGTCGATGCCGCGTCGGGAAAGGTGTTCGCCTAGGGCGGCATAGTCCGCCTTGAGCGCGGCGGATGCCTTGTCGTTCTGGGCGTCGATGACGCTTTTGTCGATCTGTGTCATGTGGTCCTCCTCTAGGCGCTTACCCCCTCACCAAGCCTGCCTCGCCAATCGCCTTCGGCTCTTGGGGCAGGCTATCCTCTCCCACAAGGGGAGAGGAGGGGCGGAGCCTTATCGCGTGAATGCCTGGACGTTGCCGGCGTCGACGTTGATGATGTTGCCCGTGGACTTGGCCGAGGCCTCGGAGGCGAAGAAATAGGTGGCTTCCGCGATGTCTTCCGGCAGCACCGAGCGCTTGAGCATGGAGCGCTGGCGATACATTTCCTCAAGGCCTTCCTTATCGGTCTTGTAGGTCGAGGCGCGCTGGTCGAGCCATTCGCCGGACCAGATCTTCGAGCCGCGCAGGACCGCATCGGGGTTCACCACATTCACACGAATGCCGGCTTCCGCCCCTTCCAGCGCCAGGCAGCGGGCGAGGTGGATTTCGGAGGCCTTGGCCGTGCAATAGGCGGAAGCATTCGGCGAGGCGGCAAGGCCGTTCTTCGACGCGATGAAGATCACCGAGCCGCCGATCCCCTGGCTGCGCAGAACCTTGAAGGCTTCACGCGACACGAGGAAATAGCCGGTCGAGAGGATCGACATGTTGCGGTTCCAGAGGTCCAGCGAGGTTTCCTCGACCGGGGCGGAGGAGGCGATGCCGGCATTGGATACGACGATATCGACCCCGCCGAACTCGACCGACATGTCGGCATAGGCCGAGATGACGCCCGCCTCGTCGGTGACGTTCATCTTCACCGAGCGGACGACATCCTTGCCGTAGCGGCCGGCGAGATTGTCGATCGTTGCAGTAAGTGCCGTCTCATCGATATCGGCCAGCACGACGCAGGCGCCTTCGGAAAGAAGGCGAGCCGCCGTGGCCGCGCCGATGCCGCCGGCGCCGCCGGTGACGATGGCGATGCGGCCGGCGAGCGACTTCGGCTTCGGCATGCGCTGGAGCTTCGCTTCTTCCAGCAGCCAGTATTCGATGTCGAAGGCTTCCTGTTCCGGCAGGCCGACATAGGTCGAGACGGTGGAGGCGCCGCGCATGACGTTGATGGCGTTGGTGTAGAACTCGCCGGAAATGCGCGCGGTGGCCTTGTCCTTTGCGAAGGTGATCATGCCGACACCGGGGACGAGATAGACGATGGCGTTGGGGTCACGGAGCGCCGGGCTGTCGGGATGCTTGCAGCGCTCGTAATAGGCCGCATAGTCCTTGCGATAGGCTTCGACGCTGGGCGCGAGGCTTTCAAGCGTGGCGGCAATATCGGGCTTGGCCGGGTCGAAATCGACGACCAGCGGGCGGATCTTGGTGCGCAGGAAATGGTCCGGGCAGGAGGTTCCCAGCGCCGCAAGTGCTTCCATGTCCTTGGCGCAGACGAATTGCAGCACGGCATCCTGGTCGTCGAAATGGCCGACCATGTGGGCCTCTTTCGAGATCATGCCGCGGATAGCAGGCATCAGGCTCGCCGCGACGGCGCGGCGTTCAGTCGGTGCGAGCGCCTTGTGCTTCTCGCCGCCGAAGATTGCCTTGCCGGCCGTTTCCGTCTCGAACCATGCAATCGCCCGGTTGATGATGTCGATGGTCAGCGCATAGCAGGCTTCCGCGTCGTCATCCCAGGTGAAAAGGCCGTGGCTTTCCAGCACGACGCCCTTGGCGGATGGATTTTCCAAGCAGAATTTTTCGAGCCACAGGCCCAGTTCATAGCCCGGACGCTTCCAGGGCAGCCAGCCGATCTCGCCGCCGAAAATCTTCTGCGTCAGTTCTTTCGAGTTGGCGGAGGCCGCAATCGCGATGATCGCGTCGGGATGCATGTGGTCGACATGTTTGCGCGGCACATAGGCATGCAATGGCGTGTCGATCGAGGCGGCGCGGGCGTTCAGGTTGAAGGTGCAGTGCGGCAGATAGCCGACCATTTCGTCTTCGAATTCGACGCCGCGATAGATGCCCTTCAGCGCGCGCAGCTTGTCCATATAGAGCGTGGCGAAGCCGTCCATCTTGATCGTGCCGACGTCGCCGCCGGAGCCCTTGACCCACAGAACCTCGACAAGTTCGCCCGTCAGCGGGTCCTTCTGCATCACCTTTGCCGACGTGTTGCCGCCGCCGTAATTGGTCACGCGCTTGTCGGAACCGAGCAGATTGGAGCGATAAAGCAGAAGTTCGGGCTCGCTCATGCCCGCCGCGCGGGCCTTATCCCACAGGTTTTTCAGCCGCGAACCGGCGTCTTGTGTCGACATATCTTCCTCCCTGCGCAACACGCATGTTTCGAGTTTTGCGGTATGGATGCGGCAAAATGCGACGCAAGTCAATCGATTTCAATCAATTTCAATCATATTGCAGCGCAATATGACGATTTTTGATCGGATGTGATTGACAATCTTAAAAATCAGTGACTATCTTTGCGGCCAGGAGGAATTCATGCACGAGAAAGAGCGCCATCGTATCATTCTGTCAGCGGTCCAGGAAAAGCCTGTCGTGACCGTCGGCGAAATGGTTGAACTGACGGAATCGTCGGAAGCGACGATCCGCCGGGACATTGCGACGCTGCATGTGCAGAAGAAGCTGCGCCGGGTGCGCGGCGGAGCCGAGGCGATCAATCCGCCCGCGTTCCCCGGTCTCGCTGGCCGGCCCTTCTCCGTCAACGAAACGATCAATATCGCTCAAAAGCGCGCGATCGCCCTGAAGGCGGTCGAAATGTGCGCCGATGGCGATCCGATCATCATCAATGGTGGCACCACGACGTTCCAGATGGTGCATCTGCTTGCCGTTCGCCGCATGCAAATCTTCACCAACTCGTTCCCGATCGCGGAACATCTGCTCAAGAATTCCAAGAACACGATCATGCTTTCGGGCGGGGTGCTCTATCGCGAGCAGAACATTATCTTGAGCCCCTTCGAGAACGACGTGACGCGGAATTTCTACGCCAAGCGCATGTTCATGGGCGCTCAAGGGTTGAGCAAGCTCGGTCTCATGGAGGCCGATCCGCTGCTGATCCAGGCCGAGCAGAAGCTGATCGGGCAGGCGGACGAGCTGGTGGTGCTTGCCGACTCGTCCAAGTTCAAGAAGCGGTCCAGTCTGGTGCTCTGCCCGCTGGATCGCGTGACAACAATCATCACGGATGACGGAATTCGCGACGAGGACCGACAGATGCTTGAGGAAGCGGGCGTCGGTCTGATCATCGCGGATAAATTAGCCAAGGAACAGGCCCCGATCGTGGCGTGAACGCCAGCGGGGAGAATTTTCAACGGGAGGACTACACATGAAACTTCTGCATAAACTCGCAATCTCGACGGCAATCGCCGCCGCCCTCATGGCCGGACCGGCCTCTGCGGCCGAGAAAATCGCGCTCGTCGTCAAGTCGCTTGGCAATGGCTTCTTCGACGCCGCTGCCAAGGGCGCGCAGGATGCCGCCAAGGAACTCGGCGGCGGTATCGAGGTCATCTATACCGGCCCGACCTCGGCAACTGCCGAAGGCCAGATCGAAATCATCAACTCGCTGATCGCCCAGAAGGTCGATGCGATTGCGATTTCCGCCAACGATCCCGACGCTCTCGTTCCGGCGCTCAAGAAGGCCATGGATCGCGGCATCAAGGTCATTTCCTGGGATTCCGGCGTCGCCAAGGGCGGCCGCATGATGCATCTCAACCCGTCCGATACGAACCTGATCGGCGAAACGATCATCAAGCTCGCTGCCGATCATCTGCCGGATGGCGGCGAAGTGGCGATCCTGTCGGCCTCCTCCACGGCGAACAACCAGAATTCCTGGATCGAAGCCGCCAAGAAGATCCTTCCGGAGAAGTTCCCCAAGATCAAGCTCGACACCGTCGTCTATGGCGACGATGACTCGGTCAAGTCCACCAACGAAGCCAAGGGCCTGATCTCGTCCTATCCGAACCTGAAGGCGATCATCGCGCCGACCACGGTCGGCGTCGTGGCCGCTGCCCAGGTCGTCACCGACCAGAAGCTGATCGGCAAGATCAACGTCACGGGTCTGGCGCTGCCGTCCGAGTTCAAGAAGTTCATCGACAATGGCGCGTCGCAGGGCGTGGCGCTGTGGAACCCGATCGACCTCGGCTACTCGGCTGTCTACATCTCCGACCAGCTGATCAAGGGCAAGAAGGCAGAGCCGGGTGCTTCCTTCTCGCTCGGCAAGGTTGGTTCGATCAAGCTTGACGACAACAACACGGCCGCCATGGCAGCGCCGTATCAGTTCGACAAGTCGAATATCGAGAAGTTCTCGAAGATCTACTGAGCCTCCCAAGGCCATTTGCGGCAGAGCATCGTGCTCTGCCGCGCTCATCCTGATGTCGCGAAAGCCGGTTCGCCGGCTTTCTTTTATCCCCTATTGCCAATTGCAAAGCCAGACCGGACCCGGCCGATGACGAGCCAAAAAGAACCCAAAATAGAGCTGTCGGGCATCTCGAAGTCCTTCCCCGGCGTGCGCGCGCTGCACAAGGTTGCGCTACGCCTTTATCCCGGCGAAGTGACCGCCCTGATCGGCGAAAACGGTGCGGGCAAGTCGACGCTGGTCAAGACCATGACTGGCATCTACCAGCCGGACGAGGGTGAAATCCGGGTGTCGGGCAAGCCCGTCGTGCTCTCGTCACCCCATGCCGCCTTCCAGGCCGGCATCACCGCCATCCATCAGGAAACCGTGCTGTTCGACGAACTGTCCGCGGCTGAAAACATCTTTCTTGGCCACACGCCGCGCACTGCGCTGAAACTGATCGACTGGCGCGCGATGAACGCGCGGGCGAAGTCCCTGCTGTCCGAAATCGGTGCTGCCCATATCGCGCCCGAAACGAAACTCAAGGAGCTGTCGATCGCCAACAAGCATCTGGTCGCCGTGGCTCGCGCGTTGTCGGTCAACGCCGAAGTCGTCATCATGGACGAGCCGACAGCGGCGCTGTCCTACAAGGAAATCCAGGACCTATTCGAGTTGGTGGAACTCCTGAAACGTCAGGGCAAGGCGATCCTCTTCATCTCGCACAAGTTCGACGAGATCTACCGCATTGCCGATCGCTACACCGTCTTCCGCGATGGCGAGATGGTGGGCGAGGGGCTGTTGAAGGATACGTCCCAGCAGGAGATCGTCCGTATGATGGTCGGCCGCGCGGTCGATCAGGTCTTCCCGAAGAAGCAGGTGACGCCTGGGCCCGAAGTGCTCAAGGTCGTGGGCTATTGCCACCCGACCGAATTCGACGATATCGGCTTCTCGCTGCGCGAAGGCGAAATCCTCGGTTTCTATGGCCTGGTCGGTGCTGGCCGCAGCGAGGTCATGCAATCGCTGTTCGGCATTACCAAGCCGTCGAAGGGCGCCGTGCGCATCGATGGTCAGGTGGCGGTCATCCGCTCGCCGGCGGAAGCGGTGGACCGTGGCATCGTCTATGTGCCGGAAGATCGCGGCAAGCAGGGGGCGATCACCGGCCTGCCGATCTTCCAGAATGTTACGCTCGCCTCACTCAACAAGACGTCGAAACACGGTTTCCTGCGGCTGGCGGAAGAATTCAAGCTGGCGCGGGAATATACCGAGCGGCTCGATCTGCGCGCCGCCTCGCTCGACCAGCATGTCGGCAATCTCTCCGGCGGCAACCAGCAGAAGGTCGTCATCGCCAAATGGCTGGCGACGAAGCCGCGCGTGATCATTCTCGACGAGCCGACGAAGGGCATCGATATCGGCTCGAAGGCCGCCGTGCACGAGTTCATGTCGGAACTCGCAGCCCAGGGCCTCGCGGTCATCATGGTCTCTTCGGAACTGCCGGAAATCATGGGCATGAGCGACCGCATCGTCGTCATGCGCGAGGGCCGCATCGTCACCGAATTTGAAAACAATGCCGACCTGAAGGCGGAAGCGCTCGTCCGGGCGGCGGCAGGAATTGGAGAGGCGGCATGAGCCAGATCCTCAAGTTGCGCGAGTTCTGGCTGGCGGTGCTGATCGCAGCCCTCGTTTTTGCCACCGACATGCGCGCGCCGGGCTTTGCCTCGCCCGGCAGGCTGTCAGGCATCGTAGAGGATTCCTCGATCCTGATGATCCTGGCGCTAGGCCAGATGGTGGTGATCCTCACCCGTTCCATCGATCTCTCGATGGCATCCAACCTTGCGCTTTCCGGCATGATCGTGGCGCTGATCAACAAGGCGGCGCCCGGAATTCCGGTGCCGGCGCTGATGCTGATCGCGACCACCTGCGGGCTGCTCTTGGGTGCGCTCAACGGGCTCTTCATCTGGCGCCTCGGCATTCCGGCGATTGTCGTCACGCTCGGTTCGCTCACTATCTATCGCGGTGTCATCTTCCTGATCGCCGGCGGACAGTGGGTGAATGCGGATGCGTTTTCGGCTTCCTTCGTCGCCTATACGCGCATCGAGTTTCTCGGCCTGTCGCTTCTCGTCTGGTATGCGGTGGCCATCGTCATTGCGTTCGTCATCCTGATGTCGCGCACCTCGCTCGGCCGCTCCTTCTATGCGGTCGGCGTCAACCCGACGGCGGCGGTCTATGCCGGGATCGATGTCGGGCGGACCACCTTCTATGCCTTCTGCCTCTCTGGTCTGCTCTCCGGCTTCTGCGGCTATCTGTGGGTGTCGCGCTATGTCATCGGCTCGGTGGAAGTGGCCCGCGGCTATGAGCTGACCGTCGTCGCGGCCTGCGTCATCGGCGGCATCTCGATCTCCGGCGGCGTCGGCACGGTGGCGGGCGCGGTGCTGGGCGCGCTCTTCCTCGGCGTCATCAACGGCGCGCTTCCGGTCATCAACATTTCGCCCTTCTGGCAGATGGCGATTTCGGGTGCGGCCATCATTCTCGCCGTGGTTCTGAACGGGCGTGGCGCCAAGCGCGGTCAGCGCCTCATTCTTAAAAACGCGGAGGCCACGGCATGAGCATCCATTCCACCGAAACCCGCCGCATTCCCGACCGGCTCGGCACGCCGCTGAAAGGGGCCATCTTCTCCTGGCCGAGCCTGCTGCTCGTCGTCGGCGCCGTGCTCTTCATCGTCAACTCGCTGGCCTCGCCTTACTTCCTGTCGCCTTGGTCACTGTCGGATGCGACCTTCAACTTCACCGAAAAGGTGTTGATCGCGCTTGCCATGGCGCTGCTGATCATCGCTGGCGAAATCGATCTCTCGGTCGCCTCGATCATCGCGCTCGCCTCGACCATGATGGGGCTTGCGCTGCAATATGGAGCGGGAACGGGCGAACTGGTACTGATCGGCGTGGTGACCGGCCTCGTCTGCGGCGCGTTCAACGGCTTCCTTGTGACCGGCCTCGGGCTTCCCTCCATCGTCGTCACCATCGGCACGATGAGCTTCTTCCGCGGCATTTCCTACATCGTGCTCGGCGACCAGGCCTTCAAAGGCTATCCGGCAAGCTTTGCGTATTTCGGACAGGGCTATGTCTTCTGGGTCTTCTCCTTCGAATTCGTGCTCTTCCTCGTCTGCTCGCTGATCTACTATGTGCTGCTGCACCGGACGAATTTCGGCCGGCAGATCTTTGCCATCGGCAATAATGATGTCGCGGCCCGCTTTTCGGGTATTCGGGTCGAGCGGGTGAAGTTCATTCTCTTCCTGCTGACCGGCCTCATGTCGGGCATTGCCTCGGTGCTGCTGACCTCGCGGCTCGACAGCACCCGGCCCTCCATTGCCGCCGGCTGGGAGCTGGAGGCGGTGACCATGGTCGTTCTGGGCGGCGTCTCCATTCTCGGCGGCTCGGGCACCATTCAGGGTGTGGTGATCGCAGCGCTGATCATGGGCCTCGTGACCTTCGGGCTCGGGCTGCTCAACGTGCCGGGCATCGTCATGTCGATCGTCATCGGCGCGCTGCTGATCTTCGTCATCGCGCTACCGATCCTCTTCCGCAAGTTCAGGAACCGCCGCCGATGAACCGCGCCAATCTGGAGAAACACGCCTTCAAGATGTTCCTCAATCCCGGCATGCGCGACGAGTACCAGCGCCGGCATGACGAGATCTGGCCGGAACTGGTCGACCTGCTGCACGAGGCCGGCGTTTCCGACTATTCGATCTTTCTCGATGAGGAAACGAATGTGCTCTTCGGTGTGCTCTGGCGGCGCAAGGATCACACGGTGGACTCGCTGCCGCAGACGGCGGTCATGCAGAAATGGTGGGCACACATGGCCGACATCATGGCGACGAACGAGAAAAACGAGCCCATCGCCATTGACCTCACCCCCGTCTTTCACATGGAATGAACGGGCATGAAACACATCGCCGTCATCGATATCGGCAAGACCAATGCCAAGGTCGCTCTCGTGGACCGCGAGAGCCTCAGCGAAATCGCCGTGACGAAACGGCCGAATGCGGTGCTGAAGGGGCCGCCCTATCCCCACTATGATATCGACGGCCTTTGGCAATTCATTCTTGATGGACTGAAGCGCTTCCAGGCCGAATTCGGTGTCGATGGAGTTTCGATCACCACCCATGGCGCTTCTGCCGTCCTGCTCGATGCCGAGGGCAATCTTGCCTCGGCCGCCCTCGATTACGAATTCGATGGCCCCGATACGCTGGCGGCCGACTATGACGCCATTCGTCCGCCCTTTGCCGAAACAGGTTCCGCCCGCCTGCCGCTCGGTCTGAACCTCGGCGCGCAGCTCTTCTGGCAGTTCCGGACCTTCCCGGACCTGAAGGCCAGGACCCGGACGATCCTTACCTATCCGCAATACTGGGCCTTCCGCCTCTGCGGTATTGCTGTCAACGAAGTGACGTCGCTTGGCTGCCACACCGATCTCTGGATGCCGGAGGAGGGACGATATTCCTCTCTCGTCGCGCGCCAAGGCTGGACGGACCTGATGGCGCCGGTCGCCCGCGCGGCCGACCGGCTGGGCCCAATCTTGCCGGAGATTGCAGCCGCGACCGGCCTTGCGGCCGAAACGCCCGTCATCTGCGGCATTCACGATTCCAATGCCTCGCTCTATGCGCATCTCGCCGCCCGCGCGGCGCCCTTTTCAGTCGTCTCGACCGGGACATGGGTCATCTCCATGGCTGTCTGCGGGGCGAAGGTGACGCTCGATCCCGCACGCGACACGCTGGTGAATGTCAATGCCTATGGCGATCCGGTTCCCTCGGCTCGTTTCATGGGTGGGCGCGAATTCGAGCGGCTGATCGGCGACGGGCCTAAGGATTTCTCATCCGCCGACATCGATTCCGTGCTGGCGCGGGCGGCCGTGCTGCTGCCGGCGGTCGAAAATCAATCGGGCCCGTTCCAGGGCCGCAAGGCGACCTGGACTGTTGAAGAGTCGCGGCTGACATCGGGGGAGCGCTATGTCACGGTCTCCTTCTATCTTGCTCTGATGACAGCGACGGGTCTCGGCATTGTGGGGGCTGAGGGCCCGGTTCTGGTCGAAGGTCCGTTTGCCGAAAACCGCGCGTATCTCGACATGCTGGCCGCCGTGACGGGTCGTCCGGTTGAGGCGGTCGCGGGAACCGGAACCAGTATCGGTGCTGCGCTTCTCGTTGAAGGCGCACGTCCTGCCGGTGGCCAGGGCCTTCTGGCAAGACCTGTCAACGAGAGAGCCTTGGGCCAGTATGCTGAAACCTGGCGCTCTCTTTTGTAGCGCTCAAAAAACCCGTTTCATTGGCATACGCGCTTTGCCGGTAGACTTCGTTCAGCGTGCGAAAACAAATCCATGGATCGATCCGACGTCTCAGCTAGAGACTGCCGAAATTGCTTTCGGCAGTCTATTTAAAGCACGCCCGGCGCTTATCTGGCTGCCTCAGTGAGGCAGCGGAGAGTTTGCGAGGCGGTTCAAGCGCCGTAGCGGTTGGCGTACCAGGTTTTGAACAGCTTGTACTGGTTCTCGATCTGGCGCTGCTGCGAGGCGCTGAGCTTGTCGGTCTCGTTGAAGTGGAGTTCGTATTCGCTCTCACCGTTCAGCACCATCAGGTACTTGTAGTGCAGGACGAGGTCGGCACCTTCGTCGTAGGTGGAGAGCACCATCAGTGCTTCTTCCAGCTCGCGGGCTTCCGCGCGTGCCTTGGCATCGCCGGCAGCGGCCTTTTCGCACAGGTCGATCAGGTGCAGAACTTCCTTGGGCAGCGCATTGCCCACGCCCGTGATCGCGCCGCCTGCTCCGCAGTTGACGAAGCCGTGATAGACGCCCGTGTCAACGCCGACCATGAGCGTCAGGCTGTCATCGCCCGAGGTGATATGCTCGGCTGCATAGGTCATGTCGGCCTTGCCGCCGAATTCCTTGAAACCTATGAGATTGGAATACTTGGCGCGCAGTTCGAAGAAGAGGTCCGCGCGGGTGGCGAAGCCATAATAGGGGCTGTTGTAAATGACGGCCGGCAGACCGTTTGCCGCTTCCAGGATGGCGGAGAAGTGATGCTTCTGGGCGCTGACCGACGTGCCGCGCGACAGAACGCGGGGAATGACCATAAGGCCGACTGCGCCGACTTTCGCAGCATGCGCGGCATGAGCCGCGGCGGCCTTCGTGTTGACTGCGCCAGTGCCGACAATCACCGGAATGCCGGCTTCAGCCAGACGCCGCACGCCTTCCTGGCGCTCAGCATCGGTCAGCAAAGGCCAGTCGCCCATGGAGCCGCAATAAACGACCGCCGACATGCCGAGGTCGATCAGTTCACGCCCCTTGCGCACCAGCGCATCAAAGTTTGGCGTGCGGTCTGGGTTGCAGGGGGTCATCAGCGCGGGAATGCAACCCGTGAATACGGACTCAGTCATGTCGGCTCCATCTTTGTGGCACAGGCCGCTTCCATATTGCCTGTTGCGTTAATTCCTCTCTATCAGGTCAAAGGGTCTTTGTCGACAAATAAAATACAAAGATTGCAGCAGGTGAGTTGGACTGGGAGATGCACGTCATTCGGGACGCGGACCTCTCAAGACTTCAGATCTTCAAATCGGTGTTCTGGCGGCCGTCAGTGGCAATGTAGGACCGGATCTGCCGCACGATCTGGTCCGCGTGGGCAGTTGCCAAGTGATCGGCCGCATCGGCATCGCGATTGATGATGGCTTGAATCATGTCCTCGTGTTCGCCCACATATTGGCGCGGAAGGACGTCGTTGAAGGACGAATAATAGAGCCGGAGAATGCGACGACCCTCGTCGAGAAGACGCGTGAAAAGATCGACATAATACCGGTTCTTGCCGGCTACTGCGATGGCGGCATGGAAGTCGCGGTTGGTGGTGATCATGCCCAGCACGTCGCGTTCGGCAACGGCAAGCGCGAAGTCCTTCTGAAGGTCACGGATCCTGGCGATATCATCCGTTGTTCGGTTGAGGGCGCCCAGTCGGGTCGTTACCCTATACATCAGTGTAAGAGCGTCGAAGAATTCGGAAAGGCCCAGAAAGTCGATGTTGGAGACGATCGTCGCGCGGTTGGTCAGCGTGGTGATCAGCCCGTCTGCAGACAGGCGCACCAGTGCTTCGCGGATCGGCGTGCGGGAGAGCGAAAAGCGGTCCGACAATTGCTGCTCGTCGATCGGGCTGCCGGGCGCCAGCTTCAACTCGATGATCTCGTTCCGCAGCGTCTCGTAGACCGTCGATACGCCATAGCCACGCCGATGGGTGACCTTCTCTGCCTCTTCCACGCTTGAGCCCTTATGATCCGGTTGTGTTTTGTGCTTCTAAAGCAAAAACGTAGCGAAATACGAAGCGCGCTGCAAACAGTATATTTTATGTCGACAGGACGGCGCATAGAGACTTATGCCACGCCTTCTATGATCTCGATCAGGAGACGTTGTGCGGGCGTTGGCAGCCATCCCATTCTCGTTGTCAGTCCGATGGGACGCCGCGTGGCGCTGAGGTCGAAATCGACCGGCCGGAGGAGACCCCGGGCAATTTCCGCACGAACCTGACCGCCCGAGGCAAAGCCAAGATAGTCGGTCTGGCTCAGGATCTCGCGCATGAGGATAAGCGACCCCGATTCCACCAACTGTCTCGGCGTCACGCCCTGGTCACTGAACAACTGGTCGAAGTGGTTCCGGATCGGCGTTCCCGGCGCGCTGACGATCCAGGGATAGTGCGCGAGTTCGGAAAGAGCGGGCGAGGGAACCCGGAAGATCGGGTGGTCGGGGCGCCCAACCATCACGGCAGTATCCTGCAGCAATGCCCTCTGTTCGATGTCATCGATCGGCGCGGGGTGACGCAGCGCGCCGATGAGAAAGTCTATGTCGCCCCGCCGGAGGCCGGAGAGAAGTTCCGCATATGGACCCTCCGTGATCAGGATCGTCTGCGCTGGCCTTTCCTGCTGGAACTTCACAATTGCAGCTGGCAGGATATGCGAGCGCGATAGAGGCATGGCGCCGATCACGATCTTCCCGGCGGCCCGGGCGTGCAGTTCTGCTAGTTCCGCTTCCGCCTGCGACAGTTCCGCGAGAGCCAGACGTCCAGCCTGGGCGAGGCTGTGCCCGAGACGCGTCGCGATCGTTCCCTGGGCTGTGCGCTCGAAAAGCTTGCGCTGAGCTTCCTGTTCCAGTTGCGTAATGGCCCGATGGACGGTGGGTTGCGCCAGCCCTAGCCGCCTTGCGGCCAGAGTGAAATTTTCGACGTCGCTGACCGCAATCAGCGCATCGATCTGGGATCCGGTCAGCGTCAGTTGTAACCGTGGCGCAATCTCGGTCAGGACACGGTCCAGCAACAGGAAAGCGCGCTGCACGCGACGATGGAAGATTTCTCCGGCCGGGGTGAGAAACGAGCCGTGAGGTAGACGGTTGAACAAAGCGACGCCCAGGGTGCCCTCCAGCCTCGATATGGCCTGCGTAACAGCCGGTTGTGAGACCCGCGAGATCTCGGCAGCGCGCGTGACGGACCCGGTTTCGGAGACCGTCAGAAAAACCCGCAGATGACGCAAGTTATAGCGCATCTCGGTCCTGAAGGGCCTCGAGGATGCGGTCCGCCCGGCTGGCAAGGGAGGCCTCGCCACCCTCGAGTTCCAGCGTGGCAATGTCCGCCTGCCAATCCACTATCGCGCTGGACATGCGATCCGGCAGGCCGAGCTCACGCAGCGTTGCAGCGACTTCGCGCATTTCGGCGGCTCGGCGTTTGCCATGAACCATCATGCGCTCGAGGTTGTACGCGCTGCGCTTCTCCCAGTCGATGCCGGGGTCGGATGCCTGCAACGAGGCGATGACAGCCGCCTCGACGCCAGCCTTGCGCGCGGCCAACATGGCCTCCGCCGTCAGCGCCTCGAGCCCCTTAATCATCACCGAGCGCAGCATTTTGATGGAAGAGGCCTCGCCGACTCGCGCCCCAGCCAGGCGCGGAAGCATTCCGAGGCCGGCGAGGAGCGGGAGAGCGGCTTCTGCCGCTGGTCCGCTCAACAGGATGGGTGTCTCGTGCCCCTTGGGATGAACGGGCGCCATGACGGCGACATCGACATAGCGTCCGCCGGCCGCGACGATGATGTCCGCTGACGCGGCCTTGGTCGCGGGCGAGCAGGAGTTGCAGTCGAAGAAGAAGGCACCCGGCTTGATATGTGCAGCACTCTCCCGCGTGGCCTCATGCGCCCGGTCGGCGGTGACAAGGCTGAAGATTGCATCAGCCCGCTCGACAGCATCGAAGTTGGAGGCGACGAGCGTCACCTGCGCTGCCGCGGCCGCTGCCTCGAACGATGCTTGCGTATCGGCATCTGCGGCCTTTGGGTCGTACGCGAAAATATTCCCTTCTTCGGACCGTGCCCATCCGCAAGCAAAGGCACGGCCGGCTTCGCCGAAGCCGATGACGGCGAGCTTGAAACGGTTGGTCTGCATGTCTCCTCCGGCCTCCACTCCTGAGACGAAAGCATGCGCTGGTTGGCGCGGTAAATCCAGATACTATAGCAAAAACTTATGGATCGCGACGCGCTTTGGAATTGGCAAGAGCGGCTTTCGGGCGGACATTGCCGCTCAGTATTTCGTCCTGGGAGGACATGATGGGAGAGAAAAAGACTGCGCTGGTGATCAGCGCGCACGCCGCCGATTTCGTCTGGCGCTGCGGCGGTGCCATCGCGCTCCATGCGGCTCAAGGCTATGAGGTGACGGTCGTCTGCCTCTCCTTCGGCGAGCGCGGCGAATCCGCCAAGCTCTGGAAACAGAAGGACATGACGCTGGAGCGGGTCAAGGCAGCCCGCCGCGCCGAGGCGGAGAAGGCGGCGGAAGCCCTGGGCGTCCACGATCTGATCTCGTTCGATCTTGGCGACTATCCGCTGCGCCTCACCGACGAGGGTAAATTCCGCCTCGTCGATGTCATCCGTGCGGTGCAGCCGGCCTTCATGATGAGCCACTCACAGTACGACCCCTACAACACCGACCATATGTACGCGACACAGGTGACGCTGGAGGCGCGCATGATCGCGCAGGCCTGGGGTCACAAGCCGGGCGAAAAGGTTCTGGGCGCGCCACAGCTCTATCTCTTCGAGCCGCACCAGACGGAGCAGATGGGCTGGAAGCCGGATGTGTTTCTCGACATCACGCCGGTCTGGGACAAAAAGCGCGCGGCCATCGAATGCATGGAAGGCCAGGAGCACCTCTGGGACTTCTACACCCGCGTCGCGCAGAACCGTGCCAACCATTTCCAGCGCAATTCCGGCGGCCAGTCCGGTGGGCGCGCCGCGCAATATGCCGAAGGCTTCCAGTCCGTTTTTCCGCGCACGGTGGACACGCTATGACCGAACCCTGTTTCGATATCGCCCATCTCGCCCATGTCGAGATGTATACGGACAAGTTCGAAGAAAGCCTGGCCTTCTTCGTCAATGTTTATGGCCTCACAGTCTCTGCTCAGGATGAGAACTCGGCTTATCTCCGCGCCTATGATGATTATGAGTTCCACACGCTGAAGCTCACCCGCCACCATACGACTGGCGTCGGCCATATCGCCTATCGTACGTCTTCGCCGGAAGCGCTGGAGCGTCGCGTGAAGGCCATTGAGGCGAGCGGCTACAAGGTGCTGGGCTGGGTCGACGGCGACAAGGGGCACGGCCGCGCCTTCCGCTTCGAGGACGCCTTCGGCCATATCTTCGAGATCTATTGGGACACGGTGCGCTATGAGGCGCCCGAGGGCGAGCGCCCGGCGCTGAAGAACCTTGCGCAGCGCTATCATGGGCGCGGGGCGAACCCGCGACGGCTTGATCACCTGAACCTTCTGGCGGAGGACGTGAGCAAGTTCCGCGATTTCATGATCACCTGCCTCGGCTCGCGGGTGACGGAATATATTCAGCTCGACAATGGCCGTATTGGCGGCTGCTGGTTCACCATCAACAACAAGACCTACGATCTCGCCTGCACGGAGGAACATGGTGGGGCCTCGGGGAGGCTGCATCATGTGACCTACGCCACCGACACGCGCGAGGACATCCTGCGCGCCGCCGATATCTTCCTGGAAAACGGGGTTCACATCGAAACAGGCCCTCATAAGCATGCGATCCAGGGCACGTTCTTCCTCTATGTGTGGGAGCCCGCCGGCAATCGCGTCGAGCTTGCCAATTCCGGGGCTCGGCTCATCCTCGCGCCCGACTGGAAACCGGTGTGCTGGACGGAGAGTGAGCGTAAGAAGGGTCAGGCCTGGGGCCTGAAGACGATCGAGACCTTCCACACCCACGGCACCCCGCCCGTTCTGAAGAAGGATCATTGATCATGGGCCTGGTGGTGCAGAACATTCCCCGCGCCGACCCGGCGGTGATTGAGGGGCTCGCCCGCGCCGGCGTCGCCACGGTTCACGAGGCGCAGGGGCGAAAGGGCATGCTGGCGAGCTATATGCGGCCCATCTATGCCGGCGCATCCGTTGCCGGCTCGGCGGTTACCATTTCGGCGCCGCCCGGCGACAACTGGATGCTGCATGTGGCCATCGAACAGGTGCGGGATGGCGACCTTCTTGTTCTTGCCCCCACATCGCCCTGCGACAACGGCTATTTCGGCGATCTGCTCGCCACATCCGCCAAGGCGCGGGGCTGCCGCGGGCTGATTATCGATGCGGGCGTGCGCGATATCCGCGACCTAACGGCGATGGGTTTTCCGGTCTGGGCCAAGGCAATTTCGGCGCAGGGGACGGTGAAGGAGACGCTGGGTTCGGTCAATGTCCCGATCGTCTGCGCCGGCGCGTTGATCGAGGCGGGCGATGTTGTCGTTGCCGATGACGATGGCGTATGCGTCGTTCGCTGCGCCGAAGCCGAATTGGTGCTGAACGCTGCCGAAAAGCGGCTGGCAAACGAGGAGATGAAGCGCAAGCGGCTCGCGTCGGGTGAACTGGGTCTCGACATGTACGATATGCGCGGCGCGCTTGCGGCCAAGGGGCTCAAATATGTCTGAGGACGGCATTCCCTGCCTCTGGATGCGCGGTGGCACCTCGAAAGGCGCCTATTTTCTCGCGGAAGATCTCCCGGCCGACACGCGCGCGCGCGACCGGCTGCTGCTCTCCATCATGGGCTCGCCCGATCCGCGCCAGATCGACGGTATCGGCGGGGCTGACCCGCTGACCTCCAAGGTGGCGATCCTGTCGACATCCAATCGCGCCGATGCCGATGTCGACTACCTCTTTCTGCAAGTGTTCGTCGACCGGGCGCTGGTCAGTGATGCGCAGGGCTGCGGCAACATTCTGGCAGGCGTCGGCCCGGCGGCCATCGAGCGGGGGCTGGTGACGGCGCGGGACAGGGAGACCGAGGTCCGCATTCATATGGTCAACACCGGCGAGGTTGCGGTTGCGCGTGTGGCAACGCCGCGCGGCCACGTCACCTATCGCGGTGAGGCGGAGATTGCTGGCGTGCCAGGCCAACATGCCGCCGTGCCGCTGCTGTTCGCCAATATTGCCGGTTCCATGTGCGGCGCGTTGTTGCCGACGGGCAATGCGGTGGACGTCATCGACGGCGTCGAGGTGACGCTGATAGACAACGGGATGCCCTGTGTGATCCTGCGCGCCTCCGATTTCGGAATTTCGGGGCAGGAGAGCCGGGAAGAACTGGAGGCAAATGCGGACCTTAAGGTTCGTCTGGAGACGATCCGCCTGCAGGCGGGGCCGCTCATGAAGCTCGGCGACGTCGCGGAGGCGTCGGTGCCGAAGATGGTGCTCGTTTCTGTGCCCCTTGGGGACGGGGCGATTTCGACGCGCAGCTTCATTCCCCAGCGTGTCCACGCCTCCATCGGCGTCTTCGCCGCCATTACCGTCGCGACGGCGGCACGGCTGAAGGCGGGACCGGCGGCGGCTCTCGCCACGCAGCCGGCGGGCGGGATCTATCTCGTCGAGCATCCCACGGGTTCGATGGAAGTCTTTCTCGATCTCGATGGGGAAGGGAATGTGAAGGGCGCAGGCTCGATCCGCACGGCCCGTAAACTGTTCGATGGGCGGGTGTTTCCCTCACTGTGAAGAGGGTATTCTCACCCTCTCACCCTCTCACCCTCTCACCCTCTCACGCCGTCGCCGCGCGAGGCTCCGCCGGCGCCTGCCGGTTCATCCAGTCGGCGGCGGTGCGGATACCGCCGAGGGGGAAGACGTGAACCTGCGAAATCAGGCTGTCCGGGTTGCGCACCTTGTAATGGGCAAGGCCGCTGACGACCTCGGTTGGCTCATAGGGTGTGAGCAGGCGCGTGACGTCCATGGCGCGCTTCTGCAAGACCTTCAGCGAGGGACCGACGCCGCAGGAGAGGGCAAACTGGATCAGCGTTTGCAGCTTGGCAGGTCCCGCAATTCCGACATGGATAGGCAGGCGCACACCGAGATCGGCGATGCGTTCGGCCCAAGCGGTAACAGCGACGGCGTCGAAGGCAAATTGGGTGACGATAGCCATTTCGGCATCGGTGCGCGACGAAAAGTCCTGTTTCCACATCAGGCTTGCATCAACTTGCGCCGTCGAGCCATCCGCGTCGATATCGCGATTGCCTTCCGGGTGCCCGGCGACATGCAGGCGCTGGAAGCCGTATCGGTCGAAGAGGCCGGTTTCGAGGAGCTGGACGGCGCTTTCAAGCGTGCCTTCCGGCCTTGCCAGGCCGCCGCCGAGCAGCAGCGCCTGCGTCACGCCCGCTTCCTCGCGATAGCGCCGCACCCAGGTTCCGAGCGTTGCCACATCGGGAATGATCCGGGCCGGAAAATGCGGCATGACCGGAAAGCCTTCTTCCGTCAGCCGCCGCGCGGTCGCCAACATGTCCTCAAAGGGCGTTCCCGCGATATGGGCTATGTAGACCCGCGTTTCAGCCGGTAGCAGCGCTCGGAAACTCTCGATCTTCGCGGCTGTGCGCGGCATCACCTCGATGGACCAGTTCTCGATGAAGGCCAAGGCCCCCGGATCGAGGTCGGGGCTTGATGCCGTGGTGTCGGCGCGACTTCCGAAATTCAAAAAAGCCATCTTGCTCCTCCTCGATGTCTCTTGATATGTATACATCAAGAGCGTCGCAACAATCAATATGCCGGGAAAAACGACCATATTCCCCATATTTGATGACGTTGCCTTGTAAAATGTGTACGCAGAGCCGGCTTCAGGCATGCAGGGGCTGAAGGGAGCGTGGGAGCGTTCCCCAGGTCCGTTATAAGGGAGGAGAGACATGACCGACTATATTCTCACGCTTCGCTGCCCTAACCGCAGCGGTATCGTCGCCGCGGTTGCGGTACGCATTGCCACTCATGGCGGCGACATTTTCGAGGCTCATCAGTTCGACGATCCGGAGACTGGCATGTTCTTCATGCGGGTAGCTTTCTCGATGTCCGGGCCCGAGGCCACTTTCCGTGCCGGCATCCGGGAAGAGGAGGAACATTTTGGTCTCGACCTGACGCTGCGGGTCGCCGGGACGCGGCGAAAGGTGCTGCTCATGGTGTCTCGCTTCGACCATTGCCTTGGCGATCTGCTTTACCGAATGCGGATCGGCGAACTGAACATGGAAGCGGTCGGGATCATCGGCAATCATCCGCGCGAGGCGCTGAACCTGACGCTGATGGAAGGCATTCCGTATCATCATCTGCCGGTCACGAAGGAGACCAAGGCGGCACAGGAGGCGGAGGTGCGGCGTATCGTCGAGGAAAGCGGAGCCGAACTCGTCGTGCTGGCCCGCTATATGCAGGTGCTTTCTGATGAGCTTTCGGCCTTTCTCTCCGGGCGCTGCATCAATATCCACCACTCCTTCCTGCCCGGTTTCAAGGGCGCCAAGCCCTATCATCAGGCCCACGCGCGCGGCGTGAAGATGATCGGCGCGACGGCCCATTACGTGACCGGCGACCTCGATGAGGGGCCGATCATCTGCCAGGATGTGGAGCCGGTCAGCCATGCCGACACGCCGGAAGAACTGGTGGGCAAGGGGCGCGATATCGAGCGCCGGGTTCTGGCACGTGCCGTGACCTGGCATCTGGAAGACCGCGTTCTGCTCAACAAGCACAAGACGGTCGTCTTCGCCAAATAGGCGACGTGCGTCGCCAGTGTATACAAGCAGCCCCCGAGGCGCTTCGCAGTCGCCTCGTGGGGTGGTATAGCGGTGGTGTGAATGGGGGATTGAGCCATGAAAGTCAGCGAAGCAGCCACACATGGCCGCCGGGCCGTGATCGAATTGCGTGAAAAGATCGTCAACGGTGAACTGCCCGGCGGGATGCGTCTTTTCGAGGTGTCGCTGGCTGAAACGCTGGAGATTTCGCGCACCCCGGTGCGCGAGGCACTGTCGCGGCTGGCAGAGGAGGGGCTCCTTGACCGCCTGCCGAATGGCGGGTTCGTCGTGCGGCGTTTCGGCTATGAGGACGTCATCGATTCCATCGAATTGCGTGGGGTTATGGAAGGCACGGCCGCGCGTCTTGCTGCTGAGCGCGGCGCATCTCCCGCCGGGCTGGCTCGATTGCAGGACATTGTCGAAAAGATCGACGCCTGCTTCGGCGCGGGCGACGACGTGGATTTCGACGCCTATTCCGATCTCAACGAGGATTTTCACCACGAGCTTGCGGGGCTCTGCGGCAGTGAAGTGATCCGCCGCGAGGTTGAGCGCGCCTCGGCGCTACCGTTTGCCTCGCCATCGGCATTTCTGCCCAACCGACTTGAAATTACCGCCTTTCGCCGCTCGTTGCGCTCGGCGCAGGAGCAGCACAAGGCGATCCTGAACGCCATCGCGGCGCGGGAAGGCGCTAGGGCCGAATTCGTGGCGCGAGAACATGCGCGCACAGCCCGGCACAATATTGAATACATTTTCAACAAGGATCCCGATCTCTTGACTAAGATCCCGGGACTGGCCCTGATTCACCGCTAAATCCGGAAAAAGCTATACCTTCTTGCGTATGTCGGCCACATTCCGCCATCCTTTTGGTGCGATTTTACCCTAAGCTCCTTGAAAAAGACGCTTGATTTCTGCGTGTCAATGCGCATGAATGTATACATAGATAGCTTTGCCAATGGGAGGAACCACGATGGCTGCATCCAGTCTGTCCGATATCTTGAAAGAAAACCCCGATATCGTCGGGCGTCTGCGCAATTCGAAGATCGGGATGTATGTATACCCGGTCGTCGCACCGGAATTTGCAAACTGGCGTGACGAGCAGGCAGCCTGGCGTCATTCCGCCGTTCTCTTCGACCAGTCGCATCACATGGACGAACTGATCGTCGAAGGACCGGATGCCGAGGCGTTTCTCGCCTATCACGGCATCAATTCCTTCTCGAACTTCGACCTTAATCGCGCCAAGCATTTCGTGCCGGTCACGCCGAACGGTCACGTCATCGGCGACCACATCATCTTTCGCGAACGCAAGGACAAGTTCGTTCTCGTCGGCCGCGCGCCGACGTCCAACTGGCTGATGTTCTGCGCCGCCTATGGCAAGTGGAACGTGCGCATCAAGCACGACCCGCGTTCGCCGTCGCGCCCTGAGGGCGAACGCGTCCTGCGTACCCATTACCGCTACCAGATCCAGGGTCCGGAAGCGAACAAGATCTTCGAAAAGCTCAACCGTGGTCCGATCCCGGACATCAAGTTTTTCCATGTTGACCACATCAATGTCGGCTCCAAGAAGGTGCAGGCGCTGCGTCACGGCATGTCCGGCGCACCGGGCCTTGAAATCTGGGGCCCGTATGAAGACAAGAGCTACGTGCTGAACTGCGTGCTTGAGGCGGCCAAGGAAGCAGGCGTCGATCTCGTGCGCTGCGGCAGCCGCGCCTATTCGACCAACACGCTGGAATCCGGCTGGATTCCGTCTCCCCTGCCGGGCATCTATACCGGTGACGGTATGCTGCAGGCCTATCGCGAGTGGTTGGGCGCGGATTCCTACGAGGCAACCGGTGCCATCGGTGGCAGCTACGTCTCGAACAATATCGAGGACTACTACGTCAACCCGTTCGAGCTTGGCTATGATTTCTACATCGGCTGGAAGAAGGACGACTTCATCGGCAAGCAGGCGCTCTTGAAGATGAAGGAACAGAAGAACCGCAAGAAGGTAACCTTCGAGTGGAACGCCGAAGACGTGGTCGAAGTCATCGCCTCGGCCTTCCGTCCGGGCGAAGATCACTACAAGTGGATCGACTTCCCACAGCCGAACTATGCCTCCACCAGCGCGGACCTGATCCTCGACCAGAGCGGCAAGCAGGTGGGCATGTCAATGTTCAACGGCTATTCCTACAACGAGCGATGCCTGCTGTCGCTGGGTATCGTCGATCAGGATATCAAGGAAGGCGACGTGCTCACGCTGGTCTGGGGCGAGCCCGATGGCGGTTCGGCCAAGACCTCGACCGAGCGCCACAAGCAGGCGAAGATTCGCGTTCGCGTTTCACCGACGCCTTACGCCCGCGAGGCTCGCGAGAACTACGCTGAAAGCTGGCGCACCAAGCGCTGAACGGGACTGGCGGCGCGGCGTGCAACCGCTGCGCCGGCATTACCCCGAAGACAGAAAACACCGAAGGCGAGGTTCGCCTTCGGTGTTTTCGTTTTCAGCAAGCGTCATGAAACGCTGAGCAGCGACTCCAGTTTTTCCGGATCGTCCAGCAGCGCCTTCGAGGTGCCGCGATAGGTCACCGCGCCCCGGTCGAGAACGACGGCGTTGTCTGTCAGCGGCAGGATCTTTCGCACCTTCTGCTCGATGATAATCGCCGACATGCCTTCGTCTCTAACGATGCGACGCAGGGCCGCCAGCAGCTCGTTGACGATGATGGGAGCAAGACCTTCCAGTGGTTCGTCCAGCAGCAGCAGCTTCGGGTTCAGCAACAGGGCGCGGGCTACGGCGAGCATCTGCTGTTCGCCGCCGGAGAGTTGGTTGCCCATGTTGCGCCGGCGCTCCTTCAGGCGTGGGAACATCTGGTAGGCTCGCTCAAGCGACCAGGAACCGCGGCGGGCCGTCGCGGTGAGATTTTCCTCGACTGTGAGCGAGGGGAAGATATTGCGCTCCTGCGGCACCCAGCCGATCCCGAGCGGCGCGCGTTGCTCAGGCCGGAGACGGCTGATGTCGTGGCCGTCGAAATGAATTGTGCCGGCGTGACGCGTCGTGACGCCGGCAATCGTATCAACCAGCGTGGTCTTGCCCGCGCCGTTACGACCCAGAAGAGCGAGCGAGCGGCCGGCCTCGACGGCGATGTCGATGTGGGAAAGCACCCGCGCTTCACCATAACCGGCCACCAGCTTCTCGATGCGAAGGAGCGCCGTCATTATGCATCCTCCCCCAGATAGATGGCCTTGACCTGCGGATCGCGGGCGATCTCCTGGACCGTTCCTTCGGCAAAGAGTGCGCCAGCGGCGAGAACTGAAATGCGGTCGGCGAAGGAGAAGACGAGGTCCATATCGTGTTCGATCAACACCACGGTCACGTTCTCGGGCAGGGCGCGGACGATGGATAGAACCTCCTCGCGTTCCTCCTCAGGCACACCCGCTGCCGGTTCGTCCAGCAGCAGCACTTTCGGTTCAGAAGCAATGGCCAGCGCTATCTCCAGGAGTCGCTGCTTGCCATATGGCAGCAATCTTGTCTCCTCCGACATAACGTCAGCGAGGCGGAACCGCTCCAACGTTGCCGCTGCCTCGTCCGCCACGTCGCGATCGGCGGCCAGCGAGCGCCAGAAGCGACTGCCATGGCCCTTGCGCTCGCCGATGGCCAGCATCATGGAGTCGAGTGGGGTGAAATCGCCGAAGAGCTGATTGATCTGGAAGGTGCGCGACAGGCCGCGCGCCACGCGGGCATGTACGGGAAGCGCGGTGATGTCCTCGCCGTCCAGCAGGATCTGCCCGCTGGTCGGGGCGAAGACGCCGGTGAAGAGATTGATGAGCGTCGTCTTGCCGGCGCCGTTGGGGCCGATCAGCGCGTGGCGCGCGCCCTTGCGGATCGAAAGCGAGACATCATGCGTTGCGGTGAAGCCGCCGAAACGCTTGATCAGGTGCCGGGTTTCGAGCGCAATCATGGCGTCTCCTTCCCAGCAGGCTCACTCTTGCCCCGCAGACTTCGAGCGAGCAGGGCCGGCCAGCCGGTCAACCGTTCGCGGCCGATCATGACGATGGCGACAAGGATCAGGCCGATCCAGAACATCCAGTATTGTGGCGTGGCGACCGATAGCCAGTCCCGCAGCAGCGTGAAGATGATCGCGCCGAAAATGCCGCCGTAGAGATAGCCTGCGCCGCCGATGACGAGGACAAGAAGCACATCAGCCGATCGATGGAAGGCGAGCACGTCGGGTGAGACGAAACTGGTTGTCTGCGTCAACAGCGCGCCAGCCATGCCGGCATAGGCGGCGGAGATCGCATAGATAACCACGATCCGCCGCTTCGGCGAAATACCGAGCATGGCCGCGCGACGTGGGTTACGCTTAATTGCCATCAGCGAGAGGCCGAAGGGCGAGTTGACGATGCGGCGCGCGATGAAGGTGAGCACGATCAGAACCGCGAGGCAGTAGATATAGCCATTGCGACCCCAGAGGTCGAATTCAAAGAGACCGAGAATGGGGCTCATCGAGATACCAGAAAGGCCGTCCGCACCCCCGGTGAGCCAGGCCATCTGGTTGCCGAGTTCGGCGAGTAGCATTGCGACCCCGAAAGTCGTCATCAGGCGCGTCAGGTCAGAGCCACGGAGTACCAGGAAGCTCGTGGCGAGGCCGAAGAGCCCGCTGACCAGACCAGCGAAAACGAGGCCGGTGACAGGCTCGGTGACATAATCACGGGCCAGAATGCCGGCCGCATAAGCCCCAAGCCCAAAAAATGCGGTGTGACCGAGCGAGACGATGCCGGCATAGCCCAGAATGAGATCAAGCGACACGGCGAAGAGCGCCAGGATCGCGACTTCGGTCAGGATCAGCAGTTGCGAGGGTAGCAGAAACGTCGCCGCGATGGCCACAAGCCAGAGTGCAAATTCCCACATGCGCCAGCGGCCCTTGGCGCCGAGCAGGGTCAGTGCGAGCGTCTTGCCGCTTGTCATCAGCGGCCCTCCCGGCTGAAGAGGCCGTTGGGCCGGACGATCAGTACAAGGATCATCACCGCATAGATGATGAAAGCGCCGGCCTGGGGAAGGTAATATTTGCCGGCGACATCCGCGACGCCAAGGAGGAGGGCCGCGACAAAGGGTCCGGTAATCGACGACGTCCCGCCGACAGTGACGACGATCATGAAGTAGATGAGGAATTTCAGCGGAAAATTCGGATCGAGCCCGAGCATATCGGCGCCCAACGCGCCGCCAAGCCCCGCAAGCCCCGAACCGAGCGCGAAGGTGAGCACGAAGATAGTAGAGACACTGATGCCGAGCCCGCGCGCCACACGCCCGTCGTCGACGGCCGCGCGAAGTTGGCTGCCGAAGCGGGTCCGCGTCAGCGCGAGTTGCAGTGCGACCGTCAGCATCGCACAGATGACGATGACGAAAAGCCTGCTGCGCCCAATGCCGATGCCGAAGAGGTCAAAGCGGCCACGCAGTTCGGCGGGCAGGTTGATGAGTTGCTGCTGGCCGCCCATGAAATAGTCCGCAGCCGAGATTGCCATGAAGACGAGACCGATCGAAAACAGCACCTGATCGAGGTGCGAGGCGCGATAAAGCCGGCGGTAGAGCGTGACCTCGAGCGCTGCGCCGATCAGTGCTGTGACGAAAAAAGCCGCCGGGAGGCACCAGTAGAAGGAAATGCCGAAGCGGTTCATAAGGATGACGGTCACATAGCCACCCGCCATGGCAAACGCGCCATGCGCAAGATTGACAAAGTTCATCAGCCCGAGCGTGATGGACAATCCGCAGGCCAGAATGAAGAGCAGCATTCCATAGGCGACGCCATCGAACAGGATCGTCAGCATGGTCTCTCCCGGTTACGCGGGGGGCGCCATGCCCCTCCGCCGGTTTCGGAAAGATCAGTGATCCACGGTCACTTGGCGACGAAGGGGTCGTGGATCTTCTTGAAGGTCGAGAACTCGACATTGTAGAGCTCGCCGTCCTTCTTCTCGACCTTGCGGATGTAGATGTCCTGCACGATATCGCGGGTTGCCGGATCAATGGAGATCGGGCCACGCGGGCTCGTCCATTCCATACCCTTCATCGCATTGATCAGTTTTGTCCCGTCCGTGTCGCCGTTGGTCTTGGCAAGTGCCGCATAGGCAAGATGCATGGCGTCAAAGCCGCCAACTGCCATGAAGTTCGCCCTCATCTTCGCGGAGTCCTTCACCTGTTGGACAAAGGCCTTGTTCTCCGGGCTGTCATGGGCGGCGGAATAGAAGTGGCCGGTGATGACACCAAGGGCCGGATCGCCGATCGCGCCGAGCAAATCGTCATCCGTGACATCGCCGGTCGCGATCAGCTTGATACCGGCATCGGCAAGACCGCGATCGACGAACTGCTTCATGAACAGCGATCCTACCCCGGCCGGTACGAAGACGAAGACGGCATCCGGCTTTGCATCGCGCACGCGCTGCAGGAAGGGGGCGAAATCCGGGTTCTGAAGCGGAACCCGTACAGCTTCGACAATCTCGCCGCCATCCTTCTTGAACTGGTCGGTAAAGCCCTTTTCAATGTCGTGCCCCGGGCCGTAATCGGTCACCAGGGTCACGACGCGTTTCAGGCCGTTCTGCACCGCCCATGTTGCGACCGGGACAGCGGATTGCGGGCCGGCCATCGACGTGCGGACGAAAAAGTCGGACTTCGACATGATGGCCGACGTGGTGGCAGACGTGATGATTGCGGGGACCTTCGCCTGGCTGATGACGGGGGCGACCGCCATGGCGAGCGGCGTCAGGCCGAAGCCCATCAGCATCGACACCTTGTCGTTGACGACAAGTTCCTGTGCGATACGGCGGGTCTGATCGGCAGTTCCCGCATCATCGCGCAGCACGATCTCGACCTTCTTGCCGCCGGCGGTGTCGCCATTCAGCGCCATGTATGCACGGACGCCAGCTTCCACTTGCCGGCCGGTTGAGGCGAACGGACCTGTCATCGGCAGGATCAGGCCGATCTTGACCGTGTCCGCAGCAAAAGACGGCGCTGCGACCGAAAGCATGGCGATCGCCGCTGCGCTCGCCATGAAATGACGTCTCGTGATCATGTGCATTCCTCCCGTTACTCGTTCCGACACGTTGATCGCAGACGGTAAATCCGTAACGGAAAGCGCGCTCCTCCAAGCTCTTTCCTTCCGCAATCAATCCATGATGGCCGTTAATGTATACATACATATCAGGGGTGCACAAGATATCATGTTGCCACTCCGCGTGCCTGCAGACGTGCCCGGTTCCCTCTCCTTTCGTTAGGAGTGGGACGTTTCAGGGGACCTTGTGAGCGTTATGGTCGAGGCGCGGCAGCGCCTTTGCATCGGTGAAGAGACTGATGTGCGTCGGGATCGTATACCCGATCCCGACACGCATCTCCGATGCTTCTGTTCTCCTTACCAGCCGCTGAGCTTGGCGAGCGAGACCTTGAACGTGCGCCCCTTGCCGGCGTCGCCGGAAAGGTTGTTCTGGTAGGGCTGGTTGAACAGGTTGTCGATGCCCGCCCGCAACTCCAGGCCCTTCAGCATGCCTTCGTCCGGCTTCCAGGCGAGGAAGACCCCATGCAGCTGATAGGCGCGGAATGGTCCGGTTGTCGCACCGGTGATGATCGGAGCGGCGAAGAAGGCGTTCCAGCCGAATTCGAGGTTCTTCTCCGGCAGGCGGCCGCCGAGCGTCGCGCTGACGCTGTTGGCCGGGATGGTGGTCAGGGCCTTGTGGTTCACAAGGTCCGTCCCCACCATCATGCTCCAGGCGGCAGAGGCAAAGACATGGTCGGAATCGTAGGCCGCCTCGACCTCGATGCCACGGATCAGCGCCTTGCCGATATTCACATAATAGGGCACGGCGGTGTTGCTGGTGGTCAGCGGATTGGTGCTGATCATGTTGGTGAGGTTATTGTGGAAGGCGGTGAATTTCATCTGCGCGCTGTCGCCGTCCTGCACGAGATCGTTGCCGGACAGGGCGAAGCCAAGCTCGTAATTGTTCGACTTTTCCTTCTGCAAGGTCAGGCTGGGTCCGCGCCCACCCGGATAAGACCCGGCTCCGGTGCCTGCAGCCCAGGAATAGAGTTCATCCAGTGTCGGCATGCGCTCTGTGTGAGCGACCGAGCCGAAGACGGAAACCGTGTCGTTGATGTCGTAGAGTGCAGCGATTTTCGGCGAAAGTGCCACGTCGTTGACATCCCGTGCGCCGGCAATTCGCTTGTCGGGTGACTGCCAGACGAAGTCGGAGCGAATGCCGGGGGTGATCGTCAGTTTGTCTGCCCAGACGAATTCGTCCTGCACATAAAGCCCCATGCGGGCGTCGGTCCCCTGGGGATGGAAGGAGATGGCGCTGCCATTGGTCGTCGTCTCGCCGACACGGCTCTGATGCGAGAGCTGGATGCCGGTGGTCAGGTGATTCTCGAAGCCTTCGCCCGAAGTCTCTATGGTATTTTCGAGCCGCGTGCTGAACGTTCTGTAGGCATATTTCGACGGCAGGAACAGGGCGTTGGTGGCCAGCGCCGCAATGCTGGGCGGCAGCTTTGCGTCTTTCTGATCCACGGACGTGTCGGAATAGGCAAAGGAGAATTTCAGGTCGAGCCAGGGATTATCGCTTGCCGGGTTTTCATAGGAAAAGTTGAAGGTCTTGTCGGAAGTGTCGCGGTCAATCGTGCCGAATGTCAGAGTGCCGGTCTGCGAATAGTCCGTGTCATTCAGGTTGCTCTGCCATTGCTGGTAGGAAAGGCGGATCACCTGTTCGTTATCGTCGGCAAAATGATGCGTGACCTTTGCCAGGCCGGACCAGGAGTTGAAATCCGAGCCGGAAATGCTCTGACCCGTTGCCGTCTGGATCTTGTCGGACTGGCGGTAGTTGCCTGAAAACAGGAATTCCGTGTTCTCGCCCATACGCTGCGCCCATGTGAGCGACCCGAGCAGGCCATTGCCGTTCGAATCATAGCTCGTCTTGGTGCGGATGGCGGTCGTCTGGCCGGGTTCCAGAAAGTCGGAGGCGTCCTTTGTGGTAAAATTGACGGTGCCACCGAGTGCGCCCGATCCATAGAGAGTCGATGAGGCAGGGCCGCGCAACACTTCCACCTGCTTGTAAAGCTCTGGCTCGGTGAACAGCGAACCCATGCGGTACTGCTCATAGAATTTGTTGACGCCATCGATATTGATCAGGATTTTCGATTCGTCTGCAGCCTCCAGTGCTCCGATGCCACGAATGTTAAAGGCCTGGCCGGCCACGCGGTCCGAACCGACGATGGTCACGCCCGGCACGCTTTTGAAGAAATCACCAATCGTGCCGGCCTGCTCGCGATCGAGATCGTCCTGATCAAGAACGGTCACCGCTTGCGGCGTGTCGATGGCCACTTTTTCCTTGCCCGCACCCACGACCAGCCGTTCCAGCAGCGTGACGCGCCCCTTCTTCTTGTCCGTACTACCGGCGGTCTCGCCTGCCGCGTCCTGCGCGGCTGCACCCTGTGCGGCCAGGATTGCGGCGCAGGCCAGCAACCATGCCTTTCGGTCGTGAAGCATCCCCATGAAACTCTCTCCTTACAAGTGTGAGCGCTGGCTTGCGGAGGAGGCTGGCTGGCGGATAAAACAAACATGATTTTTGCAGTCATGTATTGCGCCGTGTAATTAATATGACTATAGGAGTCAAGTATTCAAGAAAGGACGCGCCCAGCCAGCTCGATGCCAGCCAGGCCTACGGAAAAGCAAGCCCAGGCAATGCACAGAGACAAGATTATCTCCGAGCGCGACGATCACAACGCGACGCCGCAGAGAACGACAGCCTATTCCACCGCTGTACTGTTTCATGGCGCGCGTGAGATCCATATCGAGCATAACGGCGAGATCTATCGGCTGCGCATTACCCGTCAGGGCAAGCTTATCCTCAACAAGTGAGAGAGGCATTGATGACTGGGGCACGACCGAACGCGGCAGCAATCCGGCAAGCGAAGATTGATAATCCGAAGATGCGTGAACGCGAACTCGCGGCGTCACTCGGCATTTCCGAAGCGGAATATGTCGATGCATGGGTTGGGCATGGCGTGTTTCGCATTACGACGGATTTTGCACGCGTTTTCCCTCGGATCGAGGAGCTCGGGCCTGTTACGGCCCTGACCCGCAACGAAAATGCGGTGCATGAGAAGATCGGCATCTACGATAATTTCCGCGCGGGCAAGCACGCATCCATGATGCTGGGCGCTCAGATCGACATGCGGATGTTCCCCCGCCACTGGGCCTACGGTTTCGCGGTCGAAAATGATACGGGCGAAAGCGTGAAGCGCAGCTTCCAGTTCTTCGACGTCCATGGCGAGGCGCTGCACAAGATACACCTTCGCGCCGATAGCAATGTCGAGGCTTGGAAGAAGCTCGCCCTTGAGCTGGCGCTTAAAGACGACGCCTCACCGCTTGCCATCACGCCGGCTCAGGCGGACCGCTTCGAGAACGATCTCGATGTTCCGCTGGAAGAGCTGAAGACACGCTGGTCCGCCATGACGGACACGCACCAGTTCCCCGGCATCCTCAACACGCTGAAGCTCTCGCGGCACAAGGCTGTTTCCAGCATTGGGTCCGACTATGCGTGGAAACTCGACCGCGCAGCGGTCCTGCCGCTGCTGGAGGGATCGGCTGCCGTGGCGTTGCCGATCATGTGTTTTGTCGGCAATCGAGGCTGCATCCAGATCCACTCCGGACCGGTTCAGCGCATTGCGACGATGGGCCCCTGGCTCAATGTCATGGACGAGACCTTCCATCTGCACCTGCGTCAGGACCGCATTGCCGAGGTCTGGGCGGTTCGCAAGCCGGTGGATAAGGGCCATGTCACCTCTGTAGAGGCGTTTGACGGGAACGGCGAGCTGATCATCCAGTTCTTCGGCAAGCGCATCGAAGGTCAGGATGAGCGAGGCGCCTGGCGTTCGCTTGTCGAGAGCCTTCCTGTCAGCAGCACCTCGCAGGCTGCGTGATGCGTCGGTTCGCGCGCGCATTTTCTATCTGGGTAGCCGCCTGCGTCATGGGCGTTTTCGTCTCCGCCCCAGCTATGGCGGCTGAGGTGAAGGCGAGCCGGATTGTTGCGATCGGCGGGTCCGTGACCGAGATCGTCTATGCGCTCGGCGAAGAGGGGCGGCTGGTCGGACGCGACTCGACCAGCGTCTATCCTCCAGAGGCGCTGAAATTGCCGGATACGGGCTATATTCGCGCGCTTTCTCCCGAAGGCGTTCTGTCGCTCAATCCTGACCTGATCCTGATGCTTGACGGTGCAGGACCGCCCCCGGCGCTGGATGCGCTCAAAGCGGCTGGGGTCCCCATTGTGACGATTCCCGAAGGCTTCGATCATAAGGCCATCGTCAACAAGATCGATGCGGTTGGGGCGGCGCTGGGTGTCCAGGAAAAGTCGAAGGCGCTGGCGGCAAAAGTGGATGCTGCGCTCGGCAAGGCCGTGGCCCTTTCGGCGACAAAGGACAGGAAGTCGCGTGTCCTCTTCGTGCTGTCTCCACGGGAGGGGCGCCTGATGGCGGGCGGCGGGCACACACAGGCCGATGGCATCATCACGATGGCCGGTGCTGAAAATGTGTTTTCCGGCGTTGAGGGATACAAGCCGATCAGCGACGAGGCGGTTATTGCCGCTGCGCCCGATGTCATTCTGATGATGACGGGTGCGGGCGATCACGCCGCAAGCGATGACGAGGTTCTGGCCCTGCCGGCAATTGCCGAAACGCCGGCCGGGAAGGCGAACCGCATCGTCAGGATGGATGGCATGTACCTGCTCGGCTTTGGGCCGCGCACGGCCGACGCGATCGTCGCCCTGCACGAGGCGCTTTACAGCAACCGCAAGCCGGGAGAGTGACCATGGCCGCGACGACCGTTGTTGAGGAACCCGCAATGCAGGCCGCAAAACCGCTGCGCGCCGCCGTGCCCCAGATGGTCATCGCGGCTCTCATTGTCGGGGTCGTCGTGGCGGCGGGCATCTCGCTGACGGCCGGCGCATCCAATGCGTCGGCCTTTGCCGTCGCGATGCATTGGACGGGACTTGCGCCGGCGGATGCGATCTTGCCGCGTGATCTCCTCATTATCGAAGCCATTCGACTGCCGCGCGTGGTCCTGGGCTTGCTCGTGGGTGCGGCGCTTGCGGTTTCGGGTGCAGTCATGCAGGGGATTTTCCGCAATCCTCTGGCTGATCCCGGTCTGGCCGGCGTTTCTGCCGGTGCGGGCCTAGGCGCTGCGGCGATGATCGTGCTGGGGGGGAGCCTTGCTCTGCCACTGACTGGCGCGTTCGGCTATGCGGCACTGCCCGTGGCGGCCTTCGGTGGGGGGCTTTTCACGACGATTGTCCTCTACAGCCTTTCAACGCGGCTCGGGCGAACCTCGATCGCCACCATGCTGCTGGCCGGTATCGCACTGGGCGCGCTCTCAGGCGCGGCGACCGGCCTCCTCGTCTATATGGCCGATGACAAGCAGCTTCGCGATCTGACGTTCTGGGGCATGGGTTCGCTGGGCGGGGCGACATGGCAGAAGATCGCCACCCTCGCGGTCGTCGTCACAGCCTCGTTTTGCGCCTTGCCCTTCATGTCACGAGGGCTGAATGCACTGGCTCTTGGCGAGGCGGCGGCCTGGCACATGGGGATATCCGTCGAGCGGCTGAAGCGCACGGCCATCGTGATTGTTGCCGCCATGACCGGCGCGTCGGTGGCCGTCAGCGGTGGCATCGGCTTTGTCGGCATCGTCGTTCCGCATGTTCTGAGACTGGCGATCGGGCCGGACCATCGCGTCCTGCTGCCGGCCTCGGCGCTGTTGGGTGGCGCGCTGCTGGTTCTGGCCGATGCCGTTGCGCGGACGGTCGCTGCGCCTGCTGAACTTCCGATCGGCATCGTCACGGCGCTGGCCGGCGCGCCCTTTTTCCTGTGGCTGCTGCTCCGCCGCCGCAGCATCCTCGATCTCTAAAGGAGGTTCCGATGAGCACGGTTTCCGCCACGGGTATCGTCGTTCGCTATGGGGCGAACGCCGTCCTGCATGGTGTGGATTTCGTCGCAAATGCCGGCGAAGTCACGATCGTCGCTGGCCCGAACGGTTCGGGCAAATCGACGCTGGTCAAGGCCATTTCCGGCGAGATTGCCTCTTCAGGGGCAGTGTCTGTCAACGGGCGCGACCTGCGCACCTACAAGGGATGGCAGCTGGCGGCACAGCGTGCGGTGTTGGCGCAGGAGACCACGGTTGCCTTTCCCTTTACGGTCGCGGACGTGATTGGCCTTGGCCTTGCGGCCGGAGCAACGCGTGCGGCGAATCCCGCTTCGTTGATCGAGGCGGCATTGGAGCGCGTGGGCCTTGCCGGTTTTGGCGCCCGGCGCATTCACACCCTGTCGGGCGGCGAGCGTCAGCGAGTTCAGCTTGCGCGCGTGCTTTGTCAGATATGGGAGCCGGTGAGCGACACGGGGCCGCGCTGGCTGATCATGGATGAGCCGGTGGCGAGCCTCGATATCCGCCACCAGATCGCGCTGATGGACCTAGCGCGGGACTATGCCCGCGCCGGCGGCGGGGTGATCGCCGTGATGCACGATCTCAACCTCAGCGCCATGTACGGCGATCATGTCGTACTCATGAAATCAGGGCGGGTGGTCACCGCCGGGAGGCCGGAGGCCGTGCTGCAACCCGAAACGCTGGCGCATGTCTTCGCCTGCCCCCTTCATCCCAACATGATCCCCGAGCGCGGGGTTTTCGTCCTGCCGCAATCGGCCCTGGCCCGGCCGGCGCTTGCGTTTGCGGCCGAGTGAAAGGAGTTTTCTCGTGACAATCTCGCCACCCCTCTGCACCGCCATCGTTCTTGCTGCACTTGTTCCGGCCGCTGCCGTCGCTCAGGAGAAGCCGGAGCTGAAGATCGAGCTCAACGCCCTGGCGGACTCAAAGGAAAGCTGCCGTGTCACGTTCCTTTTGACGAACAACATGCCGGGAGAAATCTCCAAGGCAGCCTTCGAGTTCGCCTTCTTCAACAAGGCCGGCGGCGTAGAGCGGCTAACCGCGCTCAATTTCGGGCGGCTGCAGAAAGGGCGGACGGTCGTACGCCAGTTCGACATTCCCGGCGGTCCATGTGGCGCGTACTCCCGCATTCTCGTCAATGCGGTGAAGAGCTGCGATGGCGTGGCCGGCGAAATCGATACCTGCGAGGCGGCGTTGGCGACCGCCAATAAAGCCGGCGTGGATTTCGGGCTTTAGGCGAAAGGCTATGAGGGGTCGCAGGACGTGACGGATCGGTATATCGACAGCAAGCAGCGACGGGCGGACATTCTGTCCGGCGCCGGTGAGCTTCAAAGGCGCAAGACGTTGCGAGACACGCGCCGTACCTTCCGCCAATGGCCGTTGCTGCCGGTTCCTGCCTCTCAGCCGGCCACGGGACCTCAATCGGGCCCGACCGTTGACTGGCCGCCGGGCGAGGTCATCCATGGTCTGGAAGATTGGCAAGACAAGCATGAAGTCGGCGCGGATTTCACCCCGGTCGGCGAAGCCTCGTTGTGGTCGGGGGGCGCCGGTCAATCGCAAGCCTTCACACGGTCAAGGGCGTTGAAAGCCTGCCTGCTGGTGTCGGTCGCCTTGCATCTTTGCTGCGCAGTTTTCCTGATCTCCATGCCGGCGCCTGAAACGGCAGAAATTGCTGGCGGCGGAGCGGTGTCCGTCATGCTTGTGGGAGAGCAGGCGTTTGATAGTCTCGCGGCAGGCAAAGTAGACGGCGAGCAGGTCTCTCAGCCGGTGGAGCAAGTCAAAGCCGTCGAAACAGCCGAGAAACCCGTGGAGGCCACGACGACCGAGCAGGTCGTTGACCCGGTTGAGGCAGAACAGGCAACTTCCGAGCCTCTGACTGCCCCCGCGGAGACGCCAGCAAGCCCGCCTGCCGAGACAGCAAACGCCATATCGCCGACAGAACAAGTGGCGCAAGCTGTTCCTGCAGCCCAAGAGGAATCGCCTGCCGAGGAGGCAGCCGCAGTCGAAAACCACGCGATCGCCCCGGCGGCTGTCTCCGAAACCGGTGAATTGCAACCGGAGCCGCCACTGGCCGCCGTAGAGCCCCAGCCTCAACGTCCGGCGCAAGCAGTCAAGGAAGCCCCGGCCGAGCCGAGCAAGCCAGTGAAGCCGGCAGAGCCACCGGATCAGCCGGAAAAGAAGCTCGCCGAGAAAAAGCCTCCGAGCCAGAAGAAGGTCGAAAAGCCGAAGGAGGAAAGGAAGACCGCGGCGCGCAAGCCGGCGGAGACGGATAGGGATGCCCGGAGTGCCCCCACGAAGAACCGTAAGGGTGAGGCGGGAGAGGGGACAGTCAACACTCAGCGCGGCTCATCGTCCAATGCCGATAGCCCGGCGCGCTCCGACCCCGGCAATGCCGCCGTTTCCAACTATCCGGGCAAGGTGGCCGCAAAATTGCGCCGTGCGCTGAAATACCCAAAGAGCGCCGTTGCGAGTAGCCGTGGAGAAACGCAGGTCGCTTTCACCGTGCTTGCTGACGGGAGCGCCACCGGCGTCCGCATCGTATCAAGCTCGGGTTCGCCGGTTCTGGATCAGGCCGCGATAGAGGCTGTCCGCAGGGCCGCTCCGTTCCCCCCGATTCCAACCGAGGCGGGACGGCGGCAATGGCCATTCGCGGTTCCCGTTCTTTTCAAGCGGTGAAGGCGGCACGCGACAGACGCGAAAGACGTGACTTCCGCTGTATCAGCGCCGGCCCAACCGGATCATGTGTCGGATTACGACCTTTTGCCGTCGATCCAGGTTGCCACGTGATCAAGGCTTGGTGAGAGCGCGACAAAGTCGGCGACGAACCCGGCCTTGATGCGCCCGTGCGATCCGCTGAGCCTCACCGCCTCGGCCGGATAGAGCGAAGCCATGCGCAGCACTTCCTCGATCGGGAGACCGAGAAGGTGCACAGCCGTCCGCACACAGCCAAGCATATCGATGTCGGCACCCGCGAGCGTCCCGTCGGCAAGTGTTAGCCTGCCATCGCGGCGAAAGATATGTCGTCCGTTCAGCATGAACCCCGTCATGTCCGTTCCGAGCGGCGACATGGCATCAGTGACGAGAAAGATCCGGCCTGGACCTGCCTTGGCGCGAAGAGCGATGCCCATCGCAATCGGATCGACATGATAGCCGTCGGCGATCATTCCCGCAAAGACCTGCGGCGCATCAAGGGCCGCGCCCACGAGGCCCGGCTCACGGTGGGTCAGTGGGCTCATGGCATTGAAAAGATGGGTGACCATGAGGGCGCCGGCGGCAAAATAGGCCTGTGCCGTCTTCGCGTCCGTATCCGTGTGGCCGATACTGACCAGGATGCCGGCCGCTGTCAGCGACCTGACCTGTTGAAGCGACGCGTTTTCCGGCGCAAGCGTCGTCAGGAGAATGCCGGCCCCGGCGCGAAATCGGAGCAGACGTTCGACGTCTTCTGCTTCCATGGGCCTGATGAGTGCAGGATCGTGCGCGCCCTTGCGGGCAAGAGACAGATGCGGCCCCTCCAGATGCAGGCCGAGATAGCCCGGAACGTGCGCCTCAAAGGCAGCCTGTCCGGCCTGAAGCGCCCGTTCCGTGGTCTCCGGGGTGTCCGTGATGAGAGTCGGAAGCAGCTTTGTCGTTCCGAAGCGCGCATGAGCCGAGGTGATGGTGCGGATCGCATCCACCGACGTAACATCACCGAACTGCGCACCGCCACCGCCGTTCACCTGCAGATCGATAAATCCGGGTACGATCCATTGGCCGTCATAATCGACATTCTGCACGCCCTCAGGCACAGAGTCTCGGGCCACGATGCCGGAGAAGCGGTCACCGTCCAGCAGAAGCACCTTGCCTTCATGCCAGTCGCTGCCATCGAAAATGCGGGCGCCCCGGATCGCGATCATGGAAGTCATTGCGTTTCCGTCACTTTCTTGAGCGCCACGGGTCGGTCGGGGTTGAAACCGCGCAGCCGGGACAGTTTTTCCGCGAAGCCGTAGAAGGGAACGATGAGTGCCAGGGCGTCCGTGATGGGGTGCCCGGTTTCGATAAAGGGAAGGGGATGGGCGCGCTGAACGCCTGCCGAGGTGACGAAGACCTCGGCGCCTTTGGCCGCGAGTGCGTCTGCGGCCTCGACCACCGAGCGCTCGGCGGCATCGCGTGCGGCCAGAACAAGGACCGGGAAGCCCGGGCTGACAAGGGCCACCGGACCATGCATCACTTCCGCGGCCGAATAGGCCTCTGCGTGCATGTCCGAAGTTTCCTTGAACTTCAGGGCCGCTTCGGAGGCAATGGCAAGCGCGGGGCCGCGACCGAGCACGTAAAGCGAGGCGGCTCGCTCCAGAACCGGCGTCATGACACTCCAATCAAGCGCGAGAGCGCTGCGCAAATGTTCAGGCAACGCCTCGAGGGCGCCAAGAAGCGCCGCATCTTCTGCCCAGTGCGCCAGCACGGCGAGCCCGGCCACCGCCGAACTTACATAGGATTTGGTCGCCGCGACGGCGAGTTCCGGGCCTGCGGCGATGTCAATCTTGATATCGGCCGCATTCCAGAGGGGCGAACCGGCGGCGTTCGTCAGGGTCATCGTGAGCGCGCCGCTACGGGCCGCAGTTTCGAGCATGGAAACGATGTCCGGACTGCGGCCCGATTGCGAGACGGCGAAGACCGCCGCGTTCTCAAGCCTCATTCGCGCGCCATAAATCGAGGCGAGAGAGGGGCCGAGCGAGGCAACCGCGCGGCCGGCGACAAGTTCTGTCGCGTATTTGAGGAACAGCGAGGCGTGATCGGAAGAGCCGCGCGCAATGGTCGCCACAAACGCGGGGTCCGCTTTCCCGAGGGCTTTCCCCGCCTCGGCAAGAACGGAACGAGAGCCCTCCAGAAGGCGCGACACCGCATCGGGAATTTCATCGATTTCGTTCCGCATAGAAGTAGCGGTCATTTTCTGGTCCTTCTTTTGCTGGCCACGGGCCGCATCATCCGATCGTCAGCTCGGCGACGAAATCATAGGCATCGCCGCGGTAAAGCGAACGGGTGAGTTCGACCACCTTGCCTGAGGGTAGGTAGGAGATCCGTTGGATGGAAAGTCCGGCAGAGCCTTCCGAGACGCCAAGGAGTTCCGCGTCCTGACTCTTGATGTTGCAGGCGGAAATCCGCTGGATGGCGCGCACCGGACGCGCATCGCGCCGCTCGAGGGCGGCATAGAGTGAGGTGGTCACGACATTCGGATCGGGCAGGTATTCCGCCGCGACGCTGGCGCGCTCGATCGCCAAGGGATTGTCGTCTCCCAGTCGCAGACGCGACAATCGGGCAACGACCGCTCCAGCCCTCAGACCCAGCATCATCATTTCATCGGGTGAGGGCGCGAAGAGGCCGCGCTCCAGCCACTCGGATCGCGTGGACAGGCCGCGACGTGCCATGTCTTCCGTGAACGACGTCAGCCGGGACAGCGGCTGCTCAACCTTGGAGATGGGCTTGGCCACAAATGTTCCGGAGCCATGACGGCGCACCAAAAGACCGTCCTGCACCAGTTCGTCCACGGCCTTGCGGACCGTGACGCGGCTGATGCTGGCATAGTCGGCAATATCGCGTTCGGCGGGTAACGCCTCGCCTTGTTGCAATGTGCCGTTTCGAATGGCCTTTTCCAACGATTGGCGCAGCTTGACGTAGAGCGGGCCGGTCCCGTTTGCCTGGAGGCCGTCCAGCGGAAGGATCACAGGGAGGGATGACATCACTGAGCCTCCTGGCCGAAGGCCGATATGGCAAGCGAAACAGCCCCGTCCAAGGCATCACCCTGCGGTGCAACAAGACGCTTCCGATGTCGTTCGGCAATAAAATGTGGATAAAATGCCGAAAGGCCGCCTAGGAGACAAATTCCGCAGTCGCTCTTCTCGGTCGCGGCGTCCAATGCCTCGTCGACGGCGCCAACCGCACCTTTGACGAGGGCCACGCCGGCTAAGTCGCCTCTATTCGCGGCTTCGAAAACGGAGGGCGCGAAACGACCGAAATCACTCGGGCTCGCATCATGGGCAAAGGTGACAAGATGAATGGGTTGGTTGTCAAAGCCGCTCATCGTGTTCTCGATGAGCGGCGAGTTCCGTCGGACGCCGTCATGGACCAGAAGGCATTCCTGGAGAAGCGCCCGGCCGATCCGCGCGCCGCCGCCGAGATCGCCGAGCATGAAGCCCCATCCTCCGGTATAGGAGACATTTCCTGCCTGCCGGGTGATATACACGGAACCGGTGCCAAGAATTGCGACGACGCCGTCTGCGTCGCCAAACGCGCCCTGCAGGGCGATCAATCCGTCGGTGTCGACTTTTGCGGATTTGAAAGGCAGGCGCGCGGTCATCTCGCTGACCTGATCCGCTACATTGGCGCCCGCGAGACCGAGGAAGGCCGGAATGTCGTTCAGGTCGAGATCGAGCCCCGCGAGCCGAAGGGCCTCCCTGGCCGTCGAGGTGATGTTGCCAAGTGCGCCGTCCAGGCTGGTCAGGATATTGGCGGCGCCTCCGCGGGCGCGCCCGAGAATTCGTCCGGACGCATCCGCGACAGCCGCGCGGCAGCTCGTTCCGCCTCCGTCTATTCCGATGAAGTAATCCGGCATCTTCGTCTCCTGCCAATACAATACCAAAAAAATACCATTTACCAAGGCGAATTTATGCGGTGGCGAAGGAAATCAGCTATATATATAGAAAATAAGGGCCTTTTCCGGCTGTTTACCCGTTCGCTCATCTGGAAATGGCGTATTGGTAAATTTCCTCTGGACAATTGGTATTTTAATGGCATTAATACCGGAAAACAAGGGGGAGCACGGCATGCCGGGCGCAACGGAAGCAAGGCACGAACATGCGAAGGGTCTGGACGGCCTGCCGTCGGAGGCCATCCTGAGTGTGATTCAGGAGGCGCAGCTGCGGGCTGCGGAGGCCGTTCGTGCTGCCATCCCTTCAATTTCCCGTGCCGGTGAACTTGCGGCAGAGAAGCTCAAGCTCGGGGGCCGGCTAATTTATGTCGGAGCCGGCAGCTCCGGGCTCATGGCGCTTGCCGATGGATTGGAGCTGCCGGGAACGTTCGGGCTCGCGCATGCGGATGTGAAGATACTGTTGGCTGGCGGGCTTGCCAGCCTTTCGGATCTGGCTGGCGGATATGAAGATGATGAGGCTTTGGCGCTCGATGATCTTGATGCAGCGGGTGTCACGCAAAGCGATTGCCTTGTGTGCGTCACTGCCAGTGGTTCGACCCCTTATACGCTCGCCATTGCCCGCGCCGCGCGGGGGCGTGGTGCAGCCGTCATCGGCATTGCCAACGACCCTGATGCGGCGCTTCATACTGTGAGCGACGTTGCCGTGCTCTTAGAGACCCCGGCGGAAGTTGTTGCCGGTTCGACCCGAATGGGTGCGGGGACCGCGCAGAAAATCGCGCTCAACATGCTATCAACATTGATGGCCACTCGCCTCGGGCATGTTCACGACGGCTATATGGTGAATTTGAAGGCGGATAATGCCAAATTGCATCAAAGGGCACGGGGTATCGTGGCCGAAATTGCGGGCGTAGATATCGATAGTGCGGCCGGTTGCCTTCATCGTGCCAGCGGATCGGTAAAGATTGCGGCGCTGCTTGCCTCTGGCGCCGAGACACCGGAAAGCGCGGGCCGTCTGCTCGCAAGCTGTAACCAGAATTTCCGACAGGCGCTGGAGATGGCGCGGGCGGGACTGTGAGACTACAACAATCCGATGCCGGCGTGGCATCAGGCAAAGAGGGAGAATGAGAATGAACCGTCTCATCAAAACAAGTCTTCTCGCGGCGACGATGCTTTCGGGCCTCGCGTCCGTCGTGCATGCCGAAGACGCGACGCTGACCATCGAAAGCTGGCGTAACGACGACCTTGCGATCTGGAAGGATAAGATCATCCCGGCCTTTGAGGCTAAGCATCCAGGCATCAAGATCAATTTCACGCCGATGGCGCCGACGGAATACAACGCCGCGCTCAATGCGAAGCTCGCCTCCGGCACCGCCGGCGACCTCATTTCCTGCCGCCCCTTCGATGCATCGCTGGAACTCTACAACAAGGGCTTCCTGACCGACCTGTCGAGCCTTGACGGCATGGGCAACTTCTCGCCCGTTGCCAAGTCTGCCTGGCAGACCGACGATGGAAAGGCAACGTTCTGCGTACCGATGGCTTCGGTCATCCATGGCTTCATCTATAACAAGGACGCCTTCGACAAGCTGGGGCTAAAGCCGCCGAAGACCGAAGAGGAGTTCTTCAAGGTCCTCGATGCGATCAAGAAGGACGGCAACTATATCCCGATGGCCATGGGCACCAAGGACCTCTGGGAAGCGGCCACCATGGGCTATCAGAATATCGGCCCGAACTACTGGCACGGCGAAGATGGCCGCAAGGCGCTGATCGCCGGCAAGGAAAAGCTGACGGATCCGCAATGGGTTGCTCCGTTCAAGGAAATTGCCAAGTGGAAGCCCTATCTCGGTGACGGGTTCGAAGCGCAGTCCTACCCGGACAGCCAGAACCTCTTCACGCTCGGCCGGGCTGCGATCTATCCGGCAGGTTCGTGGGAAATCTCCGGCTTCAACACGCAGGCGCAGTTCAAGATGGGTGCGTTCCGTCCGCCGGTCGCCAAGGATGGCGATGCCTGCTACATTTCCGACCATACCGATATCGGCATGGGCATGAATGCCAAGACCAAATATCCGGAAGCCGCGAAGACATTCCTTGCCTGGGTTGCCTCGCCGGAATTTGCCGAGATCTACGCCAACGCGCTGCCCGGCTTCTTCAGCCTGAACTCGACCGCCGTCGAGATGAAGGACCCGCTGGCTCAGGAATTCGTCTCCTGGCGCAAGGACTGCAAGTCGACGATCCGCTCGACCTACCAGATCCTGTCGCGCGGCACGCCGAACCTCGAAAACGAGACCTGGACGGAATCGGCCAACGTCATCAACGGCACCGACACCCCTGAAAAGGCAGCCGAAAAGCTGCAGAAGGGCCTCGACGGCTGGTACAAGCCCGCCAAGTAATAAGTTCGGGCTCCGCTCCTTTGGGGCGGAGCCTTTTTCTAATCTTATCGATTATCCGGCGAAGCAATCGCGCCGACGTATTTTCTGATCTTATCAGGCGAGGACACCATGCAGGGCGAGCAGATGGAGAGTGATGTCGCGATCCCCCGCCGCCAGCCGATCCGCTGGCACATCGCTGTCTTCCTGGCGCCCGCCGTCGTGATCTACACGGCCATCATGATCCTGCCGCTGGGTGGCACTCTGTTTCTGTCCTTCTACAAGGAGGTTCAGGGCGTGGAAGTGTTTGTCGGCCTCGACAATTTTCGCACGCTCTTCGGCAACGAGCGCTGGGCCGCCGACTTCTGGAATGCACTGAAGAACAACGTCATCTTCTTCATCATCCATATGCTGGTCCAGAACCCGATCGGGGTGGCGCTGGCGGCACTTCTGTCGATCCCCAAACTACGCTTTGCCGGCTTCTATCGCACGGCGATCTTCCTGCCGACCCTTCTTTCATTTGTCATTGTCGGCTTCATCTGGAAGCTGATCCTGTCGCCGATCTGGGGCGTGACGCCTTATCTGCTGAGCCTCGTCGACCTGAAATTCCTGTTCGCGCCTTGGCTCGGCAAGCCGGGCAGTGCACTGATCGCCGTCTCGCTGATCTCCGTCTGGCAATATGTCGGCATCCCGATGATGCTGATCTACGCCGCGCTGCTGAACATTCCCGATGAAGTTCTTGAAGCGGCCGAATGCGACGGCATCACTGGCTGGAGCCAGTTCTGGAAGATCAAGCTGCCGCTGATCCTGCCTTCAATCGGTATCATCTCGATCCTGACCTTTGTGGGAAACTTCAACGCGTTCGACCTGATCTATACCGTCCAGGGCGCGTTGGCCGGGCCGGACGGATCGACCGATATTCTCGGAACGCTGCTCTACCGCACCTTCTTCGGCTTTCAGTTGCAGCTCGGCGACCGCACGATGGGCGCGACAATCGCGACCGTCATGTTCCTGATCATCCTCGCCGGCGTTTCGCTTTATCTTTTTGGCATCCAGCGGCGGATGCGCCGCTACCAGTTCTGAGGTGTCATCATGGCCAACGCCCGCATCTCACGGACCCGTCTTGCCTTCGTTCATGTCGCGCTGATCGTCTACATGATCATCGCGCTGTTCCCGGTCGTGCTGACGATCATGAACTCTTTCAAGACGCGCAACGACATCTTCCGCTCTCCCCTGACACCGCCGTTGCCGTCGACGTTTTCGCTCACCGGCTATCATACCGTGCTGGGGCAGGGCGATTTTATCGGCTATTTCGAGAACTCGCTGATCGTCACGGTCGCCTCGATCTTCTGCGTGCTGCTCTTCGGCGCCATGGCGGCCTTCGCGCTGTCGGAGTATCGTTTCCGCGGCAATCTGCTGATGGGTCTTTATCTGGCGCTGGGGATCATGATCCCGATCCGCCTCGGCACGATCGGCATCCTGCAGGAAATGGTCGCGCTGAACCTCGTCAACACCCTGGTTTCACTCGTGCTTGTCTATACGGCACAAGGGCTGCCGCTGGCGGTTTTCATCCTGTCGGAGTTCATGCGCACGGTTTCCGACGACCTGAAGAGCGCTGGGCGCATTGATGGGCTCTCCGAATACGCGATTTTCTTCCGCCTCGTCCTTCCGCTCGTCCGCCCGGCCATGGCAACGGTCGCTGTCTTCACCATGATCCCGATCTGGAACGATCTCTGGTTCCCGCTGATCCTGGCGCCGGGCGAAAAGACGAAAACGGTGACGCTCGGCGCACAAACCTTCATCGGCCAATTTGTCACCGACTGGAACGCCGTGCTCGCCGCATTGTCGCTCGCAATCTTCCCCGTTCTCGTCCTCTATGTCCTCTTTTCGCGTCAACTGATCAGGGGCATCACCGCAGGAGCCGTCAAATGACCGATGCACCGATCCGCGTTCTTGTCGCCGGTCTCGGCAATATGGGCTTGTCGCACGCGCTTGCCTATACAGCCAATCCCGGCTTTGAAATTGTGGGCCTCGTCAACCGATCCGCTGCCAAATTGCCTACCTCTCTCTCCTCACATGCCATTCGTCCGTCATTTTCAGATGCCTTGAGGGATTTGAAGCCGGATCTCTGCTCGATCAACACCTATTCCGACAGCCATGCGGACTTCGCCGTGATGGCGATGGAAGCGGGCGCGCATGTCTTTGTCGAGAAACCGCTTGCGACTACGGTTGCCGATGCTGAGCGCGTCGTGGCCTGCGCCAGGGCCAACGGCCGCAAGCTCGTCATTGGTTATATCCTGCGGCATCATCCAAGCTGGCAGAAGTTGATCGCTTTGTCGCGCGACCTCGGAGGGCCCTATGTTTTCCGCATGAACCTCAACCAGCAGTCCTCCGGCAAGACGTGGGAGACACACAAGGCGCTGATGAACACCACACCGCCGATCGTGGATTGCGGCGTGCATTATGTCGATGTCATGTGCCAGATCACCGACGCGAAGCCCGTATCCGTGCGTGGCATGGGCTTGCGTCTGTCGGATGAGATTGCGCCCGACATGTATAATTATGGACATCTGCAGGTGACGTTCGATGACGGTTCGGTCGGCTGGTACGAGGCCGGCTGGGGCCCGATGATGTCGGAAACGGCCTTCTTTGTGAAGGACGTCATCTCGCCGAAGGGCTGCGTTTCCATCGTCATGGACCCGAATGCCAAGTCAGACGATATCGATACCCATACCAAGACGTCCGTCATCCGCCTGCACAAGGCGGCGACCGGCGCTGACGGCGCTTTCGTGACACCCGATGAGCTGCTTCGCATGGATGATGAGCCCGGCCACCAGCAACTCTGCGATCTGGAGCAGGCTTTCGTGCTGAAGGCCATTCGCGACAATCTCGACCTCAACCGCCATATGGACGACGCCGTCCAGTCGCTTCGCATCTGCCTTGCCGCCGACGAGAGCGTGCGCACCGGCAGACTGATCCACCTTTGACGCCCGGAGAACGCTGTGGGAAATCTCCAACTGAAATCGATCCGCAAGGCTTACGGCACTCACGAGGTGCTGAAAGGCATCGACCTCGATGTGAAGGACGGAGAGTTCGTGATTTTCGTCGGTCCCTCGGGCTGCGGAAAATCGACGCTTCTGCGAACCATCGCGGGCCTTGAGGATATCACCTCCGGCGCGATCGTGATCGACGGACAGGATGTTTCGATAACGCCGCCGGCAAAACGCGGCATCGCCATGGTTTTCCAGTCCTATGCGCTCTATCCGCACCTGACGGTGCGCGACAATATGGGGCTTGGGCTGAAACAGGCTGGTAGCCCGAAAGCCATCATCGATGAACGTGTGAAGGCGGCATCCGGAATGCTGTCGCTCGATCCCTATCTTGAACGAAGACCGGCAGAGCTCTCAGGGGGCCAGCGTCAACGCGTGGCGATCGGCCGCGCCATCGTGCGCGAACCAAAGCTCTTTCTTTTCGATGAGCCGCTGTCCAATCTCGATGCGGCGCTGCGCGTACAAACCCGCCTGGAAATCGCGGCACTCCACCGCAGGCTGAAGGCGACGATGGTCTATGTGACGCATGACCAGGTCGAGGCCATGACACTTGCCGACAAGATCGTCGTGTTGAATGCCGGACAGATCGAGCAGGTCGGGTCTCCCATGGAGCTCTACAACAAGCCTGCCAATCTCTTCGTCGCCGGCTTCATCGGGTCCCCGCAGATGAATTTCATTGAAGGCGCCCGGTTGGGTCTGACAGAGGCCAACACCATCGGCATCCGGCCTGAACATCTGGCACTGTCGCGGACGGAAGGTGACTGGCGCGGTATCATCACCCACGTCGAGCATCTGGGGGCCGACACCATCGTCTACCTCGATACGGAAAAGGCAGGCCTCATCACGGTCCGCCTGTTCGGCGAGCATGGCTTCAAGCCGGACGAGACTGTTTTCGCCACGCCGGACCGCAGTCGTCTTCATCGGTTTTCTCCTGAGGGAAAGGCTTTGGCTGAAACAGCTTGAGCGCAAGGTTTCATCCCGAGTGTCGCTCTTCCGTCTCGGCGTTGAGCGCTGGCGACGTCGAGGGGAGGCGGGCGCTCTGATCTCAGCCGATCGGGACGCCTGCCGGGGGCATGGGGGCCCGGAGCCGGACGATGAGACCTTCGTCTGCGAAATGCATCTCGGCCTTTCCTTCGATTTGGGAGGACAGGATGCGTTGGATCATCAGGCTGCCGAACCCGCTCTTTTCCGGTGCGCGGACCGGTGGACCGTCCGTCTCCTGCCAGCAAAGATCGAGAACGGGATGGTCTGCCGTCTCCCTGAGCGTCCAGGTGATGCAAACCCTGCCATTCTCGGCGCTGAGCGCGCCGTATTTGACAGCATTGGTGCAAAGCTCGTGCAATGCCATGCCAAGAGCCAGCGCAGCGCGCGAATTGACAACGAGATCGGGCCCCTCGACGATGAAATGCGATGGCTTTGCAATATCGAACGGCTTGATGGTCACGGACACAAGGTCGGACAGCGAGGCAGATTGTTCAATGCCGCGCATCAGCAGCGCATGAGCTTCGGCGATGGCCGAAAGGCGCTGGTTGAATGTTTCGATCACGACCGCATCCGTACCGGCTGACCGAAAAGTCTGCCGCGCGACCGACTGAACGGTCGCAAGAAGGTTCTTCACCCGATGGTCCAGTTCGCCCATCAGAAGCTTTTGTCTTTCCTCGTCACGCCGGCGCTGCCGTCTTGCCGCGCGCAGCTCGTCCATATAGGCATCGATGGCCTGGCCGAGCTGACCGAATTCACCCTCTTCAGCCTTCATGTCTGTCCGGGCATTTTCATCCGCCCCGCGCCACGCTTGCACCGTTTCGAGCAGCCGATTGACCGGCATTTGGATCGAGCGGCGCGCCGTGAGGGCAGCGGCCAGAAACACGGCAAGGCATGTGAATAGAATAACCGCCACACCAACATAGGTGGCGCGGTTGACGGAGCGAAATTCCTCCTCTGTCGAAAGCCCGGCACTGACATAGAGATCGCGCTTTTTATCCACCGGCGGGAAAAAAGCGAGAATGCGTCTTGTGCCGTCCTGGCTGGTCAATTCGAGCGTGCCTGGCTGAGTTGCGCGGACAAGATACTGGTAGTCATCCGGAATGCGGGTTCCGACGAAGCGCCCCGGATCAGGATACCGGGCGAGGATCACGCCGTTGCGATCCGCGACCGTGAGATTGCCGCCTGGCGCGAAGCTGCGCTCGCTCAGCCGGCTCTGCAGCCAATCCAGGTTGAGGGAGCCTGCGACGACGCCCTGAACGGTGCCCGCGCTATCGACGATGGGCACTGCAATTGGCAAAATCTTTGCGTCGCTGAGGCGACCGACAAGGAATGTGCCCACGGCACGCCGACCGGCAAGCGCTTCGCGGACATAGAGCCGATCCGCGAGGGACATACCCTCACCGCCAGGCTTCTGCCTGCACCTCACGACGCCCTGCGTGTCGAGAACGGCAATGCCCGCGAACTGCGGCATTTGCCGGCCGACGCGCGCGAGATAGTCCCCGCACATTGCGGCGTCACCTCCATCGAGCGCGGAAGCCGCAGAAATAGCGGCGAGCGTATCCTCAAGTCCGATCAGGAGCCTGCTGATCTCCAGAGCAGCCAGTTCGCCGGTTCTATAGGCCTCGGCGTGGATCTGTCTGATCCGCGCGTCTTTCATCGTAAGGGGCACGACAACCAGCGCTCCGGCGAGCGGTATGATCGCCACGAGCAAAAGAAGAAACAGACGAAATTTCAGAGAAGTTCTGGAAATGACTCGTTCCTCCGCCTGCAGCGGAGAGTGTAACGCAATTCTCTAAAACACAAGGACCATGGCCCGGCGCCGTACCTGAACCTCACGGGATTGACTTTAACGGTCCGGAACTTGTGCCCTTGCGCGGACCCTGCTTGCCGGAATGATCAGATACCCGAACCGTCAAGCTCGTCCATGTCGTCGCCCTCCCAGGGCGCGGGTGCGAGGTTCCGATCGAGGCTGGCCGATGGCATCGGCATCCAGCATTTCAATTCGGTTTCAGCATATTCGACCACTCTGCCGGGCACCGAATCCGAGGCCCGCCAGCCTTCGATCCCGAACCTGTCGCCAGGGGACCAGAAGACGACGTCCACTTCCGCCGGACCCTGCTCCGACGGGCGGATGGTGACCAGAATTCTGCCGCCGTCTTTCGGCGCGCTGTTCATGTGTCGCCAGGTGTTCGGGTCTTGCATGACATCCTCCCTTTGACGTCCGGATCGATCCGCGTCGGTTTTCATCCCATCAATTGTTCAGGATACCGGCATTCAGCGCGGTCGCAAGCCGGTTGATCCACTGACGCGTTTGGAGCGGAGCGCTCCCGGCGATTGCCCGAAGATCTTCTTGAAGGTCTTGGCAAAATACGATGCGTCCGTAAAGCCAACCTCCACCGCAATGTCGACCAGCGGTGCCTTGGTCTTGAGGACCAGTTGTTTTGCCCGTTCCATCCGGACCTTCTGGTAGACCGCTGCCGGTGTGCTCCCGGTGTTGTCTATGAAGACACGCTCCAGTTGCCGGCGGGACAGGCCTACATTTCTCGCGATTTCCGGAATGGATATTTTCTTCTCGACATGACTTTCCATCAGGATGAGAGCGGCACGGAGGCGGTCATCCCCGCTTTCGATCTCCAGAGGACGGCGCGGCTGGATATCGAATGCGGTGCGGGCCTTGTCGATCTGCAGCACCTCAAGCGCGTTGCGCTCGGCGGCGCGGCCGACATGCCGGCGAACGATGGAGGCGGCGAGGTCCGCCGCGCTGCTTCCGCCGGCGCAGGAGCCGCGTTCTTGATCGAGATTGTAGAGCCGGTCGGCGCGAACCGGGTGGTCGGGAAAACGGTCTCGGAAGGTCTGGTAGTGCAGCCAGCTCACACAGGTTTCGTGCCGCCGCATCAGGCCGGCTTCCGCCAGGATGAAGGTGCCTGTGCAGATACCGATGAGTGGCACATTCCTGCTTGCGGTCATCCTGAGGAAGTCGAGTGTCTCGTTGTCCACCGCAAGGTCGTTGCGAAGCAGTCCGCCAACGACTGCAACATAGTCGAATTCCGCAGGGTCCACGAAATCCGAAGTCGGAGCGACCTGCACGCCGCAACTGGACGTGATGAGATGCCGCGTGCTGCCGAGCACTTTCCAGTCCGCCAGGATTCGGCCGGACTTGTCCGCCTCGTCGCTTGCCAGTCGCAACGTATCGACAAACAGCGCAAAGGCGGAGAGCGTGAACGAACGCGCAAGCACGAAGCCTACCTGCAGGCGTTTGCCGGCGGCGCCCTGACGTCCTTCCTTGCGTGGCGGTTTCACGATGAGATCTCCATCACGTGATGACAGTGAAATGCTCCTGTTTCGAAGTCAATCAAGCTCTATCGCAGCTTCAATTCCGATGCTGTTTTCACACCGACCAATCTCGGATGATGACCGACGCATAATCTTGCGGATGAAATGACCAGATGCTTAAATCGAAGGCAAATATTCCACATCGGGCGTGGAACCACGAAAAACCTTCGCCGTTAGTGCTGGAAATTGAAGTCCTGTACGCGGCCCTCGGTGGGAGCGCATGCGATAGTCACTCACAACGGGAAATCGTCCCGCGCTAACAAGTTTGGATGACATCATGAAACTGATCCACACAGTACTGGTCGCAGCAACCTTCGCCCAGATCGCTTTGGCAGGCGCCGCCTATGCCGGCTCCAACCTCGACGAGATCAAGAAGGCAAACACGCTGAAAATTGGCACGGAAGGCACTTACGCGCCATTCACGTACCATGACGCCTCCGGCAAGCTGGTCGGTTTCGATGTCGAGATCGGGGAGGCGATTGCCAAGAAGATTGGCGTGAAGCCGGAGTTCGTCGAGGGCAAGTGGGACGGTTTGATCGCCGGACTTGATGCAAAGCGCTATGACACCGTGATCAACCAGGTCGGGATCACCGACGCGCGCAAGAAGAAATACGATTTTTCCGAACCCTATATCGCCTCCAAGGCGGTCCTGATCGTCAAGCAGGACAATGACGCCATTAAATCCTTTGCGGATTTGAAGGGTAAGAAGTCGGCGCAGTCGCTGACCAGCAATTTCGGCAAGATCGCCGAATCCAACGGCGCAGAACTCGTCGGTACCGACGGCTTCGACCAGTCGATCCAGCTCGTTCTGACGGGGCGTGCGGATGCGACGGTCAATGACAGTCTGTCGTTCCTTGATTTCAAGAAGCACAAGCCGGATGCGCCGGTGAAGGTGGTCGCCACCGAGGCGAATGCCGACTATTCGGGCATCATCATTCGCAAGGGCGAGCCGGAACTTCTGGCGGCCATCAACAAGGCCCTGTCCGACATCAAGGCCGACGGCACCTATGACGCCATCTCCAAGAAGTATTTCGGCGAAGATGTCTCCAAATAATCCGGACGGTTTCGCCATCGCCGTCATAACGCTATAGTTCGTTCCGCTCCGGGCCTGCCGGGGCGGAACGTGTTTCAGGGGATTGCCTTGCCTTCCTGGCTTCAACTCATGCTGGACTCGCTCCAGCCGCTTCTCTGGGCGGGCCTCATCTTTACGGTGCCGCTGACGCTTCTGTCCTTCGTGCTCGGCCTCGCGCTGGGGCTCGCGACGGCGATTGCACGCCTGTTCGGTCCGAGGCCGGTGGCGGATGTCGCTCGCTTTTACGTCTGGGTCATCCGCGGCACGCCACTTCTGGTGCAGCTCTTCGTCATCTTCTACGGTTTGCCGAGTGCCGGCATTCTCCTGGCGGCCTTTCCGGCCGCGTTGATCGGCTTCACGCTGAACGTCGGTGCCTATACGTCCGAAATCATCCGCGCGGCGATCTCCTCCGTGCCGCGCGGCCAGTGGGAAGCCGCCTATTCGATCGGCATGAACTGGAGCCAGGCGATGCGGCGCACGATCCTGCCCCAGGCGACGCGCGTTGCGGTGCCGCCGCTTTCGAATACCTTCATTTCGCTCGTCAAGGACACGTCGCTTGCCGCCGCGATCACCGTGCCGGAACTCTTCCAGACCGCGCAGCGGATCGTCGCCACGACCTATGAGCCGCTGATCCTTTATATCGAGGCGGCGCTGATCTATCTGGCCATGAGTTCCGTCCTTTCGCTCCTGCAGACGCGGCTGGAGAGGCGCTTTGCCCGTTACGGCGGCTTCCTGGAGGCGCGCGCATGATCGAAGTTTCCCATATCGAGAAGCGCTTCGGCGACAATGTCGTCCTGAAGGATGTCAGCGTTACGATTGCCGAGGGGACCGTCACCGCGCTTGTCGGGCCGTCCGGTGGTGGCAAAAGCACGCTGCTCCGCTGCATCAACCTATTGGAAATCCCGACGGCGGGAATCATCCGTATCGGTGACAAGTCGCTTCAATTTCAGCCTGGAAAGAAGGTGGGCTGGGATGCAATCCAGCCCTTGCGTCGGCAAACGGGCATGGTGTTCCAGAACTTCCAGCTGTTTCCACACCAGACTGCCATCGGCAACGTGATGGAAGGCCTCGTTACCGTGCTGAAATGGCCGAAGGAGAAGGCTCGGGCCCATGCGCTTGAACTTCTGCAGAAGGTCGGGATGGCGCACAAGGCGGATGCCTGGCCGGCGACCCTATCCGGCGGTCAGCAGCAGCGTGTGGCGATTGCCCGCGCTCTGGCCCCTTCGCCACGCGTGCTTCTTTGCGACGAGCCGACCTCGGCACTGGATCCGGAACTCGCCGAAGAGGTGGTCGAAGTGTTGAGCCGTCTGGCCCGCGAAGGCACGACCATGATCATGGCGACGCATGATCTCCGTCTCGCCTCGCGTGTTGCCGATCAGGTGCTGTTTCTCGATGGCGGCCTTATCGTCGAGCACGGCGCGCCGAGTCGCATCTTTCAGGCTCCGGAACGTGAGCGGACCAAACGATTCATCGCCTCGCTCAATGCGGGTCACAGCTACGATATCTGACGCGAAGACGACCGATCAGGCCTTCGGGCCGATCGTCGTGGAGATTTCGCCGAGACCTTCGATCGAGATGACGCAGACGTCGCCCGGTACCAGCGCGCCGACGCCGGCGGGCGTACCGGTCATGATGAGGTCGCCCGGCGCGAGCGCGATGGAATGCGAGAGGTAGGAAATGACCTCCGGGATCGACCAGATGAGTTCGGCAAGATCGGCATCCTGCTTGATCTTGCCGTTGACGGTCAGACGGATCGAACCCTTTTCCGGGTGGCCGACCTCTGCCACCGGATGAACCGGACCGATGACGGCGGAACGGTCGAAAGCCTTTGCGAAGTCCCACGGACGAGCGAGATCCTTTGCCAACTGTTGCAGGTCGCGCCGCGTCAGGTCGTTGCCGACGGCGTAGCCCCATACGTGTTCGAGTGCGTCGCTTTCCGCGATGTCGGCTCCGCCAGTTCCAATCGCCACGACGAGTTCAGCCTCATAATGAAAATCCTCCGTCTGCGGCGGATAGGCGATCGTCACACCGGAATCGACAACGGCATCGGCCGGTTTGCTGAAGAAGAACGGCGGCTCACGATCCGGATCCTTCCCCATCTCGCGCGCGTGGGCGGCATAGTTGCGCCCGACGCAAAAGATGCGGCGAACCGGAAAACGAGCATCCGAACCGTGAACAGCAACCGTCGGCGTCGGGGGGGCGGGGAGAACGAGGTTCATGGTCACATCCTTGCGCAGAGGCTGGGCTCTGTTTCGGCGCTCACCTTTATGATTGTGAGGCTTTGCTTTAAGAGGCTTTGATGGCAGTCTTGGCGTCGGAGTGTCAAGGCGGCCTACGGGCTTTCAGGTGCGTTCCGTCATTCCAACGGCAACCGCTCATTCACCGAAAAGTAGCGGTTGGACATTAAGACCATTACGAAGCCCGCTGCCTTTTGGTTCACTATGGACATTGCTACAGTTCTTCTTCTTCACAAATCTTCCTTCATCGTCGGTGCGATTTGTTTTTCCTATGTCCGGTGGCGCTCCCGCGAGCCCGGGCTGGATTTCCTTGCGACAGGCTATGCTCTCATGGCTGTCGCGTCCACGCTGGCGGGTCTGGGAGAGCAAGGTTCTTCTCTTGTCTACTGGAAGCTTGCGAGCTTTGTGATCGGCCTGGTGGGATATGGATTGCTGGGCATGGGGCTGCTTCAGCTCAGCCGCCGCCAATATGAAATCGCTCATTGGCTTCTGCCCGCCGCCGCCTTGATCCTGTCTGCCGTGGTCGGTTGGGCAGGATGGTACGAAATCAGCGAGACGCGCGCCGCGATCTTCAATTTAGCGACGGCAGTCGCGCTCCTGGTACCGGGTTTGCAGATTCTCCGAGATTTCTTCACGGACCGACTCTCCGCACGGGTAGGGCTGCTGGCCTCCCTGATATCGGTAGCGGTCTTTTCACTGCTGGTCGTGGTGGGGTTGCTTCATCCCGGCTTCCAACTGATCGCGCCGGCCTATGCCTTCTTCTTCATGATCATCTGCCATTTTTCGATGACGCTGTTTGCGATCGTGCTGGTTCAGGAAAGGGCTGAGGCGCGTCTGAGGCTCTATGCCAATACCGACGCGCTGACCGGCATTCCAAACCGTCAGCATTTTCTTGGATCGTTGCCGCAAACGATGCAGAAGGGCGATGTGTGCATCCTGCTGGATGTCGACTTTTTCAAGATGATCAACGATCGCTACGGGCATGAGACGGGCGATCTGGTTCTTGTCAGTATCGCAAAGGCCATTGCCGGTGTCGCCGGTCGTGACGCATCGTACGGTCGCATCGGCGGCGAAGAGTTTGCGGTCTTTCTCCGCAACCAGACGGCGCAGACGGCCAGCCAGTTTGCCGAGGACGTTCGTCAATCCGTCAAGAATCTTTCCTTGCGGAAGGGTGATGCGGTCATCAAGACAAGCATCAGCGCCGGCATTGCCGAGTGGGATGGCATCGCCAACGCAGACATGATGCGCGATCAGGCCGATCAGGCGCTCTATTCAGCCAAGCGAGACGGGCGTGATTGTGTCAGAGTGTTTGAGCATGCCCGACGTGCCGAGGTGACCAACGTCGACCCCATCCAGGCCGCAAACGCCACTCGACATTCGGCTTCGCGTCGAAGACGCGTCAGTTTTACGAGGCGCGTGGCAGCCGTTTAGCAGTCGGATCGAACTGAAGCACGAACCTGAATGCGGCCCCGGCGCGTCAGCTTGCCATCCGCACGTCAGAAGCTTCGCGTATCACCGGCTTCGTCGTATAGGGGAGTATCCGCCGCAGCACTTCGAGCCCCAGCGCCTGGGCGTTTTCCTGGGCCTTGTCCAGATTGGAAATCCGCTCAGGGTCGGCGGTGTAAAGCGTTTCGCCCGAGGTGAACACGTCGCGATAGGCGGCGCGCTCGATGATCGGCGTGGCAAAGACATGGACGCGGCGCTTGGAGAGCAGGTCCTTGACCGTCTGCAGCGAACGCGTCGTCACCATGGGATTGATGCGCGTCAGCACGACCGAATGCGGAATGCGGATATTGGCGCGGTCTGCGAGATACTGGATGAGTTCGATGACATTGGCGCCGCCCTCGGCATCCATGGCCGATCCCTGAATTGGGATGATCACATATTGCGACTGGCCGATGGCCTGTGCCAGAAGCGGGCTTCGGGCGCCGGGGAGGTCGAGCAGGACGAAGTCAGCATCGGCTCTGGCCCGCTCGATGTAGCCGTTCAGGCTCGCTGCGGTAACGTAGGAGACGACCGAGAGGCGCTTCGGCGCGTTCGCGCCCATCTTCTCATGCCACTTGCTGAACCAGAGTTGCGGATCCGCGTCGAGGACCGTCACGGAGAAGCCCATACGGATCAACTCGCAGGCAACGATGGCGACCGCGGTCGTCTTGCCGGCCCCGCCCTTGGTATTCGCGAACGTGATGATGGCCATGATTGCCCCCAATCTGCGGCTTTGGAACGTCCCAACGGCATGATTGAAACCAGCTGCGTCGGGCATGTCCAAGTGTTGCGCAATTTATGGTTAACAGCCGGTAAAGTCGGCCCGCGAAAGCTGCTCCGTTTTGCGAATTTCCGAGCGAAACAGCGTTTGAGCCGATCTGGGCTCGCCCTATTCGACGAAGACCCGCACGCTTGCCGCCCGTCCGGCGGCGTCGATGACGGTGAGCGTGGAATATCCCGCCCCATCCGGCACCCACTGCAGGGTCCGACGGCGCGAAAGCTCAGGCAACGGTTTTCCGTTTGCAAGCCAATGGAAGGGGGCGCGGCCGCCCTGCAGTTTCAGCGACAGCGCTTCCGGCTGCGTGGAAGCATCGTTGACGCCGAGATCGACGCGGGCGCCCTCCGGCGGATAGACAATCTGCGGTGCGGGCTCCTTGCCCGACATGGCAAGCAGTCCAACGGAGGTCCTTGAAAAGCGTCTTTGGCTCATCGGCAGATCCGCGGCGGCAATATGCGAAGCACCCTGTGGTGCAGGCGGAAAGGGTGCGATCGCCACGCCCGATTTCACGAACGCGTCGAAGAGAACGGGTGCGGCGGAGAGATAGCCGGTGAGGCCGGGAACCGCGCCATTATCCGGTCTTCCCACCCAGACGCCTATGACATGTGCGCCGTCATAGCCGATGGACCACGCGTCCCGGTTGCCGTAGCTCGTGCCGGTCTTGTAGGCGATGCCGAGCTGGCGACTGCCACGGGGCGCAAGCACGTCGGCGAGGATGTCGGTGATGTTCCAGGCCGCGACCGGCTCCATCAGTGGCTCGCCCTCCATCTTTTCCGGCTGGTCGAGTACACCATCACCGATCTGCACAAGCCGACCGCGGCTGGCGAGACCGGCATAAAGCTGCACAAGGTCCTTCAGCGTGACGCCGATGCCGCCAAGCGCGATGGCAAGGCCGGGGGCCTCGTTCGGCGGCAGCACCGGCTTCACCCCGGCCCGGCGGAAGCGGACGAGGAGCCGTGTCGGACCGACGGCGTCGAGGAGACGCACGGCGGGTACATTGAGAGAAAGCTGCAAGGCCTCACGGACGCTCACATCCCCCTGATAGGACATGTCGAAATTGCGCGGCCGATAGCCGAAGAAGTCCGCGGGCCGATCCTCGATGATCGTCTGTTGAGCCACATAACCCTGCTCGAAGGCGAGGCCATAGATGAAGGGCTTCAACGTCGAGCCCGGCGAACGCAGCACGCGTGTCATGTCCACCCAGCCTGCGCGACTGGAGTCGAAGTAGCCGGCAGACCCGACTTCGCCAACAATCGCCCCTGTGCGGATATCGGCCATGACGATGGCGACGGAAACCTTCGGGCCGAGGCGCTGTGCGGCGCTTGCCGCGGCGGATTCCAGGCCTGCCTGAATGTCACGCTTCAGCATCGTCTTGTGCAGCGTGACACCAGGTTCCTTTCGCACCGCGAATTCGGCGAGATGGGCGGCATAGGCAGGCAATTGCCGACGCGTGGTGGGGACCGGCATCAGGCTCGCGCGTTCGGCCTCGCCTTCGCCGACGACCGCGGCAACGGCTGCACGGTTCAAAACCCGGGCGCGAACCTTGATGGCAGCTTCCGCATTGCGGTCGGGCCGGCGCTTTTCCGGCAGTTGCGGGAGCGCGACGAGGAGAGCGGCCTGTGCCACATCCAGCCGCCCGGGCTCGCGGCCAAAGTAGGCAAGGCTTGCCGCCCGCACGCCTTCGAGATTGCCGCCATAGGGTGCGTGGGTGAGGTAGAGGTTGAGGATTTCCGTCTTGCTCAGCCGGCGCTCGATCTGGAAGGCGCGGAACATCTGCAGGAGCTTGGCCGGGACGGAGCGCTCCGTGCGCGGCTCGATCAGGCGGGCGACCTGCATGGTCAGCGTCGAGCCGCCCGAGACGATGCGGCCATGGGTGATCAATTGCATAAAGGCGCGACCGAAGGCCAGCGGATCAATACCCTTATGCTCGTAGAACCGCCGGTCCTCATAGGCGATCAGCATCTTGAGGAACTGCGGATCGACATCCGCGATCGTCGTCTTCAGCCGCCAGCGCCCTTCAGGAGTCGCAAAGGCACGTAGCAATTCATTGTCTGCATCGCGCACCTCCCGCGACACGACCTGTGCGCTCTCGAGCGGCGGTGGAAAGGCGCGGTCGGCGGCGATCAGGCCCAGAACGGAAAGGCCCGCCATGCCGAGGCAGGCCGCCAGTCCGATCCCGATCTTCGCGCGCCTCCTCATCGCCGTTGCCGTCTCAGCGCATCACTGCCATGCGGCCCAAGGCCGTCCGGGCCGAGAATTGCGGGCGATACATGTCTTCCACGCTTGCCGCCGGATGATCGTAGACGCCCGGTGTGACCGCGCGCACGACATAGGCGAAGGTGAGGTCGCGTTCGGCGCCGCTGGCCAGGTCGAAGGCCGAGACGAAGCGGTCGTAGCGGAATTCGACATGGGCCGGCTGGATATCCGTCAGCCAGTCGAAATTCGCCAGCTGCGCGCTGCTGACCATGCTCGGATTGTCGATCTCGAGACCCGCGGGCAGGAGATCGGTCACGAGAATGCGCTGCGGCCAGTCGTTGTTCGCCACGACGTGGAGAACCACGACATAGCGCTCGTTCTGCTTGGCCTCGGAGACGTTCGCCTCTTCACCTGCCAGCGTGTAGTAGTGGCGCTCGATGGTGAAGCCATCGCCGCCGGCGGGCAGCGGCTGGGCGGGGGCGGCGACCGTGGTGACGTTGACGGACAGCGCATCCTTGCTCGTGTTCGTCACGGTCACCGGATGCGAGGCCAGCGCCTCGCCCGTGGCCGTCGCCATATAGGCGCCCTTCTGGACGGCACCGTTGACGTCGAGCGACAGGCCCTCGTCGCCATTCTGCAGCGCGCGGGCGGCGAGCAGCATCCAGGCCTGTTCCTGCGTGCTGGTATAGCGCCGCGTCTGCCAGTCCTTCGAGACGACCGAGGCAAGTTCGGGGACGATCGGCGGAACCGGGCTGGTTTCCGCCGCCAGCGCCAGAATGGCCGCTCCGTCTCGCAGGGACGAGCCATAGTCGTTGCGGGCGAAGCTGACAGGCTTGGCAGCCTGCTGCTGCGCGGCTTGAAGCGCGTCGATGAAGATGTTGCGCGAACGTTGCGCATCGCCATAAAGGGCCAGCGCTGCCGCGAGCTGTGCCTTGGCGAGCGGAGTCGCGAAGTCGTTCAGCATCGTGTCGGCATAGTAGCGCAGGTCGCTGATCGAGGCCCGCTTGTTGCGCGCCAGGACATAGAGCGCATAGGCGATCTCGCTGCCGTGATCTTTGACATTCGTGTTGGCGCTCAGCGAGTTCTGGAGGTTCTCCAGCGCCTGCACCATGGCCTGATCCGGCACGTCGAACTTCATTTCGCGGGCACGGGTCAGGAAATCGGTGACATAGGCGTCAAGCCACATGTCGCCCGAGCCCGGACCCCACAGGCCGAAGCTGCCGGTCGAGGACTGGTAGGACAGTTCGCGATAGATCGCGTCCTGCACCCGCTTGTGCAGCTCGGCATCGTTGGCGACGCCATTCGTGGCGGCCATCTCGCTGAAATAGAGGAGCGGCAGCGCACCGGACGCTGTCTGTTCCGCGCAGCCATATGGATAGCGGCTGAGGCTCATCAGGAGTGCGGGCACGTCAAACGCGCTGGAGCGGCTGACATTGATGCTGACGGATGCTCCGGGCAGCACGCTGTCGGCGAGCAGATCGGCATTCACCGTCAGTTTCGCGCCCGTCGCCAGCGGGATCAGCCGCCGCTCGGTGACGGGAAGCTGCGCCGGGCGCACCGGAACCTCGACCGACTGGTCGAGCGACAGCCCGCTGGCACCGGCCAGCCGGATCGCGACCGTCCCATTGCCGGGCGTTCCGCCGATCAAGGGTACGGTGATGTTGTATTTGCCGCCGGGGTCGAGATGCACCGTCTTGCTGGCCGAGGCTTCGTCCAGCTTGGCGGATGCATTGCCGGTGACGGAGAGCGTGTAGTCGCCGGCCGGGGCATCGGTGTTGGCGAGGTCGAGCCTCAGATCGGCCTTGTCTCCGGGTGCGAGGAATTTCGGCAGGCTTGCCGTGACGACGACCGGATCACGGATGACGACATCCTGCGTCGCATGCCCGACGCCGGCTTTCGACCAGGCGACCGCCATGATGCGCGCCGTGCCGTTGAACTGCGGTATGTCGAAGCTGACACGCGCCTTGCCCTCGGCATCCAGCTTCACCGGACCGGAGAAGAAGGCGACGAGCTTCTGCGTCGGCGGGCTTGCCTGCAAATGCGCCTCGCCGCCGTCGCCGCCGGTACGCAGGGCGCCCATCGCGCCGAGCGAACCGTCGATCAGGCGGCCATAGATGTCGCGGATTTCGAGACCGAGCATGCGCTGGCCGTAGTACCAGCCATCCGGCGAGGGCGGCTGATAGCGGGTGAGGTTGAGAATGCCGACATCGACGGCGGCGACCGTCACATAGGCCTCCTCCTTCGCGCCGGCGCCTTCGACCTGCACGGCGATATCAAGCGGCTTGCGCGGCAGGGTCTTCTGCACTGTGTCGAACCTGATCGCTAGCTTGCGCTCGGCCGGATCGACGGCCGCCCATTTCACGCCGATGGCGCGCATCGGCATGTGGCTGTCCTGTGCGTCGCCGGGGCGGAAGAGGGTGGCGGTCAGATAGGTGCCCGCACCCCAGTCTGCCGTGACAGGTACGGAGATTTCGCCGCCACCGGCCGCGATGTCCGCCTCGCTCACCGAGAGCAGCGTCTCGGAACCGGCCATGACCATGACATGGCCGCCATAGCGCGAGGTGAGCTTCAGCTTGGCCGTCTCGCCGACCGTGTAGCTCGGCTTGTCGAGCGCGATGTCCAGCGCATCCGGCGTCTCGGTCGATTTGGCCGCGACATACCAGCCGGCGTTGAATTCGACGCTCGATTCAGGGCCGTTCGGATCGGCGGAGCTGACTTCGAGGCGATAGCGGCCCCAGGCGACGGGCGCGGAAATGACACCGCCCTCCGGCGTCGCATCCACCGTGCCGGCCGCCACCTGCTTGGTGGACATGACCGGCTCAAACTTCCAGGCGCTGCCGTCGCGATACCATTGATAGTTCCGCTCGACGGCGAGCAGCTTCCAGGAGAGCCCCTTCATCGGCTGCTTCTGGCCGTTGGCGTCGATGGCGATGACGCGGAAACCCGCCATGGCGTTTTCGCCGAGATTGCCGTCGAAATCCGGCTTGATGCCGATGCGCGGGCCGTCAACCTTCACCGGCAGGGTCAGCGAGCGCTCGACCGCGCGGCCACCGGCCTCCACCATGCGCAGCGTAACTTCGGCATTGATGAGCTGCGTGGTCGAGGGAATTTCGGAGAGCGCGACGTCAAAGGCCGCCTTGCCCTGGTCATCGAGCGGATCGAGATTCTCCAGCGTCAGCTTGGAGTTCTGCGCGTTGCTGTCGCCGGCATTGTCGGCGGCTTCGCCGTCGTCGGCAGCATCTGCCTTGCCGTTGCCTTCATCGGCGAGGCCGAACTGATAGCCCTTGTAATCGTCACGCAGGCGCGTCGGTTTCAGCACGACTTCGCCTTCCAGCGCCAGACCTGCGGCGGGCGCGCCATAGAGATAGCGGCCATCGACCTCGATCCGCGCCGAAGTATCCACGCCGATTTCCTTGGCGTCGGTCTTCATGTCGAATTCGATGCGGTCCGGCACGAAATCGTCGACGATGAAGGTTTGCGAACCGATGGAAACGCCCTTAGGATCGACATAGATGTTCATCGTCCAGGTGCCGCGCATGGCATTGGTGAGAATCGGCAGATCGACCGCATAGCCGCCGGCCTTGCCGCCATCGGTCACGACGCGGCGGTCTTCTACGCCGTCCGGGCGCAGGAAGATGAAGGTGAGCGGCAGGTTGTCGATGGCCTTCGCGGAGATGTCTCTGGCGAGCGCTGCGGCGTGAACGGTTTCGCCGGGGCGGTATACGCCGCGTTCGGTCCAGGCATAGAGGTCGATGGCGCCGGGTGCTACGCGGCCTGCGACGCCGCGATCCGAAAGGTCAAAACCGGCGCGGGTCATGTCGAGGAAGACATAATCCTTGCCGTTCTGCTGGGCGGTGAGAACGGCGGGCGTCATGCCGGCGGTGCCGCGCATCAGACCGGCGCTGAACGTGGCGCGGCCATTGGCATCGGTCTTCACGGTGCCGAGGATTTCATTGTTCTTGGCGAGCAGTTGCAGATCGACGCCGGCGAGCGGCCTGGCGCTACCGAGCGCACGGGCAAAGACGTTCAGCCCATCCGTGCCGGCATAGGTCGTCAGACCGATATCGGAGACGACGAACCACTGCGTCGCCTGCGGGTCCCATTCCTGTCCGCCGCTGTTCGGCACGACGGCGGTGAGCACATAGACGCCCGGCTTGCGCTCAGGCACGACCTCATCGACCGGGAAACTGGTGATGACGTCCTTGTTCAGCGACTGTTTGATGTCGATGGAACCCTGCCACACCAGTTCGCCATTCGTGTCCTTGATCGTGTCGGCGCTATATTTGTCAACCTGCGTCAGGAACTGCGAATTGTTCAAGAGCTGCGCGATGTTGCGGTCGCCGATGCGGTAAAGCTTGAGATTGGCTGTCGAGGCATTGACGGAAACGAGCGGAATGCCACGGCGTGCCGTCGAAGGCAGGACGAAATTGTCGCCGGTAAAGTGAACCGACGCAGTCCGGTCCTTGACGTAAACGTCGACATTGACCTGCGCGAGAAGCGGTTCATCGACGGAGGAGGGCAGGCCGGCGCGCAGTGAAATGCGGTAATGCTGCCCGAAGTCCAGCCCCTCGACGCAGATCTGGTTGTCCTTGGCATCCACGCCCTTCGCGGCGGCATTGTTGACCGTGACGAAGGTTGCGTAATCGACCCCGCTTTTCAGAAGCTTTTCCGAGAATTGCACGCAGGCGCGCGGCTGGGCATTGTCATTGTCGAGCGTGTTGCCGGTGACGCGGAAGCCTTGACGGGCGCGCAGATCCGCATAGGCGGCCTGGACAGCGGCAGAGGAAACGAGATTGACGCTTGCCTTGTAGGCATTCAGCGCCTGACGAAAGTTCTCGGCGTTTTCCAATGACTTCGCGAGGACGGCAAGCGCGTCGGCGCGGGCGGAAGCCGTTCGGGTGAGCTGATAGCCGTTCAGCGCGACATAGGCGGCGCGCGTGGCGAGCTCGGTATCCTTCGTGACGGTATTGGCGGCGCGCGCGGTTTCGATCCAAATGTCGGCAGAGTCCGGCTCCAGAGATAGTGCAGCCTGGAACGCCGTCATCGCATTCGGGATATTGCCGGAAGTCGCGTCAAGCCGCGCCAGTGCGAGCAGACTTTCAAGGCCCTGATTTTTCAGGTCGTCAGGGATGGTCAGGCCGTTGCGCAGGTCGGCTGCGGACTGGACGAACGTGTCCGACAGGAAGGCCAGTGCAGGGGCGGCGCCGATATCCGCTTCCTTGACGGCGGAGACTTCGACCACCTTACCGGCGATGGCCCCGGGAAAGGGGTTCATCTGGTTGAAATCGGATTTCAGGAAGCACCATTTCACCTTGGGGTTATAGGTGAAGGCACGGCAGGACTTGTCACCGACACAGGCGGCGCTGCACTGGTCGAGCGTCACGTTCTGCACCGTGCGCAGGTCGAAGCCGAAATAGTCGCTGTCCTTGGTGGTAACGATCTGCCGCTTGGCGTCCGCGGCGTTCGCGATCCCGCCGATGTTCAGCAAGATCATGAAAAGAATAGCGAAAAAGCGAATAGAAGCGCGCTGATGCATGATTTTCCCCCTCACGCAGCCCGTCTGCGCGGGCACTCTTGAACCTCTTGGGAGGTTTGTCAACACAACGATTTGTGGCATTGCGCATACGCAATTCGGCAGCCTCACCGTAATCGACAGAGCGGGATCTTGAGGCATGAACTGAAGAAAAATTTTCCTCCCCGCGTCTTTGGCGAACAATCGCTTTCCTTAAGTCTACCGTTTAGCTGGATTATAAACGGCGTATCGCTTGAAGAAAGGTGAAGCCATGACGACCGGGACACAAAAGACGGCCTATCTTGCGAGAAAGCCCTCCGTTTCGATCACATTGACACAGCGCATCGTGGAGCTGGCAGCCATCGCTGCCGCTTTCGGTTTCGTCATTTTCATGGTGGCCGGCGGCCACGTCTCCTAACATTCTCGAGATATGACGGGCAGGGACGTTCAGATGGAAAAGATACTCATCGTGCCCGGTCTCTTCGGTTCGGGCGATGGCCATTGGCAGCGCCATTGGGTTTCCGATGTGGAAGGTTCCCGCGTTGTGGAGCAGGCGAACTGGGACCGGCCCTGTCTTGAGGAATGGGTCGAGCGGCTCGAGGCGGAACTGGCGCAAGGGCCGGCCTTCATTGTCGCGCATAGTCTCGGCTGCCATGTCACGGCAGCGCTTGCCCGGCGCTCCTCTGCGCGTCATGTGCGCGGCGCAATGCTGGTAGCGCCCTGCGACATCGGCATCACCAGCAAGCTTCATTCCGAAAACCTCGTTGCCGTTCATGCGCCCGAAACGAGAGCGCTTCCTTTTGCGTCTGTGGTTGTCGGCAGCCTCAACGATATCTACATGCCGTTCGAGAATTTGACGGAAATAACCGCTGAATGGGGAAGCGATGTTCACATTCTCGGTCAGGCAGGCCATATAAACATCGAGAGTGGGTATGGCCGCTGGACCAGTGGTTACGGAATTTTCCGGCAATTGCAGGCCAAAGTTCAGCATCAGGACAAGATTCCGCCCAGACGCGAGATCGCGGCACGGTCCCATGATGCATTGAGAGATTACGCTGCGTTCCGCATGTTGCCCGACAAGAGCGACTGCATCGAAAAGAGGAGTTTATGATGAGCCTTCGCATTAACGACATCGCCCCCGACTTTACGGCGGAGACGACGCAGGGGACCATTCATTTCCACGACTGGATCGGCGACGGCTGGGCGGTTCTGTTTTCGCATCCGAAGAACTTCACGCCGGTCTGCACGACCGAGCTTGGCGCGATGGCGGGTCTGGACGGCGAGTTCCGCAAGCGCGGCGTCAAGGTCATCGGGATTTCGGTCGATCCGGTCGAAAGCCATGCCAAGTGGAAGAACGACATCCGCGTTGCAACCGGCTTCGACGTCGAATATCCGCTGATCGGCGACAAGGACCTCAAGGTCGCCAAGCTTTATGACATGCTGCCCGCCGGTGCCGGTGAAACCTCGGAAGGCCGCACGCCGGCCGACAATGCGACCGTGCGCTCCGTCTTCGTCATCGGTCCGGACAAGAAGATCAAGCTGATCCTCACTTACCCGATGACGACGGGCCGCAACTTCGCGGAAATCCTGCGGGCGATCGATTCCATCCAGCTCACCGCCAAGCATCAGGTGGCCACGCCCGCCAACTGGAATCAGGGCGACGACGTGATCATCACGGCAGCGGTTTCCAACGAGGATGCGATTGCCCGTTTCGGCTCGTTCGATACGGTTCTGCCCTATCTGCGCAAGACGAAGCAGCCGACCGCCTGATACGGCTAATCGAATGACAAAGCGCCCGCCAGGACGAACCCGGCGGGCGCTTTGCTTCTGTTCTTCCGGTTACCGGCGCTTGTCGGCGGCCAGGATTTCGCGTGCAATCTGTTCCAGCGGCACGATGCGGTCGACGCCCCCCTTGGCGACGGCTTCCTTCGGCATGCCGTAGACGACCGAGGTTGCCTCGTCCTGCGCAATGTTGAAGGCGCCGGCCTGGTGCATTTCCAGCATGCCGCGTGCCCCGTCGTCACCCATGCCGGTCATGATGACGCCCATGGCGTTCGAGCCGGCCGAGCGGGCCGCTGAACGGAAGAGCACGTCGACGGAGGGTCGGTGGCGCGAAACGAGCGGGCCGTCGCGTACGGAGACGACATAGCGCGCGCCTTGACGCTCGAGCAGCATGTGCTTGTCGCCGGGGGCGATGAGGACGTGGCCGCGCAGGACAGGATCGCCATTCTCCGCTTCCTTGACCTCGACCTCGCACAGGCCGTTCAGACGCTTCGCAAAGGCAGCGGTGAACTTCTCCGGCATGTGCTGAACGATGACGATGCCCGGCGTATTGGCGGGCAGAACCTCAAGCAGTTCGCGCAACGCTTCCGTGCCGCCTGTGGAGGCGCCGATGCAGCACACCATTTCGGTCGTCTTGGCCATGGCGCGGCCTGTCGGCGGCGGGAGAACTGCGTCGGCCGTCAGCTTCGCTGCAGGGCCAGGAGAGGATGAGCCTGTGCCAACGGAGCGCTTGCGCATGGCGCCCAACCGGGCTTGTGCTGCGGCGCGCACTGTCTGCCGGATCCGCGCACCGGATTCGGCGAGAAAGTCGGCTGCTGCGATCTTCGGCTTCAGGATCACATCGACCGCGCCGGCTTCCATCGCCTGCATCAGCGTTTCGGAGCCAGACTCCGTCAGCGAGGAGCACATGACGACCGGGATCGGATGCTGCGACATCAGCTTGCGCAGAAAGGTGATACCGTCCATCTTCGGCATTTCGACATCGAGCGTAATGACGTCCGGCACGTCCTCCTGCAGCTTCTTGGCCGCCATGAAGGGATCCCCGGCCGCACCGATGATTTCGATATCGCCTTCTTCTGTCAGCACCTTGGCAAGCGCCTGCCTGACGCTGGCGGAGTCATCGACGATAAGGACGCGGATTTTCTTCTCTGCCATAGCGGTCAGACCCTCCTGAAGACCGTGTTTGCGACTTGCTTCACCGGCAGATCGAGTCCGGTGATCGTTTCGGAATGCCCAACATAGAGAAAGCCACCGGAAACCAGATTGTCGCAAAGGCGCCGGAGCACCTTCTGCTGGGTTGGCTTGTCGAAGTAGATCAACACGTTGCGGCAGAAGACAATATGGGTCTTGTCTCCCACCTCGTATTTCTCGTCCATCAGGTTAAGCCTCGCAAAGCCCACCTTCATGCGAAGCTTGGGGTGGATGCGAACCTCATCACGCTCCGGATCGCGGGCTTCCATGACGTAGCGCTTGCGCAGCGACTGATCGACCGGCGTGATCATGCTTCGCGGATAGACGCCACGCCGTGCGATCTTCAGCACTTCGGTCGAAAGGTCGGTGGCCAGAATGGAATAGTCGAGGGAATTGTGCGTTCTCAGGAATTCTTCCATCACCATGGCGATCGTATAGGCCTCGGCGCCGATCGACGCCGCAGCGCTCCAAATCCGCAGACGGCGAAATCCCTCAGAGATGAGGGTTGGCAACCCCTTGTCGACCATATGCTCGAAGTGCTTCGGCTCACGGAAGAAGTCGGTCTTGTTGGTCGTCACGGCGTCCATCAGATGGATCGCTTCACGCTCCAGACCACCATGCTTGAAAAGATATTCGCAATAATCGTCGAACGTCTCGATGTCCGTCGCCCGCAGCCGACGCCGCAGACGACCCTCGAGCATTGTCTTCTTGGAAGGCGGCATCTTGATGCCGCTGTAGTCGTAGATATAGCGAGATAACCGTTCGAAGTTCTTCGGACTGATCCCTGTATCAACTTGATATCTTGCTTCCGCTACTGACACTCTAGAACTCTTTCAGTTTCAGGATGCTGGCCACTGAGAGCCGGCTCACACACCCGCGTTTCCGACAGGGGCTTCATGAGCGGCGGCCTTTATCGGTCGCCGCCGCTCCTTGGATATCGATCAGGCAGATTTGGCTTGCGGCCCTGCCATCAGTGAAGAGACATCCGCCCCCGTAAAGAGCCGCCCCAGGTCGATGATCACGACAAAGCCGCCATTGCGGCGTACGACGCCCGAAATATATTCGGACGACCAGCGCACCCCGATATCGGGTGCGCCCTCGACGGCATCATTCTGGAAGGAAGCGACTTCGAAGACACGATCGGCAACGAGGCCGAGTGTCAGGAGGCGGCCTCCGATCGGCACGTCGATGACGAGAACGCGTGTATGCGTCGTTTTCGCCATGCCCGACATGCCGAGCCGCAGCCGCAGGTCGATAACCGGAACGCCCTGACCGCGAACGTCACGCAGTCCGAGCAGATAGTCAGGACCGTGCGGGATGCGGAATACATCCTCATAGTCAAGGATTTCCCTGACCACTTCGACCGGCACGGCAAAGCACTCGTCGTCCAGGCCGAATGTCACGTATTGCGATTCAGAAGCGTTCGTAGCCATTTATGCGCTCTCCTTGAAGTCGTGGTCGTCGCTGTCCGGGCCGCCCATCGACATGTCGAGCGCAAAGCCCTTCGCACGGGCCTGCTGGGCAGCGACACTGTTATCTGCTGCAGCCTTCTTGGGCGCCGCCTTGGCGGCCACCTTTGCCTTGAGGGACGGTGCCGGCTTGTGCACGGCGTGATGCGCCATCGAGTGATGCGACACGCTCTTCTTGCCGCCCGCCTCATCAACCCGGAAGAAGGCGATGGAGGCCTGGAGTTCTTCAGCCTGTGCTGCGAGTTCTTCCGATGTTGCCGACATCTCTTCCGATGCGCCGGCATTCTGCTGTGTCACCTTGTCGAGCTGCTGGATCGCTTCGTTGATCTGGCTTGCACCGATATCCTGCTCGCGGCAGGCAGCCGAGATTTCGGCAACCAGTTCCGCCGTCTTGCGGATGTCGGGGACAAGCTTCGAGAGCATTTCGCCGGCTTCCGTGGCGACCTTCACGGTTTCACCCGAGAGACCGGAGATTTCGGCGGCAGCCAACTGGCTGCGTTCGGCGAGCTTGCGGACTTCCGACGCCACGACCGCGAAGCCGCGACCATGTTCGCCGGCACGTGCTGCTTCCACAGCGGCGTTCAGCGCGAGAAGGTCGGTCTGGCGGGCGATTTCCTGGACGATCGAGATCTTCTCGGCAATCGTGCGCATGGCGTTGACGGCCTTGTTCACGGCCTCGCCGGAGGCTTCCGCATCCTTGGAAGACTGACGGGCGATCTTTTCCGTCTGGGCTGCGTTGTCGGCGTTCTGCTTGATGTTGGCGGCCATTTCTTCCATCGAAGCGGAGGCTTCTTCGGCAGAGGAGGCCTGTTCGGTGGCGCCCTGCGAGAGCTGTTCCGAACCCGAAGACAGCTGCTGGCTGCCTGAGGAGACGTTATCGGCTGCGGCAAGCGCATCGCCGACGACGCCGCGAAGACGCTCGACCATCGACTGCAGCGACATGCCCAGCGTATCCTTGTCGGACATCGGCTTCGGTGTGACTGTCAGGTCGCCATTGGCGATCTGGTCGGCAACGCGGGCGGTGTTGCGCAGGTTACCGGTCATGATGTTGATCGTGTCGACCAGGTCCTTGATTTCGTCGTTGGTCTTGATCTGGACGTCCTGGTTCAGGTCGCCGATCGAGACGGCTTCAGCAACGGCCTGGATTTTCTTGAGGCCCGAATTGATGCCCAGGGCGATCCAGAGCGCGATGCCGACGGACAGGAGCAGCATTGCTGCAACCGCACTAATCAGGATGTTTCGCGAATTGGCGTATTCCTGGTCTGTCGAACTGTTGGTTTCATTCAGATCGGCAACGATTGCATCGTTTGCTGCCGAGAGAGCCTTGAGCATGTCATTGGATACCTTGCGGGCCTCTCCCATGGACATTTCACCGGCCTGACGATTGCTTTCGCTGGTGTTCTCAATCCCCCACTTCAGGATCTGGTCATCGAGCGGTGCCCACTTATTGTAGGCTTCGTCGTAGTCCTTCATTCTGTCGATGACGGCCGAATTTTTCGTGCGCTTCTTGATTTGATCGGCGAACTGGAGAGCCTTCTCCCGGTTTGCCTTAACCTGATCCACAAAGCCCGCGATAGCTTGGCTATCCGTGCTGATAACGACGTTCTTTTCCATCCGAATGGCGTTGAGTACAGCGGTGGCCAGATCGCCCGAGTTGCGAAGATTCGCTGCAGGCCCGTCAACAATGAGGCTGATCGCGGAGTTCAGCGAGGAAAGTTTGATAATTGCCAGCGTAGACATGCCCGCAGACAGCAAAATCATGAGCCCGAATGCAAGTGCGAGCTTGAGTTTGATAGTAAAGCGCATCTTAGTCACCCCAGTGAGTGTATAGCGTTATTGAAACCTGGCCTTTCGAGGCCCTTTGTCATCTTTTTCGCGAAGACCGATACACTCACTCGTCCGCGACCCGGTTTCCCGTTTCATGACACCGGGGACCCCACTCCCCGGTATCTGCGGCGCGCGCTCATCGCGCGCCGTTTGCTCTGAGCCGTCAGCCGGCTTGATGGAAATGGTCGTCGTCGCCGTCAGGACCGCCGGTTTCCATGTCGAGTTTGAAACCTCTCTTCTTCGCCGGGGCCGGTTGCGCTCGCAAAGGAGGCTTGGCCGCCGCTTTGGGGGCTTTCGCAGCCATCTTGGCCGCCGTTGCCTGCAACGTCTTGACCGGATTGCTTTCAGCGACCGCTTCCACACGGAAGAAGGCGATGGAGGCCTGAAGTTCTTCCGCCTGGGCGGCGAGTTCTTCCGATGTGGCCGACATCTCGTCCGATGCACTGGCGTTCTGCTGCGTCACCTTGTCGAGCTGCTGGATCGCCTCGTTGATCTGCGAAGCGCCGATATCCTGCTCGCGGCAGGCCGCCGAGATTTCGGCAACCAGTTCCGCGGTCTTGCGGATATCGGGGACCAGCTTCGAGAGCATCTCGCCGGCTTCCGTTGCAACCTTCACCGTTTCACCGGAGAGGCCGGAGATTTCCGCGGCGGCCTGCTGGCTGCGTTCGGCAAGTTTGCGGACTTCAGAGGCGACGACCGCGAAGCCGCGACCATGCTCGCCGGCGCGCGCTGCTTCGACAGCGGCGTTGAGCGCAAGAAGGTCGGTCTGGCGAGCGATTTCCTGGACGATGGAGATCTTCTCGGCAATCGTGCGCATCGCGCCGACAGCCCGATCGACCGCGTGACCGGATGTTTCCGCGTCCTTGGCCGACTGGCGGGCGATCTTTTCCGTCTGGGCGGCATTGTCGGCGTTCTGCTTGATGTTGGCCGCCATCTCTTCCATCGAGGCCGAAGCTTCTTCACCGGAGGCTGCCTGTTCGCTCACGCCTCCGGACAGCTGCTCGGCTGCGGAGGAGAGCTGCTGGCTGCCGGCGGCCACCTGATCAGCTGCGCTGGCAATGCCGACGGCGACGTTCGAGAGATTCTGAACGAGTGTATTGATCGCGTCCTTCATCTTCTCGTGATCGCCTTCGCAATCGATCTCGACATATTGTCTGAGATCGCCGTCGCTCACCAGTTCAAGGACGCGGTTACCTTCCGCGATCGGCAGAATGATAGCATCAAGCATGCCGTTGATACCGGAGACCAGCTTGGCAAAATCGCCGACGAACTGGTTGGCGGCGCCGCGCTCGCTCAGCTTGCCCTCGGTCGATGCCGCGATCAGGCGCTGAAGTTCCGCGATGATGGCGCGGAAGTTGCCGCGCAGCGTTTCGATCGTCTCGTTGATGAACGCCTTCTTGCCCGGGAACTGTTCGAGCGGCGCGTCGAAATTGCCTTCGCCAAAAGCCTTCACACAGGCCATGGCCTTCTTCTTGACGGCGATGTGCCCGGCGACCATGTCGTTGATGCCTCTGGCCATCGCGCCGAAGTCGCCCTTGAAGCGATCGGCGGGCACGAAGACGTCGATGTCGCCCTTGTCATGCTCCGCGGACATCTTGTTCATTTCGGCGATGAGGCCGCGGAGATTGCCGCGCAACGTCTCGATCGTCTCGTTGATGAAGGCCTTCTTGCCGGGGAACTGTTCGAGCGGCGCGTCAAAATTGCCTTCGCTGAATTCCTTGACACAGGCCATGGCCTTCTTCTTCACGGCGATATGGCCGGCAACCATGTCGTTGACGCCCTTGGCCATCACTGCAAAGTTTCCGTTGAAGTTCCCGGCCGGGATTGTCACGTCGATATCGCCACGTTCATGTTCCGCAGACATGTGTGCAATGGACTGGCCCAGGTTGTTGACCGGTAGCAAGGCCGCTTCGAGCAACCCGTTCACGGCGTCCAGAACCTCGCGGGCGCCCCCCGTGGCGCCTGCAAGATTGGCGCGGCCGGAAATGTCGCCGTCGTTCAATGCAGCCGTCAGACGCTTGATCTCGTCAATCGCCGTTTGGCTGTGTGATGATTTCTTCATGTTTGTAAAAATGGACATCTGCATACCCCCAAAGTTCTGCTCATCCCTGTTTCATTGACTGACTGAATCAGTATCGATCAGCGTCATTCTCGCTTTCGTTCTTTCGGCTCCAGCACCGGCGGTGGCTCCGCCGGTGCCGAGAGAGGTGTCGTCGAGGCGATTACGCGCTCTGACGGAAATCGTCGTCGTCGCTGTCAGGCCCGCCCATATTCATGTCGATGGAAAAGCCTTTGCCCTTGGCCGGAGCCTTGGGCGATGCCGCCTTTTGCGCCGGCCGCTTTGCGGCTGGAGCGGCCATCTTCGCGGCCGTTGCCTGGAGGTGCTGCACCGGGCTCATCTGACGTGCCTGGCCCGCCATGTCGACGCGGAAGAAGGCGATGGAGGCCTGGAGTTCCTCGGCCTGGGCTGCGAGTTCTTCAGACGTTGCCGACATCTCTTCCGATGCGCCCGCGTTCTGCTGCGTCACCTTGTCGAGCTGCTGGATCGCTTCGTTGATCTGGCTGGCGCCGATATCTTGTTCGCGGCAGGCAGCCGAGATTTCGGCAACCAGTTCCGCGGTCTTGCGGATATCCGGAACCAGCTTCGCGAGCATTTCGCCGGCGTCTGTCGCGACCTTCACCGTTTCACCCGAAAGGCCGGAGATTTCAGCAGCGGCCTGCTGGCTGCGTTCGGCGAGCTTGCGGACTTCCGAGGCGACGACCGCGAAGCCGCGACC
>UBMP01000008.1 GCA_900466575.1 Hyphomicrobiales bacterium | reverse complement strand
GTTATGCCTGGCGACAACGTGACCGTTGACGTCGAGCTGATCGTTCCGATCGCGATGGAAGAAAAGCTCCGCTTCGCAATCCGCGAAGGCGGCCGCACCGTCGGCGCCGGCATCGTCGCTTCGATCGTCGAGTAATCGATCATCGGCTGAATGGCTTGGGGCAGGGGCTCTGAAGGGTCCCTGTCTCGCTTTAGGTAAGAACAAACGATTCAAAACAGTCCTGCCAGGCGGGACATGTTGAACAAGGACGAAACGAATGAACGGCCAGAATATCCGCATCCGCCTGAAGGCGTTTGATCACCGGATCCTCGATGCCTCCACGCGCGAGATCGTGTCGACCGCCAAGCGCACCGGCGCTTCCGTACGCGGTCCGGTTCCGCTGCCGACCCGCATTGAAAAGTTTACTGTCAACCGGTCGCCCCACGTTGACAAGAAGAGCCGCGAACAGTTCGAGATGCGCACGCACAAGCGTCTCCTCGACATCGTGGACCCGACCCCGCAGACGGTTGACGCGCTGATGAAGCTCGATCTCGCCGCCGGCGTCGATGTAGAGATCAAGCTGTAAAAAGCTGAAAGTCCGGCGCAAGCCGAAACAACAAGGAAGGTACGTGGCCGCATGGCCAACGTCTTCTAGAAACGGGAAACCAAAGGACATCATGTCCGGATGGAATCCTTAAACAAGAGGCAAGAAGGGGCTAACGCTCCTAAAGGACTCTCAAAAGGAATGAACCTATGCGTTCAGGTGTGATTGCACAGAAAGTGGGAATGACACGCGTCTACAACGATGCGGGTGAGCATATCCCGGTAACAGTATTGCGGCTGGAGAACTGCCAGGTGGTAGCCCAGCGCACGGAAGACAAGAACGGCTACACGGCTGTTCAGCTCGGCGCCGGCACCTCGAAGGTGAAGAACACCTCGAAGGCCATGCGTGGCAACTTTGCTGCCGCAAGCGTTGAGCCGAAGGCGAAGCTCGCTGAGTTCCGCGTTTCCGCCGACAACCTCATCGAAGTCGGCAGCGAGATCGTTGCTTCGCACTTCGTTGCTGGCCAGCTCGTCGACGTCACCGGCACGACCCAGGGTAAGGGTTTCGCCGGCGCCATCAAGCGCCACAACTTCGGTGGTCTTCGTGCAACGCACGGCGTTTCCGTTTCGCACCGTTCGCACGGTTCGACGGGTAACAACCAGGACCCGGGCAAGGTCTGGAAGGGCAAGCGCATGGCTGGTCACATGGGCCAGACGCGCGTCACCACCCAGAACCTCGAAGTCGTCTCCACCGACGAAGCGCGTGGCCTGATCCTCGTCAAGGGTGCAGTTCCCGGTTCGAAGGGCGCATGGATCCTCGTTCGCGATGCAGTGAAGTCCGGTGCGCCGGAAACCGCTCCGCGTCCGGCTGGCGTCCGCGCCGCAGAAGCTAAGTAAGGGAGCATTGATTATGGATCTGACCGTCAAGACCCTCGAGGGCAAGGACGCAGGGAAGGTCTCCCTTTCCGACGCAATCTTCGGCCTCGAAGTCCGTGAGGACATCATTGCCCGCATGGTGCGCTACCAGCTCGCTGCCAAGCGCCAGGGCACCCATCAGTCTCTGACCCGCGGCGAAGTTTCCCGCACGGGTGCAAAGATGTTCAAGCAGAAGGGTACGGGCCGCGCCCGCCATCACTCTGCACGCGCTCCGCAGTTCCGCGGCGGTGGTAAGGCTCATGGTCCGGTTTCCCGCGACCATTCCTACGACCTGCCGAAGAAGGTCCGCGCTCTGGCACTTCGCCATGCGCTGTCCGCCAAGGCTAAGGCTGAAGAGCTGATCATCGTTGACAACCTGGTTGCCAACGAAGCCAAGACCAAGGCTCTTGCCGGCGCATTCGCCGGCCTCGGCCTGACCAACGCTCTCATCATCGGTGGCGCCGAGCTTGACGCAAACTTCAAGCTGGCCGCTCAGAACATCCCGAATATCGATGTTCTTCCGGTTCAGGGCATCAACGTTTATGACATCCTGCGCCGCGGCAAGCTCGTGCTTTCCAAGGCTGCGGTTGAAGCTCTGGAGGAGCGGTTCAAATGACTGATCTTCGCCACTACGATGTGATCCGTACTCCTGTGATCACGGAAAAGTCGACGCTGGTTTCCGAACAGAACCAGGTTGTATTCAACGTCGCCAAGGACGCCTCGAAGCCTGAAATCAAGGCTGCAGTCGAAGCGCTCTTCGGTGTGAAGGTCAAGGCCGTGAACACGCTGGTCCGCAAGGGCAAGACGAAGCGTTTCCGTGGCTTTGCCGGCAAGCAGTCGGACGTCAAGAAGGCCGTCGTCACGCTCGTTGACGGTCAGTCCATCGACGTCTCCACCGGACTGTGAGGGTAAACGACAATGGCATTGAAGAATTACAACCCCACGACCCCGAGCCAGCGTCAGCTGGTTATCGTGGACCGTTCCGGCCTCTACAAGGGCAAGCCGGTCAAGTCGCTGACGGAAGGTCTGACCTCCAAGGGCGGCCGCAACAACATGGGCCGCATCACCGTGCGGTTCCAGGGCGGCGGTCACAAGCGGACCTACCGTCTCGTCGACTTCAAGCGTCGCAAGTTCGACGTTGAAGGCACCGTTGCGCGTCTCGAGTATGACCCGAACCGCACCGCCTTCATCGCTCTGATCAACTACGCTGACGGCGAACAGGCTTATATCCTCGCTCCGCAGCGTATCGCTGAAGGCGACAAGGTCATCGCTTCCGACAAGGCAGTGGACGTGAAGCCCGGCAACACCATGCCGCTTCAGTACATCCCGGTCGGCACGATCATCCACAACGTCGAACTGAAGCCCGGCAAGGGCGGTCAGGTCGCCCGTTCGGCTGGCGCTTACGCCCAGCTCGTCGGCCGCGACCAGGGCATGGCGATCCTTCGTCTGAACTCGGGCGAACAGCGCCTCGTTCATGCGACCTGCCTCGCCACGATCGGCGCAGTGTCCAACCCGGACCACGGCAACATCAACGACGGCAAGGCTGGTCGTTCGCGTTGGCGCGGCAAGCGCCCGCACGTTCGCGGCGTCGTCATGAACCCGGTCGACCACCCGCACGGTGGTGGTGAAGGCCGCACGTCGGGTGGTCGCCATCCGGTGACCCCGTGGGGCAAGCCCACCAAGGGCAAGCGCACCCGTTCGAACAAGTCCACGGACAAGTTCATCATGCGCTCGCGCCACCAGAAGAAGAAGTAAGAGAGGTAGTCATAATGGCTCGTTCAGTTTGGAAAGGCCCGTTTGTTGACGGCTATCTTCTCAAGAAGGCTGAGAAGGTCCGCGAAGGCGGTCGTGCGGAAGTGATCAAGATCTGGAGCCGTCGCTCCACGATCCTGCCGCAGTTCGTTGGTCTGACGTTTGGCGTCTACAACGGCAGCAAGCATATCCCGGTTGCTGTCAATGAAGACATGGTCGGCCACAAGTTCGGTGAATTCGCTCCGACCCGTACCTACTATGGTCACGGCGCGGACAAGAAGGCGAAGAGGAAGTAATCATGGGCAAGGCTAAGACAGAACGTCGGCTTGCAGACAACGAAGCGCAGGCAATTGCCCGCACGCTTCGCGTCAGCCCGCAGAAGCTCAACCTTGTTGCCGCGACCATTCGCGGCAAGAAGGTCGACAAGGCTCTCGCCGAGCTTGAATTCTCGCGCAAGCGCATTGCCGCCCAGGTCAAGAAGACCTTGGAATCGGCGATCGCAAACGCTGAAAACAACCACGATCTCGACGTCGACTCGCTCGTTGTCGCAGAGGCTTATGTTGGCAAGTCGATCGTCATGAAGCGTTTCCACGCTCGTGGCCGCGGCCGTGCATCGCGTATCGAAAAGCCCTTCGCGCACCTGACGATCATCGTTCGGGAAGTTGAACAAGGGGAGGCCGCATAATGGGCCAGAAGATTAATCCGATCGGCTTCCGCCTCGGCATCAACCGTACCTGGGACAGCCGTTGGTTCGCCGACAACGCCGAATACGGCCAGCTGCTTCATGAAGACCTGGCGATCCGCGCCTACCTCATGGAAGAGCTCAAGGCTGCCGGCATTGCCAAGGTTGTCATCGAGCGTCCGCACAAGAAGTGCCGCGTCACGATCCACTCGGCTCGGCCGGGTCTGATCATCGGCAAGAAGGGCGCAGACATCGAGAAGCTTCGCAAGAAGATCTCGACGATGACAAACTCCGAAACGCATCTCAACATCGTTGAAGTGCGCAAGCCGGAAATCGACTCGACGCTCGTCGCCCAGTCGATCGCCCAGCAGCTCGAGCGCCGCGTGGCTTTCCGCCGTGCGATGAAGCGTGCCGTTCAGTCGGCCATGCGTCTTGGCGCTGAAGGCATCAAGATCACCTGCGCCGGCCGTCTCGGCGGTGCAGAAATCGCCCGCACCGAGTGGTATCGCGAAGGTCGCGTTCCGCTTCATACGCTCCGCGCCGACATCGACTACGGTGTAGCCGAAGCTGAAACCGCGTTTGGCATCTGCGGCATCAAGGTCTGGATCTTCAAGGGCGAAATCCTTGAACACGACCCGATGGCCTCTGAACGCCGCGCAACCGAAAGCGACGCGCAAGGGTCGAACAACCGTGAACGTGGTGAGCGTAACGAGCGCCGCCGCGAGAACGCTTGATCTACGCTGGCGAAAGATAAGCTCGGAGAAGTAAGAAAATGTTGCAGCCAAAGCGTACAAAATACCGCAAGCAGTTCAAGGGCCGCATCCATGGCGTTGCCAAGGGCGGTTTTGACCTGGCTTTCGGTGAATTCGGTCTGAAGTCCCAGGAGCCCAACCGCGTGAATGCACGCGAGATCGAAGCGGCCCGCCGCGCGATCACGCGTTACATGAAGCGCGCCGGCCGTGTATGGATCCGCGTATTCCCCGACGTTCCGGTCACCAAGAAGCCGACCGAAGTCCGCATGGGTAAGGGTAAGGGTTCGGTTGAATATTGGGCAGCCAAGGTCAAGCCTGGCCGTATCATGTTCGAAATCGATGGTGTCAGCGAAGAAATCGCCCGCGAGGCGCTTCGTCTCGGCGCCGCCAAGCTCTCTGTCAAGACGCGCTTCGTGCAGCGTATTGAAGAGTAAGGAGTGACTGAGATGAAAGCTTCCGACGTCCGCTCGATGAGCGCCGATCAGTTGAACGATGAGCTTGCCAAGCTGAAGAAGGAGCAGTTCAACCTGCGCTTCCAGAAGGCAACCGGCCAGCTCGAGAAAGCAGCCCGCGTGAAGGAAGTCCGCAAGGACATCGCACGCATCAAGACCATTGCGGCCCAAAAGGCAGCAGAAGCCAAGGCTTGAAGGATACAATAATATGCCGAAACGCATTCTGCAGGGCACCGTAGTCAGCGACAAGAACGACAAGACCGTTGTTGTTCGCGTCGAACGCCGTTTTGCCCATCCCCTGCTTCAGAAGACCGTTCGCCGGTCCAAGAAGTACAAGGCGCATGACGAAACCAACCAGTACAAGGTCGGCGACGTCGTTTCCATCGAGGAATGCGCACCGATCTCCAAGGATAAGCGCTGGACGGTTGTTGCCGCCCAGTAATTAACGGAGATTTGGGGCAGGGGCCTTGCCTTTGTCCCAGAAATCTGTATGAAGCAGCCATTAGCGTGAAGGACGCTGGAATCAGCGTCCTTTTGCTTTACGCGCTCGGCAGGTCCTTGATTGGATACCACCTTGCAAAAGATCCTTCCGCGCGAAAAACATCCGGGCGTGTTCCCGAAAGCTGGTTTCGGTTTTCGGTCTAAGAACATGCCGCTTTGAATGTGTCCATAAGCTGGAATAGGGGCCTCCCTGGAGGCCAACCGTTCCGGTCAATAATAGAAGGCGACCTGACATGATTCAGATGCAGACTAACCTCGACGTTGCCGACAATTCCGGCGCACGTCGTGTCATGTGCATCAAGGTGCTGGGCGGCTCCAAGCGCAAGTACGCTTCCATCGGCGACATCATTGTCGTTTCGATCAAGGAAGCTATCCCGCGCGGCCGCGTCAAGAAGGGCGATGTTATGAAGGCGGTTGTCGTTCGCACCGCCAAGGACATCCGTCGTCCGGACGGCAGCGTCATCCGCTTCGATAACAACGCAGCCGTTCTTATCGACAACAAGAAAGAGCCGATCGGCACCCGTATCTTCGGACCGGTTCCGCGCGAACTTCGCGCCAAGAACCATATGAAGATCATCTCGCTGGCTCCGGAAGTGCTGTAAGGAGCTGACCGATGCAAAAGATTCGTAAAGGCGACAAGGTTGTCGTTCTGACCGGCAAGGACAAGGGCAAGTCTGGCGAAGTCGTCAGCGTCAGCCCGAAGGAAAACCGCGCGGTCGTCCGTGGCGTCAACGTTGTTGTTCGTCACCAGAAGCAGACGCAGACCCAGGAAGCTGGTCTCGTCCGTAAGGAGGCCTCGATCGACCTCTCCAACCTCGCGATCGCCGACCCCAAGGACGGCAAGCCGACCCGCGTCGGTTTCAAGATCGAAGGCGACAAGAAGGTTCGCGTGGCCAAGCGTTCGGGAGTTGTGATCGATGGCTGAGACCAAGTACGAGCCCCGGCTCAAGAAGGACTACGTTGAGCGTATCCGCAAGGCGATGCAGGAGCAGTTCTCCTACGCCAACGAGATGCAGATTCCGAAGCTCGACAAGATCGTCATCAACATGGGCGTGGGTGAGGCAACTGCCGACTCCAAGAAGCCCACGGTTGCTGCCGCTGACCTCACGGCGATCGCCGGCCAGAAGGCCGTCATCACCCGCGCCCGCAACTCGATTGCAGGCTTCAAGGTACGTGAAAACATGCCGATCGGCGCAAAGGTTACCCTGCGCGGCGCTCGCATGTATGAATTCCTTGACCGTCTCGTGAACATCGCTCTTCCGCGCGTTCGCGACTTCCGGGGCCTGAACCCGAAGAGCTTTGACGGCCGTGGCAACTTCGCCATGGGTATCAAGGAGCACATTGTGTTCCCTGAAATCAACTACGACAAGGTTGATCAGATGTGGGGCATGGACATCATCGTTTGTACGACGGCTACCAAGGACGACGAAGCACGGGCTCTTCTGAAAGAGTTCAACTTCCCGTTCCGCGCGTAATCGTTACGGCAAGCGTTTAGAAGGAAGCACAAAATGGCGAAAGTCAGCGCAGTCGAAAAGAACAAGCGCCGCCGCAAGCTGGTAGCCGGCCAGGCCTCCAAGCGCGCCGCGCTCAAGGCTGTGATCATGAACCAGGAACTGCCCATCGAGGAGCGGTTCAAGGCAACCCTGAAGCTTGCGGCTCTGCCGCGCAATGGCTCCAAGACCCGCATCCGTAACCGTTGCGAAGTCACCGGCCGTCCGCGCGCTTACTACCGTAAGCTCAAGATGTCGCGTATCGCGCTCCGTGAACTTGGCAACTTCGGCTCCGTGCCGGGCCTCGTTAAGTCGAGCTGGTAAGAGGGAGACAGGCAAATGACGATGACTGATCCTCTGGGCGATATGCTCACACGTATCCGCAACGGCGTATCCCGCCGCAAGTCCTCCGTAACGACGCCGGCTTCCAAGCTGCGCGCTCGCGTACTGGATGTTCTGCAGGCTGAAGGCTACATCCGCGGCTACTCCGAAGTAACGTTCGACAACGGCAAGACCGAACTGTCGATCGAACTGAAGTACTACGAAGGCGCGTCCGTGATCCGTGAGATCGCCCGCGTTTCCAAGCCGGGCCGCCGGGTTTATGTCTCGGTCAAGTCCATTCCGCAGGTCGCGAACGGCCTCGGCATCACCATCCTTTCGACTCCGAAGGGTGTGATGGCCGATCACCAGGCTCGCGAACAGAATGTTGGTGGCGAGGTTCTCTGCTCGGTCTTCTAAGACTGAGCAGGATCTCCATAACGAACAGACAGGTTTGATAAAATGTCTCGTATCGGTAAAAAGCCCGTTCCGGTCCCTGCAGGTGTGACGGCTTCTGTCGAAGGACAGAAGGTTTCCGCAAAGGGCCCGAAGGGTGAGCTGCACTTCGTCGTCAATGACGAAGTCCTCGTAAAGTTGGAAGACAACGCGGTCGTGGTTACGCCTGCGGCGCAGACGAAGGACGCTCGGTCCAAGTGGGGCATGTCCCGCACGATGATCGAGAACATCTTCAAGGGCGTCAAGGATGGCTACGAGCGCAAGCTCGAAATCAACGGCGTCGGTTACCGCGCAGCGCTTCAGGGCAAGAACCTGCAGCTCGCGCTCGGCTTCTCGCACGACGTGATCTATGAGCCGCCGCAGGGCATCACCATTGCCGTTCCGAAGCCGACGGAAATCGTCGTCTCCGGCATCGACAAGCAGATTGTCGGCCAGGTCGCTGCAGAAATCCGCGAATACCGTGGCCCCGAGCCCTACAAGGGCAAGGGCGTCAAGTACGCAGGTGAACGCATCGTCCGCAAGGAAGGCAAGAAGAAGTAAGGATAACGCGATATGGCTAGCAGGAAAGAAACTCTTGTGCGTCGCGCCAGCCGCGTTCGCCGTCAGCTCAAGAAGGTGGCCAATGGCCGCGCGCGGCTCTCCGTTCACCGCACTTCGAAGAACATCTACGCCCAGATCATCGATGACGTTGCCGGCCGCACGCTGGCAGCTGCTTCGACCCTCGACACCGGCCTCAAGTCTTCGCTGAAGACCGGCGCCGATGTTGCTGCCGCCGCCGCCGTTGGCAAGCTCGTTGCTGAGCGCGCCGCTGCTGCCGGCGTCAAGTCGGTCGTCTTCGATCGTGGCGCGTTCCTCTACCACGGCCGCGTCAAGGCGCTCGCCGAGGCAGCCCGCGAAGGCGGTCTGGAGTTCTAAGTTCGGATCCGGGGCTTTGCGGCCCCGGTTTCCATTCTCAGGTCTCGTGCCTGATTTCGCCGGATCGGCTTGACCCTCTTAATGAGGGCAGGGCGGTCCATTATCGTTTGCCGATTGCACCCGGAAAAGAAAAAGGAAGAGGACAATGGCACAGAAAGAACGTGCACCGCGCGAAGAGCGTCAGGGCCGTGAAGAGCGCGACAGCGAATTTGTCGACAAGCTCGTAGCAATCAACCGCGTCGCCAAGGTGGTCAAGGGTGGCCGTCGTTTCGGCTTCGCAGCACTCGTCGTCGTCGGCGACCAGAAGGGCCGCGTCGGCTTCGGCCACGGCAAGGCTCGTGAAGTGCCGGAAGCGATCCGCAAGGCTACCGAATCCGCCAAGCGCGACCTGATCTTCGTTCCGCTGCGCGATGGCCGCACGCTGCACCACGACGTGCACGGCCGCCACGGCGCCGGCAAGGTTCTGCTCCGCGCCGCCAAGGCTGGTACGGGCATCATCGCAGGCGGCCCGATGCGCGCCGTTTTCGAAACGCTCGGCATGCATGACGTCGTCGCCAAGTCGACCGGTTCGTCGAACCCCTACAACATGGTTCGCGCAACCTTCGACGCCCTCAAGCATCAGGTTCACCCGAAGGACATCGCAGCACAGCGCGGCATCAAGTATGCAACGCTCCAGGCTCGCCGTGCTGCCTCCGGTTCTGCCTCTGAAGAATAAGGGGATTTGACCAATGGCTAAGAAAGCAACCGCTGCCGCCAAGAAGACCCTGGTCGTCGAACAGATCGGCTCGCCGATCCGCCGTCCGGACATTCAGCAGAGAACGCTGATCGGTCTCGGCCTCAACAAGATGCACCGTCGTCGTGAACTGGAAGACACCCCTTCCGTTCGTGGCATGATCCGTGCCGTCAGCCACCTCGTTCGCATCGTCGAAGAGAAGTAAGACGGGGAGACCAAGATGAAACTCAACGAAATCAAGGACAACGAAGGCGCTCTGCCTTCGAAGAAGCGCCTGGGCCGCGGTATCGGCTCCGGCAAGGGCAAGACCGGTGGTCGCGGCGTCAAGGGTCAGAAGGCTCGTTCGGGCGTTGCCATCAACGGTTTCGAAGGCGGCCAGATGCCCATCTACCGCCGTCTGCCGAAGCGCGGCTTCAACAACATCTTCGCTGCTGAATACGTCACCGTCTCGGTGGGCCGTATCCAGGCTGCCGTCGATGCCAAGAAGCTCGATGCCAAGAAGACGATCGATGCTGCAGCCCTCGTTGCTGCTGGCGTGATCCGTCGCGCCAAGGACGGCGTCCGCGTTCTCTCGGACGGCGAACTGAAGGCCAAGCTGGCCCTCGAAGTCAGCGGCATTTCCAAGGCTGCTGCCGAAAAGATCGAGAAGGCCGGCGGTTCGGTCAAGATCCTCGGCGAAGCTGCTGCAGAATAATCCTAGAAAATTGATCGCCCGGTGCTGAATTACGTCTTCACACCGGGCGGTTTTGCTTCCATATGAAAGCCTCGCGGTTCCGGTATCGATGCTTCGATATCCGGGACGACACCAGAGCGCGGGTGAGGCATCGGGCGACGGATCGTCGCATGGAGGCCTGCGTTTCGACCGGGCCGTTTGATAAAGCGCTTTTTCGTTTGACATCTGCCCGAAACAATTGAATTCAAAGCATGCTTGTGGCGGAGCGCCAGAGCGTGTGGGAACTGGGTCGTCGCCGACCTGCCGCTGATCAGCGGGGAGGGGCGAAGACCGCGCGGAGAAATAGATGGCTTCTGCAGCGGAACAATTGGCTTCAAACCTGAACTTTTCGACCTTCGCCAAGGCTGAAGATCTGAAAAAACGGCTCTGGTTCACGCTTGGTGCGCTTCTGGTGTACCGTCTCGGCACCTACATCCCGCTTCCGGGCCTGAACCCCGATGCCTTTGCCAATGCCTTCAAGGGGCAGTCCGGCGGCATTCTGGGCCTCTTCAACATGTTCTCGGGTGGCGCCGTTTCGCGCATGGCGATCTTCGCGCTCGGCATCATGCCCTACATCTCCGCCTCGATCATCGTTCAGTTGATGACCTCCGTCGTGCCTGCGCTTGAAAACCTGAAGAAGGAAGGCGAGCAGGGCCGCAAGATCATCAACCAGTACACCCGCTACGGCACGGTTCTGCTCGGCGCGCTGCAGGCCTATGGCATTGCAGTCGGCCTTGAGCATTCCAACGGCGTTGTGGCCGATCCGGGCTGGTTCTTCCGCATTTCCACCGTCGTGACGCTGCTGGGCGGCACCATGTTCCTGATGTGGCTGGGGGAGCAGATCACCTCGCGCGGCATCGGCAACGGCATTTCGCTCATCATCTTCTCGGGCATCGTTGCCAACCTGCCGCATGCGCTGGCTGGCACGCTCGAACTCGGCCGCACCGGCGCTCTCTCGACGGGCGTGATTCTCGCCGTCCTGATCGTTGCTGTTCTGGTCATCGCCTGCATCGTCTTCATGGAGCGCGCCCAGCGTCGCCTGCTGATCCAGTATCCGAAGCGCCAGGTCGGCAACCGCATGTTCCAGGGCGACACGTCGCACCTGCCGCTGAAGCTCAACACGGCCGGCGTGATCCCGGCGATCTTTGCCTCGTCGCTCTTGCTGCTGCCGGCAACGCTCGCGGGCTTCTCCAACGCCTCGAACCTGCCGTCCTGGGCGACAACCGCGATTGCGGCCCTGGGCCACGGACAGCCGCTCTACATGGTGGCCTATGCGGCACTGATCGCGTTCTTCTCGTTCTTCTATACCGCGATCGTCTTCAACCCGACGGACACGGCCGATAACCTCAAGAAGCATGGCGGCTTCATCCCGGGCTATCGCCCCGGTGAGCGCACGGCGCAGTATATCGACTACGTCCTGACGCGTATCACGGTCATCGGCGCGATCTACATGGTGCTCGTCTGCATCCTGCCGGAGATTCTCATCGCTGAGACAGGCGTGCCCTTCTACCTTGGTGGTACATCGCTTTTGATTGTTGTCAGCGTCACCCTCGATACGGTAGCACAGATTCAAGGTCACCTCATTGCCCAGCAGTATGAGGGCCTGATCAAGAAGTCGAAGCTCCGTGGAGGAAAGAGGGGAAAATGAGACTGATTCTTTTAGGCCCGCCGGGCGCTGGTAAGGGAACCCAGGCCCAGCGGATCGTGGAGAAGCACGGCATCCCGCAGCTCTCCACAGGGGACATGCTGCGCGCCGCTGTCAAGGCTGGCACCGAAGTCGGCAAGCGCGCCAAGGCACTCATGGATGCCGGTTCGCTGGTCAACGATGACGTGGTGATCGGCATCGTGTCGGAGCGCATCGATCAGCCGGACTGCGCCAAGGGCTTCATTCTCGATGGCTTCCCGCGCACGCTCGTCCAGGCAGACGCCACGGAAAAGATGCTCTCCTCGAAGGGCATGAAGCTCGACGTGGTCATCGAGATGCAGGTGGACGACAGCGTGCTCGTCGATCGCGTCTCCGGCCGCTATACCTGCGCCAACTGCGGCACCGGTTATCACGACCGCCTGCAGAAGCCGAAGGTTGAAGGCGTCTGCGACAAGTGCGGCTCGACCGAGTTCAAGCGCCGCCCCGACGACAATGCCGAAACGATGACGACTCGCCTGCGTGCCTATTACAAGGAAACGTCACCGCTGATCGGTTACTACCACGCCAAGGGGCTGCTCAAGAGCATCGACGGCATGGCCGAAATCGATGAGGTTACGGCCTCCATCGAGACAATTCTCGGGAAGCTCTGAGCTTTCCGAAAATATATGGGCGGAACGGTTGCTTTTTTGCAGCGATTCCGTTAATGACCGCGCAACTCGCGACAGGCAAGTCGATCGGCGCGGACTCTGGAACACAAGGAGCCCGGGCGCGGTCGTATTGACATGTCCCGGTCGGAATATAGGAACCACAGCCCCTCGGGGCTGAAAAACAGGAACTCCCCGCCTGGGAAGGCCGGGATATGAAGGAGAATACGCGTGGCACGTATCGCTGGCGTTAACATCCCGACTGCAAAGCGCGTTGTCATCGCGCTTCAGTACATTCACGGGATCGGCCCTAAGTTCGCTCAGGAGATCATCGAGAAGGTCGGTATTCCGGCTGACCGTCGTGTGCATCAGCTCACCGACGCCGAAGTTCTCCAGATCCGCGAAACCATCGACCGCGACTATCAGGTTGAAGGTGACCTGCGTCGCGAGACCTCGATGAACATCAAGCGTCTGATGGACCTCGGCTGCTACCGCGGTCTGCGTCATCGTCGTTCGCTGCCGGTTCGCGGTCAGCGCACGCACACGAACGCCCGCACCCGCAAGGGTCCGGCCAAGGCGATCGCCGGTAAGAAGAAGTAATTCTTGACGAATTGCGACAGGCGGGTAGCGAGTGGGGAGGCCCCGTTCGCTACCCGCTTTCCGCTATTTGTCATGAGGGTGTAGCCGCTGGCACTACGGCGGCGTAGAGATCAACGAAGGGAATACCATGGCCAAGGAAGCCGCACGCGTTCGCCGTCGCGAACGTAAAAACATCACGTCGGGCGTTGCGCACGTCAACTCCACGTTCAACAACACGATGATCACCATCACCGACGCACAGGGCAACGCGATTGCCTGGTCGTCTGCTGGCGCCAAGGGCTTCAAGGGCTCGCGCAAGTCGACCCCGTTCGCCGCCCAGATCGCTGCCGAAGACTGCGCCAAGAAGGCTCAGGAGCATGGCATGAAGTCGCTCGAAGTCGAAGTTTGCGGCCCCGGTTCCGGTCGCGAATCGGCTCTGCGCGCTCTGCAGGCTGCCGGCTTCATGATCACGTCCATCCGCGACGTGACCCCGATCCCGCACAACGGCTGCCGCCCGCGCAAGAAGCGCCGCGTCTGATCATCGGAATTCACCATGCCGCCGGCTTGTCTGCTGTCGGCGCTTCAAGGCTCGGCCGTCACGATTGGATGGTGACGGCGAACGGAAGGTAAAGAAACATGATTCAGAAAAACTGGCAGGAATTGATCAAGCCGAGCAAGGTCGAGTTCACCTCTTCGGGTGCGACCAAGGCGACGCTGGTCGCCGAGCCGCTTGAGCGCGGCTTCGGCCTGACGCTCGGCAACGCACTGCGCCGCGTTCTTCTGTCCTCGCTGCGCGGCGCTGCCGTCACGGCGGTTCAGATCGACGGTGTTCTGCACGAATTCTCGTCCATCCCGGGCGTTCGCGAAGATGTCACCGACATCGTCCTGAACATCAAGGAAATCGCCATCAAGATGGAAGGCGACGATGCCAAGCGCATGGTCGTCCGCAAGCAGGGTCCGGGCACGGTCACCGCTGGCGACATCCAGACGGTCGGCGACATCGAGATCCTGAACCCCGATCACGTCATCTGCACGCTCGACGATGGCGCCGAAATCCGCATGGAATTCACCGTCAACAACGGCAAGGGCTATGTGCCCGCAGAGCGCAACCGCGCTGAAGACGCGCCGATCGGCCTCATCCCGGTCGACAGCCTGTACTCGCCGATCAAGAAAGTGTCCTACAAGGTGGAAAACACCCGCGAAGGCCAGGTTCTTGACTACGATAAGCTGACGATGACGATCGAGACCAACGGCTCCGTCACCGGCGAAGACGCTATCGCATTCGCAGCCCGTATTCTTCAGGACCAGCTGTCGGTCTTCGTCAACTTCGACGAGCCGCAGAAGGAAGCAGAAGAAGACACGGTCACCGAACTCGCCTTCAACCCGGCCCTCCTCAAGAAGGTCGACGAGCTGGAGCTTTCGGTCCGTTCTGCGAACTGCCTCAAGAACGACAACATCGTCTACATCGGCGACCTCATTCAGAAGACGGAAGCAGAAATGCTCCGCACTCCGAACTTCGGTCGCAAGTCGCTGAACGAAATCAAGGAAGTTCTCGCTTCCATGGGCCTGCACCTCGGCATGGAAGTGCCCGCATGGCCGCCGGAGAACATCGAAGATCTCGCCAAGCGCTACGAAGACCAGTATTAACACAAACCAATCAGACTACGGGTCTTCCGGCCCGCAAGTGAAGGAGAATAGCAATGCGCCATCGCAATTCCGGCCGCAAGCTGAACAGAACCGCCAGCCACCGCAAGGCAATGTTCGCAAACATGGCTGCCTCGCTCATCACGCATGAGCAGATCGTCACCACCCTGCCGAAGGCGAAGGACCTGCGTCCGATCGTCGAGAAGCTGGTTACCCTCGGCAAGCGCGGCGATCTTCATGCTCGTCGCCAGGCCATTTCGCAGGTCAAGGACATCGACGCCGTACAGAAGCTGTTCGACGCCATTGCCTCGCGTTACGCTTCGCGCAACGGCGGCTACCTGCGCATCATGAAGGCCGGCTACCGTCAGGGCGACAACGCTCCGCTCGCTGTCATCGAATTCGTTGATCGCGACGTTTCCGCCAAGGGCGCAGCCGACAAGGCCCGCGTCGAAGCAGAAGCTGCTGCTGAAGCCGAAGCTGCCTGATCGTCTGATCGAGCTTGAAAATTAAAGGCCGGGTGCTGAAGAGCACCCGGCCTTTTTCGTCGCGCATTCTCTTCGTTTTCTATGGCAAGACATGGAGCCAGAACGGGATTGTCAGGATCGAAAGCGCCGTTGCCGCAATCACGGCCGCCGCGTTGACGCGCTTGGCGACACCATAATAATGCGCGAAGAGATAGGAATTCACGCCCGGCGCCATGGCCGCCGTCATCACGGATGATCGCATATCCGCGACGCTGGCCGAAAATACCGAGTGACCGAAGAAGTAGGTCAGGGCCGGATGGACGAGGAGCGAGCAGCCGCAGATCATCGCGATGGTCGCCTTGTCGCCATCCAGCCTATAGCGCCTGAGAACGGCGCCGAGACCGAAAAGCGCAGTTGGAATGGCTGTCGCCGCCAGCATGCCGATGGCCGACTGTATCGAGGAGGGGATGGTCAGGCCTGAAAGATTGACTGCAAAGCCCGACATGACCCCGAAGATCAACGGTTGCAATGCGACTGCGCGCCCGATGCGGATGGCCACCTGCCGTCCCGATAGATTATGGCCGTGCGCGCGGGCAAGTTCCATGCAGAGGATGCCCAGCGGGTAGAAGAAGGGCGAGTGCATCGAGATGATCGCAAAATTGCCCGCCAGCGCTGCCGAGCCATAGGCGCGTTCGGTGATGGGAAGCCCCAGCAGCAGAGAATTGGAAAACAGGCAGGCAAAGCCGATCGCCACCGCATCCGGCATGGCGCGTTTGAAGATGAAGACCGCGCCCGCGAGCCCCATGCAGAAGCTGATCAGCGCGGCAAGATAGAAGCTGAGCAGCAGCCCCCCATCATAGGCCTGCGAAAGATCAAGCGTCGAGATCGACTTGAAGAGCAGGATCGGTGTTCCGATGTTCTGGGCATAGCGCATCAACCCGTCGATGGCCTCTTCCGAGAGCATTTTCGTCCAGGCCGCCACATAGCCGAGGCCGAGAACGAGGAAGACGGGCAGGATGACATCGATAGTGGAGCTCAAAGGCGGTCACTCCTCGGGACGGGGTCTCCGTGTCTACCGGCCACGGGCGACTAGCACAAGCAGCGAGCAGACCATCGCTCACCCAACGATATATAGTAAAAAATAAATCGATTTAAAAAAGTGAACGGTGCGTTCAGGGTTTTGACGAAAAGCAGCTGTCAACTCTTGACATGAGTCAACTGCAGGCACGAAGGCGGGCTTACTATCGCGAGCATACCATCAAGCAAACGAGGTGTGAGATGTCCGATGTAATGTTCGAAAACAAGCAGGAAGAGTTGATCATCCCTGCGCTTGCTCCTGTCTATGCCGCTCTGGCGCAACCCATGGCGTGGAGTGTCTTCCGGCTGGCCGTGGGCGGTACGCTCGCGTTTGAGGGATGGCCCAAGATCATGGCGCCATTGTCTCAGGTTGGGTTCGTAGAGAACCTGGGCTTCTATCCCGGTTGGCTCTGGTCACCGTTCCTGGCAGGCCTGCAATTCTTTGGCGGCATCATGATTGCCGTTGGGCTGTTCACCCGGCCAATCGCGCTCGCCAATGCGGTGATGCTCGCCATTACGCTCTGGTTCCACTTTGCGCATCCCTATCCGGCAATGTTTCTTACCCCGGAAGGTATAGAGGCGCTCAAGTCAGGTAGTACCTTCTTCGATCCGGCAGCGGCCAAGCGGCTTGCCGATGGCGGCGCAGCTTTCCTCGCCCAGGCGGAAGACAAGGCGATCCTCGCCTCGCTCTTCTGGACCGGCGGCGCCTTCCTCTATGCTGCCTTCGGCGGCGGATATCTTTCGCTCGACAAGCTTCTTTTCAGGAAGCAGTTCTGAGCAGGGACACAAAAAGCAAAGGGGCCATCTTGGCCCCTTTTTCGCATTTCTTGTCTTCAGGCCTTCGCCAGCCGCTTCGCCTTCATCCGCTCTTTCCGCCAGTTCATGATCGGCTTCTTGAAGACGCGGAAACCCAGGAGCAGGGCGGTGAGCACGATATAGATGATCTGCTCGACGATCAGCACCTTGGTCGACATCACGAAATGCACGACGCCCGCGATGATGACGAGATAGGAGAGCTTGTGCAGCTTGTTCCAGCGCGGTCCGAGCCTTCTGATCGAGAAGCGGTTGGAGGTCAGCGCCAGCGGGATCAGCATGATGAAGCCGAGCATGCCGATGGTGATATAGGGCCGCTTGACGATATCGGGGATGATGGCGGAAAAATCGAGCGCGCGGTCGAGCGTCAGATAGACCGTGAAGTGAAAGAGCACATACCAGAAGCCGAGGAGGCCGAGCGCGCGGCGGTAGGCAATCAGGTTCGGCCCGCCGAGGATGAAGATCGGCGTGACGGCCAGTGTGGCAAGCAGGAAGCGGATCGCCCAGAACCCGAGATTATGCTCGAAGGTGACGACCGGATCGGCCCCGAGGTTGCCCGTGGCGCCGAGGTAGAAATACCATGCCGCCGGCACGAGCCCGACGATATAGAGCGCCCATATCTTCACTGGCAGCCAGTTGAACGGCCGGGCAGGGGCTGCGGGACGGGTAGAGGTGGCGGTCATCGTCAGAAATCCTCATGCGGAGGGCGGGGGTCAGGGACCTCCGCCCGGCGCATCCTTGTCAGTAATACGTGTTGATCAGGTCCATGCCCGTATAGAGGCTTGCGACCTCGTCATAGCCGTTGAACATCAGCGTATCGCGCCGCTCGCCGCCACCGCTGAAGAAGCCGGTCTTGCCGCCGATGCGCCGTTCGGTCGCCTGGCTCCAGCGCGGATGGTCGCGCTTCGGGTTGACGTTCGAATAGAAGCCATATTCGTTGGCGGCCGCCTTGTTCCAGGAGCAGGGCGGCTCCTTGTCGGTAAGCGTAATGCGCACGATCGACTTGATGCTCTTGAAGCCATATTTCCACGGCACGATGAGCCGGATCGGCGCGCCAGACTGGTTCGGCAAAGCCTCTCCATACATGCCGACCGCCATGAGGGTCAGCGGCTGCATCGCTTCGTCCAGGCGAAGACCATCGACATAGGGCCAGGGCAGCGGCTGGAAATACCCTTTCTGGCCCGGCATCTCTTCCGGACGCACGACGGTTTCGAACGCGACGTATTTGGCCGAGGAGAGCGGCTCAACCTTCTTCAGAAGCTCCGAAAGCTGGAACCCGTCCCATGGAATGACCATCGACCAGGCTTCCACGCAGCGGAAGCGATAGATGCGCTCTTCGATCGGCATCGTCGCCAGCAGGTCTTCGTAGCCAAAGGTCTGCGGCTTGGCGACCATGCCATCCACCTTGATCGCCCAGGGCAGCGGCTTGAACTTACCGGAATTCTTGGCCGGGTCGGACTTGTCGGTGCCGAATTCGTAGAAGTTGTTGTAGGTGGTCGCCGACTCCTTTGGCGTCACCGTCTCACCCTTGGCGTCGTCGACCTTGTTGCCGATGCGGATCGGGGTAGCAGCGAAGGCCGAGCCTCCGGTCAGCGCCAAGCCGCCGGCAGCGGCGGCACCGGCAATCAACTGACGACGGTTGAGATAGACGCTCTTCGGCGTGATTTCGGACGAGGGGATGCGGGGCGGACTATAGGTCATGGCTCTCTTCCATCGCTTCATTCGGTGTCTTGATTGCCTATACGCAGCAAAACACCGGAAGGTTTCATGGAGAAAGCAAAACAGGTTCCGTCATCACATGGAAGAGGGCACCCGGCCACGTTTTCGTGAGTGCACGTGCGCGGATGTTCAGCCGCCGGTGAAGGTCCGCGTGAGAATGTTGAGATAGCCGGCCGGCATGGCAAGCCACAGGATCAGCAGAACGAACACTGCAAGCACGACCTTGGCCGCGAGTGCCGGGTTCGGCCCGCCGCCGGGCTGACGCGGCTTCTTCCGCTCGGCCTCGCGCGCGGCTTCTGCCTTCTTCTTCTGCCAGTCTTTCAGGCTCACGAGGTTTTCGTCGTCGTTCTTGCCGGCCATGTCTGCCTCGCATTCCATTTCCAAATCGGCGACAGGATAGTCTCCTCTGTCGCCCATGTCATTCATTTGGTTTTGTCAGTTGCACCAGCCGCGGCGCCGGCCTTCCCATGTGCGGGCCAGACCTTCCATGACCAGCACGTCGCCCAGCGACTTGCCGCCACGCATCACGACGCGCAGTTTGCGGCCATATCTGTCGGTGTCGCGGTCAATCGGCTTCAGGTCGAACGGCCCGGCGTTCAGCAGTTCCAGCAGCCGCTGCTTCGCTGCTTCGCCCAGCGCCTGCTCGTAAGCGCAGCGGGCAGGATGAAGCTCGGGGGTGTCGATATCGGCAATGCGGATCTTGTCGCCGCCAAGCCGGAACGTATCGCCATCCACCACGCAGTTGATCATGCCATCGCCGCCACAGAAGGTGAAACGGGTGGCCCGCGGGATGGCTCCTGTCGTTTCAGGGGAAGGGGTCACCTCGGGCGCCGAGCGTGCGGAAGCATGATCGGTGAGCTTGGCGACTTCGCTTGCCGGCAACAGAACCCACACGGCCGTCAGTACCGCCGCCGAAACCATCGTCCTGAAAATATGCCGCAGCATGAGCCCGCCTCTCGAATCTCGCGAGCAAGCCTAATGGCGCAACCGTTTCGATTTGCTTAGCAGGACGGTCGCCCGGGGCGTACCGGAGCGTACCGGAACGGGCCGAACCGATAGTGACAGTTCACGCCGCTTGCTGTAGGACGAACACATGAATTTGAGATGCGTTTTGCCATGTTGTTGGCGTAAAACGCCAAAAAACAGCTCAGCCCGAGGAAAAGCCCATGCCTGCTTATCGTTCGAGAACCACGACCCATGGCCGCAACATGGCCGGTGCGCGCGGCCTTTGGCGCGCCACGGGCATGAAGGACGGCGATTTCGGCAAGCCGATCATTGCCGTGGTCAACTCGTTTACGCAGTTCGTGCCCGGCCACGTCCACCTGAAGGATCTCGGCCAGCTCGTCGCGCGCGAGATCGAAGCGGCCGGCGGCATCGCCAAGGAGTTCAACACGATCGCTGTCGACGACGGCATCGCCATGGGCCATGACGGCATGCTCTATTCGCTGCCGAGCCGCGAACTTATCGCCGACAGCGTCGAATACATGGTCAACGCGCACTGCGCCGACGCCATGGTCTGCATCTCCAACTGCGACAAGATCACCCCCGGCATGCTGATGGCCTCGCTTCGCCTCAACATTCCGTCGATCTTCGTCTCGGGTGGTCCGATGGAAGCCGGCAAGGTCGTGCTGAAGGGCAAGAAGCACGCCCTTGACCTGGTTGACGCCATGGTCGCCGCAGCCGATGAGAGCTACACGGATGAGGAAGTCAACGCGATCGAGCGTTCGGCCTGCCCCACCTGCGGCTCCTGCTCCGGCATGTTCACCGCCAACTCGATGAACTGTCTGACGGAAGCGCTTGGCCTCTCCCTGCCGGGCAACGGCTCGACGCTGGCAACACATGCTGACCGCCGCCGCCTTTTCGTCGAGGCCGGCCATCAGATCGTCGACATCACCCGCCGTTACTACGAGCAGGAAGACACAAGCGTCCTGCCGCGCAATGTCGCCAACAAGCAGGCTTTCGAGAACGCGATGGCGCTCGACATCGCCATGGGCGGCTCCACGAACACGGTTCTGCACATCCTCGCTGCCGCCCATGAGGGCGAGATCGACTTCACCATGGACGACATCGACCAGTTGTCGCGCAAGGTGCCCTGCCTCTCCAAGGTCGCGCCCGCCAAGAGCGACGTGCATATGGAAGACGTCCACCGCGCCGGCGGCATCATGGCCATCCTCGGTGAACTCGACCGCGGCGGCCTGATCAACCGCGACAGCCCGACCGTCCATGCCGCAACGCTCGGCGATGCGTTGGACCGCTGGGACATCATGCGCACGAACTCGGAGACGGTTCGCAACTTCTTCCTCGCAGCTCCGGGCGGCGTGCCGACGCAGACCGCATTCAGCCAGGAAGAGCGCTGGGAAGAACTCGACATGGACCGCAAGGGCGGCGTCATCCGCTCGGTCGAGCATCCGTTCTCGAAGGATGGCGGTCTCGCCGTCCTCAAGGGCAACATCGCGCTCGACGGCTGCATCGTGAAGACGGCCGGCGTGGACGAAAGCATCCTGAAGTTCACGGGTCCCGCAGTCGTCTTCGAAAGCCAGGACGCTGCCGTCAAGGGTATTCTCGGCAACGAGGTCAAAGCCGGCGACGTCGTCGTCATCCGCTACGAAGGCCCGAAGGGCGGCCCGGGGATGCAGGAAATGCTCTATCCGACGAGCTACCTGAAGTCCAAGGGCCTCGGCAAGGTCTGCGCACTCTTGACCGACGGCCGCTTTTCCGGCGGCACGTCCGGCCTCTCCATCGGCCACGCCTCGCCGGAAGCGGCAAACGGCGGCACGATCGGCCTCGTCAAGAACGGCGATATCATCGAGATCGACATCCCTAACCGCACGATCAACCTGATCGTCGGCAAGGAAGAGCTCGATAAGCGCCGCGCCGAACAGGACGCCAAGGGCTGGAAGCCGGAACATCCGCGCAAGCGCAATGTCAGCCAGGCGCTGAAAGCCTATGCCGCCTTCGCAACCTCGGCCGACCGCGGCGCCGTCCGCATCCTGCCGGACGAATACAACTGATCCTCGATCTCTCTTCGCGCACATCAAAAGACCCGGCCGCGCATAGCAGCCGGGTCTTTTGCGTTTCAGAAGCCTCTTATTTCGACGGCGCTGGTCGTTCGAACTTGTTATAATCGTCCTCGAAGACCTTCAGCCTATCCTCATAGGCCTTGCGGATGCAGGCGACATCCGACTGGCAGGCCTGGCGCGTCTTGAGCCAGGCTGTCTGCTGGTCCTGCAATTCGCCGCGCACACCCATGGCGTACATGCCGGACAGCCATTTGAATTCGGTGGCCATGCGGACGTCGAGATCGTTGAGGTCGCGGTTGGCGCAAATCGCGGTTTCGTCCGGAGCCAGCGTCTTGGAGTCGCAATCGAAGCTGGCGGCGTTGGCATGATGGCTTGCAAGTCCCACCACGGTGACAGCGGCAAGGGCAAGCATAGAGCGGACGATCGTCTTCATGAAAACTCCTTCTCGGGCCATCGATCCGACTGATGCTGGAGGTCTTCCCGGATCAATCAGCCGTGAGGCTGAAATGCGCCGGTGGCCGGGAGGGTTCCGTCGCCAGAAACACAAAAGGCGCCCTTACGGACGCCTTGCATGCTGCTGAGGACTTTCGTTGCTTTACTTGCGGTAAAGCAGCCAGCTCTTGGCCGAGTCCTTCTTCATGCCGTCTTCGAACAGCAGTGCGCGGTTGCGGCCGGAGTTCTTGGCGCAGTAGAGGGCAATGTCCGACTTCGAATAGATCTCGTTCGGATCCTCGCTGTCGCAGGCCATGGACACACCGAGCGACAGGGTGACCGGGCCGTAATCGACGCCCGTCTTGGAGTTCTTGAACGGGGTGGCTTCCAGCGCCTTGCGGATGCGTTCGGCGATCTGCAAGGCTTCGCCTTCCGTGTTGCCCTCGATGATGATCGCGAATTCCTCGCCGCCGGTGCGGGCAACGAAGACGTCCTTGCGAACATTGGCCTTGATGACGTTGCCAACCGTTGCCAGAATCTTGTCGCCAACGGGATGGCCGAAGCTGTCATTGATCTTCTTGAAGTGATCGATATCGCAGAGCACGAGCGCCGTCAGCGACATCTGTTTCTTCTCGCTGTAGATATGCGCGAGCTTGTCGTCAAAGGCGCGGCGGTTGGCAAGGCGCGTCAGCGAGTCCGTATTGGCGATGCGCTTGTATTCGTCGAGCTCCTTGCGGACGAGGTCCATTTCCGCGGACTTCTCGACCACGTTCTGCACCATGACGGCACCTTGCGCCATCGTGTCGCCGGTTGCGTCCGACAGGATGCTGATTGCGTTTCGAAGCAGATCGGCGCTGGAGGCGTTCTTCGTGTTGATGCGCGTAAACGTCTCCCCGAGCAGCTTGTTGTAGCTCTCGAGCGAGGTCTGCTCCTGCTTCAGGATCCGCAGTAGACCCTCAAGCTCCGAAAGGATTTTCGTGTGCGCGCCCTCAACGAGATTGGCGCGGTGCTGATCGCCGAAATACTGTTCGCCAATGGCATCCAGTTCGCGCTGTGTAGCCTTGTTGCCAAGGGCTGCCAGTTCACGGGTGAGCTTCGGGTTGGAGCCAATATAGGCTTCGTAGAAGAGTTCATAATTGCGCGGGATCGGCGGAACGCCCATGCTACGCATGGCATAGGTGACTTGTGCAGCTATGTCCGGTACCTGAACCTTTGGTTGCACAGGCGTCGACGACATAAAATACCCCCAAATACTCAAAAATGCATATTGAAAGTTCTAGGGGTAATTTGTTTGAAAAGCATTAATTATAGGTAGTAGAGACCCAAATTATTGAATACTCACTCAAATAAAGAGCCGCGGATTTTGACGGCATCTGTGTCGTCATCCGCGGCTCCCCAAGTTGTTCCGATCTGGATCAGCCGAGGTTCAATTCCTTAAAGAAATCATTCCCCTTGTCATCGATGACGATGAAGGCTGGGAAGTTTTCCACCTCGATCTTCCAGACCGCTTCCATCCCAAGTTCCGGGAACTCCAGAACCTCAACCTTCCGGATGCAGTCCTGCGCCAGGCGCGCTGCCGGACCGCCGATCGAGCCGAGATAGAAGCCGCCATGGCGCGCGCAGGCGTCGCGCACGGCCTTGGAGCGGTTGCCCTTGGCGAGCATCACCATGGAGCCACCGAAAGACTGGAACTGGTCGACATAGCTGTCCATGCGGCCGGCCGTCGTCGGGCCGAAGGAGCCCGACGGCATGCCTTCCGGTGTCTTGGCAGGGCCGGCGTAGTATACCGGATGATCCTTCATGTATTGCGGCATCTCGCCGCCGGCTTCGAGGATCGAGCGGATCTTCGCGTGTGCCAGATCGCGCGCCACGATGATCGTGCCGGTCAGCGAAAGCTGCGTCTTGACCGGATGCTTGGTCAATTCGGCGAGAACATCCTTCATCGGCCGGTTGAGGTCGACCTTGATGACATGCTCCGAGAGCTTCGCCTCGTCGATTTCCGGCATATACTTTGCCGGTTCGGTCTCAAGCTGCTCGATGAAGATACCGTCCCTGGTGATCTTGCCCTTCGCCTGACGGTCTGCCGAACAGGAAACGCCGAGGCCGATGGGCAGCGATGCGCCATGGCGGGGCAGGCGGATGACGCGCACGTCATGACAGAAATACTTGCCGCCAAACTGCGCGCCGACGCCGAGCGACTGCGTCAGCTTGTGGATCTCTGCTTCCATCTCGAGATCGCGGAAAGCGTGGCCGCTCTCCGAGCCCTCTGTCGGCAATTCGTCGAGATAGCGCGCGGAGGCGAGCTTCACCGTCTTGAGATTCATCTCGGCAGACGTGCCGCCGATGACGATGGCGAGGTGATAGGGGGGACAGGCGGACGTGCCGAGCGTCAGGATCTTTTCCTTCAGGAACTCGACCATGCGGTCGTGCGTGAGCAGCGAAGGGGTTGCCTGATAGAGATAGGTCTTGTTGGCCGAGCCGCCGCCCTTGGCCATGAAGAGGAACTTGTACTCGTCCGTGCCTTCCTCGTAGATGTCGATCTGCGCCGGCAGGTTGTTGCGGGTGTTCTTTTCTTCGAACATCTTGAGCGGCGCGAGCTGCGAATAGCGCAGGTTCTTCTTCTGATAGGCGTCGAGAATGCCCTGCGCCATCGCCTCATAGTCGCCGCCTTCGGTCCAGACGCGGCGGCCCTTCTTGGCCATCACGATCGCCGTGCCCGTATCCTGACACATCGGCAGGATGCCGCCGGCAGCAATATTGGCGTTCTTCAGCAGGTCATAGGCGACGAAACGGTCGTTCTCGGTCGCTTCCGGATCTTCCAGAATGGTCGCAAGCTGCTTCAGATGGCCGGGACGCAGCAGATGGTTGATATCGGCCAGCGCCGTTTCCGCCAGAAGCCGGATGCCCTCCGGCTCCACCGTCAGGATATCCTGTCCGCGAAACGTCTCGACCGACACGTAGTCGCTCGAAATCTTCCGGTAAGGCGTGGTGTCGGAACCGAGGGGAAAAAGATCGTCTGCCATCTGGACAGTCTCCGCTGGGAAAAAGAGGTCGGAGACTGTCTAATCATCTGATTTTTAAAAAGCAATTACCGGCAAAGGGGCAGATGCAGCATTCAAACGGTTTAGGTTTGAACTTTACCCGATCATCAGTTCCGGCCGCACGATCGTGTCATACTCCTCCGCGCTCACCAGCCCGCTTTTCAGCGCCTCCTCGCGAAGCGTCGTGCCGTGCTTGTGGGCGGTCTTGGCGATCTTGGCGGCGTTGTCGTAGCCGATTTTCGGGGCGAGTGCGGTCACCAGCATCAGGGAGCGTTCGAGGGCCGCCTTGATATTGTCCTCGCGCGCCTCGATGCCGCGCACGCAATGTTCGGTGAAGGAGCGGGCGGCATCGCCCAGCAGCTGCACCGACTGCAGGAAATTATAGGCCATGACGGGATTATAGACATTCAGCTCGAAATGGCCCTGGCTGCCGGCGAAGGTCAGCGTTGCGTGATTGCCGAAGATCTGTGCGCAGACCTGGGTCAGCGCTTCCGACTGCGTCGGGTTGACCTTGCCCGGCATGATCGACGACCCGGGTTCGTTTTCCGGCAATGCCAGTTCGCCAAGGCCGGAGCGGGGACCCGAACCGAGGAAGCGGATGTCGTTGGCGATCTTGAAGAGCGCGACCGCGGCGGCATTGATGGCGCCATGGACAAAAACCAGGGCATCATGCGCCGCCATGACTTCGAACTTGTTGGGCGCGGTGACGAAGGGGAGACCGGTCAACTCGGCGATGTTGAAGGCCACCTGCTCGGCAAAGCCTTCCGGCGCATTGAGCCCCGTGCCGACGGCGGTGCCGCCCTGTGCCAGCTCATATAGCCCCGGAAGGCTCGCCCGGATATTTCGGATGGCGGTTCCGACTTGCGCGGCATAGCCCGAAAACTCCTGACCCAGCGTCAGCGGCGTCGCGTCCTGCGTGTGGGTGCGCCCGATCTTGATAATATGGCCGAATTCCTTGCGCTTGGCGTCGAGCGCCATATGCAGTTCTTCGAGTGCCGGGATCAGATGGCCTGTGACCTCGGTCGCTGCGGCGACATGCATCGCCGTCGGAAACGTGTCGTTGGACGACTGGCTCATGTTGACGTGATCATTGGGATGGATCGGCTTTTTCGAGCCCATCTCGCCGCCCAGCATCTCGATGGCGCGGTTCGATATCACCTCGTTGACATTCATGTTCGTCTGCGTGCCGGAACCCGTCTGCCAGACGGAAAGCGGGAAATGGGCATCCAGCTTGCCGGAAGAGACTTCGCGTGCCGCCTGGATGACGACGTCGCCGATTTCCGACGATAGTTTGCCGAGCTTCATGTTCGCCTTGGCCGAGGCTTCCTTGATGAGACCCAGCGCACGAATGATCGCGGTCGGCTGCTTCTCCCAGCCGATCTTGAAATTGCCGAGCGATCGCTCCGCTTGCGCCCCCCAATACTTGTCACTGGCGACTTCGATCGGGCCGAATGTATCGGTTTCGGTGCGGGTAGCGGACATTGAAGATCTCCGGAGGGGGCGGGTTGCATGTTTCGAGAATATAGGTGCGTCGTGCAAGAGTGAAATAAGCACGCGGAAAAATTCATAAGGAACTTGTATATTTCTATAATTCGTGATTTCTGGAAATATGGAAAAGAAATTGGCACTCACCGCGTTGTCTGCTCTTGGACATGAACAGCGGCTCGACATTTTCAGATATCTGGTCAAGGCAGGCCCCGACGGGGCGGTCGCGGGCGAGATTGCGGCTGCTCTCCATGCTCTTCCGAACACGCTGTCCGCGAATCTGTCTGTCCTGTCGCAGGCCCGTCTGGTCGCGAGCGAGCGGGAAGGGCGCAACATCCGGTATCACGCCGACATGGAGACTATGCAGTCACTCCTCGGATTTTTGATGGAAGACTGCTGCGGAGGCGACGCATCGCTCTGCGCGCCCGCCTTCGATGCCCTCAAACGCTGCTGCTGAGGTTCCCATGCTCAATATTCTCATTCTTTGCACTGCCAATTCCGCTCGCTCCATCCTGGGTGAAGCATTGATCAACCGGCTGGGCGAAGGTCGGTTCAAGGCCTATTCCGCCGGCTCGCACCCGCGCGGCGAGCCCAATCCGGATGGCCTCGCGATGCTCAAAGACAAGGGCTACGACGTCTCAGGCCTTACCTCGAAAAGCTGGGACGTCTTCGCGGCTCCCGATGCGCCGAAGATGGATATCGTGATCACCGTCTGCGACAGTGCGGCCGGCGAGACATGCCCGCTTTGGCCCGGTACGCCTGTGAAGGGGCATTGGGGCATCCCCGATCCCGCGCATAAGGGCGCGACACCTGCGGAGCGCCGCGCCGCCTTCGAGGAGGCTTACCGTCTCCTGGAACTGCGGGTGAGGGCCCTGACGAACCTTCCCGTGGAGACCATGACACCTCAGCAACTCCGCAGCGCCCTTGCCGAAATCGGGAAGCTCGACGGTGCCACGCAGATGGCGCGGGAGGCCTGAATGGGCGGATATTCGCTCGGGCGCCGGCTCGCCGCCGAATTCATCGGAACCTGCCTGCTTCTCGCAACCGTTGTCGGCTCCGGAATCATGGCCGAGCGCCTTGCGGGCGGCAATGCCGCGATCGCCCTTCTTGGCAACACGATCCCGACCGGTGCAATCCTCTACGTCCTGATCAGCATCTTCGCTCCCGTGTCCGGTGCGCACTTCAATCCGGTCGTGACCGGAGCCTTTTCACTGATCGGTGACTTGAGGCCGCGCGACGGGTTGTCTTATATCCTCGTGCAGGTTGCGGGCGCTATTGCCGGAGTCTGGCTGGCCCACCTGATGTTCGACCTGCCGCTTCTGCAGGTCTCGACAAAAGTTCGTTTCGGCGCTGGACAATGGGTCTCGGAAGTGGTGGCCGCCGGAGGTCTTCTCCTGACGATCTTTGCAGCCCTTCGCTCGGACCCGAAGGCTGTCCCGCAGGCCGTCTCGGGTTATATCGTCGCGGCCTATTGGTTCACCGCATCGACGTCCTTCGCCAACCCGGCTGTGACCGTTGCCCGCGCACTGAGCAACACCTTTGCCGGCATCCGACCGCTGGACGTGCCTGCGTTTATTGCGGCGCAATCCCTCGGTTGCATTCTGGCCGTCTTCCTGACGCGTTGGCTTTCCGCGCCGTTGCGGGCTTCCTAGAAAAAGCCCGTGCTCAAACTGCCACAGCGCGAAAAAAAACGATTCGGTCCTTTCTCCCCTGCGGGGGCCTCCATTTCTTAAGCAAAAATTAAGCCTATAATTTTAACAAGTATTTAGGCACTTCAGGCCGCTCAAAAACGGACGTAATCCCTATGTTTAATGTGCAAGGGAATGTCCGGGCGCCTATGGCCGTAATCCATTCGTTCGGCTAGCAGTGGATCAACCCCAACGCATTCCGAATATCGAATTTCATCCGGTCCGAAGGGCCGAGGGACACAGTCTGATATGAAAATGACCTCCAAAGCCGCTTTGCTCGCCGCTGTCACGGGAGTGGTTTTTGCCGCGCAGACCTCGGGCGCCTTCGCACAGCGGTCGCTCTTCGACATTTTGTTCGGCGACCAGCCCCGCTACGACCGCCGTGGGGCAACGCTGGAGGGCCCGGTCGGTGGAGCGCCGGTAGGCAATGGAGCACGGGCAGGGACCGCCAGGGTGCCGGCCGATTTCGACGCCTCCGACCCGGACCCGCTGCCGACGGTCAAGAAGTCGCAATATTTCACCTACAAGCCGGAGGCAGAGCGCCTTGTGAAGGTTCCGGCATTTGCCGGCCCGATCGTCACCGCGTCCGTCTCGAACGATATCGCATCTGCGCCGCTCGCTCCGGTCACGGTGTCCGTGCGCGCCGAGGACAGCGTCGCCTCCGCCATGGAATCCTTCTATGCGAACGGCGACACCTATCTGTGGATCACCGCCGATGGCATCAACGACCGTGCCCGCGCCGCGATCTCGGCTCTGAGCAAGGCCGGTGAAGTTGGCCTTAACCCGGGTGATTACAAGGTCGAGGAACCCGTCGTGTCCGGCGATGCCGCCGCCGACCGCCAGAAGCTGATGGCGTTCGAGCTGGAAATGACCAAGGCGGTTCTGACCTTCATCCAGGACGATGTTCGCGGTCGCATCGATCCGAACCGCATTTCCGACTATTATTCCTTCAAGCGCAAGGACGTGAACCTCAAGGGTTCGCTGGCCATCCTGCAGCGTAGCCCCGACGTTTCCGCTTATCTCGCAAGCCGCGACCCCTCCAGCCCGCAGTTCCAGGCGCTGAAGGCCGAGCTCGCCCGGCTCAATGGTGCGCAGACGCAGAGCACCGATCAGCCGCCGCGGATCGAGGTTAACCTGACCTCGCTTCTGCGTCCGGGCGGCAGCAATCCGGAACTCTCCAAGATCATCGAACTGATCAAGCGCAACGGATCCGACAGCCTGAAGGCCGAGAATGCCATGGCGCTCGAATCCTATACCGGCGGCCCAGACTACACGCCCGAACTGGTCGATGTCGTGAAGGCCTTCCAGAAGGAAAAGGGCATGTCGCCGGATGGCATCATCGGCAAGGGCACGATCCGTGCGCTGCAGGGTGGTGTCGAGAGCGCCGACAACAAGCTCAACAAGATCATCTACGCGATGGAGCAGCTGCGCTGGCTCCCGAACGATCTCGGCAGCCGCCGGGTCTTCATCAACCAGCCGGCCTTCATGGCCTACTACTATAACGACAACAAGCAGCAGCTGGCGATGAAGGTCGTCGTCGGTGGCGTCAACCACCAGACCAATTTCTTCCAGGACCAGATCCAGACCGTCGAGTTCAACCCCTATTGGGGCGTGCCGCGCTCGATCATCGTCAACGAGATGATGCCGAAGCTGCGCCAGGACCCGTCCTATCTCGACCGCATGGGCTATGAAGTCAGCGTTCGCGGAAAGGTCGTCTCGTCGTCGAGCCTCGACTGGGGCCGCAACCCCGATGTCGACGTGCGTCAGCCCCCGGGTAACGCCAATGCGCTCGGCCAGCTGAAGATCCTGTTCCCGAACAAGTTCTCGATCTACATGCACGACACGCCGCAGAAATCCTTCTTCGCACGCGACATGCGGGCGCTGAGCCACGGCTGCGTCCGTCTCGCCGACCCGCGCGCGATGGCTGCCGCGGTTCTCGGCGTCGACAAGGACAAGGTGGCTTCGGATATCGCCACGGGTAAGAACATGTCGGTGCCGGTCCCCACGAAGATACCGGTCTATGTGGCGTATTTCACCGCCTGGCCGGATGCCGATGGCAAGGTGCAGTTCTTCGATGACGTCTATGGCCGAGACACGTATCTGCAGCGCGCCATGGATGCGACCAGCAAGGCTCGCGCGCAGAGCTGATGCACCAAGGCTGATGACTCGCCAGGGGCCAGACTCAATCTGCGTTGCAATTTTTGGTCGCCTCTGGCGGTTGCATGAACTCGATCGTCGCGCCATCGGGGCCGACGGCATAGATCACCGTCGTTCCTGCTCGGGAACCGCCAGGGATTACCTGCGGCTTTCCTTGTGGCCTCCATTCGTAGGCTGCAATCCGTGCCAGAACCTTGTCTAGGTCGTCCACGATAAGAGCTAGATGAGCAAATCCCGGATCGAAGGGCCTGGACGCTCGGTGTTGTAAGTCGACACCACGATACTCCAGTAGTTCAATCATCTGCCCTGCCAGGGATACAATGGCCATGCGGACGGATGCCCCGTGAGCCCCGGTCACCTCCCCAAGGAATTCCCCGCCCATATCGCCGACCCGAACCAGCTGCCCACCCAATCCTTCGACCCAGAAGCGAAGGGCTAAGTCCAGCGAGCCAACGGAGAAGCCGACATGGTCGGCGCGACGCACGATGAAATCCGAGTTCTCAATCACGAGTCTCTCCGAATGTGTGATCAGCAACAGAAGGCGATGGCAGTGGCGAGAGCCACCGCGGGCAGGAAGTTGGCGGCAAGCTTGTCGTATCGGGTGGCAACGCGGCGGCCTTCGGGCCGTTTTCTAGTTGGCGAGAAGGCTGCGGACGAAATCGGGTGTGAGTTCGTCGAAATGGCCGATGATGCGGGTAGGGTTCAGCGTTTCGACCGGCACGTCGGAATAGCCGAAGGGAACCGCCACCGAGGGGATGCCGGCGTTCTGTGCGGCGAGAATGTCGTTGACGCTGTCGCCCACCATGATGCTGCTTGCCGCATCGCCGCCTGCGCGCTCGATTGTCTTCAAGATATGGGCGGCATCGGGTTTGCGCGCCGGGAATGTGTCCCCGCCCGCGATGGCATCGAAATAGGAGTCCAGCTTCAGGCCGCCGAGCAGCGGAAGCGCCAGCTTCTCAAGCTTGTTGGTGCAGACAGCAAGCCGGAACCCTTCCGCCTTCAAGGCCTCGAGCGACTGCACGACCCCCGCGTAAGGAAGGCTCTCGCCAGGCATGCCGTCCAGATAATGCCGGATAAAGATGTCCAGAAGCTCGGCAAGTCGCTCGTCGCGAAGCGGGCGGCCACGCAGCTTGAAGCCGCGCTCGATCATGGCGCGCGCGCCTTGCCCGACCAGAAAGGTCATGTCCTCATAGTGCACCGGCTCGATTCCATCGACCGCCAGCACGTGGTTCAATCCGGCCATCAGGTCCGGCGCGGTATCGACGAGGGTTCCGTCGAGATCGAAGACTACGGTTGGTCTGGACGTCATGCTGTTGGCTCCCAATGTGGCAAGGTTTCGATAGAGCGGCCCGGCGCTGCCCGCAAGCCCGTTTGATCCACAGGGAAACGTCTTAACGATGTTTGGATTTGGACTTCCGTTTGGGCTCGAGCCCGTGTAAAAGCCCCTTCATTCCAAGGAATTCAGGAGTTCTCGGCGCATGGACGCCCGCCAGATGAAGATCAAGGCTGCCGAAGCAGCGCTCGCCTATGTCGAAGACGGGATGCGGCTTGGCATCGGAACGGGGTCCACGGCGGAAGAATTCGTCCGTCTTCTTGCCGAAAAGGTGGCTGACGGTTTCCGGATCGAAGGCGTGCCGACCTCCGAGCGGACGGCACGGCTTTGCTTGGAACTCGGGGTGCCGCTCAAGTCGCTTGAGGAATTGCCCGAACTCGACCTGACCATCGACGGCGCGGACGAAGTCGATAGCCAGCTTCGTCTGATCAAGGGCGGCGGCGGTGCCTTGCTTCGCGAAAAAATCGTGGCGGCTGCGTCGCACCGCATGATCGTAATTGCTGACGAGACGAAGGTTGTCGAAACCCTGGGTAAGTTCCCGTTGCCAATCGAGGTCAATCCGTTCGGCTTGGCGGCAACGCGCATCGCAGTTGAAAAGGCCGCCTCTGCTTTGGGGCTTTCCGGCGACATCGTCCTCCGCGGCGCTTTGAAGGAAACCTTCATGACCGACGGTGGACATTACATTCTCGACGCATCATTTGGCCGTATTCCTGATGCAGAGGCCCTTTCCAACAGGCTGCATGCGATTCCGGGTGTGGTCGAACATGGACTGTTCATCAATCTGGCATCGGCTGCCGTCATCGCCGGACCGGCGGGCGCCCGAGTGCTGACAAGAGCAATTCCAGCTTAAGCGGGCAACGGTTGCACGTCTGGAATTGCGTAAAACAACGAGACAGGGCGCTTGTAGCGCTCAAGAGAATAACGGGAGTTACCAGCTACATGTTGAAGTTTGCAGCTTTCGGCCGCGTTGCGGCCGCCGCCCTGATTGTAACGGGATTCGGGTTCGCAAGTGTTTCCAAGGCCGCGGAAGTCACGGACGAGCAACTCAAGGCCGCCTATGCCGCCATCAAGGCAACCGGCGCGACCGTTCCCTTCGACTCGATCCTGCCCAACATCGCCGAGCAGCTGAAGGCAAACTTCATCCAGGCCTCCCCGAACTACCAGGACATCATCTCGTCCACCGTCGACGATGACGCTCTGGCGCTGGCCGGCCGTCGCGGCGACCTGGAGAAGGAAGCAGCGACCATCTACGCCAAGACCTTCACCACGGACGAACTGAACACGATCGCCAACTTCTTCAGTTCCGACGTCGGCAAGAAGTTCTTGAAGGACGTTCCGCTTGCTAACCGCGAACTCTTCAAGGCTGCCGACATCTGGAGCGCCGGCATCCAGCGCGACCTTTCGAAGAGCTCGGGCGACAAGCTGGAAAAGATGATCGGCGACAAGATCAAGGCCGGCCAGGCACCGGCTCCGCTGCCGGCTGAAGCTGTTCAGCCGCAGAGCGATGCTGCACCGGCCGCTGCCGGTGATGCGGCTGCCAAGGCTCCTGCCGAAAAAGCTCCGGCGCAAAAGGAAAAGGCTCCGGCCCAGAAGCCTGCCCAGAAGGAAAAGGCGCCCGCCCTGAAGGCTCCGGCTCCGGCCCAGCAGCAGTAAGCAGTCCCCAAAGTCTTTGAAGAGCCCGGCCAGTCCGGGCTCTTTCTGTTTGACGCTGTGGTCATCGTTGTCCTTTGAGGCATGGCTTGCAAAGGCGATCAAATCGTCCCAAATGACAGGGATCATCTTCCTCTCGCTTCGGCCCGGCCCGCGGCCCTCTCCAGGAGACATCACGTGTCCAACTACGACTACGACCTCTTTGTCATTGGCGGCGGTTCCGGCGGCGTCCGCTCGGCCCGCGTCGCAGCGAGCCTCGGCAAGAAGGTCGCGATCGCCGAAGAGTATCGCTTCGGCGGAACCTGCGTGATCCGCGGCTGCGTGCCGAAGAAGCTCTTCGTCTATGCCTCGCAGTTCCCCGAACATTTCGAAGATGCCGCCGGCTTCGGCTGGACGGTCGGCGAAAGCACGTTCGACTGGAAGGCGCTGGTCGCCGCGAAGGACAAGGAGATATCACGCCTCGAAGGGCTCTATCGCAAGGGCTTGGAAAATGCCAAGGCCGAGCAGATCGACAGCCGCGCCGAACTGGTCGACGCGCATACGGTCAAGATCGTCAAGACCGGCAAGACCGTGACCGCCGAGCGCATCGTCATCGCCGTTGGCGGTCGCCCGAACCCGCATGTCGCGCTGAAGGGACATGAGTTCTGCATCTCCTCCAACGAGGCCTTCCATCTGGACGAACTGCCGAAGTCGATCCTGATCGCCGGCGGCGGCTATATCGCGGTTGAGTTCGCCAACATCTTCCACGGCCTCGGTGTGGACGTAACGCTCATCTATCGCGGCGCGGAAATCCTCTCCCGCTTCGATCACGACCTGCGCCGCGGCGTTCACAACGCGATGGAAGCCAAGGGCATCAAGGTCCTCTGCCACGATGTCATTCAGGAAGTGACGAAGACGCCTGATGGCTTCGTGGCCCACACCAAGAGCCACGGCGACCTGAATGTCGGCCTGGTCATGCTGGCGCTCGGTCGCGATCCCTACACGGAAGGCCTTGGCCTCGAAAAGGCAGGCGTGGCGGTGGACCACAAGGGCGCGATCATCGTCGATGACTATTCGCGCACCAATGTCCCCTCGATTTTCGCGCTGGGCGACGTCACCGACCGGGTACAACTGACGCCGGTGGCCATCCACGAGGCCATGTGCTTCATTGAGACCGAGTACAAGGGCAATCCGACCTCTCCGGATCACGACCTGATCCCGACGGCGGTCTTCTCACAGCCCGAGATCGGCACCGTCGGCCTTTCGGAAGAGGATGCAGGCAAGAAGTACCCGGACCTCGAAGTCTATCGTGCCGAATTCCGCCCGATGAAGGCGACGCTGTCCGGCCGCTCGGAAAAGATGCTGATGAAGCTCATCGTCAACGCCGCCGACCGCAAGGTCGTGGGTGCCCATATCCTCGGTCACGAGGCCGGCGAAATGGCGCAGCTTCTCGGCATCACGCTCAAGGCCGGCTGCACGAAGGACGATTTCGACCGGACGATGGCCGTGCATCCGACCGCGGCGGAGGAGCTCGTGACGATGTATACGCCGAGCTATCGGTTGAAGAACGGCGAGCGGGTGTGAAGAAGGCGTGGCGCAAACGCGCCACAGCTATCACAATTCGCGTACCGTGATCCTTTGCAAAACCTTAATCTGCGGGTATAAGCCGCCGAAAATCGTAATTTGCGGCAGTCTGCGCAAGTAGAACGAAAGCCGCGAGGGAAGGGTGAGTGAAATGACCAGGAACTGGAGCCCGTCGAGCTGGAGGCAGAAGCCTATTCAGCAGGTGCCCGATTATCCGGATGCAGCAGCGCTTGCATCGACGGAAGAGCGCCTTGCCACCTATCCGCCGCTGGTCTTCGCCGGTGAGGCCCGTCGTCTGAAGACGGCGCTCGCCAGCGTTGCCAATGGCGACAGCTTCCTGCTGCAGGGCGGCGATTGCGCCGAGAGCTTTGCCGAACATGGCGCGGACAACATCCGCGACTTCTTCCGCGCCTTCCTGCAGATGGCCGTTGTCCTGACCTTCGGCGCGCAGATGCCGGTCGTCAAGGTCGGCCGCATTGCCGGTCAGTTCGCCAAGCCCCGCTCGTCCAATATCGAGCGCCAGGGCGATGTCGAGCTGCCGAGCTATCGTGGCGACATCATCAACGGCATCGAATTCACCGAGGAAGCCCGCATTCCGAACCCGGAACGCCAGATCATGGCTTACCGCCAGTCTGCCGCGACGCTGAACCTGCTGCGCGCCTTCGCCATGGGCGGCTATGCCAACCTGGACAACGTGCACCAGTGGATGCTCGGCTTCGTCAAGGAATCGCCGCAGGGCGAGCGCTACCGCAAGCTCGCCGAGCGCATTTCCGAAACGATGGACTTCATGCGCGCCATCGGCATCGACGCGGACAACAACCGTTCGCTGCGCGAAACCGATTTCTTCACCAGCCACGAAGCCCTGCTTCTCGGCTACGAGCAGGCACTGACCCGCGTCGACTCGACCTCCGGTGACTGGTACGCGACTTCCGGCCACATGATCTGGATCGGCGACCGTACGCGTCAGCCCGATCATGCGCATGTCGAGTACTGCCGCGGCATCAAGAACCCGATCGGCCTCAAGTGCGGTCCGTCGCTGAGCGCTGAAGGCCTGATCGAGCTGATCGATCTGCTCAACCCGGCCAACGAAGCCGGCCGCCTGACGCTGATCTGCCGCTTCGGCCACGACAAGATCGCCGAGCATCTGCCGCGCCTCATCCGCGCTGTGGAGAAGGAAGGCAAGAAGGTCGTCTGGTCCTGCGATCCGATGCATGGCAACACGATCACGCTCAACAACTACAAGACGCGTCCCTTCGAGCGCATCCTGTCGGAAGTCGAAAGCTTCTTCCAGATCCATCGCTCCGAAGGCACGCATCCGGGCGGCATCCATATCGAGATGACCGGCAAGGACGTGACGGAATGCACGGGCGGCGCCCGCGCGCTCACCGGCACGGATCTCGGCGACCGCTACCACACGCATTGCGACCCGCGCCTCAACGCCGACCAGGCGCTGGAACTGGCCTTCCTGCTCGCCGAACGGATGAAGCAGAGCCACGACGAGAAGCGTGCGCTGGCGGCAAATGGCTGATTTAGTCTGACGCTTAGCTTGAGCGTTTTGAATTTGATGATCCGGGAGCAATGCGTAAAGCTTGCTTTCGGATTTTCTGTTTCCGGGGAGGGACAATGATGAGCGAGACACATGAAGGCGGATGCCTCTGCGGCGCGGTGCGCTTCAAGACACGGGGAACCTTGCGTGCCGTCGTCGCCTGCCACTGCTCGCAATGCCGCAAGCAGTCGGGCCACTACTGGGCGGCCACCAATGTGCCGGACCTCGATCTGACCGTCGAGGGAGAGGGCAATGTCGCCTGGTATAGCGCCACGCGCGGCATCCGGCGCGGCTTCTGCAAGACCTGTGGCTCCTTCCTGTTCTGGAAGATGGAAAGCCTCGATTACACCTCCATCGGGGCAGGCACGTTCGACGGCGACACAGGGCTCGTCATCGACCAGCATATCTATTGCGCCGACAAGGGCGACTATTATGATATCCCCGAAGGCGTCCCGGCCTATCCGGGCACAAGCCCGGTGATCCAGACCGCTGGCTGATCCATCTGACGCGAGAGAAAATCGGAATGATCCTGAATACGGAAAAGAGCTACGGCCTCGTTTCCATTCTCTTTCACTGGATCATGGCTGTGCTCTTTCTCATCCAGTTCTGGATCGGATTGACGATGGAAAGCGAGCGGGACCTTGCCGTGAAACAGGCGATGCTTGCGCGCCACGTCTCCATCGGCGAACTCATTCTGGCCCTCTGGCTTTTGCGGATCGTCTGGATGCTTTTCAACCGACGCCCGGCACTGCCGCAGCGCATGGAGCAGGGCGAACGTCGCCTGGCTCGCACCAGCCACTTTGTGCTTCTGGCACTTCTCGGCATCATCCCGCTCACCGGCTGGTTGGTCGTTTCCACCATGGGCGGGCTGTTGCCCTTCCGCGTCTTCGGCCTGTTTGCGCTGCCGCGCTTGGGGCTCGGTGCCTCGCTTCATGCGGCCGGTCTCTGGACGGTTTTCCACGCCTTCCTCGCCTATTTCATGCTGATCCTGTCCGCGGTTCACGCTCTGGCGGCACTGCGCCATCAGTTCACGCTGAAGGATGGGTTAATCACCCGCATGCTGTTGCCGGGGCGTTCTCTCGCCGGGAAAGAGAATTAGATCGCCGGCAGGTTCGTCGGCGTGATGATTTCCATCTGCGAAAGCCGGGCAGCGACACCGCTGCGTTTTTCGTGACGGGCCGCGATCACGCGGAATACTTCGCGGACGTCCGTTCTCAGATCGTGGTGCAGAACGAAGGTCACGTCTCCGTTCGTCAGAAGATCTAGATTCTCGGCGTCGAGGTCGTGGGCGATGAAGATATCGATGTTTCGCGCGGCGTCACGGAAGGCTTTGAGAATGGCGCGATTGCCGCCTCCGATCGAGTAGACAGCCGAGAGGTTCGGGTGCTCGGCAAGTGCATGGCGCGCCAGTTCGCCTGTCGCGCCGTCCCGACCGAAACCTTCCGAAACGCTGGTGATGACGATGTCCGGCCGGTACCGCGCCATGAACCGCCGGAAGCCCGCCTCACGTGCTTCTTCGCCCTCAAATTGATGGCTGCTCAGCGTCAGCAGGACATGGGCATGTCTCTCTGCAAATCGGTTTGCCATGAGGTAAGCTGCGGTTTGCCCTGCGGCGTGATTATCCGCGCCCGCATAGGCCACTCTTGTGCTGCCGGGAAGGTCGGTCACCAGTGTCACCACGGGCAGGCCTTGCTCCTCGCAGTGCCGCACGGCCTCCCGTACCAATTTCGTGTTGCCCGCCTTCAGGACGATGCCGTCCGAACCGCGCAGGCGAATGCGGTCGAGCGTGCTGACAAGCTCGCGGTCGCGCATGATCTCCGCCATGTGAAAGCGGAACCGGAAGAGCGTAGGCGCCATGGCGCCCGCCTCGCGTTCGAAGGCCAGGCGCACGGCGTCGCAGAACCGGTCCGGTGCTTCCATGACGATGTCGATCACGTAGGTCCTGCCGAAAAACTCCTCCCGCTTCTGCTGACGCTCCAGTTCGGCAATCGCAGCCTGCACGCGCTGCACCGTCTGCCGCCGCACACCGGGCCGGCTGTTGATCACGCGATCGACCGTCGCGGTGCTGAGGCCCGCCTGAAACGCGATGTCTTTGACGAGAAACGGATGTGACATTCTCGAAATCTGATGGATTTTTGATGGATTTGCAATCTCGCAGTGAAGTGGGGAACCGGCCTAGACTTGCCACGTGTCAATTTGTTTCGCGGGAGGAAAACATGGACGCAGCACGCACACTGGAGCCGCAAACGCGGCGCTATGGCCTGACGCTGGACGACTGCCGACTTGATGACTTCCGTCGACTGGTGGAACGTCAGTCGAGCCTCGCGGACCATCCGCACGCCAAATCCATCGAGAAGAATGTCGTTATCTATGACAGTGCAGCGCTCGTGAAAGCCACGGGCTCTAACGAGGAGCCGGTGCTCGCCGAGCTTTGTAATCTCCTCACGGACGGCCCCGGCGTTGCCGTCTTCAAGCGCGCCTTCACCGATCTCTCGGTGATCGACCGCGCCAGCGAGGTTTTTGCCGAAATCATCGACGAGCAGCACCGCACGAAGACCGGCGGCGGCGACCATTTCGCCAAGCCGGGTGCGAATGACCGCATCTGGAATTCCCTGGAAAAGCACTGCCTAGCCGATCCCGAGAACTTCGCACTCTACTACGCCAATCCGATCATTGAACTGGTCAGCCGCGCCTGGCTTGGACCGGCCTTCCAGATGACGGCGCAGGTGAACCGGGTGAACCCCGGCGGCGCGTCGCAGACGCCGCATCGTGACTACCATCTCGGCTTCATGACCGCCGCCCAGATCGGGAGATACCCGATCCACGCCCATCGTCTTTCGCCGGTGCTGACGCTGCAAGGGGCAGTTGCCCATTGCGACATGCCGCTGGAAAGTGGGCCGACACTCTTCCTGCCGTTCAGCCAAGCTTATGAGCCCGGTTACGTCGCGCTGGAAAAGCAGGAGTTCAAGGATTATTTCGCGGCCAACCATGTGCAATTGCCGCTGGAGAAGGGCGATGTCGTCTTCTTCAATCCGGCACTCTTCCACGCGGCCGGCTCCAACGTCTCAAAGGATATCCTGCGCGTCGCCAACCTGCTTCAGGTATCGTCCGCCTTCGGCCGCGCCATGGAGACAGTCAACCGCACCCGCATGTGCGCCGAACTCTATCCCGCGCTGGCCAACCTGAAGGGCGAGGGGAGGCTGGATGCCGCAGGCGTTGCCAGCGCCATCGCGTCTTGCGCGGAAGGCTATTCCTTCCCCACCAATCTCGACCGCGACCCGCCCCTTGGTGGCATGGCACCGAAACCGCAATCGGCTTTGATGGCAGAAGCGCTTGCCGAGCGCTGGACGACAGAGACGTTCATCGCCGCCCTTGCCACCTATGATGAGAAGCGCCAAAGCTGAGCGGGTTGAGGGAGGAGAATACATGAGCGACAATTATGCGCGTCTCGATGGCCGCGTAGCCGTCATCACCGGCGGCACGCAGGGACTAGGCGCCGCCGTGGCACGCCTCTTCGCCGAACGCGGCGCTGCCGGCATCGTCACCTGCGGACGCTCGAAGGCGAAGGGCGAGGCCGTCGCCGCAGAGATTTCGGCGGCGACCGGCGTGCCGGTTCACTTCGTGGAGGCGGATCTTGGTTCGGCCGAAGCCCCCGCTGCTGTCATGAAAGCCTGCGACACGCGCTTCGGCCGCGTCGATGCATTGGTCAACGTCGCGGCGATCACCGACCGTGGCACCATTGTCGATACCTCGCCGGAACTCTTCGACCGCATGTTCGCGATCAATGTCCGCGCGCCGTTCTTCCTCATGCAGGAAGCGGTGAAGATGATGATCCGCGACAAGGTCGAGGGAACGATCGTCAATATCGGCTCGATGTCGGCCATGGCCGGCCAGCCGTTCCTCTCGGCCTATTGTGCGTCCAAGGGCGCGCTGGAAACGCTGACCAAGAACACGGCCTTCGCGCTTTTGAAGAACCGCATCCGCGTCAATCAGCTGAATATCGGCTGGATGGCCTCCGATGGCGAGGACCGCATCCAGCGCGATTATCACGGCGCGTCCGATGACTGGCTGGCCAAGGCTGCTGCTGGTCAACCCTTCGGTCGTCTGGTCGACCCGCAGGAAGTCGCGCGCGCCTGCGCCTACCTCTCATCGCCCGAATCCGGCCTTATGACCGGTTCGGCGATCTGTTTCGATCAGGTCGTCTGGGGTGGCTACGAATCCGGTCCTGCGCCTTCGGCGCCGATGACGCTTTAAGATAGGCGACGGATTTTAGCTGGGGCAGCCCATATTGCCGCGCGCCCAGTGGTTCACGCCGGCCGTAATCTTGCCATGCAGCGCGCCATCCATGAGCGGGCCGAAGGCCTGCAACCGGGCCGGATCGCCCTCGGCCACGATGACGAGCAGCGGACGCGATTCCGGGCTGTGCTTGGCCACGAGCAACAGGCGCGGCTTGCCGCTGAACGAGTTCAGCTCCGGGGCCATCCGGTAGGCGGCGAAAGCCGGGTCCTTGGTCCGGAACCAGCAGGCGTTTGCGCCGGTGGTGATGCGTTCCATGACCGGCAGGGCAGCAGAGCGGACGGCAGGCGCCTCCGCAGTCTTCTGCGACTGGCACGAGGCGAGGGCGGCAGCAGACAGGACGACTGCGGCGGACAGCTTGAAGAAGGTGCGCATGGAAAATCCTGTCGTCGAATGAAATCAGGCAGCGATGACGTCGAGGGCCGAGGCGAAAAGCCCGCGACCGTCCGAACCGCCATGGGCAGCCTCGATGAGATTTTCCGGATGCGGCATCATGCCGAGCACATTGCCTTGGGTGTTGATCACGCCGGCAATGTCGTTCATCGAACCGTTCGGGTTCGTACCCTCCGCATAGCGGAACACGACCTGGCCTTGGTCTTCCATCGCCTTCAACGTCTGGGCATCGGCGAAATAGTTGCCGTCGTGATGGGCGACCGGGCAGCGCAGTACCTGTCCTTTGGCGTAAGCGCGGGTAAAGGCCGTCTCGGCATTCGCCACTTCCAGCTTCACTTCGCGGCAGACGAATTTCAGCGAGGCGTTGCGCATCAGCGCGCCGGGCAGCATGCCGGCTTCGAGGAGGATCTGGAAGCCGTTGCAGACGCCGAGAACCTTCACGCCCTTTTCGGCCTTCTCGCGGATCGCCTGCATGACCGGCATACGCGCCGCAATCGCGCCGCAGCGCAGATAATCGCCATAGGAAAAGCCGCCGGGGATGACGATCAGATCGACATCCGGAATCTCCGTTTCCGTCTGCCAGACCGTGATCGGGGCCTTGCCCGAAATCTTGGTCAGCGCAGCGATCATGTCACGATCGCGATTAAGCCCGGGAAGCTGAACGACGGCGGATTTCATGGCTTTCAAAGCTCCAGTTCCGGAGTGGTCAATAATGGGTCGGATAATGCGCTACGCTCTCAGCGTCAACGCATTTTCCCCGTTCTCCCGTGACCTTTACGCGTCTCAGGAGGAAAGATCGAATGAGGCCTGACCGCGCTCTGCGAGTTCGCGAAGATCGAGACGGTTCTCGATCCGGTCAAGACGCATTTCGATATGGCCGACAGACGCGCGCAGGTTATTGATGTCGCCCTGCATCGTATGAAGCTGGCTTCTGATCGAGATGTTGTCCTGCCGAAGCTCCCGAACACTTTCTTTCACGTTCGAGATATCGGCTTGCATCCGCTTCAGCATTTCAAAGACAAGATCTGCGCTGACCTCGGCCATGGAACCATCCTTCAACCTTCACGCGAGGCTGATAGTATAATTCTCAATTACCGTGTTCGCCAGAAGTTTCTCGCACATGGCCTTCAGGTCGGCTTCCGCCTTGGCCTTATCGGCGCTGTCGATCTCGATGTCGAAGACCTTGCCCTGGCGGACATGGCCGACGCCATCGAAGCCGAGTGCGCCGAGCGCGCCTTCGATTGCCTTGCCCTGCGGGTCGAGAACGCCATTCTTGAGCGTGACGGTTACGCGTGCCTTGATCACGTCTAATCCCCTGACGGTTTACTTGACCAGAACGGGGCCCGTGCCGCGCACAGGCTCGTTTTCGTTGATGATGCCGAGACGGCGGGCGACTTCCTGATAGGCTTCGATGAGCCCGCCGAGATCCTTGCGGAAAATGTCCTTGTCCATCCGCTTCTTGGTCTCGATGTCCCAGAGACGGCAGCTGTCCGGCGAGATCTCGTCGGCCAGAACGATGCGCATCATGTCGCCTTCGAAAAGGCGGCCGCATTCGATCTTGAAGTCGACGAGCTGGATGCCGGCGCCGAGGAAAAGACCGGACAGGAAGTCGTTGCAGCGGATGGCGAGCGCCATGATGTCATCGAGTTCCTGGGGCGAGGCCCAGCCGAAGGCCGTGATATGCTCTTCGGAGACCATCGGGTCGCTCAGCTGGTCCGACTTGAAATAGAACTCGATGATCGAGCGCGGCAGCACCACGCCTTCCTCGATGCCGAGGCGGGTGGAAAGCGAACCGGCGGCGACATTGCGCACGACGATCTCGAGCGGAATGATCTCCACTTCCTTGATCAGCTGCTCGCGCATGTTCAGCCGGCGGATGAAATGCGTCGGAATGCCCATGCGGTTCAGATGCGAGAAGATGAACTCGCTGATACGGTTGTTCAGCACGCCCTTGCCGTCGATGACGGCATGCTTCTTGGCGTTGAAGGCGGTGGCATCGTCCTTGAAGAACTGGATCAGTGTGCCCGGCTCCGGTCCTTCGTAAAGGATCTTGGCCTTGCCTTCGTAAATACGGCGGCGACGGTTCATGAAAAATTCGACCTGTTCGGCGCATGTCGCTGGAATGACTCGACATGCTTGTTTTAAGTTTTGCGGCTCCATAACCGATCTTGCGGCATTTAACAACGCTTGGTGCGGCTGCGATCCCCGGTTTCATCCAAACCGGGTTAAGGCTTTACGCCTTCAGATGGCTCAGGAACTGCGCGAAGATCATCGTCCCCTCCGGCCAGGGCCCGTGGCCCGACTCTGCATTGATATGTCCTGACTCTCCTGCATCGAGCAGCATGGACCCCCAGCAGGCGGCAATATCATCGGCATGCTCGTAGGCGCCAAACGGATCGTTGCGGCTGGCAACGGTCATGGACGGAAAGGGTAGCGGATCGCGCGGATAGGGGCCGAACGTCATCAGATGCTTCGGTCTGATCGCCGGGTTGGCGACGTCCGGCGGTGCAACAAGGAAGGCTCCGGCAACGGGCTTCTTGAAATGCGGCACCGCATGGATGACGGCCGGCACACCAAGGGAATGCGCGACCAGCACAACTGGCTTTTCGGCTGCATTCACCTCTTGCGTGACGCGCGCAACCCAGTCCTCGCGCACGGGCTTCGACCATTCGGCCTGCTCGACGCGGCGGGCGGTGGAGAGCTTGTTTTCCCAGCGTGTCTGCCAATGATCCGGACCGGAATTGGTGTAGCCGGGGACAATGAGAATTTCGACGTCTGCTACTTTCATGGCCCTTATGTCTGCCTTCCTCTCGCGATCGTCAAGAACCTGCGTGAGGTCTTATGTTGCAATGCAAAAAATTGAAACGATTTCAAGACCTAAGACGAAAGTTTGGGCTTGCGCGCGTCTCCCGTCCGGGTACTCTGGCGTCACGAACCACTTTGGGAGGAGTGATTATGCTCGGTTTGATGCAGGATTGGCCGCTGCTTTGCCACAAGGTTATCGACCATGCTGGTCTGTTTCATGGCAAGCGCGAAGTGATTTCGCGGTCTGTCGAGGGCCCGATCCACCGCACGGATTATGCCACGGTGCGCCGCCGCTCGCTGCAACTGGCCAAACGCCTCGAAAAGGACGGCATCAAGGTCGGCGACCGTATCGGGACGCTCGCCTGGAACACCTGGCGGCATCTGGAAGCCTGGTACGGCATCATGGGCTGCGGCGCTGTCTATCACACGCTGAACCCGCGCCTTTTCCCGCAGCAGATAGCCTGGATCATGAACGATGCGGAAGACCGCTTCCTCTTCGTCGACATCACCTTCATGCCGATCGTCGAAAAGATCGCACCGCTGGTGCCGTCGCTCGAGAAGGTGATCGTGCTGACGGATGCCGCCCACATGCCGCAGACGAGCCTGCCCAACGTCGTGCCTTACGAGGAGTGGCTGGCCGAAGTCGATGACGATTATGTCTGGAAGGACCTCGACGAACGCGCCGCTGCCGGCATGTGCTACACATCCGGCACGACAGGCGACCCGAAGGGCGTCGTCTATTCGCATCGCTCCAACGTTCTCCACTCGCTGTTCTGCATCCAGCCGGATGCGATGCAGCTCGCCTCGCGGGATCGTCTCATGCCGGTCGTGCCGCTGTTCCACGCCAATGGCTGGGGGATCGCGCTTTCGGCCCCGATGGTGGGCGCAACGCTCGTCATGCCGGGGCCGGGCATGGACGGCAAGTCGATCTACAATCTCCTGACGGAAGAGCGTGTGACGGTGACGGCCGCCGTGCCGACCGTCTGGCTCGGCCTTTTGCAGCATATGGAAAAGGAGGGCGGCAAGCTCCCCGATCTGCGCTCCGTTGTCATCGGCGGCTCGGCCGCGCCCCGCTCCATGATCAAGACCTTCAAGGAAAACTACGACGTGGACGTCGTCCACGCCTGGGGCATGACGGAAATGAGCCCGGTCGGCTCGCTCGGCAGCCTGAAGCCGGAATATGACAAGCTCGAAGGAGAAGCACGCTACGACGTGCAGATGAAGCAGGGCCATCCCCCCTTCGGCGTCGAGATGAAGATCACCGACGACGAGGATGTCGAGCGGCCTTGGGACGGCAAGACCTTCGGTCGGCTCAAGGTGCGCGGCCCGGCCGTCGCCAGCGCCTATTACAAGGGCAGGGGCGCGGAACAGTTCGGCCCCGGTGGCTGGTTTGACACCGGCGACGTCGCCCATATGGACGCCGAAGGCTACATGCAGATCACCGACCGCTCCAAGGACGTCATCAAGTCCGGCGGCGAGTGGATTTCCTCGATCGATCTCGAGAACCTCGCCGTCGGCCACCCCGACGTCGCCGAGGCTGCTGTGATCGGCGTCGCGCATCCCAAATGGGACGAGCGCCCGCTGCTCATCGTCGTCAAGAAGGAAGGTCGCAATCCGTCGAAGTCCGATATTCTCGGCTTCATGGACGGCAAGATCGCCAAATGGTGGATGCCGGATGACGTGGTCTTCGTCGACGCCATCCCGCATACCGCAACTGGCAAGATCCTGAAGACGGAACTGCGCGAGCAGATGAAGGAATACCGGCTGCCGATGGCGTCGTGAGGGCGAGGGGCGCTCCTCCTCTCCCCTTGTGGGAGAGGATAGCTCGCCCCAAGAGCCGGAGGCGATTGGCTTGGCGAGCTTGGTGAGGGGGGGTACGGTCAATGTCGTGGACAAAATTTCCCCCTCACCTGGAAAATCTAGCACTTAGCTTACAGCTAAGATGCTGATTTTCCTTCCTCTCCCACAAGGGGAGAGGCTAACCTGGCCGCACTGTTTTCCTCACTCTCCCCATCATCCCTTATTCTGAACGCCTTCCGCCACCGGATGGGCTCGCGACGACGGGTTCAGGCGGGAGGAGAGCTTGATGTGACGTTTCGTAACGTGCGGGACATTGCATCAGGGGGCGCGGGCGGCGATGGATGAAACAACATCCTTCGAAACGACTCCCCCGATGGNNCGCCGTATTTTTAAACTACCCATCAGGGCGGCGCGTCAGCGTGGCTCTCCGGGAGCAATTGCCCAGAGACAGGGGCGGAAGCGTAAAACCGGAGGAGAACTCGGGAGAGGTTTTTCCCGAGGGTTTTGGCGTGGCAGGCCGACACTCTCCCCCCTTGAGGGGGAGATGTCAGCGAAGCTGACAGAGAGGGGTGCCACAGGGTAGAACGCTCGATGAAGGCAGAATTTGCCGCACCACACCCCCCCCTCTGCCCTGCCGGGCATCTCCCCCTCAAGGGGGGAGATTGGATGTGGCTCCCTCACGTCCTCAACACCCGATAGATCGCCGGAATGACCAGCACCGTGAGCGCCGTCGAGGATGCCAGACCGAAGAGCAGCGAGATCGCCAGGCCCTGGAAGATCGGGTCGGTGAGGATAACCGCCGCGCCGATGATGGCGGCAAGTGCTGTCAGCAGGATCGGCTTGAAGCGGATCGCACCGGCCTCGATCAGCACATCGGTCATCGTCCGGCCCTCCATGTCGCTGTTGCGGATGAAATCCACCAGCAGGATCGAGTTGCGGACGATGATGCCGGCAAGCGCGATGAAGCCGATCATCGAGGTGGCGGAGAAAGGCGCGCCGAACATCCAGTGGCCGGCGAGAATGCCGATGAAGGTCAGCGGCACCGGCGTCAGGATGACGAGCGGCAGCTTGAACGAGCCGAACTGCGCGACGACGAGAATGTATATCCCGAGCAGGGCAATCATGAAAGCTGCGCCCATGTCCCGGAACGTCACCCAGGTCACTTCCCATTCGCCGTCCCAGAGCAGCGTCGGATGACGCTCATCCTCCGGCTGGCCATGCAGCGCGATGACGGGCTTCGGCAAGTCCTTCCAGTCCGTTTTGTCGAGCGCGTCCTGCACGGCGAGCATGCCGTAAAGCGGGGCCTCGAACTGACCGGCAAGTTCCGCCGTCACCATCTCCGCACTGCGGCCATTATGGCGGAAGACGGGGAAGGAGGAGAGCTCGTTGGTGACCTTCACGACGTCGCCAAGCTCCACCACGCCATTGCCGCCGGGCAGAACATTGGCCGGGATCGGCGTTGTCAGGAAGGCTTCACCCAGTGTCTGGTCGCCCTTCGCCCGCTCGACCCGGATCGGGATCGGCGTGCGGCCGTTGCCGCGATGCGAATAGCCGACCGTCTGCCCGCCATTGAGGATCGAGATCGTATTGAACACGTCGCTTTCCTCGACATGGAAGAACTCGGCCTTGTCGGTATCGACCGTCATCCGCATGCGCTGAGCCTGCGTCCCATAGGAATTGTCGATGTCGACAATATAGGGAACGCTGCGGAAGGCTTCCTCGACTCGGGCGGCGACCTTGCGGCGCGTGTCGGCATCGGGACCGTAGATCTCGGCCAGCAGCGTCGCCATGACCGGCGGACCCGGCGGCGGTTCGACGACCTTCAGGCTCGTGCCGGCAGGCACTTCAAGCTTGGCGATGCGCTCGCGGATATCGAGCGCGATCTGGTGCGAGGAACGATCCCGCTCGCCCTTGCCCGTCAGGTTGACGGCGACGTCGCCCATATAGGGCTGCGACCGCATATAGCTATGGCGCACGAGTCCGTTGAAGTTGAAGGGCGCTGCGGTGCCGGCATGCGTCTGCACCGAGACGACTTCCGGCAGGCCGACGACGATCCGGGCGATGTCCTGCGCCACCCGGTCGGCCGCCTCGACAGACGCACCTTCCGGCAGGTCGATCATGACGGAGAGTTCCGACTTGTTGTCGAAGGGCAGCAGCTTCACGGTCACATGCTTCGTATAGAAGAGGCTGAGCGAGCCGAGCGTGAGGGCGCCGACAGCGAGCAGGAAGATCCAGCTGCGCGCCTTCGTCTTCAGGATCGGCCGGGCGACGGCTGCATACATCTGGCCGAGCTTGCCGCCATGCGCTTCGTCGTGATGAACGACGGGCGCCTTGCCGCTGACCTTCAGCATCAGATAGGGCGTGACGATCACGGCGACGAAGAAGGAGAAGATCATCGCCGCCGAAGCATTCGCCGGGATGGGGCTCATGTAGGGGCCCATCATGCCCGAAACGAAGAGCATTGGCAGAAGGGCAGCCACCACGGTCAGCGTTGCGACGATCGTCGGATTGCCGACTTCCGCCACGGCCTCGATGGCTGCACGGCGGCGCGAACGTCCGTCATGCATGCCCCAATGCCGCGCCGTATTCTCGATGACGACGATGGCATCGTCGACGAGAATGCCGATGGAGAAGATCAGCGCGAAGAGCGAAACACGGTTCAGCGTGTAGCCCATGACATTCGAGGCAAAGAGCGTCAGCAGGATCGTCACCGGAATGACGATGGCCACGACAATCGCCTCGCGTCGCCCGATGGCGAGCCAGACCAGGAGAATGATCGAAACGGTCGCCAGCCCCAGGTGATAGAGCAGCTCGTTCGCCTTCTCATTGGCCGTTTCGCCATAGTTGCGGGTGACTTCGAGATGCATGTCGCCGGGGATCAGGTCGCCCTTCAGCAAGTCGACACGCTTCAGAACGGCTTCGGCCACCGTCACGGCGTTGGAACCCGCGCGCTTGGCCACAGCCAGTGTGACGGAGGGGACGCGTTCGATACCCTTATCGGTCTTGGTGACGGTCGAAACGCGCAGGTCTGCCGTGTCGGTCGCCAGCGAAATATCGGCGACGTCGCGGACATAGACCGGTCGGCCGTCGCGCGAAGTCAGCAGCAGATTGCCGATGGCCGCAGGCGTCGAGAGCGTCTCGCCGGCAATCAGGCCAATCTCCTGGTTGTTCTGGCGGATATTGCCGGCGGGGAAGGCGCTGTTGGCAGCCTGGACCTTGCCGGAAAGCTGCTGCAGCGTCACGCCATAAAGCGCGAGCTTGGCCGGATCGGGCGCGATGCGGATTTCCTCGCCCGTCTCGCCGACGAGATAGGTGAGGCCGACATTGTCGATCTTCGACACTTCGGTGCGAAGTTCCCGCATGATGCGGGTGAGGTCGTTGGGGGTGATGCGGTTGGCGGCTTCCGGCTTGGGCGACAGCGTCAGCGAGACGATGGCGACGTCATCAATGCCGCGTCCGACGATCATCGGCTGTGGAATGCCGAGCGGGATCTTGTCCATGTTCGCCATGACCTTGTCATGGACGCGCAGGACTGCCGCGTCGGAAGACGTGCCGACCTTGAAGCGGGCCGTGACCATGACGCGGTCGTCGCCGGACTGCGAATAGACGTGCTCGATCCCGTCGATGCTCTTCACCACCGTTTCCAGCGGCTCGGTGACGAGCTTCACGGCATCTTCCGCCTTCAGACCCGGAGCCTGAACGACGATGTCGACCATCGGCACGGAAATCTGCGGCTCTTCCTCGCGCGGCAGGCTGATCAGCGCGACCAGTCCGAAGGCGAAGGCGGCCAGCAGGAAGAGGGGGGTGAGCGGCGACTTGATGAAGGCTCTGGTGAGACGCCCGGCAATGCCGAGATCGGTCATGCCGGCGTCCTCGGCTTCCTCGCGATGTTGCTCGACCGGCGATTGACCGAACTCGTCGTGGGTCGAGGCCGCCGCGTTCTTGTTCTTTTCGTCCGTCATTTCGGTGTCACCACGGCATCGCCGGCTTTCAGACCGGTCAGGACCTCGACCATCGCCGTATGGCCGTCTTCCAGCGTCTCGCCCAGAATGACGGCGCGCTCCACTGGCTGGCCGTCTTCTTCGACAGTGACGAAATCTATGCCGGAACGGGTGGTGATCGCGGCCTGCGGAACGAGCAGCGCCTTGCGCGTTGCCACTGGAATTTCCACCAGTACCCGGGCATTGACGAAATCGGCGTTGAGCGTCGAAACCTCGACATCCGCAGCGACGCGGCCATTGGTGATCTCGGGGTAAATCTTGACGAGCTTGCCGGTCTCCTTTGATCCGCCCGCCGAAATATGGATGCTCGCGCCCTGTTTCAGCGCTGCCGCATGCCGCTCCGGGATGGCAAGCCTCAGGTAGAAGCCGCCACCGCCGATGGTTGCAACCGGTTCGCCGCCCATGATGACGGCGCCCTTGGTGACGGGAACCTGAAGCACGCGACCATCGGCCGGCGCCAGCACATCGCCTTCCTTCTGCTGCTCGACGGAAACTGAACGCTGCGCCTGAAGCGCAACGATCTGGCTGCCCAGAACGTCGACGCTGGTCTTCAGCTGATCGAGCTGCTGCTGTGTCGTGATGCCCTTGCCGATGAGCGTCATGCCGCGGGCCAGCTCCGACTGGGCATTGGCAAGCTGCGTCTCCAGCGCCTTCAGCTGCGCATCATAGGCCGCGAGCTGGAAGTCGATCTTGTCGTCGCGGACGACGGCGATCTTCTGCCCGGCCTTCACGACATCGCCTTCGGTGACGGCAAGCTCGGTGATGACGCCCCCGATGCGGGCGCGTGCCGGAACCGTGTCCTTCGCCTCGACCTGACCATACACGGCCTTCCATTCGGTCATCTCGGTCGGCTGCAGGGTGAGCGTTCCGGCCAGCGCAGGGTTCGCGAGCGCCAGCAGGCCTGCGACCATCAAAGTCTTGTGCATGTCTCAGTCCTTCAGAACGCGCAGCCAGCCTTGATGCCGAAACGCTTGAAAATCATCGCCGCCGGGCAGAAGCCGGTGAAGGCGGATTGCAGGAGGTTCACGCCGACAAAGACGGTCAGCCAGACGAAATAGGGGGAAACGAAAACGGTCAGCAGGACCGAAACAAGGGTCATGATGCCGGCAAAGGCGAAGACGGCGCGATCAAGTGTCATGGCAAGGACTCCAGTCTGGTTTGAATTCAGACTATCATATATATTGTATTATATATGTTTCAAGCCCTGAAACCTGACTGCCGCCACTTTCGGGCAGTCAGAGAGTGGCGCACATCCAAATTCGACGCCTTGTCGCGGATCAAAGCGCCGTAAAGCCGTTGTCCACGAAGAGATGCGCGCCGTTCACGAAGCTCGCATCGTCGGAGGCGAGGAAGAGGGCGGCCTTGGCCACTTCCTCAGGCTCGCAGATGCGCCCCTGCTGCGCGGCGAGCGCCTCCTCCGACACATCGACGCCCAGCGCCTGCAGGTCCTTCACCTCGCGAAGACCGTGCGGGGTGCGCACGAAGCCGGGGCAGACGGCGTTGCAGCGGATGTTGCGGTCGCGGAACTCGACGGCAATGGCGCGGGCAAACATATGCACGGCGCCCTTCGTCGTGTCGTAAAGCACTTCCATCGGTGTCGCCGCGACGGCGGAGATGGAGGAGGTGCAGACGATCGACCCGCCACCGGCCGCGATCATCCCCGGAAGAACGGCCCGTGTCATGAGGTACATGGACTTCACGTTCACATCGTGCAGCCAGTCCCATTCCTCCTCGGTCGTCTCCAGGAACGGCTTGATGACGATCGTGCCCGCGTGATTGAACAGCACCGTCACCGGCCCGAAATCCGCCTCGATCGCCTTCACGGCCGCATTGACCTCATCCGCCTTCGAGACATCCGCTTGCTGGAACAGCGCCACGCCACCGGCGGCTTTAATCTCCGCAACCTTCGCCGCGCCGGCCTCCGCATTGCGGTCGATGATCGCGACCTTCGCGCCCTCCGCCGCAAACAGGCTGGAGGAAGCCCCGCCCATGCCGGTTGCTCCACCCGAAACGATTGCGACCTTGCCTGCGAGACGTCCCGCCATGTCAGAAACTCCTTCGTGAACTGAACGGCACGATAGAAATTTCATCCGAGTCGTCAAACGAAAGAAGCCGGCAGCGTGGGCTACCGGCTTCGAAATCCATCGCGGATGAGAGACTTACGCTTCGCCGAACACCCGGCGGAAGATCGTGTCGACATGCTTGGTATGATAGCCGAGGTCGAACTTCTCGCGAATTTCTTCCTCGGAGAGTGCCTTGCGAACCTCTTCGTCGCCAAGCAGTTCTTCGAGGAAATCCGCACCCTTTTCCCAGACCTTCATCGCGTTGCGCTGGACGAGACGATAGCTGTCCTCGCGCGACACGCCGGCCTGGGTGAGGGCGAGCAACACCCGCTGGCTCATGACCAGACCCTTGAACTTGTTCATGTTCTTGAGCATGTTCTCCGGATAGATCACCAGCTTGTCGATGACGCCGGCCAGCCGGTTCAAGGCAAAGTCCAGCGTGATCGTCGTGTCCGGGCCGATGCCGCGCTCGACGGAGGAGTGCGAGATGTCGCGTTCATGCCAGAGCGCCACGTTTTCCAGTGCCGGAACGACCGACATGCGCACGAGGCGGGCGAGACCCGTCAGGTTTTCCGTCAGCACCGGATTGCGCTTGTGCGGCATGGCGGACGAGCCCTTCTGGCCGGGCGAGAAGAACTCTTCCGCTTCCAGAACTTCCGTGCGCTGCATGTGGCGGATTTCGATGGCGACGTTCTCGATGGAAGAGGCGATGACGCCGAGTGTTGCGAAGAACATGGCATGGCGGTCGCGCGGGATGACCTGGGTCGAGATCGGCTCGGGCTTGAGGCCGAGCTTTTCGCAGACATGTTCCTCGACGCTCGGATCGATATTGGCAAACGTTCCGACGGCGCCGGAAATAGCACCCGTGGCGACTTCGGCGCGGGCGGCAACCAGACGGTCGCGGTTGCGGCTCATCTCGGCATAGAAGCGGGCAAAGGTCAGGCCCATCGTCGTCGGCTCGGCATGGATGCCGTGGCTGCGGCCGATGCGCACCGTGTCCTTGTGCTCGAAGGCGCGCTTCTTGAGTGCGGCCAGCAGCTTGTCCATATCCGCAATCAGGATATCGGCGGCGCGCACGAGCTGGATGTTGAAGGTCGTGTCGAGAACGTCCGACGAGGTCATGCCCTGATGCACGAAGCGCGAGTCCGGACCGATGAATTCGGCCAGATGCGTGAGGAAGGCGATCACGTCATGCTTGGTGACGGCCTCGATCTCGTCGATCTTGGCGACGTCGAATTCGGCAGCCGAACCCTTGTCCCAGATGTTCTGAGCCGCTTCCTTCGGGATCACGCCGAGCTCGGCCAGCGCGAAGCAGGCATGCGCCTCGATCTCGAACCAGATGCGGAACTTGGTCTCCTGCGACCAGATGGAGACCATTTCGGGGCGGGAATAGCGCGGGATCATCAGCCTTCGCCTTTGCGGTTTGGAATATCGTTGGCCGCGCCATAGCAAACATGGCCGGCAATCTCAACGCATGCCGGCCGCAAGGCACAAACTATCGGTGCTGTAGGTTTACGCGCGGCCCTTTTCAGCGGCTTCACGGATGGCCGCGATATTGGCGCGATAGCTCTCGACGCTGTTGCCCTTGAAGACGGCGGAGCCAGCAACGAACGCGTTGACGCCGGCGGCCGCCACTGCAGGCGCCGTTTCCGGCGTGATGCCGCCATCCACTTCGAGCTCGATCGGCCTATCGCCGATCATGGCATGAATCCGCTTCGCCTTTTCGGTCACCGCGGGAATGTATTTCTGACCGCCGAAGCCTGGGTTCACGCTCATCAGAAGGATCAGGTCCAGGTCGTCGAGAATATATTCCAGCACGCTCTCATGCGTCGCCGGGTTGATCGCAACGCCAGCCTTCTTCCCTAGCGCCCGGATCGCCTGCAGCGAGCGATGCAGATGCGGGCCGGCTTCGGCATGCACGGTGATGTAATCGCAGCCGGCCTTGGCAAAGGCTTCGAGATAGGGATCGGCTGGCGAGATCATCAGGTGGCAGTCGAAGACCGCATCGGTATGCGGGCGCAGTGCCTTGATGACGTCGGGCCCGAAGGTTATGTTCGGCACGAAATGCCCGTCCATGACATCGAGATGGACCCAGTCGGCACCGGCTGTCACGACGTCGCGGACTTCCTGCCCAAGCTTGGAAAAGTCCGATGCCAGGATCGAGGGCGCGATGCGGATGGGTTTCATGGGGCAGACCTCCGTAAATTCGTTGCCGCGCCCTAACACCGCTTTTCAACGGCGGCAATGGCGCGTTGTAGAAGGCGTTTCCTTTAAACCGATATTATTGTGATTGTCCCTGTTTGGCTGCGGACGCCGGCGGAACCGGAGACTGGAAGGCACCGTTGCGCCACTCCATGAGCCGATAGACATTTTCAGCGCGGAAGTGATCCTTGGCGAAGGTGACCGTGCCGATGGCCGTGTCGAAACTGCCACCGGCAATCGAGGCGGCGAGATCCTGCTTGTCGCTGACCATGCCTTGCGCCTTGTCGACGATCTGCGCGGCCGCATGCGCGGGCAGCACATAGCCTTCCGCGACGATATTCTGCTCGGCCAGCGCCTGCACGAGGCCCGAGGCGGTCGGCAGGTCGCGCCAGCGCTGAGGAATGACGGCCAGCACGCCGTCGGGGAGGGCAACGCCGTCATCCGGGGCGACAAGCTGGTCTCCACCCATGAAACTGATGCCGCTTCCCGCGGCATCGCGGACGATCGTCGCCACATCGCTGCGCGCACCGGCGATATAGACAGCGGACACGCCGGCCTTCTGCAGGCGCCGCGCGAGAATTTTCTGGTTGTCGATGCTGGGCCGGAACGCCTCGGACAGGACGGGCTTGATGCCCTTCGCTTCGAGTTCCAGGCGGATATTGGCCGCGAGTTCATGCGAATTCAGCGTTCCGTCATCCAAAAGTGCAAGCCCCGCGCCAGGCCATGCGCCTGCAATAAAGCCTGCCGTGGCGCTCGCTTCCTCGCCCGGACGTGGGCTGAGCGAGTAGATCGGCCAGCCGTGCTTCACGGCATCCTCGAAGAGTACCTTCGACCGTGCAGAGAGCGTGATGGCAGGTATCGACGCATCCTCCAGCGCCTGAGCGCTGCCGATGAGGGAGTCCGCGCAGAGAAATCCGATGGCGACCGAGGCGCCGCCCGCGATCAGCCGGCTTGCCACATCGACGCCGCTATCCGGCGCGCAGCTTTCCGGCACGGGAAGGGTCGTATTTCCGGCAGCCTCGGCCTGCGCCTTCGCGCCCGCCATGATCTGCTGTCCAAGGATCGCAAACGGCCCGTCCTGCGGCGCGACCACGCCGATTGTCAGTCCCTTGGCGTCTGCGAGACCGGTGCTCAGCAGGCTCAGCAGGGCGGCGGTTGGCAGGGAAAGTCTCGTCATCCGTTGCTGCATCCGTTGCATATCGTGTTGAAAAGAATAGTGGGGCGTTGGCCTCGCTTCAAACGGAAATACGACATGTCGGTCGAAAACGGCAAATTGTCGGGGCTGAGGCGGTGAATTTTAACGTTCCCGACCTATCTTGTCGTTGAAGGAACAGATTGGAGAATGAAGTGTTGAGCGCACCCGGGATCGATCCGAAGCTCTATCGCGATGCGATGGCCCGCTATGCCGGCCATGTGCAGATCGTGACGACGGCGCATGAGGGCGTGCGCCGCGGCGTGACCATCACCGCCGCCTGCTCGGTCTCCGACAGCCCGGCCATGGTTCTCGTCTGCCTCAACCGTCACAATGCCAGCAACGACATTTTCGTGGAGAGCGGCGTCTTCGCGCTGAACACGCTGGCAGCGCATCACCGGGGACTTGCCGACGCCTTTGCCGGCTTCGCCAAGCTTCCGGTCGAAGAACGCTTCGCCATGGGTGAGTGGGACGAGCTGGTGACGGGCGCGCCGACACTGAAGGACTCGATCGCCACCTATGACTGCCGCATTGTCGATACGAAGTCGGTCTCGACGCACAACATCTTCTTTGGAGAAGTTGTCGGCCTGCGGCTCGGCTCCAAAGATCAGTCTCTTGTTTATATGGACCGGAGCTATCACGCGATATAGACTTCTCCTTATGACATGAGGAGACTCCAGAGTTCATGACCGGCATGACTGCGCGGCCGCTGCCGCAATCCATCGACGAGACCGCCCGCCTTCTCGAAAGCCACGACTATCTCGCCTCGCGTTCGCTCGCGACGGTGCTCTTTCTGGCCCTTAAGCTGAAGCGTCCTCTCTTTCTCGAGGGCGATGCCGGTGTCGGCAAGACGGAGGTCGCCAAGGTTCTGGCCAAGGCGCTCGATCGGCCGCTGATCCGCCTTCAATGTTATGAAGGCCTCGACATTTCCTCTGCGGTCTACGAGTGGAATTATCCCGCACAGATGCTGGAAATCCGCCTCTCGGAAGCCTCCGGCGCGACGGATCGCGGCGAGATGGAAGCCGGCATTTTCTCCGAAAAACACCTGATCCGCCGTCCGGTCCTGCAGGCCATTTCTGCGCCTGCCGGTCGCGCGCCGGTCTTCCTGATCGACGAACTCGACCGCACGGACGAGGCCTTCGAGGCCTTCCTGCTCGAAGTGCTCTCCGATTTCCAAGTGACGATCCCGGAATACGGTACGATCCGCGCTGAAGAACCGCCCATCGTCATCATCACCACGAACCGCACCCGCGAGGTGCATGACGCGCTGAAACGTCGCTGCCTCTATCATTGGGTCGGCTATCCTGATTCGAAGCAGGAACTGGAAATCGTCTCCCGCAAGGTGCCGGGCTGCAACGACACGCTGGCGCACCAGGTCGTCGCCTATGTGCAGAAGTTGCGCACGGTCGATCTCTTCAAGAACCCCGGTGTCGCCGAAACCATCGATTGGGCAACGGCGCTGACCGAACTCGATCGCGTCGCCCTCGACCCGGAAACCATTGCCGATACGCTCGGGACGCTGCTGAAATATCAGGACGATATTGCGCGCATCCAGGGCGGCGAGGGGACGAAAATCCTCTCCGAGGTGAAGGCCGAACTTCTGGCCGCGGGCTGACAGGATGGATGTCTCGGGCGAATTCGCGAGTGACGGGAGAGGTGACGGCAGGCTTGCCGACAACATCACCTATTTTGCGCGCGCACTGCGCAAGGCGGGGCTGAAGATCGGTCCCGGTGCGGTGATCGATGCGGTGGAGGCGGTCGAGGCCATCGGCATCGGCTCGCGTGAGGAATTCTACACCGCCCTCTTCGCCGTCTTCGTCAAGCGCCACGAGGACAAAGTTGTCTTCGACGAGGCCTTTCGCCTGTTCTGGCGCTCGCGCGAACTCATCGCCAAGATGATGCAGATGATGCTGCCGGGCACGCCCAATATCGGCCGGAAAGAGAAGAGCCGCGCCGGCCAGTCCCGCGCAGCCGATGCGCTGGTCGCTGAGAAGGACCGCCACAGCGCAAAGCCCGAAGAGCCGGAAATCGAATTCGATGCCCGCTTCACCATGTCCGGCTCGGAAGTGCTGCGGAAGATGGATTTTGCCCAGATGTCGGCGAAGGAGCTCGCCATCGCCAAGGCGGAGATCGCCCGTATCCAGCTTCCCTTCGATGAGGTGCGGACCCGCCGCTTCCGTCCGTCGAACCGTCCCAAGATCTTCGACGCCCGCCAGACCATGCGCGCCAGCATGAAGACCGGCGGTGACCTGCTCCTGCCGAAGTTCAAGGAGCAGCGGACGATCCACCCGCCGCTCGTGATTCTCGCCGACATTTCCGGCTCGATGAGCCAATACACCCGCATCTTCCTGCATTTCCTCCACGCCATGACGGAAAAGCGGCGGCGGGTTCACACATTCCTCTTCGGCACGCGGCTGACCAATGTCACCCGTCAGATGCGCCAAAAGGACCCGGACGAAGCGCTCGACGCCTGTTCCTCCGCCGTCACCGACTGGTCTGGCGGTACCCGCATCGGCGAGACGCTGCGCGAGTTCAACCGGCTCTGGGCGCGGCGCGTTCTGGGGCAGGGCGCGAGCGTGCTTCTCATCACGGACGGTCTGGAGCGCGACAGCATCGAAGAACTGCAAATCGAGATGGATCGGCTGCATCGTTCCTGCCGCCGCTTGATTTGGCTCAATCCGCTCCTACGTTTTGATGGGTTCGAGCCACGAGCCCGCGGTGTTCGCGCCATGCTGCCCCACGTCGACGAGTTCCGCCCGGTCCATAATCTGGAAGCCATCGGTGATCTGGTGGCGGTGTTGTCGGGCGAGGGCGGTGGGAGGAAGGCGGACCCGCGGCGGTATTTGGGGCGGGTTTGATTGAGACATGGAGGGCCGACCCCCTCTCTTGGAATTTCTAGCACTTAGCTGAAGCTAAGATGCTGAAATTCCGTTCTCCCCCACCAGGGGGGAGATTGGAGACTGCGGGTTCGGCATCCTCCCCATCTCCCCCCTGGTGGGGGAGAAAGCAAAATCACGGTCTTAGCCGCAGGCTAAGTCGTAGATTTTGCAAGAGAGGGGGTAATCGCCCCCGACGACACGCAAACGGAGGCACCGATGAACGACATCGCAGGTTTTGACGATCCGCTTCTCATCGCGGAAGGCTGGAAGAATGAGGGTCGCGATGTGGCGCTGGCGACCGTCATCGAGACTTGGGGCTCCGCGCCGCGCCCGGTCGGCAGTCATCTGGTGATCGACGGCGAGGGCAATTTCCACGGCTCCGTTTCCGGAGGTTGCGTCGAAGGCGCGGTCATTACGGAAGCTATGGACGTTATCGGTTCGGGCAGCTCACGCATGCTGGAATTCGGCGTGGCGGACGAGACGGCGTGGCGCGTCGGCCTCTCGTGCGGCGGCCGCATCCGCGTCTATGTCGAAAAGGTTGCCTGATGCGCATCGAGATCCTGAAACAGTTGAACGAGGCCAAGCGCGCCCGCCGCGCCGCCATCCTCGTGACCGACCTGGCAACGGGTGAGGACCGGCTGGCGCTGGAAGGCGAGGCGCTGGACGGCGTTTCGACCGACGCGCTGAACAAAGCTTTCCTCTCCGGCAAGTCCGGTCTGGTCGAGGAAGGGGGCAAGAGCTTCTTCCTCAACGTCCATGTCCCCCCGCCGAGGATTGTCGTCATCGGCGCGGTTCATATCAGCCAGGCGCTGGCCGCCATGGCACCCGTGGCCGGCTTCGATCTCGAGATCATCGATCCGCGCACGGCCTTTGCGACGCCCGAACGTTTTGCCGGCGTGAAGCTCACCGCCGACTGGCCGGAAGATGTTCTGAAGGAATCTCCTCTCGATGCCTTCACGGCGCTGGTCGCGGTGACTCACGATCCGAAGATCGACGATTATCCGCTTGTTTCGGCGCTGAAAACCGGCTGCTTCTATATCGGCGCGCTCGGCAGCCGCAAGACGCATGCAAAGCGCGTGGAGCGGCTGAAGGAAGCCGGCTGCACCGACGCGCAGATCGCCCGGATTTCCGCCCCTATTGGTCTCGATATCGGCGCATCCACGCCCGGCGAAATCGCCGTCGCGATCCTCGGCGACATCATCCAGGCGCTGCGCAAGCGGGCGATTGGAGCCGGCGCATGATCTTCGGCGCGGTGCCGGTTGCCGAGGCGAAGGCCTGCGTGCTTGCCCATTCGGTGATGTTCGAGGGCGGCCGCCTGCCGAAGGGACATGTCGTAACGGAAGCGGATATCGTAACGTTAAGCGCTGCCGGGGTTACCTCGGTCATCGCCGCGCGGCTGGAGCCCGGCGACATCGGCGAGGACGAAGCCGCATCACGCATCGCGTCTGCGCTCAACGCCGATGGCTTCAACGCCTCACCCGCCGCCACCGGCCGCGTCAATTTCCATGCCGAGACAACCGGCCTTTTTCGCGCAGATCGCACGCTGATCGACGCGTTTAACGCCATCCATCCCGCGCTGACGCTGGCGACGCTGGCCGACCGCTCGGCCGTGCGCAAGGGCGATCTGGTGGCAACCGTCAAGATCATCCCGCTCGCCGTGTCCGCCGAACTGGCCGACAAGGGAAGGGCGCTGCTGACATCGGGCTCAGCCTTCTCGGTCAAGCCCTTTGCGAGCCTGACAGCCGGTCTGATCGCGACGGTGCTTCCCTCGCTCAAACCCTCGGTGATGGACAAGACGAAGCGTCTCACAGAAGACCGACTTCGCCCGAGCGGCAGCCACATCGCGCAAGAGGCTCGCTGTTCCCATGATGCGCAGGCGGTGGCGGCCCACATAGGCGATTTCGCCAGCCGTTACGGCCTCGTCATCGTCTTCGGCGCATCCGCCATGACCGACGAAAACGATGTCATCCCCGCCGCCATTCGCCTCGCGGGTGGGGAGCTCGCGATCGCCGGAATGCCGGTCGATCCGGGCAATCTGCTCGTGCTGGGTTATGTCAATGGCGTTCCCGTCATCGGCGCGCCGGGCTGCGCCAGGAGCCCGAAGGAAAACGGCTTCGACTGGATCCTGAACCGCATTCTCGCCGGCGAAAGACTGACGCAGAAAGATGCTGCCGCGCTTGGCGTTGGAGGCCTTCTCATGGAAATTCCGCTGCGTCCGCTGCCGCGCGAAAAGGCAACGGAAGAGCCGCACCGCCCGACCATCGGCATCGCCGTTCTCGCGGCCGGCCGCGCCAGCCGCATGGGGGGTGAGAAACACAAGCTGCTGGCCGAATTTTCCGGAGAGCCGCTGGTGCGCCGCAGTGTTTCTGCAGCACTGTCTGCCGGCGGAGACAAGGTTGCCGTCGTCACCGGTCACCGCGCAGAGGAGATCGAACGGGCGCTCTCGGGGCTCGCAGCCGAAACCCACCGCAATCCCGATTTCGCTTCCGGCATGGCCTCCTCGATTCGCGTCGGCGTGGAGGCGCTCCGCGAAACGGATGGCGTCGTCATCGCCCTTGCCGACATGCCGGGCGTCACTTCTCAAGATTATGCCAAACTGATCGACTTCTTCCGTGCCGAAGGCGGCAATACCATCGTGCGGGCGGTTTCCGCCGGCAAGCGCGGCAATCCGGTCATCCTGCCGAAGACGCTTTATCCGGCCCTGCTGCGGCTTGAGGGTGATGTTGGTGCGCGGCATATCATCGAGAAAAGCGGCCTGCCGGTCGTCGATGTAGAGATCGGCGAGGCGGCGCATCTGGACGTGGATACGATCGAGGCGATCGAAGCGGCCGGCGGTGTTCTGAGAGGTTAGGTGATGGACAACGACCAGCTTGAGGAGATGTTTCAGGCCGTCGCCCCCATATCCATCCGCCGCATGTTCGGCGGCAAGGGCATCTACAGCGACGGCGAGATCATCGCCATCTGGCTGCGGGACCGCATGCTCCTGAAGGGCGACGCCGAGTGTGCCGACAAGTATGAGGCGGCAGGCGGCGTGCGGTGGACCTACCAGCACAGGAAGACCGGCAAGGACGTCTCCATGCCCTATTGGTCGATGCCGGAAATCGGCTGGGACGACCCTGACGAGATGGCCGACCTTGCCCGGACCGCGCTCGGTGCGGCGCTCAGAAGCCGATAAAAAAGTCACACCGACCCTCGTGTTTTCACGGAATTGATCAAGCCATTAAAAAGGCTGATTGGCGTACCTCATAAGAGCGTGTTAGCAATCGAGTCGTCCCGGCATTTTCCGCGGACACACGTCTCCAGGTAAACCATGACCACTGTTCTTTCGGATGCCCAGTTCGGGCAAGCGCCGTTCTATTACAGGACGCGGGCCGCGATGACGTTCTGCGCGCCCATGATCACCAATGCTTTGCTGATGCCGTATTTTCCGGTCTGGCTTCAGTCCCTGCATCTCGCCGATTGGCAGATTGGTTTGATCACCGGCGTGCCTCTGATTGTCCGGGTGATTGTTGCACCGGTTGTGGCGGCACTGTCGGACCGGATCGGGGAACGCGCGACGGTGCTGTTCTGGTCGGGGTTGACCTCGCTGATCACCTGCTGCGCCATGTTCTATTCGGTGGCCTTCTGGCCGGTCCTGCTGATCTATGGCCTGCTCGGCGCCTTCTACTCGCCCTACTCGCCCGTTGCCGAATCGCTGATGATGACCGGTGCGCGCCGCTGGGGATACCAGTACGGCCATATGCGCATGTGGGGCTCGATCCTCTTTATCGTTTCCACCCTGGCGGGCGGCTACCTTGTTGGGGCGCATGGTGCAGGCGCGGTTCTGCCGGCCATCACGTTCGGCTTTCTCCTGACCGTGCTGGGCGGGCTTATTGCGCCACGCACCGGCGTCAGCCGCTTGCGCCCCATCACGGAACCTGCCGTGGTTCCTCCCGACGAACGGGTCTTCCGCAAACCGGATTTCCTTTTCGTCCTGATCGGCGTCACGCTTTCCGGCTCCAGCCACGCAATGCTCTATACGTTCTCCTCGCTCTACTGGGAGCAGATCGGCATCACGGGTTCGCAGATTGGTCTTCTCTGGGGCGCGGGCGTTGCGGCGGAAGTCTGCGTCTTTCTGTGGTCGAGCTGGCTGCTGCGCCGCTTTTCGATCTGGCAGCTCATCTTTGCCGGAACGATGATGTCGATGGTTCGCTGGGCTGCGTTTCCGCTGGCGACAGATTTCTATAGCTTCATTCCGCTGCAGATCCTGCACGCCTTCACCTTTGCCACGGCGCATCTCGGATTGCAGCGGCTGATTACGCAGCGCGTGCCAGGGCATCAGGAGGCGACGGCCCAGGGGCTGTATTTCTTCTACAGCAATATCTTCCTGGCTGTTTCGACCTTCTTCTGCGGCTTCGTGTTCAACCGGTTCGGCGGCGTCAGCTTCCTGTTCATGTGCGTCCTCGCCATTGCCGGCACGCTCTCCGTGCTTGCCGGCTGGCTCTCTCAGCCCCAGAGGGCAGGGGCGGGCGGCAGGACGAGCGAGGCGTCGTAGACCAGACCGGGCGTGCGGTCGCGGGCCAGCAGCAAAGGTCCGTCGAGATCGACGAAGTCGGCATCCTGAGCGAGCAAGACGGCCGGAGCCATGGCCAGCGACGTGCCGACCATGCAGCCGACCATCACCTCGTAGCCGAGCTCCCGCGCCCGGTTCTTCATCTTCAGCGCTTCGGTCAACCCGCCCGCCTTGTCGAGCTTGATGTTGATCGCGTCATAACGATCCCGCAGCAGTTCGAGCCCTTCCGTCTCATGCGCGCTTTCGTCGGCGCAGATCGGCACGGGATGCGGGATCCGGGCGAGCAAGTCGTCCTGTCCGGCCGGCAGAGGCTGCTCGATGAGACCGATACCGCATTCGGCGGCAACATTCAGATGATGCATCAGATTGTCGGCGTGCCAACCCTCGTTGGCGTCGATCACAATGGCGCTGTCGGGCGCAGCCGCACGAACCGCGCGGATGCGTGATTCGTCGTCACCCGTGCCGACCTTGACCTTCAGGAGCCTGCGATGCGCCCATTTCGCCGTCTGCTCTGCCATCTCCTCCGGCGAGCCGAGAGAAATCGTGTAGGCCGTGACGAGCGGCCGCGCGATGCTGAGGCCCATGGCCTCCATCACGGTCCGCCCATTCTTCTTGGCCTCCAGGTCCCAGAGCGCGCAATCGACCGCGTTGCGGGCAGCGCCGGGCTTCATCAGCGACTGCAACACGCTGCGTTCCATGCCTTCCACCACCATCGGGAGAATGGCGTTGATTTCCGCCATGACGCTTTCGATCGTCTCTCCGTACCGCCGATAGGGAACACATTCGCCACGCCCCGCGTTACCGCCCTCGCGAATGGTGCAGACCACGACGTCCGCCGAAGTCTTGGAGCCGCGGGAAATGGTGAAGCTGCCGGCAATCGGAAAGCTCTCGATTGTGGCTTCGGCGTAACGGATCATGATTTTGCCTTGCTCGGAAGAAGTTAATAGTGAGGTCGGGCTGTCGACGTAGAGAGCTTGGTCTATATAAGAGTAGTGCGTGGGACGCCAGAATTGAGGCGTCGGTTATTATTTCTCCCCCAGGGGACGTGTTCATAAGGGTGGCTTTCTTGCCGGCAGAAAAGGCCGCATTTGAGGTCGAGGAGCGAGGCTCCGGCGCCGAACGTGTCGTGACGTTATCAGGCGACTGGCGGCAGGCGTCCTTGCGTCGCGCCGGCCAGCAGATGATGGCGCTCGAGCGTCAATCGTTTTCCGGGCGAACGGTCATCGACATCGCGGCCGTGGAACATCTCGATACATCCGGCGCCTGGCTTATCCGCCGGCTCATCACGTCGGCGGGTGGCGAGGCGGAGGTTGTCAACGCGCACAAATCCCATCTCGACCTGATCAGTTCGTTGCCCGAACGGCTCAAGGAGGACACTTCGGCCCGACCGACGCGTGACGGACTGTTCGTTCGCTTGATGGCGCCTGTCGGCAAGATGACGGTCGACCTCTGGAAGGATATCCTTCTTTCGATGCATATCCTCGGGTCCGCCGTCAGCGGCGCCCAGCTCAAGCTTGGCCGCGGTTCCGGGGTGTCTCCCGCATCCATCGTCAATCAGATCGACCGTATGGGTGTTGGCGCGGTCCCCATCATCCTTCTGATGAGCTTTCTCATCGGAGCGATCATCGCCCAGCAGGGCGCCTTCCAGCTTCGCTATTTCGGGGCGGAAATTTTCGTGGTGGATCTCGTCGGCATCCTGCAGTTGCGCGAGATCGGTGTGCTGCTGACCGCCATCATGATTGCGGGCCGCTCGGGCAGTGCCATCACCGCGGAAGTGGGATCCATGAAGATGCGCGAGGAAATCGACGCTTTGACGGTCATGGGCCTGAACCCGGTCGGCGTCCTGATTTTCCCGCGGCTCGTTGCGCTCATCCTCTCTCTCCCGCTGCTGACGATTATCGCCAATTTTGCAGCTCTCGCCGGCGCTGCGGTCGTCACCTGGGTCTATTCGGGCATCACCTTCGAGGTCTTCCTGTCCCGGTTGCGGCATGCCATCGATTATTCGACCATCATTGCAGGCCTCTTGAAGGCGCCATTCATGGCCCTCATCATCGGTGTCGTTGCAGCTGTGGAGGGTCTCAAGGTCGGCGGCAGCGCCGAATCGCTCGGCAAGCACGTGACGTCATCCGTCGTGCGCGCCATTTTCGTCGTCATCCTCATGGACGGGCTGTTTGCCATGTTCTATGCGGCAATCAAGTTCTGAGGCGGCGATGGCGGACGAAGCGAAGAACGACGACATCATCCTCTCGGTCAAGGACGTGACCGTGGCTTTCGGCGAGAAGGTCGTGCTGGACAAGCTCAACCTCGACGTCAAGCGCGGCGAAATCCTGGGTTTCGTGGGCGCCTCGGGGACCGGCAAGTCTGTCCTCATGCGCACGATCCTGAAACTCGTCCCGCGAAAGTCCGGCACGATCTCGATCCTCGGCCACGATTATGATTCGCTTGACGCGAAGGATCGCGTCGACATGGATACGAGGCTGGGTGTTCTCTTCCAGCATGGCGCCCTGTTCTCGGCCTTGACGGTGAAGGAGAATATACAGCTGCCGATGCGGGAATATCTCGATCTTCCACAGTCGATGATGGACGAATTCGCGCGGCTGAAAATCGAACTCGTTGGTCTCCAGCCGGACGCGGCGGACAAGTTTCCCTCGGAGCTTTCGGGCGGCATGATCAAGCGGGCGGCGCTCGCGCGTGCACTGGCTCTCGATCCCGACCTCGTCTTCCTGGACGAGCCGACGTCAGGCCTCGATCCGATCGGGGCAGCGGAATTCGACGAATTGATCGCGCGTCTTCGCGATACCCTGGGCCTGACCGTCTACATGGTGACGCATGACCTCGACAGTCTGTTCTCGGTCTGCGACCGTATTGCAGTGCTGGGGCAGAAACGGGTTCTGGTCGAAGGGACGATCGAGGACATGCTCGCCTTCGACGACCCCTGGGTTCAGGCCTATTTCCGGGGAAAAAGGGCAAGAACGATTGTGAAGCCTGCGACAAGCGGGCATGGATGAAATTTGAAACGGGCCTGAGCGCCTGATTGGCCGGACTATGGAAACCAAAGCGAACTACGCAATAGTCGGATTCTTCACGGTGGCAGTCGTCGCCGCGGCGTTCATGTTCGTCTTCTGGATGTCACAATATGGACGCCAGGGGCCGATGTCGGACCTGATCATCCGCATTCCGGGCTCTGCCAACGGGCTGTCCGTCGGCTCTGCCGTCCGGTTCAACGGCATTCAGATCGGTTCGGTCAAATCGCTTGCGATTGACGCGACCGATCCCAACTATTCCGTGGCCTTCACGCAGGTCAATTCCGACGCGCCGATCTATGAATCGACAAAGGCGGTGCTAGGCATTCAGGGCCTGACGGGTGCGGCCTATATCGAACTGTCGGGCGGCAAGCCCGGCGGCGTGAATCTTCTGGAAGAGGCGCGCAAGAACGGCCGTCCGCCGATGCTGATGGCCGATCAGTCGAGCGTGACCAACCTTCTGGCGACGGCCGACAAGATCCTGAAGCGCGCGGATGATGCGATCAGCCAGATCCAGACCTTTGCATCCGATGCGCGCGGTCCGCTGACGCAGACCGTGAAGAATGCCGAGACGTTCAGCAAGGCGCTGGCCGACAATGCAGATGGCGTGAACAAGTTCCTGGCCAGCGTCGGCAAGCTGTCCGACACTGTCAACGGTCTCTCCGGCCGTCTCGATGGCACGCTTGCCTCGGTCGACTCGCTGATCAAGGCGGTCGACCCGAAGAAGATCGATAGCATTCTCGCGAACGCCAATACGGTCAGTGCCAACCTCGCGTCCAGTTCCGGCGACATCAAGGTCTCGCTTGAGAAGTTCAACAAGGCCGCAGACAACATTGCGACGCTTGCCGCATCCGCCAACGGCACCATCGAAAAGGCCGACAAGCTGATTGCGGCGATCGATCCCGACAAGGTCAAGGGATCGGTTGAAGATGTTTCGCAGGCGGTTGCCAATGCCCGTTCTGCCGTGCAGGACATCAAGTCCATCACCAACGACATCAACAACCGTCGCCAGGAGATCGATCAGGCAATCAACGACGCGACGCAGCTTGCTTCGAAACTGAACAAGGCGTCGAACCGCGTCGACGGCATCCTCGCTAAGGTCGACAACATGCTGGGCTCCGGTGACGGCTCCTCGCTGATGGCGCAAGCGAAGGACACGCTGGCCGCCTACAAGGAGGTCGCCGTCACGATCAACGCGCGCATCGGTCCGATCGCCGACAATCTCTCGCGCTTCTCGTCACAGGGACTTGGCGGCATTCAGGCGCTCGTGGGCGACATGCGTCAGGCGGTCGATAATCTCAATCGCACGATCACCAATTTCGACAACGATCCGCAGCGTTTGATTTTCGGCGGCGATCAGGTGAAGACTTTTAATGGACGGACCCGTCGTTGAAGGCCCGTGTAAAAGGCCCGTGTAAAAGGCGAGAGTGAGGTAGTGTTGTGCAGGCTTTGACGACGACAAATCGAGTGACGAAGTTTGGTGCCGCTCTTGTTCTGGCTGCGACCATGGGCATTTCCGCCTGTGCGTCATCCGCGCCGAAGGACACCTTTGGCCTCACTGTGACGCCTTCCGCCTCCGGGCCGACCCGCAAGGGTCGGCAGGTGCTGATCGCCAACCCCGTCGCGACTCAGATGCTCGACAGTCAGAATGTCGTCGTCCACGTTTCGGGCCAGGAATATCAGTTCCTTGGCGACAGCCAGTGGTCCGACAGGTTGCCGAAGCTCGTTCAGCTGAAGCTCGCCCAGGCGTTCCAGAATTCCGGAAAGGTCGGCGGCGCCGGCTTGCCGGGTGATGGCCTGGCCATTGACGAGCAGATCCAGACGACCATTAACACGTTCGAGATTTCAGCCTCGGAAGGTATGGCGGTGGTCGACATCACCGCGCGCCTGCTCAACGATCGCAACGGTCAGGTGCGGGCCTCGAAGAATTTCCGCGCCGCGGTCCCTGTTTCCGGCTCTGGCAACAAGGCCTATATCGCGGCCATGAATTCGGCGTTCGGTCAGGTCTCGGGCGCGCTCGTCGCCTGGGCGCTCGGCACGATGTGACGGTCGCCTTTCAGATAGCGATCGAAAATGCCGACCGTCTCGTAGACGGCGCGATTTTCCGGCACGTTGTGTCTGATATTGTTCCGGAAATGTCTGAGGTTCGCCAGAACCTGCCTTGCCGCATCACCCGTGTCCTTGCGGAAGCTTGAGATCACCACGCCGACGCCCTTGTCGCGCACCCAGTCCGGATTGGGGCGCTCCTGAGGCATCGTGTTGGAGTTCTTCTCCACGATGACCGGCAGGCCCATGTGGATCGCCTCGGCAACGCTGCCCGGGCCGGGCTTGCCGATGAAGAAATCGGCGAGCCGCATATAGTCGGCGACATTGTCGACAAAGCCGATGGGTCTGCACCCGGGGCGGCCTTCAAGCGACTTCAGAAGCGCGGCGTTGCGCCCGCACATGACGAGCGAATCGATGCCGAGCCCGGTCTTGTCCAACTGGTTCAGGATGTAGGTTGTCGCGCCCGAGGCGCCATTGCCGCCGAACATGATGAGCGCGACCGGCCGCTCTGCCGAAAGCCCGAGCTCCTGCCGCGTTAGCGCATTCTCAGGCGCGGACGTATAGAAATTGTCCTTCAGGATCATGCCCGAAACGAGGTGAATGTCCTGTGGCTTGTAGAAACCGGTCGCGACCGCCTGTCTGTACGCCATGTCAGTACCGCAGATCATGATCTGGTCCTGATCTTCCATCCAGAAATGCGGGGGGCAATCGGCGAAATCCGTAATGACGGTCGCATAGGGCACGTTCGGCAGTGCGCGACGCAACGCGCCGAAGAGAACCCAGTTGAAATTCGGAATGACGGAGACGACGAGATCCGGGCGAGGGGTCGCCGGATCTTTCCAGCGCTTTGCCAGGATAGGTTCGATCTCCGTCGCATAGCGCGCGATGAAGCGTTGCAGAACAGGCAGGATCGCGCCCATGCCGGTGGTCACGCCGCGCTTCAGCGCACTGTTGTAAATGTCCTGGGCCTGCCAGGGCTCGATGGCGCTGAGGCTCGGCGCCACGGGCCGGAGCAGCCGTTTCAGTGAACCGGTCACCCGCCGCGTCAGCTTGTAGACGGGATCAACCGGCTCGAGCAGCGCCTGCAGATCGACGGGCGTCACTTTCCAGCCGGGCTTTTCCTTCTCGATCAGTCGCGTCAGCGCCGTCATGGCATTCCGGTGCCCACCTCCAGCATCGAAGTAGAAGATTTCAATCCGCGCTTCTGGCATTCCGGGGAGAGGGGGCAAGGCGTCACCTTCCGAGAGCATTTCCAGCGAAAAGTGGGAACCGGTTTCGCGTTCGGATTTGCGTTAAGACAAAGAGTTCCAAGCGCCTGTTTGTGCGCGCGAGGTCAACCGCATCGACGGCTACGGCGTCCGGATATTACGATTGGAAGAAAGTTTTGTGACAATCGTAAGGCTTGGCGCGGCGCTGGCGCGGTCTTGACAGGCGGTGGCGCAATCCCGACTTGCCCTTGGGGCCCAAGGGCTTTAAGAGACTGGCCTTCAACGATTTCCGCTGCTTTAACTGAGAGGCTGCTCATGAGCGCGACTGCTGGCTTTTTCACCAAGACCCTTGCTGAAACCGATCCGGATATTTTCGGTGCCATCGAGAAGGAACTCGGTCGCCAGCGTCACGAGATCGAGTTGATCGCCTCGGAAAACATCGTCTCCCGCGCCGTTCTGGAAGCGCAGGGCTCGATCATGACCAACAAGTATGCCGAAGGCTATCCGGGCAAGCGCTATTACGGCGGCTGCCAGTTCGTCGATATCGCGGAAGAACTGGCGATCGAACGCGCCAAGAAGCTCTTCGGCGTCAACTTCGCCAACGTTCAGCCGAACTCCGGTTCGCAGATGAACCAGGCCGTGTTCCTGGCGCTCCTGCAGCCGGGCGATACCTTCATGGGCCTCGACCTCAACTCGGGCGGTCACCTGACCCATGGTTCGCCGGTCAACATGTCCGGCAAGTGGTTCAACGTCGTGTCTTATGGTGTCCGTGAAGGCGACCATCTGCTCGACATGGACGACGTGGCCGAAAAGGCCCGCAAGAACAAGCCGAAGCTGATCATCGCCGGCGGCACCGCCTATTCCCGCATCTGGGACTGGAAGCGTTTCCGCGAGATTGCTGACGAAGTCGGCGCATATCTCATGGTCGACATGGCGCACATTGCCGGCCTCGTCGCCGGTGGCCAGCATCCGTCGCCGTTCCCGCATTGCCATGTCGCCACGACGACGACGCACAAGTCGCTGCGCGGTCCGCGCGGTGGCGTGATCCTGACCAATGACGAAGACATTGCCAAGAAGGTCAACTCGGCTGTCTTCCCGGGCCTGCAGGGCGGCCCGCTGATGCACATCATCGCTGCCAAGGCCGTTGCCTTCGGTGAGGCGCTGCAGCCGTCCTTCAAGGATTATGCAGCCCAGATCGTCAAGAACGCCAAGACGCTTGCCGAAACGCTCAAGGTCGGCGGTCTCGACATCGTTTCCGGCGGCACCGACAACCATCTGATGCTTGTCGACCTTCGTAAGAAGAACGCTACCGGCAAGCGTGCGGAAGCCGGCCTCGGTCGCGCCTATATCACCTGCAACAAGAACGGCATCCCGTTCGACCCCGAAAAGCCTTTCGTCACCTCCGGCGTCCGCCTCGGTACGCCGGCCGGCACGACCCGTGGCTTCAAGGAAGCCGAGTTCAAGGAAATCGGCAACCTGATCGTCGAAGTCCTCGACGGCCTGAAGGTCGCCAATTCGGACGAAGGCAATGCTTCGGTCGAAGCCGGTGTTCGTTCCAAGGTGGTTGAACTGACGAACCGCTTCCCCATGTATCCCTACATGGCGTAATAACCATGGCTCCGCGTCTGATTCTGCGCGGAGCCATGTTTTTGTTTAAGGAGCAGCCCGCATGCGATGCCCCTATTGCGGATCGCTGGACAGCCAGGTGAAAGACTCTCGCCCGGCCGAGGATTCTTCGGCCATTCGCCGTCGTCGCATCTGTCCCGATTGCGGCGGACGCTTCACGACCTTCGAGCGCGTGCAGTTGCGCGAACTCATGGTCATCAAGAAGACCGGCCGCAAGGTTCCGTTCGACCGCGAAAAGCTGGTTCGCTCCTTCGAAATCGCCCTGCGCAAGCGCCCGGTTGACCGAGACCGCATCGAGCGCGCCGTCTCCGGCATTGTCCGCCGCCTGGAAAGCTCCGGCGATACGGAAATCCCATCCGAAGAAATCGGTTTGCAGGTGCTTGAAGCACTGAAGTCTCTCGATGACGTCGGCTTCATCCGCTATGCATCCGTTTATCGCGACTTCACCCATATCGAGGACTTTACGCAGGTTCTATCCGAGGTGAACGCGAAGATCGCCCGCGATCCCGGGGATCATTGACGTGTCGTCCGCCTGTCATTCCGCTGATGAGAGTTTCATGGCGGAAGCGATAGCCTTGGGCGCGACCCACATCGGTCAGACAGGCACAAACCCATCCGTGGGCTGCGTCGTTGTCCGCGATGGCGCCATTGTGGGGCGCGGCGTCACGGCCAAGTCGGGGCGTCCTCATGCGGAACCGCAGGCGCTGGCCGAGGCGGGTGAACTGGCGCGCGGCGCCACCGCCTACGTCACGCTGGAACCCTGTTCTCATTTCGGCAAGACGCCGCCCTGCGTCAATGCGCTGATTGCATCCGGCGTTGCGCGTGTGGTCGTTGCCGTGACCGATCCCGATCCGCGGGTGAGCGGGAATGGCCTTCGCATTCTGCGTGAGGCCGGAATCGCGGTTGAGTCGGGTCTTATGGAAGAAGCCGCGAAACGCGGTCTCGCCGCTTATCTCACACGCCAGACGCAGGGCAGGGCGCACGTCACGCTGAAGCTCGCCGTCTCAAATGACGGCATGCTCGGCCGTCGGGGTGAGGGGCAGGTCCGCATCACGGGATCGCAGTCGCGAGAGGCCGTCCAGCACCTGCGTGCCGAAAGTGACGCCATTCTCGTCGGTATCGGCACCGTGCTTGCCGACGACCCGGAACTCACATGTCGCCTGCCGTCTCTCAAGGGGCGCTCCCCGGTGCGCCTGGTTCTGGACAGACTTCTGCTCTTGCCCCTGACCTCCAAGTTCGTGCACGGTGCCAGGAAGGTGCCGGTGCTCGCCGTCGTCTCCCCCGATGAGACGCTGCGGGATGAAGCCTGGCTTGCGCGCCGCTCAGATCTGGAAAAAGCCGGCGTGGAGATCTTGGAGGCCGAATCGCTGACGGATTTGCTACGGCAGTTGGCTGCCCGCGGGCTGAGTTCCCTGATGGTGGAAGGTGGTGCGCGCGTCGCCGAGGAGTTTCTGAAGGCTGATCTGGTTGATCGCGTATGGCTCTTCCAGGGGCCGGGGACTATAGGTGAAACAGGTGTACCCTCACCGATGGCACCGGGACATGTCCCCTTAGGCTTTGAGCTTGTCTCCGATGAGACGATGGGCGACGATCGTCTGGAAATTTTCGAAAGGATGAAATGAGATGTTCACGGGTATCATCACGGATGTCGGCAAGGTCGAAAAGATCACGGCGCTGGCAGAAGGACTTCGGCTGCGCGTTGCAACGGCCTACGACCCCGAGACCATCGATATCGGCGCATCCATATCGCACGCGGGCGTCTGTCTCACTGTCGTGACATTGCCCGAGGCCGGCTCCAATGCGCGCTGGTACGAGGTGGAGGCCTGGGAAGAAGCCCTGCGGCTGACGACGATCAGTACGTGGAAAGAGGGCTCTCGCATCAATCTGGAGCGCGCGCTGAAGATTGGCGACGAACTGGGCGGCCACATTGTCTCCGGTCACGTTGATGGCATGGCTGAGATTGTTGCGATCGAGCCGGAAGGCGATGCCACCCGCTTTCGCTTGCGCGTACCCGAGGAATTCGCCCGCTTCGTCGCGCCGAAGGGCTCGGTGGCCCTGGATGGCACGTCGCTGACCGTCAACGCGGTCTCGGGCTGCGACTTCGACATTCTGCTGATCCGGCACACGCTGGAGGTCACGACCTGGGGAGACCGGAAGGTCGGTGACAAGGTCAATTTCGAGATCGACACCATGGCGCGCTACGCGGCGCGTCTTTCTGAATTCAAGTAGCCCAGAAAATGAAAATCCCTCCGTGCACGAGACACGGAGGGATTTTTCATCCGAAACCGGCGGGCGGGCCGAACGGATGATTACATCGTGTAGAACACCAGGCTGCCGTCAAGCGCCTTCGTTGCTCCCGTGATTTCCTTGATTTCGATGTTCTGACCGGTGATCTTGCTGGCGAGGGCCGGATTGGCGCTGATGGCTGCGCGGATGCCCTGCAGTTCGCTGGACGACGTCGTGGCGCGGATGTCGGCAGACATGCCGGATGTCAGCTGCGCCTGCGAAACGATCGCGAAATCAGAACCGTTCGAAGAGCGGATTGCCTGCTCGAGCGCATCGCCCACCGGAGCTTGCTCGGTCACGGCAGCCGGCGCTGTCTTGTGTTTGTGGGGCTGGGCGTTGGCTGCAGCGGCGACGCTGAAAGCGGCCGTGCCGGCCAGAAGCGCTGTACAGGCAAATTTGCCAACAGTCTTGATCTTGGTATCCATAGTCGATCTCCATAAGCCAAGGGCAGCTCGCCGCCTGCTGCGACGATCGTCCATAACGGTCTTGCGCTACACCTCCCCATGAGGCGCATTTTCGACACGAGGCCGTTCAGGAAGAACGACGTGTCTGTCTGCTGATCGTCTTCCTTGAGTTGAAATTAAGTTCGGTCGCCGTACTACTCAACTTAAATGCTTGTAATTAAGTCGCTGAGAGCGTTAAAGATATTTCACATTTCATGCCGCAATTACGCCATATTTCGAGAAGTTGAAGAACCTCTCTCTCTTCGCGATTCACGTTCGTCAGAGAGAAACATCGACGACCGGGGTTCGAGCATCGACCCAGCCGAGCGAAATTTTCCGGAATTTGCTTGCCAAGAGGCCCCGGGCATGGTTTGACCGGCCCAATTCACCAGATTTTGAAAGATTGGACAGGCCCATGACCGAGGACCTCACGCCTCATCTCCTCATCGTCGAGGCACGCTTCTACGATGATCTCTCCGATGCGCTCCTTGAAGGCGCGACCTCTGCACTCAAGGAAGCCGGCGCGACTTTCGATGTCGTGACCGTTCCGGGCGCACTGGAAATTCCGGCTGCCATCGCCATGGCGCTGGATGGCGGTGACACGGGCGGCGTTGTCTATGACGGCTTCATCGCACTTGGCATGGTCATTCGCGGAGAGACCTACCATTTCGATATCGTGTCGAACGAATCCTCGCGCGCACTCATGGATCTCGCCGTGAGCGAATCGCTGCCGATCGGCAACGGCATCCTGACCGTTGAGAACGAGGCGCAGGCCTGGGCGCGCGCCCGCAAGACCGAACTTGACAAGGGCGGCTTTGCTGCTCGCGCGGCGTTGACGATGATCGCGCTGAAGGAAAAATTCGGCGGCTGACCATGACGAATGACAGTTCTGCAAAAACGGTGAAGCCGGCCAACCAGCGTGGCGCTGCGCGTCTCGCCGCTGTCCAGGCTCTCTATCAGATGGATGTCGGCGGCTCCGGCGTGCTCGAGGTCGTTTCCGAATACGAGACTTATCGTCTCGGTCAGGAGATCGACGGCGATCAGTATCTGAAGGCCGATGCCTCCTGGTTTCGCTCCATCGTGTCCGGTGTCGTACGCGACCAGCTGAAGCTCGATCCGATGATCACCAAGGCGCTGCAGGAAGGCTGGACGCTGTCCCGTCTCGACAGCACGGTGCGCGCGATCCTGCGTTCCGGCACGTTCGAATTGATCGAGCGCAAGGACGTACCCATTGCAGTTATTGTCAATGAGTATGTCGAGATCGCCCAGGCGTTCTTCGAGGAAGAAGAGCCGCGCCTTGTCAACGCCGTCCTGGATCGGATTGCCAAGCAGGTCAGGCCGAGCTGATAGACGACGGAGAGGGGGCTACATGGACGCCGCGGTTGACGGTCTGGATCAAGCGCTGGCGAAGGCCAAGCGCAATGTCGCGATCCTCGCTGTTGCTCAAGCGATCCAGGGCGCGGTCGCTCCCATCTCGATCTCTCTGGCCGCTCTGGCAGGCTATCAGCTGCTGGCGCTCGACAAGTCCCTGGCAACCGCGCCGGCAACGGGCTTCAACATTGGCACGGCGGTTGGAGCCGCGCTGATCGCGCTCGTCACGCGCCATGCGGGGCGCAAGCAGGCTTTCATCCTGGGTGGAATGATTGCCTGCGTGGGGGCGCTTCTGGCGGCCACGGCGCTGATCAAAGGCAGCTTCTGGCTGTTTGCTGCGGCACTTCTGCTGCTCGGTACCTCATCCGGATTCGTCCAGAAGTTCCGCTTCGCCGCCGCCGATGCCTCGCCGTCCTTCTACAAGCCCAAGGCGATCTCCTGGATTCTCGTCGGCGGCGTGGTGTCCGCCGTCATCGGCCCGCAGATTACCATCTGGTTGCGCGACAGCCTGCCAGGAATACCTTTCGCCGGCGCATTTCTGGCGATCATTCCCCTGGCGCTCCTGAGTGTCACCGTTCTGAGCCGGCTGAAGCTTCGCTCTATCGGCGAGAAGCACGTGGATAGCAGACCCGCAAGGCCACTCACGGAGATCATCGGCACGCAACGCTTCATCACCGGCATGCTCTGCGGCATCGGCTCCTATGCGTTGATGACCTTCATGATGACGGGGGCGCCGCTGGCCATGGTCGTCGGTTGCGGCTACTCGCCGGAAATGTCGACGCTTGGCATTCAGTGGCACGTGCTGGCCATGTTCGGGCCGAGCTTCTTTACCGGCCACCTGATCACCCGCTTTGGCGTCGAGAAGATCGTGGCAACCGGCCTCATCATTCTCATGGGATGCGCGATCGTGGCGGTGCTCGGAACCGCGATCTGGAACTTCTGGGGTGCGCTCATTCTTCTCGGCATGGGCTGGAATTTCGGCTTCATCGGCGCCACCGCGATCGTGGCCTCCAGCTATCGCCCGGAAGAGGCCGACAAGGTCCAGGGCTTCCATGACATCTTCCTCTTCACTGTCGTGGCGCTCGCTTCCCTGTCCTCCGGCAAGGTCTTCAACAGCCAAGGCTGGAATGTCATGGCTTATACGATCTGGCCCGTCTGCATCATCTGCCTCGTTGCGCTCGTGATGCTCGTGCGCAAGACCCCGCCGCATACGCCGTCCAAGACAACGCCTGTGCAACCTAGCTTGTATCAAGATTAGAGGTTGATCGACCTCAAGGCGCATTTTCTCACGCCTGCAAAATTAAGCGCGCGCTCATTCGGGCGGGCCTTGACGTGCTCCCCCACACCACGCACTCTCCCCTTGCAACAATGGCGCGACGTTGGGAGGCGGAGCGCTGAAGGAGGAACTTGCGAATGACGATACTATTCGGCGTGATTGCATGTGGTTTGTTGTCAGTGGTCTATGCGATATGGGCCACGCAGTCTGTTTTGGCTGCCGACCAGGGTAATGAAAGAATGCGCGAGATCGCGGGCTATATCCGCGAAGGCGCGCAAGCCTATCTGACACGGCAGTACAAGACGATCGCCATTGTAGGCGTCATCGTGTTCATTGCGGCATGGTTGCTCCTGTCCGGAGCAGCGGCCATCGGGTTCCTCATCGGCGCGGTTCTTTCGGGTGCCGCCGGCTTCATCGGCATGCACGTTTCGGTGCGCGCCAACGTGCGCACCGCACAGGCCTCGTCCAAAAGCCTTGCGGGTGGTCTCGACATCGCCTTCAAGTCCGGTGCCATCACCGGGATGCTGGTGGCCGGCCTCGCGCTTCTCGGCGTCTCGGTCTACTATTACATCCTGACCGGCCCGATGCATCTGGAGCCCGGCTCGCGCGAGGTCATCGATGCGCTGGTCGCACTCGGCTTCGGCGCTTCGCTCATCTCCATCTTCGCGCGCCTCGGCGGCGGCATCTTCACCAAGGGGGCAGACGTCGGCGGCGACCTCGTCGGCAAGGTCGAGGCCGGCATCCCGGAAGACGATCCGCGCAACCCGGCCACGATTGCCGACAACGTGGGTGACAATGTCGGCGACTGCGCCGGCATGGCGGCCGACCTGTTCGAGACTTATGCCGTCTCTGTCGTGGCCACCATGGTGCTGGCTGCGATCTTCTTTGCCGGAAGTCAGATGCTCGACACCGCGATGATCTATCCGCTGGCCATCTGCGCCGGCTCGATCATCACCTCGATCGTCGGGACCTTCTTCGTGAAGCTCGGCTCCAACAACTCGATCATGGGTGCGCTCTACAAGGGTCTGATCGTGACCGGTCTTCTGTCCATCATCAGCCTCGGTGCCGCGACATCGCTCACCATCGGCTGGGGTGAAGTCGGCACCGTCAACGGGGTCGTGATCACCGGCAAGAACCTGTTCATCTCCGGTCTGGTCGGTCTCGTGGTGACGGCGCTGATCGTTGTCATTACCGAGTATTACACCGGCACCAACAAGCGTCCGGTCAACTCGATCTCGCAGGCCTCAGTGACGGGTCACGGCACCAACGTGATCCAGGGTCTGGCCGTCTCGCTGGAATCCACGGCGCTTCCGGCGATCGTCATCGTGGGCGGCATCATTGCCACCTACCAGCTCGGCGGCCTCTTCGGCACCGGTATCGCGGTGACCGCCATGCTCGGCCTCGCCGGGATGATCGTGGCGCTCGACGCTTTCGGTCCGGTCACCGACAATGCCGGCGGCATCGCCGAAATGTCGGAACTGCCGCCGGATGTCCGCAAGGTGACCGATGCGCTCGACGCGGTCGGCAACACGACCAAGGCCGTCACCAAGGGCTATGCCATCGGGTCGGCCGGTCTCGGCGCTCTCGTTCTCTTCGCGGCCTATTCGAATGACCTGCAGTATTTCGCAAGTCATGCGGACAAGTATCCCTATTTCGCCGATGTCGGGACGATCTCCTTCGATCTCTCCAATCCTTACGTCGTCGCCGGCCTCATCTTCGGCGGTCTCATCCCGTACCTCTTCGGCGGTATCGCGATGACGGCCGTCGGACGTGCGGCAGGGTCGATAGTCGAGGAAGTGCGCAGCCAGTTCAAGGCGAAGCCCGGCATCATGGCGGGCACTGAAAAGCCGGACTACGGCCGCGCGGTGGACATCCTGACCAAGGCTGCCATCCGCGAAATGATCGTGCCGTCGCTGCTGCCGGTCCTGGCACCGCTCGTTGTTTATTTCGGCGTACTGCTGATCTCCGGCTCAAAGGCCTCGGCCTTTGCAGCACTCGGCGCTTCGTTGCTCGGCGTGATCGTCAACGGTCTCTTCGTGGCCATTTCGATGACCTCGGGCGGCGGTGCATGGGATAACGCCAAGAAGTCCTTCGAGGACGGGTTCGTCGACAAGGACGGGGTACGCCACCTGAAGGGCTCCGACGCCCACAAGGCGTCCGTCACGGGCGATACGGTCGGCGATCCTTACAAGGATACGGCAGGCCCTGCGGTCAATCCGGCCATCAAGATCACCAACATCGTCGCTCTCCTGCTTCTTGCCGTACTGGCCTGAGCGGAAACGAAAAGACCCACGATGCAAGCATCGTGGGTCTTTTGATATCGAGAACGGTGACCGCCGTTTTTCAACAGCGATCAATATTTGGTGTTGCCGTTTCCGCCGAGAAGACCCTTCGCCATCGACGCCGTGGACGCGCCGCCCGAGAGGATGCGCTGCAGGAAGGTCAGTTCCGTGCCGCCCGTTGGCGTGGTGCGCGAGATCATGTCGAAAACCTTGCCGTCCTGCATCTGGTAGTTGGAGAGTTTCTCCACCGTACCGTCCTTGCTGAAATACACAGCCAGAACGCTTTGCGAGACGAGTGAAGGCTTCATGAATTCGAATCTGCGCTCGCGCTTCTGCGAAATGTAGTAGAACACCTCACGGTCGAAAGTTGCGGTTGCCGATGGCGTTCCAAGCGACAGCAGAACCTGTTCGCGGCTCGACCCGACGGGAACCAGCTTCAGCGTCTGCTCGTCGGCGATGAATCCGTTGTTGATAACGTCTCGCGATGTGCCCATGCAGCCGGAGGTCATGATCGTCGATGCGGCAAGAGCGACAAGCAGTGACGACCGCGCGATATTGAGTTTTGACACGATAGCCAAAGTAAATCCTTTCCCGTGACGCGGGGGCAAATACGCGTTGCAATTCGTGCCTGCTTGGGTAAACCAGCTTTAACGATGATGCAACATCGGTGGGTGGCGGAGCGCGCTTCCAGCGTGGACAAATAATCAATACCGGGCTTTTTCATGATATTCGGGCTGTTCAGGAAAAAAAATAACAATCAGGCCATCGTCACCCGGCAGTACGAGTACCTGACGCAGGCGGCGCGGCGCCCGGTCTTCTATTCCGGCATGGGTGTGCCCGACACGGTTCTTGGCCGTTTCGAGATGCTGACCATTGTCTTGATTCTCTACTTCCGCCGCACCGCTCGGTCGGAGCGTAGCGGCCAGGAAATTGCCCAGGAGATCATCGACTACTTCTTTGAGGATATCGATCATTCGATCCGCGAACTGGGCGTCGGCGACACCGGCGTTCCGAAACGGGTGAAGAAGTTTGCCCGCATGTATTATGGCCGGCTGGAATCCTACGCGTCGGCCCTGGATAACAGTGATGCCAACGCGCTGAGGGCTGCGCTTCGGCGCAACATCCGGCCGGATGAGCCCGATGCACCCGAAATGGCCGCGCTTGCTGCCTATATGATTGAGGCGGAGGCCGCCTTGAATGCGGTTTCGGAAGAGCAGATCGCGACGGGAGCGGTCACCTTGCTCGAGCCGCAGCCTATGGAAAGGACTTAAACATGCAGCCGGTGAAAGATAAGGGTGACGCTCCATTCTCCTATAAGGTCAAGGTGGGGCATATCTCGGCAAACCCGGTCACCGTGAAGCTCTCGGCCGATGCCCAGGAGCTTGAGGGGCTGGCAAAGCTGTGGCGCGTCGACGCCGTCAAGCGGCTCAGCAGCGAATTGCAGATCGCGCGCTGGAAGAAGGACGGCGTGCGCATTCGCGGTCATGTCGATGCGGAGGTCGTTCAGGCCTGCGTCGTGACGCTCGATCCGGTCGAAACCACCATCTCGGAGGAGATCGATCGCATTTATGTGCCGGAGGGGTCCCGCCTTGCGCGTCTGGTTCTGGACGACCGGGGGGAAATGGTGCTCGACCCGGAAGGCGAGGACATTCCCGAGCAGTTCAGCGGCGACACAATCGATGCGGGCGACGCCGTGTGCGAAGCGGTCGCGTTGGCAATCGACCCGTATCCGCGCAAGCCCGGCGTTGAATTTGCCGGCCACGTCGAGTCCACGGAAGCCGATGACCGCAAGCCATCACCCTTCGCCGTTCTGAAGGATTTGAAGAAACAGGACTGACCTTCTGGCGAGCGCGAAAAAATGCCTTCTTTCTGTGTGCCTTGGGCGGCGCCGGAAGGCAAATCCGTTTGAAAATCCGCAATGGCAGTTGTACGCGGTTTGAAAACGGGTATTTTGACCCCAATTTCGCAAGGCGCTGCAAGGCGGCTGCGAACAGCAGGACAGGGTAGCGCGTGGTAACGATTTCACTTGATGCGATGGGGGGCGACTTCGGTCCCAGCGTGGCCATTCCCGGAGCAGCGCGTGCGCTCGAGCGGCATCCCGATATGCGCTTTGCCATCTATGGCATTGAATCCGAATGCCTTCCGATCCTGAACAAATACCCGGCGCTCAAAGCCAAGTCGGAGTTTCATCCCGTAGAAGTCGCCATCGGCATGGATGAAAAACCGAGCCAGGCGCTTCGCCGCGGCCGCTATAAATCCTCCATGTGGAAGGCGATCGAAGCGGTGAAGCTGAAGGAAACCGATGTCGCGGTTTCCGCAGGCAATACCGGTGCGCTGATGGCGATGGCACTCTTCTGCCTGAGGACCATGGCCAATATCGAACGCCCGGCACTGGCCGGCATCTGGCCGACGCTGAAAGGCGAAAGCATCGTGCTCGATGTCGGCGCCACGATTGGCGCCGATGCCCAGCAGCTTGTCGACTTCGCCCTGATGGGCGGTGCCATGGCCCGCGCGCTCTTCGAACTGAAGCGCCCGTCCGTTGGCCTCCTCAATGTCGGCGTTGAAGAGGTCAAGGGGCAGGAAGAGGTCAAGGAAGCGGGGCGCATCCTGCGCGAATCCAATTTCGAATCAATCCAGTATTCCGGCTTTGTCGAGGGCGACGATCTCGGCAAGGGCACGGTGGATGTCGTCGTGAGCGAAGGCTTCACCGGCAATATCGCGCTCAAGGCTGCGGAAGGTACCGCGCGTCAGCTCGCGACCTATCTGCGGATGGCGATGTCGCGCACGCTGCTCGCCAAGATCGGTTATCTCTTCGCCAAGAGCGCTTTCGATATGCTCCGTGACAAGATGGACCCGCGCAAGGTCAACGGGGCCGTTTTCCTTGGCCTCAACGGTATCGTCATCAAGAGCCATGGCGGCACCGATGCCGAAGGCTTTGCGGCGGCGGTCGAGGTGGGCTACGACATGGCCCGCAACAAACTGAACGAAAAGATCGAAAACGATCTGAAGAATTTTCATTCCAGGCGTCTACCCGTGAAGGTCGACGCGGATGACGACGGGGTTTGACATTTATGATCCGTTCCGCGGTGAGAGGCTTTGGAGCCTCGCTGCCCGCTCGCGTGATGACCAATCGCGAGCTTGAAGGCAAGGTTGAAACCTCTGACGAGTGGATCGTTCAGCGGTCCGGAATCCGTCAGCGCTATATCGCGGGCGAGGGCGAGACGACCGTGTCTCTCGGCACTGCCGCTGCGAAGGCTGCGCTTGATCGCGCCGGCCTCACGCCGGACGATATCGACCTGATCATTCTCGCGACCTCGACGCCGGACCATACGTTCCCGGCCAGTGCCGTTGAAATCCAGAACCGTCTCGGCATGCATCATGGCGCCGCATTCGACGTGCAGGCCGTCTGCACGGGGTTCGTCTATGCCATGGCCACGGCCGATGCCTATATTCGTGGCGGGCTCGCCAAGCGCGCCATCGTCATCGGCGCTGAGACCTTCTCGCGGATCCTCGACTGGGAAGACCGCACCACCTGCGTTCTCTTCGGCGACGGCGCCGGCGCGGTTGTCCTTGAGGCCGTTGAAGGCAAGGGCGACACATCCGACCGCGGCGTTCTGACGGCGCATCTGCGCTCCGATGGCGCCCACAAGGAAAAGCTTTATGTCGATGGCGGTCCCTCCACCACGGGCACCGTCGGACATCTGCGCATGCAGGGCAAGGAAGTCTTCAAGCACGCTGTCGGCAACATTACCGATGTGATCGTCGCCGCCTTCGACGCGACTGGCCTTTCGATAGAACAACTCGATTGGCTCGTGCCGCATCAGGCCAATATCCGCATCATCGAAGGCTCGGCCAAAAAGCTGGGCATTCCGATGGAGAAGGTCGTGGTGACGGTGGACCAGCATGGCAACACCTCGGCGGCGTCGATTCCGCTCGCCCTGGCCCAGGCGGCGGGCGACGGCCGGATCAAGCAGGGCGATCTGGTTCTTCTCGAAGCCATGGGTGGCGGTTTCACATGGGGGTCGGTGCTCCTGCGCTGGTAGGACGACACCCGCCTGAAATCCAATTTTCTTTGCTTTTCAACGCTTGACCGTTAACGGCAAGGGAAATAGTCTCCCTTCACTTGAAGCATAGAGTGTCGGCGTGAGGAGCATTGGCCAGCACATCTCTGCTGCAAGACTGGTATGAGCGAGGCGCCCGGTGCGTGGAGCCCGCATCAACAACAAGCTTTGATAAGAGCGGGGAAAATGACAGGTAAAACCGTGACACGCGCCGATCTTGCCGAATCGGTCTTCCGCAAAGTGGGTCTTTCGCGCGCTGAGTCCGCCGAACTTGTCGAAACCATCATTGACGAAATCTGCAATGCGATCGTTCGCGGCGAAAGCGTGAAGCTATCGTCTTTCGCAACCTTCCAGGTGCGTGACAAGAACGAGCGCATTGGCCGCAACCCGAAGACGGGTGAGGAAGTGCCGATTTCGCCGCGCCGTGTGATGACCTTCAAGGCGTCCAACGTGCTCAAGCAGCGCATCCTGAAGTCGCATCAGCAGCGCAAGGCCAAGCAGAAGCCTGCAGCGCCGACAGCCTGACCGCTTGAGAGCAGGGCGAGCCGCTCGCGGTCGTAAGCGTGGCCTGCAGGAAGACAGACGATGGAAAAGAGCCCCGACGCATTCCGGACGATCAGCGAGGTCGCAGACGACCTCGACCTTCCGCAGCACGTCCTGAGGTTCTGGGAAACGCGTTTTCCGCAGATCAAGCCCATGAAGCGCGGCGGCGGCCGCCGCTACTATCGCCCCGAGGATGTCGACCTTCTCAAGGGCATTCGCCATCTTCTTTATGATCACGGCTATACGATCAAGGGCGTCCAGAAGCTCCTGAAATCGAATGGCAACAAGTTCGTCATCGCCATTGGCGCGGGCGATATGGACGCCGTCGAAGCGCTGTCGCAGGCAGCGGCTGCCGAGCAGGCTGCCGCCAAGGTCCAGCCGCCGTCGCTCGAAGAAGACCAGATCGTCGGCAAGGCCAAGCCGCCGTCCACACGCCGTTTCTTCGGTTTTGGTGCCTCGAATCAGGACCCCGAGATGGGGCCTGCCGGCGTCGGCAAGGAAGACCGCGCTTTGCTGCAGGAAGCGCTCTACGACCTGCTGGAATGCAAGCGCCTGCTCGATCAGGTACGCTGACGCCAATCGGCCCGCAGCCGGACATTCAATCCGACGATTTATTCCACCTGCCTCTTGCGCTTGCCATGCGACGCGGTTATGGAGTGCGTGCTTTCCATGAAGGCAGGTCGGAGCGTAGCGCAGCCCGGTAGCGCACTTGACTGGGGGTCAAGGGGTCGTGGGTTCGAATCCCGCCGCTCCGACCATTAATTCCCCAAATTTTCAATGATTTCGCAGGTGTACTTCCGGAACATGACGTTACGTTATGCGTGGTGTCCGTTGGGAGCGTCGTGGCCGCGCCCGTTAGTGCGTGGCGGGGGGCGTGGCGCGTGCCTGCTGCCGCTGATAGTTCATCTCCAGCGCACGGCAGCCCCAGATGATGCCCAGCACCATGTAGAAATGCCGCCAGTGGTCGGTGTCGATGACGTTGCCGATGCCGACATGGCCGACGAGGACGATCCAGGCGATCATGAGGTAGGGTTGCCACGGACGATTGCGCAGCAGCAGCTTGAAGCCTGCGACAACGGTCCAGACAATCAGCGTGATGTAGCAGACGAAGCCCAGCCAGCCATAACTCGTCAGCATCTTCAGCCAGATATTGTGCTCGTCTTCCGGAAAGATCGTGCTGAACACCAGCGGACCGATCCCGAGCGGCTTTTCCATCGACATCATGAAGCCGAGCCTGTGGCGTTCGAAGCGGCCGAGGTGTCCGCCGTCGTAGGACTGGACGAGTTCCGTGCGCGTGGAGAAGAGATCGGCCACCTTCTGGAACTGCAGCGCGATGACGACTGCCGCGACCATCAAGGCCACGCCTGCGAGCGCCAGGAGGAGGATCTTCAGGCGAAACGCCGAGGTGCGCTCCTTCAGGAGCATGATGAAAACGAGCATCGCCGCTGCGAAGACAAAGAGGCCCCAGGCCGCGCGCGAGAAGGCGAGGAACAGGCCGAGGGTAATGATCAGCAGCGATATGACCCGGATGGGCAGGTGATAGGTCTTGCCGGTCAGGATGCCGTGGATCAGATAGAGGGCAGGGGCCACCAGATAAGGCCCGAAAACGTTCGGGTCCTTGAAGGCGCCCATGGCGCGATCGTAGCGGGTGAAGATCTCGGATCCTGAAAAAGCATGGAAGTAGCCCAGGATGCCCAGCATCGACGTAATGACCGCCGCCGCCGTCCAGGCCTTGAACATCAGTTCCATGCGGTCGTAACGATCCTCGAAGATCGCTGCGTAGAAGATCGCCGTCAGCGCCAGAAAGGCGCTCACGCCGAAATAGGCGAAACCGCCGGCAACATCGGTCATTTGCGTGAGCGACAGAAGACAGCCCGTCTCGATGGCAATCAGCAGCATGGCCAGCGGCCCGGTGCCCCGCGTGAGTTTCAGGCCCAGAACGAACCAGATGCCCAGGAGCAGCGCGATGACGGCATCCGTGGGCGCCGGTTCGCGGATGACGAATCCCGTCAGAAACACGCCGAGCGCCAGCAGCACCGATCCCAGGAACCGGAACGTGGCGATATGCGGACGGAAGGTTCCGCCGCCCATGGCGTCAAGCGTGGTCAATACGCGTTGTCCGTCTTCAGCAGCCGAATCGGCGTCAGGATGAGAATCTTGAGATCGAGCCAGAGCGACCAGTTTTCGATATAGTAGAGATCGGCGGCGATACGGCCGCGAATTTTCTCATCGCTGTCGATCTCTCCGCGCCAGCCATTGATCTGGGCCCAGCCGGTAACACCCGGCTTGACGCGATGACGTGCGAAATAGGTGTCGACGACCTCGGCATAGACGCGGTCCTGCGTCTGCGCAGCCACGGCATGCGGGCGCGGTCCGACCAGCGACAGCCTGCCTTGAAGAACGTTGAAGAATTGCGGCAGCTCGTCGATGGAGGTCTTGCGGATGAAGCGGCCGACCGGCGTGACGCGGGGATCGTTCTTCGTCACGGCTTGCTTGGCGGTCGGATCGCTCATCTCGGTATACATCGAGCGGAACTTGTAGATCTCGACGACCTCATTGTTGAAGCCGTGGCGCTTCTGCTTGAAGATGATCGGGCCCTTGGAGGTGAACTTCACCGCAAGGGCGGCGCCAAGCATGAGCGGCCAGAGCAGGCAGATGGCAACGAGCGAAAAGAAGATGTCGAAGGCGCGCTTGGCAACCGAATCCCAATCCGCGATCGGCTTGTCGAAGACATCCAGCATCGACACCTTGCCGATCCGCGAATAGGCGCGCGGGCGGAAGCGGAGCTTGCTGGAATGGGCCGCAATGCGGATATCGACAGGCAGCACCCAGAGCTTTCTGAGCAATTCCAGGATGCGCAGTTCGGCAGAAAGAGGCAATGCAATGATCAGAATGTCGATGCGTGCCGTCCGGGCAAACTCCACCAGCTCGTCAAATGTGCCGAGCTTGGGATAGCCGGCTACCATGTCGGGGGAGCGGCGGTCGTCGCGGTCGTCGAAGATACCGCAGATGCGAATGTCGTTGTCGCTGATGCTTTCCATTTCGCGGATCAGGTCACGCGCCGGCGCGCCACCGCCGACAATGACGGCGCGCCGCTCCATGAAGCCGTTGCGGGTCCAGCGGCGGATCGCGTAAGCGATGAATGTTCGCTCAAGCGAGAGAAGGCTTGCACCGATGACCACGCCGATGGTGGCGCTTGAGAAGAGCGCTGCCGCGCTGCCGCCGCGATAAAGCACGACGAGGCAGAAAATCAGAGAGGTGATGGCCAGCGCTCCGACCGTACGCGCGATGCCGCGGCGCGGGGAGCGCAGAACCGGGAAGAGATAGCCGTCGAGGACCTGCGTCACGAAAGTGGAGAAGGCACCGGCCAGCAATGCAAGCAGGATGACGCCGGGAATACCAAGGACATGGGCCTCGGGCGCTGCGAGATAGAAGCCCAAGCAAACTGCAGCGACCAGCAGGGCTTCGCCGATGCGGATGAAGCCCGCGATGATCGAAGGCTTCTTGCTATCAAGTGCGAATTGCGACGCGATGCGCGCCGCATAAGGGTTCAGCGGCTTTGACGGCGCGGTCGGCTTCACGTCGGTCGCCGTTGTAGCGTCCGAAATTTGCTTACGGATCTTGTCGATGTCGAATTGATCGTGGCGTTCGATCTGATTCATGAGTGCCGTCCATCTCCGAATATGAGAGATTCATAGCAGTCACCCTTGAAAAGATTGATTAAGTCCGGGTGCAACCGTGGAATTCTAAGGAATATGGTCAACGGTCGCTTAATTTTTGCCGCTGATCTCGTCCTTGAGCGATTGATAGAGCTCGATCATCCGCTCGCCCATTGCGCGGCTGGAGAAAGTCTTTTCGAACACATCCATGTCCGGGCGTGTCGTTTTGTGCCATGTCGGATCGGTTGCCGCACGGGCCATGACCTGGCCCATGACCTCCCAGTCGCCTGCCGGCGTGAGCGCCGGGTTGTCTTGGCCCAAGGCTTCCGGAATTCCGCCAACGCGTGACGCGATGATCGGCTTTCCTGCCGCGACAGCCTCGAGGACGATATAAGGCATTGCCTCTGCGCGCGAAGGGACGACGAGCGTACGCGCAAGGCGGAACGCCTCTCGCTGCTTCATCGCGGGCAACATGGTGATGCGCTGGCCGAGGCCCAGTTGGACCATCATCTCAGCATATCTTTCCTGATCAGGGCCATCACCGATCATCAATGCCGACATCGGACGTCCGACGATGCGCTCCGCTTCTGCGAACGCACGGATGAAGAGATCGCCACCCTTCAGGTCGCGCATCATCCCGATAAACTGGAAATCGCGCGGTTCCTCGACGAGGCCCGGTGAAATGAATTCCGTGCTGTCGATACCGTTGTAATTGACAACCGCTCTTTTCGACAGCTGCCCGATTTTCGCAATATAGGCGTCGCGCTCGAATTCACAGACGAAGACGGTCGCATCGCCCATCCGCTCCAGAATGCGCTCGAGCATGAAGACGGTCGAACCCGGAACGCCGGGGTGAAAATGCAGGCTGCCGCCATGCGGGGAATAAAGGCGGGCTACGCAATACCTGTTGACCCGCAGCAGTGAGCCGATGACACGGGCGATCGCGCCACCTTTGGCGCCGTGCCCATGCAGAACATCCGGCTGCAAACTCTTGATTTGTTGATAGCTCTTCATGAAGGCGCCAAAGTCGGATGGACTGATGGCGCGATTGATGGGAATACGGGTCAGACCGAGGGCCAGGTAGGGACGGATCTGATCGAAAAGCTTATCTTCGTATGCACCGCCTGTGGTGCTGTCGCAGACGATGCCGACATCATGACCCGCCTTGCTATGCTCGATGGCAAGATCGCGAACATGCCTGAATATCCCGCCGACTGGCGAGCGAAAACAATGGATGATGCGCATTTTGCCAGTCTTGGCCATATCGATCAGAAGAGGCGTTCGCGTACGTAGATCGTATCGCCCGCCAGGATCGCGTCGGTGATGGCGACACGGCCGGTCAGGACGCGTCCGTTCAGCTTGCGACTGATATCCGCGCTCGACTGAAGGGCGCGAGGCGTGAAGCCACCGGCAGCGGCAACAGCGTTCTGCACCGTCATTCCGGGCGCGTAGGAATACTGCCCCGGCTGACCGACTTCGCCCATGACATAAATGGGGCGATAGCGATCGACCTCCACCGTGACGTCCGGATCGCGCAGATAGCCCTTGCGCAGCTGCGAGGCAATGGCCACCTCCAACTCCTGCAACGTCTTGCCGCGCGCGGCAACCGAACCGATGAGCGGGAAGGCGACATAGCCCGACTGATCGACACTATACGTGTTGGTCAGGCTGGGCTGATCGAAGACGGTGATACGCAGGCGATCACCGGAATCGAGCCTGTAGGGAGCCATCAGGGACTGATTGAAAGCGCCGGAGGCAGGTGCTGTTGTGTTGCACGCAGCCAGAGGCGCAGTCAGGGCGAGTGAAGCGAAGATGAACTTGCGTCTGCTGAGGTCGAGAGGCATCCCGCGGATAGCTCCGATAAAATTGAGGTTGCGAGTGTTATCGATCGATTAGGGTTAATACCGGGTAAATCGGGAGGCGGTGCGCAGGCCTTTTTTCACGCGTCCCGCTGCAACCTGAATATCCTTTCATGGCTGCGGAAGATCGGAGAATTAACGAAAGAGTTACCATACGTGTTTACGCTTCGCCGCAATTGTTACATCTATGGAGTGCGATATGTCGGGCGCAAAGCCGGGTCAGGATGTGGATATTGATCTCGGTCAATTGTTCCGTGCGCTTTGGGAGCGGCGGCTGCGGCTCGCCGCGGTGACCGCCGGCGTTGCAGTCCTGGCGTTCGTTGGAACGCGCATGGTCGCGCCGGAGTACAAGGGCGAGGCGCAGGTTCTCATTGAACTCCGCACGCCCGATTTCTCCGAGCGCGTCCAGCCGGCCAACAGCAATGCCGATCCGATTCTCGACGATCTCGGCATCTCCAGCCAGGTTCAGGTTCTGCAGTCGACCGATCTCATCAAGCAGGTGGCTCGCGACCTGAAGCTCTCCGAACGGGTGGAATTCGATCCTGCCGCAAACACCTCGTTCTTCAAGCGCCTGCTGATCTCCTTCGGAGTGGTCAAGAACCCGCTGGATGTCGCTCCGGAAGAACGTGTCCTCAAGACCTTCCGGGAAAAGCTGCAGGTTTACCAGGTCGAAAAGTCTCGCGTCATCGGTCTGAATTTCACGTCCGAGGACCCCAAGCTGGCCGCTGCCGTTCCGAACAAGATGGCGCAGGTCTATCTCGCCATGCAGAGCGGCGCGAAACTGGACACCGATTCGGAAGCAGCGCGCTGGCTTGAGCCTGAAATCGCCTCGCTCCGTGAAAAGGTGAGCGAGGCCGAGAAGAAGGTCGCAGACTATCGTGCCACGACCGACCTGCAGCGCACGGGCCAGGATCAGACCTTTGCCGGCCAGCAGCTGACCAATGTGTCTGCGGAACTCACCCGTGTTCAGGCTGATCTCGCCAATGCCAATGCGCGGGCCGAATCGGTGCGTCAGGCGCTGAAGTCCGGCGGCCCGGTCGACACGATCGCCGATGTCATTTCCTCTCCGACGATCCAGCAGCTGAAGGCGCAGGAAGCGCAGATCCAGAACCAGATCTCCGACCTTTCGATGTCGCTGCTGGAAGGGCATCCGCGGCTCAAGGGCCTGCGCGCCCAGCTCGCCGGCGTCCGCGAGCAGATCAATGTCGAGACCCGCAAGATCCTGAAGAGCCTGGAGAATGAAGCGGAAGTTGCCAAGCTCCGCCAGGCCCAGCTGGTTGCGCAATTGAACAAGGCGAAGACTGCTTCGGCCCGGGCGGATGATCAGCAGGTCGGCCTGAATGCTCTCGAGCGCGAAGCCGCGGCACAGCGCGATCTCTTGCAGACATATCTTGCCCGCTACCGCGAGGCCTCGTCGCGTGCCGGCAAGAATGCGGCACCGGCGGATGCGCGCGTGATTTCGACTGCCGTTGTACCCACGGAAGTCTACTTCCCGAAGGTCGGGCCGATCGTGACGGTCGCAGCACTCGCGGCCTTCCTGTTGAGCGCCGTCTTCATCATGCTGGCCGAACTCTTCAGTGGTCGCGCCTGGAAGGCTGTCGAGCCGCAGGGCGCGCGTCTCGTCGAACCGGTTGCTGCGGCATCCTCCACCCGCATGCGCCCATCGCGCCTGCTGCGCGCCGTCCGCTCCCGAAAAGTCGTCGCGAGACCGCCTGTGGAAGCTGTGGCACCGGCGGAGGTCGTTTCCACTGCGTCTGACGTTGCAACCGCGACGGAGCCCGTCAAAGAGGCATCACACGCACATGAGCCGGAGGTCTCCGGCGAGACCGTAGCGGTCCACCAGGCCCTGGAAGACGTGCCTGCAGTTGCTGACCCTGAGCCGACGACAGGTGAGACTGCGGCGGAAAAGACCGAGCCTGAGGTCGAGGTGATTCCTCCATTCACGAGCCGTGTGATGGCGCGCCTTGATCGCACCACGGAAGATCGCACCACAGAAACGGTTCCCGCCGAGGAACAGACACTTCAGGAGGCCGGGGAAGCGGAATCGGTAGCCGCATCCGCCGACCTCTCCTCCGAACGCACGCTGGATGGCGATGATGTCGTCGCCGTGTCTCCGCTGGACGAAGAGCAGGACGGAAACGATTTCTCCGTTGCCTCGGTTGCCCGTTATCTCGCAGCCTCCGAAAAGCGGATTGTCGCCTGCATATCTCCGACTGGTGACGATGGATCTTCTGCTTCCGTCGAGCTCGTCCGCCGCATTTCCGGCCTCGGGTTCCGCGCCATCATCATCGACATGACCGGGTCCGCGCTTCCTTCGCGATTGATGGGTGACAGCACCAATCTGCAGGGAATTACAGACATTCTCGCGGGCAAGTCCTCGATCGCCAGCTGCATTCATGGCGACAAGTATTCGGAGGCGCATTTCATTCCTCATGGCACCGCAGACCCTGCGCGCGCCATGCGCGGCGCCGACAGGCTGACAATGATCGTGGGCGCGCTGAGCGAAGCCTATGAGAAGGTGCTGATCGAATGCGGGCCCATCGACGGGCGCAGCGCCGAACGGCTGACGCGCAATGACAATGCCGAGATCGTGCTGTCCATGCCTGGCGCGAGCGAAGAGAAGATCGCCCGCATCCTCGCCTCTTTCGAAGCGACGGGCCGCGACGAGGTCATTCTGATGAGCAACAGCCCGCTGCCGCCTGCTGGAAACGGCAACAGCCAGGTCGCCTGAGCGCGCGCTCGAATTCAGTCTTCCTGATCGGGGGCGGGCGAGCCTTGCTTGTCCGCCCTGAACCTTTGGATGAGGCCGTAGAGTGTCCGGTTGCGTTTGATGGCAGCCTTCAGGCGGGTGGTCGCGGAAATCGCGAACGCGCCGAGTTGACCGCGAAGGCTCACGGGAACAAGCACGTCGTAATGTTGCGTTTCCACCGGGCACCAGCTTTTCTTGTAAAGCTGATAGCCGATACCGAAGTCGAACACGGACACCCGACTCGCGCAGGCTTGCTCAATGGCGAGGTAGAACAGGAACTCACCGGGGCTCGCGCCACGGACGATATCGTCTTCAACCGAACCGAACTGGCAGATGACGTGGTCGCCCTTGCGCGACAGGCCCGTGATGGCGACAACCGTGCGCTTTTCGTCCTTCAACCTGAGGGCATGAAGCGTGAGCGCTGCATTCGGTGCTTCCTGAGATGAATGGGCCGCATTTCGGAAAAAGGCCTGAATATCGTCGTCGCGGAAGGGGTTCGGCAAGTGCATGGACTGCAGCCGCTCCGCCTTCTGCCTGAAAAAGATCGAAAGAAGAGCGTCCTTCTCTTCCGTTGTTTCGGCGATGACATGATCATAGCCGCCGACCTCTTCGAACTGCCGGATGGACTTTCGAAAGAGCTTGCGCTTCCGCTTGGCGTGGATCTGCTCCAGCGTCTCGTCCATCGTCGCGCGAATGGGCAGCTGGTACGCCTTGTTCTGGTTTTCGATCGCGCCTGCATAGATCCACGGAACCGGAACGCCCCGCCAGGTCTCAGGCATGTTGGTGAGCTGGATCAGATCCGCGCGGCCCCCCAATTGCCGACGGATGGATGCGAAGATGGCTTTCAGGTCGGCCTTGCCAAGCCCCAGCGCAAAACTCTCGTTGAAGAGGCCGGTATTCAGATTGGAATGGTGCGCACCGATGAACCGCGCTATGCGGCCCAGGTCCGTCGATAGGATTTCGAGCGGGAGAATGAACACGGTTCGCCCGCGCAGGCGTCCGACGACGATGGCGAGTTCAGGATTCATGGCCGCAGCCCAGGCCTTGCACCAGACGAGCGATTGGTGCAGCGAAACATGGCGGCCCGCCTCAAGCATGCGCCATTCCTGTTCGACAGGCTCGAAACTGTGGTAGACGCAGATGTCCGGCGCGGGGCGCGCTTTTGATGCCGCGACTTCCATCGTGATGGCGTTCATGCGCGTCAGGACATCCTTGTTCGCGGGGCTGATCATGAAGTCCGAAATGGCGATAGGCACGCTTTCTCTCCCGGCTCTTTTCGACCGTTGGACGCGAGCATGCCGGCTTTCCGCCAAGGATTGGTTTATTTTGAAACTGGGGGCGCGCGGATTTTCCGCTTTGGGTTAGCGACCGATTAACGACGGTTGTCGTCGACGGGGCGTTCCATCCATTTGATAATGGCCATTGCCGGCGGAACCCAGAGAAGGCCGCTGACGGCGAAGAATATGAGATGAGACCACCAGGGAGCATCGGCGAAACGCGCCGTTGCAACCGAAAGCACGATCAGTACGTAAATACCAATGAAGACGATCAGCACGATCATGCCGATCAGTTTTCTCAAGCGAAGGGGCATAAGGTGTCTGATCTCCCGCGATGCTCCGGCATGGTCGCATAGCCCGTTGGATAGTGTTCGACGGACGCGCCATGCGACCCTTTGGCGCTTGTAATGCACCTGCTTTACAGGCAAATCAACTGTGGTTTCATAAAGGTGATGATCCATGGCGCATGTCACGGCAATACGACAGGAAACAACGAAAATGACCGTTGACGACAGGCGTCCGTTGCGGATCTGGCTTGGTCTGGTCGTGCTGACGTTGTTTGCCCTCGTGATGGTTGGCGGCGCGACGCGTCTGACCCAATCCGGCCTCTCCATCACCGAATGGAAGCCCATACACGGCGTCCTTCCTCCGCTGAATGACCAGCAATGGCAGGAGGAGTTTGATCTCTACAAGCGCATCCCGCAGTATCAGCAGATGAACTCGGACATGACAATCGAAGGGTTCAAGAGCATCTACTGGTGGGAATGGGCGCATCGGCTTCTGGCGCGCTCCATCGGCGTCCTGTTTTTCCTGCCGTTCCTGTATTTCCTGGCGAAGGGCAGGCTCGAGAAGCGCCTGCGCCTGCCTCTGCTCGGCATCTTTGTTCTTGGCGGGCTTCAGGGCGCGGTTGGCTGGTGGATGGTTGCTTCCGGCCTGACGGAGCTGACAAGCGTCAGCCAGTATCGGCTCGCTGTCCATCTTGTCATGGCCTGTCTGATCTTTTCATCCACCATCTGGATCATGCGCGGCCTCGCTCGGCATTCCGCTGACCAGGCACCAAGGGGAGGGGCCGTGTTCGCAGGGATCATCGCCTTCCTGGCGCTCTTCCAGATCTATCTGGGAGCGCTTGTCGCGGGCCTCCATGCGGGGCTCAGTTACAATACATGGCCGCTCATGGATGGCGCGATCGTTCCGGGTGATCTGTTCATCCAGAAGCCCTGGTGGATCAACCTCTTCGAGAACCCGAAGACGGTGCAGTTCATCCACCGCTGCGGCGCGTACCTGCTATTTGCAGCCGTGCTCGCACAGGCCGTCTGGCTCTTCCGCGTGGCGCGCGGTTCGACCCATTGCCGACGTGGCATTGTGCTGTTCCTGCTGGTGACGCTCCAGGCCGGTCTTGGCATCGCCACGCTGCTGACGCAGGCTGACCTCCACGCCGCACTCACCCACCAGGCCGGCGCGCTGGTCGTGCTGGGATTTGCCATCGCCCATTGGCGTGGCTTTATCGGCGAATATCCCCGCGAGAGTGTGCTGCATACCGGAAGCCCGTATGAAGCTTGACCTGCGCTCTTCTTCAATATCGGAAGGTGTCAGCCCCAGCGGTAGCCGGAATAGGGCTTTTCGACCACGATCCCCTTGAAGACCTGATGACCTGCGACATCGCCGCCTGCACCGGCTGCCACCATCACCGGCAGGAAATGCTCCGGTGTGGGGAAATGGCAGGCACGCGCATCGGGGTTGTCCCACCAGTGGGCCAGTCGGTTGTCCCGTTCCGCCATGTCGCTGCTTTCCAGCGTCGCCTTCAGCCAGTCATCGAATGCCTTGGCCTGCGCGACATGACCCGGGTCGGTTGAGCCGAACATGCGCATGTTGTGGTAGGAAAGGCCACTTCCGACGATCAGAATGCCCTCATCGCGAAGCGGCGCCAGGGCGCGGCCGAGCGCGATATGGAAGGCCGGATCGAGGTCTTTTCGGATCGACATCTGGATGACCGGAATATCGGCATCGGGAAAGGCAACCATCAGCGGTACGAACGTCCCGTGGTCATAGCCGCGTTCCGCATCGGTCTCTGTCGGAATGCCGGCTTCGGCGAGGAGTTTGCGGACATGATCGGCAATGTCGGGCGCGCCGGGAGCCGGGTAATTGATCTGGTACGTATGGGGCGGGAAGCCGTAATAGTCGTAATACATGCCGGGCTTTTCAGCCGTCGAAAGGGTGACTGTGTCGACATCGTCCCAATGGGCCGTGACGGCCAGAATAGCCTTCGGCCTTTCCGGCAGTTCGCCTTTCACCGATTCAAGAAACGCCCTGAGATCGCTCCATCCGCCAAAACGGTTGTTGCCATCCATCACATGCCACGGGCCGCCGCCATGGGGAATGAAATATACCGGTTGCTTCTGAGACATGGTCGCACCTCTATCGATCTTTCGACATCAATATAGGTATTTCGATTGTCTTCGCTACGGAGATTTTTTGGATAGATCGTTCAAAATTTGCGAACGATACTCACTCCGGCCGATGGCAGACAGCCTCGATATTATGACCATCTGGATCGAGCACGAAGGCTGCGTAATAATTCGGGTGGTAATGCGCGCGAATGCCGGGCGGTCCGTTGTCCGTCGCGCCGGCCTTTATCGCTGCGTTGTAGAATGCGTCGACCGACGCGCGATCGGGAGCCACAAAAGCGACATGCAGACGCCCCTGCAGCGCACCGCCGATCCCGATCCAGAAGGAAGGCTTGCCGGAGACGCCGTATCCCGCCCCCTCATATGTGCCGCCCGTTTCTTCAGCCGTCACTTCCATGCAGCGCCCAGCCCCGATCGTCGGCATGACGGTGTCGTAAAAAGCCTTCGATGCCGCATAGTCGGAAACGGAAATGCCCATATGATCGATCATGAGCTTTCTCCCTCAACGGAAACCTCGCCGCGATCAGGCAGCGAGCATGAGATCCATGTTCTGCACGGCGGCGCCCGACGCGCCCTTGCCGAGATTGTCCAGCAGCGCGACGATGTTGACATGCGGCAGGCCCGGGGTCCCGAAGACGAAGAGCTTCATCGTGTCCTTGCCCGCAAGCTCGACCGCATCGACACGCGCCAGCTTGGCGGACACGTCGAGCGGAACGACGTCCACGATGGACTGCCCGGCATAGTGTTCGGCGAGAGCCTGATGAACCGTCTCGATCGTCTGGCTTCCCTTCAGGTCTTCGAGGAAGAGCGGAACCTGCACGATCATGCCCTGCGGAAAGCGACCCACGGAGGGGGAGAAGAGGGGCGCACGGTCCAGAAGGCCGTGAACCGTCATCTCCGGCACATGCTTGTGCTTCAGAGGCATAGCGTAAAGGAAATTGGGGGAGGTGATGTAATCCTCACGCGATTCATCTTCCATCTGGGCGATCAGGCTCTTGCCGCCGCCCGTGTAACCGGAAACGGCGTTCACACTGACTGGATAGCCATCGGGCAGGATGCCCGCAGCACGCAGCGGACGAATGAGGCCGATGGCACCCGTTGCATAGCAGCCCGGGTTGGAAACGTGCCGTGCGGCCTTGATCTTGTCGGCTTGCGCCTTGTCCATTTCCGCAAAGCCATAGGCCCAGGCCGGATTGACACGGAAAGCGGTCGAGGCGTCGAGAAGACGCACATTGTTGTTGCCCTCGGTCATCTTCGCCGCTTCTATGGAAGCGTCATCCGGCAGGCAAAGGATCGCAATATCGGCGGAGTTCAGCATGTCTTCGCGCATGGCGGCATTGCGCCGCTCGGCTTCCGGAATGGACAGCATCTCAAGATCGCGGCGCTCGGCCAGGCGCTGCCGAATCTGCAAGCCTGTCGTGCCGTGTTCGCCATCGATGAAAATCTTCGGTGCCATCTTGTTCGTCCTGCGCTGAAATAAACCGTCTGCGGCGCAACCGCGCCGCTTGGAGGCTTGATATATAGCGCCTTCTACAGGGCGACAATGGCGCTCGTGTGAATGGAGGCATGCGAAATTGGAATGGAAGGGCGCTCAGCGGCTTTCGCCGTCCCCGTTTCCATCCTTGTCGCGCAATACCGTCGAGAGCGCTTCCCACATGTCCGCACCCGCTTCGAACACGGAGACGTTCGCCTTGAAGGCCGTGGTCGTCTCGATCATGCCGACGGCCTCCTGCGCGAGGTCGACATTGGAACTGTCGGGAAACGTTTTCGCGCCCGACCTTGCCGTGGTGGCCGTAACGCCGCCACCGGCATTCGCCTTCGTGCCTGTCACCAGCCGGTCATAGCCCGGCGTGAGCGCGTTCGCCACATTGCTCGTGGTAGAGGCCGCGCGTTGCTGCTGCGCCAGCATGCCCGAAAGCGCTGTGTTCATGGCGGAGGAAATGGAACTCATGAGGCCCGGGTCCGGAATGATGATGCGGGCCATGATAGTCAAGGGATGTAAGCGAATGCTGAAACAGATCCGGCCAATTTGAGCGACTGTGCCCGCTCAGTCCTTTCTGCTGAAGCCATAAGCCCGTTCGACGCGGGCGATGCGCATTTCATACGTCCGATACCAGTCTTGCCGGCCGAGTTTTTGCGCCACGAGGTGGTCGACGTTCCGCTTCCAGGCGCGGATCGCATCTTCGTCTTTCCAGAAGGAATTCGTGATGCCGAAACCATCCGTACCGCGTGCGCTCTCGACCCCGAGGAATCCGGGTTGCTCGCGCGCCATCCGCTCCATCGCATCGGCCATTTCGCCATAGCCCTTGTCGCCTTCCGTCCGCTGCGAGGAGAAGCAGACCACGTAATAGGGCGGTTCGGGAAGCTTGGCCTGGCTGCTCATCGGTCTTCGTCTCGCTTATTTCAGGAAAGCGTCGGCCTCGGCCCTCTGCTGTGGAGAGGGGGCGATGCCCAGATAGGTCAGCATTTCATCGCGCATGGCCGGTTCAGTGCGCAGCCTCTCGTAAGGCACGACGAGATAGCCGTGATTGTTCTCATGCAGCCAGGTGTAGGTCATCCCATAGACCTGCCGCGCACCTGTCTCGCCGAAGGACATCGGCCAGTTGCGCCGCGCCCGTGTCGCCTCGATCTTGGCGAAGGGACGGCTGACCACCACCATGCGGCAATCCGGCTGGATTTTCGTGATCGCCGGCAGCATGAACGACTGCAGCGGATGTTTCAGCACGATGAAGCGGTGTCCGGCCTCGGCCGCCTTCTGTTTCTGCTTGGCAATCCATCCGGCGAAGAAGGGCTCAAACGCGGGGAAGCGCGGCGTGGCCTCCAGCGTGGTCTCGTCGATACAGAGGCCGAGCACCTGTTTATATTCTACTGGCTCGTAGGCATTCGGAGTGCGCTCGTCGACGGTGTGCACATGGGGAGGGCAGGAATAGGCGCCGCATTTATCGAGATACCCGGCCACCGATGTAGAGCCGGAGCTCCAGGAAGCCAGAACGAGAATGATCTTGACGTCTTCCGCCTGCACGCGCGCGAATCTCCGTGAACAATGGCGGAAACTTCGCAGCCGAAGCTTTCCTCAAGCCATTCCCGCAAAGGTGAGCGCGCAACGAAAAAGGGCCGCCCGAAGGCAGCCCTTTCGAATTACAAAGCGCGTGAGCGCCTCGAAGCAATAGCGATTAGCGCTTCGAGAACTGGAAGGACCGGCGGGCCTTGGCCTTACCGTACTTCTTACGTTCAACAACGCGGCTGTCGCGCGTCAGGAAGCCGCCCTTCTTCAGAACCGCGCGCAGGCCCGGTTCGAAGTAGGTGAGAGCCTTGGAGATGCCGTGACGAACGGCACCGGCCTGACCGGAAAGACCACCGCCGGCAACCGTGGCGACGATGTCGATCTGGCCGCCGCGGGCAGCAGCAACGAGCGGCTGCTGCAGGATCATCTGCAGAACCGGACGTGCGAAATAGGCGCTGTAGTCCTTGCCGTTGACGATGATCTTGCCGGACCCGGCCTTGACCCATACGCGAGCGACAGCGTCCTTACGCTTGCCGGTGGCATAGGAGCGACCCTGGGCATCGACCTTGCGGACGTGAGCCGGAGCAGCGGCAGTCTCGGAAGAGCCTGCGAGGGACTTGAGAGCAGAAAGGTCAGCCATGATCAGGCGCTCCTGGTGTTCTTGGAATTCAGCTTGGCGACGTCAAGCGTGACGGGCTGCTGTGCTTCGTGCGGATGGTTCGTGCCGGCGTAAACGCGCAGGTTCTTCATCTGGCGACGGCCGAGCGGGCCGCGCGGGATCATGCGCTCAACTGCCTTCTCGATGACGCGTTCCGGGAACTTGCCTTCGATGATCTGGCGAGCCGTACGCTCCTTGATGCCGCCCGGATAGCCGGTGTGCCAGTAGTACTTCTTGTCGGTGTACTTCTTGCCGGTCAGGACTGCCTTTTCGGCGTTGATGACGATGACGTTGTCGCCGTCGTCAACATGGGGGGTGTAGGTGGCCTTGGTCTTGCCGCGGAGGTGCATGGCAATGATGGTGGCGAGGCGGCCGACGACAAGCCCTTCGGCGTCGATCAGGATCCACTTCTTCTCCACCTCGGCAGGCTTCTGCATGAAGGTAGACATATCGGGTCTCTTTCGTTCGATCTCCGGAAACCGGAGCGTTTCTTGTTGCTTGAATTGGCGTAAGTTCGAACACTTGTCGCCAATAATGAAAGCGGCCCCGTTCGGGACCGCGTTTCTGCGCCGGCTTATACGTGTGGTTGAGAATGACGTCAAGCGAGCCGATTTTGACAGTCTAAAAAATAGAGAAGGAAAAACAGTGGCTTGTTTATGTGGTATTATTTTACCACAAACTTTCAATCACTTTCCGGGCTGCGAATAGGTGGCCGTGGCATGTGCAATGAGTTCGCGCGTGTCCACCCGTTCGATCGCGATCTCGATCACCGAGAGCCGTTTACCGATCTTCAGCACCCGTCCGACGCCGTCCAGCGGCACCGGATCGGGGCGGCTGAGGAAGTTGATGTTCATGTTGGCCGTAACCGCCATGGCGACCGGCCCGATATGGGCCAGCAGCGTCACATAGGCCCCGACATCGGCGAGCGCGAACATGGCCGGTCCGCTGACGGTGCCGCCGGGCCGCAGGTGCAGCTCGTTCGGCGTGAAGCGAAGCGTTGCCGTCCCGGAGGCCACATTGATCACCTCGAAAATGCGCCCCTGGCTGTGAACCTGCGGGAATTCCCGCTCCAGAAAATCGTTGATCTGTTCAGCCGTCAGTACAGGTGTCATTGCGGTCTCCTCCGGTTTATAACAGAAACGAATACGCGTTTTTTGTTCAACTATAAACAATTTTATCCGGAGGAACCCCATGGCAGACGTCGTATCCCTGAAGGCCGATGGCGCGCCGAGCCCGTTGATCGTCGAGGCATCAGACGGGATCTTGCGGCTGACGCTCAATTCGCCGCCTGCGAACGCGTTGTCGATTGCCATGATGGAGACGCTGAAGGCGGAAATCCTGCGGGCAGGGGCCGACAAGGCGGTGCGCGTGATCATTCTCGCCGCGCGCGGCAAGGTCTTCTGCGCTGGCCACGATCTCAAGGAAATGACCGCGCATCGCGCCGATGCCGACCGGGGCCGGGCGTTCTTCGAAAAGACATTTGCGCTCTGCGCCGAGCTGATGCTGACCATCACCCATTGCCCCAAGCCGGTGATTGCCGAGATCGAGGGTCTGGCGACCGCCGCCGGCTGCCAGCTTGTCGCGACCTGCGATCTGGCCATCTGCACCGACACGGCGACCTTCTGCACGCCGGGCGTCAATATCGGCCTCTTCTGCTCGACGCCGATGGTGGCCGTGTCGCGCGCCGCACATCGCAAGCAGGCGATGGAAATGCTGTTGACGGGTGAGACCATCGACGCCAGCAACGCCAAGGACTTTGGCCTCGTCAACCGCATCGTGCCGAAGGAATATCTGCGGCAAGTGGTCGACAAATATGCCGCCGTCATCGCCTCGAAATCGCCGCTGACGCTGAAGATCGGCAAGGAAGCCTTCTATCGCCAGATCGATATGCCGCTCGAAGAGGCGTATGCCTATACCGGTCGCGTCATGACCGAAAACATGCTGGCGCGTGACGCGGAGGAGGGCATCGGTGCCTTCCTCGGCAAGCGTCACCCGGAGTGGACGGGCGAGTAAATCGCCACCATTTTCGTGGCCAGATCAGCCATCATGTCGCGAAGCGCCTGCGGTTCGAGCACTTCGATCTCCGGCCCCAGCCGCAGGAATTCGGTCGCTGCCTGTCGGGTTGAGCCGATGGGCAGCGTCGCCTCGCACCAGCCATCCGGTCCCGGCTCGCCCATTTCCGTGCGTTTGTTCGCATAGCCGCTGTTGAAGTAGGGCAGCATCTGCGCGCCCCATTTCGAGAGGCGCACGCGGGCCACGTTCGGGTGCATTTCCGCATCCAGTCGCTCGGTGCTTTCGCGCCAATGGGCGGCAAGATCGAAATCGCGCGGCGGCTTGAAAGTCTGGTCCGTCACGATCAGGTCGAGGATGCGGGCGATGCGGTACGTGAGCGTCGCGTCCCCCTTGCGGGCGACGAGATACCAGGCGCCACTCTTCAGCACGAGGCCGAGCGGCTCTACCTCGACGGTCTTTTCCTTGCGCCATGTCTGGTAGCGCATGCGCACGACCTTGTGATTCCACACCGCATCGGTGATCGCTTCGAGATGCGCCGGCTGCTCGCCTTCGCCGAACCAGGCTATCGTGTCGAGGTGAAAGCGACTGCGCATGGCGGCGGCACTCTTGCGCAGGTCTTCCGGTAGTGCGACGGACAGCTTCTTCTCCGCGCTTGCCATGACAGCACCGAGGCCGAGATCGGCCGCAGGTCCGGGCAGGCCGCTCAAGAACAGCGCTTCGGCCTCCTTGGCCGACAACCCGTTGAGCCGCACGCGATAGCCGTCGAGTAGCCGATAACCGCCTTCCGACCCGCGCTCGCTGTAGACCGGAATGCCGGCCAGCGAGAGCTGGTCGATGTCGCGATAGATGGTGCGCAGGGAAACGCCATTCTCCGCGCTGAGCTCCGTGGCCGTGACGAGACCGCGAGCCTGCAGCGTCGTTAGGATGTTGATGAGGCGACTCGCCCGCATGGTCTGCTTCCTCCCGCATTTTCGCGATCATGCCGGAATAAACATGACATATTCTGACAGGTATGGTGCGGTAACCTGACATCATCGTCAATCAATGGAGGAGAGACCAACCATGACCGGCAACGACCGCATCACGCTTCACTACATGCCGCAGACCCGAGCCGCCGGCACGCGTATCATCCTGGAGGAACTCGGCGCACCGTATGACCTGCACGTCATGAACATGAAGGCCGGCGAAAACCGCGAAGCTCCGTATTTGTCGATCAACCCGCTCGGCAAGGTCCCGGCCATCGAGCATCGCGGCAAGCTGGTGACGGAGCAGATTGCCATCGCCATCTATCTGGGCGATCTCTTCCCGCAGGCCGGGCTGACACCGGCTGTCGATGATCCAGATCGCGGACCTTACCTGCGGTGGCTCGTCTACTATGCCGCCTGCTTCGAGCCGGCCCTGATGGACAAATTCAGAAACGTCGATCCCGGGCCGATCACCCAGTCCGTCTATGGAACCTACGACTTGATGCTGGACACGCTGGAAGGCGCGCTGTCGAACGGCCCCTATATTCTCGGCGATCGCCTGAGCCTTGCCGATATCCAGTGGGGTGTTGCGCTCCGATGGACGATGATGTTCGGTCTCGTGCCCGAGCGCCCGCGCTTCGTCGAATATCGCGATCGCCTGATCGCGCGCCCGGCCTTCGCCAAGGTGTGGAACGAGGACGCAGCGCTGGCCGAGAAACATGCGGCTCTTGCCGCCGCAAAATCTTAAGCCAGCTTCAATGCCAGCGCGCCGGCGGTGATGACGCCGCCGGCGAGATAACGCCAGATGCTTCCGTTTTCGCGGAAAACGAAGACGGAGATCAGAAGCGCGAAAACGATGGACGTCTCGCGCAGGGCTGCCACAAGGGCGACAGGTGCTTTTGTCATGGCCCACAGTGCCACGCCGTAGGACCCGATGGAGCCTGCCCCGCCCACAGCCGCGCGCCACCAGTTGATCTTGAGGTGCTCGCGGACGCGGATGCTGCCGCGCGTGTAGAGCGCGTAAGCCAGGAGAATGACGGGAGGCAGGATCGAAATCCACAGGACGTAGGAGATCGGATCATTGGCGATGCGCGCGCCCCAGGCGTCGAAGAGCGTGTACATGCCGATCATCACGGCATTGAGAAGCGCCAGACCCGCCGCCTTGGCGCTGTTGGCGCGCACGCCGAGCGCCATGATGAAGATGCCGCCGGAAATGCAGCCGATGCCGATCAGGGCGTGAGTCGAGATGCGTTCACCGAAGACCGTGAAACTGAGCGCTGTCACGACAAGGGGTGCAGCACCTCGCATCAGCGGGTAGACCAGCGCGATATCCCCCAGCCTGTAGCTTGCTGCCATCAGCAGGAAGTAGATCGTCTGCAACACGACCGAGCCGAGCAGAAACGGCAGGATCTGCCAGCCTGGGAACGGAAAGAAGGGCAGGGCGCAAAGCGAAATCAACCCGGCGCCAAGCGAGATCATCGCGGTGTTGAGAACCTTGTCGTCGCCTCCCTTGATGATGGCGTTCCAGCTGGCGTGGAAAAGTGCGCCGAGGAGCACAAGAAGCGCGATATCAAAAGACAAGAGGGCACCGGCAGGATCGAATATGACAGATGTGTGACAGTGCGCTCCTCATATGCCCCCGTCAAGCTGTCGTGCTTCTGCCGTCTTGTCAGGCGAGAAATCCACGTATAAGGTCGCGATCAGTGAACATAAGGAGAACGAATTGTCTCTTGACCCCCGCATTTCCCTCATCACCCTGGGTGTCGAGGACGTTCAGCGTTCGACGGAGTTTTACGAGCGGCTGGGCTGGAAGAAGAGCTCGGCTTCGCAGGACGCCATCACCTTCATTCAGCTGAAGGGGACGGTGCTGGCCTTGTTCGCGCGCACGGCGCTGGCCGAGGATGCTCATGTGGAAGACACGCCGAAGGGCTTCTCCGGTGTGACGCTGGCGCACAATGTCTCGAGCGAGACCGGCGTCGATGCCGTCTACAAGTTCGCGCTGTCCTGCGGTGCGACGCCGGTCAAGCCGCCGCAGAAGATCTTCTGGGGCGGCTATTCCGGCTATTTCGCTGATCCGGATGGTCATCTTTGGGAAGTGGCTTACAATCCATTCATTCAGCAGGACGCCTCAGGCCACCTCGTGCTGCCGGAATAGGACAGTCACCGCCGGCAGAACACGGAGAACAGGTCGTCACACGGGTCGGGCTCCTGAATGCAATGGAGCACCGGGCATGCGCCGTTCGCCGAGGGGATGGTCGTCTCTTCGGTGATCTGATGCGGGCCGCAATAGGCTCCGCTGCGAACGTAGCGGTCGTAGAGCGGCAGGTTCGCGACGCGTTTTGATGGATAGCGGAAAATCGCCGCCTTCTGCGTGGCGAGAATTCCCTGAATGCGCTCACAACTCATGCCGGTCGAATTATACCTGGAAATGGCGGCAGCCTCGCCGGCGGCGAGCGTGGCGGCAAGGGCGGCTGCGACAGGGAGCACGAATTTTATCACGGGACAGCCCTTTCAATTGTGTTCAGGGAGTTCGATATGAACGGAACGGGGGCCAAACTGTTCCCTCGAGAGGCCGCGCACTGACGAAGGACGAGTCCATGAGCCACGACCAGTATCCTGATACGCTTATTCGTGACATCCTGACAACGACAAAGACCATCGCGCTCGTGGGAGCATCGCCCAAGCCGGAGAGGCCGAGCTTCGGTGTCATGGCGACCCTTCTCAAACGTGGCTACACTGTCATTCCGGTCAATCCGGGGCAGGCGGGCAAGGCGATTCACGGTCAGACAGTGGTGGCAAGCCTCGCTGATATCGATGTGCCGGTCGACATGGTCGATGTATTCCGCGGGCCCCAACAGATGGGCAACGTCGTCGCCGATGTGTTGAAGATGAAAACGCTTCCCAGGTATATCTGGGGCCAGTTGGGTGTGCGTAACGACGACGCTGTCAAGCCGGCGGAGGAGCGAGGCATCACGGTTGTCATGAACCGCTGCCCCGCGATCGAAATTCCCCGCCTAGGTCTTTGACCCGGGCTTTTTAACCGGCCTGAAAATCGGGATGCGCGCGCAGTTCGCTCATCGTCTCCTGGTTGGGACAGAAATGCGCGTAGTTCTCGGCGGCGGTGCCCGCGTCGAGTTCGTGGCGGCAGCGGGCCTTGTCCTCGCAGAGCGCGCAAGCCGTTTGCAAGCCGCGGAAAAGGCCGGGCTCGTCGTAGTGAACCGAATCCGGGTCGATATTGAGCGCCCGCATCAGCCGTTCCATGTCGTCGGCAGCAGACGCGCCGTTGCGAACGATGGCTGCCAGCATCTGCGGGCTCACGCCGACATCGGTCGCCAGCAGCGCTATGCCCTGATCGCCCATCGCGGAAAGCTCCTCCAGCTCGCGGGCGATCTCCAGTCGCTCCTGCCACCAGGACTGGACCCGGCCGCGAAGGCTCTGGAAAACATTGTGTTCGATCTTGGCCATGGCGTGCGGCATAGGGGCTCTCCTCGACTTGCTTTGCGTCATATTTGATCCGGAGCGGAATTGCCGCCTTGATCCTGATCAAGTCGCGCGGGCACGTTTCTTCGCTGGGGCTGATCGATATTGCCGCTTTCCAATTTAGCGGGAGGAATTAGATAATAAATCCTCGCACGGCCGGAATTGACCTGTTACGCCTAGCATCCTCGGTTGAAAGAAACGTCTCTTCGGGAGGATCAAAGATGACCACTGCCACTCCGGGTTTTTCCACGCTTGCCGTTCATGCCGGGGCGAAGCCCGACCCCACGACTGGCGCCCGCGCCACGCCGATCTATCAGACGACCAGCTTCGTCTTTAACGACGCGGACCACGCCGCAGCGCTCTTCGGCCTGCAGCAGTTCGGCAATATCTACACCCGCATCATGAACCCGACACAGGCGGTTCTGGAAGAAAAGGTTGCCGCGCTTGAAGGCGGAACAGCAGCGCTTGCGACGGCCTCCGGTCACGCCGCGCAGCTGCTGATCTTCCACACGATCATGCAGCCGGGCAAGAATTTCGTCGCCGCCAAGCGCCTCTATGGTGGCTCGATCAACCAGTTCGGCCATGCCTTCAAGAGCTTCGGCTGGCAGGTGCGCTGGGCCGATCCCTTCGATCTCGCCGAACTCGAGCGCCAGATCGACGCCGACACCCGCGCCGTCTTCATCGAAAGCCTCGCCAATCCGGGCGGCACCTTTGTCGACATTGCGGCGATCGCCGAAGTTGCCCACCGGCACGGCCTGCCGCTCATCGTCGACAACACGATGGCAACGCCTTACCTCATCCGCCCGCTGGAACATGGTGCCGACATCGTCGTGCATTCGCTGACCAAGTTCATGGGCGGCCATGGCAACTCCATGGGCGGCATTCTCGTCGATGGCGGCACTTTTGACTGGTCGAAGTCGGGCAACTATCCGATGCTCTCCGAGCCGCGTCCGGAATATAACGGCATCGTCCTGCACCAGATCTTCGGCAATTTCGCCTTCGCGATTGCTGCCCGCGTTCTGGGTCTGCGCGATTTCGGCCCGTCGATCTCGCCCTTCAACGCCTTCCAGCTGCTGACCGGCATCGAGACGCTGCCGCTGCGCATGCAGCGCCATTGCGAGAATGCCCTCCAGGTCGCAAGCTGGCTGAAAGCGCATGAAAAGGTCAGCTGGGTTTCCTATGCCGGCCTGCCGGATGACCCGAACAATGCCCTGCAGAAGCGCTATTCGCCACGCGGTGCGGGTGCCGTCTTCACCTTCGGTCTCAAGGGGGGATATGCGGCCGGCAAGACCTTCGTGGAAGGCCTGAAGCTGTTCTCGCATCTCGCCAATATCGGCGACACGCGCTCGCTCGTCATCCACCCGGCCTCGACGACCCACAAGCAGTTGTCTGAATCCCAGCAGATTGCCGCAGGCGCCGGTCCGGATGTGGTTCGTCTGTCGATCGGCATCGAGGATGTCGCCGACATCGTAGCCGACCTAGAACAGTCGCTCGCGGTTGTGTAAGCGAAGAGTGCCGGAGATCGACATGACGAAGACCTTCAAATTCGACCTGTCGACCGTCGAGCCCGAGGAGGGCGCACCCGCGCCCGACCGGCTTATATCCGGCGATCCTCGTTTTACCACCTGGAACTTCGAAGAAGCAGACGGCGGCATTTATGCCGGCGTCTGGCAGGCAACGCCTGGCAAATGGCGCGTCGTCTACGACGAGTGGGAATATTTCCACATTCTCGAAGGTCATTCGATCCTGACCGAAGAGGGCGGCGAGGCGGTCCATCTCAAGGCCGGCGACAGCATGATCGTCCGCCCCGGCTTTGCCGGCACATGGGAAGTCATCGAGACGACCCGCAAGGACTACGTGATCCGTCTTTAACCTGGGAGCAAGGACGCGATGCGTCTGGCGGCTTGCATTCGTCAATTTACAGGTATATACCCGCATCATGACTCATCCGTGCTATTGCATCGCTTTGCGCAAGGTCTCCCGTCGTCTGACTGCAGTCTACGACGAGGCTTTCGCGCCGCTGGGCATCACGGTGTCGCAGTTCAGCCAGTTGCGCCACATCAGGCACAAGCAGCCGGTCTCGCTGACGGAACTGGGAGAGATTCAGGAACTGGACCGCTCGACGGTTGGCCGCAACACCAAGGTGCTGCATCGGATGGGCCTCGTGTCTATGGCGGCCTCCGAAGAGGATCAGCGCGAAACCGTGCTGTCGCTGACCGACGAGGGGCGGGCGCTTCTCAAGCGCGCGACGCCGATCTGGAATGACGTGCAGACCCGCATCGAGACCAAGCTCGAGGCCGCGGAATTTGATCGCCTGATCGGGGCGCTTGGGGACTTGTAATTTTTGCACAAATGCGGGTATATACCCGCAAAATGGGAGAGACGCGATGTCAAAGCGTGCGGCAGCCTTTCTGGCGGCAAGAGGCATACACTATGGTTGGCTGGTCATCGGCATCACCTTCCTGACCATGCTGGCGACGGCCGGCGCCATGGGCTCGGCTGGCGTTCTGATCCGTCCGCTGAGCGCGGAATTCGGCTGGACGACGGAGGAAATCTCCACGGCCATGGCGATCCGCCTCGTGCTGTTCGGCCTGCTCGGGCCGTTCGCCGCGGTGTTCATGAACCAGTTCGGCATTCGCGCTGTGGTCGCGACGGCTGCTGGGCTCATCTCGGCCGGCATTCTGTTTTCGCTCTTCATGACGCAGCTCTGGCAGCTCATGCTCTTCTGGGGCCTCTTTGTCGGGATCGGGACCGGCCTGACTGCGCTGGTTCTCGGCGCAACGGTTGCCACGCGCTGGTTCGAGACGCGCCGCGGCCTCGTCGTTGGCCTGATGACGGTCAGCAATGCGACCGGGCAGTTGATCTTCCTGCCGATCCTGGCAAGCCTGACGGAGCACTATGGCTGGCGCACGGCGCTTTCGATGATGGTTGTCATCCTGACGGCCGCCCTCGTGCTGATGCTGACCTTCATGCGTAATTATCCGGCGGATGTCGGCCTGGCACCCTTCGGCGGCAAGTCGATAGAGCCCCCGCCGGCGCGTGCCGCCTCCTTCGGCGAAATGATGCTGACGCCGCTCGTCGTGCTGCGCGGCGCCATCGGCAAGCCTGTTTTCTGGGCGCTGTTCTTCTCGTTCTTCGTCTGCGGATTGAGCACCAACGGACTTGTGCAGACCCACTGGATCTCCATCTGCGGCGATTTCGGCATTCTGCCCGTCGCGGCCGCCGGGCTTCTGGCGACGATCGGCATTTTCGATTTCATCGGCACGCTCGGCGCCGGTTGGCTCTCGGACCGCTTTGACAATCGCTGGCTGCTGTTCTGGTTCTACGGCCTGCGCGGGCTGTCCCTGATCGCGCTCTCGATGTCCGGCTTTGACTATTTCACACTGTCGCTCTTCGCCGTCTTTTACGGACTGGATTGGGTGGCAACCGTGCCGCCGACGGTCAAGCTGACGGTAGCCAACTTTGGACGGGACAAGGCCAACATCGTCTTCGGCTGGGTCTTTGCAGCACATCAGCTTGGTGCGGCCACCGCCACCTTCGGCGCAGGCTATATCCGCACCGACTACCAGACCTTCATGCCGGCCGTTTATATCGCGGGTTTCGCCTGCCTGATCGCCGCGCTCGTCGTGCTCGGCATCAACCGTGGCCGCAAGGTGGCTACGGTGACGGAACAGCCTGCCTGATACGGTCCATTGGAACAAGCTAATAGACCACGCGTTTCTCCCCGGGTTCATTCCGGGGAGACGCTCAATATGGCAAACGTCAGCAAGATTTTCTCAAAATTCGCAACCAGGACATCAAAGCTCGCGGGGAAACCGGCGACATTTGTCCTTGCCGTCGCTCTTGTCGTCGCATGGGCAGCCACGGGGCCGCTGTTCGGCTTCTCCGACGTATGGCAACTCGTCATCAATACCTCGACGACCATCATCACATTCCTCATGATTTTCGTCCTCCAGAACTCCCAAAACCGCGACAGCGAAGCGATCCAGGCCAAGCTCGATGAACTGATTCTGGTCGGCGCCGCCCGTAACCGGATGGTCGGTGTCGAAAAGCTCGATGAGCGGGAACTTGACAAGCTCAAGAAGGAGTTGGAAGAGCGGGCCGAGGAGATTGGAGAGGAGCAGGAGGAGCGCTCCAGAGAGAAAGTGCAAATCCGGTAACGGCCTTACGCGACGCTGCGTGATGGGTCCCGAGATCGTTTAGCGCAACAGGATGCTGAGCACCGGTGCGAAGAGGACGTTGACCAGTCCAACCAGAACCATGACAAGGCTCGCGATCGAGCCTTCTTCGCGGCCGATCTGGCTGGCGCGCGCAACACCGGCACCGTGCGCACCCATCCCGAAGAGCGCGCCCCGCGCCATGGCCGACTGAAGCGGCAGCACGTTCATGAGCACATCGCCGAGTGCGGCGCCTATGACACCGGTGACCACCACGAAAATCGCGGTCAGATCAGGGACACCTCCGATATCCTTGGAGACGGTCATGGCAAACGGCGTGCTGAACGAACGGGGCAGCAGGCTGAGCCGCAAAGCGCCGTCTATACTCAGAAGGCTCGCCAGTCCCCATGCGGTGACCATGGCCGTCGCACTGCCCACGACGACACCGAATGCCAGGGCCGGCCAATATTTCCGGATCGTGGCTCTCTGCTCATAAATCGGAACCGCAAACGCAACCGTCGCCGGTCCCAGCATCGCGACAAGCCAATGCGTGACATGGATATACTGCGCGTAGCTTTGTTTCAGGATCAGCGCCAGCGCGATCAGGAGCAGGGGCGCGACGAGAAGCGGCGAGAGCCACGGCTTCGGCCAGCGCCGATAGAGTTGGCGAGCAGCCAGATAGAGCCCGATCGTGGCTGCAGGCCAGAAGATGCTGGCAAGAACGGTCTCAATGAAGGCGGGCATGGCGTTCTCCAAACCGGATCATCAGCCGGTAACTGACATCGACCGCCAGCGCCGTGACGACCATCACCGTCGTCGCGCCGACCAGAATGACTGCCAGCACCTTCAGACCGAGTAGCCCCAGAAACTCCCTGTGGTCGAGGATTGCCAAAACCGCCGGGATGAAAAAGAGCAGCATTTCTGCGAGGAGCCACTTTGCACCGCTGCGAAGGCTCGCGACCTTGAGTTGCCCGGTGGCCAGAAGCGCCAGCAGGAAAAGCATTCCCACGACGGCGCCCGGAACCGGCAGGTTGAAAAGTCGCACGATGGCCTCGCCACCCTGCCAGATGAGAATGAGCAGGGCGATCTGCAGAACGGCGCTGACATGCATCGCCCGGCGGAAGGGGATCGTGAACTGGCGCGTTGTCATCGGGGTGCTCCTTGATTTCTGCTGGAAATATATGCTGCGCTGCGATATGAGTAAAATGAATTGAAGTTATGAAGATAAGTCCTGATTGGAATAGATATGGATCTGCGAGTTCTGCGCATCTTCACCGAGGTCATCCGGCAGGGCGGCTTCTCCCAGGCCTCCAAGACAGTCTTTCTCACCCAGTCAGCAATCAGCAAGTCTGTGCGGCAACTGGAGGAAGAGCTGGGGTTTGCGTTGATCGACAGATCCGGCCACAAGCCCAGCCTGACCGACGCGGGCCGTGTCGCCATCCGCCATGCGCAGACGATGCTGGCCCAGCGCGAAGACCTTCTGACGGAACTGTCGGAGCTGAAGGGCCTGAAGCGCGGCGCGCTGCGCCTTGGCCTGCCGCCCATCGGCAGCGATATCCTCTTCGCTCCCATTTTCGCCGAATATCGCAACCGCCATCCGGACATCGAAATCCAGTTGGTCGAGCATGGCAGCCGGCGGCTGGAGGAGATGGTGCTGGCAGGCGAAGTCGATCTCGGCGCATCCCTATTGCCCGTTCCCGACGCGCTGGACTGGCAGGAGGTGACGCGCGAGCCGCTTCATGTCCTGATCACTGAGAAGCATCCGCTGGCGAAAAGACCCGAGATCGCGCTTGCTGAGCTAAAGGACATGCCGCTCATCTTCTTCGACGCCGGCTTCGCCCTCAATCCCATCATCCTCGAAGGCTGTCGCGAGGCTGGCTTCGAGCCGACCGTGGCGGCGCGCAGCGGCCAGATCAACTTCATTGTTGAACTGGTTGGCGCCGGCCTCGGCGTCGGCTTCCTGCCGCGCCTGATTGCGGACCTGCGCGTGCGGCCGGGCGTGGTTCATATCCCAGTCCATTCACCTGCGATGAACTGGCACATGGCCTGGGTCTGGCGCCGAGGCGGCTATCTCTCCTTCGCCGCCAAGGCCTGGCTGGATTTCGCCCGCGAGGTCACCAGGAAAGCTTAAGGCTCTCCAGCCCGTGGAAGTGATACACATCCTTGACCTGCGGCGCTTCCGCCAGGCGCAGGCCGGGCAGGCGATCGAAGAGAATAGGAAGCACCGTATTCATCTCCAGCCGGGCCAGCGGTGCGCCGATGCAGAAATGAATGCCCGCCCCGAAGGAAAGGTTCTGGCCCTCGTCGCGTTCCGGCTTGAAGGCCAGCGGTTCAGGAAACTTCGCCGGGTCCAGATTGGCGGCGGCGAGGATCAGCCCGACTTTCTCGCCCTTCCTGAAACTCAGCCCCTGAAGCTCGACATCCTCCAGCGCCCAGCGCTCGAAAATATGCACGGGCGCGGAAATGCGGAAACATTCCTCGACCAGTCGTTCAGTTTTGGTCTCGTCACTTGTCAGTGACTGCGGATCGAGCCCGCTCAGCAGGATGATGTTCACCGCATTGCCGATCTGGTGAACAGTGGCCTCGTGGCCGGCATTGAGGAGCACGATGGTCGTGGAGACCAGCTCCTCCTCCGTCAGATATTGCCCATCGCGCGCCGGCTGGACCATGAGGCTCAACAGATCGTCCTGCGGATTGGCGCGCTTCTCGGCCGCGAGCGTTACGACGTAATCGGAAAACTCTTTGGCCGCCTGATTGGCGCGCGCCTCGTCCTCTGCCGTGCGGCCGAACTGATACATGCGGACATAGTCGTGCGACCAGTCGAGCAATTGCCGGCACATGTCATCCGGCACGCCGATCATGCGGGCGATCACCGTCACCGGCACGATTTCAGCAAAGGCGGACAGAAGTTCAACCTCACCCTTCGGCGCGAAACCGTCGATCAACTGATGCGCAAGCGCGGCGATCTCCGGCCGTAGCTTTTCGATATGGCGCGACACGAAGGCGCGGTTGACGAGCGTGCGCAGCCGCGTGTGCTCCGGCGGCTCAAGTTCCAGCAGCGACTTCGATTCGGCGCGGTCGAAATCCGCAAGCTTCGGATCGGCCGGCCCAAGTCCGGCTTCCTCACGGCTGATGATATGCGTGATCTGCCGGCCGAAACGACGGTCACGCAGAAGCGCATTCACCGCGTCATAGCGCGTGAAATACCATTGCTTCTGCTCGCGCCAGTAAAAGGCGGGGCCGATATCGATCAGCGCGGCATAGGCCGGGTTGGGGTTCCGGTAGAAGCCTGGATTGCGGGCATCGAGCGAGACCTCGGCGCTGGCCGGATCGATTTTCAAAAACTCTCGCACGGCACTCGCTCACGCTTCCGGCGGAACGGGCGTCGGCTTGCCGTCCTTGTCCAGCGCCACCATGATGAAGATGGCATTGGTGACCTTTTCCATCCGGTCCGAGAGGTAGCGCTGCGCCCACACCTCGATGTTGAGCGTGATCGACGTGCGACCTACCGCCTGGATATCCGAATAGATGCACAGCGTGTCGCCGATCTTCACGGGCATGGCGAAGGCCATCTCCTTGACGGCGGCGGTGACCACGCGGCCCCTGGCGCGCTCGGCAGCGCGGATGCCACATGCAAGGTCCATCTGCGCCATGACCCAGCCGCCGAAAATGTCGCCTGCGGCGTTTGCGTCGCCCGGCATGGCCAGCGTTCTCAGCGTCAATTCACCTTTCGGTCGCAGCGTCTCCGGCATCTCATTCTCCACGATTCTTCAATGGTTTGAGCATTGCTTGACACGGCGAGCAAGTCAATTTCGAGGCGCTGCCGTCCGCCATAAGATTGAAATGACAGGTCGATACGGCTAAAGAGGTCGTCCCTGAAACGTTTTAGCTCATAACTGAAACTGAAATGCCGCGTCAGTGGCAGGAGGTAGTATTGGCCGTTGATAACCTGCTGGCGAAGATGACCCTCGAAGAGCAGGTGGCCCTGCTTTCCGGTGCCGATTTCTGGACGACAGTGCCGGTTCCGCGGCTGAAAATACCGAAGATCAAGGTCACCGATGGACCGAACGGCGCGCGAGGCGCAGGTTCGCTGGTCGGCGGCGTCAAGTCGGCCTGCTTCCCCTGCGCCATTTCCATCGGATCGAGCTTCGATCCGGCGTTGGCGCGGGCTATCGGCAAGGCTTTGGCGGAAGAGGCGAAGTCGAAGTCTGCTCGTGTTCTGCTCGCTCCGACGGTCAACATCCAGCGCTCGGGCCTCAACGGCCGCAATTTCGAATGCTATTCCGAAGATCCGTTCCTGACGTCTGAAATGGCGGTCGGCTATATCGAGGGCGTGCAAGGCGAGGGGATCGCGGCGACGATCAAGCATTTCGTCGGCAATGAATCCGAGATCGAACGTTTCACGATGTCCTCGGACATTGGAGAACGGGCGCTGCGCGAGCTCTATCTGCCGCCCTTCGAGGCGGCCGTGAAGCGGGCCGGCGTGCGCGCCATCATGTCCTCGTACAATCGCTTGAACGGGACCTTCACCAGCGACCACGAATGGCTGCTGACTCAGGTGCTCCGCGTCGAATGGGGCTTTGACGGCATCGTCATGTCCGATTGGTTCGGTTCGCATTCGACCGTGGCCTCCGTCGCGGCAGGTCTCGACCTGGAAATGCCGGGTCCGACGCGTGATCGCGGCGAAAAGCTGGTTGCGGCCGTCAAGAACGGCGAGATCGACGCCGCCAAGGTCGCCGCTTCTGCCCATAGGATGCTTGACCTCATCCGCTGGACCGGTGCCTTCACCGATCCGGAGATGCATGAGGAAGTCGCCGAGGACCGGCCGGAACATCGCGCGCTGATCCGCCGTGCCGGTGCGGAAGGGACGGTCCTGCTCAAGAATAACGGCGTCCTGCCGCTGAACAAGGCAGACACCGGAACGCTCGCCGTCCTGGGACCGAATGCCGCGGAAGCCCGGATCATGGGCGGCGGCTCGGCGCAGATCAATGCGCACTATGCGGTTGCTCCGCTCGAAGGTATCAAGAAGGCCCTTGCAGGCTCCAATGCGATCTTTCACGTCAAGGGTGTTGCTAACAATCGGCTGGTCAAGCTGCATCGCGGTCCGGTCCATATCGACTATTTCAACTCCACCGACCTGTCCGGCGCGCCGGTTCATGCCGAAGATATCGACATGTCCGAACGCTTCTGGATGGATCCGATCAGCAAGACGTTCGACATCAACGCCTTTTCCGCGCGGATTGTCTTCACCTACACCCCTGATGCTGACGGCGAGCATGTCTTCGGGCTCGTCTCCGCTGGTCGCTCGCGGCTGAAGGTGGGCAGCCAGCAGGTGATCGAGAACTGGGATACCTGGAAGCGCGGGGCGAACTACTTCACCGCCGGCAGCGACGAGGTTCGCAGCGGTGTAACTCTTGAAGCCGGCGTGCCGGTGCAGGTTGTCGCCGAGTTCCGTTCGCCGATCGCCGGAGATGGCGGTCTGCATCTGAACGCCATTCGCATCGGGGTTGAACTGCCGCTCGGAGAGGCCGCATTTGAAGAGGCTCTCAAGAAGGCCGAAACCTGCGATGTCGCCATCATCTTCGCCGGTCGCGAAGGTGAGTGGGATACGGAAGGAAACGACCTTCCGAACATGCGCCTGCCCGGCAGGCAGGATGAGTTCATAGCACGGGTTGCCGCGGTCAATGAGAAGACCATCGTCGTGCTGCAAACCGGTGGACCTGTCGAGATGCCGTGGATCGACGACGTCGCCGCCGTTCTGCAAAGCTGGTATCCGGGGCAGGAGGCGGGGAACGCGATCGCCGATGTTCTCTTTGGCTTTGCCGAGCCGGGAGGTCGCCTGCCGCAGACCTTCCCGCTGAAGTTGGAAGATAACTCCGCCATCACTGGCGATCCGCTGGTCTATCCTGGCAAGGACGGACACGTTGAGTATCGCGAAGGCGTCTTCGTGGGTTATCGCCATCACGACACGCGCAAGATCAAGACGCTCTTTCCCTTCGGCTACGGTCTGTCCTATACGACCTTCGCCTGGGGCCGCCCGAAGATCAGCGCCGAGACGATCGGCAGTGACGGTCTCAAGGTCACGCTCAATGTGACGAATACCGGCAAACGTGCCGGCGCAGACGTTGTGCAGCTCTATGTGCGTCCAGTCGCGCCCAAGGTGGAGCGTCCCGACAAGGAACTGCGCGCCTTCCGCAAGATAAGGCTGGGACCGGGAGAGGCGAAGCAGATCGATCTCTGCATCACGTTACGGGACCTCTGCCGCTTCGACGAAGAGGTGCGCTGCTTCATTGCCGATGCCGGCGAATACGAGGCCGTGATCGCAGCCAGCGCGGAGGATATCCGCCACACGTGCCGGTTCCGTCTGGAGCAAGAGTGGAAATTGTCGGTCAGCGGCTAAGTCGCTTGTTTGCTCCGCCGGCAGCTCGCCTCGAGCTTTTTCAGGGCGGCCGACGCCCCATTCAATGAGAATCCGGAGTCTGCAATTCCGGGTTCGGGCGAGGCGAAGGAAACGGTGCCTCCTTCGGCTTTGCTCAGTGCGTCTGCCAGCTTGTCCCTGACAGATATCTCCAAGCCCATGACTCCATCCATGGCCCAATAGGTCATGTCGCGGTCGAAGGTCTCGCTTCCGACCTTGATGGAGAACCGCCCGACGAAGTCGGGATTGTCACCGGGGGGTGCAAAATCGCCTTTCGGCGCGAAAGCCATCATCAAGGCACCCGGCGCGCCGCACTCGACGGTGAGTTTGCCGCCGGCCGCGTTGCACATGCGCGCCACCATGCGACTACCGCCTTCTCCCTCCTCCAACGAAGCCTTCCACTTGTTGCAGTCGGCCGCTTGCGCGCCTGCAGCGAGGACCAGAAACACGCTTGCCAGGACCAGTCTCATCCCTATCTCCATCCGGTGACCGAAAGGTATCATTTACCATTCCTTGCTAGCCTTCTTCACATGGCGGCAGCATATGCGCGTAACCTTATGCGCCGCACTTTATGCTCGCAATAACCTCGGTAACAGACATCGGCGGCGTGTTGCGATCCCGCGTCTGGAAGAGAGATGAGTATGGTATTCTCGACTTCTTTCGCGCGGACCGCGTCCTCGGCAGCGCTCGTCTGCCTTGTGCTTTCCGGCTGCTACGATCCAGACCCGATGCCGGTCGCCGATATCGGACCGCGCGGCAAGACACATGCCGTGCCGCTCGCCCCGGTCAGATCGGCCTCGCGCGATGCGGCCTATCCCATTCTGGAAGGTCCCGTCAGTCGGATTGAGCGCAGCCAGAAGGCGGCAAGCACCAACGCGGATATGATCGACGCGCCGGACGCTGTGGCCTCACAGGCGCCACAGGCGGAAGATGCGAGCCAGGCAAGTTCGGACACGGCCCCAGCGCCCGCGCAGGCGACAGCTGAAACGAAAAGCAGCGAAGTCGACATGGACAAGCTCTTCGGCTTCTCCGGCGAGCCCAAGCAGCAGGGGCAGGCTCCCCAGATCGTAGAAGGCGACGTCGACGCACCCGTCATCGACGGTGTCGGAACTGACAACCTCCACCAAGTGTCGAGGAGCCGTAGCATTCCGGTTGACGACGCGGTTGCCAGACCTGCGGAGGTTCAGGAGCAGAAGGTTGCCTACATCCCGCGCTTCAATAATCCGATGTCGGTCCCGGAAAGCCAGGGCGGAATGCCGGTTGCTGAGAAGAGCTGCCGGCTGACGCTGCAAAAGCTCGGGGTAGTCTATACCGATATTCCCGCCATCCACGACGGGCCGAGTTGCGGCATCGACTATCCGGTACAGATCCAGTCGATCAACGGCGTGCGCATCCTGCCGGCCGCCAAGCTGAACTGCGGCATGGCTGTCACCTTCGCACGCTGGGTACGCGATGATCTCGTTCCGACCGCCCGCATCCGCTATTTCTCGGGCGTCAACACGATCCGCCAGATGTCCTCCTATGCTTGCCGCCCGATGAACTCCAAACGGGGCAATCCCTGGTCGGAACATGCGAGAGGCAACGCGATCGATGTCGGCCAGATCATCCTGAACAACGGCGAGGGGATCGATGTGCGCAAGCCCGGCTTCTTCTCCTTCCGGCAGAAGGGTCTCTTGAATTCCGTGCGCGCCGATTCCTGCAAGTACTTCAACACGGTCCTTGGCCCCGGCGACCCCTATCACGGCGACCACTTCCACTTCGATCTGCGCAGCCGCAAATCCGGCCGGCGCTACTGCAGCCTGGACTGACACAAAGAGCGGACAAAAAAAGAGGCCGGAAAACCGGCCTCGAAAAAGTGCTTGTGACGATGGGGGCGTCAAAGCTTGCAAACGCCATTCCGGAGCGGGGGCCGGAAGCAAAAATCGAGAGCGCTTGCAAAACCTGATTATCGTCTCAATGCTTCAGTTGAATGACACGGAGTGCCGAAGACCGAATTTAGCGCGCCAATCCTCCGCTTTCGACAACTCCGGTATGGGCGACCCATCAGGATCAGTCCATCAGCCTCATTTCGTCAGGCTGGATGCGGACTGCGGAAAGTGACGACAGGAAGTTCATCCCGAGAAGGCTCGTGTCGAGACGACCTTCCTGTGCGATTGCCGCCGAAACATTCTTTCGCACGATCGGCCCGATCGAAAGCTCTGGAATGGTCACGGGTGCCGCCTGTCCGGTGCCGTTGGCCGTTGTGACGGGCATGGAGAAATTCAGTGTCTCGGGCTTGAGCCCGATCCGCTTCGCATCCTCATAGGTCAGCGTCACCTGACTTGCGCCAGTGTCGATCAGCATGCCGACCCGCTGTCCATCCACATGCGCGTTCACCGCGAAGTGACCGCCCTGCGTTCTGCGGATGACCACCTCGTTTTCGCCGTTCAGACCGGTCAGCACGACCGAATGCCCCGGCATCAGCTCGGCGAGCACACGCCGGCCCACATGCTTGGCCTCGTCTTGATAGACATAGACGGCGACGCAGCCGAGCGCGACGGCGGTCCAGACGGCAAGATAGGTGAGGTTGCGGCGAAGCTGCCCCCGTGAGGCAACTGCGCCCGCGCCGATCATGATCGCAATCGGCAGGAGATAGATGAAATGCCCGAAATCGTCGTTCGACATTCCGAGAGTCTGGCCGCTGTCATGGTTGAAAAGAAGCAGGCCAAGACCGATCCCCAGAATGCCAAGAGCGACGGCCAACAATCTCATGAGGTCGGTCCGCCCTCTGCAAGCAGCCTTCGGCGCGTAACCCGGCGTGGCTTACGCTCGATCGTTTCCAGTCGGGCAGGAAGCGCATCCATCACCGCTCGCCGTTCCCCGTCGGTCATTTCGATCCATCGGGCGAGTTCGTCGCGCGTCCGGCCACAGCCGAAACAGTAGCCGGTCTTGTCATCAATCGAACAGACGAGAATGCAGGGCGATTCCATGGAGGGCTTCTTCGTTATGTATTCGTCTTCATATCGGCAGGTCAGGCTGCAATCGCAAGGGCGACATAAAGTGCAATCTCGCAGATTTGTTCGCTCGCACCCAATGTATCTCCCGTATGTCCTTGAATCTTGCCGCGAACAAGGCGGGCGAAGAGAATTGTGGCAAGCGTCGCCACAACGGCAGACACCAGCGCACGCGCCAGTCCCAGGTCCGATACGGTTGCGATGGCATAGATCAACCCGCCGCTGATTAGGGCGGTTATCAGTGCTGCGCCGGCCGGCTGTCCGACAGCTGCCGCAACGCCGTCCACGCGCGCCGGCGGAAGAAAAGACCAGTGCCACACGAGAGCGGCGCGTGCTGCCGCGTTGACCGCGATCACCGCCAGCGCCGCAGCCACCGGACCTGTGGCGGCGATACCAGCCAGAGCTTCCGTTCTGAGCCCCAGGGACAGGATCAGCGCAAGCCCGCCATAGACGCCGAGCCGGCTGTCCTTCATGATTTCCAGCATGCGTTCGCGTGTGCCGCCGCCGCCAAGTCCATCGGCGCAATCGGCAAGGCCATCTTCATGGAGCCCCCCCGTCAGGAGGATCTGGAGGGCAAGCGTGACAAGCGCTGCGAGTTCCGGCCTCACGCCGAAGTGGAGGAGGACACCGAGGAGCAGGGCGGCTGGCAGTGCAATCACTGCGCCCGCCACAGCAAAAGCGCCGCTCGTCCGCCGCATCGAGCCGTCGTAACCGGCGAAGAAGCGTCCCGGTATCGGGACACGGCTAAGGAAGCCGAGCGCTCGCGCGATGTCTTTCAAAAATTCGTCAGGTCCGACCATTGCGTCGCACTCCCCAAAATCCCGCATCACAGCGACGGCGCGCGTCGCTTTTACCGTTGCTTCGCGTCATCCGGAACAATATGAAAGCCGCATCAATGCCTGCCTGAAACTGAAATGACAAGGATACTGGGTCCATGAGCGTGAGTGGCTTGCCGTTCGACGATTTTCGCGAACTTCTCAACAACCTTCCTGGCCCCGACGTCCGCGCGCTGGAAGCCGCGCGCAAGCGTGATGCACAGCTGACCAAGCCACCGGGCTCGCTGGGCCGATTGGAAGAAATCGCCTTCTGGCTCGCGGCCTGGTCGGGCCGTTCACCGCAGGTCACGCGTCCGCTGGTCGCCATCTTCGCCGGCAATCATGGCGTCACGCGTCAGGGTGTTTCGCCCTATCCGCCTGAGGTGACCGAGCAGATGGTGGCGAACTTTACCGCCGGCGGGGCCGCCATCAACCAGATCTGCGTGACGCACGATCTCGGCCTCAAGGTCTTCGACCTTGCCCTGCAGATCCCGACGGGAGACATTACGCAGGAAGCCGCCCTTTCGGAACGCGATTGCGCCGCCACGATGGCCTTCGGCATGGAGGCGATTGCCGGTGGCACGGATCTCCTGTGCATCGGTGAGATGGGCATTGGCAACACCACCATCGCAGCCGCCATCTTCTACGCGCTTTACGGCGGAAAGGCCGAGGACTGGGTCGGCCCCGGCACCGGGTCTGCCGGCGAAGTCCTTCAGCGAAAGATCGACGCTGTCGAGCGGGCGATCGCACTCCACAAGGATCATCTGGGCGATCCGCTGGAAACCCTTCGCCGCGTCGGCGGTCGCGAAATCGCGGCCATGGCCGGTGCGATCCTGGCAGCCCGCGTGCAGAAGATCCCCGTTCTGATCGACGGCTATGTCGCGACGGCCGCCGCGGCCATTCTCAAGGCCGCCAACCCGACCGCGCTTGATCACTGCCTTATTGGGCATGTGTCGGCCGAACCAGGGCACCTTCGCGCCATCGAACGGCTCGGCAAGACCCCTCTGCTCGCTCTCGGAATGCGGCTGGGCGAGGGTACCGGGGCGGCACTTGCAGCGGGCATTGTCAAGTCCGCGGCCGCCTGCCACTCTGGCATGGCAACCTTTGAAGGTGCAGGCGTTTCCAATAAGGCTTGATGCATGCACGGAACCGGCAAGCCGCCATTCATGAAAGAGACGGGCTTTCGCCATTTCGTCTCCGCGGCTCGCTATTCCTGGCAGGGCCTTCTGCGCCTCCTGCACGAAGCAGCCTTCCGTCATCAGCTGGGCGGCTTCGTGCTGGGCACCATTTTACTGTTGGCGATCGGCGCTCGGTTTGAGAGGATCTTTATCTTCGTCGGGCTGATGGTCATTCTTTTCGCCTTCGAAGCCGTCAACACCGCGATTGAAGAACTGGTCGACCACCTGTCGCCCGAGTTTTCGATGTTCGGCCGGCATGCAAAGGATTTGGGATCGCTCGCTTGCGCCTGCCTGATCGGCCTGAATGCGGCCTATCTCGCCTATGCGATTGTAGAAATCTATCTTTTCTGAAACCGGATCGGTCAGGCGAAGGAGCGCCGACGCTTCTCGTTGGAGTGAGCTTCCCTGACGGCCGGAACGGTCTGTAGCACACGCTTCGCCGGCAGGATTGCGATGACCTCGGTTCCTTCACGCAATTTCGACCGCAAGACGAATTCGCCATTATGCTTGGCCAGGATCGCCTGGACGATCGGCAATCCCAGTCCGGTTCCCTGTTCGGCGGTCTTGATGGCGATCGAGCCTTGGCCGAAGGCTGAAAGGACAACCGGAATTTCTTCCTCGGGAATGCCGGGACCGTTGTCGCGGATGGCCACATACTGGCCGCCGCCAGCCGTCCAGCCAAGCTTGACGGCGATCTCGCCGCCTTGCGGCGTAAACTTCACGGCATTGGAGAGTAGATTGAGGATCACCTGCCGCATCGATTTCTCGTCGACCCAGATGGGAGGCAAACCGGTTTCGAATTGCTCCGTGATGCGGATGTTTTTCGACCTCGCGCGAAGCTGTACCATGCCGATGCAGTCTTCGGTGATCTCCGAGAGCTTGACGGCCTCTTCGTGAAGCTCGTAGCGCCCGGCCTCGATGCGCGAGAGGTCGAGAATTTCGTTGATGAGGTTCAGGAGATGCTGGCCGGAACGATGAATGTCTCCCACATATTCCTTGTAGGTCGCATTGGACATCGGGCCGAGCACTTCATTGTCCATCACCTCGGAAAACCCGAGAATCGCGTTCAGGGGCGTTCTCAGTTCGTGCGACATGGACGCGAGGAAACGCGACTTCGCCAGATTGGCCTCTTCGGCCCTCCGTCGCGCTTCGTCCGAGATGGAATTGGCGACCTCGAGTTCTGCGATCAGGTCATCCTTCTCCGATTGGTAGGACAGGATTTGAACGCTCGTGCGGCGAAGCCGGCCGGTGAAGAAGATAAAGAACACCATGGCGGCCGTGAACATGGCGATCAGGCCGATCTCCGTCGGCTGACGGTCTCGCCAGTAGAGGTAGACAATGGCGACAACGGTAGGAATGAAGGTGACGAGCAGGGCGCCGTTCAGCATCGATGTCGTCAGCGCGGTGGCGCTGAGCACAATGAGAAGGGCCGCGCCCTTGAAGGTGATATAGGAGCCGAGATCGCAGCTCGCGCAGCTCTGGCTGGCGAAGAGCGCCCAGCACAAGCCGATCGTAAACTGAAGCCCGAGCAGCCGGCGCGTCCAATTTGCCGCGTTCTCGTCCTTGATGAGTTGCCGGCGTTTGATCTGCTGGAGCACATAGACGTGGATGGCGTGCAGGATGAGCGTGGCCAGCATCCAGATGATCGTGTACTCGCCCATATTGAAGGCGAGACTGAAGGCCCCGATGCCGCTGGCAAGGATCGGGACGGCAGCCGCGCTGTCAAGGCTTGCGTCGATGAAAAGGGTGATAGTCTCACGCTGGAACTGAGGGGAGCCCGCGTCGCCGTTTTGCAACTTGGCACGCGTCTCGCGCAGCGTCCGGTTCAGCCCTGCATTGCGGCTCCCCTTGGACAGGTCCACGACGTTTTTGTCCGGAGATGTGCTGACGCGCTCGGGCATGGACTGATACAACTTCAGACGCGGAAACTATGACCAAATTCTAACCGTAAAGAGTTAAGAAGTTGCTTCTGGAAAGGATTCATTTGCCATCTTGCTTCGGTTGCGGAACGTCCCTGAGCGGCGTTGCGTTGAGCGGGATGAGAGATGAATGCGCTTGTTCTGTCGAAGGGAGAGGGTGGATATGAGACTGTTTGACGGGGGAAAGGCGCCCAATCCGCGCCGGGTGCGGATGTATCTCGCGGAGAAGGGGATAACGGTTGATCTCGTGCCGGTGGACATGGGTGCTCTTGGGCACAGGTCCGAGGACATAAGGGCGCGCAATCCACTGCGGCGTCTGCCGGTTCTGGAACTCGACGACGGCTCTAACCTGTCGGAGTCGATTGCGATTTGCCGCTATTTTGAGGAGCTTTATCCGAACCCGCCTCTCTTCGGTCGGGACGCGCGGGAGAAGGCATTCGTGGAGATGTGGAACCGCCGCATAGAGCTCGGCTTTCTGCTGTCGGTCGCGGCGGCCTTCCGCCACATTCATCCCGCGATGAAAGACTGGGAGGTGCCACAACTTCCCGAATGGGGTGAACTGAACAAGCCGAAGGCGCTTGAATTCCTCCGTTTCATCGATCAGGAACTGGCAAGCCGTCCTTTCGTTGTGGGGGATGACTTCACCGTCGCCGACATCACCATGTTTATCGCCTTTCAGTTCATGAAGCCCGCTCGTATCCAGTGCCCGCCGGAACTCGGGAACGTTCTGCGCTGGTATGACGCTGTGGCGTCGAGGCCATCTGCAGAGGCGTGAGGTTCAGTCATTGAGTGAAAGTGATGTCAGACGTCTTCTGGATGAAATAGCGCTGTGCCGGCTCTGTCGCGACACACCGCTGCGCGGTCAAGCACACAGGCTGCCGCACGAACCACGGCCGGTCGCAGTACTGTCTTCGACCGCGAAAATCCTGATCGCGGGGCAGGCTCCCGGTCTGCGCGTGCATGACACGGGCATCACCTTCAACGATGCTTCCGGCAACCGCCTGCGCGACTGGCTCGGTGTGACCCGCGAAGAGTTCTATGACACGAACCGCTTTGCGATCGTGCCGATGGGTTTCTGCTTTCCGGGATATGACGCGAATGGCGGCGACCTGCCGCCGCGCCGGGAATGCGCGCCGCATTGGCGCTCCGCCGTGATGGCCGCGATGCCGCAGGTCGAGCTGATCCTGGCCGTTGGCCACCATGCCCAAAGCTGGCATCTCGGCACGCGCGTCAGGGAGAATATGACCGAGACGGTTCGCCATTGGCGCGACTATCTGGAGCAGCCCCTCGGCACGCCTGTTCTCCCGCTGCCCCATCCCAGCTGGCGCAATACCGGCTGGATCAAGCGCAATCCCTGGTTCGAGAAAGAACTGCTGCCAGTCCTGAAAGAGCTTGTGCAGCGCAAGATAGACTGAAACAATCAATTCCATCGTTGCCGGATTCGTTCTCCAGGAACCCGCCGGCCAAGAGCGCATAGCGGAATGCCGCGCGCGAACCATAATCCTTTTTTTAGCCGGTCGTGCTAGCGTTGACGGGATTATGCATGTGTTGAAAGGAAAGACCGTTGGATCGTCTGGACCGCAAAATCCTGCGCCTTCTTCAGGAGGATTCCACCCTTGCCGTTGCAGATATCGCCAAGAAGGTTGGTCTCTCGACCACGCCTTGCTGGCGGCGCATCCAGAAGATGGAAGAAGATGGCGTCATCAAGCGGCAGGTGGCCGTTCTTGACCCGGTCAAGGTCAATGCCAAGGTCAATGTCTTCGTTTCGATCCGCACCAATGCCCATTCCATCGAATGGTTGAAGCGGTTCTCCGAGGTGATTGCCGAATTTCCGGAAGTTGTCGAGTTCTACCGCATGAGCGGCGACGTGGATTACCTGCTGCGGGTCGTCGTGCCCGATATTGCGGCTTACGATGCCTTCTATAAACGGATGATCGCCAAGATCGAAATCCGCGACGTCTCCTCGGCCTTCGCCATGGAGCAGATCAAGTACACGACCGAACTGCCGCTCGACTACATGTCGCTGGAATCCTCGAAATCCAGCGAGGACTGACGACGCAGTTCGGGCTATTGGCAAGTGCAGGCACGAGGCATCATCGAGCATCTCGATGATGCCTTTCTTATCTGCCGGTTCGGTGCCGGTCGGCAACACGCCACCAAAAGCCCCATCTTCCGGGTTCCGAGCAACGAAGGCTTCAGTCAATCCGTCGACATCATGCGGCTGGTGATGAGCCAGAAGAAGCTCTCGGCACGTATCAACCAGACTGGGAACGCAAGGGGAGCAGGCCGAGTATAAACTCTCGTCGTCAGCAGGGCACGGGATGGACTGCTTTGTTAACTCCACGCGTTTAGCGTGCGGATAATCTCGCTTCAGGACAGTCCACATGGTCGCAACTCAAGAAACAGGCAGCGGTCCGCTCAAGCGGGCATATGGTGTTCGCAGCCTCCGGCCGAACGCCTTCCTCGTGCTGTCGATCGTCTTTCTGGCCGCTGCGGCCTATGACCTTTCGGACGGTGTACTTTTCCTGGGTGACATCGATGATCACCTGCGGGCGATACAGGTTCGCCAATTGCTGTCGGGTAAAGGCTGGTACGACCTGACCATCACCGGGATCGCAATGCCTGGTCCTTACGTCTCTCCATGGTCGCGCCTGATTGACGCGCCTTATGTGGCAATTACATGGGTTCTGTCGCATGTTTTGGGAAGCGAGCAGGCCCTGACGACAGCGTTCAACATCTGGCCGCCCTTGATGATGCTTGCATTTGCCTGGTTCAGTGCCGGCTGTATGGCGAAGCTGGTTCCCGGGAGGGGGAATATTGCCCCCTTGCACGCGCTCGTTGCGGCGCTGGCAATGATCTATGCGTCCTTGGAATTCGTGCCTGGTCGCATCGATCATCATAATGCGCAGCTTGTGACACTCGCGGCAGCGAGCTACGGGGTGCTCTGCTGGTCGCCAGCGGGTGGCGTTCTGATGGCCGGGGCCTTGGCCCTTTCGGTGACGATCGGTCTCGAGACCCTGCCTCTGATTGCCGTCCTTTGGTCAGCGCTTGCCCTGGCCTGGATCGCGCGACGCCCAGGTGCGGACGGAATATTCCGGGCATTCTCTGTGGCCATGACGGTCCTTGCACCCCTCGCCACCCTTGTCTTCGCAGGGCCGGGTGTCCTTTTCGGCATTCAGAATGATATTTTTTCGGCACCCTATGTCGCGGCCTTTGCAGGCTTCGCTCTGATTTCGGCGCTCTCGGCAACGTTCCTGCCCCCGCAAGCTTCCACCGCAAAGCGCCTTGCCGCTCTGGCGATCCCGGGCTTGCTTCTGCTGGCTGCAATTGTCGTCGCAATGCCGGGCGTTCTGGCCGGCCCCTACGCCATAGTCGACCCGGTTTCGCGAGAACTTTGGCTGGAGCATGTGGATCAGGAACACACCGTGCTCCTCCTTCTGCGCGGGGGGCTCCTCTCGGCGACATTCGACATCGCTCTCCAGACGACGATCGCTATTTCCGCCGGCATGCTGGCATGGCGAAGTCTGAAGGAAGGGCAGTCCGCTCCGGCGATCGTACTGGCCATGGGCGTTGCCGCCTTCCTGGCGAATCTCGAGGCCTTCCGGTTCGTCCGCTTTCCGGCGGCCCTCCTGCCTCTGTTCATCCCGCAACTGCTTGCCCATCTTGCGTCCAGCTCGCTCGAGACTCAGAAGAGGCTGGTGGTGATGTTCGGCGGTCTGACGCTTGTTTTTGGTTGCCTTTTCCAGGCAGTCGCCATCGCCATGCCGGTTCAGCGGGAGCTGCGCTCCGTGGATGCCGCGGATTTCCTCATGAACGACACGTGTTCGGCAGCGGACCGAAAGGCGATGAAGGCGCTGCCGCCGGGTCTCTATATGGTGACGCCCGCAGTGGGACTGACAATCCTGGAGCAGGCGCCGTCAGGCGTCCGCGTCGCCGACATCAGCTATCATCGCGCGTCGCCGGGAATGCGTCGCATGTTCGATGCCCTGTACCTCTCCGACCCTTCCGCCAGGAAGTCGGCTCTCGCTCCATTCGATTACGTGGCCTTCTGCGCCTATCCGGACGCCGCCAAGGCGCTTTTCATACCGCCACCCGGCTCGCTGTTCGAAGCGCTGTTGAAGGATAATCCCGGCGATGCGCTGGTGCCCCAGCCAGTCAGCGGCAGCCGCCATCTCAAGCTCTATCGGATTGACCACGATCGCCTTTGAGAGGTGCTCCGAATTTCTTCTCGAACTCGCGCAAGGCATCCTTGCCGATCCAGCGTTCGGTACGGTCGGCGCTGACGGCAAGCTTTTCCGCAAGCGCCCAGGCCGGCGCCCGGCATTCGAGATTTCGCTTGCCGATCTGCCGTAGCGCCCAGTTGACCGCCTTCTTCACAAAATTGCGCTGATCGGTGGCGTGACGTTCTATGAGAGGCAGGAACGCGAGGATATGTGCGTCGGGTTCCTTCTTCAGGTGAACTGCAGCCCAGGCCATCATGGAAAAAGCTGTGCGCCTGACGAATTCGCGCTCGTCCGCCGCGAATTCGGGAATCAAAACCGGCCAATGTCCGCTTTGGACGAAAAGGTCCGCGACGCTGTCGACGATCTCCCAGGAGTTGAACGATGCGGCCCAGTCGCGCGCCTCGTCCATTGACAGTTTCCACGGCTCTGCCGTGAAGGCGGCAAGCAGTCGTGCCTCGCGGATACCGCTCTGCCACAGATCGAGCGCCCGAGCATGATCTTTCTTGATCAGCCGCGCGATCTTGCGCATGTCATCCGTGGAAATGCCGAGCGCTGTGTCGGTTACAATCCCGAAGCGCGCCATTCCCGCGATATTCGTCGCATTGCGAAGGGACTGCAGGTACACAATCACCTCCGCTGCATTGGAGGCGGGATTGAGGTCCGACATCTCAGGGCTCTCCGGGCCGGAAAGTCAGCAACAGGGACTTCCAGGCCGGGTAATCCTGCCGAAAGCGCGTCGAGTTGTCGATCCGTGCGCATTCGCTCGCGGCGGAAAGAACCGCCATCACGGTCGCTGAATGCCTCGCATCGCCGCCGGGCGGATCGCCGAGTTGCGGCGGTCCGTCAAGATTGCCGTCGGGGCGGAAATTCAGGAGAAGCGTGACAGCCGGGTAGGGTGGTGCATAGCCTTTTGGTGCCTGGAAACAGCGTCCGATAGCTTCCGCTACGTCCGTCCTGATTTCCGTGATCGCATCTTGCGGAGCAGCCATCCCAGGACGCGCAAACTGGAACGCCAGAAGCAAACCAAGCTGCGCGGCGGCTCCCGGCCTCATTTTTCAAGTCGCGCCAGCAGCGACGAGGTGTCCCACCGGTTGCCGCCCATGGTCTGGACGTCGCCATAGAACTGGTCCACCAGAGCTGTGACCGGCAGTTTCGCGCCGTTGCGACGCGCCTCGGAGAGCACGATGCCGAGGTCCTTGCGCATCCAGTCGATGGCGAAACCGAAGTCGTATCGCCCCTCGTTCATCGTCTTGTAGCGGTTTTCCATCTGCCACGACCCGGCCGCCCCTTTGGAGATGACCTCTATGACCTTCTCGATGTCGAGCCCGGCGCGCTTGCCGAAATGGATGCCCTCTGCGAGGCCCTGAACCACACCGGCAATGCAGATCTGGTTGACCATCTTCGTGAGTTGGCCGGCGCCCGCCGGGCCCATCAGGCCCACCATCCGGGCATACGAGGAGATGACAGGCTTCGCCCTTTCGAACGCCGCTTCGTCACCACCGCACATGACGGTCAATACGCCGTTTTCCGCGCCCGCCTGGCCGCCCGAGACAGGTGCATCGACAAAGCCAAGACCCCTTGCAGCGCAGGCTTCTTCGAGCTCACGCGCAACCTCGGCGGACGCCGTGGTATTGTCGATCAATATCGCGCCCGGCTTCATTCCGCCGATACAGCCGGACTCACCCAATGTCACCGATCGCAGATCGTCGTCATTGCCGACGCAGGTGAAGACGAAATCGGCATCGCGCACCGCCTCGACCGGCAGGCGGAAAGCCGCGCCGCCAAACTGCTCCACCCAGGCCTCTGCCTTGGCAAATGTGCGGTTGTAGACGGAAACGTCATGTCCGCCCTTGGTCTTGAGATGTCCTGCCATGGGGTAACCCATGACGCCGAGACCGATAAACGCTACTCTGGCCATGCTATGCGACTCCGGTGTTTCTTGTCAGGACGTTGTTGTAGAGCATCGGAGCACGAAATCAAAGTTTAGCCAGCCGGCATCCGTTTCGCTGTGAAAGGCGACCTCATGGTTGGGGACATGATCGAAACCGTAAGAAGTTTGTACGGTCGGCACCTCAATGCCTTCGCTTTCGGCACGACCTGTCAGCCCTCCTGCACCAGCGCCATTCCACCGTCGTCCCGCCCTTCGAGTTTGACTCCGCCGTCCTCCAGCGCCTTGCGCAGCAGGGCGGGCGTCGAGCGGTGGACTGCGTGGGCGTTCGCTTCGTAGTCGCGAACGGTGCCGCGCGAGACGGCAGCGCGTTCGGCGAGATCGGCCTGCGTCCAATCCAGATAGGCGCGCGCTGCGCGGCACATTTCTGGTGTCAAAACGGTTTGTTTTTCATCATCATACATGCGGTTGAACTTCGCCGAAAAAATACCCATATCTATCGATATCGATCAAATATATCATTTTTGTCAGCCCGAGCCAAGATGGAGACGCTTATGCCGCACGCAACGCCCCTAATATCAACCTTGGTCGGGGGCTTTGTACTGGCATTCATCCTGGGCGCAATCGCCCATCGTTTCCGCCTTCCGCCGCTGGTCGGATATCTAGTCGCCGGTATTCTGGTGGGTCCCTACACGCCCGGCTTCGTTGCAGACCAGAATCTTGCGCCAGAGTTGGCGGAGATCGGCGTCATCCTCCTCATGTTCGGCGTGGGCCTTCATTTCTCGCTTAAAGACCTGCTTTCGGTGCGGGTCATCGCGGTACCGGGTGCGATCGCCCAGATCGCGTTTGCCACGTTGCTCGGCTGGGGTATGGGTCACCTGATGGGCTGGTCGACGGGAGGCAGCCTTGTCTTCGGCCTCGCGCTCTCCGTCGCCTCCACGGTGGTCCTTCTCAAGGCGCTGCAGGAGCGTCGCATGGTCGAGACGGCCAAGGGGCGCATCGCCGTCGGCTGGTTGATCGTGGAAGATCTGGCGATGGTTCTGGCTCTCGTCCTCATTCCCGCAGTTGCCTCCGTTGGCAATGGCGAGCGGCTCGTCGATCCGCTTGCCGTGGCGCTGGTCCAGATGAGCGGCTGGGATATCGGCATCGGCGGTCTCATCGCGCTGACACTGCTCAAGGTCGCGCTTTTCGTCGCCGTCATGTTAGTGTTTGGCCGCAAGGTCATCCCGGCGATCCTACACAGGATCGCTCACACAGGTTCGCGCGAGCTTTTTCGTCTCGGTGTCCTGGCGATCGCGCTGGGCGTTGCCTTCGGCGCCTCGCAGCTCTTCGGTGTTTCGCTGGCGCTGGGGGCTTTCTTTGCCGGGATGGTCCTGTCCGAGAGCGAGCTGTCGCATAGCGCAGCGCGCGAAAGCCTGCCGCTGCGCGACGCCTTCTCTGTTCTCTTCTTCGTGTCGGTCGGCATGCTCTTCGACCCGACGATCCTGCTGCGCGAGCCGCTCGCGATCCTCGCGACCGTCTTCATCATCGTCATCGGCAAATCCGCCGCGGCTTTCCTGATCGTCATTCTCTTCCGAAAGACCGTAGGGACCGCACTCGTCATTTCAGCGAGCCTCGCCCAGATCGGCGAGTTCTCCTTCATCCTCGCCGAACTCGGTGTCGGCCTGAAGCTTCTGCCGGAAGAAGGCCGCGACTTCATCCTTGCCGGCGCCATCATCTCGATCGTGTTGAACCCGCTGATGTTCTATCTGACAGAACTGTTGCGGCCGCGCTTTGAAGACGTCGCCGCGCGCCGCGCCGCTCGCAAGGAGCCTCAAGCCACGGTCTCCGCGCCTGTCGCTGAAGTCGAACAGACGATGGATGAAGAGAAGGACACGAGAACGCCCGTGCCCCACGACGGCCACTGCGTTCTGGTCGGCTATGGGCGGGTGGGGCGCATCGTCGCCGCCAACCTGAAGACGGCAAAAATCCCCTTCGTGGTCATCGAGGAGTCCGATACGCTGGTCGGTGATCTGCACGCGAAAGGCATCGACGCGATCGCCGGCCATGCGGCGTCCGCAGGTTTGCTGTCGCTGGCCAATATAGCACGAGCGCGAAGCCTCGTCGTCGCCATCCCGGATGCCTTCGAGGCGGGCAACATCGTGGAAAGCGCCAAGAAGATGAACGACCGCCTGCTGGTGATTGCCCGTGCGCATTCGGATGCGGAGGTTGATCATCTCAGCAATCTGGGCGCAGACACCGTGATCATGGGCGAACGCGAAGTGGCCAACGGCATGCTCAAGCGGCTCGACCAGATCCTTCACTCGGAAATGGCCGAACCGGGTCCGGTAGTCTGATCTATTCGGCCTTCAGCCGCGCCACCACCAGATGTCCGGGCGAGGGATGACCATTCTCCATCCTGACATTGATATCCGTCATCGACACGATCTCGAAGCCGGTGGCCGCAAGGCGGTCGGTCAGGTAGTTCTCGGAATGGACGAAGCGCTGGCTCGGCCCGACCTTGTAGCCGAGGGGGCCGATCTCGGCGTCGGATCGCGTTTCGGACGAGAAGACGAAAAGGCCTCCGTCTTCCAGATTTTCCGCCACGCCGAAGAACAGCGGCTCCAGAGCGCCGATATAGGGGAGAACGTCGGCGGCCGTCACGAGCGCGAACGGCCCGTCCTCGTTGTCATCGAGATAATCGACGCACTCGGCCACATAAAGCGTCTCGTAAAGGTCTTTCTCATGGGCGATTTCGACCATGTTCTCGGAGAGGTCGAGCCCAACGGCTTCGCCGCTGACCATGTCGCGCAGCGCACCGCCTGTGAGACCTGTACCGCAGCCGAGGTCGAGCAGGCTTTCAAACGGACCAAGCCCCAGTTCCTGCAGCTTCTGGCGGATCATCACCGGCACGCAATAACCGAGCTGTTCGACGAGAATGTCCTCGAAGGCTTCCGCATGCTGGTCGAACAGCGTTTCGACATAGGCGTCAGGCGCCTTGATGGGCGTTTCGCCACGACCCAGCGCGGCAAGCCTGACGGCTGCCCCGCCATGGTCTTCTGGGTCCAGCGCCAGGACCTGCGCGTAAGCCTTTTCGGCCGCGTCCAGGTCGCCGGCCTTTTCGAGCGCAAGCGCGCGGTTATAGGCCTCTGCGAGGGCCTCTTCGTCGATTTTTGCGGGTGCTTTTGTCATGGCCGCTTTTAGAGCGAGCCTGAATTTCCCGCAACTGAATTATCGCCGCTCAGTTGATGATGAATTCGCCGGACAGCGCCCTCCATTCCGTCGCCGAAATCAGCTTGCGGTGAACGTAGCGGACGGAATGCAGCGGTCCGTCGAGTTTCTCCCGCCAGAATCTCAGAAAGCTCTTCATTTCAGGAAAGTCCGGAGCGAGATCGTAATGCTGCCAGAGATAGCTCTGCAGCACACTCGGGTGGTCGGGCATCCGGTAGAGGATTTCGGCCGTGGTCAGTCCATAGCCTTTCAGTTGCAGCTTCATTTCTTCGTTCATGACAACCCCATTTGCCGTTATGACGAAACGATGACCCATCCAGTCTGCGCCTGGATGGTTAACTGCTCCTTAAGTGCTTGCTCCCTGTCAATATTTATCGTTAGAAATCATGAGATTAGCAGCCTATACCCTAGGCTACTGCCAACGCGTCACCGTTTCAGATGCCGCGTCAGACGCGCTTCCAGAACATTCCACAGATTGCGCAGGATCTCGACGATGACGAGATAGAAGATCGCTGCCCACAGATAGGTCTGGTAATCGAAGGTACGTGAGAAGGCATATTTCGTCTCGCCCATCAGATCGTAAACCGTGACGATGGCGACAATGGCCGAGGCCTTCACCATCAGGATGATCTCGTTGCCATAGGGGCGCAAGGCGACGATCAGCGCCTGCGGCATGATGATCTTCCAGAAGGAGATGCGAGTGTTGATGCCGAGCGATGCAGCGGCCTCGCGCTGCCCGCGCGGCACGCTCTCGATGGCGCCGCGCAGGATTTCCGCTTGATAGGCAGCCGTGTTCAGCGCGAAGGAGAAGAAGGCGCAGTTCCAGGCATCCTTGAAGAACCACCAGAGGCCGATCGCCTCCAGCTGCGGCCGGAAGCTCCCCAGCCCGTAATAGATCAGGAAGACCTGCGCCAGCAGCGGCGTCCCACGGAAGAGATAGACGTAGACATAGGCGATCCCGGAGAGAATGCTGTTCTTCGACATCCGCGCAAAGGCGAGCGGAAACGACAGGATAGCGCCGCCGAGGATCGATGCGGCCACAAGACCGAGCGTCACCTCAAGGCCGCTGATATAGCGTGGGCCATATTTCGCGAATTTCTCCCAGTCCCAGTTGCTATGCATCATCAAGAGCATGCCGCCGAACAACAGGAACCAGAGGAAAAGAAACACCATGCCCGCGACGCGGGAAAGCGTGATCGGTTGAGCGATGGCGGGCGGTGCTGGCTGCGGCGGGATGAGGGTGTCGATATGGCTCATCGTGCAGCCTCCGAACGGCGCGCCCAGACTTCGATGCGCGAGAAGAACACGGACGAAATGATCGCGAGGATCAGGAAGAGGAGGCAGGCGATCCCGTAAAAGAGGAAGGCCTCCTTCGTCGATTTGGCCGCAACCCCGGTTTCGCGAAGAATATCGTTGAGGCCGACTACGGAGACGAGTGCGGTGTCCTTGAGCAGTGACATCCAGAGATTCCCGAGGCCGGGCAGTGCGATGCGGATGAGCTGCGGAATGACGACCAGCACCATCGTCTTGCCTGGCCGGATGCCGAGGGCGGCGCCGGCTTCATATTGTCCGCGCGGGATCGCCTGGAACGCCGACAGCAGCACTTCCGAACAATAGGCTGAGAAAACGACGCTCAGCGCGATCATCCCGGCGAAGAAGGCGTTGATCTCGATCCGCTCGTCAAAGCCCAAGGCGGAGAGTGTCGCCTGGATGAGAATTTGCAGGCCATAGTAGACGATAAACAGCGTAAGCAGTTCCGGCAGACCACGGAAGATCGTCGTGTAGATATTGGCGGCCGCACGGGCATAGGCGTCTTCGGATCGCTTGCCCAGCGCCACGAGAAAGCCGAGGAGAAGACCGACGGGCAGTGTGACGATGGCAAGGCTTGCCGTGACGAACACACCGGAGGCGATTTCGTCGCCCCATCCGGTGTCGCCGCATGAGAGAAGGCCACTGCCGGCAAAGAGTGTGAAGACCCCGACGGGTCCGCAAAATGGATCGATGGCATGCCCGAGCGCGGACAACAGATCGTTCATCCGGAATTTTCCCCTGCCGCTGCTGAGCAGCGATCTTGTTTTATAGGCATAGCATCAAACAAAACGGGCGGAAGGACAAGCCTCCCGCCCGCTGAATCTTAAGCCTTCAACGATCACTTGCCGTAAACGTCGAAGTCAAAATACTTGTCCTGGATCTTCTTGTATGTGCCGTCGGCGCGGATGGCCGCGATCGCTTTGTTGACCTTCTCGCGCAGAGCGTCGTCGCCCTTGCGGACAGCAATGCCGGCGCCTTCGCCATTGATGACCTTGTCGATGGGCAGAACGGTCAGGATCTTGCAGCAATCGCCGTCCTTGCTCTTCACCCACTGGGTCAGAACAACGACGTCGTCAATGACCGCATCGACGCGGCCGGCGGCAACGTCGAGCTTGTATTCATCCGCTGTCGGATAAAGCTTCAGCTTTGCGTCCGGCAGGTGCTTTTCCGCATAGTTGGCATGTGTCGTGGAGGTCTGTGCACCGATCGTCTTGCCCTTGAGGTCGTCGGGCGTCTTGGCGGTGCTGTCCTTCGGAACGGCAATCGCCGGCGGCGTGTTGTAGATCTTGTCGGTGAAATCGACGAGCTTCTTGCGTTCGTCGGTGATCGACATCGACGAGAGGATCATGTCGAATTTCTTGGCCTGAAGGGCAGGGATGATCCCGTCCCATTCCTGGCTGACGAAGGTGCATTCGACCTTCATCTGCGCGCAGAGCGCGCGACCGATGTCCATGTCAAAACCAAGGAACTGGCCGCCGGCATCGAGATATTCGAAGGGCGGATAGGTCGAATCCGTACCGATGACGAGCTTGTCGGCTGCCTGCGATGCGCCGGCGAAAAGCGTCAGCGCGAGCGCTGCGGCGGTTGCGATCTTGCGGGAAAGAGCCATGGTTATCCTCTCTGTTGGTTGGCGCCGTTTGTTATCTCTTTGGACGCCGGACGTCTGCGACGCCGGGTTGCGGGTGCCCGCCGAGGCCACTGTCTGGCCCGAGCGATGGCACAACCGGCCGGATGAAAACTTTCTTTCATCTTGAGAGAGATATTCGGACTTTTTCTGAAAAAAATGCAACAGGAATATGCGCGCTGGCCGCAAAATGCCGGCTCATTCCCAAACAGCCTTGATGCATTCAACGCGCTCAAAGATGAACGTCGCGTTCAGCGCCGGTTCATGGCGCGCGCCTAGCCTTCAACGTCATCTGGAACGAAAAACGCCCTAATCACGTTCCAGCTTGCGATTCTAATGACCGGCGAACAAAGGAAAACCGATGAAAGCCAGGAAACACCTTCTTACCCACGTCTTCGTGTCGCTGGCGGCGCTGCCAGTGGCACTTCCGCCGGCCTTTGCGGCCAATGCGATTTCCTCTGGCCAGCCGGCGCCGTTCCAGGCTCGGGCAGGCTCGGATCTGTCCCCAACGCTGAGACTGCCGGCGGCTGACGTCCTCGTGGCGCAGGCCGAAGAGCCCAAGCCGGAGCCGGGCGAGGAAGGCAAGCCGAAGAAGAAGCCGGAAGCCCCGGCGGAAAAGCCGCCTGCCGCCCCTCCCAAGGCCGAAGCCCCGAAGGCTGAACCGCCGAAGCCCGAGCCACCGAAGCCTGAAGCGCCTAAGCCGGAACCGAAGGCTGAGGCGCCCAGACAGGCCCCTGAACCGCCGAAGCCGGAACCCAAGGCGGAAGCTCCCAAGCCGGCTGCTCCCAAGGCCGAGGCACCGGCTGCAGAGGCACCGAAGCCCGAGAAGAAGCGCCCGCCGGAGCCTGATGCGGAGGCCAAGCCGCCAGCTGAGAAACCTGCGGCACCCGCACCCAAGCCTGCTGCCGAGCCGAAGCCGGTGGAGAAGCCTGCTGCAGAAGCACCGAAGCCCACCGAATCAAAGCCGGCTGAGAAGCCCGCTGGCGAGGCTCCAAAGCCCGCTGCAGAGGCCCCCAAGCCCGCTGCGGAACCGAAGCCTGAGACCCCGAAGGCTGAAGCTCCCAAACCTGATGCACCCAAGCCTGATGCACCTAAGGCTCCGGCTGATGCAGCACCCGAGCCCAAGCCGGCTCCCGGCGCAGAGAAGCCTTTGAAGCCCGGCGAACCGACCAAGGCAGCCCCGGGAGGCGAAGCGCCAGCACCCGCGCCATCGGGAGCCACCAAGGAAGCACCGGCCGCTGGAGCACCGGCAGGCGGCCAGCAGGCGCCGGTCCTTGATAGCGCCAAGTCGGCGCCCGTGCTCGACAGCGCGAAACCTGCCCCAGGCGCGGCGCCCGCCGGTCAACCGAATGCGGCCCAGCCTGCCGCACCCGGAAGGCCAGTTGCACCAACGGCCCCGGGTCAGCAGCCGGCTGCCGGCGCACAGGGCGCGCCTGCCGGCCAGCCAGCACCGGTCGGTGATCGGCGTCCTCCGCCAAAGACTGACGCGGATGCACAGGCGCCGCTCCGCAATGCACCCCCGCCGCCACCGCCACAGCCGCTTGCTCCGAATGCGGCCGGCTGGGATCGTGGTCAGCGCATGCAGGCCCCGCCGCGCTATGACGCCCCGACGGATGCCAGGGTGGAGGGCCGCGTCGATGGCCGTGACGTTCTGAACATCCTCGGCCAGATGATCGTCCGTGGTGGTGACAGCGATCGCTTCAACCGCGGCGCAGAGGACAGCTACTACGACCAGCTGCCGGGCGGCCGGACGCGTGAGACGATCGAGCGCCCGAACGGCGTGATGATCGTGACGATCCGCAATCGTTATGGCGATGTGATCCAGCGTTCGCGCGTCGGTCGCGACGGTCGTGAGACTGTGCTGTTCTACGATCCCGATCTGCAGCAGCGGCCCGACCGCGAACGGGTCTTCCGCGATCCGTCGCTCGACCTTCCGCCCATGCAGCTCGATATCCCTGTCGACCAGTACATCATCGACACGTCGAGTGCCCGCAACCCGGATTACTACGACTTCCTCAGTGAGCCGCCTGTGGAACGGGTTGAACGCGTCTATTCGCTCGATGAGGTCCGCTATTCGGCCCGCATCCGTGACAAGATGCGCCGCATCGACCTCGACACGATCCACTTTGCCTCCGGCAGCGCGGATCTGTCGATGAACGAGGCGGGTGCGATGAAGCGGATCGCCCAGGCAATGAAGAAGATCATCGACAAGAACCCGGGCGAGACCTTCCTCATCGAAGGCCACACGGATGCCGTCGGTTCGGATCAGGCAAACCTCGTACTCTCCGACCGCCGCGCGGAATCGGTCGCAGTGACCCTGTCGGAACTCTACGACATCCCGCCGGAGAACCTGGTGACCCAGGGCTACGGCGAGCGCTTCCTGAAGGTCCAGACCAGCGGACCTGAGGAAGAAAACCGCCGCGTCACGATCCGGCGCATCACGCCGCTCGTCCGCCCGGTTGCCAGCCGTTAAAACCGGCCGGATCAAAGCCCCGACACAAGCCCCGGCAGCGCGGAACCGCTGCCGGGTTTTTTCACGTTCTGCCTCCAGAGCCGATAAACATGTCGCAGCCGGATGCGGCGTCGTGGCCAGCGCCTCATCGTTGACAGGGGCCGCCCGCTAAAGCACTGCCGCTTGAAGAATGAATGTTATCGAGGCGTTTGCTTTCGCTGAGTTGGATTTTTATCTACGGGTGTGTCCTTCGCAGGCCTCGGATCTGACCTCACCCGAATGATGTCCGACGTAAGCGGGGCCGATTTGCTGTCAGTGCCTGTTTGTCTCGCAAAGCTGAAGCGACCAGCCGCCTTGCGCCGCGACGTGTTTGGATATGGACAGTGCCGCACGCCTGTGGAATATCTCCACCATGAAAACCGTTCGCACCTCGCTGATTATCCTCGCCATTCCTTGAATGGTGGGTTTCTGCGTTTTCGGTTTTCAGATGCAACCCGCCCGGTAAGGCGGGTTTTGTTTTTCCTGTCTTCGGGCCTTAAACAGGAGACAGAGATGTCACATCACGATCTGCAGCATGTTATCGAAGCCGCCGACAAGGCCATCATGGCGGAGGATTTCGATTCCCTCATGGCGTTTTACGACGAGCAGGCGACACTCGTCATCCGACCGGGGCTAAACGCTTCGGGTAAGGAGCAGATCCGCAATGCCTTCTTGGCTATCGCCAATCATTTTAATCACTCGCTCCGGATCTCTCAGGATCGGATGGTCGTCATTGAGGGTGCAGATATGGCCCTTGTTCTGGCAGAGGCCGCTCTCGATGCCGCCGGGCTCGATGGCGAACCGATCTCGCTCAAGCGGCGCGCGACCTATGTGTTCCGAAAGGATGTCGGAGGCAGATGGCTATGCACGATCGACAATTCCTATGGGACCGATCTGCTCGAAGCGCGATAGATTAACGGTCGAAGGGGTAGTTCCGGCGATAAACCAGTAGATCGAACGCCCCCAGGCTTCAGGATCGTCGTGGAACCGTCTCTGGAACGAAAAACCCCGGCAGCGGGGCCGCTGTCGGGGTTTTGATGGTCTTTGCTAACTTCTTGTCTGCTTACCGCAGGCGGCCCGCCGCATGGGCCAGCATCGTATAAACCTTGCCGGTATCGGAGGTCAGGTACGACTGCGTGATGGTCTTGTCCGGATCGTTGCGGGCGACGTCGGAGAGCAGGTTCTCGAAATCGGCGATGTAGCGATCCACGGCGGCGCGGAACTCGCCCTCGCGCTCATACTTGTGCTTGATCTCGTCAAAGGTTTCCTGGCCCTTCAGCGTGTAGAGGCGACGCGTGAAGATGTCGCGCTCGCCGCGCTGGTAGCGACGCCACAGATCGACCGACGCATCGTGATCGATGGCGCGGGCGATATCGACCGAAAGCGAGTTCAGGCTCTCGACGACATGGCGCGGGTTACGAGCGGCCGGTGCCGGTTGGGCGGCGCGGCGCTCGAACTGTGCTTCCTCACGCGCTGCGCCCTTGAGCAGATCGCTGATCCAGCCACCCTGCTGCGGAGCCGACTGCGGCTGTGCGGCGCGCGGAGCCGGCGCATCCATGACAGCCGCGGCCTGACGGGCGACGGGGGCTTCCTGACGGACCGGCTGAACCGGCGCCGGGGCAGGCTGGTAGGCGGCCGGCTGCGGCTGGTAGGCCGGAGCCGAGGCTGTCGTGACAGCAGCTGCAGGACGCGAAACGGTCGACAGTTCCTGGCCGCGAGAGATGATGCGCGACAGGTCCTGCAGCGCCTTGATCTGCTCCGACACGGCCTTGCGCATGTTGGCGGCGCTTTCCTTGGCCTCTTCCGGCAGGTCGAACGCGCCACGCTTCACTTCGGCACGGGTCATGTCGAGTTCGCGGCGAATGTCGGTCGCGGCCTTGCGGACTTCCTCCGTCGCGCCCGAGAAGCGGCCAACGGCCTCTTCGACGGCGGACTTCATCGCATCGCGCATGCGCTGGCTGGTGGCTTCCGACTTCATGCCGGTTTCTGCCAGCAGGCGGTCGATATCGGACACCGTTCCGGTGATGCCGCCGCGCAGGCTTGCGGCAATCTCGTTGGCGCGGCGCTCGGCCTGGCCAAGCGCGCCTTCCAGGGCGCGGCCGGCCTCGGCGGTTGCCTCGGTGAGCGACTGGCGCAGCGTCTGAGCGGCTTCCTGCGAGCGCAGTTCGGCAGCAGAAAGCACGCGGTCAGCGTCGGCGTAGGAGCTGGCAAGGCTGGAGCGCAGATTGGTCGCGATATGCCCCGTGCGTTCCTCGACCTCTGCCATGGCATCGCCGACGAGAGCGCCGAGCGACCGCATGGTGCGCTCGATTTCTTCCGAGCGGCCGATGAGGCCGATCGAGAGATCGCGCAGCGCCTGCTGACGCTCTTCGAGCGTCGACGCCAGGTTCGACTGTGCGGCGGAAACGAGTTCCGAGGCCTGGCTGAGCACGCGGGCATGATCGTCGAAGCGACCGGAAATACCGGCGATCTGGCCGAGCGTGTTGTTCGACAGATCGACCAGCTTTTCGGACTTGCCTTCCAGAAGGCGGGTGGCCGCGGTCATGACGTCTGCAGCCTTGGCGGCTTCGGCACCGATGCGGCTTGCCGTCTGGTCAAGGCGGCTGTCGGCGGCCGAAAGCGTCGTTGCCGACACGTCCAGAACCTCTGCAAGGTTGCGGTTCGACGCCTGCAGCTGGTTGATGAGGGTCGAGACATTCTCGCGCAGGCTCGTCTCGGTGGCGTTGAGCGCCTCCGTCGTTTCCGTCGTGCGCTGGCTGATCGCATCCATCGCTTCGCCGGTGCGCGAGGTGAGGGCAGCGATGAGGGCGTCGTTCTCCTTGCGGATCTGTGCAGCGCTGTTTTCGGCGGCGCTGGAGATTCGTGCGGCGGCCGTTGCGCTGGCATTGGCCAGAAGGTCGGCGGCCGGCTGGGCGCGGGTCTCGATCAGCTTCGACATCTCTTCCGCGCGGCCGGCGAGCATCGAATTCAGCTCGCGGGTGCGCTCATCGAGCGTCGTGCGGATCGTCTCGTGGCGGGCGGCCAGGGCGCGCTCGGCATCGCTGAGGCCGCGTGCCATCGCTTCGCCACGCTGGGCGAGCTCCTGGTCGGCCTGGACGACGCGACCGGTCAGCTCCTCGGCGCGTTGCGCGGCCTGGCTGGCCAGCGCTTCGGCACGCTGGGCGGCCTGGGTTGCAAGCTCTTCTGCGCGGGCAGCGGCAAGCTGGGCCAGTTCCTCGGCACGGGCGGATGTTTCGCTGGTGAAGCGGTTCGTTGTTTCGGCGAGGTTGGACGTGACCTTGTAGGCTTCCTGGCCGATGATGTTCGTGACTTCGGCTGCGGCTGCAGACAGCGAGGAGACGAGGCCGGAGGTCTTCTGGTCGATGGTCGATGCGAGGCGTTCGCCGGCTTCGCTGGCAAGGTTTGCAACATTCTCGCTGGTCGTGCGGACGCGGCCTTCGAGAGCCGTGAGCGACGTCTCGATCTTGCTGCCGGACTCCTCCAGATGAGAGGAGATGTTGCCGAGTGCTGCATCCATGCGGCCGCTGACAGACGAGGCGAGCTGATCGATCTCGCGGGCGGCGTCGGAGAAGCGGCCGGCTACGGTGCCAGTCGTGCCGATCACGCTGTCATTGAGACGAGCGGCACTCTGCTCGACCGCATCGCGCAAGGCGGCTTCACGCTCTTCAAGTGACATTTCCAGCATGCCGGTCGCAGCCGCGATGGACGCGCCAATGGCGGTGGCCTGCTCGTTGAGCGTATCGCCAAGCTGGCCGATGCCGTTGGAAATCGTGTCGGCAATATTGCCATGGCTTGCCGAGAACATGCGGCTCATTTCGTTGATGCCGGAGTTCACGGTGATGTCGAACTGTGCGTGACCGCCCTGCAGCATGGCTGCGAAACGCTCCTGACCATTGCTGATCGTACCGGACAACGTGTCCTCGTGGTTGCGCAGAACGCCCTCGAGGTTTTCGATATTGGCCGACATGGTCTGTGCGGACACGGCAACCGTCTGCGAGAGAAGATCTTCGGCCTTGGCGTGGCCGGCGCTGAAGATCGTCGCGGTCTTTTCCAGATTGTCGGTGAACATCGCCTCGGCCTGGTCGATACTGCTCTGTATCGCCGTGGCCGTCTGGTCGAGACCGGACGTGAAGAGGGTTTCGGTCCGCTTCATCGTCGATTCGAAACGCGTGACGGCCTCGCTGGAACCTTCGGCGAAAGCCGAGTTGACTCTTTCCAGCCCTGCTTCGATCGCGCCGGCGGCGCGGCCGGTGCTTTCGGCGAAGGTCGTCTCCATGCTGGCGATGCGGTCGTCGAGCGTGCTGCGCAGCGTGTCGGAGGCGATGCCGATCGAAAGCTGAAGGCTTGCTTCGCCCTCATCGAGAGCGCCTGCAATGCTGTCGGCGCCCCGCGTGATGACGTTCTCGATCGAGTTGCGGCGCTCTTCGAAGGCGCGGTCGAAGGCTTCCTCATGCGCGATGAGCGAATTGGACAGCTGAGCGGTGCCCTCTGTCATGATGGTCGAGATGCGTTCCTCGCCGCCGACCAGAGCCTCTTCGAGCGTCGCAGCCCGCGTGTTGAACTCGGAGCTGAAATTGTTGCGTGCCTGATCCAGACCGCTGAAGATGCGCTGCTGACCGTCCGAAAGCGCCGTTTCGAGCGACGCCGCGCGGGTGCTGAACTCGGAGGTGAACTGGTCGCGAGCCTGTTCGAGGCCGCCGAAAAGGGCAGTGGAACGCTCTGCGAGAACGTTGTCGATTCGGACATGAACCTCGTTGACCGATTGGCTCAGCGACTGGCTATGCTGGCTGATCGTATTGTCGATCATCTCCTGACCGGTGCTCAGCGTGGTCGCGAGAGCGAATGTCTGGTCGGAAAGGGCGGAGTTCAGACGCTCGATACTGGTACCGAGCAGGCCCTGCATGGCGTCCTGATGGGTGCCGACGGTCGATGCAACGCGGTCGAGGCTTTCGTTGAGTTTCCCGCCAAGTTCGCTTGCACGGCGATCGAAGGCTTCGCTGAAGGCCGAGAAGCGATCGTCGAAGGCAGCGCTGACCGTGCCGATTGTCGATTCGAGCTTTTCCTCGAAGAAGCCGGTGCGCAGGTCCATATCCATGACCGCTTCGTCGGCAGCCGACTTGAGGTTCTGGCGGAACGACGCTCCCTTTTCGTCGAGCGCGGTATTCAGCGAAGAGATCAGGTCATCGAGACCGGTCACGATGGCGCTCTGGCCGACCGCCAGGCTGTCATTGATTTCCTGGGTGCGTGCGATCAGCGTCTCGTTCAGCTGGCGAGTCCGCTCGGCCAGAGCGGCATTGAGCTTCGACGTGTTCTGGTCGAGCGTCGAGGCGCGCGTTTCGAACTGCGACAGAAGCTCGTTGCCACGATTGGTCAGGGAGAAGCTGAGTTCTTCAAGGCGCGTATCGAACTCATTTGCCAGCGCGAAGCCAGCCGAGTTCAGCGTCGAAAGCAGCGTATCCGACTGCGTGGCAAGCATGGTGCCGATCGTGCTGGCGGCGGTTTCCGACTTCTCCATCAGAAGGGCGGCGCGCGTATCGATCATCGATGCGAACGCTTCGCCAGTAATCGCCATCTGCGCCGTCAGCGATTCGGCCGCGCCGCGCATGTCGGAGGCGAGGCTGTCATGCGCGCCGGAAATGGAGGAACGCAGGCGCTCAGAGTGGTTGATGATTGCTTCGCGTTCGGCGCTCAATTCATTGACAAGGGTGCGCACGCGCACTTCGTTTTCCGAATAGCTCCGCTCCAGCGCGTTGACTTCGGAATGGACGAGCGTTTCGAGTTCTGTGGCGCGCGCAATCGTACGCTCGATGCCTTCGCTCATGGCGGACACTTCGCGGCGAACGGCCTGTCCGATCGTCATGATGCGCTGCGAGGCCATGGTTTCCGGTTCGCTGAGGCGAAGTGCGACTTCAGCCATGGAACGGGCAGCAGAACGCATTTCCTGGGCGCGGGCCAGAATGAGGCCGAAGCCGATGATGAGAAGAACCGGAACGATGACGATGCCGGCCAGCGTCAGGAAACCGGGGCTCGTCAGAGTGCTCGCTACATTTTCCGTGCCAGCCTTGGGCGTCGAAAGCGCGAGATAGCCAAGCGCGATCGAAATGACGATCCAGATAAAGGCGAAGAGAACGGCGCTGCGGATCACCGTGCGGCCCGCGCGGGTGTCCAGAGAGCGGAGCAGCGACGAGGATGTCCGCCCGGACGGATCGTTGGCCGGTGCCAGATAGGGCGATTTGGGGGCGGGTTCAGGACCGAGTTCGCGAGCGAAATCAGGACGTGCTTCGGATGCGGACTCGGCATTCATGGCTCTTGCAGGTCTCCCATCACCCGGGCGTGCATAATTGCTCGCCGGCTGCGAAGCGGCCTTCGGCTTGGCGGTGTCGTCAAAGTCGATCTGGAGGGCTTTCTCCAAAGCGTCAAACGCAGCCTGTTCAACAGGTTCGTTGCCCTTTTTTGTCGCCATGCTTTTTACGCCTCGTTACGCACTCTACTCGATGACGGCAGGGGAGGCTGCCGCATCCCGAACCGTCAAGCCTTGCACAAGCTCCGATGAATAGACCTTTCCTGTCTGCGGGTTAACCGCATGATCAGAACTATCCACCGTAACCTGACATCGCAGTCAGGCGGTTCGCGCATACTATCATGCGCGACTTGCACTTGGCCACCTGTCATCATTCGGGACAGCGCCTTAAGCACCTCTTCCGCGTCTTGCCGACCCTGTCTTCATGCGGGACGCAGCGTCCGCATCATTGCCGACCGTATCGTTCCGGCACAATAGCTTAAATGCCGGTCAAGAGAGGAGTCCTTATTCATGCGGGGCTTTTGCCTCGGGCATCGGTCCAGCTCAGTCGTCCGAGAATTCTCTACCAATTACGGACGTTTAGAGGATGTTAACCATGAATTAAGTTTTTCGTCCAGTTTCCGCCCGTTTTTAATCGGATGGCCATTTTCCGCATGCTCTCATGCCTTTGTATCCGCGCTGGCTCTCCTGACCGGGTCCAAACTATAACGATAAAAGGAAAACAGGTTATGGCATCTTACAATATCGCGTTCGCCGCCCCTGAAGCGCCCATGGGTTATAGCCCGTCCGCCTCCAAGCCGATCGATCTCGTTCACCTCGCGCGCCAGACCATGGGCGACCGCGCTGTTGAACTCGAGGTTCTGAGGATTTTTGCTCGTCAGGCGCGCCAGTGCCTCGCCGAGCTCTCGGTCGCCGATCAGGACGGCAGGATTGCCACGGCGCATCGTCTGAAGGGCGCCGCCCAGGCTGTCGGCGCATTCCCGCTTTCGAAATTCGCCGAAGAGATGGAAGCGGGTGCCGTCGATGCGGCTCATCTCGCCAAGATGACGGCCGCTGTGGCCGAAACCGAAAATTTCATCAATCGCCTTTGCCGCTGACAAACAACCGGCAAGGAAATATCGGACACCAAAAAGGGCGCGTTGCGATAGCGGCGCGCCCTCTTGAATCGACAGATATCGAGTATGCTTAAGGCGTCTGTTTCTGCTTGCGGCGCGTTTGCAGTTCTTCCAGAATCCGCGCCACTTCCATCTCGAGAGCCACTTCGCTTCTCGGCTTTTCAGAAACCACCTCACGGGATGCCGGCAATTGCTGTGCCGCTGCCGCCGTCGCGCGGGCAGTCGCCGGACCGACCCCTGGAACCATCTGCGAGGTCGCCCTTTGAGCCGCACGCGGTGACGGCGCCGGCTGGCGGTCGTTCGCCTGCATGCGTTCGCTCAACAGGCGCTCGAATGTCGAAACCTGCCGACGCGAGGCGTCCGCCTGCCTCGCGGCCTGCATCGAGGCGGTGGCGGCGGCATCGTTGAGGATGCGAGACCGCAACATTTCAATGATCGATTCGGCATTCGCCTCGGCAACAGCCGCTGCGGAGGCCCTTGCCGGTTCCGGCGCCGGAGCGGCAGCCGGCGCAACGGGCTCGGGGCGGTAGGCCTGCGCCTGAGGTTGGACAGGGTAGTCCTTCGCATCGAAGGCGGCGTTGGGACCGTAATTATAGGTGTCATCCTCCGCGTCCTCGGAGGGGGGCTCGTTCTCCCAGCTGTTGGCTGGCCGAGGAGCGGGCTGGGGCCGTGGAGCTTGGGCTTGACGCTGCTGAGCAGGACGGCGTGGCGCCTCTGCGGCAGCCTCCTGCTCCTCGGCACGCCGCTGCAGGGCTGCGGAGGCGGCGGCGGCAGCGGCCGACGTTGTCGTCGGCTCTTCAAGACCGATTCGGCTTTCGATCACCACATCTGTCGGGCCGCCGATAAGGACCAGATGTTCGACATTATCGCGGCGAATCAGAACGACACGACGGCGCGTATCCACCACGGCAGCATCGATCACGGAAAGTCGCTTGGCGCGTTCACGTCCGGTGATCGCCATGAGGGGGGATACTGGCCGCTCGCGCAGATATTTCAGCACGCCCGCATAGGCGATCAGCGCGAGCCCGACAACCGCGACCGCTATGACGAAATTCGTCGCCGTCTGCCCGTTCAAGAATTCCATGTGTCCCCAACCCCTAACCGCACGCCAATGGGACTCATGTCGTCTATGGCGCAAACGGCCCGCAAGGCGACACGATACTGAATACCCCGATAGAACCGGCAGGAACTGCCGGCTGACCCCGCCGAACGTGTAAGCGTGTCGCCATCCATTTCTGTTGAAACGTAACGATGCGTGCCGCCGCCTGCACGAGACTACACAAGACCTCCAAATCCGTCGAATCCTGCGCTAAAACAATTTGAAAAGCTTTTGTTTTAAAAGCAAGCGCTCGGCCCAAAAAGAGCGGTGGAGAACTAGTGACGCTTCCCCAAAAGCGCCCAGGTGTTTTCTTCAAGCGTCTTGAACTTGGGCGGCAATCCTAGTGAATTGGAGCCGGCTCCGCATTGATTCCTTTTGAACTTGGCCTGGGGCAGGTCAACGCGGCGCAGACAAAGAGGCATTGATGACGCAATACAAGCAGGCGGACGATTACAATCCGCCGATCGTGAACAGACCCGCAGGCGCGGGAACCTGGCTGCGCGTCGTCGTCCTTGCGGCGGTGCTGACATTGTCCGCGCTCGCCTTCGTTGTCTTCAAGGACCAGCTGGAAAACGAGATTGTGCTGGGCATACTCGGCGTTCTGGCGATGTGCGGCATATTTTTTCTGGTTTCAGCGCTCATCGGTTTCATCGAGGTCATGCCCGCGCCGCGCACCGAGGCCTATGCCAACGCGTTTCTCGATTCGCATCCGGATGGTGCGATCGTAACCGACCGCAAGGGTCGGGTGATCTATGCCAATCGTGCCTATGGAGAGTTGACCGGTTCGCATTCGGTCGCTGCAACGCAGACGCTTGAGGCCCTGCTGTCCCGCGATCCTGATTCCAACCAGGCTTTGTTCCGGCTTGCCAATTCCCTTCGTGAGGGCAAGGCGGGCTTCGAAGAGTTCAGGCTGCGAAAGCCGCTCGGCATGAGCACGTCGGCCAAGGCGGAAGCGCATTGGTACCGGCTGAAGGCCCGCGTGTTGCCGGTCGTGGACGGCGAGAAGAACCCGCTTTACATCTGGCAGGTCAGCGACATCACCGCGGAGCGCGAAAAGCAGGAGCGCTTCTTCCGCGAACTGCAGAACGCGATCGACTATCTGGACCACGCACCCGCAGGCTTCCTGTCAGCCGGCCGGCGAGGCGAAATATTCTATATCAACGCAACGCTGGCTGGCTGGCTTGGGGTCGACCTCACGACCTTCCAGCCGGGCAGTCTGAGCCTGTCGCAATTGCTGGCAGGGCAGGGGCTTGCCATTCTCCAGTCGGTTCAGGCGGAACCCGGCCGCGAGCGCACAGAGACCATCGATCTCGACATGCGCAAGACGAACGGCCAGGGACTGCCCGTGCGCCTCGTTCATCGCGTGTCTGCGACGATGGACGGCGCACCTGGCGACAGCCGCACCATCGTATTGGAGCGCACGGGTCTTACCGACAGCCAGCAGTCCGGCTCCATCGCATCCGCCCGATTCAATCGCTTCTTCAACAATACGCCGATGGCGATTGCCTCCGTGGACGGTACCGGCAAGATTCTGCGCACCAACGCACCGTTCATGACGCTGTTCTCCGATATCGTGTCGCGCGATGAGGTTGAAAAGGGTGCGCCCCTCGAACGCATCGTCCATGAGGGCGATCGTCAGATGCTGAACGATGCCCTGGCCGCCGCCCGCGACCGCCAGGGCAATATAGCGCCTTTTGACTCGCGCCATCCGACGCAGGAAGGCCGCCATTTCCGTTTCTATGTGAACGCCGTCATCGACCAGAGTGATGAAGCCCCAGAAGAGGCGGCCATCGTCTACGCCGTGGAGAACACGGCGCAGAAGGAACTCGAACAGCAGATGGCCCAGACGCAGAAGATGAATGCGGTGGGCACGTTGGCCGGCGGCATCGCGCACGACTTCAACAACGTGCTGACGGCGATTCTTCTGTCGGCCGACCATCTGCTGCTGCAGGCGCGCCAGTCGGATGCGAGTTTCGCCGATCTCATGGAGATCAAGCGCAACGCCAACCGCGCCGCCGTGCTTGTGCGACAGCTGCTGGCCTTCTCGCGCAAGCAGACGATGCGGCCGACAGTCCTGAACCTCACGGATGTCGTCGGCGACCTCCGTATGCTCGTGGACCGCCTTACGTCATCGAATGTCAAGCTTGAAATCGACTACGGCCGAGACCTCTGGCCGGTAAAGACCGACCTGTCGCAGTTCGAACAGGTGCTGATCAATCTCTGTGTGAACGCCCGCGACGCCATGCCGAACGGCGGAACCATCACGATCCGCACCCGCAATATCGGCGCAGCCGATGTCCCGGCGATGAACCTCCACGGACTGCCGTCCGAAGATTTCGTCATGGTCGAAGTCGAGGATACCGGCACTGGGATCGCACCGGAGATCATGGACAAGATCTTCGAACCCTTCTTCACGACAAAGGAAGTCGGGAAGGGAACGGGTCTTGGGCTTGCGATGGTCTACGGCATCATCCGCCAGTCAGGCGGCTACATTTATCCCGAGTCCGAAGTTGGCAAGGGCACGAAATTCAAGCTCTTCCTGCCGCGCCATATTCAGGAAATCCCCGCACAGACCGCCGCCCCCGCGCTTGGCGCTCCGGCGGATGGGGCCAACGCTGCCCCGGAACACAAGGTGCTCGGCGCGTCTGCCAACGAGCAGGAGATGGACCTCACCGGCAATTCGGCGGTGGTTCTGCTGGTCGAGGACGAGGAGGCCGTCCGCCGCGGTGGAAAGCGGATGCTGGAAACGCGCGGCTATACCGTGCACGAGGCGGGCTCCGGCGTCGAGGCGCTGGACATCATGGACGAGCTGGATGGCAAGGTCGACATCGTCGTCTCCGACGTCGTCATGCCGGAAATGGACGGGCCGTCGCTGCTGCGCGAGCTGCGCAAGAAATATCCGGACATGAAGTTCATCTTCGTCTCCGGCTATGCCGAAGACGCCTTTGCCCGCAACCTGCCGCAGGACGCCAAGTTCGGCTTCCTGCCCAAGCCTTTCTCGCTCAAGCAACTGGCTCAAGCCGTGCGCGAAATGCTGGATGGTTGAGACGCGCTTCGCGTCTCAGAAATCGAAATAGCCTGCGACCGGAACGTGGTCGGAGGGCTTTTCCCAGGCGCGGACATGCTTTTCCACCGCAACGGATTTCAGCCGGTTGGCAGCTTCGGGCGACAGCATCAGATGATCGATGCGGATGCCGTTGTTCTTCTGCCAGGCGCCGGCCTGATAATCCCAGAACGTATAGACCGGGACCCCATCGCTCGAGGCGCGTAGCGCGTCCGAGAAGCCGAGGTTCTCGATGCGGCGGAAGGCCTGGCGCGTTTTCGGGAGGAAGAGCGCATCGCCGGCCCATGCGGCCGGATCGTAGCAATCGTGTGGCTCGGGGATCACGTTATAGTCGCCGGCGAGCACCAGCGGCTCTTCCAGCGCAAGACGCGACTTCGCAAAGGCTTCCAGCCGCGCCATCCAGGCAAGCTTGTAAGGATATTTCACCGGATCGTCCGGCGGGTTGCCGTTGGGCAGATAGATCGAGCAGACCCGCAGTGCGCCTTTCTCGGTTGAGAACACGACTTCCATAAAACGCGCCTGTTCGTCGGCATCGTCGCCGGGCAGCCCGCGCGTCACCTCGTCGGGCGAAACCTTCGAGAGAATGGCAACGCCGTTGAAGCCCTTCTGCCCATGCGTCTCGACATGATAGCCCAGCGCTTCGATCTCGAGCCGCGGGAAGTTCTCGTCCACCGACTTGATTTCCTGAAGGCAGACGATGTCGGGATCGCTCTCCTTCAGCCAGGCGCAGAGATTTTCGATACGGGCGCGGACGCCGTTGATGTTCCAGGTGACAATCTTCATGGCGTCCGCTTGTCTTGCGAGGTTATGCGTGGGGTATCAAATAGCGAAGCTGGTGCCGCAGCCGCAGCTTGCCACCGCATTCGGGTTCTTGATCTGGAAGGACTGGCCGAGCAGGTTGTCGACGAAGTCGATCTCCGAGCCTTCCATGTAGACCAGCGACATCTGGTCGATCAGCACGCGCGCATTGTCGCGCTCGATGACGATGTCGTCATCCTGCCGGTCGCCGGTCAGGTCGAACTTGTAGGAAAAGCCTGAACAGCCGCCGCCCTCGACGGAGATGCGCAGCGCATTCTTGTCGGTCTCGGACGCGATGATCTTGGCGATTCGCTTCGCCGCGCTTTCGGTCATGGTTACGTTTACATCGGTCATGTCTTCATCCTCCGGCCGGGTTCAAGGTCCGGCGGTTGGTTGGAATCCCGCATAAAATGGGGGCAATTTCGATCCCGATCAATCTCTTCCTGTGCGTTCGATCAAGTTTTTCACCTGCGTTCCCTTAAATTCGGCGCGAACTTCTTTCATGGCAGGGCTCATGAGGCTATGTAGGCCGAAGATTGAACGGTTGCAGAGCGAAAATGACTTTCGACAGGAACAGGCTTGGATTCGGCTACGGCGAGCGCGCCATCTATGCGGCGGACCCGTGGACGACGCGCGGACGACTTTACCCGGAAACCGCAAGCCCGACCCGCAGCGACTTCCAGCGCGACCGCGACCGTATCGTTCACACGACCGCCTTTCGCCGCCTGAAGCACAAGACGCAGGTCTTCATCGCGAACGACGGCGACCATTACCGGACCAGGCTTACCCATACAATCGAGGTCGCGCAGATCGCCCGTGCGCTCGCCCGCGCCATGAAGCTCGATGAGGATCTGGCGGAAGGCGTCGCACTGGTCCATGATTTCGGCCACACGCCGTTTGGCCACACCGGCGAGGACGCGCTGGACGAATGCCTGAAGCCCTATGGCGGATTCGATCACAATGCCCAGTCGCTGCGCCTCGTCACCAAGCTTGAGCGCCGCTATGCCGAGTTCGACGGCATCAACCTGACCTGGGAAAGCCTCGAAGGCCTCGTCAAACACAATGGCCCGTTGATGGACAAGGACGGCAAGGGGACCCGCGGCCCGGTCCCGCAACCGATCCTCGACTATTGCGCGCTGCACGACCTGGAAATCTCGAGCTTCGCGAGCCTTGAGGCACAGGCCGCCGCAATTGCCGATGACATTGCCTACAACACCCATGACATCGACGACGGCCTGCGCTCCGGCTATCTCACGTTTGAGATGCTGGAGGAAATCCCCTTCCTCGCGGGCCTGATGGCAGAGGTGAGGGGCCTTTATCCGTCCCTCGATCCGTCGCGCTTTACGCATGAGATCATGCGCCGGCAGATCACGCGGATGATCGAGGACGTGATTTCGGTGGCCCAGCAGCGATTGGAGGCGCTGAGGCCGCAATCGGCGCAGGACATCCGCAACGCCGACCGCATGGTCATCGAGTTCTCCGATGCGATGCGCGAAACGGACAAAGCGATCAAGGGCATGCTCTTCACGCGCATCTATCGCCATCCCGAGATCATGCGCATCCGCAAGGGCGCGGCGGATATCGTTGCCGACCTTTACAAGGCCTTCATGGCTGATCCGAAGCTGATGCGGAAGCACCACTGGTACGATCATATTTCGGAATTGCCGGAAGCTGCCAAGGCCCGCCAGGTCGGCGATTATCTGGCTGGCATGACGGACACCTATGCCATTGCCACGCACCGGCAATTGTTTGACCACACCCCGGATTTGCGCTAGCCACAGCCCGAATTACGCCATCCCGCGCCCATCCGCGCAGCGGTTTTTCCGCAGGAAACGAGACCTATGAATATCTTTCACGATTTCGCCAACAAGATCAAAGCTGTCCTGAACGACATCGATATTTTCAGGGAAAAGGGCGCCGGGGCCGATTTGTCGCGCATCACCGTCGAAGCCCCGCGCGATCCGGCCCATGGCGATGTCTCGACCAATGTGGCGATGCTACTGGGCAAGCCGCTCGGCATGAACCCGCGCGATTTCGCGAATCTTGTCGTCGAGAAGCTGCAGGCCGATTCAGACATCGCGGATGTGAGCGTGGCCGGCCCCGGCTTCATCAACATCCGCCTCGCGCCGATCTACTGGCAGAAGCTGCTCGCCGCCATGGTTTCGGCCGGCGAAAAGTTCGGCAGCTCCGATCTCGGCAAGGGCCGCAAGGTCAATGTCGAATATGTCTCGGCCAACCCGACCGGCCCCATGCATGTCGGCCATTGCCGTGGCGCCGTCGTCGGCGACACCCTGGCAAACCTGCTCGCCTTCACCGGCCATGACGTGACGAAGGAATACTACATCAACGACGCCGGTTCGCAGATCGACGTGCTCGCGAAGTCCGTCTACCTGCGTTACCGCGAAGCGCTGGGCGACAAGGTCGGCGAGATCCCGGCGGGTCTATACCCGGGCGACTATCTCGTTCCGGTCGGCAAGGCGATGGCCGACGAGTACGGCACCAAGCTGCGCGCGATGCCGGAAGACCAGTGGATGCCGATCGTCAAGGACAAGGCCATCGACGCGATGATGGCGATGATCCGCGAAGACCTCGCGGCCTTGAACGTCCATCACGACGTCTTTTTCTCCGAGCGCACGCTGCATGCCGGCAATGGTGACCTGATCCTCTCCGCGATCAACGACCTGACCTACAAGGGCCATGTCTACAAGGGCAAGCTGCCGCCGCCGAAGGGGCAACTGCCCGAAGACTGGGAAGACCGCGAGCAGACCCTGTTCCGCTCGACGGATGTCGGCGACGATATCGACCGCCCGCTGATGAAGTCGGACGGAAGCTTCACCTACTTTGCCGCCGACGTGGCCTATTTCAAGAACAAGTACGATCGTGGCTTCAACGACATGATCTATGTGCTCGGTCAGGACCATGGCGGCTATGTCAAGCGCCTGGAAGCCGTCGCCAAGGCCGTGTCCGGTGGTGCGGTGCATCTGACGGTCCTGCTCTGCCAACTGGTGAAGCTCTTCCGTGATGGCGAGCCGGTGAAGATGTCGAAACGCTCCGGCGATTTCGTCACGTTGCGCGATGTTGTGGATGAAGTCGGCCGCGACCCGGTCCGCTTCATGATGATCTATCGCAAGAATTCCGAACCACTCGACTTCGACTTCGCGAAAGTTACTGAGCACTCGAAGGACAATCCTGTCTTTTACGTGCAGTATGCTCACGCGCGCTGCGAATCGATTTACCGTCAGGCACGCGAAGTCTATCCTGATCTCGACCTTGCAAATCTTCCGTTTGATGACAAGATTGCGGCACAGATCGAGGATCCGGCAGAGTTGCAGCTAGTGGCAAAGCTTGCGGAATACCCCCGGATTATCGAGGCTGCAGCGGTTTCGCAGGAGCCTCATCGGGTGGCATATTATCTCTATGACCTTGCAGGCGTGTTCCATGGGCACTGGAACAAGGGTAAGGAAAATATCGGCTTACGGTTTATTAACGATAAAAACAGAGAATTGACCGTGGCCAGGCTGGGATTGGTGAGGGCAGTGGCATCCGTTTTGAAGTCGGGACTCGGGATTACCGGGACGGCAGCGCCAGACGAGATGCGGTGACCGTCGCCATTTGCCCATAATGTCCTGGCAGGAAACGCAAGCATTTGCGAGTGGACAATATGGCAGATAATAGACGCGCCGGTGAACGGACAATCTTTCGCGGGGACGTAGAAGGAAACGATACTCTCGCGGAGATTTCCAAGGCGCTGGAGGCCGAGCGGCGTACACCCATTGCTGTGGGCGCCGGCTTCATGCCCCCCGCTGGAGGGCAGGCGTCGAACATTCCTGCCATGGCTGATCTCGAAGATGAGTTGCTGCGCGAGTTCGCCCTTTATGAGGGTCCGCGCGAGCCGACCGCCCGTGAGCCTGCACGCAAGATCGAGCCGAGCTTCGAGCCCGCTTCGCGGCCCGTGGCACCCGCGATCGCCACCCCGTCGCCCGTCTCCCTGGACGATGATGATGATACGATGCCGCCGATGGATGCGGGTAGCATGTTCCGCGCTGCCCGCCCGGCGCCGATCGAGCGCTCCCCCGCAGTGGCGGCGCCCGTTCAAGAGCCTCACCGCATTGAGCCGGAGCCTCCTGTTGTCTTCGCCTCCGAGCCTGCTGCGCAAATCGATGTTGTTCCGTCGCTGGATGTGGCGGATGCCCCGAGCGAGGTAGAAGAAGACACGGTTGTGTTTTCCGGCCCGGTTCCGGAACTTTCCGGCTGGAGCCCCGAGGACGAAGACGTCCTAACCGAGGCAGCGGTCGAACCGGAAGTCGAATTTGCCGTTGATCCTGTCGGCGACAGCGCCATCGATCCGATTGTTCAGGATGTGGAGCCCGTCTTTGCGGGACCTGTCCCGGATATGGATTTCGCTGATGAACCCGTATTCGCCGGTCCCGTCCCCGAAATCGATCTCGACGAGCCGCAGGCGTTCGACGAAGAGCCGGTATTCGCAGGACCTGTGCCGGATTTCGATTTGTCGGACCTGGAATCGGAGATTGTTGCCGACTCCGCTGAGCCCGCGGTTGATGAGGCGCTGGAGGGCGAGCTTGAACAATCGGTCGGCGCACTTGACCTGACGCCTGATGCCGCAGCCGAGCCGGCATCGCCTTTCGCCGCCTGGAAGAACGACAGGCTTGCCGCCGTCGAGACGACGACGCCAGCATGGTTGTCCTCTGCAGCGCTTGCGCCGAAATGGCGCCCTGCGGCGGATGATGTCGTCGCAGCGGTGGCGCCAGCTGTTGTGAGTGAAAAAGCTCCCGATAACGCCGTTGTCGCAAGAGAACCTGAAACGGCGGCGGATGAAATCGATGCCCATGACACTGCGGCGCAGGAACCGGACCTGATTGGCGAATTCGAGTTCGAGTTGAACGAGGCGGACCTCCTGACGCCTGAGGTGATTGCGCCTCCGGCGGATTCGCTCTCGCAAGAAACGATCGCTGACATCGCGCCGGAACTTGACAGCTCTGATGCTGATCGTTCCGAAGGCGAGAAGTTCGTTGCCGACGACTATATTTCCGTAGAGCCGGAACGTCCTTCGTTTGCGGTTCAAACGGCTGCTGCCTCGTTGGCCACCGCTGCGCCGGTTGCCGCCGCGGCCAAATTCGATCTGCCTGACTGGCTTCAGGCTGGTGAAAAGCCCCAGGTTCCCGTGGTTCCCGTGGTGCCCGTGGCTGAAAAGGACGCCGATTTCGACTTCAAGGATTTTGAATTCGACTTCGATGAGGATGCGATCGAGGCTGAAGTCTCGCGCGCGGTCATGTCCGAACTTCAGGCAAACACCGCGCCGCAGCCTGTTGACGAACTGCCCTTCGATCCCGCTGCGATCACCGAAATCGAAGACCGCATGCCGGCATCCTTCGGCAACATGGATGTTCCGCAAGTTCCCGATCAGGAAGGCGAGGCAATTCCGAACCCCGTCTCCGATTTCGACTATGACATTGAGGCGGAGATGGCGGAACTGTTCGCCCTTGGCAGCAAGTCGAAGTCCGCGGCGTCAGCAAATCCGGTAACGGACGAACAGGAGCCTTCATCGAGCGGGGACGCCGACGGGCTCGCCAATGAGATTATCCGCTCCATTCACGAGGCCCCGGCCATCCCGGCCGGTCGCGCTTTCGATATGGCCGAAATCAACGCCGCCTCGACCAGCTTCGTGTCTCGCTATGCACGGGTTGCCGCCTTTGCGGCCCTGGTGGCGTTTGCTGGCCTCGGCGCCGTCATGCTGTGGCGCTCGGGCGATGTCAAAGGTATCGCCGGCGATGGAACGCCGCGTGTCATCATGGCCGACAAGTCGCCGATCAAGGAAGTGCCGGAAGAGCCGGGCGGCAAGCAGGTCCCGAACCAGGACAAGGCCGTCTACGATCGCGTGGCCGGCAAGTCTCCGGAAGTCGTCAAACAGGGCAGCCTGATCGCCAATTCGGAAGAGCCTGTGAACGTGGCTGCGAAGACGCTGGGTGACGAAGGCACTATGCCGGCCGACGGTCAGGCGCCAGGCGTGTCCGATGCAACGGCGACGAACGATGCGGATGCCCGCCTGCCGGCAACGCCGTCCCAGCCGGGCGCGGATGGTCAAAAGCCGAACGAGTCGGTCGCACCCCGCAAGGTGAAGACCATGATCGTTCTGCCGAATGGAACGCTGGTCGCTCGTGAAACCAATGCTCCGGCAGATCCGGCTTCTCAACAGAAGCCTGCTGGCGCGGATGCAGCGATGACCGCGCCTGCTTCAACCGCAAAGGTGGAAGCATCGCAGCCGGCCGCAACGATCGCACCGGCCGACGGTACGCCTGCTAACAGTCCGACCGCCAATGGCGTGCCTGCCGCGCAGGGCATTCAGCAGGCCGCGGCAGACAAGGCCGCTGCACAGAAGCCGGTGGCTGCACCGATCCCAACGGCGCGCCCCGCCGAACAGCCGGTCAACGTTGTTGGGACTGTGACGCAGCGCGGCAACGTCGTCGGTCAGCAGACCGCGGCTGGGGAAAAGCCGGCTGTCCAGCAGGCTCCCGCTGCCGCCGCAAAGCCCGTGGCGCAACAGGCGGCGGCGACGAAGCCGGCCGCAGTACCCGCGGCCTCGAACGCGGCGGGCGGTGCCTACGTGATCCAGATCGCATCGCTTCCTTCCGAGGCTGAGGCGCAGAAATCCTACGCCAACCTCTCGGCCAAGTTCTCTTCCGTCATCGGCGGAAAGAGCCCCGACATCAAGCCGGCGGAAATTCCGGGCAAGGGCACCTACTATCGCCTGCGTATCGTTGCAGGCAGCAAGGAAGAGGCCATCGCACTTTGCTCGCGTTACAAGGCGGCGGGCGGAAGCTGCCTCGTTTCCCGCTGATACGAAACCTTTGAATAGCCAAACAATCGCCGCCTCAATGGGCGGCGATTCTTTCTTTATGGGTGGATCATGACAGACACACGCGCACTCATCCTCGGCTGCTCCGGGCCGGTTCTGACGGAGGCAGAGAAAGCCTTCTACCGGGAGGTTCAGCCCTGGGGGTTCATCCTCTTCGGTCGCAATATTGAAAACCTCGACCAGATCAGACGCCTGACGGGCGATCTTCGCGAGACGGTTGCCGGGCGCCATGCGCCGGTGTTGATCGACCAGGAAGGCGGTCGCGTCCAGCGGATCAAGCCGCCGCTTGCCGACAAGTACCCATCCGGCGCGGACCTTGGCGCTCTCTACGCACGCGACAAGGAAAAAGGCTTGCGCGCCGCCTGGCTGATGTCGCGCCTCCATGCCTTTGACCTTCTCAAGCTCGGCATCGATGTTGATTGTTTGCCGGTGCTCGATGTGCCTGTTGCGGGTGCCCATGACGTCATCGGCAGCCGTGCCTATGGGTATGATCCGGAGACCGTCACCGTCATGGGACGCGCCGCCGCGCAGGGGTTGAAGGATGGGGGAATGCTTCCCGTCATGAAGCACATGCCCGGCCATGGGCGCGCCGGTGCCGATTCGCATCACAATCTGCCGGTGGTCGACGCGTCGCGCGCAACGCTGGAGGCGCATGACTTCGCGCCTTTCCGGGCCATGCGCAATGAACTCATGGCGATGAGTGCCCACGTCGTCTATACCGCAATCGATGCGAAGCATCCCGGCACGACCTCGAAGATCGTGATCGATGAGATCATTCGCGGCCATATCGGCTTTGACGGCCTTCTCGTGTCGGACGACACGTCAATGAACGCTCTCGCCGGAACAATTGGGGAGCGTGCGCGAGACATTGTTGCAGCCGGCTGCGATATCGTGCTTCACTGCAATGGCGTGATGGCAGAAATGCAGGCCGTTGTTGCGGAAGCGCCGATCCTGAGCGGTAAGGCCAAGGCACGCGCCGATGCCGCTGTCGCCGGTTTCGGAAAGCCCGACGCTTCGGATGAAGCCGCATTGCGCGCCGAGTTCTTCGCGATGTTCCCCTCTGCCTGACCGGCACCGGGGCAACCCGGGTCCGGTCAGAGGGGCAGGTATTGAGATGGCCGAAGGGCAAAAGCCGGCGTCCGCGCCGCTCGAGAAATTGTGGGACGCGGATGCGGAGCGCGGGGTTAGTGAACCGGCGCTGCTGATCGACGTTGCCGGTTTCGAAGGTCCGCTCGACCTGCTGCTGCATTTGGCACGGACTCAAAAGGTTGATCTTTCTCGCATTTCCGTGCTGGCGCTCGCGGAACAATACCTGACCTTCGTCGAGCAGGCCCGCGCCATTCGTATCGAGCTCGCCGCCGATTATCTCGTGATGGCTGCATGGCTCGCCTATCTGAAGTCCCGCCTTCTCATACCCCAGCAGCCGAAGGATGGTGAGCCAACGGGCGAGGAAATGGCTCAGAGCCTGGCCTTTCGCCTGAAACGGCTGGAAGCCATGCGCAATGCCGCCGAAAAGCTGGTGAACCGGGACCGCCTCGGCCGGGACGTTTTCCCGCGGGGTGCCCCGGAGTTGATCCCGGTCGAGCGCCGCTCCGCCTTTGAGGCCAGCCTCTACGATCTGCTGACCGCCTACGCAGCGCTTCGCCAGCGCCAGGCGGTGACGAATGTCGTGATTGCCCGGCGCAAGGTCTGGTCGCTTGTTGAGGCGCGAACGCTGCTCTCCCGGATGGTGGGCGAGATTTCCGATTGGGTTTCGCTGGATATCTATCTGGCCCGCTATGCCGCGGATCCGCAGGAGCGCCGGACGATGATTGCCAGCGCTTTTGCCGCCTCGCTGGAAATGGCCCGTGAGCGAAAGATCGAGATCCGCCAGGACGGCGCTTTCACGCCGATCTTCATGCGCCCGGGCGAGAAGGCGGCAGACCTGAGCGAGGGAAGCACCCCGTTATGACGATGGCCGAAACCCCGGATATGGTCGATGTCACGGAGACAAGCGCCGACGACCCGCGTTTTTTCGAGGCCTGTCGAATGGCTGAAGCACTTGTCTTCGCCTCGGCACAGCCCGTCTCCGAAACCTTCCTGACAGAGCGTCTGCCGCGGGGCGTTGATGTCGCGCTGGTCATGGCCACACTCAGAAACGATTACACGGCGCGCGGCATCCATCTCGTCCGCATCGAGGGTCACTGGGCTTTTCGCACAGCCCCTGACTTGTCCTTCGCGCTGCGCTCGGACGAGCGTGAGCCCAAGAAGCTTTCGCGCGCCGCGCTCGAAGTCCTGGCGATCATCGCCTATCACCAGCCGGTGACGCGTGCTGAAATCGAAGACATTCGTGGCGTCCAGACGTCGCGCGGCACGCTGGATGTGCTGATGGAAGCCGGCTGGGTCCGCTTCCGCGGCCGCCGTCGCACACCGGGCCGTCCGGTGACCTTCGGCACGACGAGAGACTTCCTCGACCACTTCGGTCTGGAGGAGGTTCGCGACCTGCCCGGTCTGGAAGAACTGCGCGGGGCAGGGCTCCTCACGGGCCGAATGCCGCCGAACTTCAATATCCCGTCCCCTCTGTCCGACGACGAACTGACCGAAGACGAAGATCCGCTGACCCAGCTTGACCTTGAGGAACTCGGCCTCTTGACACCGGGCGGGAAAGAAGAGGAATAAGGTCTGCTTTACCGGCGCTTCCAGTGCCCGAAAACCGGACGTTCTTATTGTCGAAGTCTCTCGAAAACTCGCAAATGGCACCCGAGGCGCGCAGCCGGCGGACGGCGGGCGTGACCTTTGCAGCGCGGCTCGCCTTTGACGATATTCGCCACAGTTACCACGGGAAGGAAACCATTCGCGGCATTTCGCTGGTGGCCGAACCGAGCGAGGTCCTCTGTCTTCTCGGACCCTCCGGCTCCGGTAAGACGACACTCCTCAGGATCGCCGCCGGTATCGAGGTGCAGTCGAGTGGTCGCGTGCTTCTGAATGATCGCGAAATTGCGGGCCCGTCGAATTTCCTGCCGCCGGAACGGCGTGGCATCGGCCTGATGTTCCAGGACTTTGCGCTCTTCCCGCACCTGACCATCCTCGACAACGTCCGCTTCGGCCTGACCGCGCTTCCGAAGAAGGCGGCGATCGAGGAGGCGATGGCGGCGTTGGCGCGTGTCGGTCTCGATCATGCGGCCGACAAATATCCCCACGCATTGTCCGGCGGCGAACAGCAGCGCGTTGCGCTCGCCCGCGCGCTGGCGCCGCGTCCGGCCGTTTTCCTGATGGATGAGCCATTTTCGGGCCTGGACTCGCGGTTGAAGGATTCGGTGCGTTCCGAAACGCTGGCGATCCTGCGTGAAACCCGCGCCACCGCCATTGTTGTCACCCACGATGCGGAAGAGGCCATGTTGATGGCCGACCGCATTGCGCTTCTACGCGATGGCCGGCTGGTGCAATCAGGTCCCTCGGAGGAGCTCTACCGTCGTCCTGCCACCCTTTTTGCGGCCGGCTTCTTTTCGGACATCAATGTGTTTGCGTCCGCTGTGCGCAATGGCGAGGTTGAAACGCCGCTCGGCCGGACGACCGGGGCACGATTCCCGGAGGGAACGCGTGTCAACGCGGCTGTTCGGCTTGCGGACGTGCACGTCAGCGGCGAGGGGGGGCGTATCCCCGCAAGAATTTTATCCCGGCGTTTTCTCGGCGTTGTCGAGGTGCTGCGGCTGGCCGTACCCGGCGTCGAAGAGCCGGTTCGGGCGCGAATTCGTGCCGACCAGTTGCCCCAGGGCTTGCGCGATATATCGCTAGACGTTAACGAACGCGACATAATGGTGTTTGAAAAAGACGCTTGAACGTCTTACATCGTTTGGGGAACAAATAGGCCTCCGGTGTTCGGAGGTGTCAGGAAGGAGATTCCGATGGGTTCTTTTAGCATGGTGCATTGGCTGATCGTTCTGGTCGTCGTGCTTCTGTTCTTCGGTCGCGGCAAGATCCCGGAATTGATGGGTGACCTCGCAAAGGGCATCCAGAACTTCAAGAAGGGCATGTCCGAGGAAGATCCGGCGGACAAGGCCAAGACGGTCGATCACAAAGCCGACGAAGCCAAATAATATCAGCGCCGCCTGCGCTTCTCTGAGGTAGTTCAATGCTGGATATCGGCTGGACCGAACTCTTGGTCATCGCCATCGTTTTGATCGTGGTGGTCGGGCCGAAGGACCTGCCGCCCATGCTGCGCGCTTTCGGCAAGATGACGAAACGTCTTCGTCTCATGGCCGGGGAGTTCCGCCAGCAGTTCGATGAGGCCCTTCGTGAGGCCGAACTGGATGATGTGCGCCAGACCTTTTCTGATGCGCAGAAGCTGAATCCCGTCAATTCGCTGAAGGATGCGCTGAACCCGCTCCGCCAGATGGGCAATGATATCCGCAGCGACCTTCAGAACGCGACGAAATCCGAGCCTGCCAAGATCGGCGAGCCATGGAGGCCCGAAACCGAGGTGAAGGCGCCTGGCGAGCCGCCGACCTTCCCGGTTGCGGAGCCTGTGACGGTGACCGCACCGACATCCGCCGAGACACCCGCCTCCCGTGATCCCGCCACCGAACCCAAGAAGCCCGCGCGCAAGCCGCGTGTCTCGAAGGCCTCGGCCGCTTTGGAACCCGCCGCGGCAGAAGTGGCTCAGGCCACCACGCCCGTGGAGGTGACTGCTGCGCCGAAGGTGAAACCAGCACCACGCAAGAAGGCCGTTCTAGCGGCGGAGCCTGCGGTTGCTCCGGTGGAAACCGTCTCTTCACCGGTCACGAAGTCTGCTCAACGTAAGGCGGCTCCACAGGCCGCCGAGGCCGTGGCTGCACCGGCAAAGACAACGACACCGAAGAAGCCCGCTGCGAAGGCCAAGAAGACGGGTGATGCATGACGACTGACGAAATCGACGACAAGCCGCAGCCGCTGATCGAGCATCTGGTAGAACTGCGGGCCCGCCTGATCAAATCGCTCGCCGCTTTCTTCGTGGCCTTTCTGGTTTGCTTCTTCTTCGCGCGCGATCTCTTCAACCTTCTGGTGATCCCCTATAAGTGGGCCGTCATCTGGGCGCATCTGGATGTGAAGAAGGCAGAATTCATCTACACGGCGCCGCAGGAATTCTTTTTCACGCAGCTCAAGGTCGCCATGTTTGGCGCCATGATCCTGGCGTTCCCGGTCATCGCATCGCAGCTCTATCGTTTTGTTGCGCCCGGCCTCTACAAGAACGAACGCGCGGCCTTCCTGCCGTTCCTGATCGCATCGCCCGTGCTTTTCCTGCTGGGTGCGGCACTCGTCTATTTCTTCTTCACGCCAATGGTCATGTGGTTCTTCCTGCGCATGGAAGTGGCCGGCTCGGAAAGCCAGGTGGCAGTGCAGCTGATGCCGAAGGTCTCGGAATATCTGAGCCTGATAATGACGCTGGTCTTTTCCTTCGGTCTGGTCTTCCAGTTGCCGGTGGTGACCTCGCTGCTGATCCGCGCCGACATCCTGCAAACGAAAACGCTGGTCGAGAAGCGCAAATACGCCATCGTGCTGGCCTTCGTGGTCGCGGCTGTGCTGACGCCGCCCGATCCGATGTCCCAGATCGGCCTTGCACTGCCGACAATCCTTCTCTACGAAATCGCTATCTATGCCGGCCGACTCATCGAAAAGGGACGCGGCAAGGAGAAGGCTGCGGAAGACGAGCAGGCGACGGCAAGCGAAGTCGTGTCCTCATCCGGGTCTGAAGACGGCGGGGCGTGACGACCGGCCCTGCCACGTGATCGGGGCGGGGCTTTTTGAAGACGAAGCTGCCACCCTTCGAAAACTGACTTGTCTTCGAAGGCTAAGATGCAATGCTCGACATCAAATGGATCAGGGAAAATCCGGCAGCGCTTGACGCAGCTCTGGCAAAACGTGGCGCTGAGGCCCAGGCGGCTTCCGTCATCGCGCTCGATGAGAAGCGCCGTTCCCTTGTCCAGTCCGTTCAGGACATGCAGTCGCGCCGCAATTCGGCCTCCAAGGAGATCGGCGCCGCCATGGCGCAGAAGAACACGGAGCTTGCCGACAGGCTGAAGGCCGAAATGGCCACGCTGAAGGAAACCCTTCCTGCTGCGGAAGAGGAAGAGCGCAAGGTCAGCGCCGAACTCACCGACATGCTCTCGCGCATCCCGAACATTCCGCTGGACGATGTTCCGGTCGGTAAGGACGAGCATGACAATGAGGTCAAGCGCGTCGTCGGCGACAAGCCTGGCTGGAACCATGCCGCGCAGGAGCATTACGAGATCGGTGAAGCGCTCGGCTACATGGATTTCGAACGCGCCGCCAAGCTTTCCGGCGCGCGCTTCACGGTCCTGACCTCGCAGCTCGCCCGCATGGAACGCGCCCTCGGCCAGTTCATGCTGGACCTGCACACGCGCGAACACGGCTACACGGAAGTCTCCTCGCCACTGATGGTGCGCGACGATGCCATGTATGGCACCGGTCAGCTGCCGAAATTTGCCGAGGATCTGTTCCGCACGACCGACGGTCGCTGGCTGATCCCGACGGCGGAAGTGACGCTGACGAATCTTGTGGCTGGCGAAATCCTCGATCAAGACAAACTGCCGTTGCGCTTCACGGCGCTGACCCCGTCTTTCCGGTCGGAAGCAGGATCTGCCGGCCGTGACACGCGCGGCATGCTGCGCCAGCACCAGTTCTGGAAATGCGAACTCGTTTCGATCACGGACGCTGACAGCTCGATCGCCGAGCATGAGCGGATGACCGCTTGCGCTGAAGAGGTCCTGAAGCGCCTGGGCCTGCATTTCCGCACGATGACGCTCTGCTCGGGCGACATGGGCTTCGGCGCGCGCAAGACCTATGACCTCGAGGTCTGGCTGCCCGGCCAGAACACCTATCGCGAAATCTCGTCCTGCTCGGTCTGCGGCGATTTCCAGGGGCGCCGCATGAACGCGCGCTACCGCAACGCCTCCGACAAGACGTTGAACTTCGTGCACACGCTCAACGGTTCAGGCACGGCTGTCGGTCGCTGCCTGATCGCCGTGATGGAAAACTATCTGAACGAAGACGGCTCCATCACCGTGCCGGACGTGCTGCTCCCCTACATGGGCGGCATCACCCGCATCGAGAAGGCTGCCTGATCTGATGCGCATCCTGCTCACCAATGATGACGGCATTCATGCTCCGGGGCTTGCGGCACTGGAGCGGATCGCCCGCACGATCACGGACGATGTCTGGATCGTCGCACCGGAGACGGACCAGAGCGGGCTGGCACACTCGCTGACACTCAACGACCCGCTGCGTCTGCGCATGGTGTCGGAGAAGCGCTTTGCGCTGCGCGGCACGCCGACAGATTGCGTCATCATGGGCATACAGGAAGTCATGAAGGGCAAGCCGGATCTGGTTCTGTCGGGGGTGAACTCCGGTGCGAACATGGCCGATGACGTCACCTATTCGGGGACCGTGGCCGGAGCCATGGAAGGTGCGCTGCAGGGTGTTCGCTCCGTTGCTCTGTCCCAAGCCTATCTCTTCGATGGCGAACGCAAGGTCCCCTGGGAGGTCGCCGAGACTCACGCGCCGGCACTCCTCGACAAGCTGCTGGGCGTGCACCTGCCGCCGTTCAGTTTCCTGAACGTCAACTTCCCCAATTGCCGACCGGAAGAGGTCAAGGGTGTCGAGGTGACGAACCAGGGTAAGCTGACCTTTGGGCTTCTGGCCGAGCAGCGCCGCGACGGGCGTGGCTTCCCCTATTACTGGCTGAAATTCGACGGCCGCAAATCCGATCTGAAGGCCGGATCGGACGTCAACGCGCTGGCCGAAGGCCGCATTTCGGTCACGCCGCTGAAGTTGGATTTGACCGACTACGCAGCGCAACAGGCGTTGAAGACAGCGCTTTCGCTGGAGTGATGCTTTGGAAACGGGGCTGGGCGACAAGGAAGAATTTGCGGCACTGGTGATGCGGTTGCGTTCAGAGGGCGTTTCCAATGCCAGCCTGTTCAACGCGATCGAGCAGGTCCCACGTAGCCTCTTCGTGCCACCGGCATTCGCCCGCGATGCCTGGTCGCGGCACTCGATTCCGATTGAATGCGGGGCTTTTGCCGAAGGGGTGGATCTCGCGGCAAAGGTGGTGCATCTCCTCAACCTTCATCCCGATCACCGCGTCCTCGAAATCGGGACTGGCAGTGGATATACTGCAAGCCTGATGGGCAAGCTGTGCCAGCGGGTTCTGACCGTCGATCGCTACCGGACGCTTGTCGAAAACGCCCATGCTCGGTTCGGCAAGATCGGTGGCGGCAACATCTTCTCCCGGCAGGCCGATGGGATGAACGGATTGCCGGGCGAGGGGACGTTTGATCGAATTCTGGTCACGGCTGCCTTTACTTCGATGCCGCGCATCTTCGCTGAACAGGTTGTTCCGGGCGGGGAAATGTTGGCTCCGATGGTCCTGGAAGATGGCCGCTGCATGATGATCCGCTTCACCAAGGTCGGTGTTCGTTTCGAGCGGACGGAGCTGTTTGAAGCGCCTTATCTGCCGCTCGAGCCGCATATGGCCAACGCGCTTTGAGGCATGGGGCGCCTGCCGCACAAGCAGCGGGCAGAATTAGCAAATCACGAAAAATAATGATCTTCTGTAGTGCCGCCTTAACCCCGCGGTAACCCTAACGCGCTTTAATGGCCTCACGAGAGTTTCTTGTAGAGACGGGGCCAGTAATGCGTAACAGAATTGCGTCAGCGTACAAAAATCCGGCAGTTCGGTTCATTGCGATTGCGCTTTTGGCTGGCACTGCTGCGGGTTGCAGTTCGGATGCGACACGCTTTGATAGCTTCTATCACTCTGCTGATAATATCAGCACGGGTTCGATCCAGGGTGGCGGCAACGGGCGGGTTCCGACGCCGAGCGCCGATGTCGCGTCCGCGGGCAAGCTGCCGCCGCGTTCCGATCTTTCCGATCCGATGAACCAGCCGATGCCGCCGGCGCAGAACGCCCAGTACGGCTCGCCGCTTCCGGTTTCCTCGAATGCCCGCGTCGTGTCGAGTTCGCCGGTCCAGTCGGCTGCCTTGGGTGATCCGCTTCCTCCGGCTCAGCCTTCCGCTCCTGCTCCGGTTCGCCAGGCTGTCAACACGCCGGCGCAGGCCAAGGGCCGCAATAGTATCCGCATGATCAAGGGTCCGGACCCGATCTCGACCGGGACCGTGCCTGCTTCGCAGGCTGCGCAGAACAAGCAGGTCGCAGCGATCGAGCCCAAGGCTGCAGAGCAGACCAGAGTTGCGCAGTCGCCGGCCAAGATCCCGGTTCCCGGCAAGGCGCCGCATCAGCAGGAAGCCGTTCTTCCCTCCGCGCCGCAGGCCGAGAAGAAGAAGGTCGCCGCCGCTGAGGCTAAGGATGGCGCAAAGGGCGCAACGCACAAGGTTGCCTCGGGCGAAAACCTGATTGCGATCGCCAAGAAGAACGGCGTGACGGTTGAGGCGCTTCGGGCTGCAAACGGCCTGACGAGCAACGCTGTCCGCGTCGGTCAGGAACTGAAGATCCCGGCTGCTGGACCGAAGGTCGCCGAAAAGCCGGCAACCGAAAAGGTGACGGCTGATGACATGACGACGGCCTCGGTTTCGCAGAGGCCCGATGCACCTCTGAAGCCGAAGGCAACGCAGCCCGCCGCTGCAGCCGCCGCGCCGGCCGAATCGAAGGAAAGCGTTTCCTCTGCGGCAGGTACGCAGGTTGCCTCCACGGCGCCCGCTGAAACCGGCATTGGTAAGTATCGCTGGCCGGCGACGGGTGCCGTAATCGCCGCTTATGGCGCCAATGTCGACGGACAGCGCAACGACGGTATCGACATCTCCGTGCCGGAAGGCACGCCGGTCAAGGCCGCCGAGAACGGCGTCGTGATCTATGCCGGCAATGGTCTCGAGAAACTCGGCAATACGGTTCTGATCCGCCACTCCGATGGCAAGGTTACCGTCTACGCCCACCTCAAGAGCATCGACGTCAACCGAGGTGACAAGGTCAATCGCGGTCAGGTCGTCGCCGACTCCGGGATGTCAGGCAACGCCTCGCGGCCGAAGCTGCACTTCGAGGTGCGCAAGAACTCGGCTCCGATCAATCCGATGTCCTTCCTTGAATAGCCGATCTTTCCCCGGATAGTGTTGCGTATCGGGGATTGCGTGAAGGGTTCGGCGGTAACGCCGGACCCTTTGCCATTTTAGGACAGGGGCCAAGGATCGTGGCTGTGCGCGGATGATGCTGTCTTGAAACGAATGAAGCCGCCAGGTGGGGGACCTGGCGGCTTGTCACTGCGGCGCTTATTGGGGGTGCGCCATAAAGGCCTTAGCCTATGTGCTCGCGGCTTCGATTTGGGGGGCATCCGCTGCACGAGACCGATCATGTCGACAAATGCATGAATTTGAGTAAACCAAATGTGCTAATTTTCGCATATGTGAAGCATTATATGTTCCTGCCCTCGGCAATTCGTCGCCAGTGGCAGCTTCCCTCTCACGCGACGATGTTCTATGAGAAGCGCGGACCAATCTCCTCAGCCTATAGGGAAAAGAACATGACCGCCATTGTTGACATTATCGGCCGCGAGATCCTCGACAGCCGTGGCAACCCGACCGTTGAGGTCGACGTCATCCTTGAAGATGGCAGCATGGGCCGCGCCGCTGTTCCCTCGGGCGCATCGACGGGTGCACACGAAGCGGTTGAGCTTCGCGATGGTGGCAAGCGCTATCTCGGCAAGGGCGTTGAAAAGGCAGTTGCTGCCGTCAACGGCGAGATCTTCGACGCCGTCGGCGGCATGGATGCCGAAGATCAGATCGCGCTCGACCAGGCCATGATCGAACTCGATGGCACGCCGAACAAGAGCCGCATTGGCGCCAACGCCATTCTGGGCGTGTCGCTCGCCGCTGCCAAGGCTGCAGCTGACGCTGCCGGCCTGCCGCTCTACCGCTACGTCGGCGGTGCTGGCTCGCGTCTGCTGCCGGTTCCGATGATGAACATCATCAACGGTGGCGTTCACGCCGACAACCCGATCGACTTCCAGGAATTCATGATCATGCCGGTCGGTGCGGAAAACATCCGTGACGCGGTGCGCATGGGCTCGGAAGTCTTCCATACGCTCAAGAAGGAACTGGCATCCCAGGGCCACAACACCAACGTAGGTGACGAAGGCGGCTTCGCGCCGGGCCTCGAAAGCGCCCCGGCAGCGCTTGATTTCATCATGAAGTCGATCGAAAAGGCCGGCTACAAGCCGGGCGATGACATGTTCATCGGTCTCGACTGCGCCGCCACCGAATTCTTCAAGAACGGCAACTACGTCTACGAAGGCGAAGGCAAGACCCGCAGCCCTGCCGAGCAGGCGCATTATCTCGCCGATCTAGTTGCCCGCTACCCGATCATCTCTGTCGAGGACGGCATGTCTGAAGACGACTGGGAAGGCTGGAAGATCCTGACCGATCTCGTCGGCTCCAAGTGCCAGCTCGTCGGCGACGACTTGTTCGTGACGAACTCCGCACGTCTGCGCGACGGCATCAAGATGGGCGTTGCCAACTCGATTCTCGTCAAGGTCAACCAGATCGGTTCGCTCTCGGAAACCCTCGACGCCGTCGAAACCGCCCACAAGGCCGGTTACACCGCCGTCATGTCGCACCGCTCGGGCGAAACGGAAGACTCGACCATTGCCGATCTCGCCGTTGCCACGAACTGCGGACAGATCAAGACCGGCTCGCTCGCCCGTTCGGACCGGCTCGCCAAGTACAACCAGCTCATCCGCATCGAGGAAGGCCTCGGCAGCCAGGCAAAGTATGCCGGCCGCTCGATCCTCAAGGCCTGATCGGCTTCGTAAGGTTTGACATCATGGGGCCGCGGCAAATCTGCCGCGGCCTTTTTTGTTCCTGACGACACGTGGTCAACAGAGCGTTAATCTCTGGCTTCTAATGTGATTGCAAAGAGTATCGCGTCACGGGTTCCCCACATGTTGACCAAGCAGTACAGGAAGCGGCGGTTCGGCCGTTTCGTTTTGCCGGCGATTACGGCTGCATTTCTGGCCTATTTCGGCTATCATTCGGTCCACGGCGAGTTTGGCCTCAAGGCGACCGAGAAGTTTCTGCAACAGAAGGCGGAACGCCAGCAGAAGCTGGCGGTTCTGCAGGTCAAGCGAAAGGCCCTCGAGCGGCAGGTCTCGGCGCTGAGCGACGGGTCAATACAGAAGGACATGCTGGACGAGGAGGCGCGCGCGCAGCTCAACATGTCGCGTCCGGATGAAATCGTTATATTTCACTGATTTCGGCGATATAACTGAAATCGGATTAATTTAATTTTGCCGTTTTATTTCAATCATTTATACCGGATGCTAGCTATGCGTTTAGGGCATTGCTGTTTTTCCTGACTTTGCCTATGGTGTGTCCCAAGGAAAAACATCTAGCCTGGGGAGGTTACTGCATGGCTCCGCGTAAACCCGCGTCTGCTGCTGCCCGCAAGTCCGCCAAGTCCGACGCTGCGGAAAAGATTTCCGAATTCAACAAAGAGCAGGAGCTGAACGCATATCGCGAGATGCTGCTCATCCGCCGCTTCGAAGAGAAGGCCGGCCAGCTTTACGGCATGGGCTTCATCGGCGGTTTCTGTCACCTCTATATCGGCCAGGAAGCTGTCGTTGTCGGTATGCAGATGGCGCTGAAGGACGGCGACCAGGTCATCACCGGTTACCGCGATCACGGTCACATGCTGGCCTGCGGCATGAGCGCCCGCGGCGTCATGGCTGAACTCACCGGTCGCGAGGGCGGTCTTTCCAAGGGGAAGGGCGGCTCGATGCACATGTTCTCCAAGGAAAAGAACTTCTACGGCGGCCACGGCATCGTCGGTGCACAGGTCTCGCTCGGCACCGGGCTCGGCTTTGCCAACCACTATCGTGGCAATGACAACGTTTCGCTCGCCTATTTCGGCGACGGCGCGGCCAACCAGGGCCAGGTTTACGAGAGCTTCAACATGGCGGCTCTCTGGAAGCTGCCGGTGATCTACATCATCGAGAACAATCGCTACGCCATGGGCACGGCCGTCAACCGCGCCTCGTCGCAGACGGACTTCTCGCAGCGCGGTGCCTCCATCGGCATTCCCGGCATGAAGGTCGACGGCATGGACGTCCGCGCCGTCAAGGCTGCGGCCGACTATGCGGTCGAGCATTGCCGCTCCGGCAACGGCCCCATCATCCTCGAGATGCAGACCTATCGCTATCGCGGTCACTCCATGTCCGACCCGGCGAAGTATCGCTCTAAGGACGAAGTGCAGAAGATGCGCTCCGAGCATGACCCGATCGAACAGGTCAAGGCACGCCTGATCGAGAAGGGCTGGGCCACGGAAGATTCGCTCAAGGACATCGACAAGGAAGTCCGCGAGATCGTGGCCGACGCCGCCGATTTCGCCCAGGCCAATCCCGAGCCGGCCGTATCGGAACTCTACACCGATATCCTGCTGTGACAGCGGGTCCCGCCTTCGGGAGTGAGGGCGGGACTATCGCATGCCGCGCGCCGCGATACGCTGGCGCTGATCAAGAATTTTTAAGGCCGAGCGCCTGAAACGAATTGGGTGAGGACCATGCCGATTGACATCCTGATGCCTGCACTGTCTCCGACGATGGAGGAAGGCACGCTCTCTAAGTGGCTGAAGAAGGAAGGCGACAAGGTCGTCTCCGGCGACGTGATCGCCGAAATCGAAACCGATAAGGCCACCATGGAAGTGGAAGCCGTCGATGAAGGCGTGATCGGCAAGCTGCTTGTGGCCGCCGGCACCGAAAATGTGAAGGTCAACGCGCCGATCGCAGTGCTGCTGCAGGATGGCGAAAGCGCCTCCGACATTGGTTCGTCCGCCGCCCCGAAGGCCGAAGCGAAGGCTGACGCCGACACACCGGCTGCTACCGCAGGCGATGCCGGCGGCAAGGCCCGCGAAGCCGCTGAAGAAGCCCCGGCTGCCAAGGTTCCGGCCGCTCCGAAGGTTGAAGCCGCATCCGACCCGGCCATTCCCGCCGGCACCGAAATGGTGACGATGACGGTGCGCGAAGCGCTGCGCGACGCCATGGCCGAAGAGATGCGCGCCAACCCGGACGTCTTCGTCATGGGCGAGGAAGTCGCCGAATATCAGGGCGCCTACAAGGTGACCCAGGGCCTCCTGCAGGAATTCGGCCCGAAGCGCGTCATCGACACGCCGATCACCGAGCACGGTTTTGCCGGTATCGGCGTCGGCGCTGCCATGGCCGGCCTTCGCCCGATCGTCGAATTCATGACCTTCAACTTCGCCATGCAGGCGATTGACCAGATCGTCAACTCTGCTGCCAAGACGCTCTACATGTCCGGCGGCCAGATGGGCGCGCCGATCGTGTTCCGCGGCCCGAACGGTGCAGCTGCACGCGTCGCTGCCCAGCACAGCCAGGACTATGCCGCCTGGTACAGCCACATTCCGGGCCTCAAGGTCATCCAGCCCTACACGGCGGCTGACTTCAAGGGCCTGCTCAAGGCAGCGATCCGCGATCCGAACCCGATCATCTTCCTCGAAAATGAAATCCTCTACGGACAGACGTTTGAAGTGCCGAAGATGGACGATTTCGTCCTGCCGATCGGCAAGGCTCGCATCCATCGCGTCGGTAATGACGTGACGCTCGTCTCCTGGGGCATCGGCATGACCTATGCCGTCAAGGCCGTGGACGAACTGACCAAGCTCGGTATCGACGTCGAACTGATCGACCTGCGCACCATCCGCCCGATGGACCTTCCGGCGATCATCGAGTCCGTCAAGAAGACCGGTCGCCTCGTCACCATCGAGGAAGGCTATCCGCAGTCATCGGTCGGTGACTTCATCGCCAACCGCGTCAGCCGCGAAGCCTTCGACTATCTCGACGCTCCGGTCATCACGATCGCCGGCAAGGACGTGCCGATGCCGTATGCGGCCAACCTTGAAAAGCTGGCTCTGCCGAATGTCGGCGAAGTCGTCGATGCCGTGAAGGCCGTTTGCTACAAATAAGGGAGGGCGAGGACATGCCGATCAATATCACGATGCCGGCCCTTTCGCCGACCATGGAAGAGGGCAACCTTGCCAAGTGGCTGGTCAAGGAAGGCGACAAGATCAAGTCCGGCGATGTCATCGCCGAAATCGAAACCGACAAGGCGACGATGGAAGTCGAAGCCGTCGATGAAGGCACGATCGCAAAGATCGTCGTCCCCGCCGGCACCGAAGGCGTCAAGGTCAACAGCCTGATCGCCATCCTCGCTGCTGACGGCGAAGACGTGAAGGCTGCGGCCGCCGGCGGCGCATCCGCTGCCCCGGCTCCGAAGGCCGAAGCCGCTCCCGCAGCACCCGCCGCCACGCCGGCGCCTGCTGCTGCTCCGGCCGCCGCACCCGCTGCTGCCGTGTCCTCGTCTGCACCTGCCGGCAACCGCCCGTTCTCCTCGCCGCTGGCCCGTCGTCTGGCGAAGGAAGCCGGTCTCGACATTTCGGCCATTTCCGGCACCGGTCCGCATGGCCGTGTCGTCAAGTCCGACGTCGAGAAGGCTGTCTCTTCCGGCACCGGCAAGGCAGCGCCTGCCGCCGCCGCGCCGGCCGCTGCCCCTGCTGCCGCCGCCTCGGCTGCGCCGCTTGCCAAGCAGGCCTCGGAAGATGCCGTTCTGAAGCTCTTCGAGCCGGGTTCCTACGAACTCGTGCCGCATGACGGCATGCGCAAGACGATTGCCAAGCGCCTCGTCGAATCCAAGCAGACGGTCCCGCATTTCTACGTCACTGTCGATTGCGAACTCGATGCGCTGCTCGAACTGCGCGCCCAGCTCAATCATGCCGCTCCGCGCAAGGACGACCGCGCCGCCTATAAGCTCTCGGTCAACGACATGATCATCAAGGCGCTGGCTCTGGCGCTGCGCGACGTTCCGGACGCCAACGTGTCCTGGACGGATACGAACATGGTCAAGCACAAGCATTCCGATGTCGGCGTCGCCGTCTCGATCCCCGGTGGCCTGATCACGCCGATCATCCGCCGCGCCGAAGAGAAGAGCCTGTCCACCATTTCGAACGAGATGAAGGACTATGGCAAGCGCGCCAAGGAACGGAAGCTCAAGCCCGAGGAATATCAGGGCGGCACGACAGCCGTGTCCAATATGGGCATGATGGGCGTCAAGCACTTCGCAGCCGTCATCAACCCGCCGCATGCGACCATTCTCGCAGTCGGCGCCGGCGAACAGCGCGTGGTCGTCAAGAACGGCGAAATGGTGATCGCCCAGGTCATGACCGTGACGCTCTCCACCGACCATCGCTGCGTCGATGGTGCGCTGGGTGCCGAACTGCTGGCGGCCTTCAAGAGCTATATCGAAAACCCGATGTCGATGCTGGTTTGATCCGGGAGAGGGCGGATGAAAACCATCCTCGCCTACGGAGACAGCCTGACCTGGGGCCACGATTCGGAAGGAATGGGCCGTCATGCCCATGAAGACCGCTGGCCCTCGGTCCTGCAGAAGGCGCTTGGCCACGGCGTCCGCGTGATCCCGGAAGGGTTGGGCGGGCGCACCACGGCCTATGAAGATCAGTTGGCGGATTGCGACCGCAACGGCGCACGCATCCTGCCGACGCTGCTTCACACGCATGCGCCGATCGATCTGGTGATCCTGATGCTCGGCACCAACGACCTGAAGCCCTCGGTCGTCGGCACTGCGCATGGTGCCGCGAAGGGGATGGCCCGTCTGGTGCAGCTCATTCGGCATCACGCTTGGCCGTTCGAGTACGAAACGCCGGAAATCCTGATCGTCTCGCCGCCGCTCGTGCGTGAGACGGCGAACAGCGATTATGCGGCATCCTTCGCCGGCGCGATCGAGCAGTCGAAAATGATGGCGACGTTCTATCGCGACATGGCCGACGAAATGGGCTGCGGCTTCTTCGATGCGGCCTCGGTTGCCGTCGTAACACCGGTCGATGGCGTTCATCTGGACGCGGAAAACACGAGAGCCGTCGGCAGGGCGCTGGAGCCCATTGTCCGCATGCAGCTTGGAATGTGATGAAGGGGAGTTGATCAGGGTCAAGGGTGAGGGGCAGCGTTGCGGTTAGCCTGACAGTGTCAAAGTTTTCCTGAAGGGGGCCGGACATGTCGAACACACCGCACGAACTGCATGATGAATTTCCGGAATATGCCGCCAAGATTCGCCATCTGCGCGAAATTGACGGCCACTTCTATCGGATCTCGAACGAGTATCACGATGTGAACCGGTCCATTCATCGCGCTGAGACCGATATTGAACCCGTTGACGACGCCCATATGGCGGACATGCGTAAGAAACGCATGAAGCTGAAAGATGAAATCTACGCGATGTTGGTGGGCCACGAACAGGTCGAACCCATCGTATGAGGCGGGCGGGTTTCCGCTGCCTCGACAAAAGAGGAGTGGAAACCCATGTCGAATGCGTATGACCTGATCGTGATCGGTTCCGGCCCAGGCGGCTACATTGCCGCCATCCGGGCTTCCCAGCTGGGGCTGAAGGTGGCCGTTGTGGAGCGCGAGCATCTGGCCGGCATCTGCTCCAACTGGGGCTGCATCCCGACCAAGGCGCTGTTGCGCACGGCAGATGTGATGCACACGGCAACGCACGCCAAGGATTATGGTCTTGTGCTGGAAGGCGCGATGAAGCCCGACATCAAGGCCATCGTCGCCCGCTCGCGCGGCATTGCCGTCCGCATGAATAACGGCGTCGGCTTCCTGTTCAAGAAGAACAAGGTCGACGTCATCTGGGGTGAGGCGAAGATCACGAAGCCTGGCGAAATCGTCGTTGGCAAGAGCACCAAGCCGGTCGTGCAGCCACAAGGTCCCGTGCCGAAGAACGCGCTGGGCGAGGGCACCTACACCGCCAAGCATATCATTATCGCGACAGGCGCCCGCCCGCGCGCGCTGCCCGGCATCGAGCCCGATGGCAAGCTGATCTGGACCTATTTCGAGGCCATGAAGCCGGAGGAAATGCCAAAGTCCCTGCTCGTCATGGGCTCGGGCGCCATCGGCATCGAATTCGCCAGCTTCTATCGCACCATGGGCGTCGACGTGACCGTCGTCGAAATCATGAAGCAGGTCATGCCGGTCGAGGACGAGGAAATCTCCGCCTTCGCCAAGAAGCAGCTCGAAAAGCAGGGTCTCAAGATCATGCTCGAAGCGAAGGTCGCCAAGGTCGAAAAGGGTGCGAACTCCATCACCGCGACCATCGAGAAGAAGGACGGCTCGGTCGAAAAGATCACCGCCGATCGTATGATCTCGGCTGTCGGCGTACAGGCGAACATCGAAGGCATCGGCCTTGAGGCGGTGGGCGTGAAGACCGATCGCGGCTTCATCGTCATCGACGGTTACGGCAAGACCAACGTGCCCGGTATCTACGCCATCGGCGACGTCGCCGGCCCGCCGATGCTGGCCCACAAGGCCGAGCACGAAGCCGTTATCTGCGTCGAGAAGATCGCCGGCGTGCCGAACGTTCACCCGATGGACAAGAACAAGATCCCCGGCTGCACCTACTGCAACCCGCAGGTCGCCTCTGTCGGCCTCACGGAAGCCAAGGCCAAGGCGGAAGGCCGCGACATCCGGGTTGGCCGCTTCAACTTTGCCGCCAACGGCAAGGCCGTTGCGCTCGGCGAAGACCAGGGCATGGTGAAGACCATCTTCGACAAGAAGACGGGCGAGCTGATCGGCGCGCATATGGTCGGCGCGGAAGTCACCGAACTGATCCAGGGCTTCGTCGTCGCCATGAACCTGGAGACGACGGAAGAAGACCTGATGCACACGATCTTCCCGCATCCGACCATTTCGGAAACGATGAAGGAAAGCGTGCTCGACGCCTATGGCAAGGTCCTGAACGCCTGACAATGTGGGTCCCTCGTCGGTGACATCGGCGAGGGGCTTGGCAAGGCCCCGGTTTTACAACAATAAATGGCGTAGCTGACAGTGGGTTCTTGAAAGAGCGCTGTCAGCCTATATGTCAGGTTGGAACAAACTCGGAGAGAGACAATGCATGATGCATTCCAAGTCGGCTGGCTGATGGCTATTATCATCGGCGGTATCGCAGGCTGGCTCGCCGGCAAGTTCATGAACATGCCGAGCGGCATCTTCATGAACATCATTCTCGGCATTGTCGGCGCTGTCGTTGCCAATGCCGTTCTCGGCGTCTTCGGCATCGTGATCTTCGGTGGCTGGCTCGCATACCTGATCGCCGGCTTCATTGGCGCCTGCATTCTGCTCTTCGTGGTCAAACTCATCCGGAGTTGAGTTCCGGAAAGGACTGAAATCTCATGGTCACCATTCTCGACAACGTTGCTGGCGACGCAAAGCGCGTCCGCCACCCGGAAAAGGCGCACAAGCCGGATACCGAAATCCTGCGCAAGCCGGACTGGATCCGCGTCAAGGCGCCCGTGTCGAAGGGCTATCAGGAAACGCGCGAGCTCGTGCGTTCCCACAAACTGGTGACCGTGTGCGAGGAAGCCGGTTGTCCCAACATCGGCGAATGCTGGGACAAGAAGCACGCGACCTTCATGATCATGGGTGAGATCTGCACCCGCGCCTGCGCCTTCTGCAACGTGGCAACCGGCCGTCCGCTGCCGCTCGATATGGAAGAGCCGGCCAACGTCGCCAAGGCCGTCAAGCAGATGGGCCTCAGCCACGTCGTCATCACCTCGGTGGACCGTGACGATCTGGAAGACGGCGGTGCCGAACATTTCGAGAAAGTGATCTGGGCGATCCGCGAAGCCTCGCCCGAAACCACCATCGAAATCCTGACACCGGACTTCCTGCGCAAGCCCGGTGCGCTGGAGCGCGTCGTGGCCGCCAAGCCCGACGTCTTCAACCACAATCTGGAAACCGTGCCGTCGAACTACCTGACGGTCCGTCCCGGCGCGCGCTACTTCCACTCGATCCGGCTCTTGCAGCGGGTCAAGGAACTCGACCCGACGATGTTCACCAAGTCCGGCATCATGGTCGGCCTTGGCGAAAACCGCAACGAAGTCCAGCAGCTGATGGACGACCTGCGCTCGGCCGACGTCGATTTCATCACGATCGGCCAGTATCTCCAGCCGACCCGCAAGCATCACCGCGTCGTCGAATTCGTCACGCCGGAAGACTTCAAGACCTACGAGACGATTGCCTACGCCAAGGGCTTCCTCATGGTCGCGTCGTCCCCGCTGACACGCTCGTCGCACCATGCGGGCGATGATTTCGCGCGGTTGAGGGCGGCACGCGAGCGGAAGCTGCAGGCGGCGGAATAGGGCGCATTGGCGAAGTGAGTTTTCGCGTCGATGATTGACCTGTGCGAGCAGAAAGGTGCCGTTCCATGGCTCCTCGCTTGAACTCGCGACGTTCTCTGTCTAATTGAAAATCATGCCCCAGTTCGAAACCCGCCGCCCCGTTCCCCAATCGCCCGACCAGATGTTCGCGCTGGTTGCGGATGTTGAGAAATATCCGGAATTCCTGCCGCTCTGCGAAGGGCTTGTCATCCGCAGCCGCAAGGAGCGCGATGGCAAGGCGTTGCTGGTGGCGGACATGACCGTGGGCTACAAGGCGATCCGCGAGACGTTTACGACACAGGTTCTTCTGAACCCTGCCGAGCGCGCCATCGATGTGAAGTATCTCGATGGGCCGTTTCGCTACCTCGACAACCGCTGGCGTTTCAATGAAATGCCGGATGGCGGTTGCGAGGTCCATTTCTTCATCGACTACGAATTCAAAAGCCGTATCTTGGGCGCGGTCATGGGCTCCATGTTCGATCGGGCTTTCCGCATGTTTTCCGAAGCCTTCGAGGCGCGGGCCACAAAGATTTACGCCACGCCTGCCTGACGGCCGCGTGAACAAAAGGGAATGCACATGAGCCTCTTCTCCAAAATCGCCTCGGTCTTCGGCGGTGGTTCACCGTCCGGTGAGGCCAAAGGCGCAGCGAAGGAACATATGCGCGAGATCGCGGGGCTCCGCGTCTTTGCCACCCCGCAGCGTGAAGGCGCGCAATACCGTCTCGCCGGCCGGATCGAGAAGGATCAGGACGGTCTGATCCTGACGCGCGAATTCGTCCGCGCCGATCTCTTCACCACCGAGGACGATGTCGTCGAGGTGACGTTCCGCAAGGCCGAGCAGATCATCAGCCAGAACGGCAAGGCGCTGTTTGCTGATGGAGCGCCAACCGGCCGCGCATAAGGGCATCACCCTACGGTGACGTCTTTTCAAATCATGTTTGCATAACGAAAAACGGCGCCCGAAGGCGCCGTTTCCTGTTCGTGGTCTCGATCTCGATCAGAGCACGAGGCGATACTTCGCAAAGCCGTTTTCGCCGGCGCCGGCATCCTCGATCTTTGCGCCCTTGACGTCGGCGGCAAACTGCTTGCCCTTCGGCCCGGTTTCGAACACGGCGGTCGTGCCGGGCATCGCCTTGAAGCGCCAGTTGCCATCGGCGGAAGGGTTGATCGTGCCTTCCTGGACAATGTAGCGCACGATCACGTCGCGGTTCGTGTCCGGCGCCACGAAAACGATCTTGTCGCTCGTAATGTCGGGGAAGTTTCCGCCGCCGCCGGCGCGGTAGTTGTTGGTTGCGACCACGAATTTCTGTGCCGGATCGATCGGCTTGCCTTGGAACTGCAGGTTGACGATACGGCCGGCGCCATCCGAAACCTTCTTGCCGTCCTTGTCATACATGGCCGGCTGCGACAGATCGATTTCATAGGTCACGCCATCAATGACGTCGTAATTGTACGACGGGAAGTCGTTGTTCAGCAGCGGCGCGTCCTTCGAGCCTTCCTTCACCTGGTTGAACATGCCCGCGGACATTTCCAGCCAGCCCTTGACCTGCGCACCATTGATCACGACGGCGCGGACGGTGTTCGGGTAGAGATAGAGGTCGGAGACGTTCTTGATGGCGATGTCACCGGCGGGGACATCCGTGTAGTAGTCGGGACCGTTGCGGCCGCCGGCCTTGAACGGAGCGGCAGCCGAAAGGATCGGCAGGTCCTTATACGGCGTCTCCTTCAGCATGTCCTTGATATACCAGGTCTGCGCATTGGAAACGATCTGAACGGAGGGATCATCGGCCACGAGAGCGAAATAGGAGTAGAGCGGCGCGGACGTCTTGCCGACCGGCGTGCGGACGTAAGCCAGCGTTGCCTCATGCTCTTCCTTGACGGCTGCGACGATCTCCGGCTTGTCGGCGAAGTCGGCAACGATCTTCTTGGCATCGTCGCGGTGATAGATCGGACGCGCCTCGGTGGTGAAGTCGACAACCTTCCAGCCCTTGCCGTCCTTTTCGATCAGCAGGTCGATCAGGCCCATATGCGAGCCCCAGAAGCCCCCCATGACGGCCGGCTTGCCGAACAGCGTACCCTTGACGGCATCAACATTCTGCATGCCGTCCCAGGTCTTGGGACCGGGGAAGACGAGGTGCTGGTGACCGGTGAAGACCGCGTCGATACCATCAACGGCAGCGACGTAAAGTGAGGCGTTTTCCATGCCGTCGGTCGGCTTAGCGGCGTCAATGCCGGAGTGGGAGAGGGCAATCACGATATCCGCGCCGGCTTCCTTCATGGCCGGAACCCAAGCCTTGGCGGCGCTGACGATGTCGCGCGTCATGGCCTTGCCTTCGAGGTTCTTCTGGTCCCACACCATGATCTGCGGCGGCACGAAGCCGATGAAGCCGACCTTGACCGTGCTCTCATTGCCGGCACCGTCCTTGATCTTCTTGTCGAGGATCACATAGGGCTTGAAGAAAAGTTCGTCCTGCTTCGGATCGGAGGCGAGCTTGCCCCTGGTCAGGTTGGCGCAGACGATCGGGAAGTTCGCGCCGTTCAGCACGTTGAACATGAAGTCGAGGCCATAGTTGAACTCGTGGTTCCCGAGCGTGCCGACATCGTAGTTCAGCACGTTCATGGCCTTCATCACCGGGTGCATGTCGCCAGCCTTCATGCCCTTCTTGTAGGCCATGTAGTCGCCCATCGGGTTGCCTTGGAGAAGGTCGCCGTTGTCGATGAGCATGGAGTTGCCGGCTTCTGCGCGGATCTTGTCTATGATGGAGGCCGTGCGCGTCAAGCCCATCGTGTCGTTAGGCTTATCCGCATAGTAGTCATACGGCATGATATTCACGTGGATATCGGTCGTTTCCATGATGCGAAGATGCGCCTGGTTCGCAGCAGCGCGCGCTGCGAAGGGGTGCAGCATGATCATCGCCGCGCCAGCGGTAGCGCCACCCAGAAGCGAGCGGCGCGTCAGCGTGAATTTGGGGTGTTCGAGCGTCATGGAAGTTCTCCGGTAATTGCGCGGGAGCGGGGTCCGGTTGCCCCCCTCGGGCGGCGCTCCTGAGAGCGGTGCGGCATCTTGGCCGGGATTGACGACAGAACGATGTCAGCAATCAGAAAGTTTGACCAGATGGAAAAACATGAGCCGGCTAGAGGCCGGCATTCGGCCGGTCGATGATTTCCCGGAGAGCGAAGGAGGAATTGATCTTCACGACATGGGGCAGGGCGGAGAGCCAATCGCGATGGATGCGTTCGTAGTCCTCAAGGTCTTTTGCCGCAACCCGCAGGATATAGTCGTATTCCCCGGACATGAGATAGCAGACGACCACATTGGGACAGCGCCGCACTGCAGCCTCGAACTCGGTGAGCGTCTTGGCAAACTGGCCGGACAGCGAGATGTGGACGATGACCATCATCTTGTAGCCGATCGCCTTGTTCGACAGGCGTGCGTGATAGCCGGATATGACGCCCGACTTTTCCAGGATATCGAGGCGGCGGGAGCAGGCCGACGCCGATAGTCCAACGCGCTGGGCGAGGTCGGCATTCGACATCCGACCGTCCTTCTGCAGTTCGCGTAAAATCGCAGTATCGATCGTATCAAGTTCAGACAACGCAATTTCCTTCGAAATATGAATTATTGGCGCAATAATATTCGAAAAATGTGTTTGGGGCAAAGCGGATTTGCAAGGACGTTCGATGTGCTTTCCCGTTAAATCGGCGCATTATCGATCCGCGTTCAGCGGGCGAATAACAAGTCGAGAGGAACGCAAGAATGATCGTCGGTTGCCCGAAGGAAATCAAAAATCACGAGTATCGCGTGGGTCTCACGCCCGGTGCCGCACGCGAATATGTCGCGCATGGTCACCAGGTGTTGATCGAGACTGGCGCAGGCGCAGGTATTGGCGCGGATGACGCGGCTTATGAAGCGGTGGGTGCGAAGATTGTCGCGACGGCCGCCGAGATTTTCGCCAAGGCGGACATGATCGTGAAGGTCAAGGAGCCGCAGCCGGCGGAATGGGCGCAGCTCCGCGAGGGCCAGATCCTCTATACCTATCTCCACCTTGCCCCCGATCCGGAACAGACGAAGGGCCTCCTGGCCTCCGGCGTGACTGGCGTCGCCTATGAGACCGTCACGGACGCTGCCGGTGCATTGCCGCTTCTCGCCCCGATGTCCGAAGTGGCTGGCCGCCTGTCGATCCAGGCCGGTGCAACGGCGCTTCAGAAGGCACATGGCGGGCGAGGGGTGCTGCTTGGCGGTGTACCCGGCGTGCGCCCCGGCAAGGTCGTCGTGATCGGCGGTGGCGTCGTCGGTCTCCATGCGGCGAAGATGGCGGTTGGCCTCGGCGCGGATGTGACCGTGCTGGACCGTTCGCTGCCGCGGCTGCGCCAGCTCGACGACATCTTCCACGGCTCGATCCACACCCTCTATTCCTCGATCGACAATCTGGAGCGTGAGGTCTTCTCCGCCGATCTGGTGATCGGCGCCGTGCTGATCCCGGGTGCAGCGGCTCCCAAGCTCGTCACCAAGGCCATGCTGTCCTCGATGAAGCCCGGTTCCGTCATCGTTGACGTCGCCATTGACCAGGGTGGTTGCTTCGAGACGTCGCATGCCACGACGCATTCCGACCCAACCTATGTCGTTGACGGCGTCGTCCATTACTGCGTCGCCAACATGCCGGGTGCAGTTCCTTACACGTCGACCCATGCCCTCAACAATGCGACCCTGGTGCACGGTCTTGCGCTGGCGGACAAGGGCCTGAAGGCGATTGCGGAAGACCCGCATCTGCGCAACGGCTTGAATGTCCACAGGGGCAAGATCACCAACAAGGCCGTGGCCGAAAGCCTCAGCCTCGATCTGGTCTCACCCGTCGATGCGCTGAAGGCCGCATAAACGCGACCTTTGATCGACATCATCTATGAAATCGTTCCGGCGTCCCCACATCCCTCTGGAAGTGGGCGGCGCCGGTTCCTATATGCGGCGCATCCGACAACGCATTGAACTCCCCGAGAGATTTGGCGGTCCGCTCCAGCTTCGATACCGGAGAGCGATCCCTTATGGTCGGGTTATCGTTGCCGTTTGCAGGTGAGAGGAGCGACTTCACGAAGTTTTTATCGTGTTTCAATTGCTCTGTGGGCAGTTTGCTTTCGTAACGCCGTATTAAGGAGCAAGCGTCCATGAAATTCGTCATTCTACATGTGCGTCTTGAAGTTCGCCCTCCGGACACTCTATGTAGGGAGTGAGAAATTTCGATGATTCCCGGATCAGCTGCGAAATCCGGACCCAACGTTTGAAGGTAGAAGATGAGCAATCCTGTTGATACCGCAATGGCACTGATCCCGATGGTCGTCGAACAGACCAATCGCGGCGAGCGGTCCTATGACATCTATTCGCGGCTTCTGAAGGAACGCATCATCTTCCTGACGGGTCCGGTCGAGGACCACATGGCGACGCTCGTTTCGGCGCAGCTCCTCTTCCTCGAAGCCGAGAACCCGAAGAAGGAAATCGCGCTCTATATCAATTCACCGGGTGGTGTCGTCACCGCCGGCATGGCGATCTACGACACGATGCAGTTCATCAAGCCGGCTGTCTCGACGCTCTGCATCGGTCAGGCCGCATCGATGGGCTCGCTGCTTCTCGCCGCCGGCCACAAGGACATGCGCATTGCCATGCCGAACGCCCGCATCATGGTTCATCAGCCTTCGGGCGGTTTCCAGGGGCAGGCTTCGGATATTGAGCGCCATGCTCGTGACATCTTGAAGATGAAGCGTCGCCTGAACGAGATCTACGTGAAGCACACGGGCCGTACTTATGAGGAAGTTGAAACGGCGCTTGACCGCGACAACTTCATGGATGCGACGGAAGCAAAGAACTGGGGTCTTGTCGACCAGGTCTTCACGTCGCGCGAAGAAATCGAAGGCCCTGCCGGCGCCTGAGTGGCGCCTGTGGATCGGCGCCGTTCTTGACAAGGATCAAGGCCGGCGTCAGCCTAAAGTGCAGGATATGGAATTAATGCTATGTTGAATTTTTGTGACATAGCATTCAGTGAGACTGGGGGAAACGTTGCAAGCTGCCGGATAAAGTGATTTGTTCGGATCAGCGAGTACCCCCGAAAACCCTTTCCGATGCGACACGAGGCGCAGATCCAAAGGGTGGATAAAGTTCCGTGTATTCCCTGAGCGGGTAACGCCGGTATGCTTGGAAGGAAAGTGACATGAGCAAGGTCAGCGGTAGCAGCGGCGGCGACTCGAAGAATACCCTTTATTGCTCTTTCTGCGGCAAGAGCCAGCATGAAGTGCGCAAGCTGATCGCCGGACCGACGGTCTTCATCTGCGACGAATGCGTCGAACTCTGCATGGACATCATCCGTGAAGAGAACAAGACATCCATGGTCAAGTCGCGCGACGGCGTGCCGACCCCGCAAGAAATCATCAAGGTCCTGGACGAATACGTCATCGGCCAGCAGCAGGCCAAGCGCATCCTGTCGGTGGCTGTTCACAACCACTACAAGCGTCTCGCGCATGCCTCGAAGAACGGCGATGTCGAACTGGCGAAGTCCAACATCCTGCTCGTCGGCCCCACCGGCTGCGGCAAGACCTATCTTGCACAGACGCTGGCACGCATCATCGACGTTCCGTTCACCATGGCTGACGCCACGACGCTGACGGAAGCCGGCTATGTGGGTGAAGACGTCGAGAACATCATCCTGAAGCTGCTTCAGGCTGCGGATTACAATGTCGAACGCGCCCAGCGCGGCATCGTCTATATCGACGAAGTCGACAAGATTTCCCGCAAGTCGGACAACCCGTCCATCACGCGTGACGTGTCGGGCGAGGGCGTTCAGCAGGCGCTTCTGAAGATCATGGAAGGCACGGTTGCTTCCGTTCCGCCGCAGGGTGGCCGCAAGCATCCGCAGCAGGAATTCCTGCAGGTCGACACGACGAACATCCTGTTCATCTGCGGCGGTGCCTTCGCAGGCCTCGACAAGCTGATCTCGGCCCGTGGCGAAAAGACCTCGATCGGTTTTGCCGCGAGCGTCAAGTCACCGGAAGATCGCCGCGTCGGCGAAGTCCTGCGCGAACTGGAGCCGGAAGATCTCGTGAAGTTCGGCCTCATCCCGGAATTCATCGGTCGTCTGCCGGTCCTGGCAACGCTCGAAGACCTGGATGAAGACGCACTGATCCAGATCCTGTCGGAGCCGAAGAACGCTCTGATCAAGCAGTATCAACGCCTGTTCGAAATGGAAGATGTCGAACTGACCTTCCACGAAGATGCGCTGCGCGCCATCGCCAAGCGGGCCATCGTCCGCAAGACCGGTGCACGTGGTCTGCGCTCGATCATGGAAAAGATCCTGCTCGACACGATGTTCGAGCTTCCGGCGCTGGAGGGTGTTCGCGAAGTCGTGATCTCCGACGACGTCGTCGAGGGCAAGGCTCGCCCGCTCTACATCTATTCGGAGCGCAGCGAAGAAAAGGCCAACGTATCGGCGTAATTGCTGCAATAGATCGCATGCACTCGAAAGCTCGGGGCTCTGTCCCGGGCTTTTTTCATGGGTTAAACGTTGTTAAATCGTCGTAATCCGGCCCTTTTTAAGTTGCGTAGTAGATAGAGTACCGCGATAGTAAGGGTCGAATCCGCAGTGGAATACAGCGTATCGCGGGACCCAATTCTGAGCCGGCAAGCCTCGCAACAGCACAACGCGGCAAGCTTTGTTCTCGAGACGGGAAACAGGGTGGAGAGACGTCGATCGTCTTGAAAAGGCGTCCGTCAGACTCCACTTAGAGAGCGGTAATGAGAAGCATCGGGGCTCCCCGCCCGATGCAGAGGGTGGCCCAGACGGGAACCCGATGGAAAGGAACTCACATGACCAAGAAGACCTTGCCTGCAGACAGCATTGCCTACCCGGTATTGCCGCTGCGTGACATTGTCGTCTTTCCGCACATGATCGTGCCGCTCTTCGTCGGCCGGGAAAAGTCCATTCGCGCTCTCGAAGAGGTGATGGGCTCTGATCGCCAGATCATGCTGGTAACCCAGATCAATGCGAGCGACGACGACCCGAATCCCTCCGCGATCTATACCGTTGGTACGGTCGCCAATGTTCTCCAGCTGCTGAAGCTGCCCGACGGCACCGTCAAGGTTCTCGTCGAAGGTCGCGCGCGTGCGGAGATCGACGGTTACACGGAACGCGACGAATTCTACGAAGCGATGGCCCATGTACTCTCGGAGCCGGCAGAGGATGCCGTCGAGATCGAGGCCCTGTCGCGTTCGGTCGTGTCCGAGTTCGAGAACTACGTGAAGCTGAACAAGAAGATTTCCCCGGAAGTGGTCGGCGCTGCCAGCCAGATCGAGGACTATTCGAAGCTCGCTGACACCGTTGCCTCTCATCTCTCCATCAAGATCACCGAGAAGCAGGAAATGCTCGAAACGGTGAGCGTCAAGACGCGTCTGGAAAAGGCGCTCGGCTTCATGGAAGGCGAAATCTCCGTCCTCCAGGTCGAGAAGCGCATCCGGTCGCGCGTCAAGCGCCAGATGGAGAAGACCCAGCGCGAGTACTACCTCAACGAACAGATGAAGGCGATCCAGAAGGAACTCGGCGACGGCGAAGACGGCCGTGACGAGATGGCCGAACTGGAGGAGCGCATCAAGAAGACGAAGCTTTCCAAGGAGGCCCGCGAAAAGGCGGATGCCGAGCTGAAGAAGCTGCGTCAGATGAGCCCGATGTCTGCCGAAGCCACCGTCGTGCGGAACTATCTCGACTGGCTGACCGGTCTGCCCTGGGGCAAGCGCTCCAAGATCAAGACCGACCTCAACTATGCCGAGGACGTGCTCGCTGCAGATCACTTCGGCCTCGACAAGGTCAAGGAACGCATCGTCGAATATCTGGCCGTTCAGGCCCGCGCAAAGAAGATCAAGGGACCGATCCTTTGCCTCGTCGGCCCGCCCGGTGTCGGCAAGACCTCGCTCGCCCGCTCGATCGCGAAGGCCACGGGACGTGAATATGTCCGCATGGCACTTGGCGGCGTGCGCGACGAGGCTGAGATTCGCGGTCACCGCCGCACCTATATCGGCTCGATGCCCGGCAAGGTCATCCAGTCGCTGAAGAAGGCGAAGAAGGCCAACCCGCTCTTCCTGCTCGATGAAATCGACAAGATGGGCCAGGACTTCCGCGGCGACCCGTCGTCGGCTCTTCTTGAAGTGCTCGATCCGGAACAGAACGCAACCTTCATGGACCACTATCTGGAAGTCGAATACGATCTTTCGGACGTGATGTTCATCACCACGGCGAACACGCTGAATATCCCTGCGCCCCTGATGGACCGCATGGAGATCATCCGGATCGCCGGCTACACGGAAGATGAGAAGCGGGAAATCGCCCGCCGCCACCTTCTGCCGAAGGCGATCCGCGACCATGCGCTGCAGCCTGCCGAGTTCTCGGTCTCCGACGACGCGCTGATGGCGGTCATCCGCCAGTATACGCGCGAAGCCGGTGTCCGCTCGCTGGAACGCGAACTGATGAAGCTCGCCCGCAAGGCCGTGACCGAGATCCTCAAGGGTAAGGCCACCTCGATCGAAGTCACGCCTGAAAACGTGTCCGACTATCTCGGTGTTCCGCGCTTCCGTCACGGCGAAGCAGAACGCGAAGATCAGGTCGGTGTTGTCACGGGTCTTGCCTGGACGGAGGTCGGTGGCGAATTGCTGACGATCGAAGGCGTGATGATGCCGGGTGGCAAGGGCCGCATGACGGTGACCGGCAACCTGAAGGACGTGATGAAGGAATCGATTTCGGCGGCGGCATCTTATGTCCGCTCGCGCGCCATCGATTTCGGCATCGAGCCGCCGCGTTTCGACAAGGCGGACATCCACGTTCACGTGCCGGAAGGTGCAACCCCGAAGGACGGTCCGTCCGCAGGCATCGCCATGGCCACGGCCATCGTCTCCATCATGACCGGCATCCCGATTTCGAAGGATGTCGCGATGACGGGCGAGGTGACCCTGCGCGGCCGGGTTCTGCCGATCGGCGGTCTGAAGGAGAAGCTGCTTGCGGCGCTCCGCGGCGGCATCAAGAAGGTGCTGATCCCGGAAGAAAACGCCAAGGATCTGGCGGACATTCCGGACAATGTGAAGAACGAGATGGAGATCATCCCGGTTTCTCGCATGGGTGAAGTCCTGCAGCATGCGCTCGTTCGCCAGCCCCAGCCGATCGCGTGGGAGCCGGATGCAACCGCTGCTGTGGTGCCCGCCGATTCGACCGAAGAAAGTGGTGCAGCTGTCGCGCATTGACGTGATCCGGCCTCATTTGCGCCGGAATGAACCTGATAAGAACGCGAGGCCGGCAGAAATGCCGGCCTTTTTTAACGAAAAGAGCGCTCAAAGCCCTGCAAAACAAGGGATTGGCCGCATTTTCGGTTGCGGCGGACGCGCTCCTGCGTATTCTGCCCGCGATGACCAATCGAATCGTTTCATACCAGTAAGAAAGGGGTGGAAACATGAATAAGAACGAGCTCGTATCCGCAGTTGCGGAAAAGGCTGGCCTGTCGAAGTCCGACGCTGCATCGGCTGTTGACGCTGTGTTCGAAGCAATCCAGGGCGAACTGAAGAACGGCGGCGACGTCCGTCTCGTTGGCTTTGGCAACTTCTCGGTCTCGCGCCGCGAAGCTTCCACCGGTCGTAATCCGTCCACGGGTGCTGAAGTTGCCATCCCGGCTCGCAACGTGCCGAAGTTCTCGGCCGGCAAGGGCCTCAAGGACGCCGTCAACTGAGAACGGCTGTTCTGCGTGCTGGCCGTCAGTTTCTGACAGGAGCAGGCAAGTAAAGACTTAAGAACCCGGTGCGTCTGTCGCGCCGGGTTTTTTTATTCAGCCCTTCAGTCGTCGGCCGAGCCTGGCCGGGTCATGTCGGCATGCTGCTTGGCCAGCATTTCCGCCGGCGTTATATTGGCTACGGCAGAGGTCATCTTGTTCTTCCACCCTGCCACGACATCACCCTCACTATCCATCATGGCGTCGAAGCCGATGCGGGCAACGTCAGCCGGATCGTCCTTGGAACCTTGGCCTATGGATGTATCCAGGAGACCGGCGCGTTCGAAGAAGTCTGTGTCCGTCGGGCCGGGCATGAGACAAGTAACGGTGATTCCCGTCTCTTTCAACTCTTCCCGCAGTGCATGCGAGAACGAATTGATGAACGCCTTGGAGCCGTTATAGACCGCCTGATAGGCTCCCGGGATGAAGCCGGCGATCGACCCTGTGAACAGGATCCGACCCCTCCCGCGCTCCCGCATCGCGTTGCCAAGACGATGGACCAGAAGGAGCGTGCCGCTGATATTCGTGTCGACCACCGTCTGAGCCTCGTCCGGATCCTGGTCGAGGAACCCGTGGCCCAGTCCGCGCCCGACATTGGCCATCAAGAGATCGATCGGGCGTCCCATGGACTCAACCGCTTCGACGAAGTCGCGTACCCCAGCCTGCGTACTTAAGTCCAGCTGATACGGCCAGACCTCGACCGCGTTGCGTTTCAGCTCTTCCGCTGCAGCGTCGATATCGGGCCCATCGGCCGCTATGACCAGATCGTAACCTGCCATCGCAGCACAACGCGCCAGTTCAAGTCCGATCCCGCTCGAGGCACCTGTGACGACGGCCAGTCCTTTTGGCGAAGTTTCGGTCATGGAAATCTCCTTCAGGGTTTCAGCACGACCTTGATGCAGCCGTCCTTCTTCTCGCGAAACGTCTCGTAAAGCGCGGGTCCCTCTTCGAGGCTGGCGCGATGCGTGATGACGAAAGAGGGGTCGATGTCGCCGTTTTCGATTCGGCGCATGAGTTCGGGCAGGTATCGCTGCACTGGCGTCTGCGCCATCCGGAAGGTCAGGCCGCGATTGATGGCCGAGCCCATGGGGATCTTGTCCAGAAAACCGCCATAGACACCGACGATGGAGACCGTCCCAAAATTTCGGCAGCAATGGATCGCCTGACGCAGAACATGCGGGCGGTCCGTTCCCATGAAGGTCGCGACCTTGATTCGATCCCAGCGCGAATCCCAACTCGCCTGCGGATCGGCCTCTGTACCGACGGCGTCGATGCAGGCATCTGCACCGCGACCGCGTGTCAGGTCCATGATCCGGTCGTAAACGTCCTCTTCGAGGTAATCGAGCGTGAACGCGCCAGCAGCTCGCGCCAGTGCCAGCCGTTCAGGTACGGTGTCGATCGCGAGGACACGCTCTGCACCCAGAAGAAAGGCCGAGCGAATCGCCATCTGGCCGACCGGCCCACAGCCCCAGATCGCGATCGTATCGCCCGGCTGGATGTTGCAGAACTCCGCTGCCATATAGCCGGTGGGAAAGATGTCCGAGAGGAACAGCGCCTGTTCGTCCGTCAACCCGTCGGGTACCTTGATGGGCCCGATATCGGCGAAAGGCACCCGTAGATATTCGGCCTGTCCGCCGCGATAGCCGCCAAGCAGATGCGAGTAGCCGAAAAGCCCGGCGGGCGAATTGCCCCACAGTTTGCTGACCTTCGCCGAATCGGGATTGCTGCGTTCGCAGCCGGAATAGAAGCCGCGCTGGCAAAAGAAACATTCACCGCAGGAGATGGTGAAGGGGACAACCACCCGGTCACCCACCTTGAGCGCCTTGTTGTCGCGCCCGACCTCGACCACTTCGCCCATGGCCTCATGACCAATGACGTCGCCGCTTTCCATCTCGGGAATGGAGCCCTGGTAGATGTGCAGATCGGAACCGCAGATTGCACAGGCGGTCACCTTGATGATCGCATCGCGGCCGTCTTCGATGGTGGGATCGGGAACGCTTTCGCACCGGATATCGTGCTGGCCGTGCCAGGTCAGAGCCTTCATCTTCGCCTCCTCGGTTTCGGCTTTCGAACACCACCGCGTTGGTCGTGTTCCAAAAAGAAACCAGAAAGGGGGAGCCCGCTTGCTGGAGGGAGAGGGCGAAATCTGCGGGATCGTCCAGCTCACCTTTGGGATACGAGAAACGAAAACGGGGGCCGAAGCCCCCGTTCACGATCGATTATTGCCCGCCTTAGAAGGCGTGGAACGTAATCGTAGTCAGCGTCCGCTCGACATCAGGAATGTCGACGAAGATATCGTTGACATAGCGGCCGATATCCTGCCCATCCGGGACATAGATTTTTGCGATGAGATCGTAATCGCCGCTCGTCGAATAGAGCTCGGAGACGACTTCCTTCTCGTAGATCTTGTTGGCAACTTCGTAGGTCTGGCCGGGCCTGCAGCGAACCTGTGTGAAAATGCAGCGCATGTCGCCTTCCTCTGTGTTGATTCTTCTGACGTGATCCAACCTTAGCCAAAGCCCCCGGGCATTTGAAGTGTCGCGCGCTTGCCATAGGCTGGCCGGATACGGCAAAATGTCGTCCGCAGAACCGCAAGTCCTGGATTGCTGAAGGATAGCCGATGTCCATGCCGCCCGAAGAGTTTTATGGCGTTCACGAGCCCAAGGCCGGAGAACGTAATCACTCGCGGTCTCTCGTGATCTCGCGGACTATCTCAACGCTCGTCTTCCTGCGCACGGGCTTCATCGGCGCCTTCATTGCGATTGCCGTGATTCACCTTTTGGGCTCCCGTATCGGCTTTGCCGGTAATGGCTATGATTTGGGCGGCTTGTTCTTCGGATTCGTCCTCGGGACAGCCATCGAGATTATTCGTCGCAGCCGAAATCGAAAATCTCAGGAAATGCTCTCCGACGAACACTGAGTTGATGAAGGTCAAAGCCCAAGCGATCGGCTCGGGCCTATCTGCGGAACTGCAAACGCGTTGCGGACACATCGGGGAATCGCGCGACATGACCCTTCCGGCATTCATCACAGCGGTTCTGGCGCTTCTGCTTGCCCCCGGGCCTACGAACACGCTGATGGCTGTCGCGGGAAGCCAGAGCGGCCTTGCGAGGGCCGCGCGACTGATTCCAGCCGAACTTGTCGGATACCTCACCGCGATTCTGCCGCTCACGCTGCTCGGCTCGCGATTCTTCGCGGAATTTCCCGTTGCTGCCCTGATTCTGAAATTCGCCGCCGCCGTCTGGGTCATGTTTCTCGCCATCAAGCTCTGGAGCAGGGCGCAGGAGACGGATGGCATGGGAACGGTGAGCGCGGGGCGGGTCTATCTGACCACGACGCTGAACCCCAAAGCGCTCGTCGTCAGCTTCATCCTGCTGCCGCCCATGAACGATCCCGCATTCGCGCCACGTCTCTCCGCCTTTTGTGCTCTGGTCATTGCTGTCGCGCTTGTCTGGGGCAGCGCCGGCAATTTGCTCAGTGGCGGCAAACCGGGAAAGAGAACCCAAATGGTGGAACGGATCGCTTCTGTCTGGCTCGCAGCCATTTCCGTCATGCTGATCGTCACAGTCGTGAAGAGCTGACTTCCAGCGAAGCAAAAAACCGGAGACATAAACGCGACCAGCGCGTTACGAAGCATTTTTCATCTAATTTGGGAAAGAATGGTGGGCGATGAGAGACTCGAACTCCCGACATCCTCGGTGTAAACGAGGCGCTCTACCAACTGAGCTAATCGCCCGCCGCGTTGGTGGGGGTGATCTATTCGCAAAGACCGTGATCCGCAAGAGGGCGAGGGGCATTTTTCGCATTTTTTTTAGCGACGCGCGTGCATCCAAAGCCTCTGTCAAAAAATTGTCGCCCGCGTGATTTTTTGTTTTGAAATCCGCTTGACACTCACCCCTCTACCCCTTAGACACCCGCTCACCGAACGAAGCGGCGACGCGGTTCGGGAAATGCGCGGGTGTAGCTCAGTCGGTTAGAGTGCCGGCCTGTCACGCCGGAGGTCGCGGGTTCGAGCCCCGTCACTCGCGCCATTCTCTTTCTTAACAGATAGATGTGACGTAAAGCTCAAGTTTATCTTGAGCTTCTATCGTCTTTGGCGACGCGCAGGCTGTGGTACGCCGCGGATCTTGCGACTCACGTGAATGCAGGTCGTGGGCGGGGACGCTCCCGTGTTTTTAGCAACGCGCTGGATGTGGAAATGTATCGCCACTGCGACGCTGATCGAACAATTCTCTCAAATTGATCACCATCATATTGCGGTGCGAAACCGTGCTGCGGCATCTGTGTCGTGAATTGATAAAGTTGGTGATGTTAATCGTTGTTTTGCGGTTCAAATCGCTTGCGCCGCAGGACGGGCTGCGCTAGTCACGAAGACGTTGCAACGAAGACCTACGCCCTGTCGGCAATTGCCCGGCGCGCCCGACGCGACCGCACCTGATGGACAGGCTAAGGACGGACAGAATGACAGATCTCCTCAGTTCCTATCTCCCGATCGCGATCTTTATCGGCGTGTCGCTGATTATCGGCATCTCGCTGCTGATCGCGCCTTTCGCACTTGCGTTCAAGGCGCCTGATTCGGAAAAGCTTTCGTCGTTTGAGTGCGGCTTCAATGCCTTCGACGACGCGCGCATGAAGTTCGACATCCGATTCTATCTCGTGTCGATCCTGTTCATCATCTTCGACCTGGAAGTCGCCTTCCTGTTTCCGTGGGCCGTATCATTCAGCAGCATCGGCTGGGTCGGTTTCTGGTCCATGATGGTTTTCCTGGGCGTGCTGACGATCGGCTTCATTTATGAATGGAAGAAGGGAGCACTCGAATGGGAGTGACATCCGGCAACACCACGCTCGTCGCCCCGCAGCCTAAGGGGATCATCGATCCTTCGACCGGCAAGCCGGTTGGCGCGAACGACAAGTTTTTCGGCGAGATCAATAACGAGCTGGCCGACAAGGGCTTCCTCGTCACCGCAACGGATGAGCTGATCACCTGGGCCCGCACGGGTTCCCTGATGTGGATGCAGTTCGGCCTGGCCTGCTGCGCTGTGGAAGGTCTGATGCAGGCTTCCGGCCCGCGTTATGACATGGAGCGCTTCGGTGTTGCTCCGCGCGCGTCACCGCGCCAGTCGGACGTGATGATCGTTGCCGGCACGCTGACCAACAAGATGGCGCCCGCGCTCCGCAAGGTCTACGACCAGATGCCCGAGCCGCGATACGTCATTTCGATGGGTTCCTGTGCCAACGGCGGCGGCTACTATCATTATTCTTACTCGGTCGTCCGCGGCTGTGACCGCGTCGTTCCGGTTGATGTCTATGTTCCGGGCTGTCCCCCCACGGCCGAGGCTCTGCTCTACGGCGTGCTGCTTCTTCAGAAGAAGATCCGGCGCACCGGAACGATCGAGCGCTAAGGCTGAAGGGTTAAGCAATGAGCGAAGCACTGAACGAGCTTTCGGTCCGGATCGGCGAACAGAAGGGTTCGCTGGTTCTTGCGTCGGAAGTGGCCTATGGCGAGTTGAATATCACGGTAGCGCCGGAGAGCCTCATTGAGGTTCTGCGCTTCCTGCACGATGATTCCGCCTGTCGTTTCTTGAACCTGACGGATATCTGCGGCGTCGACTATCCGGGGCGCGAAGAGCGTTTCGAGGTGGTCTACCATCTGCTTTCGCCCTCCAAGAACCTGCGCATCCGCATCAAGGTTCCGACGAGCGAAGACAAGCCGGTGCCGACAGCCTGCGACATTTATCCGGGTGCGAACTGGTTTGAGCGCGAAGCCTATGACATGTACGGCATCCTGTTCTCCGGTCATCCCGATCTGCGCCGCATCCTGACTGACTACGGCTTTGAGGGTTATCCGCTGCGCAAGGACTTCCCGATGACCGGCTATGTCGAAGTGCGCTACGATGACGAGGCCAAGCGGGTCGTTTACGAACCCGTTCAACTGCGCCAGGAGTTCCGCAATTTCGACTTCCTCTCGCCTTGGGAAGGCACGGACTACGTGCTGCCGGGCGATGAGAAGGCAGCGAAGTAAGGGGCGGAAGACATGACCATGACGAAAGAACATTCCGTCCGCAACTTCACGATCAATTTCGGCCCCGAGCATCCGTCGGCGCACGGCGTGCTCCGTCTGGTGCTCGAACTTGACGGTGAAATCGTTGAGCGTGCAGACCCGCATATCGGCCTGCTGCATCGCGGTACCGAAAAGCTGATCGAAGCCAAGACCTATCTCCAGGCCGTTCCTTATTTCGATCGCCTCGACTACGTCGCGCCGATGAACCAGGAACACGCCTACTGCCTCGCTATCGAGAAGCTTCTCGGCATTGAGGTTCCGAAGCGCGGTCAGCTGATCCGCGTGCTGTTCTCGGAAATCGGCCGCATCCTGTCGCACATCATGAACGTCACGACGCAGGCCATGGACGTCGGCGCGATGACGCCCCCGGTCTGGGGCTTCGAAGAGCGTGAAAAGCTCATGGTCTTCTATGAGCGTGCCTGCGGCGCGCGCATGCACGCAGCCTATTTCCGTCCGGGCGGTATCCATCAGGATATTCCGCACAAGCTGGTGGAAGACATTGCCGCCTGGTGCGATCCGTTCATCAAGGTTCTCGATGACATTGAAGGTCTGCTGACGGGCAACCGCATTTTCAAGCAGCGTAACGTCGATATCGGCGTCGTCTCGCTGGAAGATGCCTGGAAGTGGGGTTTCTCGGGCGTGATGGTTCGTGGTTCGGGCGCTGCCTGGGACCTGCGCCGTTCGCAGCCCTATGAGTGCTATTCGGAACTCGACTTCGATATTCCGATCGGCAAGAACGGCGACTGCTACGACCGTTACCTGATCCGCATGATCGAAATGCGCCAGGCTGTCCGGATCATGAAGCAGTGCTGCGAACGCCTGCTCGGGAGTGAGAAGGTCGGTCCGGTTTCGTCGCTCGACGGCAAGGTCGTTCCGCCGAAGCGTGGCGAGATGAAGCGTTCGATGGAAGCGCTGATCCACCATTTCAAGCTCTACACCGAAGGCTTCCATGTTCCGGCGGGTGAGGTTTATGCGGCAGTCGAAGCGCCCAAGGGCGAGTTCGGCGTCTATCTGGTTTCCGACGGCTCCAACAAGCCGTATCGCTGCAAGATCCGCGCGCCAGGCTTCGTGCATCTTCAGTCGATGGATTTCCTGAGCTCCGGCCACATGCTGGCCGACGTGACGGCAATCCTTGGCTCGCTCGACATCGTGTTCGGTGAGGTCGATAGATGATGTCTCGGTTCGCTCTTGCAGCTAGCATCACCTTCCTGTCGTCCGCGGCTCTTGCCGCGACGGTCGGAGGCACTTCGGGTAGCAATGCCACTGCCTCCACCTCGACAATGAAGGAGCTGCTGGCTCAGGGCTACGAGATAAAGGCTGCCGTGCCCAACGGCGGCAAGTTCGTGATATTTATGCAGAAAGACCAGTCGGCCTACGCTTGCGAATTCGTGTCCGTCACGAATACCAAATGCGGTGCCATCAACTGACAAGGCGTGAAAGAGAATGTCCGTTCGACGACTAGCCGATGACAATGTCCAGCCGCAGAGCTTCGCCTTCAACGAAGCCAACAAGGCTTGGGCGGCCCAGACGATCAACAAGTATCCTGCTGGCCGCCAGCAGTCTGCGGTGATTCCGCTGCTGATGCGCGCCCAGGAGCAGGATGGTTGGGTCACGCGTGCGGCGATCGAGACGATCGCGGACATGCTGGAAATGCCCTACATTCGCGTCCTTGAAGTCGCGACCTTCTACACGCAGTTCCAGATCAAGCCGGTTGGCACGCGCGCTCACGTTCAGGTCTGTGGCACAACGCCCTGCATGCTGCGCGGGTCGGAAGACCTGATCGCGGTCTGCAAGAAAAAGATCCATCACGACCCGCTTCACACCAACGAGAGCGGAACGCTGTCCTGGGAAGAAGTCGAATGTCAGGGCGCCTGCGTCAACGCGCCGATGGTTGTCATCTTCAAGGACACCTATGAGGACCTGACGCCGACGCAGCTCGAATACATCATCGACCGCTTCGAGGCAGGCAAGGGCGGCGACGTCACGCCCGGCCCGCAGATCGATCGCGTCTATTCGGCTCCCGCCGGCGCGCCCGTCACGTTGACGACCGATACCCCCGCGCCGAAGTTTGCTGCCCGCGCCGAAGTACCGGCTGCGGCTGCTCCTGCGGCTACACCGGCTCCGGCAGCGCCTGTTGCAGAAGCACCAGCCGCCAAGGCTGAAGCCAAGCCGTCGCTGGACGATCCGAACCGTCCGGCTGCCGTTGAGAAGCCTGCCACCCTGGACGATCTGAAGATGATCTCCGGCGTCGGCCCGGTGATGGAAGCCAAGCTTCATGATCTCGGGATCTATACGTTCGCCCAGATCGCCAAGTGGACCGAGAAGGAAATCGCCTGGGTCGATGGCTACCTGGCATTCCGCGGTCGCATCCTTCGCGACGACTGGATCAAGCAGGCCGATGCGCTGGCGCGTGGCGGCGAAGAAGAATATGTGCGCGTTTTCGGCAAGAAGCCGCGTTGAGAGGTGAGACATGCTTAAGGACGAAGATCGCATTTTCACCAACCTGTACGGTATGAAGGACAAGTCCCTGAAGGGCGCGATGTCGCGTGGCCACTGGGACGGCACCAAGCAGATCATCGAAAAGGGCCGCGACTGGATCATCGACGAAATGAAGGCCTCCGGTCTTCGTGGACGCGGCGGTGCCGGCTTCCCGACGGGTCTCAAGTGGTCGTTCATGCCCAAGCAGAGCGACGGCCGCCCGCATTACCTCGTCGTCAATGCCGACGAATCCGAGCCGGGCACCTGCAAGGACCGTGACATCATGCGCCACGATCCGCATACGCTGATCGAAGGCTGCGTGATCGCCGGTTTCGCAATGGGCGCCAACACGGCCTATATCTACCTGCGCGGCGAATACATGCGCGAGCGTGAAGCGCTGCAGGCTGCCGTGGACGAGTGCTACGATGCCGGCCTGCTCGGCAAGAACAACAAGAATGGCTGGGACTTCGACGTCTACCTGCACCACGGCGCAGGCGCCTATATCTGCGGCGAAGAAACGGCACTTCTGGAAAGCCTGGAAGGCAAGAAGGGCCAGCCGCGCCTGAAGCCGCCTTTCCCGGCCAACATGGGCCTCTATGGCTGCCCGACCACGGTCAACAACGTCGAGTCCATCGCCGTTGCCCCGACCATCCTGCGTCGTGGCGCCTCCTGGTTCTCGGCCATCGGCCGTCCGAACAATGTCGGCACCAAGCTGTTCATGGTCTCCGGCCACGTCAACAAGCCCTGCACCTTCGAAGAAGCGATGGGCCTGTCGTTCCGTGAGATCATCGAAACGCATTGCGGCGGCATCCGTGGCGGCTGGGACAACCTGCTGGCCGTCATTCCGGGTGGCGCTTCGTGCCCCGTCGTCAAGGGCGAGGACATGAAAGAAGCGATCATGGACTTCGACGGCATGCGCGAAGTGAAATCCTCCTTCGGCACCGGCGGCATGATCGTCATGGACAAGTCCACCGACATCATCAAGGCCATCTGGCGCATCGCCGCCTTCTTCAAGCATGAGAGCTGCGGCCAGTGCACGCCCTGCCGCGAAGGCACGGGCTGGATGATGCGCGTTCTCGAGCGCATGGTGAAGGGCAACGCGCAGAAGCGCGAAATCGACATGCTGTTTGAGGTCTCGAAGCAGATCGAGGGTCACACGATCTGTGCATTGGGCGACGCTGCCGCCTGGCCGATCCAGGGTCTGATCCGCAATTTCCGTCCGGAAATCGAAAAGCGGATCGACCAGTACACGGCCAACGCCATGGCGCACGGCGCGGTTCTGGAGGCTGCCGAGTAAGCTTCCATGAACGCTCAGCGCAAGGATCATCGTGACGACATGTCCGCTCCGCATGATGCGGTTGCGAATCTTGTTCGCGCGACGAACGAGGCGATGGAGGCGTTCATGAAGACTGAGTGGACCAAGGATAGTGACAGGCAGGAGGGCGTTGCGCTCAATCCGCTGATGGCCAATCCGGCGATCATGATGGCGGCGGCAACAGCTTACGGGATCCGGATGACCGGGCAGTGGGCAAGCCTCTTCCTCAACGCAATGCAGGATCAGACGGACCGCGCGAATGCGCAGGCCGCCGAGGCGGAAGCGGCACAAGCGCAGCCGGTCGCCGAAGCCGAAGTGGCTGAAGCTCAACCGGTTGCCGAGCCTATGATGGCAAAGGCAACGGAAGCCGAGGTCGCCGAGCCGGTCGTCGCCGAAGTGGTGCAGAACGAACGTGTGTTGGCAAAGGTTTCTGCCGACGGGGCGATCGAGAAGCGGGCGCGCAAGGCGGTCAAGACTGCCAAGGCGCGTAAATCGGCCGAAAAGGCCGCCGCTGAAAAGACGCCGGTTTCGACCGGTGACGACTTGAAGCGGATTTCGGGCATCGGTCCGAAGCTGGCCAATGTGCTGACGGGTCACGGGGTGGTGACATTCGCGCAGCTGGCCGAAATGAATGAAGCAGCGCTTGCTGCGCTCGACGCGGAACTCGGTCTTGAAGGCCGGATACTGCGGGACGATTGGGCGGGGCAGGCACGGAAGATCTTGGCGACCGGACGCTGAGCCGCAGGGCTGGGTCGAGGGCGTGAAATGAAATAGGCGAGGGTGGTCCGTCAGGACCTCCCGGACCACGACAGAAACTCTGGCTTGATGCGCGATTGGGCGCGGAAGCGGGAAGGCGAATATGGCGAAGCTGAAAGTCGACGGTAAGGAAATCGAAGTTCCGGATCATTTCACGCTGTTGCAGGCGTGCGAAGAAGCCGGGGCCGAGGTGCCGCGCTTCTGTTTTCACGAGCGGCTGTCGGTTGCCGGCAACTGCCGCATGTGTCTGATCGAAGTGAAGGGTGGCCCGCCGAAGCCTGCTGCTTCCTGCGCCATGGGCGTGCGCGACATTCGTGGCGGCCCGAATGGCGAGCTGCCGGAAGTCTTCACCAACACGCCCATGGTCAAGAAGGCCCGCGAAGGCGTGATGGAGTTCCTGCTGATCAACCATCCGCTGGATTGCCCTATCTGTGACCAGGGTGGCGAATGCGACCTGCAGGACCAGGCCATGGCCTTCGGCATGGACGGAACGCGCTATAATGAAAACAAGCGCGCCGTCGAAGACAAGTATATCGGCCCGCTCGTCAAGACCGTGATGAACCGCTGCATCCACTGCACGCGCTGCGTCCGCTTCACGACGGAAGTCGCAGGCATTTCGGAACTCGGTCTGATCGGCCGCGGCGAAGATGCTGAAATCACGACTTATCTCGAGCAGGCTATGACCTCCGAGCTGCAGGGCAACGTCGTTGACCTCTGCCCGGTTGGTGCGCTGACCTCCAAGCCCTTCGCCTTTACGGCCCGTCCGTGGGAACTGAACAAGACCGAGACGATCGACGTCATGGACGCGCTTGGCTCCGCCATCCGCGTCGACACGCGCGGCCGCGAAGTCATGCGCATCATGCCGCGCGTCAACGAAGAGGTGAACGAGGAGTGGATCTCCGACAAGTCGCGCTTCGTCTGGGACGGCCTGCGCACGCAGCGCCTCGACCGGCCGTATGTCCGCAAGGATGGTCGCCTGGTTCCCGCGACCTGGGGTGAAGCCTTCGCTTCCATCAAGGATGCCGTTTCCAAGACCAATGGTTCGAAGATCGGCGCCATCGCTGGCGATCTGGCGTCTGTTGAAGAAATGTATGCGCTTGGCGAACTGATGGCCGCGCTCGGCTCCAAGAACGTCGACGCCCGTCAGGACGGCGCTTTTGCCGATCCGTCGCTCGGCCGCGCGTCCTACATCTTCAACCCGACTGTCGCTGGCATCGAGAAGGCTGACGCCTTCCTCCTCGTCGGCTCCAACCCGCGCTTTGAAGCGGCCGTTCTCAACGCCCGCATCCGTAAGCGCTGGCGCCAGGGCGGTGTCGCCGTCGGCGTCATCGGTCAGGATGGTGAGTTCCGCTACAAGCACGAATATCTCGGCGCAGGCACCGATACGCTTGCTGCTGTCGCAGACGGTTCGAACGCCTTCGCCGAAAAGCTCAAAGCCGCCAAGAACCCGATGATCATCGTCGGCCAGGGCGCGCTCAAGGGCGCAAACGGTGCGGCTGTTCTCGCTGCTGCAGCCAAGATCGCCGCCGATTGCGGCGCTGTCACCGACGAGTGGAACGGCTTGGCCGTTCTGCACACGGCAGCCTCGCGCGTTGGCGCACTCGACCTCGGCTTCGTGCCGGGCGAAGGCGGTGCCGATGCAGCAACGCAGCTCGCTTCGATGGACGTCCTCTTCCTGCTCGGTGCTGACGAACTCGACTTTACTGCCAACAAGGCCGGCTTCACGGTCTATATCGGCAGCCACGGCGACGCCGGTGCTTCCGCAGCGGACGTCATTCTGCCGGGCGCTGCCTATACGGAAAAGTCGGGGACGTGGGTCAACACCGAAGGCCGCGTCCAGATGAGCACGCGCGCCGGCTTCGCACCGGGCGATGCCCGCGAAGACTGGGCGATCATCCGCGCCCTTTCGGACGTGCTCGGCAAGAAGCTGCCGTTTGATTCGCTGGGTGCTCTGCGGGCAAAACTCTATGCGAGCCACCCGCATTTCGCCGAACTCGACACGATCAAGCCGGGTGCTTCGTCTGAAATTGCTGCACTGGCGAAAAAAACCGGTGCTCTGGAGAAATCCGCATTTGCAAGCGCGGTCAAAGACTTCTATTTGACGAACCCGATAGCGAGGGCGTCCGCCGTCATGGCTGAATGCTCCGCGCTGGCGGCCAGCAACTTCAAGGTTGCCGCGGAGTAAGGGCAGGGATCATGGAACAGTTTTTCTTCACCTATGTCTTGCCGGCGCTGATCATCGTGGGGGAGTCCCTCCTGATGCTCGTCGCGCTGCTGCTCTTCATCGCGTATATCCTGCTCGCAGACCGCAAGATCTGGGCTGCCGTGCAGATGCGCCGCGGACCTAACGTGGTGGGTCCCTGGGGACTTTTCCAGTCCTTCGCCGACCTTTTGAAGTTCGTGCTCAAGGAACCGGTCATTCCGGCCGGCGCCAACAAGGGCGTCTTCCTTCTCGCGCCGCTGGTAGCCGTGACGCTGGCACTCGCCACTTGGGCCGTTATTCCGCTGAATGCCGGCTGGGTGGTCGCCAACATCAATGTCGGCATCCTCTATGTTTTTGCGATCTCCTCGCTTGAGGTTTACGGCATCATCATGGGTGGTTGGGCTTCGAACTCGAAGTACCCGTTCCTCGGCGCGCTGCGTTCTGCTGCGCAGATGGTGTCCTATGAAGTCTCGATCGGCTTCGTCATCGTGACCGTTCTTTTGACCGTCGGTTCGCTGAACCTCTCCGACATCGTCATGGCACAGAATACCGGCCTTGGTACCAAGCTTGGCCTGCCGCCGTCGCTCCTCGACTGGAACTGGCTCGCGCTCTTCCCGGTCTTCATCATCTTCTTCATCTCGGCGCTGGCTGAAACGAACCGTCCGCCCTTCGACCTTCCCGAAGCAGAATCGGAACTCGTGGCCGGCTTCATGGTCGAATATGGCTCCACGCCCTACATGATGTTCATGCTCGGCGAATATTCGGCCATCGTCCTGATGTGCGCGCTGACGACGATCCTCTTCCTCGGCGGCTGGCTGGCTCCGGTTGATGTATGGTTCCTCAACTGGGTTCCGGGCATCATCTGGTTCGTCCTGAAGGCAACCATGGTCTTCTTCATGTTCGGCCTGGTGAAGGCATTCGTGCCCCGCTACCGTTACGACCAACTGATGCGTCTCGGCTGGAAGGTCTTCCTTCCGCTGTCGCTCTTCTTCCTGATCGTGACCGCATTCGTACTCAAGCTGACGGGATGGGCGTGACCATGGCCTCTGCTACCCAATTCGTTAAGTCGCTTTTCCTGCGCGAGTTCATCAGCGCCATCGGTCTGACCATGCGCTATTTCTTCGCTCCGAAGGCCACCGTGAACTATCCCTTTGAAAAGGGACCGGTTTCGCCGCGCTTCCGTGGTGAGCATGCCCTGCGCCGTTATCCCAATGGTGAAGAGCGTTGCATCGCCTGCAAGCTCTGCGAAGCGATCTGTCCCGCTCAGGCCATCACCATCGAGGCCGGTCCGCGCCGCAATGACGGCACGCGCCGAACGGTTCGCTACGACATCGACATGGTGAAGTGCATCTATTGTGGCTTCTGCCAGGAAGCCTGCCCGGTCGACGCCATCGTCGAAGGCCCGAATTTCGAATTCGCGACGGAAACGCGCGAAGAACTTTACTACGACAAGGCCCGTCTTCTCGACAACGGCGACCGCTGGGAGCGGGAAATCGCGGCCAATATCGCAATGGACGCACCCTACCGGTGATCCGCATCTGACATGAAACGCGCGCCGCCGTTTGGGCGGCCGCGCAAAAGGGGCATGGCGCGCCGGCAACCGGTGCGTCTCACCGGATGGGCCGGCGACGGACCGTCGTCCTCCGGAAAGCTGAAAAAGGCATCGACATGGGTCTTCAGGCTCTATTCTTTTATCTGTTCGCCTTCATCGCCATCGCATCGGCGTTCATGGTGATTTCGGCGCGGAACCCGGTTCACTCCGTCCTGTTCCTGATCCTGACCTTCTTCAACGCGGCCGGGCTCTTCCTGCTGACCGGCGCCGAATTCCTGGCGATGATCCTTCTCGTCGTCTATGTCGGCGCGGTTGCGGTTCTCTTCCTCTTCGTCGTCATGATGCTGGATGTCGATTTCGCGGCGCTCCGCACGAAGGCGCTGGAATACGCGCCGATCGGTGGGCTGATCGGTATCATCCTGGCGCTCGAACTGATCTTCGTGATCGGCGGTTCGACGATCTCGCCGGAAATCGCGAAGAAGGCCGCCGTTCCGATCCCGGCACTGACCGAGCGCTCCAACACGCAGGCGCTGGGTGACGTGCTCTACACGCACTACGTCTACTTCTTCCAGATCGCCGGACTTGTTCTTCTGGTCGCCATGATCGGCGCCATCGTGCTGACGCTGAAGCACCGGACGAACGTCAAGCGGCAGAACATTTCGGCCCAGGTGGCCCGCACACCGGAGACGGCGGTTTCGATCGTCAAGGTGAAGCCGGGGCAGGGCATCTAAGGCAGGCGACCGGATATTCAAGGACACTAAATCATGGAAATCGGTATTTCCCATTATCTCACGGTCAGCGCCATCCTCTTCGTGCTGGGTATCTTCGGGATTTTCCTGAACCGCAAGAACATCATCGTCATCCTGATGTCGGTCGAGCTCATCCTGCTCGCCGTCAACATCAACATGGTGGCCTTCTCGACCTTCCTGCATGACATTGCGGGCCAGGTCTTCGCTTTGTTCATTCTGACCGTCGCGGCTGCGGAAGCTGCCATCGGTCTTGCAATTCTCGTCGTCTTCTACCGCAACCGCGGCTCCATCGCGGTGGATGACGTCAACGTCATGAAGGGCTGATCGAACCATGGACATGCTCTACAAAGCCATCGTCTTCCTTCCGCTGATCGGCTTCCTCATTGCAGGCCTCGGTGGCAACACCATCGGCGCCAAGGCGTCCGAATTCGTCACGACGAGCCTCATGATCGTCGTCGCGGTTCTTTCCTGGGTGATCTTCGTGAACGTGGCGCTGGGCCACAACGAGGAAGTCATCAAGGTTCAGGTTCTGCACTGGATTCAGTCCGGCGGCCTTGATGTTTCCTGGGCATTCCGCATCGACACCCTGACGGCCGTGATGTTTGTCGTCGTCAACACGGTGTCGTCGCTCGTGCATCTCTACTCGATCGGCTACATGCACCACGATCCGCATCGGCCGCGCTTCTTCGCCTATCTCTCGCTCTTCACCTTCGCGATGCTCATGCTCATCACGTCGGACAACCTGCTGCAGATGTTCTTCGGCTGGGAAGGCGTGGGTCTGGCCTCGTACCTGCTCATCGGCTTCTGGTTCAAGAAGCCGTCCGCGAGTGCTGCCGCGATGAAGGCCTTCATCGTCAACCGCGTTGGCGACTTCGGCTTCGTTCTCGGCATCTTCAGCGTCTTCGTGCTGTTCGGCTCGATCAACTTCGATACGATCTTTGCCGCCGCGCCGACCTATATTCCTGCTGCAGGGCAGGGCAAGGTCGTGATCACCCTCTTCGGCATGCAGCTTGATCAGGGCCACGCGATCACCGCGACCTGCCTGCTGCTGTTCCTCGGCGCGATGGGCAAGTCGGCGCAGTTCCTGCTGCACACCTGGCTTCCGGACGCCATGGAAGGCCCGACGCCGGTTTCGGCGCTCATCCATGCCGCAACCATGGTCACCGCCGGCGTATTTCTCGTCGCCCGCATGTCGCCGCTGTTCGAACTGTCGCCGGACGCGCTGACCGTCGTCACCATCATCGGTGCGATCACGGCCTTCTTCGCCGCGACCGTCGGTCTCGTCCAGAACGACATCAAGCGCGTCATCGCCTATTCGACCTGCTCGCAGCTCGGCTATATGTTCGCGGCGCTGGGTGTCGGCGCGTATGGCGCGGCCGTGTTCCACCTCTTCACGCACGCCTTCTTCAAGGCTCTCCTGTTCCTTGGCGCCGGTTCGGTGATCCATGCCGTCGATGGCGAGCAGGACATGCGTTACATGGGTGGCCTGCGCAAGCATATCCAGATGACTTACTGGGCCATGATGATCGGCACGCTCGCCCTCACGGGTGTCGGCGTTCCGTTCACCGTCATCGGCACGGCGGGCTTCTTCTCCAAGGATGCCATCATCGAGGCGACCTATGCTGCGCACAGCGCTTCCGGTCAATTCGCCTTCTGGCTCCTGGTCATTGCTGCCTTCTTCACGAGCTTCTACTCGTGGCGTCTGGTCCACATGACTTTCCACGGCAAGCCGCGCGCCTCACACGAAGTCATGCACCACGTCCATGAATCGCCGATGGTCATGCTGTTGCCGCTGCTGATCCTGTCGATCGGCGCACTTCTTGCCGGTGTCGTCTTCCACGAGCATTTCTTCGGCGAAGAGTACAAGGAATTCTGGAAGGGCGCGCTCTTCACGCTTCCGACTAACGAGATCCTGCACCACGTTCATGAAGTGCCGGCTCTGGTTTCGCTCAGCCCCTTCATTGCCATGGTGCTCGGCTTCCTGCTGTCTTACTGGATGTACATCGTGTCGCCGAATGTGCCGAAGGTTCTGGCCCAGCAGCATCGCGTTCTCTACGAGTTCCTGCTGAACAAGTGGTACTTTGACGAGATCTACGACTTCCTGTTCGTCCGCTCGGCCAAGTGGCTCGGCAACTTCCTCTGGAAGGAAGGCGATGGCCGCGTGATCGACGGCTTCGGCCCGAACGGTGTTGCCGCCCGCGTCATGGATGTGACCGGCCGCGTTGTCCGGCTCCAGTCCGGCTACCTTTACCATTACGCGTTCGCGATGCTCATCGGCATTGCCGCGCTCGTTACCTGGATGATGTTCGGGAGTGCCCTCTGATGACCGATTGGCCAATTCTGACCGTCGTCACCTTCCTGCCGCTCGTCGGCGTGCTGTTGCTGCTTTTGACCCGCGACGACTCCCCGTCGGGCCGCCGGAATGTTCTGACCATTTCGCTGCTGACGACGGTCGTGACCTTCGTCGTATCGCTCTTCATCTGGATCGGCTTTGACAACGCCAATCCCGGCTTCCAGATGGTCGAAAAGCATGCCTGGCTGAATACGGGCATTTCCTACGCTGTCGGCGTCGACGGCATCTCTATGCTCTTCGTCATCCTGACGACCTTCCTCATGCCCTTCTGCGTGCTCGCCAGCTGGTTCGCCGTCGAGAAGCGCATCAAGGAATACATGATCGCCTTCCTGATCCTGGAAGTCCTGATGCTCGGCGTGTTCATCTCGCTCGACATCGTGCTCTTCTACGTGTTCTTCGAAGCGGGCCTGATCCCGATGTTCATCATCATCGGTGTCTGGGGCGGCAAGGATCGCGTCTACGCGTCCTACAAGTTCTTCCTCTATACGCTGCTCGGCTCGGTGCTGATGCTGCTCGCCATCATGGCCATGTACTGGAACGCCGGCACGACCAGCATTCCGGAACTCCTGAGCCACAAGTTCCCGGCCGGCATGCAGACCTGGCTATGGCTCGCCTTCTTCGCCTCGTTTGCGGTGAAGATGCCGATGTGGCCGGTCCATACCTGGCTTCCCGACGCGCACGTTCAGGCCCCGACGGCGGGTTCCGTCATCCTGGCCGGCATCCTTCTGAAGCTTGGTGGCTACGGTTTCATCCGCTTTTCGCTGGCCATGTTCCCCGTTGCGTCGGAACACTTCGCGCCCTTCGTCTTCACGCTCTCGGTTCTGGCGATCATCTATACCTCGCTGGTCGCGCTCATGCAGACCGACATCAAGAAGCTGATCGCCTATTCGTCGATCGCCCACATGGGTTATGTGACCATGGGCATCTTCGCGGCGAATGTTCAGGGCGTGCAGGGTGCGATCTACCAGATGCTGTCGCACGGCATCGTCTCCGGCGCGCTCTTCCTCTGCGTCGGTGTTGTCTATGACCGCCTGCATACCCGCGAAATCGCGGCCTATGGCGGTCTGGTCAACAACATGCCGAAATACGCCGTGGCCTTCATGGTCTTCACCATGGCAAACGTCGGCCTTCCGGGCACGTCGGGCTTCGTTGGCGAATTCCTGACGCTGATGGGTGCCTTCCGCGCCAACACCTTCGTGGCGCTGTTTGCCGCGACGGGTGTGATCCTCTCGGCCGCCTATGCGCTCTGGCTCTATCGCCGGGTCATCTTCGGTGCGCTGGAAAAGGACACGCTGAAGAGCCTGCTGGACCTTTCGGCACGTGAAAAGCTGATCCTGTATCCGCTGGCGATCCTCACAATTTTCTTCGGCGTCTATCCGGCTCCGGTCTTCAATGCGACCGCGGCCTCCGTGGACCTGCTGCTCAAGAACTATACTGCTGCAATCGAAGCCGCGCATTCTGTCGCGGTCACGATGAACTGACGACGGGATTAAAGAGATCATGACCGCAGAAACGCTCATTGCCAGCCTGCAGCTTTCGCTTCCGGAGCTGGTTCTCGCTGTCGGCGCGCTGATCCTTCTGATGATCGGCGTCTTTTCCGGTGACAAGTCGGTCGGCACCGTCACGGGACTTTCGGTCCTGTTGCTGATTGCCGTCGGTGCGCTCGTCGTCTTCAAGGGCGTCGATGGGACCGCTTATGCCGGGGCCTACCGTTCGGACGCCTTCGTCCGCTTCATGAAGGTACTGGCGCTCGCCGGCGCCGTCGTTGCGCTGATCCTGTCGATCGGCAATCGCCGGTCCGAGCCGGACCAGCGGTTCGAATATCCGGTGCTGATGGTCCTTGCGACGCTCGGTATGATGCTGATGATTTCGGCCAACGACATCATCTCGCTCTACCTGTCGCTCGAACTGCAGTCTCTGGCGCTCTACGTCGTCGCCGCGATCAACCGCGACAGCCTGAAGTCGACGGAAGCCGGCCTCAAGTACTTCGTTCTCGGCGCGCTGTCTTCGGGCATGCTGCTCTACGGCATGTCGCTGGTCTACGGCTTCACAGGCCAGACGGGCTTCTCGGAAATTGCCGCAGCACTGACCGCCGAGCATCGCTCGCTGGGTCTGGTCTTCGGCCTCGTCTTCGTGCTCGCCGGCATTGCCTTCAAGATCTCGGCCGTGCCGTTCCACATGTGGACGCCGGACGTGTATGAAGGCGCGCCGACCCCGGTCACGGCCTTCTTCTCGGCTGCCCCGAAGGTTGCCGCGATGGCGATCCTGATCCACCTCGTCGCCGTTGCCTTCAAGCCGATCGTGCATGACTGGCAGCAGATCCTTGTCTTCATCTCGATTGCTTCGATGGCCCTCGGTGCCTTCGCTGCCATCGGCCAGACGAACATCAAGCGCCTGATGGCCTATTCCTCGATCGGTCACATGGGCTATGCGCTGGTCGGTATTGCGGCTGGCAATCAGGAAGGCATTTCCGGCGTTCTCCTTTACCTTGCGATCTACTCGGTCATGTCGCTCGGCGCGTTCGCCTGCATCCTGGCCATGCGCCTCAAGGATGGCCGCGCCGTCGAGGGCACCGATGATCTGGCAGGCCTCTCCAAGACCAACCCGGTCATGGCGCTTGTGCTGACGCTGCTCATGTTCTCGCTGGCTGGCATCCCGCCGCTCGCCGGGTTCTTCGCCAAGTATTTCGTCTTCATGGCCGCCATCAAGGCGAACCTCCTGACGCTGGCCATCCTCGGCGTTCTGTCCTCGGTCGTCGGTTGCTACTACTACCTGCGCATCGTCAAGGTCATGTGGTTCGACGACGCCAAGCAGGAGTTCTCGCGTCCGGCCGGCGAACTGAAGCTGGTTTACGGACTCTCGGGCCTCTTCGTGATCGGCTACCTGCTGATCGGTGGCCCGCTGGGTGCTGCGGCTGAAGCTGCTGCCCGTTCCTTCTACTGATGGACGGGATGGAAATCAGCCGAAAGCCGGTCACCGGCTTTCGGCACATAGAACTGAACGAGACGCAATCGACCAACCTCGAATGTCTCGAACGCGCGCGTGCTGGCGATCCGGGTCATCTCTGGATCACAGCCCGCAGGCAGACTGGTGGTCGTGCGCGCCGCGGTCGTTCCTGGGTTTCTGAGCCCGGCAATCTGTATGCCTCCCTGCTTCTCATCGACCCTGCGCCGCTCGACCGTCTGGCAAGCCTGCCGCTTGCTGTGTCGCTCGCCGTTTATGACGCCATCCGCCGCGAATTGCCTGCCGATGTCGATGTCCGGATCAAGTGGCCGAACGACGTGCTGGTGGAGGGCTGCAAGGTCAGCGGCATCCTGCTCGAAGGCGAGTCGCTTCCGCACGGGCACCATGGGCTGGTCATCGGCTGCGGCATCAACATTGCGCACAAGCCGGCTGAGACCCTGTATCCCGTCACCTGCCTGTCGGAACGCGGCGCAACCTGCAGCTCCGAAATTCTGTTCGCGCGTCTTTACGAAGCGATGGAGCACATGCTGTCGGTCTGGAGCCGAGGCGAGGGCACGTCCAGACTGGTGGAGCAATGGCGGCAGGTCGCAAAGGGTATTGGTGAGCCGGTCACTGTCAATCTTCCCGATCGTTCGCTGCAGGGCGTTTTTTCCGGGATTGATGCGCAGGGCATGCTATTGCTCGATCTGCCTGACGGAACGCGCCAGGCAATCGCGGCGGGCGATGTGTTTTTCTTAGGAAGAAGTTGAGTATGGCGAAGTCTGACGAACTGGTTTTTCTGCCGCTGGGTGGCGTGGGCGAGATCGGGATGAACCTCGCGCTCTACGGCTATGGTCCCTCGACCAAGCGCCAGTGGATCATGGTCGATTGCGGCGTGACCTTCGCCGGCCCCGATCTTCCGGGTGCCGACCTCGTCCTGCCCGACATCGCCTTCATCAAGGAACGTCGCACCGATCTCAAGGGCATCATTATCACGCATGCGCACGAAGACCACTATGGCGCGCTTTCGGATCTTTGGCGGGAACTGAACGTCCCCGTCTATGCCTCGCCCTTCACGGCCGGCATGCTGGAGGCCAAGCGCGAATATGAGGCAAGCCGCGGCGAAGTCCCGGTCACCATCTTCAAGGCTGGCGATCGGATCAATGTCGGCCCGTTCGAGATCGAGGCGGTCGCCGTGACGCACTCGATCCCCGAGCCCATGTCGCTCTTCATCCGCACCCCGCTCGGCAACATCGTACACACGGGCGACTGGAAGATCGATATTCATCCGTCGGTGGGCCCGCTGACCGATGAGAACCGCTTCCGCGCCATTGGAGACGAGGGCGTGCTGGCGCTGATGTGCGACAGCACCAACGCCATGCGCGAAGGCATTTCACCCTCCGAGAAGGATGTGTCTGAAAGCCTGACGAAGATCATCGAGGAAGCCGAAGGCCGCGTCGCGATCACCACCTTTTCTTCGAATGTAGGTCGCATCCGTTCGATTGCCGAGGCGGCGGAACGGGCAGGGCGTGAAGTTCTTTTGCTTGGCAGTTCAATGAAGCGCGTCACCGACGTGGCCCGCGATTGCGGCCTCATGGAAGGCGTGAAGCCCTTCATCGGCGAAGACCAGTATGGTTATATTCCCCGCGACAAGGTCGTGGTGATCCTGACGGGCAGCCAGGGCGAGGCGAGGGCGGCATTGGCAAAGCTCTCCCGTGACGAGATGCGCAATGTCGCGCTCGCGCCCGGCGATCTCGTTGTCTTCTCGTCGCGCACCATTCCGGGTAATGAAAAGCCGATCCTTGATATCTGCAACGGCCTGATCGACCAGGGCATCAAGATCATCGGCGACAGCGACGCATTGGTTCACGTCTCAGGTCATCCGCGTCGCGCCGAACTGCGCCAGATGTACGAATGGGTGCGCCCGAAGATCCTCGTGCCTGTCCATGGCGAGGCGGCGCATTTGAATGCGCAAGCCGAACTCGGCGCCAGCGCCGGCATCGAGACAGTCCAGCAGGTTCGCAATGGCGACATGCTGCGTCTGGCGCCCGGACCGGCCGTCATCCTCGAAAAAGTGCACTTCGGCCGTATCTACAAGGACGGCAATCTGATCGGCGACTTCGACGAAGTGGGAATTGGCGAACGCCGCAAACTCGCCTATGTCGGTCATGTCGCCGTGAATGTTCTTCTCGACGCGCGCTACGACTTCGTGGACGATCCCGACGTTGTCAGCTTCGGGCTGCCCGCCTTCGATGATGAAGGCGACGCGATGGATGACGCCATCTATGACGCGGTTCTGGGCGCGGTGGAAAGCATTCCGCGTGCGCGCCGGAAGGACCTGGAAGCGGTCAAGGAGTCGGTGCGCCGCGCAGTGAGGGCGACGGTCAACCAGAGTTGGGGCAAGAAGCCGGTCGTCACCGTGTTCTTGAATCGCGTGACCTGAAGGAAAATTTGAGGGGGGAGTAAACATGCTGGGCAGAGTCAATCACATTGCCATTGCAGTTCCGGATCTGGCTGCCGCGACCGCCGTCTATCGCGACACGCTGGGCGCGCGGGTTTCTCAGCCTCAGGCGCTGCCAGAGCATGGCGTGACGGTCGTCTTCGTTGAACTTCCGAACACCAAGGTTGAACTTCTGGAGCCGCTCGGCGAAGCCTCTCCGATCGCAGCGTTTATCGCCAAGAACGCGTCAGGCGGCATGCATCACGTTTGTTATGAAGTCGATGACATCATTGCGGCGCGCGACAGGCTGACGGCCGGTGGCGCACGCGTACTGGGCGACGGGACGCCGAAGATCGGCGCCCATGGCAAGCCGGTTCTCTTCCTGCATCCCAAGGATTTTCAGGGCACGCTGGTCGAGCTGGAGCAGGTGTGACTCTATAACGCAGAGCGGACGTGCCGACCGCCACTCGTAAGCGTTTGATATCCATCAATGCCCGAGAAAATGGACGACCGGATTCTTCTTTTCAGTCCCTTTGGTTCGGAGTAAATCATGCTCTGGCTGCGCCCGGCTCCGGGCCATCGGGAGGATGAAGCGTGAACTGGTTTTTTGGCTTTGCCGTCTATTTCATCATCTGGTGGCTGACGCTGTTTCTCATTTTGCCGTTCGGCTTCCGCAGCCAGCAGGAGGCGGGTGAAACTGTGCTGGGAACAGTCGCGAGCGCCCCCGCACGGCATCGCACCTGGAGGACATTTCTGCTGACGACAATTGTGGCCGCTGCCATCTTTGGCGGCTGGTTTGTCGTATCGATGTATTTCGGATTTACGTTCGATTCGATCCCGCAGTTCTATCCCGACTACAGGTCGCTTTGAGGTTCGCAAGTCCTCGCACCCGAACGTGGCGCTTGCACGTGGGAACGTAACCCCAGATTTCTGGACATCAACGGGGAAGTGTGGATTTGCCAGCGCGCCGGGCGATTCACTATTCTGTCCCGGCTAACTGAACACAAAAAAAACAAGGCCTTTTGAGCCTTGTTTCAAAATTCTTCGCGTGACCCTTAGCCGTTTCCGGCGGCAGCGACTGAGCGCGCCTACGATCTGATCCTCCCAAGACTTGACCGCGAAATTAGCAGAGTTTGTTTCTCTCTGCCTGTTTTGTAGGCTGAACCTAGCGAATTGATTGGGCCTTGTCATCAGGTTTTTTTGCATTTTTGACACAGTTGTCGGAATTTTTCCTATTGACAAAGATATTTCACATTCTCGTCACGCATCTTGCCGTTACGTAAGATGCCTTCGCGCTGGCAGCTCTTCTCTGTCAATCGGATACCTTTGGCTTGGCGGGTTTTCATCCGGACAGGAAGCGTTTAAGAACGCTTCAAATTTGATAACCGCAAGCCCGATTCTCCAGCCTCTGGAGACGGCTTTTCGTCTGGAAACCGTCATGCGTCTCTCCCGCTTCTTTCTGCCCATTCTCAAGGAAAACCCCAAGGAGGCGGAAATCGTCTCGCATCGCCTGATGCTGCGCTCCGCCATGATCCGCCAGCAATCGGCCGGCATCTATTCCTGGCTGCCGCTCGGCAAGCGTGTGCTCGACAAGGTCTGCAAGATCGTTCGTGAGGAGCAGAACCGCGCCGGCGCCATCGAATTGCTGATGCCTACTTTGCAGTCAGCCGAACTCTGGCAGGAAAGCGGTCGCTATGACGACTATGGCAAGGAGATGCTGCGCATCAAGGACCGCCAGGACCGCGCCATGCTCTACGGTCCGACGAACGAGGAGATGATTACTGACATCTTCCGGTCCTTTATCAAGTCCTACAAGCACCTGCCGCTGAACCTATATCACATCCAGCTGAAGTTCCGTGACGAGATTCGTCCGCGCTTCGGCACGATGCGCTCGCGCGAATTCCTGATGAAGGACGCCTATTCCTTCGATCTGACGAAGGAAGGCGCGCTCCACTCCTATAACAAGATGTTCGCGGCCTACCTGCGGACTTTCTCGCGTCTCGGCTTGCGTGCCATTCCGATGCGCGCCGACACGGGTCCGATCGGCGGCAATCATAGCCATGAATTCATCATTCTCGCCGAAACCGGTGAGTCGGAAGTATTTTGCCACAAGGATTTCGTGAACTTCGACATTCCGGGCGAAAAAACCGATTTCGATGACGTCGCAGGTCTTCAGTCGATCTTCGAACAGTGGACCTCGGCTTATGCCGCGACGTCCGAAATGCATGACGCCGCCGAGTTCGAGGCGATCCCCGAGGGCGATCGTCTGTCCGCGCGCGGCATCGAAGTCGGTCATATCTTCTATTTCGGCACCAAGTATTCCGATCCGATGGGCGCCAAGGTTCTGGGTCCCGACGGCAAGGAACATGCTGTCCACATGGGGTCGTACGGCATTGGCCCGACGCGCCTCGTTCCCGCCATCATCGAAGCCTCCCATGATGAGAACGGAATCATCTGGCCGCGGTCTGTGGCGCCCTTCGACGCGATGATCATCAACATGAAAAGTGGTGATGCCGCCTGCGACGAAGCCTCTTCCCGCATTTACGAAAGCCTCGCGAATGCCGGGAAGGACATACTGCTGGATGACACGGACGAACGTGCTGGCTCCAAGTTCGCGACGGCGGACCTGATCGGTGTACCGGACCAGGTTATCGTCGGACCGCGATCGGTCGCCAGTGGCGAAGTGGAATTGAAGGACCGCAAGACCGGCGAGCGTCAGACCCTGACGATCGAGGCGGCGATCAACAAGCTCATCGGCTGACGGCCGATCAGGGAGAAAACATGGCGAAAGGCGATAGCGGCGCAAGCGCAACGGCAAACCGGATCACTAAGACGGGGCCGTTTTCCGCCTTCGAACGCATGGTGGCCTGGCGCTATCTTCGCGCCCGGCGCAAGGAAGCATTCATTTCGGTCATCGCCGGCTTTTCCTTTGTCGGGATCATGCTCGGCGTCGCTACGCTCATCATCGTGATGGCGGTGATGAACGGTTTCCGCACGGAGCTCATCTCCCGCATACTCGGGGTCAACGGGCACATGATCATCCAGCCCGTTGATACGCCGCTCAATAACTACAATGATCTCGCGCAGAAATTCGCGGCCGTGCCTGGCGTGAAAATGGCGATCCCGCTGGTGGAGGGCGAAACGCTCGCTTCCGGCAAGAACGGTGCGGGCTCGGGCGCGCTGGTGCGCGGCATTCGCGCGGAAGACATCACCAAGCTGAAATACGTCGCCGACAACATCAAGTCCGGCGACCTCGTGGGCTTTGCTTCGGGCGATGGCATTGCCATCGGTTCCCGTCTGGCTGCAACGCTGGGTGTGGGCGCCGGCGACACGGTGACGCTCATATCACCGGAAGGTGACGTGACTCCCATGGGGGTCAACCCGCGGGTCAAATCCTACAAGGTTTCGGCTGTCTTCGAGATAGGCATGTCGGAATATGACTCCAGCATTATCTTCATGCCGCTGGAACAGGCCCAACTCTATTTCAACGCCGACGGCATCGTTCAGTCGATCGAACTTTTCGTGAATGATCCCGACAAGATCGATGAACTCCGCGAACCGATCGAAAAGGCGGCGGGTCGCCAGATCTTTATCACCGACTGGAGACAGCGCAACTCGACCTTCTTCTCCGCCCTCCAGGTCGAGCGCAACGTCATGTTCATGATCCTCACGCTGATCGTCCTGGTCGCTGCACTGAATATCATTTCAGGTCTGATCATGCTGGTGAAGGACAAGGGGCACGATATCGCGATCCTTCGCACGATGGGCGCGACCTCCGGGGCCGTGATGCGCATCTTCTTCATGACGGGCGCTGCGATCGGCACCGCCGGCACCTTCGCCGGGGTCATCCTTGGCGTTGTGGTGTGCCTCAATATTGAGCGACTCCGGCAGTTCTTCTCGTGGCTGTCGGGAACGACGCTGTTCAATCCGGAACTCTATTTCCTCAGTCAGCTGCCGGCTCAGATGAACCTTGGAGAGACCGTGTCCGTCGTCGTCATGGCGCTGGCACTGTCTTTCCTCGCCACGATTTTCCCGGCATGGCGCGCCGCCAAGCTGGACCCCGTCCAGGCGCTGAGATACGAATAAGAGGCTCGACACCCGATGAGACAGCAAGCAGTTCTGGAACTCAAGAACATCCGGCGCAGCTACGGGCAGGGCGATCAGGAGCTCTCCATCCTGAAAGGCGCAAATTTTACGCTGCGGAGCGGTGAAACCGTCGCGCTTGTTGCACCCTCCGGCACCGGCAAATCGACGCTCCTGCATATCGCGGGCCTGCTGGAACGGCCGAGCGAAGGGGATGTCATCGTCAGCGGTCATTCATGTGCCGAGATGTCTGACGACGAGCGCACGGCCGTGCGCCGCGCGGAAATCGGTTTCGTTTATCAGTTCCATCATCTCCTGCCGGAATTCAGCGCGCAGGAGAATATCATGATGCCCCAGCTTATCGCCGGCCTCTCGCGCAAGGACGCAGCCGAGCGGGCCGAGCAGCTGCTCGCCTATATGCGCATCGCTCATCGCGGCACGCACCGCCCCGCAGAACTGTCGGGCGGCGAGCAGCAGCGCGTGGCAATTGCCCGCGCGGTCGCCAATGCGCCACAGGTCCTGTTGGCCGACGAGCCGACGGGCAATCTCGATCCCGAAACCGCGGGCTATGTCTTCGACGCGCTAACCGCGCTGGTTCGCCAGTCCGGATTGGCAGCGATGATTGCGACCCATAATCATGAACTTGCCTCGCGGATGGATCGCCGCATCACCCTCGACGAAGGCAGGGTTCTCGAATTCTGAGACCCTGACCGTCCGCGACAGATCTTCCGTTCCAAACATGTGTGCCCATCGCGTCGCCTCCGAGCTGAGCGGATGATGTCGGCTGTCTTTTCAGGGACTTGCGTGAATCTTCACAAGGGGCGCTTGACTCTTCGAACGTAATAAGAACATAGTGGGAACATAAGTGGAAAGGAGCCCGCTATGACTGACATCCTCCGTGATATCGCTGCATTCGCATCCATGACCATGTTCGTCGCCACCATGTCTCTCATCCTCATGGCAATGTAATTTTCGGGGACGCTGCCGCCCGGTCCGGCATTATGGCTGGACAGGACGCCTCACGATTTCCCACAATGCATTCTTGATTCAGGAAATGGAGAATGGGCGATGGGCGATCTGGCAACGGGTAAGCCGGCAGCGGAAACTGGGGCGCCGAAGGAAGGTCCAGGTTTCGTTCATCTGCGCGTACATTCCGCCTATTCGCTTCTCGAAGGGGCGTTGCCGCTCAAGAAAATTCTCTCGATCGCCGCTGCAGACGAGCAACCGGCGATCGCCATTACCGATACCAACAATCTCTTCATCGCGCTCGAATTTGCGCAGAAGGCAATTTATGACGGCATCCAGCCGATCATCGGCTGCCAGATGTCGATCGATATGGAAGACGCCTCCGAGAATGACCGCCGCGGCGGCGTCCAAGCATCCCTCGCCAAACTGCCGTCGCTGATCCTGCTCGCCTCGACGGAGGCAGGATATGATCGGCTGATGGAACTGGTGAGCCGGGCCTATCTCGACGGGGAAGGCAACCAGGCTGCGCGTCTTCAGCTATCCTGGCTGGAAGGGGGAACAGAGGGGTTGATCGCCCTGACGGGGGCATCGTCCGGTCCGATAGACATGGCGTTGAAGGACGGTCACGCGGCCCTTGCAGAGCAGCGGCTCGCTTCTCTCTCGCGACTGTTCCCCGACCGGCTCTATGTCGAATTGCAGCGGCAGGAAGGTTTCAGCCGCAGGCACGAACAGAAGGTGGTCGATCTCGCCTACAAGTATGACCTGCCGTTGGTCGCGACCAATGAAGCCTTCTTTCCGGCGCGCAAGGACTTCGACGCGCATGATGCCCTGATGGCGGTGGCCCATAACGCCATGGTGTCGGATGACAAACGCTTTCGCCTGACCCAGGACCACTACCTGAAGAGCCGCGCCGAAATGTGCGCACTGTTTGCCGATCTGCCGGAAGCCTTGGAGAATTCTGTCGAAATCGCCCGGCGTTGCTCGTTCATCCTCAACACGCGCAAACCTATTCTCCCGCGCTTCACCGGCGCGACCGATGATGCGGAAGAGGCTGAGCGTGCAGAATCGGAAGAACTGAAGCGGCAGGCCATCGAAGGACTTGCTCTGCGGATTGAGACGCTGGGCATCGCCCCGGGCTACACGCGCGAGGAATACGAGGAGCGGCTGGCCTTCGAGCTCAGCATCATTGAGCGCATGAAGTTCCCGGGCTACTTCCTGATCGTTGCTGACTTCATCAAATGGGCAAAGCAGCACGACATTCCGGTCGGCCCGGGCCGTGGCTCCGGTGCCGGTTCGCTGGTCGCTTACGCGCTGACGATTACCGACGTCGATCCGCTGCGCTTTTCGCTTCTCTTCGAGCGCTTCCTCAATCCGGAACGCGTCTCGATGCCCGACTTCGATATCGACTTCTGCCAGGACCGTCGCGAAGAGGTTATTCGTTACGTCCAGCAGAAATACGGCCGCGAGCAGGTGGCCCAGATCATCACCTTCGGTTCGCTGCAGGCGCGCGCCGCACTTCGTGACGTCGGTCGTGTCCTCGAAATGTCCTACGGTCAGGTCGACAGGATCTGCAAGCTGGTGCCGAACAATCCGGCCAATCCGACACCGCTTTCCAAGGCGATCGAGGAGGAGCCCAAGTTTCAGGAGGAGGCAGAGCGCGAACCCGTTGTCGCACGCCTTCTCGATATCGCACAGAAGATCGAGGGCCTGTACCGTCACGCTTCGACACACGCCGCCGGCATCGTGATCGGCGACCGGCCGCTCTCGCGCCTTGTGCCGATGTATCGCGATCCGCGCTCCGACATGCCGGTCACGCAGTTCAACATGAAATGGGTGGAACAGGCAGGCCTCGTCAAGTTCGACTTTCTCGGCCTGAAGACACTGACGGTGCTGAAGACAGCGGTCGATTTCGTCGCCAAGCGCGGCATTTCGGTCGATCTCGCGGCACTTCCGCTGGATGACAAGCCGACTTACGACATGCTCTCGCGCGGCGAGACGGTCGGCGTGTTCCAGGTTGAAAGTGCCGGCATGCGCAAGGCGCTGATCGGCATGCGCCCTGACTGCATCGAGGACATCATCGCGCTCGTGGCGCTTTATCGTCCTGGTCCGATGGAGAACATCCCGGTCTATAATGCCCGCAAGCATGGCGAGGAGGAGATCGAGTCGATCCATCCGAAGATCGACCATCTCCTGAAGGAAACGCAGGGCGTTATCGTCTACCAGGAGCAGGTGATGCAGATCGCCCAGGTCCTGTCCGGCTATTCGCTCGGGGAAGCCGATCTTCTACGTCGTGCCATGGGCAAGAAGATCAAGGAAGAGATGGACAAGCAGCGGGCCCGCTTCGTTGACGGAGCCGTGAAGAACGGTGTGTCAAAGGCGCAGGCCGACATCATCTTCGACCTGCTGGCGAAGTTCGCCAACTACGGCTTCAACAAGTCGCATGCCGCCGCTTACGCGATCGTGTCTTACCAGACCGCCTATATGAAGGCGCATTATCCGGTCGAGTTCCTGGCGGCGTCCATGACGCTCGACATGCAGAACACCGACAAGGTCAACGACTTCCGCCAGGACGCCCGCCGTCTCGGCATTGAGGTCGTGCCGCCATCGGTTCAGACCTCCTTCCGTCATTTCGAGACGGGCGATAACCGCATTTACTATTCGCTTGCTGCGCTCAAGGGCGTGGGTGAAGCGGTGGTCGACCACATCGTAGCGGTCCGCGGCGATAAGCCGTTTGCTTCGCTTGAGGATTTCTGCCTGCGCATCGATGCCAAGCTCGTCAATCGGCGCGTTCTGGAAAGCTTGATCCATGGCGGGGCATTCGACTGCTTTGGCCATGACCGGGCGGTTCTCGCCGCCGGGATCGACCGCATCATCGGCTATGCCCAGCGTGAGAGCGAAAACCGCGCCAGCGGTCAGAGCGACATGTTTGGCGGCGGAGCGGCGGGCGAGGAAAAGCTGAGCTTCCCGGCTGTGACGCCCTGGCTTCCCTCCGAACGGCTTCTGCGCGAGTTCCAGGTTCTCGGCTTCTATTTGTCGGCGCATCCGCTCGATTCCTACAGCGAGGTTCTCTCGAAGATGCGCGTGCAGAACTTCGCCGACTTCGCGGCGGCTGTAAAGCAGGGCGCGAGTGCCGGGCGGCTGGCCGGGACGGTTACGTCGAAGCAGGAGCGCAAGACGCGCACGGGCAACAAGATGGGCATCGTGAACTTCTCGGACGCGTCCGGCCAGTTCGAGGCCGTTCTGTTCTCGGAAACGCTGAACCAGTATCGCGATGTGCTGGAGGCCGGAAAATCCTTCGTCATGACCGTAGCAGCTGACGAACGTCCCGAAGGGATCGGCCTGCGGATCCAGACACTGAATTCACTGGAAGAAAAGTCGGTGCAGATGCAAAAGGCGTTGCGCGTCTACGTTCGCGACAGCGGACCGCTGAAGGCCGTCGCCCCGCATCTCAACGCGAAGGGCGACGGTCTCGTCTCCTTCATTGTGATCAAGGATGCAGGTCGTCGCGAGATTGAGGTGGAGTTGCCGGGGCGTTATCGCATCTCGCCCGAGATCGCCGCAGCGCTCAGAGCTGCGCCCGGCATTCTCGACGTCGAACTCGTATGATGACCGTTGAGCCGGATTTCCGGCTCAACGCAAGTGAGTTCACCCCTTGTGAAGCGCCTTGTCGGCCAGTTTGTTAGCCGGCTTATCAATCGGATCGGTGAGCGTAATGAAGTTCGTGCCGAGGCCCGTTTCGCTGAGGCTTTCAACGTCCGTGAGCGTGATGGCGGAGCCTTCGCCCAGCAGTTCGCCGAGTTTCTGCTTCGCATCCTCGCTCATATGAACACGGTCAAGTGCCGTTGAAACGCTCTCTGCGGTGGCTGGATCGGCATCTTCGGTAATCCCGAGACGCTTCTTGGCTGCGTCCGGAATGCGGTTCGAGAGGCTGAACCCGTACCATTCGGCAAAGCCGGTGCGGGTATCCACGTTGCGGGCCTCAATGAAATGCGTGCCGAGCGCCTTGGCCTCATTATCCAGCGTCACCGGTGCGCGGTAGATTTCCGCAAAATTGCGCCGGATCACCATGATGCCGTTCTGCGGCAGTGGCCGTCCGGCCTTGGCAAAGAGCGCCGCGACCATGGCGTCATCGGCCATCGTGCCATCCGGCAGACCATTATCCTTGCGGAATTTTGCGATCGCGGCATTGGTCTGAGTGCCGGCAGCGCCGTCCACGGGACCGGCGTCGTAGCCGAACTGATTCAACAGTTCCTGCACATCCGGCATGACGCTGCGATGGTCGGCGCGCGTAATCAGCACATAGATCGGCTCACGCGGCTTTTCAGGACGCAGGCTCGCTTTCGATTGTGCGGTCGCATCGTTCATCGCCAGTTCCGTGCCCGCCACCGCGCTCTGGGCGGGTGCCGGCACCATGGCGACATCGGTCATCACCGTCGGTCCCATCGGGGAGGCGAAAGGACGGGGCAGCGTCGAACTCCGTATGCGCCCGGGTTCAACAGGCGCGTCCGTGATGACCACGTGAGCCCCGCGCTCGGTCATCTTGAAGAGTTCTTGCGCAAAGGCGCCTGGAAGACGTACGCAGCCGTGCGAGGCCGGGTGGTTCGGAACACTGTTCGATTCATGCAGAGCGACGCCGGACCAGGTGATGCGCTGCATCCAAGGCATAGGGGCGTCGGAATATTTGTTCGAGCGGTGGAACTTCTGCTTTTCCAGAACGGAGAAAATGCCTGTCGGCGTCTCGTGACCCGGCTTGCCGGTGGAAACTTTCGAGGTCGCCACGACCTTGTCGCCGTCGTAGACCTTCAAAGATTGCAGGTCGCGCGAAACCAGGATTTGCAGCACCTGCCCATCGCCCGCCATGGCGTGTTCGGCCCCGAATGCAGCGATGAAAACAGCAATGGAAAGAATGTGCCCCTTGAGCATGGTCCGACGTCCAAAGTCTTGAGTGATTGCCGAATGCTATCCAATAGTCCTTAAAGAATGCTGTCCTGAAGGTGGCGACTTGTCAGCGCGTGCGACCATCCGTCGGACGAAATGTGTATCCGGTCTCGACGCTGCGATTGCCGAACTTGTCACGCAGCTTGTCGATTGCCGCCTCCGCCTTGGCGCGCCTGGCAGCCTGTTGGTCGATCAGGTCCTGCGGATCGGCCAGCGTCGTTTCCCCCAGCGAGGTCACGCCTATGCCAATCAGGCGGAATTTCGCGCTACCAACCTCCTTTTCGAGCATCGATATTCCGATGCGGAATATGCGGTCCGCCAGTTGCGTGGGGCTGTCCAGGCTGAAGTTGCGCGAGCGCGTCTTGAAGTCGTTTGTCTTCAGCTTGAGAACGACTGTCTGCCCCGCCAGTCCACTGCGCTTGAGGCGGCGCGAGACCTTCTCGGAGAGTGCGCGCAGATGCGCCGCGAGTGGCTCGAAATCGGAGATGTCATCGAAAAAGGTGGTCTCGGCCGATACGCTCTTTGCCTCCCCGTCGCTATGAACCTGCCGTTCGTCCTCGCCGCGGGAGAGCCTGAAGAGCCGTTGGCCCATCGTGCCATAGCGCCGCATCAGCGTGGCTTCATCCATCTGCTGAAGCTGGCGGATTTCGCGGATGCCGTCCTGTGCAAGCTTTTCGGCAAAGGCGCGGCCGACGCCCCATATCAGCGTCACAGGCTTTGGCGCCAGAAACGACAGCGCCTCCTCGCGCCCGATCACGCTGAAGCCGCGCGGCTTGCGCATATCCGAGGCAACCTTGGCGAGGAATTTGCAATAAGACAGCCCGACCGACACAGTCACGCCGATCTCGTCCTCCACCCGTTGGGCAAACCGCGCCAGCAACCGGGCAGGGGGCTCGTGATGGTGAATGAGTTCCGTGCCTTTCAGGTCGAGAAACGCCTCATCGATCGACAGCGGCTCGACCAGCGGCGTCAGGTCCTGCATCATCTGGCGAATCTGACGGCCGACGCGGCTGTATTTCTCCATGTCCGGGCTGATGACGACGGCCTCGGGACAGGCCTCCAGCGCCTTGAACATCGGCATGGCGGAGCGCACGCCGCGGATGCGCGCTATGTAGCAGCAGGTGGAAACCACTCCCCGCTTGCCGCCGCCAACGATCACAGGCTTATCTGCAAGCTCTGGATTGTCGCGCTTCTCGACCGAAGCGTAGAAGGCATCGCAATCAATATGGGCGAGCTGCAGCGCGTTCAGTTCTCGGTGCCGAACAAGCCGAGGGCTGCCGCAGGTCTTGCAACGCTCCGCCTGCCTCGCGACAGGCTCAAAGCAGTCGCGGCAGAAGCCCGGCAGAGGATCGTCGCCCGTCATGAGTCTCTGGAACAAAAGTTGAACGCCGAGACACTAGGCGAAATGCGATCTTAGCTCAAGCGCCAATTCTGCTGCCAAAATGCGTCCTGATGATCGGCGCGGCATCTGCCCAGTCGCGGACGATGCGAGCTGACTGCGGCGGCTTCGGCGCCATGGCATGCACGGCCGAGGGAGGCGCGAGGCTGAGTAGCAGGCAGTCAGGCAGGTGTTCCGCAACGGAGGCAAGATTATGCGCCATGTCGTCAACGAACACGACCGGCGCTGTATGACGGTCGCGGATCATCGACGCAATCGGCCCCTTGGCAGTCTCGACTGCGACCATCGGAAAATGCAGCCCCAGTTCGTCCAGGAGCAGGCGACGTTTGTCGGTGAATTTCGGCGGCATGGCGGTCAGGAAGACGACGTCGGCCTCTTCGGCAAGCGCCGGCAGTGCTGTCATCACATGTTCGAATGGCGTCTGCCAGGCATGCTGCTCGTCGAAGAAGTCGTGCAGGGACTTTTGAACCACGTCCTCGCTGACCGGTGTTTCGTCTTCAACCCGGACGACATTGCCCGTCAGGCGGAAGGAGCGCGGCAGGAACTTCAGGCCACGGGCATTGAGAAAGCGCTGATAGGGCTCGATGAATTCCAGAATGACGTCGTCGACGTCACTGATGATGAGCGGTCTGCCCGTCAGGCGGATATGGCTAAGGTCGGTCATATCAGGCTCCGGTTCCGCCGTAATATGGACCGCTCAGTTTTTGCCAGGCGGTCGCAACGATTTCCGGTGCAATGCCCGAGCGAGCGCTGAAGGCCATGAGGCTCGGCTCATGGCCCATGACGAATTCCATCAGCGCGGCGGCAAAGCCAGGGGAGGTGGAGAATTGGCGGAGCGAAGAGGCCTCGACGCCGCTCAGCGACAGGAAACGGGTCAGCATGTCCGGCTCTTCGCCAAGCCAGGTCAGAATGGCCACCGCAATCTCCTGCGCATCGGGCGCGGAACGGGTGTTCTTCTCAGGCTTCAGGCGCATTTCCCGCTCCGGGTTACGAATTATTCAAACAAATCGGACTAGTGTTCTCGGGAACAACTTCAGGAATCGTGACGTTCGCGATGCACAGTCTGTTTCTACCGCAGTCTGCGGACAACGGAAACAGTCTCCAGCGCAATCCCCACGGGCGAGGCCTGTCATCGAGCGGGCAGGGGCACAGCTCCGGCGTCCTGAGGTTCGAATGAAAGGCGACGGATAGAAGCATGGTCAAGCGCGTGATGATCGTCGAGGATAACGAGCTCAACATGAAGCTCTTCCGAGACCTGATAGAGGCATCGGGATATCAGACGATCCAGACCCGCAATGGCATGGAGGCGCTCGATCTCGCGCGCCAGCACAAGCCGGATCTGATCTTGATGGATATCCAGCTTCCCGAAGTCTCCGGCCTCGATGTGACGCGTTGGCTCAAGGAAGACCCGGAGCTTCATCCGATCCCGGTCATCGCCGTAACCGCCTTCGCGATGAAGGGTGATGAGGAACGCATCCGTCAAGGTGGCTGCGAGGCCTACGTCTCCAAACCGATTTCGGTGCCAAAATTCATCGAGACCATCAAGACCTATCTTGGCGACGCCTGAGGGGGACATTCATGACGGCGCGCATTCTTGTCGTTGACGACATCCCGGCCAACGTGAAGATGCTTGAGGCGCGGCTGCTCGCCGAGTATTTCGACGTCATCACGGCCGAGAATGGGTTTGCCGCGCTGGAGCTCTGCGAGAAGACGCAGGTCGATCTGATCCTTCTCGACATCATGATGCCCGGCATCGACGGATTCACAGTCTGTGAGCGGCTCAAGGCAAGCCCGCGCACGGCGCATATACCTGTCGTTATGGTCACGGCACTTGACCAGCCCTCCGACCGGGTTCGTGGGCTGAAGGCGGGGGCTGACGACTTTCTGACCAAGCCGGTCAACGACATGCAACTCATGTCCCGGGTCAAGAGCCTGCTGCGCCTCAAGGCGTTGTCGGACGAACTGAGGGTGCGCGCCGAAACCGCGCGCAAGTTCGGCATGGTCGCCGACGATGCATCGCTCGAAAATGAGGCAAGCGAGCCGGGGCAGGTCCTGCTCGTCGATGCCCGCGCCTCGTCACAGGATCGAATCGTCAAGGCGCTGCGGCCGATTGCCGAGGTGGTTGCTATCTCCGATCCGCAGGCGGCACTCTTCTATGCGGCCGAGAATCCGACGGAACTCGTCATCGTTAATTCCAATCTGGAAGATTACGATCCCTTGCGGCTTTGCTCGCAGCTTCGTTCACTTGAACGGACGCGTTTCATCCCTGTACTGCTCATGGCGGATCAGGACGCAGACGGCGTGATCGTCCGGGCGCTCGAACTCGGCGTCAACGATTACATCATGCGCCCTGTCGACCCGAACGAACTGGTCGCACGCTGCCTGACGCAAATCAGGCGCAAACGCTATAATGATCGCCTTAGGTCGAGCGTCGAACACACGATCGAGCTGGCCGTAACGGACGGACTGACAGGGCTCAGCAATCGACGCTATCTCGACAATCATCTTAAGCTGCTGTTCGATCGCGCCAACGCGCGTGGTCGGGCGCTCTCCGTGTGTCTGACGGACATCGATCGCTTCAAGTCGATCAACGACTCCTACGGTCACGACGCCGGTGACGAGGTGCTCAAGGAGCTTGCTGCCCGCATTCGTTCCACCGTGCGTGGTGCGGACTTGGCTTGCCGCTTTGGCGGCGAAGAGTTTGTCGTCGTCATGCCCGATACGCCGCTGGAGATGGCGACGGCGATTGCCGAACGTCTCCGCGGCGCGATCGAGGGCAAGCCTTTTCATTTGGCAGCAGCCGGTCTCGACCTGAAGGTCACCGCCTCGCTCGGCATCGCGTCCATCTCCCAGTCGGTCCAAAGTCCGGCACAGCTCATGAAAGCGGCAGACCAGGCGCTTTACGAGGCAAAGAACGCCGGGCGCAATCGGGTTGTGGCGGCTGCCGCCTGAAACTTTCCACAACTTTCGATTCCGGTGGTTGTAGAGGTGCCGTAACGTAATATCGGCACGCGAGCATCTGACCCGGAGTGACACACCCGCCCTGACATCGCTGCAGGTGGCGCACATAATCTATTGTTTTCAAATATGAAAATTCAGAATTGCGGTGATGATATCATCACGCAGTAGCATTGTCGTTGAATATAAATATTTCCTAGATGATGGAAATCTTCGAATTAAAGATAGTTTTCGACCGAAAATCCTAGTCAAAACGCCCTAAAATTAACCTTCAAATGAACTCAATCCTTCCTCTGGTTAAGAAATCGTTGATTTTTTTAAAAAACCGGGTGATCTTTTAGGCAATGAGGAATGTCATAAGTTCCTTGGTTACCCCATGATGTCAGGTCCGCCGCATCTCCTGGGTCGTGGGGTTGGCTGACCAGCGCGCGGTTTGAGCGGTTTCCTCGTGCCGCCTCCGTGAGCTGGTCAGCCGCCGACTTCTATAAAATCGCCATTTTGGAAGATTGTGTTGTGCCTCATCGCGCCGCGCACGGTCGATGTCGTGCAGAGTTTAGTGACGCTTGATCGTTGGTGTGCGCACAAAAGAAAACGGGGCCTTGCGGCCCCGATCTGAAACGAAAGTGGATCAAGCGTATTACTTGATCTTCGTTTCCTTGAACTCGACGTGCTTCTTGACGACCGGGTCGTACTTCGTCTTCGTCATCTTGTCCGTCATGGTACGGCTGTTCTTCGTGGTGACGTAGAAGAAGCCCGTGTCGGCAGTCGACAGAAGCTTGATCTTGATGGTGGTTGCTTTCGCCATTTTTCAGTGCCTCAATAAAAAGCGTCGCCGAAGCGGTGTATCCGGCTCAGGCGAAATCTGGCGCGAAACTACAAATCGCGCCCGAAAAGTCAAGCCTTTTTGGGTCGGAAAATCATTCGCACCCCGGAAAGCACGAAATAGAGGCCGAAGAAGAAGGCAATTGCCCAGGCAAAGCCTTGCTGCCCGTAGCCATATTTTGCGCTTGCATCCATGGCCGCGCCGATCACCTGAGGACCGGCGACCGTTCCGACCGCATAACAGAAGATGAACGCGGCGTTTGCTGCGGCAAGATCTGCCCCTGTCAGCCTCGATCCGAGATGGCTGAGACCGACGGTGTAGAGACCGGCGACGGAGCCACCCCAGAAGAGAAGGACAATAGCTAGCAACTCCCAGCTATCGGAGAGCAGTGGCAGCGTGAAAGCCCCTATGAGGCCACAAAAGGCCATGGCGAACAAAAGGATACGCCGGTCCTTCAGGCGGTCGGAGATCAGCCCCAACGGGATCTGGAAGAGCATGTTGCCAATGCCCATCAGCGTCAGCAGCAACGCCGCCTGTGCCTCCGAAAAGCCGCTACGCGTTGCATAGATCGGGAAGAGGGACAGACCGCCGGCCTCGACCGCTCCGAAGACGAACACAGCCGCCGTCGCTGTCGGAACCAGGAGGATGTAGCGCATGAAGTGAAGTTCCGGCTTTTCGTCAATCACCGGACATTCGCCACGAGCGATAAAGACGGGAATGCCGGCAATCAGCAAGGCGACGGCACCCACCAGGAAGGGAAGCAACCCGTCGCTACCGATTCGCGCAAAGATGAGCGGCCCCAGAGCAAACCCTATGGAAAGTACGGTGGCATAGACGCCGAGTGCCAATCCCCGCTTTTTGGGTGGTGCAGAAGCGTTGATCCAGAACTCGGACAGGATGAAGAGCGTAGTCGTGGCTCCGTGGAAGACGATTCGCAGCGGGAACCACAGCCAGAAATTGGTCGCGAAATAGAAGCCAGGCGCACTGAGTGCTGCAAGTAGCACGGCGCCGATCATGGTAGCGGGCACGCTGAAGCGATGGACGAGCTTGGTCGTCACGGGTGCCGCCGCCATGGCGGCGATGCCGGCCATGGCGGAGTTCAGCCCGATCAGGGTCGACGGCACGCCGCGCTTTTCCAGAATCATCGACAGGAGAGGAAGGCCGAGACCAATGGCAACGCCAACGGCCGTCACCGACGCTGTGGCGGCGATGAAGGAGGGCCACCGGATATTCTCTTGATCTTGCGAACTCTTCTGCACTGGCAATTCCATGAAAGTCTCAAATCTCTTCGCGGATGAACTTGCCGCTGCGCATGTAATAGAAGGGAACGGGCAGGTCGACAGTCAGTTCCGGCGAAATCTTCAGCATGGCTCCGATATCCGCGAGGATAGCCAGCGTAATGCCGGGCATTTTGAGGTCACCGATTTCGTCGACATTCACCCATTCCAGCGCTTCAAGCTCAGCGCTCGGACACAACCCGGAAAGGTCGAGGTTCACCTCATCGGCAAACAGCGCGAAGAAACGCGTGTCGAAACGCCGCGAGCGGCCAGGTGGCGTGATCGCGCGACCGACGAGCCGCAGCGCGCCGATATCGGGCGTGAAGGGTAGCGCAGCCTTAGGCTTGCCATGTGGCTGGCCAATTGCAAGTCCAGCCTCCTCGTAGGTTTCGCGGATGGCGGCCACTGCGAGCGCGCGCATCCGCGCCTCCGTCATCCGCGCGCCCGATTTGTACGCAAGCTTGCGCGCAATGTTGTCCGCCAGCGCACCTGAAACCGGCACTCGCGAATCGGTCGGATCGCGACGCCCACCTGGAAACACATAGACGCCCGGCATGAACTTGTGCTTGTCGCTGCGCCGCCCGGAGAGAACCTGCGTCTTTCCCTGGTCTCGCCTCATGAGGAGCAGAGTTGCCGCATCGCGCGGACGCAGGGTCGGATATCCTCCCTGGGCAGCGAGGACCGCGGTACTTGGAAGATGCGCCACGCCCGGTGCGTCTGTCATTTCCAGTCCTCCGGCTCCTCTTTCGGGTCGTTGGGGTCGATGCCGCCAAAGCCGTGCATACGCAACGCCCATTGCAGGCCAATGACGCCGCCCTTGATGGGCTGGATGATGGCGACAGCGCAAAGGATCGTGAGGGGAACCCAGATGAGGAACTGCACCCAGAGCGCCTGGGGAAGCATATTGTCCGTCAGCATGTAAGCGGTCAGGAGAACATGGCCCACGATCACGATGACGATGTAGGGTGGCAAGTCGTCCGCGCGCTGCGCCGTAAAATCCGTTCCACAGGCCGCACAGGCATCAACAGGCTTCAGAAACGATTTGAACAGCCTGCTCGAACCGCAGGCGGGGCAGGAGCTGAGAAGGCCGCGCCGGATCGAACGCCAAAGTGGACGATGATCCTCCTCAAACACGATCTCGCTCTGTGTACCCATCATGTTGCCTCCCATTTGCGCCCGAAGGCTCAAGGCATTTCCAGGAAAGCGGGAACCGGTTTTCCATTCTGAAATGCGTCAAGAATAAAGGCATGTCCGCTCAGCGGCGGCCACGCGGCGGCCGTGTTCCCGGCCGTTTGACAGGCTTGCGGCCTGACTTGTGGAAAGAGCGCGCCCCCGTCGGCATCCGCCGGCCCTCGCTCAGCATTTCAAACCGCAGTGACCCGGCAAGCGGGATTGCTTCGGCCAGCCGCACCTCGACATTATCACCCAACCGATAGCCGAGTCCCGTCTTCTCGCCCGTCAGCGCCTGATGTGCCTCGTCATATATGAAATAGTCCATGCCCAGTGTCGAGACAGGCACGAAGCCATCCGCGCCGAACTGTGGCAATGAGATGAAGAGTCCCGACTTGGTGACACCCGAAACGCGCCCGTCGAAACTCTCGCCGATGCGGCCTGCCAGATGATGCGCGATCAGTCGATCGACCGTATCCCGCTCGGCCTTCATGGCGCGGCGCTCGAAGGTCGAGATTTCGGCGGCGATGTCGTCGAGGACTTCTTCCTCTTCCATTGTCAGCCCGCCTTCGCCGAGATTCAGCGCCTTGACCAGACCGCGATGGACGATGAGGTCGGAGTAGCGGCGGATCGGCGAGGTGAAATGCGCGTATTTCATCAGGTTAAGACCGAAATGCCCGAGATTTTCCGGGCTGTAGATCGCCTGGCTTTGCGAACGCAGCACCATTTCGGACACCATCGTTTCCACTGGCGTAGACCTCGCCTTGTCGAGGATCTGGTTGAAATGGCTCGAGCGAAGATTGCCGCGCGCCAGCGACATTTCGAGCGTGCCCAGGAACTCGCGCAGCACCTCCTGCTTGGCAAGCGACGGCGTGTCGTGGACGCGATAGAGCAGGGGCTGGCGCGCCTTTTCCAGTGTCTCGGCGGCGGCGACGTTCGCCTGGATCATCATTTCTTCGATCAGCCGATGCGCGTCGAGACGCGGCGGCACGAAGACACGGTCTACCGTGCCGTCGCTCTTCAGCAGGATCTTGCGTTCCGGAAGGTCGAGTTCGAGGGGCTGCCGCCGGTCCCGCCCAATCGACATGATGCGATAGGCATGCCACAGCGGCTTCAGGATCGTGTCGAGCAGCGGTCCGGTCTTGTCGTCCGGTGCGCCATCGATGGCCGCCTGAGCCTGCTGGTAGGAGAGCTTGGCCGCGCTCTTCATCATGATGCGGTGGAAGGTGTGCCCCGCCTTGCGCCCTTGGTGGGAGAAGACCATGCGCACGGCAATCGCGGGGCGATCTTCGCCCTCGCGCAGCGAACACAAATCGTTGGAAATCCGCTCCGGTAGCATCGGCACGACGCGATCGGGGAAATAGACTGAGTTGCCGCGCTTCAGCGCCTCGCGGTCCAGCGGTGAATTTGGGCGGACATACCAGGACACGTCGGCAATCGCGACGGTGACGATCACGCCGCCGGGATTGTCGGGCGAGGGATCGTTCTCGGCATAGACCGCATCGTCGTGGTCCTTGGCGTCTGCCGGGTCGATGGTGATCAGCGGCAGCTTCCGCCAGTCCTCGCGCTTCGACATCGTGGCGGGCTTGGCGGCTTCGGCCTCGGCCATCACCTTGTCAGGGAAAATGTAAGGAATGCCGTGGGCATGGATGGCGATCATCGAGATCGCCTTTTCGGATGCGACCGAGCCGATGACGGAGAGGACCTTAGCGCGGGCCAGCCCGTAACGGCCGATGCGCAGCGTTTCGATCTCGACCAGATCGCCGTCCTGTGCGTCGCCGGTATAATCCGGATCGACCACCAACTCTTCGCCGCGCCGCTCGATGGGCAGCACGCGGCCGCCACCGCCGGGTGTCGTCTTGAAGACGCCCATGCCGGCATTCTTGCGCTTGTCGAGAACCTTGATGACCCGCGCTGTATAGGCAGGGCCACCGCGATCGCTCGCCGGGAAAATCTTCGCCAGCACTCGGTCACCAAGACCGGCCACCGGAGCCTTGTCACGCCCTGACCGCCCGGCATTCGAGGATTGACGGATCGCCACCGCGGGAGCGACGCCCATCTCGTCCAGCCATTCGGCCGGCCGCGCGATCAGCTCGCCATCCTTGCCGCGCACGGTGATGTCGAGAACAGTGACCGGCGGCAACGCACCGGGACGCACCAGCGACTTGCGGTTTTTCTCGACCATGCCTTCGTCTTCGAGATCACGCAGCATGTCTTTCAACGCAATGCGGTCGTCACCCTTGATGCCGAAGGCCTTGTAAAGCTCGCGCTTGGAGGCCTTTTGCGGATGATCGGCAATGAAGCGCAACACGACTTCGCGCGACGGCAATTCGCCATAGACGAAATCCGGAGCCGGCGCGGCAGATTTTCCGCCACGCTTGGCTCTGCGGCCTGGTTCCGTGCCGTGATTGACGGCACCATCGATGTCATCGTGCCGCTTTCGTGCCATGCGTCAGTCCTTCTTGGCCTTCGCCTTGGCCGGAGCCTTAACCTTTGCGGGGGCTTTTGCTTTTGCAGCGGTCTTGGCAGTCTTCGCCGCTGCCGGCTTGTCGGCTGCTGCGGCCTTGGTCGTCTTGCTCGCCTTGGCCTTTGAACTCTTCGCCTTGGGCGCAGGTTCCTTGCCCGCCTTCGCGGCGATGAGCGCCAAGGCCTCTTCGACCGTTACCGATTGCGGATCCTTGCCGCGCGGCAGCGTCGCATTGACCTTGCCCCAGTTGACGTAAGGCCCGTAACGCCCTTCGCGAACGGTGATGGGGCCGCCACTCGGATGATCGCCGAGTTCCTTCAGCGCCGTCGCGCCTGCCCGCGCTGGCTTCCCGCCACGCGCCTGCTTTTCTGCAATCAGCGTGACTGCGCGGTTGAGGCCGACCGTGAAGACGTCCTCGACGGATTCGAGGTTCGCGTAAGCGCCGTCATGCAACAGGAACGGCCCATAGCGGCCGATGCTGGCCGAAATCGGCTTGCCCGTCTCCGGATGAATACCGACCTCGCGCGGCAGCGAGAGCAGCGACATAGCGCGTTCCAGCGTCGTCGTATCCGGCTTCCACCCCTTGGGCAGGCTGGCGCGCTTGGCATCCTTGCCATCGCCGCGCTGCACGTATGGTCCGAAACGGCCGGAGCGCAGAGACACTTCCTCGCCGGTGTCCGGGTCCGTTCCGAGCACGGTGGGACCGTCAGCGGCTGCCGCGTCATCGCCATTCGCATCAGCGGAGAGCTGGCGCGTATAGTTGCATTCCGGATAGTTGGAGCAGCCGACGAAGGCGCCGTACTTGCCGAGCTTCAGCGAGAGGTGACCGGTGCCGCAGACCTGGCAGATCCGCGGATCGGACCCATCCTCGCGCTTCGGGAAGACGAGCGGAGCGAGAGCTTCGTTCAGCGCATCGAGCACGTTGGTGACGCGCAGTTCCTTGGTATCCTCGATCTGGGCGAAGAAGTCGTTCCAGAATTCACGGAGAACCTTTTTCCAGTCGAGTTCGCCGGCGGAAATCTTGTCGAGCTTTTCTTCGAGATCCGCCGTGAAATCATACTCGACATACTTGGCGAAGAAATTTTCGAGGAACGCCGTGACCAGGCGGCCCTTGGCATCCGGGATCAGCTTGCGCTTGTCGATGGTCACGTATTCGCGGTCACGTAGCGTGGCAATCGTCGCGGCATAGGTCGAAGGACGGCCGATGCCAAGCTCTTCCATCTTCTTGATGAGCGAGGCTTCCGAATACCGCGGCGGCGGCTCGGTGAAGTGCTGCGAGGCATTCACCTTCTGCTTGTCGAGCTTCTCCCGCGCATTGATTTCCGGCAGGCGGCCGTCTTCATCGCCATCTTCCGACGGCTCGTTCTCTTCGCGCTGGTCGGTATAGGCCGCGATGAAGCCGTCGAAGCGGATCACCGAGCCGACCGCACGCAGGCCCGCCTTCTTGCCGGCATTATCGGCGAGGATTTCAACCGTCGTCCGTTCGATCTCGGCACCCGCCATCTGGCTGGCGATGCCGCGCTTCCAGATCAGTTCGTAGAGGCGCAACTGGTCGCTGTCGAGGAAGCGGCGCACCTTGTCGGGCGACCGCGAGAAATCCGTCGGACGGATCGCTTCGTGGGCTTCCTGGGCGTTCTTGGCCTTTGTGGAATAGAATCGCGGCTTTTCCGGGCAATAGCGCGCGCCGAACTGGTCAACGATGGCGGCGCGCGCCGCGTCGATCGCTTCCGGGGCCATCTGCACGCCGTCGGTACGCATATAAGTAATGAGACCGACGGTTTCCCCGCCAATATCCATGCCTTCATAGAGCTTCTGCGCGACCTGCATCGTGCGCGAGGCCGAAAAACCGAGACGCGAGGAGGCAGCCTGCTGGAGCGTCGAGGTGGTGAAGGGCGGGCCGGGATTGCGCTTCACAGGCTTTGCCTCGACCGACTCGACCGCATAAGCCGCGCCTTCGAGCAGCGCCTTCAGATTGTTCGCCTGTTCGCCATTGGCAATAGACTTGCTCTGCAGACGCTTTCCGTCTGCGGAAACCAGACGCGCCTCGAACTCGTCCCCGCGCGGGGTCTTCAGGATCGCCGAAAGGTTCCAGTACTCTTCGGAAACGAAGCGCTCGATCTCCGATTCACGGTCGCAGACAAGGCGCAAAGCCACCGACTGGACGCGGCCAGCCGAGCGCGCGCCCGGCAACTTGCGCCAAAGAACGGGCGAAAGGTTGAAGCCGACGAGGTAATCGAGCGCGCGACGGGCAAGATAAGCGTCCACCAGCGGGATGTCGATGTCACGCGGCTGCGCCATCGCATCGAGAACGGCCTTCTTGGTGATGGCGTTGAACACGACGCGCTTGACCGGCTTGGAACCCAGCACTTTCTTCTTCTTCAGAAGGTCAAGAACGTGCCACGAGATCGCTTCTCCTTCGCGATCAGGGTCGGTCGCGAGAATGAGGCCGTCGGCATCCTTCAGCGCATCGGCAATGTCCTTGACGCGCTTGGCCGAGGCCGCGTCGACCTCCCAGGACATTTCGAAATCCTGGTCGGGAAGCACCGAGCCATCTTTGGCCGGCAGATCGCGAACATGGCCGAACGAGGCGAGAACCTTATAGCCGGAGCCGAGATACTTGTTGATCGTCTTGGCCTTTGCAGGCGATTCCACCACGACTACATTCATAACACTATCCAGATCCGCTCAGCGATTTCAGCGCGGGAACACGCAAAAAGGGGCGGACGCCCTTGGGGTCGCAATTTTACATTCCGACATGGACAGGGAATCCGCCGCGGTCAAGGGGGCGCGGCCAATTTTCGATCCAGCTAAACCGTATACAACCATAAATAGCTTAATCGGTTGTTGCAATTATAGATAAATTCATTATGCTCAGGCTTAGTTAGCAATCGCATTAATGCCAATGCATTTTTATGGGAAAAGAGAGCGCGGGACATGAATTCGATCCATCGAAATAATGGTGCCGACGCCGAGAAGACCAGGGAAAACGTTGCCTATCTGCGTCAGATGCTCGGGGAGTTGCGGTTGGTGGCCAAGAGCGAGGGGGCCGATCTGCTCTGCTACCTGATCGAGATGGCCTATGTGGAGGCCGGCGACATCCAGTCCGGACGCAGTCGACTCAGCCCGCGTGTCGAGCGCGCACTCAATAGTCGAGGCTGACAAACCCGCCCTTGTGACGGACGAGGCGGCCGGCCAGATCGAGTTCCAGCAGGACCAGGTAAACGGCCTGCGCCGACAAGCCGGTATGGCGTATGATGTCGTCCACCTCGGCAGGCGTTGGACCAAGCGCGCTCACGATTCTGAAGCGATCGTCATCGTCAGGCGGTTCATAGCTGCCTGACGGCGCTTCCGAATCCGGCTCCCGCGCATCTGCCGCCGAAAAAAGATCGATTTCCACCAGCGGCCGCAGTGCTTCGATCACATCCTCCGGCGTCGTGACGATGGTTGCGCCGTCTTTCAGCAACTGATTGGTGCCCTGGCAGCGAGGGTCCAGCGGCGAGCCTGGCACGGCGAAGACGAGCCGCCCGAAGTCAGCCGCGCGCGAGGCAGTGATCAGCGAGCCCGAGCGTGATGCGGCTTCGATGACAACCGTGCCCAGCGACACGCCTGCGATCAGCCGGTTGCGGCGCGGAAAGTCCCGTGCTCGGGCTTCCCAGCCAAAAGGCATCTCGCTGACCACAAGTCCGCCGCCGTCGCAGATGGCTTCATAAAGCGGCAGGTTCTCGGGCGGGTAGGGCTTGTCGAGGCCGCCTGCCAATGCAGCGATGGTTCCGGTGGAAAGACTTGCGCGATGTGCGGCAGTATCGATCCCGCGCGCCAGACCTGAAATCACGGTGAAGCCGGTGCGACCGACCTCTGTCGCAATCATCGCTGCAAACTTTGCGCCCGCAACCGAGGCATTGCGAGAGCCGACAATACCAAGAGCGGGCGCATGGAAGGCGGAAAGGTCGCCCTTGACGGCGAGAAGCGGCGGCGCGCCGTCGATCTGGCGTAGCGCCGGCGGATAATCAGGCTCGCCGATTGCGACGAATTGCGCGCCGTGACGGCGTGCCGTTTCAAGCTCGGCCAGTGCTTCCTGTTCGCTCGCCACGCGAATGGCGCGCGAGGAACCGCCGCGCGCGGAAAGCTCCGGCAACATGGCCAATGCGGTCTCGGCCGTGCCGAAATGGTTGATCAGATCGCGAAACGTCACAGGGCCGACATTGTCGGAGCGAATGAGCCGAAGCCAGGCGACGCGCTGCTTGTCGGTGAGTCTGATGCCCTTCGCAGCGCGATCCGTCATGTCGTCTCCCGTATCTACCCCTTGTGGCCGATCCTGCTTTCGGTGCCGGCAAGAAGGCGCTGAATATTCTGCTTGTGCTTGATCCAGGTAATGACCGTCATGACGGCAAGCGCCACGGCAACCCTATGATCCCCCGCAAACCACTCTACAACCGGAACAATGAGAGTTGCAACCAGCGCGGAAAGCGACGAGTAGCGTGTGAGCTTGGCGCAGCCGAGCCAGATAACCGCAAAGACCAGAACCATGAGCGGAGCCAGACCCAGAAGAACGCCGATATAGGTCGCGACGCCCTTGCCGCCCTTGAACTTCAACCACACGGGATAAAGGTGGCCGATGAAGGCCGCAAAGCCCGCCGCAATCCCGGCTTCAAGCGAGAAGACATGCGCCGCCACGACCGCTGCCACGGTCGCCTTCAGGGCGTCGAGCAGCAGGGTTGCTGCCGCAAGTTTCTTGTTGCCGGTGCGCAGCACGTTGGTCGCACCGATATTGCCGGAACCGATCTTGCGAACGTCACCAAGCCCAGCCGCGCGAGTCAGGATCAGGCCGAAAGGGATCGAGCCAAGCAGATAGCCAAAGATGACCGAAAGAAGAATTGGAAGGGTGAGCATGTCCACGAGCGAGCACCAGAAAAAGGAACGATATGCTGGGGTTCATACCGCCAACCGGCGAAGACTTAAAGCGGGAGGCCGCGTGCCCAAGAAAAAAGCGGAGGATTGCTCCCCCGCTTTTCTAAAGTTTCGCTGATCGAAGGATCAGATGGAGTAGTACATGTCGAATTCGACCGGATGCGGCGTCATTTCGAAGCGCATCACTTCGACCATCTTCAGTTCGATGAAGGCGTCGATCTGGTCGTCGTCGAACACGCCGCCGGCGGTCAGGAACTTGCGGTCCTTGTCGAGGCTGTCGAGCGCTTCGCGCAGCGAGCCGCAAACCGTCGGGATCTTCTTCAGTTCCTTCGGCGGCAGGTCGTAGAGATCCTTGTCCATGGCCTTGCCGGGATGGATCTTGTTCTTGATGCCGTCGAGGCCTGCCATCAGCATGGCGGCGAAACCGAGATAAGGGTTCTGAGCCGGGTCGGGGAAGCGGACTTCCACGCGCTTGGCCTTCGGCGAGGAGCCGAAAGGAATGCGGCACGAGGCCGAGCGGTTGCGAGCCGAATAGGCGAGCAGAACCGGAGCTTCATAACCCGGAACGAGACGCTTGTAGGAGTTCGTCGTCGGGTTGGTGAACGCGTTGATCGCCTTGGCATGCTTGATGATGCCGCCGATATAATAGAGGCACGATTCCGACAGGCCGGCATATTCGTCGCCAGCGAATGTCGGCTTGCCGTCCTTCCAGATCGACTGGTGCACGTGCATGCCCGAGCCGTTGTCGCCGAAGATCGGCTTCGGCATGAAAGTGGCCGTCTTGCCGTAAGCGTTTGCGACCTGATGCACGACGTACTTGTAGATCTGCATCTTGTCGGCATTGCGCACCAGCGTGTCGAACTTCACGCCGAGTTCGTGCTGGGCGGCAGCCACCTCGTGGTGATGCTTTTCGACGACGACGCCCATTTCGGCGAGGATCGTCAGCATTTCCGAACGCATGTCCTGAAGGCTGTCGACCGGCGGAACCGGGAAATAGCCGCCCTTGACGCGCGGACGGTGACCGAGGTTGCCGGTCTCGTAATCGGTGTCGTCATTGGACGGCAGTTCGGAAGAGTCCAGCTTGAAGCCCGTGTTGTACGGGTCGGCCTTGTACTTCACGTCGTCGAAGACAAAGAACTCGGGCTCCGGGCCGACGAAGATCGTGTCGCCGATGCCGGAAGCCTTGAGATAGGCTTCGGCCTTCTTGGCCGTGCCGCGCGGGTCGCGGTTATAGGGCTCGCCGGAAACCGGGTCGAGAATGTCGCAGACGATGGCCATCGTCGACTGCGCGAAGAACGGGTCCATATGGGCCGTTTCCGCGTCGGGCATGAGCACCATGTCGGATTCGTTGATGGCCTTCCAGCCGCCGATCGAGGATCCGTCAAACATGACGCCGTCGGCAAACATGTCTTCATCGACGCAGGACACGTCCATGGTCACATGCTGCAGCTTGCCCTTGGGATCCGTGAAGCGGAGGTCAACGAACTTCACGTCGTTGTCCTTGATCTGCTTCAGAATATCATTCGATTTCGCCATTTGAGTTTATCCCTTTTTGATGACGACAGGTGTTTCCAGTCCCTTATGCGCTCGACCCGTAACCGGGCCGAGATCAGATGGCGTCGAGACCCGTTTCGCCGGTGCGGATACGGATGACTTCTTCGATATTGGACACGAAGATCTTTCCATCGCCGATACGGCCGGTCTGCGCTGCCTTGCGGATCGTCTCGATGACAGTTTCCGCATTCTCATCCGCGAGCACGACTTCGACCTTCACCTTGGGGAGGAAGTCGACGACATATTCGGCACCGCGATAGAGTTCTGTGTGGCCCTTCTGACGGCCAAAGCCCTTGGCTTCGGTTACAGTGATCCCCTGCAGGCCGACTTCCTGCAGCGCTTCCTTCACTTCGTCCAGCTTGAAAGGCTTGATGATCGCTTCGATCTTTTTCATGAGAAAATACTTCTCCGCTTCTCCCGTTGATGTGGGGCAGACATCTGCCCCGCGCCCAACTCAATGCAGATATCATGCCAATTGCCTGATGTTGCGGCAAAATTCGGTTGATATCTGATTGCTCTCAAAGAGTTTTCACCCAAATCGGCTTAAAAGGCCAGTGGCATTCGGTGAATTCTCAGCGAAAATGCAAAGCGAGTGCAGATACCGTTCAGGCTTGGCTCGGGAGAAGACGGCCAGTCCCTGCAGGATATGCATATATAATAATCAAATGCCCAAAAAGAGATCAAAATTTTGGTCTCGGAAGCGCCTTTTCGGGAACCAGGGAGCAGGATGTTGCTGGAATTTGAACGAATTCTCATCGGTCCGCGCGAGATGGGCATCGTGGATGCGGACGCTGCCGCCTCAGGCATCGACTCGTTTCGCCTGATGCAGAACGCCGGGGAGGCTCTGGCGGCTCTGGCGCTGGCGCATTATCCGGGTGCACTGCGCATGGCCGTTCTTTGCGGCCCCGGCAACAATGGCGGCGATGGTTACGTGGCGGCTGCGGCGCTTGCGCGCGCCGGCGTATGCGTCTCCGTTTACGGCCTTGGTATCGACGGCCTGAAGGGTGACGCCGCGCTGGCACGCGCGGCCTTCGATGGCCGGGTGGAGGCGCTCACGTCTTATGCCTGTCGTGAAGGCGATGTCATCATCGACGCGATTTTCGGCGCCGGTCTAAGCCGGGATGTTTCGGATGATGTCGCAGCTATCGTTGCAGAGGCGGAAAGGTTGCGCATTCCTGTCATCGCTGCAGACGTTCCCTCCGGCCTCGACGGCGAAACGGGCGAAATTCGCGGTGCTGCCTTTGCCGCTCAGCACACCGTCACCTTCATGGCGAGGAAGCCGGGACATCTCCTTTTGCCGGGGCGTGAGCTGTGCGGGACCCTTCATGTATTCGATATCGGCATCCCCAGGAGGCTTGTTGCCGCGCGGGCGGGAAGGCTTTGGGAAAACGGCCCCGGTCTCTTCGGCGCCGTGCTTACGGGGCCTAGCGCCGAAAGCCACAAGTACGCACGAGGTCACGTCGCGGTCTTTTCAGGCGGCCCCACGAGTTCGGGTGCAGCCCGCTTGTCGGCGACTGCGGCTCTCAAGGCGGGTGCCGGAGCAGTTACTCTTGTCTCGCCGCAGGAGGCTCTTGACGTGAACGCCGCCCATCTCAACGCCGTCATGCTCCGCGAGGCCGACAGCCGGGCGATCCGCGCCATGCTTGGCGATCACCGCGTGAGCGCTTTCGTCATCGGCCCCGGCTATGGCGTCAGCGCAGCGTTGCGCGAACTCGCACTCTCGCTTCTCACGAAGCCGACAGTCCTGGATGCAGATGCGCTAACCGCGTTTGCAGGCGAGCCCGGGATTCTCTTTGAGGCCATAAAAGCCGAGGATGCCACGGTCGTCATGACCCCGCACGAGGGGGAATTCGGAAGGCTGTTTCCCGATCTCGCCTCTGCCGGCGGTTCGAAGATCGAGCGTGCTCGCAAGGCCGCCTTTCGATCCGGTGCCGTCATTGTCTACAAGGGCTCTGATACCGTCATCGCATCACCGGATGGTCGCGCTGCCATTAACACCAACGCGCCGGCCGACCTTGCGACAGCCGGCTCCGGCGACGTACTCACGGGCATCACGGCCGCCATGCTCGCCCATGCCGCACCTGCCTTTGAAGCAGCCTGCGCCGCCGTGTGGATTCACGGCGCTGCCGGACAGATTGCGGGCGGGGGATTGACCGCCGAAACGCTGGTGGAGGTCATTCCCCGGGCGGTTGCTGAAGCGGGCTGATACCCAGCGGCAGGATCACGGCGTTTCCGGGTCGCGGATCAGGATTGCCCGAGCGGCTCCGCCTGCCGGGATCGCCGGCGCGAAGGGTTCGCGGATGACGAGGCAGCCGGCCTGGGCCAAGATGTTCATCATCGAGGAATCCTGTTTGTAGAAGGGCTCTGCAATGAACCGGCCCTGCGTGTCGCGAGAAATCCGCGCGCGAAGATGATCGCGGCGCTTGTCATTCGCTCCAAGCGCCCGCGCAACGGTCACCTCGACCTCGCGATTGCGAGCAGGCAGGCCCGCAAGCTTCGCCAGCAGAGGCTCCAGAAACAGCAGGCTACACACCATGCTCGACACAGGATTACCCGGGAGCCCGATGACGATCATGTCGCCCAGCGAGCCGACCATCAGCGGTTTGCCGGGTCGCATGGCAATCTGCCAGAAATCGAGCTGCATGCCGGCATTCTTAAGGGCGGTCTGCACCAGGTCGTGATCGCCGACCGAGGCCCCGCCCAGCGTCACAAGAACGTCGAACTGCGCCGCGCGTGCTTCCGCGATCTTCGCGGCCAAATCGTCCATCGTGTCACGTGCTATGCCGAGATCGGTCACCTCTGCGCCGCAGTCACGCGCAAGTGCGGCGACGGCGAAGGTGTTGGACGCGATGATCTGGCTTGGGTCGCGGGGCTCGCCAGGCCGCACCAATTCGTCGCCGGTCGCGAGCATGCCGATGCGGGGACGTCGGCGGACCGCAAGGCTCGCATGATCCATGGCCGCAGCCACCATGAGACGCGCGGGTGTCATCACGGCGCCTGCCGACAGGACGGTTTCACCTTCGCGGAAATCCTGTCCTCTGGGACGGATATGCCGCTGCGGTTCGGGAAAGAAGCTCATCCCGATCGTACCATCCTCATGTCGGATGGCATCTTCCTGCAGCAATACGGCGTCGGCACCGGCTGGAACTGGTGCGCCGGTGAAGATGCGTACCGTCTCGCCCGGTCCGACGCTGCCATCGAAAGCGTGGCCCGCCGCGGATTCTCCGATCAACTTCAGTCGCGCGTCCGCATGCGAGTCGGCGGTGCGGATGGCATAACCGTCCATTGCCGAAGAATCGAACGGTGGTTGCGTCAATTTCGCGGCAAGGTCTGCTGAAAGAACGCGGCCGGCACAGGCGCTCAGCGGCAGAGTTTCGCTCTCGACAATAGGCTTGGTCAGGGCCAGAAGCCGGGCAAGGGCGGTTTCAACCGGCAACAATGTCATCGCCGGCTCCGCCCTCGTAAGAATAGTCGCCCGATTTGCCGCCCGATTTGGTGAGCAGCCGGATCGGCCCGATCTCCATGCCCTTGTCGGCGGCCTTGGCCATGTCATAGATCGTCAGGCAGGCAATCGAGCATGCCGTCAGTGCTTCCATCTCCACGCCCGTCTTGCCGGTGAGCTTCGCCATGGTCACGACACGGTAACCGGGAAGCGTCGGCGCTTCTTCTATCTCGACCGTGACCTTCGTGAGCATCAGCGGATGGCAGAGTGGAATAAGGCTGGATGTCTGCTTGGCGGCCATGATGCCGGCAATACGGGCGGTCGCCAGCACATCGCCCTTCTTCGCAGAGCCCGAGCGGATCAGGGCCAGTGTTTCAGGCTTCATCCGAATAAAGCCTTCGGCGGTCGCCGTGCGTTCCGTGTCGTCCTTGCCGCCCACATCGACCATGTGGGCGTCGCCTCTCTCGTTGATATGTGTGAGCCCGCCGCTCATTCCGCAGCAACGCTTTCCGCGCGGCCCGTGAGGAGCAGGCGTGTCGCAGCGGCCACATCCGTCTGCCGCATCAGGCTCTCGCCGACGAGGAAGGTCGAAATGCCCCCCGCCCGCAGCCGCAGGCAATCGTCATGTGTGAATATGCCGCTTTCTCCAACCAGGAGCCTGTCTTCCGGCACCAGTTTCGCCAGCCGTTCGCTGACCGTGAGGCTGACTTCGAAAGTCCTGAGATTGCGATTATTGATGCCGATGAGCGGGGAGTTGAGCTTGAGCGCGCGTTCCGTCTCTTCTTCATCATGCACTTCGACCAGGACATCCATTCCGAGAGAGAACGCCTCGTCTTCCAGACGGCGTGCCTCGTCGTCGGAAAGGCTTGCCATGATCAGCAGGATCGCATCCGCACCCCAGGCGCGCGCTTCGTGCACCTGGTAGGTCTCGAACATGAAATCCTTGCGCAAAGCAGGCAAGGAGCACGCCTTGCGCGCCTGCGTCAGGAACTCAGGCGCGCCCTGAAAACTCGGCTTGTCGGTCAGTACGGAAAGGCAGGCGGCACCGCCGGCCTCATAGGCCGCGGCCAGCGCCGGCGGGTCGAAATCGGGACGGATGAGACCCTTGGAGGGGCTGGCCTTCTTGATCTCTGCAATGAGCCCGAATGCACCCCCGTCCTGCTTCGCCCTCAGCGCCTTGGCAAAGCCCCGCGGCGCGGGTTGGTCGGCGGAACGCGCCTTCAGCTCAGCGAGCGGAACGCTAGCCTTTGCCGCCGCGATTTCCTCCCGCTTATAATCTTCGATCTTCTTCAGGATGTCAGTCATGAGGCGTTCCTACCACTTCTCTCACTCTGCGGAGTTGGAAACGGCGATCAGTTTGTCGAGCGCGCTAGCGGTAGCACCGCTTTCCAGCGATTCGATGGCGAGCGTCATGCCGGTCTTGATGTCTTCGGCAACGCCTGCAACCACAAGCGAAGCGGCCGCATTGGCAAGAGCTATGTCCCGATAGGCGTTCTTCTCGCCGTCGAGCACTGCGCGCAGAGCCCGCGCATTCTCCTCGCCGTCGCCGCCACGGAGATCGTCGAGTTTCGCCGTCGCGAGCCCAAAGTCCGACGGCGTCAGCTTGAACGCACGGATCTTGCCGTCCTCAAGCGCCACGACCTCTGTCGTCCCGGTCGTGGTCACTTCGTCAAGCCCACTGCCATGGACCACCCAGACGCTCTCCGATCCGAGTTCACGAAGGGTTTCGGCAATCGGGTGCAGCCATTGCGGCGAGAAGACGCCGACCAGTTGCCGCCTCACTCCGGCCGGGTTTGCCAGCGGTCCGAGGATGTTGAAGATCGTGCGTGTCCCAAGTTCGGCGCGGGCAGGGCCCACGTGACGCATGGCCGAATGGTGAAGCTGGGCAAACATGAAGCCGATGCCGGCTTCGCGGATACAGGTCGCGATGGCCTGTGGCCCGATATCGAGCTTGACGCCCAGGGCGGTCAGGGCGTCGGCCGCACCCGACTTGGAAGATAGTGCGCGGTTCCCGTGCTTGGCGACCGGCACACCGGCTCCCGCCACGATCAGCGAGGCGAGCGTCGAGATATTATAGGTCTTCATGCCATCGCCGCCGGTACCAACGATATCGACTGCGTGGGCGGGGGCGTCCACACGCAGCATCTTTTCGCGCATGACGCCCACGGCTCCGGCGATTTCCGGAACCGTTTCGCCACGAACGCGTAGCGCCATCAGGAATCCCCCGATCTGAGCCAGCGTCGCCTCGCCGCTCATGATGATCGAGAACGCGTCCCGCGCGTCTTCGACACTCAGGCTTTCGCCGGCCGCGACCTTCGCGATATGCTGCTTCAAGTCAGGCATGAAAACTCCCCCGGCTCGCAAGCCGCCTTATCGCGTGATCGCCTGCTGGGCGAGCGTCTTGTTGATCGAGACGCCATACTGACCCTGAAGCTTGGTCACCATTTCATCGAGCATGTCATCGCCAGCGGAATTGGCGAGCTGCTCGATCTGACGATTGTCGTCGGCGAGCGGATCGACATTCGAGTCCGTGCCCGTCGCCGTGACCTGAAGAACGATCTTCTCGCTCTTGTCGGCCGTCCAGGCGGACGCTGCGTGACCCTCGGCACCACCGAATGCTGCGGCGACGGCCTGCGGGCTCAGGACCGCGTCCTCGGTATTGCGCTTGAGGCCGGCCTTCTCCTCGACATTCACGCCAAGACCCGTGGCAATGTCGTTGAGCGCCTTGCCGTCCTTCAGATCCTTCAGGATGGTTTCAGCCTTGGCATCGATCTCCTTCTGGGTCTGCTCGGTCGTCCAGTCGGCAACGACCCGGTCGCGAACCTCTTCCAGCTTGCGATCGCGCTCGGCGGTGATGCCCTTCACCTCGAACCAGACATATCCGTCCTGGCCGATGCTGATCGGCAGCGCATCCACGCCCTGTTCGGTCTTGAAGACTTCCCCGAGGAGCTTCTGCTGCGCCGGGAGGTCCTTGACGGGCTCGCCCTTCATGTCCTTGCCCGTTGCGTCGACGGCTTCCACGGTGATGGAGCTGAGTTTCAGCTGCTTGGCGGCCTCCTCCAGCGAGGCACCCGAGGCACGCAGGTCCTCGTAACGATCGCGGACGTTCATGATATCCTGCGCGGCCTGTGACAGGGCGATGTCGCGGCGGATCTTGTCCTTGACCTGATCCAGGGTGCTCTGGCTGTCGGGCTTGATGTTGGTCACGCGCAAGATCACCGGTCCGAAGGCCCCATCAACAACGCCGCTTACACCGCCATCGGCTGGGATGGCGAAGGCAGCGTCGGCGATCTTCGGATCCGGAACCTTGGACTTCTCGAAATTGCCGAGCATCACGTCCGCAGGCTTACGGCCGGTTTCCTCGATAAATTTGTCGAAGGTGATCTCCCCGGATTTCAGGCGCTGGTCAGCCTTTTCGGCGGCAGCCTTGTCAGGGAAGGGGAGAAGTTCGATCGAGCGCGAACCGGGCGTCAGATAGCGGCTCTTGTTCTTCTCGTAATCGGCCTTGATGTCGGCATCCGAGATCGTTGCCGGATCCATGATGTCGGCCGGTTCAAGCTTCATGTAGGTGAACTTACGGTATTCCGGTGCCCGGTAGGCGTTCTTGTGCGCGTCATACCACGTCGAAAGAACGTCGTCGGCCGGCGGCTTCACAGCGTCCACGTTGGCAGAAGACAGCAGGATGTATCGGATGTCACGCGTCTGGGCCCGGTACTGCGCCATGGCGTCGGTCAGCGTCTTTGGAGCCTTGAAGCCATCGGCGATCGCATCGACGAGCTGGCTTCGTATGGCAACCTTGGTCTGGCTCTGGATATAGTCGGCTTCCGTGAAGCCCGCATTGCGGAGCGTCGCAGCGAAAACCTGCCGGTCGAACTTGCCGTTGGCGGCTCGGAAGGCGGGCTCCTTGGCGATTTCTTCCGCCAGGCGCGCGTCGGACAGACCGAGCTTCATCTTGATCGAGAGCTGGTCGAGTGCCGCCCCTGCAGCCAGCTGACCATAGACCTGCTGCTCAAGTCCAAAGGCGCGGGCCTGATCCGGCGTTATCCGTTGACCGATCTGGCGCGAGACGCCGGCGATCTGCCGTTCGTAAGCCAGGCGAAACTCATGCGTTCCGACCTGCTGGTCACCCACCGTGATCACGGCATCCGGCGTGCTGGCCACCAGCGAGCGGGAGACGCCCCACACGCCGAAAGAGCCGACCAGCAGCACGAAGAAGATTTTGGCGACCCAGGTTTGCGCGCCGCGCCTCAGGAGATCGAGCATTGACGAAGGTGTCCTCGCATTAATCCGGGCCGAAGAGCCCGAGATGAACCGTTTTTTGCGTGTTCCATAGAAGAAAAGCAAGGCAACGTGAAGCCTTTAAAGCACTAGGTGCAAAAGTGAGCGCCAGTTTTGCGGTAAAAGGTTTCGGATCGGGAGCGCCCGATTTTCAGATGTGATGAGCCTCGGCAGGCGGATCGGCGACCGGCGCACGGCTCGGCACGTCAGTTGGAGCCATCTTTCACGCGATGCGCTTGCTGGCTCCAAGCCTGACGATGTCTTTGCCGAGAAGCTCCCGCTGGGCTAGCCACAGCGCGGCATCGGTTGGCGTCAGGGCCTTGGAGAAGAGGAACCCCTGAGCCTGATCGCAGCCAAGCTCGATGAGCTTTTCGGCTTCTTCCCGCGTTTCGACCCCTTCCACGAGAATCGCAAGGTCGAGCGCCTTGCCGAGTGTGAGGAGGGCGGTCACCAGTGCCTGGTTATGCGGATTGTGCGCGATCCCGGTGATGAAGTTCCGGTCGATCTTCAGGCGGTCGATGCGCATGTCGATGAGATAGGAGAGGGACGAGTGCCCCATGCCGAAGTCGTCCACAGCGATCTTGAAGCCCGCCTTCTTGAGACGAACAAGCTGATGGTTCGAGCTCTTGGTATCGAACAGCGTCTCTTCGGTAATCTCGATCTCGATCCGGTCCGGATCGATATTGTAATCGGCGGCCACCTCGATGAACATGTCTGCGGGCGAAACGTTCGCAAACTCGCGTGGCGAGATGTTCACGGCCACCGGGATATCGGGTCGCCCGGCGTCGCCGATGGCCTTCAAGAACTCGCAGGCCTTGATCAGCATGAACCGGGTGACGTGATGCCCCATATGCGCGTTGGCTGCGACTTCGCCGATTTCCTGTGGATTGACGTGTCCAAGAACCGGGTCATACCAGCGCATCAGGGTCTCGAATCCGATGACATCGCCGTTGATGAGCGAAACCTGGGGCTGGAAAACGGCACGCACGTCGCCATTCGCAATGGCTGTCGGCAGCGTCGCCTCTATGAGGCGCTGACGGTTCAGACGCTCGCGAAGCGTGCTGTTGAAGACCGACACCAGGCGTCGGCCGCGTTCCTTGGCATCGTAGAGCGCCATATCGGCGGCGGCAAACAGGCCATCCGGTTCCTGCCCATGTTCCGGCGCGAACGAAACTCCGGCGCTGGCGCCGCTTCGTGTTTGAAGGCCGCCGTCGATGATGGGATCGCGAAAACCTTCGACAACCTTGGTGGCAAAAACGCGCGAGCGCTCCGTCGCCCCCGTGCCGCAGATGACGGCGGCAAATTCGTCGCCACCCAGGCGGGCCAGAAGATCCTCAGGTTCGGAAAGAGTCCGGAGCTTTCGTGTGAAGGCAAGAAGCAGCTTGTCGCCGGCGCGGTGACCATAGGTGTCATTGACGGCCTTGAAGCGGTCGAGATCGAACAGAACAAGCGCCAGTTCCTTGTCTCCGCTCAGTTCCGAAAGCCGGGTGTTCAAGGCCTCGTTGAAGGAGGCACGATTGGAAAGTCCCGTGAGCGCATCCTGCCGCGCGAGAACTTCAAGCTGCTTGTTGGAGTCCACGATATGGGCATTGGCATTGTAAAGCGACTTGGCCAGCGCACGTGCTTCGAGCGCACTTCGGGTACGGGCGAGAAACTGCCGTTCGGCCTCGAACGTGTTGCGCACGATGATCACCGTCAAGACCACCGCATTCGCGCCGATCAGGAACCCTGTGGACGTGCCCGAAAACAGCATGATCGCGTCCAGCGCGAAGAGCGGCGGCGTCAGGAAGGCCAGGGCCGCTATCGCGTAGGCCGCATCCTGGATCAACGTGCCGGCTGTAATGCCGGTAATGATGAAGATGACATAGCTGTCGTGGCTGTCGGCAATATTGGAAAGTGCGATCGGGACGATGGACCAACAGATCCCGCTCATCAGCGCGCCCAGCGCCAGAAAGTTCAGCACCAGTTGCGGGTTTCGCTTGAGCGTCTCGCGCCGGCGGATGCCGATGACATAGGCAAAGCGTACGGCGTTGATAAACAGGACGCCCAGGAGCCAGTAGAAAACGGGTTTGCTCGGCCGGTCAAGCACGAGAAGTGCCGCCAGGGAAATCGCTATGAAGCTGTTCATGGCAAGCGACAGAAACAAGCCGGACAATGCCGACTTGGCCTGCGCCACCTTCATCGCTTTATCAAATCTGCTTGCGTCCGACAAAAAAACCGCCCGCCATTATCAATGAGTACCAAACATAGTGAGTCACGTATAAAAATGAATTAATAGTGGGTGAGCTTAGATTGTGCAAAGGGTCATCGTTCGCGTGTCGGTAATTGATGCGGCAAGGGCGGGGTTTACAGCCCAACGTCGGGTATGCCAAAAGCCGGCCATCGCAATTCCCAGCAGTTAATAAGGATGATGTCGTGAAACCGGAAGAAATCCGCAAGCTCGAGGCCTATCTGAAGCGCAATCTCAATCCGGCCCTGGTGGTCAAGGCGCGCCCGCGGAAGGACGATTCTGCCGAAGTCTATCTCGAGGACGAGTTTCTCGGCGTGATCTACAAGGACGAGGAAGAGGGCGAGCTTTCCTACAATTTCTCGATGGCAATCCTCGACATCGACCTTTGATCGGAAACCAAAGTGCTCTGCGGCGTACGTGGCTCGTTTGCGCCGCAGCATTTGGCGAAACCGAATAAATTCATAAATTTGATATATTTATCGACTTTGGTCGACGTGTGCTCTGCACGATCTTGAGTTGACTTTTTTGTGCGCTGCATATAAAGATGCGGCCTCTTCTCGAACTCAAGGGTGAAGCAATGTTCAATTTTGATGAAGCCAGCCACAAGAGCAAGGAAGCCATGGACGCGATGCTGAAGAACTATTCGGCCGTCACGCAGGGTTTCCAGGCGATTGCGACTGAAGCGGCGGATTTCTCCAAGAAGTCCTTCGAAGACAGCGTGGCTCACGTCGAAAAGCTTGCTGGCGTGAAGAGCATCGAAGCCGCCGTCGAACTGCAGACGGCTTTCGTGAAGGCTTCCTTCGACAAGATGGTTGCCGAAGCTACGAAAATCAGCGAACTCTACGCCGATGTGGCCAAGACCGCCTATGCGCCGTTCCAGACTGCGATGAACAAGGCGAACGTTCCGGCTGCTCCGCAATTCAACGAAGCTGCCTGATAGACCCAGTCCTTCCGACTGTACCGACGATATTTGGGAACCGGCTCCATTGTGGGCCGGTTTTGTTTTTCGAAGATGCTATCGGGCCGCATCGCGAAGGCCACAGGCCGACGGACCTCACGAAGAAATGTAGGGGCTTGCCGGCCTCAGCCATCATTTCCCGTTGCGGAGTGGCGGGAAGGCCTTAAAATAGCAGAACGGCGCACTTAGATAGGAGCTTGGTCTCCGCAGCCGAGGACGTGAATGTCTGTCGGCCGAGAATGAAAATGCCGAAGGAGTTTATCTGGAAATGATCGTCATGCCGGTCCATATGCAGGCTGAAAATGATGATGACAACAGGACGGGCGGCAATCGCGGCACCGCCGTGATCACGCGAACCAAGCCCAAGACGAAACGTCCCAGTCTCTACCGCGTCCTGCTTCTCAACGACGATTATACCCCGATGGAGTTTGTGATCCACATTCTGGAGCGTTTCTTCCAGAAGGATCGGGAGGCCGCGACCCGCATCATGCTGCATGTCCACAACCACGGCGTCGGCGAATGCGGAATTTTCACCTACGAGGTGGCGGAAACGAAGGTGACGCAGGTGATGGATTTCGCCCGGCAACACCAGCATCCGCTGCAATGTGTCATGGAAAAGAAGTGAGGGAAAATCGTGCCGACATTTTCGCCAAGTCTGGAAAAAGCGCTCCATCAGGCCCTCACGTTTGCCAATGAGCGCCATCATGAATACGCAACGCTGGAGCATCTGCTTCTCGCGCTGATCGAGGATACGGATGCCGCCGCCGTGATGGGCGCCTGCAACGTCGATCTCGATGCACTGCGCAAGACAGTCATCGGCTATATCGATACCGAACTCGGCAGCCTGGTCACGGGCTATGAGGAAGATTCCAAGCCGACTTCCGGTTTCCAGCGCGTCATTCAGCGCGCCGTCATCCACGTCCAGTCCTCCGGGCGCGAGGAAGTGACGGGAGCAAACGTGCTTGTGGCCATTTTCGCCGAGCGCGAAAGTCACGCCGCATTCTTCCTGCAGGAGCAGGAAATGACTCGCTACGACGCGGTCAACTATATCTCGCATGGCATCGGCAAGCGGCCGGGGGCCAATGAAGTTCGCGCGCCGCGGGGTGTTGCCGAGGAAACCGACAACGGTCCGACCGCTCAGCGCGGCAGCAATGAGCATGAAGAAGGCGAAGGCAAGAAGAAGCAGGATGCCCTGAAGGCCTATTGCGTCAATCTCAACGAGAAGGCCAAGGTCGGCAAGATCGACCCACTGATTGGTCGTCATGACGAGGTCAACCGCACGATCCAGATCCTGTGCCGTCGTTCCAAGAACAACCCGCTCTATGTGGGCGATCCGGGCGTGGGCAAGACGGCAATCGCCGAAGGTCTCGCCAAGCGCATCGTCGAGAAGAAGGTTCCCGAAGCGCTTGAAAACGCGACGATCTTCTCGCTCGACATGGGCACGCTGCTGGCGGGTACCCGCTATCGCGGCGATTTCGAGGAGCGCCTGAAGCAGGTCGTCAAGGAGCTGGAAGACTATCCGGGTGCCATCCTGTTCATCGACGAGATCCATACGGTGATCGGGGCAGGGGCAACCTCGGGCGGTGCGATGGATGCATCGAACTTGCTCAAGCCGGCTCTGTCCTCGGGTGCCATCCGTTGCATCGGCTCGACCACCTACAAGGAATATCGCCAGTTCTTCGAAAAGGACCGTGCGCTGGTTCGTCGATTCCAGAAGATCGACGTCAACGAGCCGTCCATTGATGATGCCATCGACATCATGAAGGGCCTGAAACCGTATTTCGAGGATTACCACAAGCTGAAATACACGAACGACGCCATCAAGGCGGCGGTCGAGCTTTCCGCGCGCTATATTTCCGACCGCAAGCTGCCGGACAAGGCGATCGACGTGATCGATGAAGCCGGCGCCGCCCAGATGCTGCTTCCGGCCTCGCGCCGCCGCAAGACGATCACCGACAAGGAGATCGAGGCCACGATTGCGACCATGGCCCGTATTCCGCCCAAGACCGTGTCGAAGGACGATGAGGTTGTTCTCGCCAATCTCGACAAGGAACTGCGCTCCGTCGTCTACGGCCAGGACAACGCCATCGACGCGCTTTCGTCAGCGATCAAGCTGGCGCGTGCCGGCCTTCGCGAGCCGAACAAGCCGATCGGCTGCTATGTCTTCGCGGGCCCCACCGGCGTCGGCAAGACGGAAGTCGCCAAGCAGCTCGCATCGTCTCTCGGTGTGGAACTGCTGCGCTTCGATATGTCGGAATATATGGAACGGCATACCGTGTCGCGCCTGCTCGGCGCACCTCCCGGCTATGTCGGCTTCGACCAGGGCGGTCTCCTGACCGATGGCGTCGACCAGCATCCGCATTGCGTGCTGCTGCTCGACGAAATCGAGAAGGCGCATCCGGACATCTTCAACATCCTGCTGCAGGTCATGGACCATGGTTCGTTGACCGACCACAACGGCAAGAAGATCGACTTCCGCAACGTCATCCTGATCATGACGACGAACGCGGGTGCGGCTGAAATGGCCAAGTCTGCCATTGGCTTCGGCTCGTCGAAGCGGACGGATGAGGACGTCGAGGCGATGAACCGCCTGTTCACGCCGGAATTCCGCAACCGTCTCGACGCGACGATCCAGTTCGCGCCGCTGCCGCCGCAAGTCATCCATCAGGTGGTGCAGAAGTTCGTGATGCAGCTCGAGGCTCAGCTCTCGGAACGCAACGTGACCTTCGAACTGACCGACGAAGCCGTGGATTGGCTGGCCAAGAAGGGTTACGACGACAAGATGGGTGCCCGCCCGCTGTCGCGCGTCATCCAGGAAAACATCAAGAAGAAGCTCGCCGACGAGATCCTCTTCGGCCGGCTCAAGAAGGGCGGCGTGGTCCGCGTCTCCGTCGATGGCGCCGAGCTGAAGCTCGACTTCATCCCGGAAGGCGCCAAGGTCGAGCCGAAGCCGGAAGCCGAGGAGGAGGCCGCCGCCAAGGCTGCGGCCAAGGCTCCCGCAAAGCCGAAGGCATCGCGGGCGAAGAAAAAATCGCCCTCGGACCAGAACGCCTGACGATCATGAGGACGCGGCTCGAAAGGGCCGCGTCCTTCCTGCCTCTTCATCCCCGGATTGCCTGACATGAGTGCACGATGACGGACATGCTCGCCGAGCGGTCCCGCTCTTACTGGTTTGTTCAGGGCATGAAGGGCCTGTTTTCGCTTCCCGGCTTTATCCTGATGTCCGCCTTTGTCGGCTTCACCGCGCTTGCCTTCCAATCCGGATTGACGCGTGGCGAGGCGACCTTTCTCACCTTCTTCGTCTGGGCGCTGCCATCGCAGATGATCGTCGTCGGGGCCATCTCGTCCGGCATGGGCGTGCTTGCCGCCTTCCTCGCCGTCAGCCTGGCCTCGATCCGCATGACGCCAATGGTCGCGGCTCTCGTGCCGGAAATCCGCGAGAAGAAGACATCCTCGGCACTCCTGATCTTTCTCTCGCATTTCGTGGCCATTACCGCCTGGGTCTACACGCTGAAAAAGGTGCAGGATATCCCGCGCGAGGGCCGGCTTGCCTTCTTCGCCGGCCTCGGCATCACGCTGACGCTGGTCAACACGGCGATCGTTTTCAGCCTCTATGGCGTCGTCTCGCAGCTACCGCCAATTGCTGCCGGTACGCTCTATTTCCTGACGCCGATGTATTTCGTCATGTCGATCTGGGAATCGGCGCGCCAGCCGGTGATCTATTGGGCGCTGGCACTCGGCATCATTGTGGCACCCGCCTCGCACTATGTCGCTCCGCAGATCGATATGCTGGTTACGGGTCTCGTTGCGGGTACCTTCGCTTATGTCATCGATCGCTCCAGACGGAGGCGCGCATCATGACCGCGCACGAAATCGGCGTCTTCGTCTTCATCCTCATTGCCGGCACGCTCGGCACCGACATCTGGCGCTGGCTCGGCGTCTTCGGCGGCAAGCAGTTGTCGGAAGAGAGCGAAGCGCTGATCTGGGTCCGCTCGGTCGCGACCGCGCTTGTCGCCGGCGTCATTGCCAGCCAGGTTCTCTATCCCGGCGGCGTACTCGCAGGGACGCCGGTCGCGTTACGCATCGGTGCGGCTGCAGCCGGCTTCGCTGTCTTCCTCTTGCTGAAGAAGAACATGTTTGTCGGCATTGCCGCTTCGCTGGTTGTGCTCGCCGGCGGCCTGTACTGGCTGGGGATCTAAGCGCGCCTTAGAGCGCCGCCTTCAATTTCTCCGCATTGGCCTTCAGAACGTCCATGTCCTCCATCTTGCCCGTGTGCGGCTTCAGCGCGATACCCTCGAAGCGCGGGATGATGTGGAAATGCAGATGATAGACCGTCTGGCCCGAGGCCGGTTCGTTGAACTGCACGATCTGGACACCATCGGCGGCAAAGGCCTTCTTGGCAGCAACGGCGATCTTCTGCACGACCGGGATCGTTTTCGAAAGAACCGCCGGATCGGCATCGAGGAGATTGCGCGACGGCGCCTTGGGGATCACCAGCGTATGCCCGGTCGATTGCGGCATCACGTCCATGAAGGCGAGCGTCTCCTCATCCTCGTAGACCTTGAAGGCCGGGATTTCACCGCGCAGGATCTTGGCGAAGATGTTGTTGTCGTCATAGGTCGCGGACATGTTCGGTCTCCCTGTCGTCTTGTCTTGTGCCGTTACGGCTGTTCCTCGCCCTTCCGGAAAGGGCTGTGTTCGGAAAGATATTCGCCGGTCTCGGCTATCGCCTCGCGCTCGCGCTCCAGATAGTCGGCAACCGCGTTTCGCAAGCCGGGATGGGCGATGTAATGCGCCGAATGCGTCGTCACCGGCAGATAGCCGCGCGCCAGCTTATGCTCGCCTTGCGCGCCCGCCTCGACGCGTTGAAGCTTCCGGTCAATCGCGAAGTCGATCGCCTGATGATAGCAGACCTCGAAATGCAGGAAGGGATGATCCTCGATACAGCCCCAATGCCGGCCGTAAAGCGCGTCCTCGCCGATGAAATTGATCGCACCCGCCACATAGCGCCCCTCGCGCTTCGCCATGACGAGCAGAATATCCTCCGGCATGCGCTCACCGATCAGCGAATAGAATTCGCGGGTAAGATAGGGCCGGCCCCATTTGCGGCTGCCCGTATCCATGTAGAAGGCGAAGAACTGGTCCCAGATATCATCGGTGAGGTCGCGACCGCTCAGCCAATCGATGGTGATCCCGTTTTCGAGCGCCGAGCGCCGCTCCTTGCGCAGGTTCTTGCGCTTGGAGGAGGAGAGTTCCGCGAGAAAGTCGTCGTGGCTGGAATAGCCCTTGTTCAGGAAATGGAACTGCTGGTCGGTGCGGTGCAGATAGCCTTCCGCTTCGAGAACCGACAGATCGGCTTCCTGCAGGAAGGTCACGTGCGCCGATGAAATTCCCAGCCGGTCCGTTTCCTCGCGCAGAGCCTTCGAGAGCTGCGCCTTGAGTTCCGTCCGCCCATCGGAAACCAGCAGGCGAGGGCCGCTCGCTGGTGTAAACGGAACGGTGCACTGGAATTTCGGATAATAGCGCCCGCCGGCCCGCTCATAGGCATCCGCCCAGGCATGGTCGAAGACATATTCGCCCTGACTGTGCGACTTGCCATAACAGGGCACAACCGCCGCAATCTTCCCGTCCTCACCCTCAAGCGTGATATGGCGCGGCTGCCACCCGGCGCGGGAGACGGCAGAGCCGGAATCCTCGAGCGCCGAAAGATAGGCGTGCGACACGAACGGGTTATAGGGAATGCGCCCGCCGCGCGCCGCACCGTCCAGCCGGTCCCACTCCGCCTTGGGAATGGAGGAAATCTTCTCGACGATGCGGCGTTTGAGCTCTGTCATCAGGCAGCTTTTGTCTCGCGAGGATCGAAGCCTTCGAAGGTCATCTGGTCGGCATTCTCGAAGGTCTGCCTGACGGCAGCCTCGTCGCGCACCGTCCAGGTGATGATCGGAACGCCGCGCTGACGCAGACCTTCCGTGAACGGATTGGGCAAATGGGCATAATGATAGGAGGTAAAGTCGAGGCCAACCTCCATCTCCTTCACCTGCCGTTCCCAGATCTCGGGCTTGTCGCCATAGGCGGTCAGGCCGACGGGGTAGGGCACGCCGATTTCCTTGAGTTCCCGCAACAGCCAATGGTCGAAACTCATGAGCGCGACTTGGCCCTGATAGCCTTCCAGCACGTCCAGAACAGACTCGACAAAGCCGTCGTCGTCGCCGGCCCGGCCCTTCAATTCGATCACGAGCGGAACCTTGCCCTTGACGAGGTTCAGCATGTCCCTGAGCCGCGGCACGCGATCCTTGGTACCCCCAACGGTCATCAGCGAGAGTTCGGCGGACGTCTTGGCGCGAACGTCGCCCGGCATGTTGCACAGCCGCTGCAGGTCGTCGTCATGGAAGACCACCGGCACCCCATCGGCTGCATATTGCAGATCGCATTCGATCGCAAAGCCGGCCTCGACGGCGCGCGAGAAGGCGGAGAGCGTGTTTTCCCACACCGTCTTGTTCATGTCGTGATAGCCGCGATGGGCGATCGGGCGTTCGGTCAGCCAGGCAAAATCCGACATCAGGCGATTTCCAGGATGGCGTCGATTTCGACCGAGGCATTGAGCGGCAGACAGGCCATGCCGACAGCCGCGCGCGCATGCTTGCCGGCTTCGCCCAGCACGTTGACCAGAAGGTCGGACGCGCCGTTGATGACAAGGTGCTGGCTGGTGAAATCCTGTGCCGATGCGACGAAACCGTTGATCTTGATCAGTCGCTTGACGCGGGTGAGGTCGCCACCAAGCGCTGCAGAGGCCTGCGCGAGAATGTTGATGGCGCAGAGTTCGGCTGCACGCTTTGCAGCCTCGAGTTCGACGTCCTTGCCGACGATACCGGTCACCGCGACCTTGCCGCCTTCCATGGGAAGCTGACCGGAAAGATAGAGCGTGTTGCCCGAAATGACGTAAGGTACATAGTTCGCGGCGGGTGCTGCGGCGACGGGGAGCGTAATCCCCAGAGTTTCGAGGCGCTTGGAAATCTCGTTGGTCATCATTCACTCCAAATATGGACGGTCATCATTGTCGCGGCAATCCGTCTATCCTGTGTCCCGGCAATCACCATTGCCCGATTCCGACGCTCCGTCTTCATCATGAAGGTAATTTGACGCTCGCCTTTTTAAAGGCCAATCTTTATAGCATCGGAGAAAATCATGCGGATCTGGTCCGGAGGAATAGAATGTTTCGGCGACACCTTGCAAAGGCTTTTTGGGCAAAGGCTTTTTGCGCAAGTGCGGCGATCGCGGTTCTGGGGCCGCTGCCGGCCACTGCCGGAGCTGCCGACGGTCTTGCCGCGCATCGCGCCATCTACGATCTGGTGCTGAAGCATTCCTCGGAGAGCTCCGGCATCGACGACATGTATGGCCGCATGGTCTATGAATTTACCGGCTCCGCCTGTAAGGGCTTCAACGTCAAGTTCCGCTTCGTCACCGCCGTCGACATGGGCGGCGAGAAACGGCTCACGGACCAGCAGACGACGACCTTCGAGGACCTGCCGAAGGGCCAGTTCCAGTTCGAGACGAAGTCCTATTCCGACGATAAGCTGAGCCAGAATGTGCGCGGCGAAGCGCAGGCTGGCAAGACGGGTCTTGAAGTCAGCCTCAATCAGCCAGACCGGCGCAAGCTGGAGCTTGCCAAGAGCAGCTTCCCGACCGAGCAGATGATCGAGGTCATCGAAAAGGCCCGTGCCGGCGTCCATTTCTTCGAAACCCGCGTTTTCGATGGCTCCGACACCGGCGACAAGTCGCTCTATACGACGACCATCGTCGGCGATCTGGTGAAGCCGGATGCGGCGAAGCCCGATACGGATGGCGAGAACCCGGGTGTGCTCGCCAAGGAGGCCTATTGGCCCGTCACGGTCGCCTATTTTGACGACAAGACCGGCAAGGACCAGCTGCCGACCTATCGCGTCTCCTTCAAGCTCTATGAAAACGGAATCACGCGCGATCTCGTCATGGATTATGGCGACTTCATCCTCTCCGGAAAACTGGCAGAACTGGACCTCCTGAAGAGCGACGCCAGCTGCAAGTGACGCATCTGGCCTGAAAAATCAGCCTTTCTCCGCTCCGGGGCTTGTCTTTTTCGCCCACCCATTATAAAGGCCGCCCATTCCACACGTGGGGCTAGGGACTTTCCGGGAGAAATCCGGATGTTCCGCCGGTGGCGCGAGAGCGTCGTTGTCCCACGGAGGTTCAACCGGAAAAGGACACGATAAGCATGGCATTGCCTGATTTTTCCATGCGTCAGCTGCTTGAAGCTGGCGTACACTTCGGCCACCAGACCCACCGCTGGAACCCGAAGATGAAGCCGTATATCTTCGGCGACCGCAACAACGTTCACATCATCGACCTCGGCCAGACCGTTCCGATGCTGCACACGGCCCTCAAGGCTGTCAGCGACACGGTTGCCGGCGGCGGCCGCGTTCTCTTCGTTGGTACGAAGCGCCAGGCCTCTGAAATCATCGCTGACGCTGCGAAGCGTTCGGCCCAGTACTACGTCAACTCCCGCTGGCTCGGCGGCATGATGACGAACTGGAAGACGATCTCCAACTCGATCCAGCGCCTGCGCAAGCTCGACGAGATCCTGAACGGCGAAGCCCAGGGCTACTCGAAGAAGGAACGCCTGAACCTCGAGCGCGAACGCGAGAAGCTTGAAAAGGCTCTCGGCGGTATCCGCGACATGGGCGGCACCCCGGACCTGATGTTCATCATCGACACCAACAAGGAAAAGATCGCCATCGACGAAGCAAAGCGTCTCGGCATCCCGGTTGTTGCGATCATCGACTCGAACTGCGATCCGGACGCCATCGACTACCCGATCCCGGGTAACGACGACGCCTCGCGCGCCATCGCGCTCTACTGCGACCTGATCGCACGTGCTGCCATCGACGGCATCGCTCGCCAGCAGGGCGCTTCGGGCCGTGACCTCGGCGCTTCGGCTGAAGCTCCGATCGAGCCGGCTCTCGCAGAGGCAGAAGGCGACGCCTGATAGGCCTATATTGACGGCGCGGGGTGTCCCGCGCCTGACAAGGGCTTTTGAAGTCCGGGGCCGCCAGCATCCCATGTCTGGCGGCTTTCGTTTTATCACGGTCCGGTTCTTCATCACCCTGTAACAATTCGCGGGCGATTTAAGCCCAAAATGAAATGGTGCGCGATTCCGCACCGCTTGAAATAAAAGAGGCGAGACATGGAAATTACCGCTGCAATGGTCAAGGAACTGCGCGAAAAGAGCGGCGCAGGCATGATGGACTGCAAGAAGGCGCTTGCCGAAACCAACGGCGACATGGAAGCCGCGATCGACTGGCTTCGCGCCAAGGGTATTGCCAAGGCCGACAAGAAGTCGGGCCGCACGGCTGCTGAAGGCCTCATTGCTATCGCTTCGGCCGGCCACAAGGCTGTCGTCGTCGAAGTCAACTCCGAAACCGACTTCGTGGCCCGCAACGACGCCTTCCAGGACCTCGTCCGCGGCATCGCCCAGGTCGCTCTGTCCACCGACGGCACCGTTGAAGCTGTCGGCGCTGCGACCTACCCGGCAACCGGCAAGTCCGTGACCGACTCGATCAAGGATGCGATCGCCACCATCGGCGAAAACATGGCGCTCCGTCGCTCCGCTGCCCTTGAAGTCGAGCACGGCGTTGTCGCAACCTACATCCACAACGCTGCCGGCGACGGCATCGGCAAGCTCGGCGTTCTCGTCGCCCTGAAGTCGGTCGGCGACAAGGCTGTCCTGACCTCGATCGGCCGCCAGGTTGCCATGCACATTGCCGCAACGAACCCGCTCGCCATCCGTGCCGAAGAAGTCGACCAGGCTGCCGCCGACCGCGAACGCGCGATCTTCATCGAACAGGCCCGCGCTTCCGGCAAGCCGGACTCGATCATCGAAAAGATGGTTGATGGCCGCATGCGCAAGTTCTTCGAAGAAGTTGCTCTTCTGTCGCAGGCTTTCGTCGTCAACCCCGACCTGACCGTCGGCGCTGCCGTGAAGGAAGCTGAGAAGGAAGCCGGCGCCGCCATCGAGGTTGTCGGAATGGCTCGCCTGCTGCTCGGCGAAGGCATCGAAAAGGAAGCCTCCGACTTTGCTGCCGAAGTGGCGGCTGTCGCCAAGGGCTGATCGAATTCCATTAAGGAAAACTGATGGGCATCGCGTGACAACGCGGTGCCCTTCGTGTATGCGGCGATAGGTTATATCTATGCTGCGGCTTCGCCGCGCCGAGCTGCAAGCCTCGCCGCATCTACTCAATCACGGAGCGTCCATGTCGTCCTCACCCCTCTACAAGCGCGTCCTTCTCAAGGCCTCCGGCGAGGCTCTCATGGGCGACCAGGGCTTCGGGATTGATGTGAATGTCGCGGACCGGATTGCTGCTGACATTGCGGACGCCCGCAAGATGGGCGTCGAGGTGGGCGTCGTCGTCGGTGGCGGCAACATCTTCCGCGGCGTCGCTGTTGCCTCCAAGGGCGGCGACCGTGTGACAGGCGACCACATGGGCATGCTGAGCACCGTGATCAATTCGCTGGCGCTCGCAACCTCGCTGCGCAAGCTCGATATCGATACGGTCGTGCTCTCGGCGATCGCCATGCCGGAAATCTGCGAAAGCTTCTCGCAGCGCGCGGCGGTCTATCACCTGTCGCTCGGCCGCGTGGTGATCTTCGCCGGTGGCACGGGCAATCCCTATTTCACCACCGATTCCGCCGCAGCGCTGCGCGCGGCAGAGATCGGTGCGCAGGCCCTTTTCAAGGGAACCCAGGTGGATGGTATCTATTCTGCCGATCCCAAAAAGGTTCCCGACGCGACCCGCTTCGACCGATTGACGCATAAGGAAGTCCTCGATAGGGGACTTGCTGTCATGGACGTTGCGGCTGTCGCACTGGCGCGGGAAAATTCGATCCCGATCGTTGTTTTCTCGATCCACGAGCGCGGCGGCTTCCCGGCAATCTTGACCGGCGGCGGTCGCGGGACCATCGTAACGGACAACTGAGAGACAAGAGGCTCGATTCCTTTCGAGACCTCTTGCAGCTAGAATATGGAGTGAAGACCATGGCAGGCGGTGCCGATCTCAACGATATCAAGCGTAGGATGGAGGGCGCCGTGACGGCGTTCAAGAGCGATGTGGCATCGCTCCGCACCGGACGCGCGTCCGCAAACCTCCTCGATACCGTGATGGTGGAAGCCTATGGTTCGCGCGTCCCGCTGAACCAGGTCGCCAACATCACCGTTCCCGAGCCGCGCATGTTGGGCGTTTCGATCTGGGACAAGCAGATGGTGGGCGCAGTCGATCGCGGCATTCGCGAGTCCAATCTCGGCCTCAATCCGATCGTTGACGGCCAGAATCTTCGAATTCCGCTGCCCGAGCTCAACGAAGAGCGCCGCAAGTCGCTTGTCAAGCTGGCTCACGAATATGCCGAGAAGGGCAAGGTTGCCGCTCGTCACGTGCGTCGGGACGGCATGGACGCCTTGAAGAAGGCGGAAAAGGACGGCGACATCGGCCAGGATGAAAGCCGCGCCCTTTCCGACAAGATCCAGAAAATGACCGACGACACGATCGTGGAGATCGACAAGGCGCTGGCCGAGAAGGAAAAGGAAATCATGCAGGTCTAAGGCGCGTCCTTGGATCTTTGGGGGCGCTCGAATTTGGACGGGGCGATGGATAACGCGGGGCAGGCAGGGGTTCCCAGGCATGTCGCCATCATCATGGATGGCAACGGCCGCTGGGCCAAGGCAAGAGGCATGCCTCGCGGTTTCGGACACCGCAAGGGGGTTGAGGCCGTGCGTGAGGCGGTGAGATCCGCTCGCCACTTCGGTATTTCCTATCTCACGCTTTACGCTTTCTCTTCGGAGAACTGGCGCAGGCCGGCGGATGAAGTCAGCGACCTGATGGGCCTGCTCAAGCTTTTCATCAAGCGCGATCTGGCCGAACTTCATGCGGCCGACGTGCGTATCCGCATCATCGGCGAGCGCGAGCGGCTCTCGGGTGATATTCTGCAGTTGCTGCTGGAGGCGGAGGAAACGACGAAAGCCAACAAAGGCCTCGTGCTCGTCATCGCATTCAATTACGGCGCGCGCGATGAAATCGCTCGTGCATGCCGCCGGATTGCTCAGGACGTTGCGGCAGGAAAAATCGCGCCCGACGACATCTCCGCCGAAATGGTCAACGACCGGCTGGACACGGTCGGGATTCCCGATCCGGATCTCATCATCCGGACGAGCGGTGAGGAGCGACTGTCGAACTTCCTCCTCTGGCAGGCTGCCTATAGCGAACTCATTTTCGTGCCCGAGTTCTGGCCTGACTTTGATAGAAATGTATTCCGCAACGCGCTCGATACGTTCGCAGCGCGTGACCGCCGCTTCGGAGGGGTCGAAGGCGCGGAGAAGGCCGTCGGCTCACCATGAGCGAGGAACTGCGGCTCCGTATCATCTCCGCGATCGTTCTCGCCGTTGTTGTCCTGGCCGCGACCTGGTTTGGCGGGGTCTATTTCGCCGTACTGGCCGTGGTCATCGCGCTTCTGGTCTTTTACGAATGGACGAAGATAACCGATGCGCGAAATCTTGATCCTGAAGCCTTTTGGGTTGGATGGGGCGCCATGGCGCTCATTGCCGTTGACGTCCTGGCGGAACAGGGCATGGAGGCCTGGAACGAATATCTTTGGGGTGGCGTGGCCCTCCTCGTCGTCTATGCCTTTATCCGCGCGAAGAACCGCTGGAATCCTTGCGGTGTGATTTATTCAGGGCTGACCGGCGTGTCGCTGGCTGAAATCCGGGGTGACGATTTCACGGGCTTCATTGCCATGATCTTCATCTTCGCGGTGGTCTGGGGTACGGACATCGCAGCCTATTTCACCGGTCGTGCGATCGGCGGCAAGAAGCTCGCACCGTCCATTTCTCCCGGCAAGACATGGTCCGGCGCGATTGGGGGCGCCGTCGCCGCCGTGATCTGCGGCGCGCTCGTCGTCTTGAGCTACATGAAGAATGTCTCGCTGTGGATCATCATCCTGGCGTTCATTCTGTCAGTCCTCAGCCAGGTTGGAGATCTGTTCGAATCGTTCATCAAGCGCCGATACAAGGTCAAGGACTCGAGCCATCTCATTCCCGGCCACGGTGGTGTCATGGATCGCATCGATGGGCTTGTGTTCGCCTGCTCAGGCGCCTTCATCCTCAAAATGCTTCTGTCGTCTTGGAATCACGGCGTCGGAACCTTTATATTGGGCGCAGTCTCGCAATAATGCACGGAAGCCGCATGTTGATGCGCTTTTCGCTACGGAGGATTTCCGATGAACGCGGTTGAAACAGTGGCCGGATTTATGGGCGGCTACATCGTGCCCTTCATCCTCGTTCTTTCGCTGCTCGTTTTTGTTCATGAGATGGGGCATTATCTGGCAGGCCGCTGGTCGGGAATTCGGATTCTGGCCTTTTCGATCGGCTTCGGTCCCGAGTTGATCGGCTGGACGGACCGTCACGGCACGCGCTGGAAGATTTCGATCATTCCGCTCGGCGGCTACGTTCGGTTTTATGGCGATGACGATGCCTCCAGCCGTCCCGATTTCGAAGCGCTGGATAAACTGAGCGATGCGGAGCGGGCGCGGACCTTTAACGGCGCAAAGCTGTGGAAACGTGCTGTCACCGTCGCTGCCGGCCCGATTGCCAATTTCATCCTCGCGATTGCGATCTTCGCCGTAATTTTCTCGATCTACGGCAAGCCGGTCAGCGATCCGGTGGTCTCGGAGGTCAAGCAGGGCAGCGCTGCCGAACAGGCAGGTTTCCAGCCCGGTGATCGAATCGTGTCCGTAGACGGCAATTCGGTTGCAACCTTCTCCGATCTGCAGCGCTATGTGAGCATGCGCCCAGGCATCCGTATCGACGCCAAGGTCGAGCGCGCGGGGCAGACGATCGACCTCTTCGTGACGCCGGTTTCAACGGAAATCCCCGACAATTTCGGCAACAAGATCGAAGTGGGCATCATCGGCATCATGAGCAATGCCCAGTCCGGCAATTTCCGCGTCGAGACGTTGAACCCGATCCAGGCCGTGGGCGAGGGCGCGCTGCAGAGCTGGCATGTCGTGACCGGCACGTACGACTATATTTCCAACATGATTGCAGGCCGCATGAAGGCCGATCAGCTGGGCGGCCCGATCCGCATCGCCCAAGCCTCGGGCGAGATGGCCTCGGTCGGAATTGCAGCTCTCCTCCAGCTTGCAGCGGTGCTGTCGGTTTCAATCGGCCTTCTGAACCTGATGCCGGTTCCGGTGCTTGATGGCGGCCATCTTCTGTTCTATGCAATCGAAGCCGTGAGGGGACGGCCGGTGGGACCCGCTGCGCAAGAGATTGCGTTTCGCATTGGACTTGCCATGGTTCTTTCACTCATGGTGTTCGCCACCTGGAACGACATCGCCCGGCTTATAAGCTGATTTTGTTTTGGAAACCGTTTGTTTACCCTGTTTGAAGCGAGGCGTGTCGATTGAGCCACGCTTTGAATTGAAGTAAACAGAATTTAACCTGCGGCCTTGCTTGTATGGCAAAAGCCGTTAAAACGGCAAGCATGACCGGAGTCGTTCTTTGGGCTGTCTACGGCCAAGGTAAAAAAGGTAAAGTTTGAAATGAAGGCTGGTTCAAGATTTTTGAACGCTGTATCGGCAGTTGCGTTGTCTGCCGGCGTTGCGGGTGCGGGCGTCATTGTGTCGTTGCCCGATGATGCAGCAGCAGCGGTCATCCGCCGTATCGAGGTTCGTGGGGCAAACCGCGTCGGTGCAGAGACGGTCAAAGACAATTTGACGATCCAGCCTGGCAAGGATTTCAGTCCGTCCGATATCGACGCGTCCGTGAAGCGTCTTTATTCGACCGGCTTCTTCTCTGACGTTCACATCAACGTGTCCGGTGGGACGCTTGTTGTCAGCGTCAATGAGAACCAGCTCCTGAACGCCGTTGTCTTCAACGGCAACAAGAAGATCAAGGACGAAAAGCTGGCCGCAGCCGTCCAGTCGCATCCGCTGGGCCCGTACAGCCAGGCGATGATCGATAGCGATATCGCCGCGATCAAGAAGGCCTATGCGGCAATCGGTCGTTCCGACGTTACCGTCACGACGCAGACCTACAACGTTGGCAATGGCCGCGTGAACCTGGCGTTTGACATCAACGAAGGCGAGCGTACGAAGATCGCCCACATCAATTTCGTCGGTAACCGAGCATTCGGCGACCAGCGCTTGCACAGCGTCCTGGCGACGAAGGAATCCGGCATTCTCTCCTTCATTACGCGTCAGGATATCTATGATCCGCAGAAGATGAAGGCAGATGAGGACGCTCTGCGTCAGTTCTACTACAACCACGGTTACGCCGACTTCCGCATTGTATCGGATGACGTTCAGCTCAACGAGCAGACGAACGAGTACACGATCACCATGACGGTTGAGGAAGGCGAGCAGTACAAGATCGGCAATGTGAACGTTCAGTCGACGGTTCCGGGCGTCAACGGCGACGATCTCAAGTCGCTGGTCGTCAGCAGAACTGGTGACACCTACAAGGCTCGCGATATCGAGAAGTCGGTTTCGGCGATTTCGAAGCGCGTTTCCTCCGCCGGTTATCCGTTCGCGCGCGTCACGCCGCGCGGCAACCGTGACGTCAGCGGCAATACGATTTCTGTGGATTACTTGGTCGACCAGGGCGAGCGCGCCTATGTCGAGCGTATCGAAATCCGCGGCAATACGATTACTCGCGACTATGTTATCCGTCGCGAATTCGATCTTGCAGAAGGTGATGCTTTCAACCAGGAAGCCATCCTGGAGGCAAAGCGCCGTCTCGAGAAGCTCGGCTATTTCTCGTCTGTCAATATTTCGACAGCCCCCGGCAGTTCGCCGGACCGGGTGGTCATCATTGTTGATGTGCAGGATCAGCCGTCGGCTTCGTTCGGCATCGGTGCCGGTTATGTGACCGGCGGTGAAGGCTTTGTTCTGGAAGCTTCGATCGAAGACAAGAACTTCCTCGGCCGTGGCCAGTACATTCGCGTGGCTGCCAGCGGTGGTCTGAAGACGCGTAACTACTCGCTGTCCTTCACGGAGCCTTACTTCCTCGGCTATCGCCTGGCAGCCGGCTTCGACATCTACAAGACGACCGACTCGAGCCAGTCGAACTACACGTTCGATACCGAAGGCTTCAACCTTCGCATGTCCGCGCCGATCAACGATGAGTTGACTGCGTCTGCGACCTACGCCTTCGCGAAGATCAGCTATAATAGCAGCAACACCGCCGCACTCTCTGCGCCGTACCAGAACGTCGTTGCAAACAGCCCCTGGTACCGCTCGTCGGTCGCCACGACGCTGTCCTACAACTCTCTGGACGACCAGAAGCTTCCGCATGAAGGCTTCGTCGGCAATATCACGCAGGAAGTGGCCGGCCTCGGCGGCGATTCGCGTTACTACAAGCTGACCGGCAAGGTTCGCTATTACCAGACGATTTCTGACGAGGCCGACATCATCGGTTCGTTGAGCGTTGGTGGCGGCGTCATGCGGTCGTTCAAGGGTGGTGCGCTGGTATTTGACCAGTTCAGGATCGGCTCCAACGAAATCCGCGGCTTCTCGTCGACGGGTATCGGGCCGCGCATGGCCAATGGCGACGTTCTTGGCGGTCTGAACTACTTCACGGCCTCCGCTGAAGCTACGTTCCCGATGCCGGGCATTCCGGAAGACTACGGTTTGCGCGGCGCGGTCTTCGCCGATGCTGCAACGCTGTTCGGGAACTCGGTCGATCTTGGGGGGCAGTCGGCTGTCGGTATCAACCAGTCCTGGCGCGCATCGGTTGGTGCCAGCGTGATCTGGGCTTCGCCGTTCGGTCCGCTGCGTGTCGACTACGCTTTCCCGGTCAAGAAGCAGGCTTTCGACGAGGTCGAAAGAATCAAGTTCGGCATCCAGACGAATTTCTGATAAAGCCTGTCCGGAACACAAAATACGGTTATCCGTTCTGGGGCTTGGCTTATGGAAACAGACATGTTTTTCCCGCGTCACGAAGGTTTGACGCTGGGAAAGCTTGCGGAGCGTCTTGGCGCTTCGCTGAACAAGCTTGAAAGTTCTGATGTCCTCATCCGCTCGGTTGCGCCTGTCTACCGAGCGGTTGATGGCGATGTCTGCTATATGCTCTCCCGCAAGAGCAAAAGCGAACTCGAGACCTGCAAAGCTTCCGCGATCATATGCGACGAGGCGCTGCTGTCGCTGATACCGGATCATATCCCGGCGCTTGTGGCGAAGAATGCCCATGCGGCATTTGCGCTGGCCGGGCAAATTTTGCATCCATCGGCGGTTCGCCCCGAAACCATTGCGCAGGCTGAAGGCATTTCGCCGCTGGCCGTCATCCATCCGACCGCGGCGCTCGAAGCGGGGGTTACCGTGGAGCCTTATGCCGTGGTTGGCGCGAATGTGGCGATTGGGTCCGGCACACGCGTTGGTCCGAGTGCAATCATCGGCAACGGCGTCAAGATTGGCCGCGATTGTACGATTGCCGGCGGGTCGAGTATCCTCTGCGCGCTAATCGGTAACAACGTCATCATTCACAATGGCGCGCGTATTGGTCAGGATGGTTTCGGTTATGCACCGGGTCCGGCCGGAATGATCAAGATTGTCCAGATCGGCCGCGTGATCATCCAGGACCACGTGGAAATCGGGGCGGAGACGACGATCGACCGTGGCACCATGGACGATACGGTGATTGGCGAGGGTACCAAGATCGACAACCAGGTGCAGATCGGCCATAACGTCCGCATCGGGCGCCATTGCGCACTGGTCAGCAAAGTTGGAATCGCCGGAAGTGCCAAGATCGGCAACGGTGTGCAGATCGGTGGTGCGGCAGGCATCAATGGTCACATCACCATCGGAGACGGCGCGCAGATTGCGGCCTTGAGTGGCGTCATGAGCGACGTGCCGCCGGGGGAAAAGGTGGCAGGCCAGCCGGCACGACCCATCAAGGAGTTTTTCCGTGAGATCGCCGAGCGCGCGGCGAGGTCCGGTGCCCGAAAGACAAAAGGTGGAGAGGGCGTATGAGCGAAGTCGGGAAATCCCAATTGGCGACGGCGGAAATCCAGGAGTTGATGGCTCTGCTTCCGCATCGTTATCCTTTTCTTCTGGTCGACAAGATCATCGAGATCGACGCGGACAATTCCGCAATTGGCATCAAGAACGTCACCGCCAACGAGCCTCAGTTCATGGGGCACTTCCCCGGCGAGCCGATCATGCCGGGTGTTCTGCTGATTGAGGGAATGGCCCAGACGGCGGGCGCAATCTGTGCACGCACGCAGGGCGCGGGTCCGAAGCTCGTCTATTTCATGACGATCGACAATGCCCGCTTCCGCAAGCCGGTTCGCCCTGGCGACCGCGTTGAATACCATGTGACCAAGCAAAAGCAGCGTGGCAACATCTGGAAGTTCCACTGCGACGCCAAGGTCGATGGCCAGCTCGTTGCCGAAGCAGATGTCGGCGCGATGCTGCATAATAAGGAATGACAATGAGCAAGATCGCAGGCAGCGCCAGGATACATCCGATGTCGGTCGTCGATGATGGCGCCGAGATCGGCGAGGGCGTTGTCATCGGACCGTTCTGCCATGTCGGGCCCAAAGTCGTGCTCGGTGCGAATGTGGAATTGGTCAGCCACGCTGTGGTGGTCGGGCGCACGACGATCGGCGAGGGGACTCGAATCTTTCAGTCTGCCGTTATCGGTGGCGATTCGCAGAGCGCCAAGCACAGCGCCGTCGACACGACGCTCGAGATTGGCCGCAACTGCACAATCCGCGAAGGCGTCACGATGAACACCGGCACGGTGGAGCATGGTGGACGCACGGTGGTGGGCGACAATTGCCTGTTTCTGGCCTATTCGCATGTGGCGCACGATTGTCGCGTCGGCGATCATGTCATCATGTCCAACAACGTCATGTTGGCTGGGCATGTCGTTGTCGGCGACCACGCCATCATCGGCGGCGGAGCCGCGGTTCACCAGTTTACCCGCATCGGGCGTAATGCCTTCATAGGCGGTCTCTCGGCTGTGTCCTATGACGTCATTCCCTACGGCATTCTCAACGGCAATCCGGGCCTTCTTGAAGGCCTGAATGTGGTTGGCATGAGCCGCGCCGGGATAGATCGGGCGATCATTCATCGTGTTCGTCACGCCTATAAGGCGATTTTCGAGGGTGAGGGATCCGTGCGCGACAAGGCGGCGGCGATACGCGGCGAGTTCGAGGATTGCCCGCAAGCCGTCGAAATTCTGGATTTCATCGCGGCCGACGCTGACCGCGCGCTCTCGACGCCCGCCCGTCGCCGCAAGGGTTGATGAGCCATGCAGGCCGGCGGTGAGGCAGCGTCCGGCAGGCTGGCGATCATCGCTGGCGGTGGTCTGCTTCCCCATTATCTGGCCGACGCGGCGCGCCGAAGCGGCGAGAACCCGTTGATTATCCAATTGCTCGACGAGCCCGCGCCGGAATGGCGCGGTTTTGATATCGAACATGCCTCTGTCGGCGACTTTGCTGGCATTCGAAAGGCTTTCGAGCGCTATTCCATTTCCCGTGTGGTTCTTTCTGGCTCCGTCCGTCGGCGTCCCGAATGGCGGCAGATTCGTCCGACCATCAGCTTTCTGGCCCGGGTGCCCTTCGTCCTCAAAACCCTGCGCCGCGGCGGCGACAATGCCGTGCTCGAAATGGTGATCGGACTGTTGGAGGCGTTGGGATGCAAGGTGATCGGCGCCCACGAAATCGCGCCGGATCTGCTTGCCGTTCCAGGTCCTGTGGGGACGGTAAAGCCCGACTCCGAATCGGAAGAAGACATCCGTGTTGCCATGGACGCCGCCCTGCAGCTCGGTCGGCTTGATATCGGTCAGGCAGCTGTGGCAGTTGGCGGTCGGGTCGTGGCGCTCGAGGGGCCGGAGGGGACGGACGCCATGCTCGCGCGTGTCGCCGAGATGCGGTCCAATGGTCGCATCTCCCGTCGTCGCAGGGGCGTTCTTGTCAAACTTGCAAAGCCCCAGCAGGATGAGCGCGCCGATTTGCCAGCTATCGGCCTCACGACCTTGAAGGGCGCGTCTCTTGCGGGATTGGCGGGCATCGTCGGCGAAGCAGGCCGCTCTCTCATTCTTGATCGAACGGAACTGGCCGAGGCGGCGGACGCCGCCGGCATGTTCATAACCGGCGTTGAAGTTGCCAGCGCGGACCTTCCGGAGGCAGGATGAGCCGGCCAATGAAACTGGCAGTGATTGCTGGCGAAGTCTCCGGTGATATTCTCGGAGCGGACCTTGTTGCAGCCCTGCGCAGGGCGGGTCGCGAGGTTGAACTTGTCGGCGTCGGGGGTGATCGACTTCAGGGGGAAGGACTGAAATCCCTCTTCGACTTCTCCGAGCTTTCCGTCATGGGCATTGCCGATGTGCTGGCCAAGCTGCCATCGCTCCTCGGCCGCATCCGCCAGACCGCAGCCAGGATTATTGCGGAGCGCCCGGACGCACTTCTCATCATCGACAGCCCGGATTTCACCCATCGGGTCGCCAGACGCGTGCGCAAGATGCTCCCCGACCTGCCGGTCATCCAATATGTCTGCCCGAGCGTCTGGGCGTGGAAGGAATATCGTGCAACGGCGATGCTCGGCTATGTCGATCTCGTTCTCGCCGTCCTGCCGTTCGAACCGGATGTCATGCGGCGTCTGGGGGGGCCGAAGACGGTCTATGTCGGCCACCGGCTTGCCGCTGATCCCGATATCCTCAAGGTGCGCGCGATGCGTCAGATGCGCCAACCGGGCGAGGCACCGACGATCCTCCTGCTTCCGGGTTCCCGCAGTTCCGAGATCAAGCGCCTTGCCGATGTGATGGGTGAAGCCGCCACCGAGATCAGGGCACGCCACCCGCAAGCGACATTCCTGCTGCCTGCCGTCGCTCGCCAGGAGAATTTTATCCGGCAAAGGATTTCCGGCTGGAGCGTGATTCCCGAATGCGAGACCGGCGATGGATTCAAATGGAATGCCTTCGCGCGCGCCGATGCAGCCATAGCCGCCTCCGGTACGGTGATCCTTGAGCTTGCCATGGCGGGTGTTCCTGCCGTTTCTGTTTACAGGACGGATCCGATCATCAAGTTTCTGGCAAGTCGGATCAAGGTTTGGACGGCCGCGCTTCCAAATCTGATTGCCGATTATCCGGTGATTCCGGAATACATCAACGAGTTGCTTCGACCCGGCGCCCCCGTCCGCTGGATCGACCGGCTGATCAGCGATACGCCGCAGCGCAGGGCGATGCAGGCCGGCTATGCGGATGTCTGGCAAAAGATGTCCGTTTCGCGACCGTCGGGCGAGTTGGCGGCCCTGGCCGTCCTCGAACTTCTGGATACAAAAAAGCCGGCCTGAAAGCCGGCTTTTCCATTCTCGATCGGCTTCGATAGCGCGTCAGCGCTTCTCGACCTTCACATAATCGCGCTGGGCAGCGCCGGTGTAGAGCTGGCGCGGACGGCCGATACGCTGCTGCGGATCTTCGATCATCTCGTTCCACTGGGCAACCCAGCCGACGGTGCGGGCGAGCGCGAAGAGAACCGTGAACATGGTCGTGGGGAAGCCGAGCGCACGCAGCGTGATGCCCGAATAGAAGTCCACGTTCGGGTAGAGCTTCTTCTCGACAAAATAAGGGTCGTTGAGCGCGATCTTTTCGAGTTCGAGCGCAACCTTCATCAGCGGGTCGTCGCCGTGACCGGTGGCTTCCAGCACCTCATACATGGTCTTCTGCATGATGCGGGCGCGGGGGTCGTAGTTCTTGTAGACGCGGTGACCGAAGCCCATCAGGCGGAACGGATCGTTCTTGTCCTTGGCCTTTGCGATGTATTCCGGAATACGGTCAACAGTGCCGATCTCCATCAGCATATTAAGAGCCGCTTCGTTGGCACCGCCGTGCGCCGGACCCCAGAGGCATGCAATGCCGGCCGCGATGCAGGCGAACGGGTTCGCACCCGAAGAGCCGGCAAGACGAACGGTCGAGGTCGATGCGTTCTGCTCATGGTCTGCATGCAGGATGAAGATGCGGTCCATGGCGCGGGCCAGAACCGGGTTCACCTTGTACTCTTCGCACGGAACGGCAAAGCACATGTGCAGGAAGTTGGCAGCGTAATCGAGATCGTTCTTCGGATAAACGAAGGGCTGGCCGATATGGTACTTGTAGGCCATGGCGGCGATCGTCGGCATCTTGGCGATCATGCGCAGCGAGGCAACCATGCGCTGATGCGGATCGGTAATGTCGGTCGAGTCGTGGTAGAAGGCCGACAGAGCGCCGACCGTACCGACCATGACGGCCATCGGATGGGCGTCGCGGCGATAGCCGGTGAAGAATCGGCTCATCTGCTCGTGAACCATCGTGTGGCGCGTCACGCGCGTGTCGAAATCCTTCTTCTGCGCAGCCGTGGGCAGTTCGCCATAAAGAAGGAGGTAGCAGGTCTCAAGGAAGTCACCCTGTTCTGCGAGCTGCTCGATCGGGTAGCCGCGGTGCAGCAGAATGCCTTCGTCGCCGTCGATATAGGTGATCTTGGATTCGCACGATGCCGTCGAGGTGAAGCCAGGGTCATACGTAAACATGCCGGTGTTTTTGTAGAGAGCGCCGATGTCGACGACGTCCGGCCCGATCGTGCCCTTTCGGACCGTCATTTCCGCCTTTTTGTCGTCGAGAGAGAAAACCGCATTATCGGCCATGTTTGCCTCCGGGAGTTCGATGGGAGCCACGGCGGATGCCGCGGGCATAGAATGAGACTATGAGGAATTTGCTATCCGATTTATTCGCCCCTGCCAAGCGCACCTTGCGGCGAATTGTGCACGCGCGAAATCAACTTTCGGAAGTTTCATGCCCCGTTGTCGCATTTTTCAAAATGCAACTTTCATTCAATCGATTGAAAACAAGATGCTGAAAACTTGGCATTTTTCATGCCGTCTGAAGCGGGGCTTGCGCGTGTCCCATTTAGGTTGCAATCTCTTGTGGTTGCGGGGCCGGGGGCGGCGGCGTGGGGACGGAAGACGACATTCTGGAACTGGATGACGCGCCGCAGCGAAAGCGCGCAGATGCGCGCAATCCTGCAGTTTTTCAGCCCGTTGGCGGCCGCCGCAGGCCCGCTCGGCAATGGCTGGACATGCCGCGCATGGGGACGCGCATGCGTCTTGCCCTTAAGGCCGCATTCGAAGAGGAGGAGGCCTATGGGCATCTTTTTCTGCTCTATCCGGTCTTCATGATTATCGGCGCGGTCTGTTGGTTCTGCCAGTCGCAAGACCCGCCGATGACAAGGCTGGTGGCATGGTCGCTGCTCTTGCTCCCGCTGGTGTTTCTCACCCGGCATGCCGCCGAACATATCCGGTTTCCTGCGCGCCTGGCGGCCTTCATCTTGTTGGGCGCGCTCGCTGCTGCGTTTCAGACGTCGCGAAGCGACACCGTCGTCATAGATAGCCCCATATCCACGACGATCACCGCGCGCGTTGTTGACGTCGAAATGCGCGAGGCGGGGCGTTGGCGCTACACGGTCGAAATCCTCAGCACCGAAAAGCCGCGGCTGAAGCGACCGCCGACAGCCGCACTGCTCGGTGTGCGCGGGCAGGGCGCCGCGTTTCCGCCGGGCACGACGATCAAAGGGCTGGCGCGTCTCCAGCCACCCGCCGGACCTGCTATTCCCGGGCTGAACGATTTTGCTTTCAGCAGCTATTTTAACGGAATAGGTGCGATCGGTGGCTTTCTGGGACAGCCTCATGCGATTGCTGCAGATCCGTCCTCTGACGGATCGATGGCTGCGCGCTTTCAAGTTTGGCTTTCTTCTGTCCGCAGCGCAATCAACCAGCGCATTCTTTCCGTTCTGCCCGGCGACACGGGCGCTTTTGCAAGCGCGCTGGTGACAAACGACACGGCGGCATTCTCCAGGGAAGGTCTGGAGGCGCTGCGCATCTCCGGCCTTGCCCACGTGATCTCGATTTCCGGTCTCCACATGGTTCTTGCCGCAGGCATTTCCTTCGTCGGAATGCGCATGATGTTCAGCCTGTTTCCTGGCTTCATTCAGTCGCGTCCCGCCAAGACCTATGCCGCGCTGGGCGCTATCACGGCCAGCGGGCTCTACCTGCTGATCTCTGGCATGCCGGTGCCGGCTGTGCGCTCCTTCATCATGCTTGCCGTGGGGATGGGTGGGGTCATTGCCGCGCGGACGGTTCTGACGCTGAGAAGCGTGGCCCTGGCCACGTTCGCGATCCTGATCGTATCGCCGTCGAGCGTGCTCGGCCCGAGTTTCCAGATGTCTTTTGCCGCTGCGGCCGCTCTGATTTCCGGCTATTCACTGTGGCGTCTGAGACCGCTGGAACTCCGGCGATTCAGTGGGCTGCCGTTCTACGCGACCGTTCTTCCCGCTGTGCGGGCCGTCGGCGGCGTCATGCTCACATCAGAGATTGCAGGCGTCGCGACGGCGATCTTCTCGGTTACGCACTTCCACCGCCTCACCCTGCTGGGAACGCTTGGCAATGTGGCTGCCATGCCCTTCATTTCCTTCATCGTCATGCCGGCGGGCTTTATCGCAGTCCTTCTGATGCCGTTCGGCCTGGACTACTATCCGCTGCGGGTCATGGGGCTCGGTCTGGATGGGACGATGGCGGTCGCCAGGCTCGTCTCTTCAATCGGCGGAGATATCGTGACGGGGCAGATGGCGAGGTGGGTGCTTCCCTCGGCAAGCCTTGCCTTCGTGCTGGCAATCCTCCCCCATAGTCGGCTTTTCAGACTCGCGGGCGCAAGTCTCTTTGCCGTAACGCTCGGCCTGATCGTCGCTCTGGGGGCTGCCAAGAGACCGGATATGGTGATTGCCGAAACCGGAGATCTCGTCGGCCTTCTCCGCTCCCATCGCCTGGCTACCAACAGCGCTCGCCCCTCCACTTTCATCATGGATCAATGGACGCGGGCTCTTGTCGCGAGCGAGACGCTCAAACCCACGATGCTGCCCCGGCTTGCCCTCGAGCGTCAGGGCGTTCGAAAGCCGTTGACCGAAGCGGATGAGTGGAAGGTGGAAGATGCCATGGAGGCTGCAGCAGCGACCGTGGAGCCGGGGAGGTTTCTCTGCTCAGGACGCGACTGGTGTATCGGCAAGCTGACCGAAGGCCTTCTGGTTGCCACCTTGAGCGATTTCGCATTCCAGGGGCCGGCCTGTCGACAGGCTCAAATCGTCATCGCGGCCGCGTTCCTGCGCGACCCGTCATGCGGGCAGGGCGAGGCGCAAATCTTTGACCGAAACGCATTGCGAAGACGCGGCGCCCTCGCGATCTACCTGGATGCTCCGGCAAGGACGCCTGCCGAACTCCAACAATCCGCCCATTCCCCTCCATATCGCGTGGTTGGCGCGCTGGATGGTTATGACCGCCCCTGGCTCCGCCACCGATACTACAACTGGCGAAGCAATTCCTATATCGACGCTTATCAACCCGATCAGTGATAGCGGCGGATCAAGCCCACCAGCTTGCCCTGTATCTTGACCCTGTCGGGTCCGAAGATGCGCGTTTCATAGGCGGGATTGGCCGCTTCCAGCGCGATCGAGGCGCCCTTGCGGCGAAAACGTTTCAGCGTCGCTTCCTCGTCATCGATGAGCGCAACGACGATCTCGCCGGGGCTGGCGTTGGACGTGTTGCGGATGATCACCGTGTCGCCGTCCAGGATGCCGGCATCGATCATCGAGTCGCCCTTGACCTCCAGCGCGTAGTGTTCGCCATTTCCCAGCATCTGCGCAGGAACGGCAATTTCATGGGTGTTGTTCTGGATGGCGGAAATCGGTACGCCCGCAGCAATGCGCCCCATGACGGGAACTGCGACGCTGGCATCGTCGTTGGCGGGCACCTGGGGCTTTGGCGGCTCCGGCATCTTTCCGAGGCTGCCTTCGATCACGCTCGGCGAGAAACCGCGCCGTGGCTGCAGGCTGGGTGTGTAGGCCTCGGGAAGCTTGATGACTTCGAGCGCGCGGGCCCGGTTCGGAAGCCGCCTGATGAAGCCGCGTTCCTCAAGCGCCGTGATCAGCCTGTGGATCCCCGACTTCGACGCAAGGTCGAGTGCATCCTTCATTTCATCGAAGGACGGCGGGATACCGGACTCTTTCATCCGCTCGTGGATGAAGAGAAGCAGTTCTTGTTGTTTGCGCGTCAGCATGGGTCACCCCGAGAATCAAATGAAACAAATCCAGAACGGACACTATATGTTCCATTTGTGTTCCGCAAGGTCCTAAGGTCCGATTAAGATGGAAGCCGTTGTGGTGGAGGCGCTAACGATTTTTGGGAATGGCGCGCGCAAAACAGATATTGCTTGGTGGGAATGATGGACGGTTGAAGCTATTGAAACAATTCAAAAAAAGCGCGCTTCGTCCGGGTCCCCAATCACCAAAATGGTGACATCAAAAATTCTTCATTCCCACCAATCAGTCACCGCGTTGATTCTGAAAGGTTTTTTGCGCAACTTTAGAGGCTTTTAAGTTCCATAATCCGGATATTGGTAAACCTATTGGTCAACCTTGCTCGCGGAGACATTTCCGGACGTCGATAAAGAACCAAGTGAGTTCCATCATCCGTTCGTCGTCCATACGATCCAGAAGGCGGCGAATTACTTCCGCTTCGGGAACGCCATGAAAAGCCATCGCCCTGATGTGCCCGAGAATCCCGGTTTCCAAGTTGTTGAATGCAGGCCCGAGCTTCGCGAGGTTTTCGGGAGTAAGATCTGCTTTATGATCCTCCAGCAGGCGCGAGTAGACGTTGGCAAGGCAGGCGTAAAGGATTGTTTTCTCGCGCTGCTCAAGAGCAAGCTGACGCCATTCATTAAGCGCAAACTCGGGACCGGCAACGTGAGCGATTAGCGCACGCGCTTTCTCTGGGACCGAGCCACGGCGTCGCCAATTTGCGATGGTTTGTTTTGAGTAACCAAGCTCGGAGGCCAATTGCTCGTCGGTTTCGATGGACAGGGCAGCCTTTGCACGCTCGATGAAAACTCTAACCGGCTCTTCCATTTCAGCTTGACACTCACGAAAAAAGAAGTCACAGACTTCTACATGAAGTCAGAGACAACAAAAAATATCAGAACCCAGTGCTCGCCCCATTTGCTCACAGCCGTTCGAGCGGGATTTATCGCGCAAGGCACCTCCCTAAGCAAGTGGTGTGCGTCGCGAGGTATTTGCCGAGTGTGGGCGTCTGATGCCCTTAGAGGCAAACGCAATGGCCCAAAGGCTCAGGCTCTTCGTCATACCCTGTTTCGGGGAGCTGGCCTTGAGTGACCTTGCCACATTTGTTGGGCTCCTTGAATTTTCGCAGTTAGCGGGGCTTACACGGCAAGCAGCTTGGAAAGCATGTCGGAAGGGCGAATGGCACGGCCACCGTCTCGAAGTCCGCACGATAGGCGGACGCGGCGGGCGCTCTGGCCTCCAATATCAAGTCAAGGTTTCCAGCCTTCCAATTGAGTTACAGGACAGTTTGAAGGACCTTCAAAGGACCGATGAAGACCGTTCGAGCATTCGCACAGGCGAGGCAGCGCAGCGCGAACGCAACTGGAAATTTGATGTCATCCGCACCGCGCTCGCCTTTCCGAAGAATTCGCGGCAGCGCGGCGAATGTCTTGGCAAGCTCGCGGGCGAAATGCGGCTTGATTGGCGCGGCCAACCGCTACGCCTGACGAAATCGGCCCTCTATCGCTGGGTTGAAACTTACGAGCGCGACGGCCTCCAGGCGCTTTCCCGCGCGGTCTATTCGAGCAAGGGTCGCAAGAAATGCTGGGTCAGCCTGGAATGGCACAACGCGGTTCCGTTCGGGGATGACGTAAAGGCTGCGATCCATGAAGACCTGAAGCGCTATGTGCGGGGCCTGATCATGGGCGGTTCTCAGATGAAGCAAACCCGCGTCCTTGCCTCAGAGAAGCTGAAGGCGCTTTCCGCCGCCCATGGCTACAGGGTGAATGACCGGGCGCGCGAACGGATCGTCTTTTCCATCCCCTTCAATTTCGTCAAGGATGAACATCACTACAAGGCAGTTTACCGCCGCAGGTCCGACCGCAAGGCACATGAAGACGCCAAGCCTCGCATCCGCCGCACGGTCGAAGGCCTATTGCCTATGGATGTGGTCGTGGCCGACGTTCATCACGCAAACATCCGTCTTTTGCGCGATGACGGCACGACAGCGACCGCAAAGATGATCGCCTTTTTCGATGTGGCGACGGAGCGGTTCTTTTACGAATTCGTCTTGTTTGAAGGCCGGGCAAGCGTCCGCAACATCGATGTCATCGGCACATTCGTCAACATGTGCCAGGACAAGGCTTTTGGCCTGCCCAAGAAGCTCTATTTCGACAACGGCTCGGAATATCGCTTTGCCGATCAGCTCGAAGACGCGCTCAAGCTCGGTGTGGAATTCCGCGATCTGGACGAGGTCAAGAGTGTCCACCGAGCCAAGCCTTACAACGCCGCCGCCAAGCGGATCGAAGGCGGCTTCCGGGAGCTTAATCAGTTCGTCCAGCGCCACATACCCGGCTGGATTGACGATGATCGCATGAAGCCGAAGGGCAGGGAACTTGGGAAGGCCCACAGGCCCTATGAGGGCGGATTCGATGCCTTCTGCGCTGAGTTCCGGCAATTGATGCAGGCCTACGCCTATATGCCGAAGACCGGGGCTCTCAAGGGCAAGTCGCCTGCCGAGCGGTTCGGCAATTTCGTCGCGGACGGATGGCGCGCAAACGTTCTGGACCCGATGGACCTCCTGACCGTCTTCACAAAGCCGGAAACCCGCACTGTTCGTAAACATGGGATCGAGGCGGATGGCCGCGTATGGAGTTGCGATGGTCTACGCCAGTTTTTCGGGAACAAGGTGCAGGTCCACATTCCTCGCTACGGCTTCGGCTTCAACATGCTGAAGATCTTCGACATGCAAGGCCGCGAAATCGGCGTTGCTGTTCCTGATCAGGAATATTCGTACTTCGACCCGCGAGGCGCACAGGAAAGCGCCCGCCGAACCGCCATCCGTGAGAAGGCCTTGACGCAACTCTCCAAGTCAGAGCCGCCGATCGACGTGAAGGCCGAGCTGATCGAATACGGCGGGAAGCAATTGCCCGTCATCCCGAACGAGCCAGACGGCGTTGTGTCCGTTGGCGCTGGACGCGGTGAAACGTCGCTGGCGATCCGGCCGGCGATGACGAAGCGGAAGACGCAACAGCAGATCGAAGACGAAGTCCGAAAGCAGGATGAAGCCCGTTCGCTCTTTATGAGCATGGTTGCCGCTGGGAGCAAACGCTGATGGAACTGATCAAACCCCGCTTGCCGGATCGGCACCTGTTTGTGGAAATCGGTTCGGTTGCCCGCATTCGGGAAGGCATCAACTATACCATGGCGTTTGGGGAGCCCGTGCGGATCACCAGCCAGGCCGGGTTCGGTAAGACGACTGGCCTTTACTACCTGGCTGAAGACATGGGCGGCTACTATTGCCAAATCGGACAAGCCCACAAGTCCGCGCCCGATATGTACAGGACGCTTCTCGCGGCCTGCGAAATCTATCACGATGACAAGTACACCCGTGAGCTTTTCAACACCTTGGTAGATGTCCTTGGACGTCGCAACATTTGGCGCATGGAACATTCTGAAAAGGGGCGTCTGCTTATTATCGTTGACGAGGTTCAAACGCTTGAGGCGACTGCGTTGCGGGAGCTTCTCAGCATTCAGGAAACCTGCCAATTCGGTCTCGTCATTAGTGGCAACGGCGAGCGCATCGCCAAGACCAAAATGGACCGTGGAGCATGGGAGCAAATTGACAGCCGGATCGGCATGGAAATCAAGCTCCCCGGCTTGAGCCGCACGGATTGCGAGCTGATGGGAGCCGCCTACGGCGTCGAGGGCATGGACGCTTACCAGGCGTTGGCAAATTTCGGCACGAAGACCACGCCCCGAATGCTCGGCCGCCTGCTGGAGAACGCCAAGAGGCTGACGGCGGGGACCGGCTCGATCCAACTGCGCCACATCCAAATTACCATGGCCGGTAATCCCAAGCTTGGGGACGCCGGTCTGTTGAAGTCCGAAGCGGCGTAACCGCTTCACGCATTCACATCATCCATCATCAACCCACTCCGTACCCTTGTCCGGCGTCGTGCGGAGCTATGCCTGAAAGAGGAAAGTCACGATGCAAAAAGCGACAGAAAAACATGCCGGTTCCGTTTCCATCGAAATCGCCGCCGCCGACGCGGCGCTGAAGGCCAGCGAGGGCGCAGCCCATCTGCTTTGGGAGTTCAAGGACGATCTACAGACGATCTCCTGGGCATGTGAGCAGTTCTGGCATCATGAGTTTGGCTATGATTCCAAGGACAGCAATGAACGCCTGTCGCGTTTTTCTGTCGCCATGCTTCGAATGGTGGCGGCGCGGAGTGCCGTCCTTCATGAGGCCGTCGTGCGCGACCTTATGCACGGCACTGAAAATTTCCGAGGCAATGGCGCGGGATGGGTTTCGGCGTTCACGCAGAAGGTCGACCAATGACCGGGCGCGCAAGATCGGGTGGCATCACCGCAAAGCAGATCCGGCTTATCCAAGTCGCCAAGCGGGAGCTGAAGCTTGAAGATGAAGATTATCGGACGATCCTCGCCCGGTATGGCAATGTGGCCAGCGCGGCCGATCTGGACGCGCAAGGCTTTGATTACGTCATGCGGTATTTCACGGCCCTGGGCTTTCGCTCCACCTGGACGAAGCGGACCTTCGGCAACAGGGCAGGGATGGCAACCCCTGCCCAGGTCGATCTGATCCGGTCGCTATGGAGGCAATTCTCAGGCACGGACGATCCGGGCGACTCCGGTCTCAATGCGTGGCTGGATAAACACCATCATATCACAGCGCTTCGCTTCGTCGGAGCGGAGAAGGCTTCCAAAGTCATTTACGCGCTCAAGGCGATGGCGGCGAGGAAAAAGGCGTGAACAAATTGACGGCAGCGGCCCGGCTGTCCAGGCCGCTGCAACGCCACCCTTTACGATCCCGATCAGCGGGGGGAGTGACGCGAAGTGAAAATTCCATGCTCCGTGAAGATTTATAATCGTTTTTGAAGCCGATTTGAAGGTCGTGGGCGCGTTTTGATCCCCATCCGGCCATCGTGCTTGAGCCAGCCCCCACGAACTCGTCTGACGAGCTTCTATTTCAAAGGCTCGAAAAGCCGGTGATCAGGACCGCACGCGCCGTCTTGTGAGAGAGCGAAAGCGGAAGGTTCCCCCACGACTCCGCAGTAGCTCATGCCCTTGTCGTCGCCGCCATATCGACACCCGTCGCACGGCTTCTCAAGGTAAATCTGTCCATAGTCTCCGTATTCCAACTTCGGCCCCATCAGCGTGTTGATGGGCTCCGGGACTTCCGGACCTGCCGTCTTTGGTGCGTGCAGTCGATCATGGCAGGTGTCGCAGACAGCGACCAGCTCGAACAGAAACTCCTCCATTTTATGTTCGTAAGTCAGATGGTGCACTTGGCTTGCAGGCTGGATGCCGCAACCTTCGCAGATTCCTTGCGCGCGCTTCAGGACACGTTCACGCTTCGCTCGCCAGACATCGCTTTTCAGATAGTCGTTATATTCGTGAAAGAAGCTGCTCTCTTTGTCGACTTGAAGTCGAGCATGCTTCTGCAGGATTTGGTTGTACTCGTTTTCGCGGCGACGTTCGTAGTCTGCGGCCAAATGATCCTGGTACATCGGATATTTGTCGTCGTCGGACGAGTGTTTCTGTGAGTTGCCAACCAGCTTGCCGCAAACCTGGCATTGGGGGCGGACCTGTTTACCGCCATTTGCAATCGGAACTCGGCAAACGATCGGTTTGTGTTCCGTGCATTCGGCAGCGCGCCATGCCGCAATTTCAGCTTGGTACTCGGGCGTGCTGGCAAGCAACACGACCTGGCCCGTATCCTTCAAAACCACTCTCGCCATTGTGTATCCGTCCGAAATGTGTTGCCATAGAAGCCACAAAAGGGGTGATTGCGCCGAAACCGGCGAATCGGAACCCTGCTCGCCATAGTACCCCCAAAGGGTTTTGGTCTATTTCTGATTTCTCCCCCAAACTACTGTCCCTGTATGCAAATTACATGGACCATGCCAAACGGACAGAAACGCACTGGGCGCATTGACGCCCACGTGATGCCATTCGTTGAGGCTTTGGGGGCGCAAGACGCCTGCACCTTCCTCTTGGCTTTCGGCGGGTCCGAAGTTTACGTTTCCGGCCGCGCGCGCCGGGGCGGGATGATTGCACGGGCAGTCGGCCTTGAAATCCTGGAGAAGCTTGAGAAGTCCAGTATCCTTGGTGTTGGACCGACCCTGATCCCGATGGGTAACGCCTTCATCGCTCGATATCTCAGATCGCAAGGAATGGGCATTTCCGAGATAGGAAGAAAAGCGCGGATTACCACGACCACAGTCCGGGAACTCCTACAAACAGATGAAGCGCGACGCTCCAAGTCGATAGAGCGCTCGGCTCGGCTTTACGGCCCGGAGCGCTGATCATGTCGAACAGCCAGAATCCTGCCAGCGCCTCACTCAGCAGATCACATGCTCCGAAACTTTCCGGCTGCGTGGATCGCCCGCCGCTCTCCTCGCCACACTGAAAACCAAACCTCAAAGGAACCGCCAACATGAACCTCAGCCAAGCCCGCGTAATCGATCCCGTCCTGACAACGCATGTGCAGGGCTACCAGCATGCCGAACGCGTCGGCAGCCTCCTGTTTCCCCGTGTCGAGGTTCTTCTCGGTGCCGGGAAGATCATCGAATTCGGCAAGGAAAGCTTCATGCTTTACAATGCCCGCCGTGCGCCTGGTGCAGCGACGAAGCGGGTTGACTTCGGGTATGAAGGAAAGCCGTTCAGCCTTGTCCAGGACAGCCTTGAAGGCAAGGTTCCGCGCGAATACCAACGCGATGCCAGCGGCGCGGCAGGGATCGATCTCGGCATGCGTTCGGCCAATCTGGTCATGAACACGCTGACACTGAACCTCGAATACGAGCAGGCGCAGCTTGCAACCGACGAGGCGAACTATGACAGCAATCACAAGCTCCAGCTCTCCGGCGCTTCGCAGTGGAGCCATGCCGACAGCGATCCGATCGTTGATATCGAGGAAGCGCGGCAGGCGATCCGCGCGACCTGCGGCATGTATCCGAACGTGATGCTTTGCGGTTCACGGCCCTATGGCGGGCTGCGGACCAACGAGAAGATTGCGGCGAAGTTCCGCAATACCGACATCATCACGGCTTCGATGCTGGCCAGTCTGTTCGAGATCGACAAGGTCGTGGAAGGCAAGGCCGTCTTTGCCAGCGACAACGGCACGTTCAGCGATGTCTGGGGCAACTACTGCATCCTCGCCTATGCACCGCAAACCCCGTCAGGCTACGAACAGCCGAGCTATGGCTACACGTACACCATGCGAGGCAATCCCGCCGTCGAGCAGGCGTATTATGACCACAACGCCAAGAGCGACATCTATCCGATTACCTTCGAACGGCAACCTGTACTGTCCGGCATGGTTGCGGGCTTCCTCTTCACCGACGTGGTTGCGGAGTGAAGGGCATGAACGCAATTCACATCATGAAGGCCGGTCGGCAGACCTCGAACGACGGGGCGGAGACGAGTTTCACGGAACAAGATTTCCGCGACATCGCTGCCGTCTATGATCCGGCCAAGCACGAAGCGCCTATCGTCGTCGGGCATCCGAAGGACAACGCTCCGGCATATGGCTGGATCGACCGGCTTGAAGTCCGCAAGGAAGGTCTGTTTGCCGTGCCGAAGCAGGTCAATGCCGAGTTCTCCGATCTGGTTCGCCAGGGCGCGTTCAAGAAGGTATCCGCAAGCTTCTACAGGCCGGACAACACGGCTGGAAATCCGGTGAAGGGCAAATGGTATCTCCGGCATGTCGGCTTCCTGGGTGCGCAACCGCCTGCCGTGAAAGGCCTGACACCGGTAAACTTCGCGGGCAGTTCGGAAGGCTTCGTGGATTTCGAGGAAGGGATCATGGACCTTCGCGAGGAACGCCTTGCCGCCCGTGAGCGAGACATGCGCCGGAGGGACAATGCCACCTTTGTCGACGCCATGGTTCGAAAGGGCGTTCTGCCCATCGGGTTGAAGGAAGAGACGGCTGCGTTCATGGAAACGCTTTCGGATGATGCTGTTGTCAACTTCTCCGAAGACGATGGAACCGCCGTTACGAAGAGCCAAGTCGCGAGCTTCCGCGAGTTCCTGGAGCGGCTGCCATTGCCAGTCGTCACGGGCGAAATCTGCACGGGAGATTTCTCCGATTCGGCGGACTTCTCCAGCCCGGAACACACGTCGGTGAATGCCGATCGGATGGAACTTCACCGGCAGGCCACGGCCTACCAGAGACAGCACAAGGTCAGCTATCAGCAGGCGGTTTTGTCCGTCTCCAAACGCTGAAACCGTAGGGAACACGAACATGGCAAGACAGAAAATTTCGATCATGGCCCTGACCTTCAAGGCATCCGGCGCGGTTTCGGCCTATCGTGCCGTTGGCTTCGACGGCGCACAGGCGTCTGTCCAGGGTCAGAAGGTATTGGGCGTATCGCCGCGCGCCGTCGTCAGTGGCGACTATTCCGACGCCGACGTTATGGGCACGACGCTGATCGAGCTCGGTGGCAATGTGACGAAGGGACAGAGCCTGATCGTGAATAATGCTGGCAAGGCGATCGCAGCGACAGGAAGTCTTGCAGTCAAGGCGGGCGCGACGGCCGTCACGAGCACGGGCGCGAACGGGTCCACCATTCTCAGCGGCGCGGACTTGCCGGAATACGTCTTTGCGGATGCCATTGACGATGGCAGCGCTGGCGACGTGGTCGAAGTTCTGCTCCGGCGCTGAGCTTGCGCCCCGGTTGGCGACGGGGCGCATATTGCCGTGTGTGATCCTCGCACGGCGGCCGTTCGTTCGTGGTGGGACGAATAGCCTAGCGGGCCGCCTCTGGCAGGATGCGGCCCGCACACACGATACGACGACGGTTCGAAGGGTGAGGCGATGAACGAACTGAAAAGATGCCAAGATTGCGGAAAACTGGCTCTTGAGGGCGATATGGTGACAATAAGCGCCGGGGAATTCGAAGCGTTACAAGCGGAAGCAACAATCGGGCGACAACGCCGCGAAATCAATCTCTACCGCGCCAAATCGAGGTCACGCATTGCCCGCGATGCGGAACTTGCCAGTTTCATAGTGGAGTGTTCCGATACCATGATCGGTCAGCAAATCCGTGAGGCATGTTTGGCAAGGTTCGGGATGGAGCGCGCGCCGTCGAGGTCGGCAATTTTTCGTTTCCTTCAGCAACTCAGAGGAAACTGATAACAATCGATCGTTGTTGGGAACAACTTCACATTCCCATAAAATCGTGTCCATTCCAGAATATCAATAACATGTCCAGTGGCGATATTTTTCCGGATCGACCATCAGACGGAAACGGCGAAGACTGTCGGGGCGCAGCGCTACAGCGTCTGCGGCCGACTGGGTGGGACAGGTGAGGCTGCACGGTTAAAGCTCGATCACCTGAGACGCAACGAGACAGGAATGTCCAGAAGGGGGCGTTCGAGAGGCCAGACCATGTTGCTTATGTCGCGAGACCGGGATGCGAGGCGATTGAGTGGAACATAGCTCCCGACGTAAAAGCCTCGGGTAGAAATGTCACTCTTCCGCTCCACCACCTCGTAGTGATCTAGGGCCGCCACGGATCAACATGGTGCGAAAATAACATATTTTGGATGTTTAGATGGTGAGCGCGCAGGGATTCGAACCCTGGACCTACTGATTAAAAGTCAGTTGCTCTACCGGCTGAGCTACGCGCTCCCGCGTCTGCCCGGTTTGATAAGCGAACCGGTCCGGAAAGTGCGCGGAACATATGCAGGAGGCCCTGCCGGGTCAACCCGGAAAATCGCCATTTCTGCGACCATTTGGCGCTTTTTCCAATGATGCCGAAAAGATGATTGGCGGGTGAGGAGGGCGGGGGCTATATGAGCCACGGTTTTCAGCCTTCTCCGGCATTCAACGTCGGTGGCGTCAAGGAGTTTTCATGCTGACGGTTGCCGGTATCTCGCTCTTCAGCGCACTCGTCGCGGGCGCGTTGTCATTCCTGTCGCCCTGCGTGCTTCCGCTCGTGCCGCCTTATCTGTGTTACATGGCGGGCGTGTCGGTCGAGGATTTCCGTAACGGTGGACAGGGGATGGCTACGACACGGTCGCGCAACGCGGTCATCCTGTCATCGCTGTTTTTCACGCTCGGGTTTGCGACGGTCTTCGTCGCTTTGGGGGCGGGGGCATCCGCGATCGGGCTTCTTTTGCGCCAATATATCGATGTTTTGGCAAAGATCGGCGGCGTGATCATCATCATCATGGGCCTGAACTTCCTCGGCCTATTCCGCATTGGCTTTCTGGCGCGCGAAGCACGCTTCCAGTCCTCCGCAAAACCGGCAACGCTGTCCGGCGCCTACATCATGGGCTTGGCCTTTGCCTTCGGCTGGACGCCCTGCATCGGCCCCGTCCTCGGGGCAATCCTCGGCATTGCGGCAGCCTCCGACACGGCGGGTTCCGGGGCCTTCCTGCTGGCCGTCTATTCGCTCGGCCTCGCCGTGCCCTTCTGGATCGCTGCCTTCTTTTCCGGGGCGTTCATGCGCTTCCTGTCGCGCTTCCGTCGTCATCTCGGCGCTGTGGAAAAGGTGATGGGTGGCCTGCTGGTCCTGACCGGGATCGCTTTTTTGACGGGATTCGTCGCCAACGTCGCAATCTGGTTTCAGCAGACCTTCCCAATCCTGGGACAAATCGGCTAACTCGGCAATATCGCAACCGGTCGAGGCTTAGACATGGCGGATATTACCGGACTTGTACTGCCATTCTTCGGGCTTATTCTGATCGGCTACGTCGTCGCCAGATGGAAAAGGATGCCCGCCGACGCGTTGGGGTGGCTCAATATATTCATCATATATGTCTCTCTACCGGCGCTCTTCTTCAAGCTCATTTCCAAGACACCCATCGAACAGCTGACGCGATTCGATTTCATCGTCGCCGATATCGGCACGACCTATATGGTCTTTGGGGTGATCTTCTTCATCGGATGGCTGGGGCGCGACGCGTCCATTCCGGAGGCGACCTTGCAGGGATTGGCGGCTGCCTATGGCAATATCGGGTATATGGGGCCGGGACTTGCACTTCTGGCGTTCGGAGAGCGGGCTGCAGTCCCGGTCGCGCTGATCTTCTGCTTCGAAAACATGCTGCATTTCATTGTTGCGCCGGCACTGATCGCTCTCGGCGGCAAGGAGAGAAGGTCTGCCGCGCTGGTGGCGCGCGACATTGTGCTTCGGATCGTGCTGCACCCCTTCATCATCGCCACGGCGATCGGCTTTGTTGCCGCCTGGGTCCATTTCGAGCCGCCGATACCGCTTCAAAGGCTCATCGACTATCTGGCACAGGCAGCAGCCCCTTGCGCACTGTTCGCAATGGGCGTGACCCTTGCGCTGCGCCCGCTGAAACGCATTCCTGCGGATATCGTCTACATCGTTCCGGCGAAGCTGATCCTGCTGCCAACGCTCATGTATCTTTCACTCAGCGCGGCCGGAAATTTCGATCATGTCTGGATACAGACGGCGGTGCTTCTCGCGGCTTTGCCGACCGCCACCAATGTCTTCGTCATCGGACAGCAATATGATGTCTGGCAGGAAAAGGCGTCTGCATCCGTCCTGATCACCACGCTCTTTTCGGTGCTGACGGTGTCTACGCTGCTTTACCTCATGCGTTCAGGCACGCTTCCGGGTGATCTTTTCCCGTAAGTTTGATGATAGCCCCCGGAAACCGCGTCCCGGTGCGACACCTTCCTGCATGACGAGATTGCGCAGCGGCGGCAGCAGGCCAAGCAGATGAAGTCCGGCCGCACGCAACATCTGCACCGGCAGGAAATTCGACAGAAGCGAACGGTTCAGCAGGTCCACGCTCGCGGTGCGGCTCAGGACATCCGGCCGGCGTTTGCGGTCGAAGGCATCACCGACGGCGCGGGGCCCTTCATGGTCACGCTTCATGCCGAGAAGATCGCAAAGTGCGATGATATCGCGCAGGCTCAAATTCAACCCCTGTGCACCAATGGGCGGGAAGGCGTGCGATGCCTCACCGATCAGGGCCAGACGGCCCTTGCCGAATTGTTGGGCCGTCATTCCGGACAGGGGCCATCCCTGAGGCTTCCCTTCGACCGTCACTTTACCCAGCATCGATTGCATGCGTGCCTCGATGCGCCGTCCAATCTCGTCATTGGAGAGAGCAAGAAACGCCTCGGCTTCGGCCGGCGCCTGAACCCAGACGAGGCTGGAACGCATGCCGGGCAGCGGAACCTGCGTGAACGGCCCGGTCGGGGTATGGAACTCGGTTGAAACATTGCCGTGGGGAATGGTGTGGGCGAAGTTCAGCACCACAGCGGTCTGCGGATAGGACCAGCGCCGGACGGTGATTCCGGCCGCCTCGCGCAGGATAGACTTGCGACCGTCAGCAGCGGCGACAAAGCCGGCTTCAATGTCACGTCCGTCTTCCAGTCTCATCAGGATCGCATCCTCACGAAACTCCGCGCCTGAAATCTTTCCTTCGATCGGATGAATGTTGTCGTCCAGACGGATGAGATCGCCCAGAACCTCAAGCGCCGCGGAGTTCGGAAAGTTGTAGCCGAAAGCGTCAAGTCCGATTTCCGATGCCCGGAAGGGTACGGTAGGTGCCCGGAAAAGCCGTCCGGTACCATCGATGATCTGCATGGTCTGCAGCGCCGCCGATTTGTTCCCCAGCGTGTCCCAGACGCCCAGACCTTCGAGGAAGGCGATCGACTGGTCCATGAGCGCCGTTGTCCGCCCATCCTGATTTTCCGGAGCCGGTCCGACAAGGGCGATCGAATAGCCCAGTCTTGAAAGCGCGATTGCCGCAATGCGTCCGGCGAGGCCATTGCCGACAACGGCGATATCAAAGCGTTCCATGAGCACAAACCTTCAGATTCACAGTCCCGCAAGACATATAAAGACGCGACTGCCTTGCTTCCATGCTTTTTGGAAACCCGGCAAACTTATTTTCTGCGACATCTTGTATCGGTCCCCCGAATTGGGACAATGCAGATGTTGTTCGAGGTGGAAACGGCGAATCAATGAAGATCTTCAATTACCGGCGCGTTCCTTACGCGGAAATCCGCGCATTCTCCGTGCACATTCTGACGGCGTCCGGATCGTTTCTTGCCTTTCTGGGTGTGGTTGCTGCTGCCGAAAGCCGCTTCGTCGACATGTTCTGGTGGCTCGGCCTTGCTTTGGCCGTGGATGGCATTGACGGACCGATCGCACGCAAGGTGCGCGTCAAGGAGGTGCTCCCGAACTGGTCGGGCGACACGCTGGACAACGTGATCGACTACGTCACCTATGTGCTTCTGCCGGCCTTCGCGCTCTATCAAAGCCATATGATAGGGGAGCCCTGGTCATTTGTCGCCGCCGGCCTGATCGTGGTGTCGAGCGCCATCTATTATGCGGACATGGGAATGAAGACGGATGAGAATTTTTTCTCGGGCTTCCCGGTCGTCTGGAACATGGTTGTCTTTACGCTCTTTGTCATCAAGGCCAGTGAGGCGACCGCCTTCGCCGTCGTGGTCGTGTCGGTCTTCCTCACCTTCCTTCCGATCAACTTCCTCCATCCGGTTCGGGTAAAGCGGTTGCGGCCGCTAAATCTGACCGTATTTGCGATCTGGTCGGTCCTCAGCGTCGTGGCGCTGCTTTTGCATTTCGAATCGCCGCAATGGCTGGTTTGGGGCGTCGTGATCAGCGGTCTTTATCTCTACGTCATCGGTGCCGTCCTGCAGGCTTTTCCGTCACTCGGGCGCCGCGACGGCTGATCGGGGAGGCGAGGCCATGTGCATGTCGAAAATGGGCCTGTTGACGAAAGCTGTCTTTCTTGCAGCGCTTGTCCTGTCCGCGGGTCTCGCACAGGCTGCTGACAAGCCAAAGGTCTGTTTCGTCTATCCGGGATTGAAAACCGACGGCGGCTGGTCCGAGGCGCAGGAGCGCGGGCGTCTTGAGGTCGAGAAGCAGTTCGGCGATCGCGTCGAGACGGCCTTTGCGGAGAGCGTGCCGGAAAGTGCAGCCGCACTGCCGGTCTTCGACAAGCTCGCCGCATCGGGCTGCAACATGATCTTTGCCACGGCCTTCGGCTACATGGATGCGGTGCTCGCCGCTGCGGCCAAGTACCCTGCCGTCAGGTTCGAGCATCTGGCGGGCTTCAAGACGACGCGCAACGTGGCCGTCTATAACGCGCGCTTCTACGAAGGCCGCTTTCTGACAGGGCGCATTGCCGCCAAGATGTCGAAGTCGGGGCAGGCGGCCTATATCGCGCCATTCCCGATACCGGAGGTCATGCAGGGCATAAATGCCTTCGAGCTCGGCGCGCAGTCGGTCGACCCTCGCTTCAAGACGAAGGTCTATTGGACGGGAAGCTGGTTCGATCCGGAAAAGGAAGCAAAAGCCGCGCGAGCCGCTGCTGCCGACGGCATCGATATCATCACGCAGCAGACGGATTCCACCGCGCCGATGCAGGTTGCCGAGACGGGAAATCTGCGAGCCTTCGGTTACGGCAGTGACATGAGCCGTATCGGTCAGCTCGCCCAACTCACGGCGATCGTCTACAACTGGGGCGCCTATGATGTCGCCCGTGTGAAGGCCTATCTCGATGGAAGCTGGGCGGGTGAGGTCAACTGGGACGGCCTTTCGTCTGGGATCATCACCATGGCACCTTACAGGAACATGCCAGCCGACGTCGTGAAATTCGCGCAGTCGAGCGAGCAGAAGATTGCAAGCGGTGCACTGACGCCTTTCCATGGTCCTGTCCGGACGCAGGCTAGCAAGACTTGGCTGAAGAAGAACGAAACCGCGCCCGACAACGTTCTTCTCTCTATGGATTTCTTCGTGCTCGGCGTCGTCGGCGATATTCCGAAGACGGCCCAGTAACGAGGAAGTCTCCGCAGATTTTGCAATCCGGACCGAGTCTGCTAGAGCGGACCCGATAAAAACCGACCGGAGCCCATGACAGCCATGACCCGTACCTGCCTCGCCGTTGTTCTCGCCGCTGGCGAAAGCACCCGCATGAAGTCTTCGCTCAGCAAGGTCCTGCATCCGATCGGCGGACTGCCGATGATCGGCCATGTCGCGGCCAAATTGAAGGCTGCTGGCATTGCTGATGTGGCGCTTGTCGTCGGGCGTGATGCGGAAAAGGTGGAAGCCGCTGCAAAGCAGGCCGGGATCAGTGTGGAAAGCCATGTGCAGACGGAGAGGCTTGGCACGGGCCATGCCGTGCTGGCTGCCAGGGAGGCCATCGCGCGCGGTTACGACGATGTCGTCGTCGTGTTCGGTGATACGCCCCTTGTTGAGCCGGAGACCCTGACCCGCGCCCGTGCCGGGCTGGCTGACGGCTATGATGTCGTCGTGATCGGCTTCGAGGCTGCCGATCCCACTGGCTATGGCCGGTTGCTCACCAGGGATGGCGAACTGCTGGCGATCCGGGAGCACAAGGATGCGAGCGATGAGGAGCGTGAGGTGACGCTCTGCAACGGTGGCATGATGGCGATCAACGGACGGCGTGCGCTGGAACTGCTGGGCAAGATCGGCAATGCCAATGCCAAGGGTGAATACTACCTCACCGACCTCGTCGAAGTCGCACGCGCCAATGGCGGCAAGGCCAGGGCGATCGTGGCGCCGGAGGAAGAGCTAGCTGGCTGCAACACGCGCGCCGAACTTGCTGAACTGGAGGCGCTCTGGCAGAAGCGCCGGCGCCTCGAAATCATGCTGTCCGGTGTGACGATGATCGCTCCGGAAACCATTTTCCTGTCGCATGATACGGTGATCGGTCAGGATGCGCTGATCGAGCCGAACGTTGTCTTCGGCCCCGGCGTGACGGTTGAGGGCGGTGCGGTCATCCACGCTTTCAGCCACCTCGAAGGCGCTTATGTTTCCACAGGCGCGACCGTCGGCCCCTTTGCGCGGCTGAGGCCCGGTGCAAATCTCGGTCGGGACTCCAAGGTCGGCAATTTCTGCGAAGTGAAGAAGGGTGAGATTGGCAAGGGCGCCAAGGTCAACCATCTCACCTATATTGGCGATGCTGTCATCGGTGCCGGTGCCAATATCGGGGCGGGGACCATTACCTGCAACTATGACGGCATGAACAAACATCTGACCGAGATCGGCGAAAACGCCTTTGTCGGCTCGAACTCGGCACTTGTCGCGCCGGTCAAGATCGGCAACGGCGCCTACGTGGCTTCCGGCAGCGTCATCACCTCGGACGTTCCCGACGATGCACTAGCGCTGGGGCGCGCACGGCAGGAAACCAAGCCCGGCAGGGCGAAGCTGATCCGCGAGCGCATTGCTGCCATTCGCGCCGCACTGAAAGCCGCAAAGAGCTGATTTCATATTACCAGGCGTTGCGGAAAGTGACCGCGATGCCGATTGCACAAACGGCGAAATCCGCTAGGAAATCGCCTCGATATTATTCGCTGGAGTATGCCCCGCATGTGCGGAATTGTTGGAATTGTCGGTCGTGAACCTGTTGCTGCTCGATTGGTCGATGCGCTCAAGCGCCTTGAATATCGCGGCTACGACTCCGCAGGCGTCGCGACGATCGACAATGGCAAGCTCGACCGCCGTCGCGCAGAAGGCAAGCTCTTCAATCTGGAGAAGGTTCTCGACCAGAATCCTCTGTCCGGCAATATCGGCATCGCCCACACGCGCTGGGCAACCCATGGCGCTCCCACCGAGGGCAATGCCCATCCGCATTTTGTGGGCGGTGTGGCCATCGTCCACAATGGCATCATCGAGAATTTCGCCGAACTGAAGGAAGAGCTGATCGCCGGTGGCGCGGTCTTTTCCTCGCAGACCGATACGGAAGTTGTCGCCCAACTGGTGGCTCGCGAAATCGCTGCCGGCAAGTCGAAGCGTGATGCCGTGCAGTCGGTCCTCAAGCGGCTGACGGGCGCCTATGCGCTGGCACTGATCTTCGCTGATGAACCGGATACGATCATGGCTGCCCGTTCCGGTCCGCCGCTTGCGGTCGGCTACGGCAAGGGCGAGATGTATATGGGGTCGGATGCGATCGCACTCTCGCCCTTCACCAACGAGATCTCTTATCTGCACGATGGCGACTGGGCGATCCTGACGGCCGGTGGCGTCGACATCATGGATTTCGATGGCAATCCGGTCGAGCGCCCGAAGCAGATTTCGTCGGCCACGGCCTTTGTCGTTGACAAGGGCAACCACCGCCACTTCATGGAAAAGGAAATCTACGAGCAGCCGGAGGTCATTTCCCATGCCCTTGGCCACTATGTGGACTTCGGCGCGACAAAGGTTCGCGACATCACCGGCAATATCGACTTTGCCGCGATCGATCGGCTTGCGATTTCCGCTTGCGGCACGGCCTATCTTGCCGGCCTGGTATCCAAATACTGGTTCGAACGGCTGGCGCGCCTGCCTGTCGAAATCGATGTCGCTTCCGAATTCCGCTATCGCGAGATGCCGCTCTCAAAGAACGGTGCGGCGCTCTTCATCTCGCAATCCGGCGAAACGGCAGATACGCTCGCGTCGCTGCGCTACTGCAGGCAGGAAGGCCTGAAGATAGGCGCCGTGGTCAACGTCAAGGAATCGACGATTGCACGCGAATCCGATGCTGTCTTCCCGATCATGGCGGGCCCGGAAATCGGCGTCGCATCCACCAAGGCCTTCACCTGCCAATTGACCGCGCTCGCAGCGCTTGCCATCGGCGCGGCGCGTCAGCGCGGCACGATGAGCGAGGCCGAGGAGATGGCAACCGTCAAGCATCTGATCGAAATGCCGCGCGTCATGAGCGCCGTGCTCAACTCGATCCAGCCGCAGATGGAGACGCTCGCCCGCGAACTGTCGAAGTGCAAGGATGTTCTCTATCTCGGCCGCGGCACCAGCTATCCGCTGGCGATGGAAGGGGCGCTGAAGCTCAAGGAAATCTCCTACATCCATGCCGAAGGCTATGCCGCCGGCGAACTGAAGCACGGCCCGATCGCTCTCATTGATGAGGAAATGCCGGTTATCGTCATTGCGCCGCATGACCGATTCTTCGAAAAGACCGTCTCCAACATGCAGGAAGTCGCTGCCCGCGGCGGCCGCATCGTGTTCATCACCGACTCCAAGGGGGCTGCGGCCTCGACACTCGACACGATGGCCACGATCGTGCTCCCTGAAGTCGATGAGATGATTTCCCCGATGATCTATTCGCTGCCGGTCCAGCTGATTGCCTACCACACGGCCGTGATCATGGGCACGGATGTCGACCAGCCGCGCAACCTTGCGAAATCGGTCACCGTGGAATGACGGTTCACCGGCACGGAGGTTCGCCCTCCGTGCTAGCGCGCAGCCAGTTTGAAAATCGTCAGCCTCGCGCTTGCCACGGCGTGCCGACGTGGGGCATTGTTTGTGCGACGCGGCATGATTTGCCGCGGCGCTCCAAGCATCCTGAAAGGCTCCCGACGCGCGATGTCCGAAGCTCCCCAACGCGAATTCGTCGCGACCCGCATCAGAAACAACTTCCTGACCGGGCTTATCATCTGCGCACCCCTTGCCATCACGATCTGGCTCACCTGGTCCTTCGTCCAGTGGGCTGATAGCTGGGTCAACCCATATATCCCGGCGCGCTACAATCCCGAGCAATTCCTGCCCTTTGCCATTCCCGGATTCGGCCTGCTGGTGGCGGTGATTTTCATCACGATGGTCGGGTTCCTTGCGAAGAACCTCATTGGCCGCTCCATCGTCCGCTTCGGCGAGTCCATCCTGCATCGGATGCCGCTGGTGCGCACGCTCTACAAGAGCCTGAAGCAGATTTTCGAAACCGTGCTGAATGAGCAGTCGACATCCTTCCGCAAGGTTGGCCTCGTCGAGTTTCCGTCTGCCGGAATGTGGACCCTCGGGTTCCTGTCATCCGACGTGAAGGGTGAGATCGCATTCCGGCTGTCTGATGCCGGAGAGGAAATTGTCACGGTCTTCATACCCCCGACACCCGTGCCGACAGCCGGCTTTCTGCTCTTCGTCCCGAAGTCGAAGATCCGGATGCTGGACATGAGCGTCGAGGACGCGACCAAGTTCCTGATCTCAGGTGGCCTGGTGACGCCGGACTACGGTTTGGTGCCGAGCGTTCCGAAGTAGGAAATGCCGTTTGAGCGGTTTCACGGCGCGGAAGGGGCGCTGGAATTGACATGTCTCAAGTGTGTGACAGATCCGGGAATGCTCGCTTTCTAAATTTATAGTTCCTTAAAGACTTGGCGCGAATTCTCGCACTTGCTGTTGGCAATCTGTGGGGGAAACATGTTCGGGCTGAGCAGAAAGAGCGACAAGGGCGAGCGTGCGCCAGACACTGTCCGGGAGCATGTCGTTGCCCCGCCGCTGGCCTACGAACCGGAGGACGAGACCTTCGATCAGCGTCCCGATAAGACCAGCTTCGACGCTATGCACGTCGGGCGAACGAATTCGCGGCTGGACGGGATATCGCCTGAGTTCTGGGATTTCGCCGGGCGTCCCGCCAGCCTCGTCATGGCTTACATATCGCCCCATGTCGACTTTCAGGCAGCATGCCGACTGATTTCGAGCCGATGCGGCACTCGGAACCTGATTGCCGTCGTAACGGCGGGCGAACTCTGCGCGGACGGCCAGAGCGCCGCGCCGCTTTACTGCTCCGCTGATGGAAGCTGGGACAATGTCGTCATCCAGGCTTTCAGCCCGGACATCATCGATCGAATTTCCGTCCACGCGGTTCCCCTGGCCAATGAAGACATCCGCAAAGGCGCACCCACAAAGTCGCAGCAGGTGCGCGTCGCCGAGATCGTCCGCAACATTGCCAATGTGCGCCCCCAATTCTCGATCCACCCGGAGGACACGATCGCCCTGACCCTGATCGACGGGCTTTCGGCTTCGGAAAACTATTTCATGGAAGCCGTCTACGAGGCGGGGCGCTTTCCGTGTCTCTTCGTCGGAGGCTCCTCCGGCGGGAAGCTCGACTTCCAGACGACCGGCATCTTCGACGGCGAGCGCTTTCTGCAGGGCCATGCGCTGATCATCTTCGCGAAGATGGCCGCGGGCATCCGCTTCGGAATCTTCAAGAGCCAGAATTTCACACCGACCGGCCAGAGCCTCGCCATCATGGAGGCGAGCCCGGAGACACGACAGGTCCGCTCCGCCATCGACGTCCGCACGACGGAGATCAAGCCGATCACCGAGGCCATGGCGGCCATGATGCGCTGCCGCCCGGAGGAGCTCCAGGCGCGGTTGGACGGTTACACATTCGCGATCCGAATGGGCGACGAATATTTCGTCCGTTCCGTCTCCGGCATCGATCCGCAAGCCGGAACGGTCAACTTCTATTGCGACGTCAATCCGGGCGACGAACTGCATCTGTTGAAGGCGACGGACTTCGCCGAACAGACACGGCGCGACTATGCCGAATTTGCCAGGGGAAAGCCGGCCCCTGTGGCAGCCGTCCTCAATGATTGCATCCTTCGCCGACTCAACAACGGCCGCGCCCTGCATGGCCTCGATGGCTTCTGGAACGTTCCCGCCGCTGGCTTCTCGACCTTCGGGGAATTGCTCGGCATCAACGTCAACCAGACACTGACGGCGGTTGTCTTCTACCGGGTGGAGGAAGGCCAGTCCTTCTATGATCCCTTCGTCAGCAATTTCGCGATCCAGTATGCGCGGTTCGCCCGCTATTTTGTCCAGTGCCGGCTGAACCAGCAGATGATGATCGACGGCGTCCGCCGCAAGGTCATCGGGCGTCTCACGGATTTCATCGGCCAGTCGTCGCATCTCACGGATCAGATCGATACGGTGATCGGCGAGACCAACCATGTGCGCGAGAGTGTCGCCGGCATGCGGGACGGCATTGCCGGACGCATAGCCGAAGTCGCGACCGGCGACGATCGGGGTCAGCTGGAAGAGGAATTCGGCAAGGTCAACGACATGATGCGTCAGCTGAATGACATCGTTCGCGTCATCGACAAGATCACCATGCAGACCAACCTCTTGTCGCTGAATGCCACGATTGAGGCTGCGCGCGCGGGCGAGGCGGGCAAGGCCTTCGCCATCGTCGCCAACGAGGTCCGCAATCTGGCGACCGATACCAAGACGACACTCGACAAGAGCCGCTCGTCGCTCGACCAGGTTGAGGCCTCCATGAAGGTTCTGGGCGAGCGCATTCAGATGTCCGAGGACAAGTTGCTGCGCGCGCAGGACGGATATTCGGGAATGGCGCAGGAACTGACAGGGCTTTTCAAGGGCTTCGAGTCCATCAATGCCATCATGGGGCAGGCGGAAGCCATCGCCAGTCGTCAGAAGCAGATGATGGCCCAGGTGGATCAGGACCTGAACCGGCTGCGCCGTATCGAGGGATGAACGAACGAGAGTTCAGCCGGCGCGGAGAAACCGGATCGCTTCGTCGCGCCGGTGGAAATAGAGCAACTCGCGGATGCGGTCGCCGCGTTCGCCTTCAAGGTTCGGGTCCTTCGTCAGGATATAGGCCGCATCCTTGCGCGCCATCTCCAGAAGATCCCCATGCGCCTCGAGGCTTGCCAGATGAAAGCCCGGCGTGCCGGATTGGCGGGTGCCGAGAAGTTCGCCTTCGCCGCGCAGCTTCAGGTCTTCCTCGGCGATGAGGAACCCGTCCTCGGTCTCGCGCATGATGTTGAGCCGCGCTCGGCCATTCTCGCTCAATGGCCCTTTGTAGAGTAGCAGGCAGGTGGAGGCCTCGTCGCCGCGCCCGACACGGCCGCGCAACTGGTGAAGCTGCGCAAGGCCGAAACGCTCGGCGTGCTCGATCACCATGATCGTGGCATCCGGCACGTCGACACCGACCTCGATGACCGTGGTGGCGACGAGAAGGCGCGTCTGGCCGCTCTTGAAGAGCACCATGGCTTCGTCCTTCTCCGCCGCGCTCATGCGGCCATGGACGAGGCCGATCCGTTGCCCTAGCGCCTTGGTGAGAACCGCATGGCGCTCCTCGGCCGACATCAGATCGGAGACATCGGACTCCTCTACCAGCGGGCAGATCCAATAGGCTTTCTTGCCCTCGGCGGTGGCTGCGCGCAGTCGCTCGACAATATCGCTCAGGCGCTCCATGGGAATGACCGCAGTCTGGATCGGTTTGCGGCCCGCCGGCTTCTCGGTGAGCTTGGACACGTCCATGTCGCCAAAGGCGGCAAGCACGAGCGTGCGCGGGATCGGCGTCGCGGTCATGACCAGCATGTGTGGCGACAGGCCCTTGGCAGTCAGCCGCAAACGCTGATGGACGCCGAAACGATGCTGTTCGTCCACGACGGCCAGCAGGAGATTGGAATAATTGACGTTATCCTGAAACAGCGCATGCGTGCCGATCACGATATTCGCTTCGCCACTTTCAATGCGTTCCAGTGCCTCGCGCCGCTCGGCAGTCTTCATTTTTCCTGTGAGAAGAAGAACGGAAATATCTGTATTGGCGGTATATTTTTGAATCGTTTCAAGGTGTTGCCTTGCCAGAATTTCCGTCGGGGCCATCAGCACGGCCTGGCCGCCGGCCTCGACCGCCGCCGCCATCGCCATCAGCGCCACGGCCGTCTTGCCCGAGCCGACATCACCCTGCAAAAGCCTGAGCATCCGCTGCTCGCCCGCCATGTCTTCAAGCACGGCTTTAACGGCGGCCTCCTGGCTGCCGGTGAGCGAGAAGGGCATGGCTTGGCGGATTTGCACGGATAGCTTACCCGTTGCATGAACGGGAATGCCCGCCGCCTTGCGCAGCCTTTGCCGGACGAGCGCAAGCGAAATCTGCCCCGCGAGGAATTCATCATAGGCGAGCCTGCGCCGGGCCGGAGCCTGCAAGTCGAGATCGGCGGCGTCGCGCGGATGGTGGAGACGCTCGAAGCTCTCCCTGACCGAGGGAAAACTGTGCTTGGCAGTCAGAGCCGGATCCAGCCATTCGGGGAGATCGGGCAGGCGCTCGACAGCCGCCTCGATGGTCTTTCGCAGCGCCTTGGGCGACAGGCCCGCCGTCATCGGATAGACCGGCTCGACCAGCGGCAGCTTGTCCATGTCTTCCACCGTTGCCGCATAATCGGGGTGAACCATGGAAGGGCGGCCATTGAACCAGTTGACCTTGCCGGAAACGATGACATCCTCGCCGACGGGCAGGGCCTTTTCCAGCCAGTTGCCCTTGACGCGGAAATACGTGAGCGCAAGTTCACCCGTGTCGTCATGGATGAAAACCCGATAGGGGGCTGAAGCATTGCCGCGCGGCGCCGGTTGATGGCGGTCCACGAAACCCTTGATCGTAACGATCGCACCTTCTGGCGCCAGCGCGATGCCCGGCTGGTTGCGTCGGTCGATCAATGAAGACGGAATATGAAGAACGAGGTCCAAGACCCTGCAATCGTCTATGTTTTCGCGATCGAGAAGCTTCGCATAAAGATCGCCCGTGCGCGGCCCGATGCCGGGCAGCGTGGACAGGGGCGCAAAAAGCGGATCGAGGATCGCAGGTCTCATGGTCCGAACCATGCCCTTCAAATTCGCGCAAATGCAAGGCTGACAAGGCGATTTCCAAGGACTATAGAGACCTCATTGTTGAGGAACGAAGCATGACCGGAACGACACGTTCGAGCGCCGACATCTCGCCGCGCCGCAAGCGCATTCTCTTTCGCGCCTGGCATCGCGGCATTCGCGAGATGGACCTGATCCTCGGCCAGTTCGCCGATGACGAGATCGCAACGCTGTCGGATGAGGAACTCGACGAGCTGGAACGCATTATGGCCGAAGAGGATGCGGATCTCGTGAAATTCATCACGGGTGAAAAGCCGGTGCCCGAGGTTTATCAGACGCCACTCTTCGAACGCATCGCCTCATATCGCCCCGACTTCGACCCGATCCTGAAAACGCAATCCTGATCTTGTTGATTCCATTAAACGAGCAAGCCTGATGACATCTCCGCTGGACGTGAAAAAGCTTCTGGCCGCAGACGGCCCGGCTGCCGTTGCGGCCGTGCCGCCCGGCATGGAGGCGATGATCCTCGCTGACATGGCGCGTTCGGGTGCGGCGATTGCCTATCTCGTCTCGGACGGTCAGCGGCTCGCCGATCTCACGCAATTGCTCTCCTTCTTCGCGCCCGACATTCCGGTGCTGACGCTGCCCGGCTGGGACTGCCTGCCTTACGACCGCGTGTCGCCCGGCGCCGATGTCGCCGCCGAACGGCTGTCCACGCTTGCGGCTCTGGCGCGTCACGCCAAGCAACCGCATGCGGCGATCCTGCTGGCCACCGCCAACGCAGTCCTGCAGAAGGTGCCGCCGCGCGAGGTCATCGAAGCGCTGGCCTTTTCGGCGCGGCCAGGCCAGGTCATCCGCATGGAAGACATCGCCGCGCGGCTGGAGCGCAACGGTTTCGAGCGCGTGCCGACGGTGCGCGAGGTCGGCGAATTCGCCGTGCGCGGCGGCATTCTGGACGTCTATGTGCCGGGCGAGGCGGAGCCGGTGCGTCTCGACTTCTTCGGCGATACACTCGAAACCATCCGCCATTTCGACCCCGCAAGCCAGCGGACGACGGGACAGGCCCGCTCGCTCGATCTCAACCCGATGAGCGAAGTCACGCTCACGCCGGAAACGATCAGCCGGTTTCGCACCAACTACCTTTCGATGTTCGGCGCTGCGACCCGCGACGACGCGCTTTATCAGGCCGTCTCGGAGGGCCGGCGCTATGCCGGCATGGAGCACTGGCTGCCGCTCTATTACGAGAAGCTCGACACCGTTCTCGACCAGATCGAAAACTTCCGCATCGTCACCGACCATACGCTGGAAGAAGCGGCACGCGAACGTTCCAGTCTGATCGAAGACTATTACGAAGCCCGCAAGGCCGCCGGCGAAACGGGCAAGGGCAAGACGGCGCAATCCGCCCCCTACAAGCCTGTGCCGCCGGACCAGCTCTATGTGAACGCCGACCGCCTGTCGCAGATGCTCAACGCACGCGGCGCAATCCGCATCACGCCCTTTGCCGAGGATGAGCTTGCCGGCCGCAAGGTCATGACGCCCGATGCCCGGCCCGGTCCTCGCTGGGCGAAGGCGCAAGGGACCGAAGAGACGGGCGAGCGCGTCAACGTCTTCGAACTCGCCGTCAAGCATATCGCCGACAAGCGCGCGGCAGGGCGCAAGGTCGTGATTGCCGGCTGGTCGGAAGGTTCGCTTGATCGCCTGCTACAGGTTTTGAGCGAACACGGTCTCGCACGCATCAAGCCGATCAAGGCCTTTTCCGAACTGAGATCGCTCGACAAGGGCGAGGCGGCTGCTGCCGTGCTCTCGCTTGAAAGCGGCTTCGAGGCGGGCGATGTTGTCATCGTCGGCGAACAGGATATTCTCGGCGACCGCATGGTGCGCCGCTCCAAGCGTCGGAAGCGCGGCGCCGATTACATCTCGGAAGTTGCCGGTCTGGATGAGGGAGCAATCGTCGTCCACGCCGAACACGGCATCGGCCGCTTCGTCGGTCTTCGCACCATCGAGGCCGCCGGTGCGCCGCATGCCTGCCTCGAGCTGCAATATGCCGAGGGCGCCAAGCTCTTCCTGCCGGTCGAAAATATCGATCTTCTTTCCCGCTTCGGCGGCGAGGGCACGGAAGTGCCGCTCGACAAGCTCGGCGGGGTCGCCTGGCAGGCGCGCAAGGCCAAGCTCAAGAAGCGCCTGCTTGATATGGCGGGCCATCTCATCCGCATCGCCGCCGAACGGCTGACGCGGCATGCCACTGTGCTTGCGGCCCCCGATGGCGTTTATGACGAATTCGCCGCCCGCTTCCCCTATGACGAGACAGACGACCAGCTGACGGCCATCGAGGCCGTGCGTGAGGATTTAGGTGCCGGCAAGCCGATGGATCGTCTCGTCTGCGGCGATGTCGGCTTCGGCAAGACGGAAGTGGCGCTCCGCGCCGCCTTCATCGCCGCGATGAATGGCGTTCAGGTTGCCGTTGTCGTGCCGACAACGCTGCTGGCCCGCCAGCATTACAAGACCTTTGTCGAGCGTTTCCGTGGTCTGCCGGTCCGTATCAATCAGGCCTCGCGTCTGGTCACGTCCAGGGAACTGGCGCTGACCAAGGAAGAGCTTGCGAGCGGCAAGACTGATATCGTGGTCGGGACCCACGCGTTGCTCGGCAGCGGCATCAAGTTCGCCAATCTGGGCCTCTTGATCATCGATGAGGAGCAGCATTTCGGCGTCAAGCACAAGGAGCGCCTGAAGGAGCTCAAGTCGGATATCCACGTCCTGACGCTCTCCGCCACGCCGATCCCGCGCACCATGCAGCTTGCCATGACCGGCGTGCGCGAACTCTCGCTCATCACCACGCCGCCGGTCGACCGCATGGCGGTGCGCACCTTCATCTCGCCCTTTGACGGTCTCGTCATCCGCGAGACGCTGATGCGGGAGCATTATCGCGGCGGCCAGAGCTTCTATGTCTGCCCGCGTCTCTCGGATCTGTCGGAAATCCAGGACTTCCTGCGAGAGAACGTGCCGGAACTGAAGGTCGCCGTTGCCCATGGCCAGATGGCGGCGAGTGAACTCGAAGACGTGATGAACGCCTTCTATGACGGGCAGTACGACGTGCTGCTGTCCACCACCATCGTCGAATCGGGCCTCGATGTGCCGACCGCCAACACGATGATCGTGCATCGCGCCGATATGTTCGGGCTGGCGCAGCTTTATCAGCTCCGCGGCCGAGTCGGCCGTTCCAAGGTGCGCGCCTTCGCCCTTTTCACGCTGCCGGTCAACAAGGTGCTGACGCAGACGGCCGAACGCCGTCTGAAGGTTCTGCAGTCGCTCGACACGCTGGGCGCCGGCTTCCAACTGGCGAGCCACGACCTCGATATCCGCGGCGCGGGCAATCTGCTCGGCGAAGAGCAGTCCGGCCATATCAAGGAAGTCGGCTTCGAGCTGTACCAGCAGATGCTGGAAGAGGCGGTCGCGGAAGTGAAGGGCATAGACGAGATCGCCGACACCGGCTGGTCACCGCAGATTTCCGTCGGCGCGTCTGTCATGATTCCGGAAGATTACGTCCCGGACCTGCATCTGCGCCTCGGACTTTATCGACGTCTTGGCGAACTTTCCGAACCGTCCGAGATTGACGCCTTCGGTGCGGAACTCATCGACCGCTTCGGTCCCCTCCCCATGGAGGTCCAGCATCTCCTCAAGGTCGTCTATATCAAGGGACTTTGCCGGGTCGCCAATGTCGAGAAGCTCGATGCGGGACCGAAGGGCATCGTCATCCAGTTCCGCAACAAGGAATTCCCGAACCCGGCGGCGCTGGTCGGCTATATCGCCAAACAGGGTTCCATGGCGAAGATCAGGCCTGACCAGAGCGTGTTCCTGATGCGCGACTTGCCGCAACCTGAACGTCGGCTTGTCGCCGCGGCCCAGATCATGACCCAGCTCGCGGGCTTCGCGAAGGGCTAGCAGCGATTCCGGTAAAGTGCGAAGCAGTTTTGCGTCCCGAATTGCGTAAAGGCGTCAAGATAGAGACCTTCTCTTCATGACACAGAAAAAACCGGATGGTCGGGGAAACCATCCGGCTAGAAGACTGGGGTCAATCAGTATTCAAAACTCACTTGGCAGCGGCGGCAGCGAACTTCATGTTGCGCGCGCTGATGCGGCGGACATTGCGCTGTTCACCGATGATGGCGATCGTCGCGATCAGCCCAACGGGAACGATAACGGAAAGGATCATGTGAACTGCAAACATCTCGTCACCTCATGTCTTGCGCGCCGAATGGGAGGTTCCAGCGCCATTGGTAACGGTTTTACTGCAGTGCAACTGAAACCTGCTTGAACGGCTCGTTCATCTGGCGTTCAGAAAACTCCCAAGGTCTATCGCAAGAAACGGACAAAGAAAAAGCCGGATGGGCAGGGAACCCATCCGACTTCATCGACCAAGGCTGGAGGCCCTAGGTAAATTTCAGAATACGGGTCGATTATACCCGTTTTTCGCGTCATCGCCGCTCACATCTTCGTGACGCATGGCAACAATACTTGCAGCCACGGAGGCCGTGAACATGGCGGCGATCAATCCGGCAAGCGCTGACATGATGAGCATTTCAGTTCTCCTTCAGGGTCCGTGTCCGGTTATCGTACGGTTCGCCGGGTTGACGCAGTTACAACAGTAACAATCCGCCTCTTCAATTCTGTCCCAAGTTGGCTTTCGAGAAGCAACTCAAGTCCAAGAGCGGCGATTGCTGCGGCTATCATGAACACGGCAAGCATTTCCAAATCCTCAACGCCGGAACTTCAATTTGGTTCCATCGTCCGGCATGGTTGACAGATTATGAGAGAGGGGCTGAAGCGTCCTTGAATGGAGCATTCACATGGTGTTCAGCTTCCGGGATGCCCCGGCGCGGGCCATTTTGCTTGCAGCCGGAGGGCATCCGTGACAAAAGGCGGCGAACACTCTTGGGACCCCGATGACCGTCGCTTTCTATCCAGGTTCATTCGATCCGATGACCAACGGTCATCTCGATGTACTTCTTCAGTCGCTGAACCTGTGCGAACGGGTGATCGTCGGAATCGGCATTCATCCCGGCAAGGCGCCGCTTTTCACCTTCGAGGAACGATCCGAACTCATCCGCAGTTCCGTCATGGCGGTGCTGCCAAAGGCGGCAGCGCGGATCGAGGTGATCTCCTTTGCCAATCTTGCGGTTGACGCGACGCGGCAGGCCGGAGCCTCGGTGCTGATCCGCGGGCTGCGCGACGGGACCGATCTCGACTATGAAATGCAGATGGCCGGGATGAACAGCCAGATGGCGCCCGACATCCAGACGGTGTTCGTGCCAGCGGGTGCAACCTCGCGGCCCATTACCGCCACATTGGTCAGGCAGATCGCCCTTATGGGCGGCGATGTCAGCGCTTTCGTTCCTGCCGCCGTTCTGAACGCGCTTGCCGCCAAGACGGCGCGCAACTGATTTTCTTCTCACGGAGCTTTCATGAAACTCTCTCATATCTTCGCAGCCGGCCTCGTGTCGATCGCCGCTTTCTCGGCTTCCGTCGCCCGCGCGGCTGACGAATTCCTGACGATCCAGCTCAAGGACGGCCCGGTCGTCATCAAGCTCGCCAACGATGTTGCACCCAATCATGTCAAGCGCCTCGAGGAGCTTGCGAAGAAGGGCGAGTATGACGGTGTCGTCTTCCACCGTGTGATCGATGGCTTCATGGCGCAGACCGGCGACGTGCAATACGGGAATTCGGCCAAGAGCTACCAGCCCAAGATGGCCGGCATGGGCGGCTCCAGCCTCCCGGACCTGAAGGCCGAGTTCTCCAAGGTTCCCTTCGAGCGCGGCACGGTTGGCATGGCCCGCTCGCAGAACCCGGATTCCGCCAACTCCCAGTTCTTCATCATGTTCGCCCCCGGCTCTTTCCTCAACGGCCAGTACACGGTTGTCGGTAAGGTGGTTTCGGGTATGGAATTCGTCGACAAGATCAAGCGTGGCGAAGGCAGCAATGGTGAAGTTTCGAACCCCGACAAGATGATCAAGGTAACGGTCGGCAAGCCCTGATCGGCTCGACTGTTCTGAACCGTTAGACTGAAGGAGAGACCCAATGGCCGAGATCAAGGATCCGGAAAACACCATCATCATGGAAACGACCAAGGGTAAGGTCGTCATCCAGCTTCTGCCGGATCTGGCCCCAGGCCATGTCGCGCGCATCAAGGAACTGGCCCGCGAAGGCGCTTACGACGGCGTCGTCTTCCACCGCGTCATCGAAGACTTCATGGCCCAGACGGGCGACGTGAAGTTCGGCAAGACCGGCGGCAAGGACTTCAACCCGGCCCGCGCCGGCATGGGCGGCTCCGAGAAGCCGGACCTGAAGGCCGAGTTCTCCAACATGAGCCACGTACGCGGCACCTGCTCCATGGCCCGTTCGCAGAACCCGAACTCCGCCAACTCGCAGTTCTTCATCTGCTTCACCGATGCACCGTGGCTGAACCGCCAGTATTCCGTCTGGGGCCAGGTCATCGAAGGCATGGACAACGTTGACAAGATCGAGCGCGGCGAACCCGTTCGCAATCCCGACACGATCACGTCCTTCAAGGTCGCTGCAGACGTCTGATCGCCTCCGGCGACATCAAAATCGCGCCCCGGCCTTTGCTGCCGGGGCGTTTTCATGTTTAAGGGCGTCCAAAATTGCCCACAGTTCCGACAAGTGCCATGCGTGTAGACCTGTTCGACTTCGATCTCCCTGAGGAAAACATTGCGCTGCGGCCCGCCGATCCGCGCGACAGCGCGCGCATGCTCGTCGTCAATGCGAATGCTGACCCGGTTCTGGCCGACCACGGAGTGCTCGATCTGCCGAATTTTCTTCAGCCCGGCGATGCGCTGGTCTTCAACGACACGAAGGTCATTCCCGCGCAGCTTGAAGGTTTCCGCACCCGGGAAGGCGGCGAGGGTGCGAGCGTTTCCGTCACGCTCCACATGCGCGTCGATGCCTCGCGCTGGAAGGCGTTCGCCCGTCCGGCCAAGCGTCTGAAGCCCGGTGACCGAATCCAGTTCGGCCATGCCGGCGAAACCTGCATGCTTGGCACGCTCGATGCGACCGTGGAGGCGCGCGACGAGGCGGAAGTGACGCTTCTCTTCGATCTTTCCGGTCCAATGCTGGACGAGGCGATCTTCTCCGCAGGCCATATTCCACTGCCGCCCTATATCGCCGCCAAGCGCGCGGAGGACGAGAAGGACAAGACCGACTACCAGACTATCTACGCCCGCGAGAATGGCGCGGTCGCAGCCCCGACCGCCGGCCTGCATTTCACGCCTCGTCTCTTCGAGGCGCTCGACAAGCGCGGCATCGAGCGGCATTTCGTGACGCTGCACGTGGGAGCGGGGACCTTCCTGCCGGTCAAGGCCGATGATACCGCCGACCACAAGATGCACGAGGAGCGCGGCTATGTCAGCGCCGAGACTGCTGCGGCCTTGAACGCTGTCCGCGCGCGCGGTGGCCGCATCGTTTCCGTCGGGACGACGTCGCTGCGCCTGCTGGAAAGCGCCGCCCGCGAGGATGGTGTGATCGAAGCCTGGTCCGGCGCCACCGATATCTTCATCACGCCGGGCTACCGCTTCCGCGCCATCGATGTGCTGATGACCAATTTCCACCTACCGAAATCGACGCTCTTCATGCTCGTCTCCGCCTTCGCCGGCTTCGAGACCATGCATGCGGCCTATGAACACGCGATCGAAAACGGCTACCGCTTCTATTCCTACGGGGATTCGAGCCTGCTTTTCAGGAATGACCGATGAGCCAACCCTTCCAATTCGAGCTGAAAAACACCGATGGCAAGGCGCGCCTTGGCCAGATTTCGATGCCGCGCGGCGAGATCCGCACGCCCGCCTTCATGCCGGTCGGCACGGTCGGAACGGTCAAGGCCATGTATCTCGATCAGGTCCGCGATCTCGGCGCTGATATCATTCTCGGCAACACCTATCACCTGATGCTGCGGCCGGGTGCGGAGCGCGTCGCGCGCCTCGGCGGCCTGCACAACCTCATCCGCTGGGAAAAGCCGATCCTGACCGACAGCGGCGGCTTCCAGGTCATGTCGCTCTCCGGGCTCCGCAAGCTCGACGAGCAGGGCGTCACCTTCAAGAGCCACGTCGACGGCTCGCTGCATCACATGTCGCCGGAACGCTCGATCGAAATTCAAGGCCTGCTCGATAGCGATATCCAGATGCAGCTCGATGAATGCGTGGCTCTGCCCGCCGAGCGCAAGGAAATCGAGCGCGCGATGGAAATGTCGATCCGCTGGGCCGAGCGCTGCAGGGTCGCTTTCGGCAACCAGCCCGGCAAGGCCATGTTCGGCATCGTCCAGGGCGGCGATCAGCCGGACCTGCGCATCCGCTCCGCGGAAGCCCTGAAGGCGCTCGACCTCAAGGGCTACGCCATCGGCGGTCTGGCCGTCGGCGAGCCGCAGGCGGTGATGCTGCAGATGCTGGAAACGACACTGCCCGTGCTGCCGTCGGAAAAGCCGCGCTATCTGATGGGTGTTGGCACACCGGAGGACATCCTGAAGTCGGTCGCCGTCGGCGTCGACATGTTCGACTGCGTCATGCCGACCCGTTCCGGCCGCCACGGCCTCGCCTTCACCCGCCGTGGCAAGGTCAACATCCGCAACGCCCGCCACGCCGAAGACCTGCGCCCGCTTGACGAAGCCTCGTCCTGCCCGGCTTCGCGCGACTATTCCCGGGCCTATCTCCACCATCTTGTCCGGGCCAACGAGGCGCTGGGCGGCATGCTGCTCTCCTGGCACAATCTGGCCTATTACCAGGAACTGATGCAGGGCATCCGCGCAGCGATCGCCGAAAACCGCTTTGCGGATTTCTATGCGGAGACGATGGAGAACTGGGCGAGGGGCGATATCGACCCGGTGTGAGAAGACTCAACACTCGTCTGCGAATAAAAAAGACGCCGCAAAGGGCGTCTTTTTGTTGCTGGGGCTATAGTTGTCTCAAACGAGAGCCGATCCGACTTCGTCCTCAGAACGATACCTTGATCCCGCCGCGGGCGGCGATCGAATAAGACTTGTCGCTGAAGGCCGCGGCTTCGACGCTGCCGAAGAGATCGAATTGCTGCGTCACCTTGTAATTCAAGCCAACGCTGAGCGAACCACCAGCCTTGGCGCGCGCCGCGCCGTTGCCGACCGTGAAGTCCGTTCCCGCCAGATTGGCCGCGAACCCGTCAGGCCCGACACGCTGTGCTGCAATGGCCGCTGCCTGGATGTAGTAGCTGGACGTCAGGCCGCGGTCGTCCTTCACATTATGCGTCAGGCGGAACTCCAGATGTTCTTCGAAGGACTGTGACGCACTCCTGCCGTAGCTGACATTCTGGCTCGAACCGGTTTCGGTATAGGGATCGCTGAAGGCCCCGACATAACGCAGGCGTCCGGTGGGGGTAAGCACCCAGCCATCGGCAACGCCCATGTTGTAGCCGAGCGCCACTTCCGGGGACAGGAAGAAGCCGTTGACCTTGCCGGTCGCCACTTCGGAGCCGTTGTTGATATAACGCTGCGTCGTCGCGTTGATCGAGCCGCCGGACAGCGTTGCGTCCAGATTGAACTTGTCGAAGCGGTAGCGGCCATAAAGCCCGCCGAAGAACGTGTCCGTTGTGACATGATCGGGCGACAGCGAGCGATTGGTGCGCATCCGCCCGAGCCCGAAGAAGCCCCCGACACGCCAGGTCGTGTTGCTCCAGTCATAGCCGACCATCGTGCCGCCTGAGTAGGTACGCTGCCCACTCATGCTGCCGAAAGGATCCTGGAAATAGGCGCCTCCGAAGCTGCGCGACCAGACGAGATTGCCGTACCGGTCGACGGTCTGACCCGACCCGATCAGCAGCGCGCCGGTCGCGTTGGCCGCTGCGGAGCTTGTGAGAACATTGGCGAAAGCGGCCTGCGCCTTGCTCGTTCTCAGCTTCAGCCGATCCGGGTAGAAGCCTGCCCGCGCCGAAGATTGGGGCTTGTCATTGATCGAGTCGCGCGGAAACACGTCGCCGATCCCGATGTCCTGCACGATGACATCGTTGCTCAGGAGGTCACTCACCACCGAAGATGTGTAGCTAGCTATGATAGGGCCCGCGCTGTTGGTGGACAAGCTCGCGCTGTTATCGATAATCACGACATTGCCGTTACCGTTGACGACGCCTGACGTGATCAGCGTCTGGCCGGTTCCCCGCAGGTTGATCGTGTTGGTATTCAGCTGGTAGTTCTTCACGCCCAGCGTATAACTGCCGGTGTAGAAATTGGTCGTGTTTCCGGTTTTGTTGTTGTAGTCGATGCCGTTGGTGAAGACGGAGCCGTCATAGATATTGAACGTGTTGCCACCGGCCCCGATGATGACGGCAGACGTCAGGCCGGAGATCGTTCCGTAGTTGTTGAGCGTCGCGTGGCCGCTTTCGAAGTTAATGCCGTAGCCGGCAAAAGTCTCGCCGGCGCTCCACGCGGTCGTGCTGCTGATCGTTCCACGGTTGGTCACCGTCGCCGCGCCCGTAACCTGGCTGAGGAAGCCGGATTTGCCGGAGATCGAGCCATCGTTGACGATGGTAACGGAAGAGGCGCCGTTTGTTGCATGGATACCGAAAAACGCCGAGCCGGAAATGCTTCCGCTGCTCTTGTTGGTGATGGTCGCGCTGGAACCCGTGACGAAAATTCCGGTATTGCCGCCGGTGATCGTGTTGAAGTTCGTGACGTTCAGTCCGCCCGAAGCCGCAATGGCGCTCCAGCCAGCCGGACCGATGATCGTCCCGTTATTGGTGAGATCCAGCGGAGCACTGGAGTCGATCGTGTGCGCGCCTGAACCGCTCAGGGTTCCGTTGTTGGTGCAGGTGCCGCTGGCAAAGCAGGCGGCGAGTGCCGCGTCATGGGGTGCGGTTGCAATCAGCACCCCAAGCGCCACGGATTGCCAGAGAAGCTGTCTGTTCATTCAAAGTCCCGCCCTCTGCCGAGGGCGTTTGAAGTCCCGCGGCCGATTTGATCTAAATGGAGTAAAGATGCCGCATCCGAAAGGACGAAGCATCGACGCCGAGCAGGAAACGCCCCCGTATTCCGCCACGCTCGTCAATTTACAGCGCAAGGCTATGGCTTCAACCTTTTCCAGGCTTGCCCAAAGCTTATTGTATATTGAATATATTATGATTTCTTGCCCGACATGGTTCCGTTGCGCCGCTTGCTCGCTTTTGCAATAACCATTTGGTAACCATAATGTAAAAGATCGTGCCCCTGTTGCCGCTTTGCCTGGGTATTCAGCCCTTTTCCTGTCATGATTAAGGAACAGTTAGATTAAAAAGCGGCATAAGCGGCGGCGCGGGGAAACAGGCGTCGCCACTCGTCCCGCGAACGTTTTTGTACTGTGTAGCGTTGCAAGGGGACAATCGAGTATGGTGGATCGCCGCGTCAAAACGGGACTGCGTCTGCTTACGCTTTCTTTTGCCATGGGGTCTCTTGCGGCCTGCGGCACCACGACCGCAACGAAGACATCATCCAGGCACGGCAAGGAATATTTCGCGGAATCGAAATACGGCGTTAAGGCAAGTCCGCGCGTCGTCTTCCATGGCCCTGTGCCGAAGGGTGGCGGTCGCGATATGGTTGGCAAGCCTTATGTCGTGAAGGGGCAGGTCTACTATCCCAAGGAAGATCGCAACTATGACCGCGTCGGCTTTGCCTCCTGGTACGGCTCGGCGTTTCATGGACGCTACACTGCCAACGGTGAAATCTATGACACCAGCGCGCTGACCGCCGCGCATCCGACGTTCCCGTTGCCGAGCTACGCCCGCGTCACCAATACGACCAACGGCGCTTCCATTATCGTACGTGTTAACGATCGCGGCCCGTATGAACGCGGCCGCATCATAGATCTGTCGAGCAAGACCGCCGAAATGCTTGATATGAAGGGCCATGGCACCGCAAAGGTTCGCGTACAGTATGTCGGACGGGCCCGCCTGGACGGTCAGGATCAGGCCTTCCTCATGGCCTCGTATATTCCGAAGGGTAGCCGGGGCATTCCGAGCCAGGTCGCTCCCGGTGTGATGGTTGCCTCCAACGATACGCGCCTGCCGGCAAGCGCCATGCCCCAGCGCATGCCAATGCCGGTGGCGGCGCCGATGCCCGTTTCAGCTCCGGCTCCGAAGCGCGCGCCGACCCTTGCTCTCAGCGAACCCGCAAACGAGCCGATCCCGTTCCAGGTTCAGTCGCCGGCTTTCGTGCTCCTCCCGGAAGTCGGGCCGGTGCCGCGAATCCGCCCGGGCTCTTTCGAACTTGCCTCCGGTCATAGTCGCAGTCTTGCCTCCGGCTATGTGGATGTCGAAGAACGCACTGGCGCAGAGGCACCTTTCCGGGCATTGGTCGGTGAAAAGTATGAATTGAACGCGGACAAGATTCGCGCATCCTATGTAAGCGATAACGGCGGCTGAGGCAGCGGACACTCGGTCTGCCCTCCGAGAGATTGAAACAGGGCTTAAGACCATGAACTGCTGGGCAAGGGCTGCTTTTATCCTGACGGCGATCGTCGGGCTTTGGCTGTCGAGCCTGACGCTGGCAATTGCCGGCGAGCCCTTTGCTACAAAGGCCAAGCAGGCCTTCATGATCGAAGCCGAGACCGGCACGATCCTCTTGAACAAGAATGCCGATCAGCTTGTTCAGTCCGCCTCGTTGATGAAGCTGATGACGTCGGAATATGTCTTTCATCTGCTCAAGGCGGGATCGCTGAAGATCGACACCGAATTTCCGGTCTCCGAATATGCCTGGCGCACGGGTGGGGCTCTGTCCCGCACCTCCACCATGTTCGCGGCGCTGAAATCGCGCATTCGGGTGGACGACCTGTTGAAGGGCGTCATCGTCCAGCAGGCGAACGATGCCTGCATCATCCTGGCTGAAGGCATTGCCGGCAGCGATGCGGCCTTTACCGAGAAGTTGAATGAGCGCGCCAGGGAAATCGGTCTGAAGAAGTCGACATTTGCCAACTCATCGGGCCTGCCGGACGCCGGCAACCGGATGACGATGCGGGAACTGGTGCTTCTCTCGCGCGACCTGCATGACAACTATCCCGATTTTTTCCCCTACTTCGCCATCCGCGATTTCGAATGGAACAAGATCAGGCAGCGCAATCGCTATCCGCTTTTCGCGAGCGTCGAGGGCAGTGACGGCTTCGCGACTGGCTACTCGGAGGATGCGGGCTACGGAATCGTCGCGACCGTCGAGCGCAACGGTGTTCGTCTGTATCTCGCCATGAGCGGCCTTGGCAGCCCGAAGGAACGCGAGGACGAGGCACGCAACATCCTCGAATGGGGCCTGAGCGCCTTCGAGAAGCGGCAGATCTTCGCAGCTGGCGAGGTGATTGGGGACGTGCCGGTTTATGGCGGTGCTGATTCGCGTGTTCCTGTTGCCGCCAAGGCGCCGGTTTCCATCTTCCAGGACAAGAGACTGCCGGATCGTGTGACGGCGCGCATTGCCTATGACTGGCCTTTCAAGGCACCGGTGGAAAAAGGCGCGAAGGTGGGCGCGCTCAGACTGTACAACGGCGAGGAAGTGCTGCAGGAAGTTCCGGTTTACGCGCAGAACGATGTGCGAGGCGGGTCACTGACCGGCCGCGCTCTTGACGCGGTGTGGGAGCTGTTGTTCTTCTGGCTCTAAAGCGCCGGTCGAAAGGTGGATTCCGGTTTCTCGCTGAACCGGCGCGACAAAAATGGAGTTTCAGGCGGTGAACGTCTGATCGGGAAAAGGCTTTGGCGGCAAACAACGGACTGTTCGTGACCTTTGAAGGCGGCGAGGGCGCCGGCAAGTCGACTCAGATTCGACTGCTGGCGGAGCGCCTGCGCGCGTCGGGTTACGAGGTCATCATGACGCGCGAGCCAGGGGGCTCCACCGGCGCCGAAGCCGTCCGTCACGTGATCCTCTCTGGCGCCGCCGAAGAGTTCGGCGTGCGCATGGAGGCGATCCTCTTCGCCGCGGCCCGCAATGACCATGTCGAAGAACTGATCAAGCCCGCACTGGCCGCCGGCTCGGTGGTCCTCTGTGATCGCTTCATGGATTCCTCGCGCGTCTATCAGGGCGTCACCGGCAACCTTCCGCATGACTTCGTCGCGAATCTTGAGCGAGTCGCAATCAATGGCACTGTCCCCGATTGCACGATCATCTTCGACCTGCCGGCGGAGCTTGGGCTTGCCCGGGCCCGCAAGCGGCTCGATGCGATCGACAGCGAAGCCTCTCCCGATCGCTTCGAGAAGGAAGAACTGGAGACACACAAGACCCGACGCGAGGCCTTTCTTGATATCGCGGCTGCGGAACCGTTCCGCTGCCGTGTCGTCGATGCGGCCGGAGAGGTTGACGCGATCGCGGAGGCGGTCTTCCGGATCGTGGAACCGATGCTTCCCATCAGGAGCCGGCCTGTCAGCAACAGGGCGAGTGCCGCCCGATGAGCGGTCCGGAAGACGCCATTCTCGATGGCGCGCGTTCACCTGCCGAGACCACTTCGCTCTTCGGCCATGATGCCGCGCTTGCGTTTCTGGGCCGAGCCTACAGGTCCGGCAAAAGCCATCATGCCATTCTGATCGAAGGACCGGAAGGGATAGGCAAGGCGACGTTGGCTTTTCGATTCGCCAATCACGTTCTGGCGCATCCCGAAGCGCAATTCGCGCCCGAGGCGGTGGGAGAGCCCGATCCGGCCTCCACGCATTTCCGGCAGATCGCTTCGGGCGCTTCGCATAATCTTATCCACCTGACGCGGCCCTTCGATGAGAAGGCGGGCCGGTTCAAGAGTGCTATCACGATCGATGAGGTCCGGCGGGCAGGGCGCTTCTTCGCTCAGACCTCTGGCTCCGACAATTGGCGTATCGTCATCGTCGACACGGCGGACGATCTCAACCGCAACGCCGCCAACGCCATTCTCAAGATGCTGGAGGAGCCGCCGAAGCGAGCGATGTTCCTCGTCCTGTCGCACGCGCCTGGCAAGCTTTTGCCGACGATCCGCTCGCGCTGCCTGCCGCTCCCGTTACGTCCGTTGGCCGATCGGGATCTCGAAAGTGCGCTCAAGGCGCTTGGCTTCGAGATCAACCCGGAAAGCCGCGCCGCGCTCTTCGCCCAAGCCGGTGGCAGCGTTTCTGAAGCACTCAAGCTCGTCAATTATGGCGGTTTGGAAATCCTGAGTGCTTTTGAAAAAGTGCTTTCGCAAACGCCCGGCGGACAGCAGCGGCAAGACCTCATCAAGCTCGCCGATGCCCTTTCGGCCAAGGGTGGCGAGACGATCTTTGCCTTCTTCACGGAGAATCTCATTCGGCGCATCGAAAGCGATGCGCGCAACGCGGCGCTGGATGGTGACATCGCCCGCGCGGCCCGCAAATCCGAGCTTTCCTCGGCTCTGAAAGAACGTATCGAGACCTCTGTCGCCTATAATCTCGATCGCAAGCAGGTCGTCATGAACGCGGTTGAAGCCTATCTCGCTGGCTGAGGTTCAGAACAGCATCTTGAGGCCGGCGGCTGCCAGAACGGCAGCAAGCGCCGGTCGCAGGTAATGATCCGGCAGGCGCGGTGCGAGAAGGCTGCCGCCGATCACGCCGGGGATGGAGCCCACGAGCAGGGCAGCCAGCATCAGCGGCTTGACCTCGCCGAGATACCAGTAGCCGGCCCCGGCAATCAGGGTCAGCGGCACGGCATGCACGATATCCGAGCCGACGAGATCGCTCAGCTTCAGGAACGGGTAGAGGATCAGCAGGATCGTCACCCCCATCGCGCCGGCACCCACCGACGATGCCGTCACCATGACGCCCAGCGTCAGCCCGAGAATGGTCGTCGCGACGGCTCTCTGCATAGGCGTCAGCGGCGCCCGCTCCCGTTGGATGTTCAGCGACAGGCGCACGATCAAGGGACGCAGCACCAGCACGACGGCGACGATAACCAGCACGATGCCGAGGATGAGCGTCAGCATCTTGGACTGCGCGCCGTGATCGACACCGGAGATGAAATAGAGCGTCAAGATAGAGGCGGGCACGCTGCCAAGCGCCAGATTGCGCACGATCTTCCAGTCGATCGTCCCCTTCCACCCATGGATACCTGTTCCGACGATCTTGGTCGCGGCCGCAAAGAGCAGGTCGGTCCCGACCGCGGAAGCCGGATGCACGCCGAAGAAAAGCACGAGGATCGGCGTCATGAGCGAGCCGCCGCCGACACCTGTCAGGCCAATCAGGAAGCCGACCACAAGACCGGACAACGTATAGAGAAAATCGAAACTGTCGGTCGGGCCCAGCGGCTCACCCTCCGGAGAGTTCGCCGGCTGGAAGCCGGCATCTTTATATCCTGGCGCTCTCGATAGCGTCTGGGGGCGAGCGCTGTCAACGTATCGCGCCCCATGGAGAAAAACGGTTGTTTCGTTTGCGGCCAAACTGGTTTAGAAGCCAAGCCAACGTTTCAAGGCAGATACAAAGACATGACGGACAAAGAGCGCTTTTACATCACCACACCGATCTTCTATCCCAATGGCGCGCCGCATATCGGCCACGCCTATACGGCGATTGCGACGGATGTGATGGCGCGCTTCCAGCGTCTGGAGGGTCGCGAGGTTCATTTCCTGTCCGGCACGGATGAGCACGGCCAGAAGATGCAGCAGACGGCTGAGAAGGAGGGCATCATCCCGCTCGCGCTCGCTGATCGCAACTCCGCCGTTTTCCGGGACCTCCTGAAGCGGTTGAATTGTTCAAATGACGACTTCATTCGTACCACCGAGGAGCGCCACCGCATCGCGGTGCAGGCGCTGTGGAAAAAGATGGAAGCCAATGGCGACATCTATCTCGACACCTATGGTGGCTGGTATTCGGTGCGCCAGGAAGCCTATTTCGATGAAAGCGAAACCACCGTCGGCACGGACGGCGTCCGTCGCGAACCGCTGGGGTCGCCGGTCGAATGGGTGGAGGAGGAAAGCTATTTCTTCCGCCTTTCCGCTTATGGGGAAAAGCTGCTCGCCTACTATGAGGCGCATCCCGAGTTCATCGGCCCGTCCGAGCGCCGCAACGAAGTGATTTCCTTTGTCAAGTCCGGCTTGAAGGACCTATCTGTATCGCGCACGACCTTCAACTGGGGTATCCCGGTTCCCGGCAACCCGGCCCATGTCATGTATGTCTGGGTTGACGCCCTGACCAACTACATCACGGCCGCCGGCTATCCCGACGAGAATGCGCCGCTTTGGAAATTCTGGCCTGCGGTTCATATCATCGGCAAGGACATCATCCGCTTCCATGCAGTTTACTGGCCCGCATTCCTGATGTCTGCGGGCGTCGAGCTGCCAAAGCGGGTCTATGCCCACGGCTTCCTCCTCAACAAGGGGGAGAAGATGTCGAAGTCGGTGGGAAACGTAGTCGATCCGTTCAACCTGATCGACCATTTCGGCCTGGACCAGATCCGCTATTTCTTCATGCGCGAAGTGTCGTTCGGCCAGGATGGGAGCTATAGCGATGAGGCGATCGCCACCCGCATCAATTCCGATCTGGCCAATGGCATCGGCAACCTTGCTAGCCGGTCGCTGTCCATGATCTTCAAGAACTGTGACGGCAAGATCCCCGAATGCGGACCGCTTTCCGACGAAGACAAGGCAATGCTTGCCCATATCGACGGCGTGATCGAAACGGCGCGCGCCGAAATGGGCAATTTCGCCATCCATAAGGCCGTCACCGCGATCATCGCCGCCGTTGCCGAGGGCGACCGTTACTTCGCTGGCCAGGAGCCGTGGGCATTGAAGAAGACCGACCCGAAGCGCATGGAAACCGTGCTTTACGTCACGGCCGAGACCGTGCGCCAGATCGCCATCCTTCTGCAGCCCTTCATGCCAACCTCTTCCGCAAAGCTGCTCGACCTCGTGGCCGTTCCCGCCGATCAGCGCGGCTTCGGCTCGCTTGGCAGCGCCGGCCGTCTCGTTTCCGGCACGGCCATCGACCAGCCGACACCGGTGTTCCCCCGTTACGTCGCGCCGGAAGCGACGGCTTGAGAGGGACATCGCAGGATGCTGATCGACACCCATTGCCACCTCGATTTTGCCGATTTCGCCGACGAGCGTGATGCGCTTGTCGCGCGAGCCGGCGAGGCTGGCGTCAAGCAGATGGTGACCATATCCACGCGGGTGGGCAAGTTCGACCAGGTGCGGGCGATCGCGGACACCTATCTCAACGTCTTCTGCTCAGCCGGCACGCATCCCAACAACGCTGCCGACGAACCTGATCTGCCGGTTGAGGCTTATGTGGAGGCGGCGCGCTACGTGAAATGCGTTGCCATTGGCGAAGCGGGCCTCGACTATCATTATGACTACGCAACGCCTGAGGTGCAGAAGCCGGTTTTCCGCCGGCAGATCGAAGCAGCGCGCCGGACCGGCCTTCCGCTTGTCATCCACGCCCGCAGCGCTGATGACGACATGGCGGCGATCCTGAAGGATGAGATGGGGAAGGGCGCTTTCGGCTTCATTCTGCACTGCTTCTCGTCTGGTCCGGAACTGGCCCGTGTCGGCGTGGAACTGGGTGGCTACGTTTCATTCTCCGGCATTCTGACCTTTCCGAAGTCGCAGGACCTGCGCGATATCGCGGCGACCGTGCCACATGACCGGATTCTGGTTGAGACGGATGCACCCTATCTGGCGCCGAAGCCGTTCCGCGGCAAGCGCAACGAGCCCGCCTATGTCGCCCATACGGCGGCTGTGCTTGCGGAAACCATCGGCCTCAGCGTCGAGGAGACAGCCCGGCTGACGACGGACAATGCCTTTCGCTGTTTCTCCCGCATGACGAGGGTCTGACGGCGTGGCGATCAAGCGGCGTTTTACCATTCTCGGCTGCGCCTCTTCGCCCGGCGTTCCGCGCATCAATGGCGATTGGGGAGCCTGCGATCCGGCAAATCCGAAGAACCGCAGAAGCCGCGCCGCTCTTCTTGTCGAGCAGATCGGCGCTGATGGGGGAAAGACAACGGTTGTGGTCGATACCGGCCCCGATTTCCGCGAGCAGATGATCTCCGCCGGCGTGCAGCGTCTCGACGCCGTAATCTACACCCATGCCCATGCCGATCATCTCCACGGGATCGACGATGTGCGCGGCTATTTTCATTCGCAGCGCCAGCGCATCCCGATCCATGCTGATGCGTTCACCATGGACAGGATCCGCATGGGTTTCGGCTACTGCCTGGAAACCCCGGTCGGCAGCAATTATCCGCCGATCGTCGAACCACACGTGATTGCGACACCGGACACACCGGTCACGATTTCAGGTCCAGGCGGACCGATCACCTTCCATCCGATCCTTCAGGTGCACGGCGATATCATGTCGCTCGGTTTCCGTGTCGGCGACTTTGCCTATTGCAGCGATGTCAGCGATTTTCCCGAAGCGTCTCACCACAAGCTGAAAGGCCTCGACACCCTCGTGATCGATTGCCTTCAGTACCGTTTCCATCCGAGCCACCTCTCGATGGAACAGGCCCTTGGCTGGATCGAGCGCTTCGCGCCGCGTCATGCGATCCTCACCCACATGCATATTCCGCTCGATTACGAGACGGTGATGGCGGAAACGCCGTCGCATGTGGAGCCCGCTTATGACGGGCTCCGGGTGGAGGTTGATGTGACCGAAACGGTCAGCGGGTGAAGTAAGGCGCGAGGTTTTTTCGCACGCGATCCAGAACGGGTGCTTCGACCGTCTCGGGATCGAACGCCTTGCCCGTGATTGCCTCGAATGCCTTCATGTAGACGGCCGAGGTTTCGCGGATCAGTTCCGCCGGGATTTCCGGAATGTCGTCCTTGTAAGGATCGCAACGCTCGTTGACCCAGGCACGCACGAAATCCTTGTCGAAGCTTTCAGGCCGTTCGCCTGTTTCAAACCGGGCCGGGTAGCTTTCGGCAATCCAGTAGCGGCTGGAATCCGGCGTGTGGATTTCATCGGCCAGGATAATCTTGCCGTTCTCGTCTGTGCCGAATTCATACTTCGTATCGACGAGGATCAACCCACGCTCGGCCGCCATCTGCTGGCCGCGGGCGAAGAGCTTCAGCGCATAATCCTTCAGCGTCGCCCACTGCTCGGCGGTCAGAAGACCGCGGCTGACGATCTCGTCCGGCGTCAGCGGCTCGTCGTGGCCGCCATCGAAGGCCTTGCTGGTCGGCGTGATGATCGCCTCCGGCAGCTTCTGGTTCGCCTTCAGGCCATCCGGCAGGGTGATGCCGTACATCGCGCGTTGGCCGTTCTTGTAGAGCGTCAGGATCGACGTGCTTGTCGTTCCCGCGAGATAGCCGCGCACAACGATCTCAACCGGCAGGATATCGAGGCGCTTTCCGATGACGACATTCGGGTCCGGGTATTCGATGACATGGTTTGGGCAGATGTCGCCTGTCTTGTCGAACCAATAACGCGCGATCTGCGTGAGGATCTGCCCCTTGTACGGAATACAGGTGAGGATACGGTCGAAGGCGCTGAGCCTGTCCGTGGCGATGATGATGCGGCGATTACCGGGGAGGTCGTAATTCTCCCGCACCTTGCCCTTGTAGTGGTTCGGCAGTTCGGGGATCGTGGCGTCGGCAAGGACGGGCATGTCGGCCATGGGAAATCTTCCGGATGTGTCGCCGGCGCGCCGGCAGATCGTGCTAAGCGGGACAGCAATCACGCGCCCACGTTTACCCTTCGCTCTACTGGTGCAGCAGCGCGAACGCAAGCCCGGTCGTGGATGTCCCGACGCTCAATCTCACTGCAGCCAAAGGGAGATTTCGCGCCGCCTTCCTTGTCAGGACACGCGCTTCTGCATCTCAATCGCTCCGAACGGCGCGTTGACCTTCCCGCCTGTAATGAAATAGGCGAACACATCGCGCGGCGCAGGCGAGGGCGCGCTCTCGGGTGAAAGCGCCGGAAGGTCCTTCGGCAGGCGACCCGCAGCATAGGATTTCAACCGCTCGGCCCACGATGCGAAGGCGTCATCGGGATAGCAGTGCGGATTGTCGTCCTCGCCCTTCTGCAGACGCAGATAGACGAAATCGCCTGTGATGTCGGCAATCATGGGATACTCGGCATGATCGGCGACGACGCAGGCTGTCTTGTGTTTCCGCAACAGATCGACGAATTCCGGCGTCACAAAAGACGGATGCCGGACTTCGACGACATGCTTGAGCCGCACGCCGTCCTGCTCTCCCGGAAGCAATGACAGGAAGGCGCCGAAATCCTCCGCATCAAACTGTTTCGTCGGCATGAATTGCCACAGAACGGGCCCGAGCTTCGGTCCCAGTTGCGTGATCCCGGACGTCACGAACTTCATGACCGACTCGCCCCCTTCGGCGAGAACACGCCGATTGGTGCAGAACCGGCTTGCCTTCAGGGAGAAGACGAAATCATCCGGCGTCTCCGCAGCCCATTTCGAAAAGGTGGCCGGCTTCTGGCTGGAATAATAGGTGCCGTTGACCTCAATGGCGCGCAGCTTGCCGCTCGCATAGGAGAGCTCATCCTTGATCTTCAGCGTCCCCGGATAAAAATGGTTCTTCCAGGGATCGAAGGTCCAGCCGCCAATGCCCGTGCGGATCGTTCCGGTCTCAGTCATTGGCAGATACTCCTTCGTTTACTCGGCCGCCTGGTTACGCCGAACCGGCCGGCGCGCCAGCAGTTCCTTGAGGAAATGTCCGGTATGCGAGGCCTCGACCTTCACTATATCCTCCGGTGTACCTTCCGCCACGATGCGTCCGCCGCCATCGCCACCTTCCGGACCGAAATCGAGGATCCAGTCGGCGGTCTTGATTACCTCGAGATTGTGCTCGATGACGATGACCGAATTGCCCTGGTTGACCAGTTCGTGCAGCATTTCGAGAAGCTTGGCGACATCGTGGAAATGCAGGCCTGTCGTGGGCTCATCCAGAATATAGAGCGTGCGACCCGTCGAACGCTTGGACAACTCCTTCGCCAGCTTGACGCGCTGCGCCTCGCCACCCGAGAGCGTATTGGCCTGCTGTCCAACCTTGATATAACCAAGCCCCACGTCAAACAGCGCCTGAAGCTTGTCCCGCACCGAGGGCACGGCATCAAAGAACTCGACGCCTTCCTCGACCGTCATGTCGAGCACATCGGCAATCGACTTGCCCTTGAAATGCACGTCCAGCGTCTCGCGATTGTAACGTTTGCCGTGGCAGACGTCGCAGGTGACATAGACGTCCGGCAGGAAGTGCATCTCGATCTTGATCACGCCATCGCCCTGGCAGGCTTCGCAGCGCCCGCCCTTGACGTTGAAGGAGAAGCGGCCCGGCTGGTAGCCGCGCGCCTTCGCCTCCGGCAGCCCGGCGAACCAGTCTCGGATCGGCGTGAAGGCGCCGGTATAGGTCGCAGGGTTCGAACGCGGTGTGCGGCCGATCGGCGACTGGTCGATATCGATCACCTTGTCGATATGCTCGAAGCCGTCGATGCGGTCATGTTCGGCCGGATGTTCGCGCGCGCCCATGATGCGCCGCGCCGCCGCCTTGTAGAGCGTTTCGATCAGGAAGGTGGACTTGCCGCCGCCCGAAACACCCGACACGGCAGTAAAGACACCCAGCGGGATGGACGCCGTGATGTCCTTCAGATTGTTGCCACGCGCGCCATGAACCTTGATTTCCTTGCCCTTCTTCGGCTTGCGCCGCGTCTCGGGCACGGCAACGCCGAGCTCACCGGTCAGATATTTGCCGGTCAGCGATTTCGGGCTGGCCATGATGTCGGCCGGCGTGCCCTGCGCAATAACCTGACCGCCATGAATGCCAGCGGCGGGACCGATATCGACCACGTAATCCGCCGTCAGAATGGCGTCTTCGTCATGTTCGACCACGATCACGGTATTCCCGATATCACGCAAATGCTTCAGCGTATCGAGCAGCCGTGCATTGTCCCGCTGATGCAGGCCGATGGACGGCTCGTCCAGGACGTAAAGCACACCCGTCAGGCCCGAACCGATCTGCGAAGCCAGCCGGATGCGCTGGCTTTCGCCGCCCGACAGTGTGCCCGAGTTTCGTGACATGCTGAGATATTCGAGGCCGACGTCGTTCAGGAAGCGCAGGCGCTCGCGGATTTCCTTCAGGATGCGCACGGCGATCTCGTTCTGCTTGGCGCTCAGAAGCGCCGGCAGCTCCTCGAACCAGTTGCGCGCATTGCGGATCGACATTTGCGTGACTTCGCCGATATGCAGCCCGGCAATCTTCACCGCCAGCGCCTCCGGCTTCAGGCGGAAGCCGTTACAGGCCGGGCAGGGGCTGTCAGCCATGAAGCGCTCGATCTCCTCGCGCGCCCAGGCGCTGTCCGTTTCCTTCCAGCGGCGCTCCAGATTGGTCACCACGCCCTCGAAGGTCTTCTCCGTCGTATAGGCCCGCGAGCCGTCCTTGTACTCGAACTTGATCTTCTCCTTGGTGCCGAAAAGGATCGCCTTCTGCGCCTCCTCCGGCAGGTCGGACCACTTCTGTCCAAGCTTGAAACCGTAATGCTTGCCGAGCGCTTCGAGCGTCTGGCCGTAATAGGGCGATGAGGACTTGGCCCAGGGCGCAATCGCACCGTCGCGAAGCGTGCGATGGGGCTCCGGTACGATCAACATCGGGTCGATCTTCTGCTGGAAACCAAGTCCGTCACAGGTCGGGCAGGCGCCGAACGGATTGTTGAACGAGAACAGTCGCGGCTCGATTTCCGGAATCGTGAATCCTGACACCGGGCAGGCGAATTTCTCAGAAAAAAGAACGCGTTCATGCGTTTCGTTCAGAGATTTGTTGGCCGAGCCTCCAGCGGATGTTTCTTCCGGCGGTAGCGGCTTGTCGGCGAACTCGGCAATAGCCAGACCGTCGGCGAGTTTGAGGCAGGTCTCCAGACTGTCCGCCAGGCGCGACGCCATATCGGGGCGGACGACGGCGCGGTCCACGACGACGTCGATATCGTGCTTGTACTTTTTGTCGAGTGCCGGGGCGTCTGCGATCTCGTAGAACTGCCCGTCAATCTTGACGCGCTGGAAGCCCTTTTTCATGAGCTCGGCGAGTTCCTTCTTGTACTCGCCCTTACGGCCCCGCACCATCGGTGCGAGAATATAGAGGCGCGTGCCTTCAGGAAAAGCGAGGATCCGGTCCACCATCTGGCTGACCGTCTGGCTCTCGATCGGCAGGCCTGTGGCCGGGGAATAGGGGACGCCGGCGCGCGCAAAGAGCAGGCGCATGTAATCGTAGATTTCCGTTACCGTGCCAACGGTCGAGCGGGGGTTGCGCGACGTCGTCTTCTGCTCGATGGAGATGGCTGGTGAGAGGCCGTCGATCTGGTCGACATCCGGCTTCTGCATCATTTCGAGGAACTGCCGCGCATAGGCCGACAGGCTCTCGACATAGCGCCGCTGGCCCTCGGCATAGATCGTGTCGAAGGCAAGCGAAGACTTGCCGGAGCCGGAAAGGCCGGTCATCACGATCAGCTTGTTGCGCGGCAGATCGAGGTCAACCCCCTTCAGATTGTGCTCGCGCGCGCCGCGAATGGAAATCGTCTTCAGTTCACTCATGGAATCCACCGGCTAGAAGGGGAGATGATGCCTTATGCCGAATTTACGGCGGGCCTGTCGAGGCAGATCAGACGCGCGGCGCCTCCTTGCCCAACTCATGTTCCCGAATCTGTTGACAATCATTAACAACTTCAATAGAACAAATAAAGAACATTCTCCGGGAAGCACGATTTATTCGACCAAGTCGATAAAGTGCAACACGCTGTCAGTCTGTGGCAGCATGTGTCGGGCCCGGGGAAATGAGTTGTGGATTGGCTTTGACGGCGGGGGCAAAGCCAGCCTGCAGGGTTTAAGGTGGCAAATCTTTCGGGCAGAAGAGCCCGACAATGATCTTTAAGAACAGGGTTTGGTAGTATGGCTGGCAGCGTGAACAAGGTTATTCTCATCGGCAACGTCGGGGCCGATCCCGAAATCCGTCGCACGCAGGACGGCCGCCCGATCGCCAACCTGCGCATCGCGACGTCGGAACAGTGGCGCGACCGTAATTCCGGCGAACGCAAGGAAAAGACCGAGTGGCACAATGTCGTGGTCTTCAACGAAGGCCTCTGCAAGGTGGTCGAACAATATGTGAAGAAGGGCGCGAAGCTTTACATCGAAGGTGCGCTGCAGACCCGCAAGTGGCAGGACCAGAACGGCAATGATCGCTATTCGACGGAAGTCGTGCTGCAGGGCTTCAATTCGACGCTGACCATGCTGGATGGCCGTGGTGAAGGCGGCGGTCGCGGCCAGGGCGGCGATTTCGGTGGCGATTATGGCGGTGGCAACGATTACGGTTCGTCAGCGCCGGCACCGCGCAGTAGCGGCGGCGGTCGCGGCTCGTCGCAGCCGGCCGGCAATTTTTCGCGCGACATGGACGACGACATTCCGTTCTGATCGCCGGGGACTTGCACGGGCCTAGTCGAATATTTCAGGGGGCTGCCGGCTGATGGCGCAGCGTATTTCCAACGTGGCGCTCATTGTGCGCGATTACGACGAGGCGATAGCCTTCTACTGTGGTGTCCTCGGCTTCGAGTTGCAGGAGGACACCTATCAGCCGGAGCAGGACAAGCGCTGGGTTGTCGTGCGCCCGCGCGACGTCTCCGGCAACAGCGGGACCGGCATTGTGCTGGCCCGTCCCTCGAATGCCGGGCAGGAGCCCTTCATTGGCCAGCAGGGCGGCGGCCGGGTCTTCATGTTTCTGGCGACCGACAATTTCGACCGCGACTTCGCAGACTACCGCGGCAAGGGCGTAACTTTCGTGCGCGAGCCGCAGGTGATGCCCTATGGAAAGGTGGCGGTCTTTTCAGACCTATACGGCAATCTCTGGGATCTTGTGCAGTTCGCGGGCGGCCATCCGCTCGCCGTTGCCGGCCGCTGACCGGTTCACAGCACAGACTTCAATCCGTCGATCACGAACTGCACTGATAGCGCCGCAAGCAGCACGCCCAGCAGGCGCGTCAGGATGGCGCGCCCGGAGCGGCCTAGGAAGCGGTCGATGCGGCTTGCGACCGTCAGCGAGACCAGAACCAGCAGGATACAGATGCCGATAACCCCGATCAGTTCGATCCGGTCGACCGGCGTGTGAAACGAGCCGGCCAGCAGGATCGTTGCGGAAATTGCGCCCGGGCCTGCGATGAGGGGCAGGGCCAGCGGAAAGACCGAGAGATTGTGCACATGGTCCTCGACCACCGCGGTCTCCGACGTCTTCTGCTTGCGCGCCTCGCGGCGATCGAAAATCATCTCAAAGGAAATTGCAAAGAGCAGCAGCCCACCTGCGATGCGGAACGCGCCGATGGAGATACCCATCGTGTTCAAAATCGCTTCACCAGCAATCGCAAAGACGGTCAGAATGCCGAAGGCGATGAGAGCGCCGCGGAGCGCCGTGCGTCGCCGCTCCAGCCCGGTCATGCCGTGCGTCAACCCTAGGAAAATCGGGGCAAGGCCCGGCGGATCGATGGTCACGACAAGGGTCGTGAAGGCATTGACCAGTTGTTCATACCCCGCCATGTCGTCCCCCATTTGGCCATTTCGCCCGGCGCGGCGCGGCCTTTGTCCTGACCTTGATCGCAGATTGTCGAAAGTTTCAAGCTTTTCCACGAAATCGGCGCAAAACCTGTTGAGAACGGGCCCGAAAATTGGCGGTTGGCGGTGCTTTCCGCTATAAAAAACCACTGATTCCGAACAGAGAATGTGACCGAATTGACAGCGCAAATGACACCCGGCGGCAGGGGCCCGAGCGAAATCGAGCCCATTTCCATCATTGAAGAAATGCAGCGTTCCTATCTCGATTACGCGATGAGCGTGATCGTGAGCCGAGCGCTGCCCGACGTGCGCGACGGCATGAAGCCGGTGCATCGCCGAATTCTCTACGGCATGTCCGAGCTCGGCGTTGACTGGAACAAGAAATACGTCAAGTGCGCCCGCGTCACCGGCGACGTCATGGGTAAGTATCACCCCCATGGCGACGCCGCGATCTACGACGCGCTGGCCCGCATGGCGCAGGACTGGTCGCTGCGCCTGCCGCTGATCGACGGTCAGGGCAATTTCGGCTCGGTCGACGGCGACCCGCCGGCGGCCCAGCGTTACACCGAATGCCGCCTGCAGAAGGTCGCGCATTCGCTGCTCGACGATCTCGACAAGGACACCGTCGATTTCCGCGACAACTATGACGGCACGCTCTCCGAACCGGTCGTCATCCCGGCGAAGTTCCCGAACCTGCTCGTCAACGGTGCCGGCGGCATCGCGGTCGGCATGGCGACAAACATTCCGCCGCATAACCTGTCCGAAGTCATCAACGGCTGCATCGCCGTGATGGACAATCCGGCCATCGAACTGCTGCAGCTCATGGAACATATTCCGGGTCCGGATTTCCCGACAGGAGCGTTGATCCTTGGCCGCGCCGGCATCCGCTCGGCTTATGAGACGGGCAGGGGCTCTGTGATCATGCGCGGCCGCGCCCGCATCGAGCCGATGCGCGGCGACCGCGAGCAGATCATCATCACCGAGATCCCGTATCAGGTGAACAAGTCGACGATGATCGAGAAGATGGCGGAACTCGTACGCGAAAAGCGCGTCGAGGGCGTCTCCGACATTCGCGACGAGTCCGACCGCGAAGGCTATCGCGTCGTCATCGAGCTGAAGCGCGATGCCAATGCCGAGGTTATCCTCAACCAGTTCTACCGCTACACGCCGCTGCAGACCTCCTTCGGCTGCAACATGGTGGCGCTGAACGGCGGCAAGCCGGAACAGATGATCCTCATCGACATGCTGAAGGCCTTCGTGTCCTTCCGCGAAGAGGTCGTCAGCCGTCGTACCAAGTATCTGTTGCGCAAGGCGCGTGACCGAGCCCATGTCTTGGTCGGTCTTGCTATCGCGGTTGCCAATATCGATGAGATCATCAACCTGATCCGCCGGGCACCCGATCCGCAGACGGCGCGCGAGCAGTTGATGGAGCGCCGCTGGCCGGCCCATGACGTCGAGTCGCTGATCCGCCTGATCGACGACCCGCGCCACAAGATCAACGAGGACCTGACCTATAATCTCTCGGAAGAGCAGGCCCGCGCGATCCTCGAACTGCGTCTCGCTCGCCTCACGGCGCTTGGCCGCGACGAAATCGGCGACGAACTGAACAAGATCGGCGAGGAAATCACCGATTACCTCGACATCCTGTCGTCGCGCCTGCGCATCCAGACCATCGTCAAGGACGAGCTGATCGCCATCCGCGACGAATTCGGCACGCCGCGCCGCTCCGAGATCGTCGAAGGCGGTCCGGACATGGAAGATGAGGACCTGATTGCCCGCGAGGACATGGTCGTCACCGTCAGCCATGCCGGTTACATCAAGCGCGTGCCGCTGACTACCTATCGCGCCCAGCGCCGCGGCGGCAAGGGCCGATCCGGCATGGCGACGCGCGACGAGGATTTCGTGACACGGCTGTTCGTCGCCAACACGCACACGCCGGTCCTGTTCTTCTCCTCGCGTGGCATCGTCTACAAGGAAAAGGTCTGGCGCCTGCCGATCGGCACGCCGCAGTCGCGCGGCAAGGCCATGATCAACATGCTGCCACTGGAGCCCGGCGAACGCATCACGACGATCATGCCGCTGCCCGAGGACGAGACGACGTGGGAAAACCTCGACGTCATGTTCGCCACGACCCGCGGCACGGTTCGCCGAAACAAGCTCGGCGATTTCGTCCAGGTCAACCGCAACGGCAAGATCGCGATGAAGCTCGAGGAGGAGGGTGACGAAATCCTCTCCGTCGAGACCTGCACCGACCGTGACGACGTGTTGCTCACAACGGCCCTCGGCCAGGCGATCCGTTTCCCCGTCGATGAGGTCCGCGTCTTTGCCGGTCGCAACTCGATCGGCGTGCGCGGCATGACGATGGCGGAGGGAGACAGCCTGATCTCGATGACGATCCTGAGCCATGTCGATGCCGATCCGGCAGAGCGCGCGGCCTATCTCAAGCGCTCGGCAGCCGAACGTCGCGCCATGGGCGTGGAAGAGGACGACATTGCGCTCGTCGGTGAAGAAGCCGGCGAGATCACCGAACTGCCGGAAGAGCGTTATCAGGAGCTGAAGGCGCGCGAGCAGTTCGTGCTCACCGTCTCGGAGCGCGGCTTCGGCAAACGCTCGTCGTCCTACGACTTCCGCATCTCGGGTCGCGGCGGCAAGGGCATCCGCGCCACCGACACCTCCAAGACCGGCGAGATCGGCGTTCTTGTCGCTGCCTTCCCGATCGAGGAGAGTGATCAGATCATGCTCGTCTCCGATGGCGGCCAGCTGATCCGCGTGCCGGTCAACGGTATCCGCATCGCCAGCCGAGCCACCAAGGGCGTCACGATCTTCTCGACAGCAGCCGACGAAAAGGTCGTCTCGGTCGAGCGTATCAGCGAGCCGGAGGGTGACGATGAGGTGGATGCATCGGTTGAGGCAGGCGAGGGTGGTGAAGCGCCTTCGGATACTGCCGAATGACAAAGACGGGTTGCTCGTGGTTGGGCGAGCAACCCAAACCACAGTGGGATCGCTTGCAAGTTTGTCAAACGATCTCACGATTGTAATGAAGGCCGGCAAGCGTCACGCGCTTCCGGCCTTTTTCGTTCAAGCTTTGCATCGAGGCGTATCGCTCTTGCCAAGGCGAGCCCTGCTCACCAGATAGATCGCATCCTTCAACGGAGAGAACAGACATGCGCCTGCTGATTGCCCTGATCCTGCCCTGGCTCACCTTCTTCACCATCGGAAGACCCATTGCAGGCATCATCTGCCTGATCCTCCAGATCACGCTGATCGGCTGGCTGCCAGCTGCGATCTGGGCCGTTTATGCGCTCGGCCAGTACAACACCGACAAGAAGATCGAAAAGGCGCTTGGCCAGCGCGGCTGAGTTCCGAGACAGGACGGTCAGCCTCGCGAGACGCTGAAACGACAAAGGCCGGCTGACGCCGGCCCCTGAAGAGTTCCAGGCGAAGGTCTGGTTCAGCCTTCCTCACCAATCTCATCATTCGACAGCTGCAAAATCGCGCCCGCCAGCGTTTCCGGCATCTGCGCGCCAGAGACCGCATATTTTCCGTCGAGGATAAAGAACGGAACGCCAGAGACACCCATTTTCTGCGCGGCTTCGATCTCGCCGAGGACCTCGTCCTTATCGGCGTCGCTCTCCAGCAGCCTGGCGATCACATCGCCATCCATGCCGGCTTCGCGGGCGATCTCCACAAGCACCTTATGGTCGCCGACATTGCGGCCTTCCGTGAAATTCGCCTTGAAGAGCAGGTCGGCGACCTTGTTCTGGATGTCGCGGCCGTGCTGCAGGGCCCAATGCAGGAGGCGGTGTGCATCGAGCGTGTTCGGACCCACCTTGATGGCGTCGAAATTATACTCGATCCCGGCTTCCTTGCCATATTGGGCGATCTGCGCATGCGCGCTATCGACCTTGTCCTTGCCGCCGAATTTGGAGGCGAGCCAGGCCTGATGGTCGATGCCTTCAGCCGGTATGTCGGGGTTCAGGCGATAGGGACGCCAGGTGATGGCGACATCGGCCTGACCGGCAGTCATGGCCAGCGCCTGTTCCAGCCGCGCCTTGCCGAGATAGCACCACGGGCAGACGACGTCGGAGACGATATCGATGGAAACGGTTCTCAAAGCGGGTTCCTTTCGCAGGACAAGACAATTTGGGATCAGCCTATAGCGGCTTTTGATCCGGAATTGCACAAAAACCAAGAAACAGACTGTTTCCGGTTCGAGCGCTACTGCGCCTTGGCTGTCGCATCCCACCAGGCGGGAAGCGAATAGCCGTAGAGAGGTGTGATGGGTGGATGCATGAGGTTCTTCCGATGGGCTACCCATTGCTGGGCGATGTGATAGAGGGGGATGACATAGTATCGCGACATCAATACACGGTCGAGCGCGCGGACCGAGGCGACGAAATCCTCCTGGCCGCGAGCGCTGACAATGGCCGATAGAATGCGGTCAATCCCCGGATCGGCGACACCGGCAAAGCTGTCTGTGCCCTGAACGCCCTTGCTGGCCGAGCCCCAGCGGCCGACCTGTTCCGCGCCGGGTGACAGGGATGAACTGTACGATTTTAGAACCATATCATAATCGAAAGATTGTGAGCGCTGCTGATACGAACTGTCATCGACCGTTCGAACCGCGACGTCGACGCCGATGGCGGTCAGAAATCGTTGATACGCCAGCGCCACCTTTTCCTGGTCCGGGCTCTGAGTCATGATCTCGAAGGTCAGCGGCTTACCCTTGTTGTCGACCATCTTCCCATCGCGGATCACATAGCCGGCATCTTTCAACAGATCGACGGAACGCTTGAGAACCTTGCGGTCGCGTCCGGAGCCGTCGGTCACCGGCAGCTTATAGCTACCGTCCAGGAACTCGGGCTCCATGTCCTTCTTCAGATCGCCAATCAATGCGAGTTCTTTGTCGCTGGCGGGAACCCCATAGCTGGAAAGATCCGAATTCTGCCAAAAGCTCTCTGTCCTGGCATAGACATCGCCGAAGAGATTGCGGTTCACCCATTCAAAGTCGAAGGCGAGTGTCAGCGCCTCTCTGACCCGCACGTCCTGAAAAAGCGGGCGGCGGGTGTTGAAGACGAAACCGAACATGCCTGATGGCAGCTTCGGCTTGAACTCTTCGCGGACGATTTCCCCTGAGCGAACGGCCGGAAAATTATAGGCGTCGCGCCAGTGGGTCGGGCTGCCGTCGCCATAGATATCCACATCGCCCTTCTTGAAGGCTTCGAAAAGCGTCTGATCCTGAAGATAGTAGTTGATGGTAATGCGATCGTAATTGGCGAGGCCACGCATCGCGGGCAGGTCGTTGCCCCAATAGTTCGGATTACGCTTGTAGACGATCTTCTCGCCCGGCTTTACCCGATCAAAAAGATAGGGGCCCGAGCCGATCATCTGGGTGAGGCCGGACTGCTCGAACTTTTTCGGGTCAATCGCGTGTTTCGGCAGCACCGGAGAAAGCGCCAACAGAAGTGGAAACTCGCGGTCGGCATCCTTGGTGAACGTGAAACGGACGCTGTTGTCGCCGACCTTCTCCATCTTTTCGACCTTCTTCAGCCGATTGGAGAAGGGTGGGCGACCGTGGTCGCGCAGAAGTTCGAAGGTGAAGATGACGTCGTCCGCAGTCACCGGCTTGCCGTCCGACCAGCGCGCGCGCGAATCGAGATTGAACTGCATGAAGGTGCGGTCATCGTCGATTTCGACGGATTTGGCGAGAAGACCGTAGAGCGTGAACGGCTCGTCTGCGGAACGCAACATCAGCGGTTCGAAGACAAGACTGCCATATTGCGGATCCCACAGCCCGCGGGCCGTGGTGCGCATGCCCTTCAAGACAAAAGGATTGAGGCTGTCGAACGTGCCGACCACGCCATATGTCACCGATCCGCCCTCGGGCGCCTTGGGGTCTGCATAAGGGAAGTGATCGAAATCTGCTGGCAGGGCAGGTTGGCCATGCATGGCAATGGCATGAACAGGCTCCGCATGCGTGACTGTCGCCGCAAGACAAAAGGCAGCAGCATTCAACACGGCAGCAAATGCGAGCAGCAATCTCAAATACAGGCCCTTCCACACGTCATCGATTCGCGGGCGAGGTTACCACGCAATGGGCCAAAAACGCGGCACGAGCGCTTCGAACGCCGCAAAAAACGGATTGTAGGGCTGGAAAAACGGTATTCACTTCTGTAACAGGAAGTGAAATTGCGCGGGCCATTCAAATGCCTTATTTGGCACACAGACACCGCGACGAGATTTGAACGAGCCGGGCGCGAGACGCCGGGCTTGTGGAACGATGACACCGGGAGACCAGATCCGAATGAATATCTCACTGAAGAAGTTCGCCGCTGCCGCTGTAGGCACCCTGTCCCTGATGGTTGCCGGCACTGCCGTGAACGCACAGGACGCAGCGCCGGAAGGTGCACCGCCGGCTCTTCCGCAGGGCTGGTTCAAGGTCTGCACCAAGCAGGAAGACAATGACGTCTGCATCGTGCAGAACCTTCAGCAGGCCGCCAACGGCCAGCTTCTGACGGCTGTCGGCCTCATCACCGTTTCCGGCAAGGTCAACCGCAAGCTTATCCAGGTTTCGGTTCCGTCCGCTCGCGCCATCGCACCGGGCATCCTGATGCAGATCGACGGCGGCAAGGGCCAGAAGCTCGACTATGCAGTCTGCATGCCCGACAAGTGCATTGCCGAAGCCCCGCTGACCGATGGCCTGATCGCCGCTCTCAAGAAGGGCAACGAAGTCGTGTTCACGTCGATCAACTTCCAGCGCGCTCCGAACCCGATCAAGATCGCTCTTGAAGGTTTCGGCACCTCCTTCGATGGTGCACCGGTCGAGCAGTCCAAGCTTGAGGAAACTCAGCGCGCTCTGCAGGAAAAGACGCTCAAGGAAGCCGAAGCGCGCCGCAAGAAGCTGGAAGACGCCCAGAAGGCTGCCACGCAGAACCCGAAGTAAGGTTCAGCCGATCCATACGAAAAAGCCCGGAACACGTTCCGGGCTTTTTGTTTTTTGTCAGAACCAGAATTTCCGTCCGGTTCGTGTCAGTCAGCTCAGTGCGCTACGATCGCCTTTGGCTTGTAGTGCCCGGGATCGGCGGCCTCGAAGATCTGGGTGATCTGCGGGTGCCTCAGTGGCATGCCACTTTCGTCCGCCACGAGGTTCTGCTCTGAGACGTAGGCGACATATTCCGTTTCGTCATTCTCTGCGAGGAGATGATAGAACGGTTGCTCACGGGTTGGCCTGACTTCCGCCGGAATGGAATTCCACCATTCCTCGGTGTTGGCATATTCCGGATCGACATCAAAGATCACGCCGCGGAAGGGAAAGATCCGATGGCGCACAACCTGACCAATCTGATACTTCGCGATACCTTGTTTCATTGTCATATTCCTTTCACAGGAATATTTGGTACAAATTTCGCAAAGTGCAAGAGGGGAGGCGTTGCCGTGGGGCCACACCTAGCATGCTTGCCATATTTTAACTCCGACTGTGGATAATAGCCCGGTTTTGAACCGGAGTGCGATGATGAAGACCGCCAACTTGGCTCCACGTTCGGCTGTGATGGCCCCGCGCGCCGACATGCTGCAACTGGCTGAAGTCGTCAGCGCGCTGAGCGCCGCTCTCGACATGACGGACGGCCAGCCGGTCGGCCACAGCGCGCGTTGCTGCTGGATCGGCATGCATATCGGCAAGCGGCTGGGACTTGATGCCGCCGAGCTCCACGATCTTTTCTACATGCTCTTCCTGAAAGACCTGGGCTGCAGCAGCAATGCCGCACGCATCTGTCAGCTCTATGCGACGAACGACCACGACTTCAAACGCAATTCCAAACTGATGGACCACAGCCTTGGTCAGGTCCTGCATTTTGTGGCCACCAATACAGCGGTCAAATCCGGCCTCGCCACCAAGCTGAAAACGATCCTGAATATCGCCAGAAGCGCCGGCAATATCACGCGTGATCTCATAGAGACGCGCTGTGAGCGCGGCGCGGAAATTGCCCGCACCATGCGCTTTCCCGAGCGCGTGGCGAAAGGCATTCTGGATCTGGATGAACACTGGGACGGACGCGGTCATCCCTTGGGCCGCAAGGAAAGCGACATATCGCTGATGGCGCGCATTGCGCTTCTCGCACAGGTCATTGACGTCTTTCACATTACCGGGGGACGTCAGGCGGCGGTCAACGAGGTCCGCAGACGGGCAGGGACCTGGTTCGACCCACAGCTTGCCGCGCTCTTCGAGATACTGGCGAAAGATCTTTCCTTCTGGGCTGTTCTGGAGGGGCAGGACATCGAGGCGCGCGTCTTTGCGCTCGAACCGACTGCCAACCGGACGCCACTGGACGACGATCTGCTGGATGACATTGCGGATGGCTTTGCCCAGGTGGTTGACGCCAAAAGCCCGTTCACCAGCGGCCACAGCAAGCGTGTGGCACTTTATAGCGACATGATCGCCGAAGAACTGGGCATGGAAGCAAGCCGCAAGCGCTGGCTCGTGCGCGGCGCGCTGTTGCATGACATCGGAAAGCTCGGTATTTCCAATGAGATTCTCGACAAGACCGGCAAACTGGATGAAGACGAATGGCGCGCTATGAAGAACCATCCGGTTCTCGGTGAGCATATTCTCTCGAAGATCGAAGCGTTCTCCGGCATCGCTTCGATCGCCAGGAACCACCACGAGAAGCTGAACGGAAAAGGTTATCCGAACGGCATCGGCGCGGATGAACTGGACCTTGAAACCCGCATCGTTACGGTCGCTGACATTTTCGACGCCTTGAGTGCCGACCGGCCATATCGGGCCGCCATGCCGACCGCCAGGGCCTTGTCGATCATGAGCGAGGAAGTCGGCTCCGGACTGGATCCCGATTGCTTCGACGCGCTGGCCGCAGCCATCGGGCGCCTCCATAAAGCCAAGGACGACGTGCAGCAAATGTCTGATGCCAGCCTTTCCCATGTTTGCACCTGATGAAGCGCAGGACGTCGGCATTTCCAAGTCGGAGAGATTGCGAGAGGACTCAAGGACCAGATGGCCAAAAGCCCCAATTTGCCCATTTCTATTAGCCTGCATGTTCCATAATCTATCTTATC